>NZ_JAQTXI010000013.1:0-97112 GCF_028688855.1 Neomegalonema sp. | reverse complement strand
GCGGCGCGCAGGGCGGCGTCCTCGGCCTCCGGCGAGATCCCCGTCTCGCCGAGCCTCGGCATGGGAATCGAGCCCAGCATGATGGCGTTGTAGTTGAACAGCCGGTGCGACCAGGCGAACTTGAAGAAGGCGTAGACCAGCAGCCCCAGAGGCGCCAGCAGACGCCGCCGCCAGTCGGTCGCGGCCACGTGGTCGGCGAAGGGCAGATCGTTGGAGAGCGCCGCCAGAGCCTCCGCCTGGCCGAGCAGGGCCGCCGCGCCGCCTATCGCGAACATGCAGGCCGAGGCGAAGAAGGCGGAGCCGCTCTGCAGGCTGTTGAGCAGGGCGGCGTCCACGATGCGCTGTTCGCGCTCGGCGGTGCGCAACGCCCATTCGTAGCGTCGGCGCGACATCAGGGCGGCCATGGTGCTTTCGGCGTAGGGTCCGCGCTCGATCCACCAGCCCACCCCGAGCCAGCAGGCCACCGTCCAGAGCGCCGCCATGAGATCCGCGCCGCTGATCAATCCGGTCATGGCGCAGCGGGCCTCCGGCCGAAGCGGATGATCGTGACGAGCACCAGCCAGAGCGTCACGGCGTTCAGCGCATGCCAGAGCCAGTGAGTCCCGAGCGGGAAGGCCTCGCAGATCGAACGGTCGAGGGTGCGGAAGGTCAGCGAGACCGTGAAGACCAGAGCCGCCGCGCCCAGCAGACGCCCCGCCGGATTCCCTCGCGAGATCAGGATCCCCGAAGTGACGATCAGCGCGAACAGCGGCGGCAGATAGCCTTCCGAGCCGTTGAGCGCCCCGCCCGTCAGAGTCCGCAGCCAGCCGCCCGCGAAGCCCACCGCCAGCGCCGCCCCGAGGGTCGCCAGCCCGGCGACCTTCCAGCTCAGCCCGAAGACGCGGTTCAGCGTGGCCGCCAGAGCCGCCAGAATGAAGATCTGGATGGGGATGACGTCGGCCATCAGAGACCAGCGTTGCGCGAAGCTGTGGAACAGGAAGGAGCCGATCCCGATCACGGCCACCAGCCCGCAGAGCCCGAGGATCAGCGGATCCTCCTTGCCGAGCCGCCGCGCCTCGCGCCAGGCGAGGAAGGCCGCGAGCACGAAGGCCGCGTTGGTGACGGCGTTGATCGGCTCCGACCAGAATTCCGGTCCGGTGCGTTCGCAATAATTGTCGAGGGGGGTCAGCCAGCGGCTCATGATCTCTCCGGCGGTGGCGGTCTTTCCAGTGACGAGGGGACCGGTCGCAAGGGGGCGCAGCCCGGACAGCATAAGGCGAATCCGTGAAGCTTTCGGCCTCTTTTCGGCCTTCGCTTCACGCTTCCCGATGAAAAAGACCGCGCTCCTTGCGAAGCGCGGCCCTGAAGTCTGAATCGGGAAAAACGTCAGTTCTTCGCGTAGTACTCGATGACGAGGTTCGGCTCCATCTGCACAGGATAGGGCACGTCGGTGATGGTGGGCATCCGGACATAGGTCGCGACGCCCTTGGCGGAATCGACCGAGAGGTAGTCCGGGATGGAGCGCTCGCCCGACTGGGCCGCCTCCAGCACCAGCGCCAGCTGACGCGACTTCTCCTTGATGGCGATCACGTCGCCGACGCGGCAGACGTAGGAGCCGATGTTGACGCGCTTGCCGTTCACGGTCACATGGCCGTGGTTCACGAACTGGCGGGCGGCGAAGACGGTCGGCACGAACTTCGAGCGGTAGACGATGGCGTCCAGACGGCTCTCCAGCAGGCCGATCAGATGCTCGGAGGTGTCGCCGCGGCGACGGTCGGCCTCGGCGTAGATCCGGCGGAACTGGCGCTCGGAGATGTCGCCGTAATAGCCCTTGAGCTTCTGCTTGGCGCGGAGCTGCTGGCCGAAGTCGGACATCTTGCCCTTGCGGCGCTGGCCGTGCTGGCCCGGGCCGTATTCGCGGCGGTTCACCGGCGACTTGCCGCGGCCCCAGAGGTTTTCGCCGAGGCGGCGGTCGATCTTGTATTTCGCATTGGCGCGTTTGGTCATGTCGGTCGTCCAATCGGTTCGAATATGGGCGCGTCCTCCTCGGCTCTCCCTTCCGGGAGACGACAGAAGCCCCGGAGGGCCTCGCGGACGCGAAAAAACGCCGCCCTAACGGACGGCGGATGCGGGACTTACTCCGGCTTGCGCCGGAAAGTCAAGGCCGGGAAGGACGCAGGCCCCGAAGCCTTCCGGCTGCGGGGCCCGCGCCTCCTGTGGAGGAGGTCGGCGCGAAGGTCAGCGGCTCACGTACATCGAGCTCGTGTCGCGGAAGATGCGGGTGAAGGCGCTCTTCAGCTGCACGCCGGTGTCGACGGCGAAAGCCTGGTCGGGATCGCTCGCGCAACGGCTCATCGAGTCGAGCGAGCCGGCGGCGCCGTCGGTGAAGGCGATGGTGTAGACCTTGATCCCCCGGGCCTTGGCCGCCGTGCAGACCTGTTCGAAATAGGAGAAGCTCGCCCGGCAGGCCTTCTCGACGCGCGTCTTGACGACGCCCGTGGCGTCGGTGGCGGCGCTGGCCGCCATGCAGGCCGAGATGGCGCCCGCCGAGATCCCGTTCGCGACGGATCCGGTCGCGAACTGGTCGACGTAGGGCGTGTTCTGGAAGTTCGAGAAGGCGCCGTCCGTCATCATCACGATGGCCTTGCCGACGTTGTAGGCGTCGTAGGCCACGGGCAGGCGGTCGGGCGCGACGTAGGACTGGCCGCCGCCGCCGCCGCCCGTCAGGCCGAGGCCCTGGAGCAGGCCGGTGGTGATCTCGGTCACGAGGTTCCCGACCTCGCCCAGAGCCAGATTGTCGAGGATCCCCTGCACCACGTCCAGCGGCAGGATCGAGGTGATCAGCTGGAAGCGTCCGGAGGAATCGGTGGGCTTGATCGCCCAGGCGCCGCCCCAGTTCGGCGAGATGGTGCGCCAGGCCCACTCCATGCCGAGATGTCCGGCGGTGGAGCCGTAGGCCACCATGTTCCGGGCGTAGGCGCGCATCTCGTTGACGTCGTTGGTCAGGGGCAGCACGTGCATGACGGGCGACACCCAGCTCTTGTGGATGAAGTTGGCGCCGAGGCTCTGGCGCAGGTCGTCGCGCATCTCCATCCTCAGGGCCTGGACGTCCTGATAGGTGAAATAGAGGCCCTTCTCCTGATTCGGCGGCAGATCCTGCGTGACCTTGGTCAGGCCCTGCTCGGCGGCCCAGAGGCCGTCGTTGAGATAGGCCGCCCGCTGGTAGAAGGCGGCGCTGCTCAGGGTGGACGTGCAGTATCCGCGGCCGTTATAGGACAGGCACTCGCCGATGGACTGATATTTCAGCGTCTCCTGGGAGCCGCTCGTGGTGCGCTGGATGCCGTAATAATCGCCCATGTAGTTCGTGCGCGTCCTGGCCGCGCCGAAGAAGCTGTGCGGCGAGGGGCGCGTGTTCTGGATCGAGCCGCCCCGCACCGAACTGGGGGTCAGGGCGCCCCGGAGGTTGGCGACGTTCACGCCGCTCGCGTAGGGGACCATCGAGACGTAGACGTTGTTGCCGTTCTCGGTCTCCTGGGCGGCGATTTCGTTGAACATGGCGCCGAGGGCGTCGCGCAGGGCGTCGAGCCGCGTTCCGCCGCCGGGCATGGGTTCGTTCATGGAGCCGCTCATGTCGAGCGCCAGCGCGATCTCCATGCGGCGCGCGCCCGGAGGCGTGACCTCCGAAGCCACGCGGGGCGTCATCCTGTCCGCGACGGAGCTGGGCATGGGGAAGATCGCGTCGACGTTGAAGACCACGCGGCCGTTGATCACGCCCTTCTCGTCGTCGTAGACCGCTTCGATCCGCATGTCCTTGGCCGAGATCCCGGCGTCCTTCACATAGGACTGCAGATAGGCCTCGACGATCCTCTGCGGCGTGAGATATTCGTCGGAACGCGCCGCGCTCAGCAGGGCTGCGTCCAGCGCGCGCTGCATGTCGGCGCGCGTTTCGAAGGTGTGGGCCACCGTCGCGGACAACGCGACCGCAGCCACGGCGACGCCGATGGTCATGCCGCCCACGGTCGCGACGGATCCGCGCCGACCCTTCAGAAAGCTCGAGATCTTGTTCTTGCGCATCATCGCTCCTCCACTGAAGCAGATCCGATGATCGCCCGAAATGGCTAGTTTTATTTTAAATCACGGTTTGTCTTATGTAATAAAAACCTCCGCCCTCCCGAAGAACAACTCCAAGGAATTCATAAAATTATTTCAATAATGCGTCGTTCATGATGAACGGATTCCTGAGATTCCGCTCTTTTCTTCTTGCAGGGCCTTCCCCGGCGTCTTCCGGGGCGGCCTCTGGCGCGGCCTGATTCCCTCAGGCGCCCGCGCCCGGCGCCAGGGCCTTCAGACGCGCGGCGGCGCCCTCCGGAGCCGTCCAGAACGCGGCGGAGGGCGCGAGGAAATCCGCCTTCCCCCAGAGCGCCGCAGCCAGAGCCGGGTCCGGGGCGATCTCGGCCACGCAGGGAATTTCGATCATCGCCTGCCACCAGAGGATGAGTTCGCGCAAATCCGGGTCGGCGTCAAGCCCTTCGAGGGGGCCGAAGGCGACGTAATCGGCTTCGCGCTCTCCGGCGGTGAGGCCCTTGTGGCGGGAATCGCCGCAATCCACGCCGAGGATGGCCCCGCCTCCGATGGCGGCGCGAGCCTCGGTCATGGCCTTCAGCGCATGGGGTCCGGAGAGATGGACGCCGTCCAGCCCGTAGGGGCGGACCAGATCGAAGCGGTCCTCGACGAGCAGCGCCACGTCGTGAGCGTGGCAGGGCGCCTTCAGCGCGTCGAGCAGGGCCGCCGCCGCGCGGTCGGCGAGCCCTTCCGCCAGCGGCACCCTCAGACAGGCGACGTCCGCCGCCGCGAAGGCCTCGGCGCAGAGGGCGGCGAAGGCTCCGGGGTCGGCGATCTCGGCGGGCGCGACGAGGTAGAGCCGCGTCGGCGCGGATTCGGCGGACTGCGCCATGATTCAGGACTCCGCCGTCTGGGTTTTCTTCGTCGCGGTTCGGGGCTTCGCCGCCTTGGGCTTCGCGGCCGCCTTCTTCTTCGGAGCCGCCTCCCCCTCGTCGCCCGCAGGCTCGGCCTTCGCCCTGGCGGGCGCCTTCTTGGCGGCGGGCTTCTTCTTCGGAGCGGCCTCGGCGCGGGCGGCCAGCAGAGGAAGGGCCTGCTCCATGGTCAGGTCTTCGGGCTTGACGTCCCTGGGCAGGGTCGCGTTGACTGCGCCCCATTTCACATAGGGCCCGTAGCGCCCGGCCATGACGTTGACCGGCGCGCCGTCCGCGGGATGGGCGCCCAGCTCCTTCAGCGGCGCGACGGCGGCGCGTCCGGAGCCCTTGGCGCGCTTCTGCGCCAGCAGATCGACCGCCCGGTTCAGCCCGATGCTGAAGACCTCGCGCCATTCGGGAAGATTGGCGTAGGTCTTCTCATGCTGCACATAGGGCCCGAAACGCCCGAGATTGGCGCGGATCTCGCCGCCTTCGGGATGCTCGCCGACCAGACGCGGCAGCGACAGGAGCTGAAGGGCGAAGTCCAGATTCACCTCGTCGAGGGCGACCCCGCGCGGCGGAGAGGCGCGCGGCGGCTTCTCGCCCTCGCCCTTCTGGACGTAGGGCCCGAAACGGCCCACGCGCAGCGTCACGGCTTCGCCGTCGGGGGCCTGGCCGAGGGGCTTGCCCTCGGGCGGCAGGGCCTCGGAGCTTTCGCCGTTCTCGCCCTCCTCGACGCCGAAGGGGCGCGTATAGCGGCATTCCGGGTAATTCGAGCAGCCGATGAAGGCGCCGAACTTGCCGGTGCGGATCGAGAGCCGCCCCTTGCCGCAGGTCGGGCAGAGGCGCGGATCGGAGCCGTCTTCCTTCGGCGGGAAGACATGAGGCTCAAGGGCTTCGTTGATGCGCTCCAGCACGTCGCCGACGCGCAGCTCCCGGGTGGCCTCGACTTCGCCGTTGAACTCGGTCCAGAACTCCGCGAGGAGCTTCTTCCAGTCGGCCTGACCGGCGGTCACGTCGTCGAGCTTCTCCTCGAGCCCCGCCGTGAAGTCGTATTGCACGAGCCGGGCGAAGTAATTCTCCAGGAAGGCCGTGACGAGCCTGCCCTTGTCTTCGGGGATCAGGCGGTTCTTGTCCTTGCGGGCGTAGCCGCGATCCTGGATCACCGTGATGATCGAGGCGTAGGTCGAGGGGCGCCCGATGCCCAGCTCCTCCATGCGCCGCACGAGGCTGGCCTCGGTGAAGCGCGGCGGGGGCTGGGTGAAATGCTGCTCGGGCGTGACCGCGCCGCGTTTCAACGCCTCGCCCTGGCTCAGGGCGGGCAGACGACGGGAGTCTTCGTCTTCGGCGTCGTCCTGGCCTTCCTGATAGAGCGTCAGGAAGCCGTCGAAGAGCAGGACCTGGCCCGTGGCGCGGAAGGCCGCCTGAGAATCGGCGCTGACGATCTCGGCCACGGTGCGCTCGAAGCGGGCGGATTCCATCTGCGAGGCCACGGCGCGTCGCCAGATCAGGTCATAGAGCTTCGCCTCCTCGCCCGCGAGGTCGGCCTTGTCCGGATGGCGCGAGGCCTCGGTGGGGCGGATGGCCTCATGGGCCTCCTGGGCGTTCTTGGCCCTGGTCTTGTAGACCCTCGGGGCCGAAGGCAGATATTGCGCCCCGTAGCGGCTGGAGATCTCCGAGCGCAGGGCCTGCACGGCCTCCGGCGCGAGGTCCACGCCGTCGGTGCGCATGTAGGTGATCCAGCCCGCCTCATAGAGCTTCTGGGCCACGCGCATGGTGTTCTGGGCGCCGAAGCCGAGCTTGCGGCTCGCCTCCTGCTGGAGGGTCGAGGTCATGAAGGGCGGCGCCGGATGGCGCTGGGCGGGCTTCTGCTCGACCGCCTCGACGCGGTAGTCCCGGGCGGCGGCGAAGGCGACGGCGCGTTTCGCGTCCTCTTCGGTCGCCAGATCGAATTTTTCGAGCTTCTTCCCTTCGCTCCTGACGAGCCGGGCCTCGAAGCCGCCTTTCGCCGCCCCGAAGGCGCCGGAGACGGTCCAGTATTCGCGGCTCTTGAAGGCCTCGATCTCCATCTCGCGCTCGACGAGGAGCCGCAGCGCCACCGACTGCACGCGTCCGGCGGATTTCGCCCCCGGCAGCTTGCGCCAGAGCACCGGCGAGAGCGTGAAGCCCACGAGGTAATCCAGAGCCCGCCGCGCCAGATAGGCCTCGACCAGCGCCATGTCGATCTGACGCGGGGCCTGCATGGCCGCGAGGACCGCCGGTTTGGTGATGGCGTTGAAGACCACCCGCGAGATCTTCGAGTCCTTCTTCAGCGCCCGCCGGGCGCGCAGGGCCTCCACGAGATGCCAGGAGATGGCTTCGCCTTCGCGGTCGGGATCGGTGGCGAGGATGAGCGTCCCGTCCTCCCTGACCGCCTGGGCGATGTCCGAGAGGCGCCTGGAGGATTTGGGATCCACCTCCCAATCCATGGCGAAATCCTCGGCCGGGCGCACCGAGCCGTCTTTCGCGGGCAGATCGCGAACATGGCCGTATGAGGCCAGAACCTTGAAGCCGCTCCCGAGATATTTCTCGATGGTTTTGGCTTTGGCGGGGGATTCCACGACGACGACGGCCATAAGCCTTGCATCTCCTGCTATACGCGGCGCGAAGATGGGCGAGGTTCCGGAGCTCTGTCAACCCGCCTCTCCGGGGAAGCGCCGCCGCCCGGAGTCCCGGAGGCGCGGGATTCTCCCCGCAGGCGATCCGCTTCCTCCGTTCGCGACCAGAGGCTTGCGCCTTGCAATCAGAAGGAGAAGATCCGGGAGGAGAAGACGCGGAGGACGTCGCGACGGGGCTTCGCGCCGGAGGCCGGGGCTCTGGTCTTCCTGCGGCCTCTTGCCTCTGCGCCGCGCGGGGCCTATATCTCCGCCTCGAGGACGACCTCCCCATCATGGGCCGCGCCCTGCGGCGATTCTCCCGGGACGACCCGGCTGCGTCAGGATCGGATCTCCCTCCATGCGCACCCCCGCCGACCGCATCCGCCACGCCCTGTTGTTCGAGATCTTCGCGCTGCTCATCGCCGTGCCCGGCGGCATGCTGCTCTTCGGGCTGGAGATGAAGGACATGGGCGTGATCGCCGTGGGCGGCGCGACCATCGCGACGCTCTGGAACTACGTCTACAACTGGGGCTTCGACCACCTCATGGCGCGCTGGCGCGGAACCACGCAGAAGACGCCGCTGATCCGCGTCGGCCATGCGATCCTGTTCGAGGTCGGGATCCTGCTGCTGCTTCTGCCCTTCATCTCCTGGTGGCTGGGGATCAGCCTCTGGGAGGCGCTGCTCATGGACATCGGCATGGCGATCTTCTACGTGGTCTACGCCTTCGCCTTCAACTGGGCCTATGACCGCGTCTTTCCGGCGCCCGAATGGGCCGGGAAGACGCAGGCCGGGCGCGTCTGAGCCCGATCTTCGCCACGGAGCGCGCCTGGATCCGTCCGGTCTGCGGGGCGGATGCGGAGAGGCTCCGGGCCTATCACCTGGCCAACCGGGCGCATCTGGCCCCCTGGGAGCCCGAGCGTCCCGAGGGCTTCCACGATCCGGAGGCCTGGCGCGCGCGCGCCGCGCTTCAGGCGGAGAACATCCGTCAGGGATCCGGCTATCATTTCCTCGCCGGCCTTCACGGAAGCGGGGAGATCCTGGCGCTCTGCGCTTTCAGCAATGTGGCGCGCGGGGCCTTCCTCGCCTGCCATCTGGGGTATTCCATCGACGGCGCGCATCAGGGGCGCGGCCTGATGTCCGAGATCCTGTCCGCCCTGATTCCCCATGTCTTTCAGGACTGCGGCCTGCATCGGATCATGGCGGCCCATCTGCCTGAAAACGAGCGCAGCGCGCGTCTTCTGGCGCGGCTCGGCTTCGAGCGCGAGGGCCATGCGCGGGCCTATCTGAAGATCGCGGGCCGCTGGCGCGACCATGTGCTGACCGCCCGCATCGCCCCCGATCCTCCGGTCTAGCGCCGCGCGCTCTCGGCCTGGGAGAGGATTTCCTGAAACAGGCTGGCCGTCAGGCGTCCGAAGCGCTCCCAATCGCCGTGAGCGGTCTTGCGGGCTTCGAGAAAGCCCTGTCCGAACCAGTTCCGCCCGTCGCAGAAGACCGCGAAGAGCGTGAAGCCTCCCGGCTGGGGCGGGTTCACCGGCGCGACCTCGCGCAGGCGGCAGGCCGGACCCGAGCCCGGAGGCGAGGCGCCGTTGAAGATCAGCACCAGACGCGCCTTCTCGTGCTCGTCCTCGAAGCCGCCCGGCGCGACGGCCCGGAACCGGATCCCCGCCGGGAGTCCGGCGGGAAGCTTCAGCCGCGCGGCGACCTCGGAGGGTTCGACTCCGGCGAAGGGCGTCCCGTGGATCTCGGTCGGGATGCCCCCCCGCGTCGAGAGGGTGTAGAGCGTCCCCTTGCTCATCAGCGCCAGCGAATCCACGCGGGTGATGGTGTAGGCGTCGCAGCCCCCGAGCAGCCCGAAGGCTCCGGCGGCCAGCGCCCCCATCCGCGCGAGGAATCCGCCGCGTCCGCGCATCAGGCGGCGCTCTCCAGGCGGGCGATCTCCTCGCCGAGCGCCAGAAGACGCCGCGCCGTGACCACATGCAGATTCTCGACGATCCTGCCGTCCACCACCGCCACGCCTTCGCCGCGCGCGGTGGCCTCCTCGTAGGCCGCCACCTGACGCCGCGCGAGATCGAGATCGGCCTCGGCGGGCGCGAAGACCTCGTTGGCCGTGGCGATCTGGTCGGGATGGATCAGGGTCTTGCCGTCGAAGCCGAAGGCCCGGCCCTGACGACAGGACTCGCGGAACCCCTCGACGTCCTTGAAGGCGTTGTAGACGCCGTCCACCGCCGCCAGGCCATGGGCGCGAGCCGCCAGCAGGGTCAGGCCCAGCGCCGTGACGATGGGCTCGCGGGCGGGCGCATGCTCGGCGTGGAGATCCTTCACGAGGTCGTTGGAGCCCACCACGATCCCCGCCAGACGCGGCGAGGAGGCCGCGATGGCCGCGATGTTCAGCGCCCCGAGCGGCGTCTCCATCATGATCCAGATCTTCGTCTTGTCGGGCGCGCCGAGCTTCTCCAGCTTCGCGGCGACCTCGCGGACGAGTTCGGGCGTCTCGACCTTGGGCAGCAGCACGGCGTCCGGCCCGGCCCTGGAGGCGGCGGCGAGATCCTCCTCGCCCCATTCGGTGTCGAAGCCGTTGATGCGCACGAGGATCTCGCGGCCGCCGAATCCGCCCGCCTTCACCGCTCCGGCGACCAGCTCGCGCGCCACGATCTTTTCGGAGGGCGCCACGGCGTCCTCGAGGTCGAGGATCAGCGAATCGGCCTTGAGGCTCCGCGCCTTCTCCAGCGCCCGCTCCCGCGAGCCGGGCATGTAGAGGACGGAGCGGCGGGGACGAAGGGAAGCTTGAGCCATGACGTGATCCTCAGGCGAATTCCGGAAGGCGAATCCTCGGGGGGTTTGCAGCGCAACAGGATTAGCTTCTTTCGCGCGACGGCGAAAGATGATTGCGCTCGCGACGAAAGGGCGAGAGCGAATCGCTCCCGCCCGGCTGCGCGTCGGCGCTCAGATCGCCCCGAGGCACCAGTTCAGCACGCCCTTCTGGGCGTGGAGCCGGTTCTCGGCCTCGTCGAAGACCACCGAATTGGGCCCGTCCATGACGGCGTTGGTGACCTCCTCGCCGCGATGGGCGGGCAGGCAATGCATGAAGAGCGCGTCGGGCCTGGCGACCTTCATCGCCTTCTCGTCCACCTGATAGGGGCTGAGCAGGTTGTGGCGACGGATGCGGGTGTGCTCGGGATCATGCATCGACATCCAGCTGTCGGTGACGACGAGATCCGCCCCCGTCAGGGCCTCGCCCGGATCGCGGGTGACGCTCACGCGGGCCTGGGTCTTCCGGGCCCATTCGAGCACGTCGCGATCCGGCGAGAGCGATTCGGGGCAAGCCACCACCAGCTCGAAGTCGAGCTGGCCCGCCGCATGGATGAAGCTCGCGCAGACGTTGTTGCCGTCGCCGAGCCAGGCCACCTTCTTGCCCCGGATCGGGCCGCGATGCTCTTCGAAGGTCAGCACGTCGGCGAGGATCTGGCAGGGATGGGTCTTGTCGGTCAGGCCGTTGATCACCGGGACCGTCGCCGCCTCGGCCAGCTCCAGAAGCTTGTCGTGCTCGAAGGTGCGGATCATGATCGCGTCGACGTAGCGCGAGAGCACGCGGGCCGTGTCGGCGATGGTCTCGCCGCGCCCGAACTGCATCTCGGCGCCGTTGAGGACCATCGTCGCCCCCCCGAGCTGACGCATGGCGAGGTCGAAGGAGACGCGGGTGCGCGTGGACGACTTCTCGAAGATCATCGCCAGCATCTTGCCCTTGAGCGGCGCGTCCTCGTCGGGAGCGGCGGCGGCGCCGAGGCCCGCCCGGGCGCGTTTGCGACGTTCCGAATCCGTGAGGATCGCGCGCAGATCCACGCGCGAAGCCTCATGCAGATCCAGAAAATGCCGACGTCCCGCCGCCAGACCCGCGGCGTCCTCCTGAGCGTTCATCGCGCTCTCCCTCTGCTGGTCGTCGGAGCGTCTTCCGACCGAACCGGGTCGTTCGAACGCTCCCCCTTCCTGGGTGGTCGCGCTTTCGCGACGCGAAGCCTGATCGGCTTCGCTGAAAAGCGCTCTAGGTCACGCCGCCGGAGCGGCGCCGACGGCCTGCGCCGCCTTGTCGAGCCGCCGCAGCGCCTCGTCGATCTCCGCGTCGGAGATGTTCAGCGGCGGCAGAACGCGCGCCACGCTCTCGGCGCCCGGCGCGAGCAGAACCCCCGCCGCGCGGCCCGCCGTCACGAATTCGGCGTTGGACCTGCGGCAGACGAGGCCGAGGATCAGCCCCTCGCCGCGGACTTCCGCGAAGACCTCGGGGTGGCTCGCCACGAGCCCTTCGAGGCCCTGCCTCAGGCGTCCGCCCGCCCGCAGGACCTGCGCGAGGAACTCCGTCTGCGGCAGCTCCTCCATGATCGCCAGCCCGACGGCCATGGCCAGAGGATTGCCGCCATAGGTGCTGCCATGCGTGCCGACCACCATGCCGGAGGCCGCCTTCTCCGTGGCGAGGCAGGCGCCGAGCGGAAAGCCGCCGCCGATGCCCTTGGCCACGGCCATGACGTCCGGGGCGATCCCGGCCCATTCATGGGCGAAGAGCTTGCCGGTGCGGCCCATGCCGCATTGAATCTCGTCGAGGATCAGCAGGAGGCCGTTCTCGTCGCAGATGCGGCGCAGCTCCTTCAGCTTCTCGGCGCCGAAGGGCTTGATGCCGCCTTCGCCCTGGATGGGCTCCAGGATGACGGCGGCGGTTTCCGGAGCGATGGCGGCCTTCACGGCCTCCAGATCGCCGAAGGGAACCTGGGTGAAGCCCGGCAGCAGAGGCCCGAAGCCCTTCGCGAGCTTGTCGCCGCCCGCCGCCGCGATTCCCGCGCTGCTGCGTCCGTGGAAGGAGCCCTGAAAGGCGATGATCCCGCTCTTCTCCGGCTGGCCGAGGCTGTAGAAATAGCGCCGGACCATCTTCACCGCGCATTCGATGGCTTCGGTGCCCGAATTGGTGAAGAAGACGGTGTCGGCGAAGGTGGTCTCGACCAGCCGCCGCGCCAGAGCCTCCTGACCGGGGATCTCGTAGAGATTGGACACATGCCAGAGCTTCGCCGCCTGATCGCTCAGCGCCTTGACGAGCTTCGGATGGGCGTGGCCCAGCGCGCAGACCGCGATGCCCGCCGCCAGATCCAGATATCGTTCGCCGGAACGCTCGATGAGCCAGGAGCCTTCGCCGCGCTCGAAAGCCAGGGGGGCGCGGGCGTAGGTGGGCAGAACGGGCGAGATCATGGCTGAACTCCAAAGCAAAAAGCCGCCCCCTCGGGGGGCGGCGCGCGCCCTATGCTAAGGGCCGGGCGACGGCGGCGTCAAGCGCAGAGAGAAGCCGGAAGCCTTTTCGCCCCTCAGGAGGCGGTCAGCCAGTCGCGCAGGGCCGCCGTGACCGCCGCCGGGCGCTCCAGAGGCGCCAGATGCCCCGCCCCCTCGATCAGCGCGAGCCGCGCGCCGGGAATCGAGAAGGCCATCTCCTGCGCCAGTTCGGGCGGCGTCAGCGCGTCCTCCGTCCCGACGAGCACGAGGCTCGGAACCCGGATCCCGGCGAGATCCGGACGGCTGTCGGGGCGGCTGAGGATCGTGCGGGTCTGGCGGATGAAGCCTTCCGGCCCGACGCGATGCGCCATGGCCTCGAAGACCGGCCCGACCTCCACGCGGTTCTCCGGCGCGACGAGCTTGGGCGTCATGGCCGCGACCAGCTTGCCGAAGCCGCCGGAGCCCGCCAGCTCGATCTGACGCTCGCGGTCTTCGCGACGCTCCTGCGAATCGGCGCGGGCGGCGGTGTCGAGCAGCGCCAGACGCGTCACGCGTTCAGGCGCCTGGCGCAGGATCTCGAAGGCGAGATAGCCGCCCATCGACAACCCCGCCAGAACGAAGCTCGGCGGAGCCTTCTCGAGGATCGCGGCGGCGGTCTCCGGGACGCTCTCTCCGGCGCCCTGATCGGCGACTTGAATCTCAAGCAAGTCGGAGAGGTCGCGGATCTGGGCCGCGAACAGCTCCGCGTCGCAGAGCAGGCCGGGAACGAAGAGGGCGGGCCGAGGGGAGGACATGGGGGATCTCCTTATCGCCTTTTTCAGGTCGCCGTCATCAGGGCGGGCCTCGCGAGGAGGCCCCGCTCCGGCGCATCCTGGGGCTTTTCGCGCCGCGAGGGAACCCCTCGCCCCGACCTGCGCGAGGGCGGGCGGAAGGATCGGGTTAAACCTTGTTCATCATGTGTGAAAACGCTGGCTTCCGCGCGCGAAGGCACTACGTCTTAAGACGTAGGCACGAATCGAGCAACGGCGCGCCGCGAATCCGGCCAGACGGCCCGAGGGCGCGCCTTTGGAGTGAGCGTTCATGAAGTTCAAAATCGCCGCCGTCCTCATGGCGGGCGTCGCCCTTGCGGGCTGCGACTCGAGCACGACCACGACGACGAGCACCACCCCGCCGGCTCCGGCGACGGTGAGCGCGCCCGCGACGCCGGCTCCGGCTCCGGCCGCTCCTGCGGCGCCCGCTCCCGCCGCCCCCGCTGCGGTCGACGTCGCGCCCACGCCCGAGCCCGCTCCGGCGCCGGTCCAGGTGGCTCCGGCTCCGGGCTCCGCCCCCGCCGAGCCCGCTCCGGCGGCTCCCGAAGGCGCGGTCGCTCCTTCCCTCGACGCCCCGCCCTCGGAAGAGGTCCCGGTCATCGAGGAAGAGGAAGTGATCATCGAGGACGTCGCTCCGGTCGAGGAAGAGGCTCCGGCCGCCGCCCAGCCGCAGTAAGGCCGCCTCGCAGGCCGAATTCTCCGGAAGCCGGGGCGCGTCGCGTCCCGGCTTTCGCACGCCCCTCCTCCGGCCGCAGGAGGTGACAAGGGGGCCTCCGGCGCGCTAGACCCTCCGCATCGCGCCTCCCGCAGGCGTCGAGACAGCTTCGGACGGGAGTCGCCTCTTGCGCGCGTCGCCAATTCCATCCTCTCTGTTCCGCCTCGGCGCTCTGGAGAGCCTGCCGCTGATGTTCGCCATCATCCCCTTCGGAATCATCTGGGGCGCGGTGGCGGCGGCGGCTGGACTGGATCTGCTCCAGACGGTCATGATGTCCGTGACGGTGCTGGCGGGGGCCTCGCAACTGGCCTCGGTGGAGCTTCTGAAATCCGACGCGCCGATTCTGGTGGCGGTCGTGGCGGGAGCGGCGGTGAACCTGCGCTTCCTGCTCTATTCGGCCTCCATGGCGCCTTACTGGCGGGGCGCGCCCTTCCGGACCCAGGCCGCCGCCGCCTACATGCTCTTCGATCAGCCTTACGGGCTCTGCGCCGTGCGCTACCCGCGCCAGCCTCAGGAGACGCCCGTCGAGCGGCTGGCCTATTTCCTCGGTTCGGCGGTCGCCTTCACGCTGGTCTGGCATGTCGCTTCGGCTCTGGGATGGTCGGTGGGGGCGCGCATCCCCATGGACTGGGGCGTCGACTTCATCGTTCCGCTGAGCTTCCTGGCGATCTTCGCTCCGGCGCTGCGGGACAAGCCCAGCTGGTTCGCGCTGATCGTGGCGGCGGGTTCGGCGCTGCTGCTGCGCGGCTTGCCCTACGGGCTGGGGCCTCTGGTCGCGGCGGGGATCGGCGTGGCGGCGGGGATCTGGAGCGAAAGCCGCCTCGCGGGCAAGGAGGCCCGGTCATGACCGCGGTGGATCCCGCCCGCTTCTGGATTCTGGCTCTGGCGCTCGGGGCGATCACCTACGCCATGCGCCTGTCCTTCATGGCGCTGATGCGCCGTCATGCGCCGCCTCCGGGCTTGATCCGGGCGCTGAAATTCGCGCCCTTCACGATCCTGCCCGCGATTCTGGCGCCGATGGTGGTCTTTCCGGCTTCGGGCGGAGGGGCGGTCGATCCCTTGCGGATCCTGGCGGCTGTGGCGGCGCTGGTCGTCGGGGCGGCGACCCGCAGCATGCTGGCGACCATCGGCGCGGGAGCGGCGGTCTTCTGGGGTCTGGGAGCCTTGCTGTGAGCGAGGGCGGAATCTTCCTGCTGGCGGGCGAGGCCTCGGGCGACCGGCTCGGGGCGGCGCTGATGCGGCGTCTGCGCGAGATCGCCCCGGAGCGCCCGCTCTACGGCGTTGGCGGAGAGGCCATGGAGGCCGAAGGGCTTCGCAGCCTCTTTCCCATGCAGGATCTGGCGGTGATGGGCTTCGCCGAGGTGATCCCCAGCCTGCCGCGCATCCTGCGGCGGCTGAAGCAGGCGACGGCGGAGATCGCCAGGCTCAAGCCTGCGGCGCTGGTCACCATCGACGCGCAAGGCTTCTCGAAGCGGCTCCAGACCCGCGCCCGCGAGGTGTCGCCGCAGACGGCCCGCGTCCATTACGTCGCGCCGACGGTCTGGGCCTGGAAGCCGGGCCGCGCGCAGAAGCTCGCAGGGCTGATCGACCATCTGATGGCGCTCTTCCCCTTCGAGCCGCCTTATTTCACCGTCCACGGCCTGAGCTGCGATTTCGTCGGGCATCCGGCGGCGGAGCGCGTCGGCGAGGCCGATCCCCGGGCGGCGGAGGCTCTGGCGCGGGATCTGGGGCTCTCGCCCGAGGCGCCGGTTCTGGTCGCTCTGCCGGGGAGCCGTCGCGGCGAGATCGCGCGTCTGGCCGAGCCCTTCGGCGCGGCTCTGGGACTGCTGAAGGGCCGCCATCCGGATCTTCAGGCGCTGCTGCCCATGGCGGAGGGCTCGGCCGCCCTCGCCGTCGAGGCCGCCGCGCGCTGGCCCGTGCGGCCGCATCTGCTCGATCCGCGCGGACAGCCCTTCGCGCAGAGCGAGGCGCGGAAATTCGCGGCCTTCCGTCTGACGGCGCGCGACGAGACGAGACGAGGGGGCGCGGCTCTGGCGGCCTCGGGCTCGGTGACTCTGGAGCTGGCCGCCTGCGGAGCCCCGATGGTCGTCGGCTACAAGGCGCATCCGCTGAGCGCGGCCATCGCCCGGCGGCTGCTGAAGATCGACACGGCCACCCTGCCCAACCTGCTGAGCGGCGAGAAGGCGATCCCCGAATATTTTCAGGAGGATTGCACGCCCGAAGCCCTCGCGGCGGCTCTGGAGCCGCTGTTGCGCTCCGGCCCCGGGCGGGCGCGTCAGGAGCGCGCGGCGGCCAGAGCTCTGGCGGCGCTCGGCGGGGGCCCCGGCGAGGAGCTGCCTTCCCTGCGGGCCGCGCGGAGCCTTCTGGCGGCGATCCGGCGCAAGGAAGCTGCGGCCATTGTTTCCTGAGCAGAACGCTCTGTTTCCGGCTTTCGTCTTTGCACGACGCGGAATCGGGTTAGATTGCTGGGCGAAGGCCCGGTCCGTCCCCCGGTTCGGGCCAGGATTCATGAGGATCTTTCAAGCATGAGCAAGCTGAAACTCGCCGTCGTCATCGGCAGCACCCGCGAGACCCGCTTCGGCCCCAAGCCCGCGAAATGGATCGCCGACCTCGCGGCGCAGCGCCCCGAATTCGACGTCGAGATCGTGGATCTCAAGGACTTCGACCTGCCGCTGTTCAACGAAGCGGCCTCCAACGCCTGGGCGCCGAGCAAGGATCCCCGCGCCGTCGCCTGGCAGAAGAAGATCGGCGAATTCGACGCCTATGTGGTCGTCGCCGCCGAATACAACCATTCGGTCACGGGCTCGCTGAAGAACGCCTTCGACCAGGCCTATGTCGAATGGGCGCGCAAGCCCATCGGCTTCGTGGGCTATGGCGGCGTGGGCGCGGCCCGCGCCATCGAGCACGCCCGCAACATCGCCGTGGAGCTCCAGATGGTCCCGGTGCGCTCGGCGACGCACATCGCCGGCGGAGACTTCTTCGCGGTCTGGCAAGGCGGCAAGGAAATCAGCGAGATCGAGGGCAGCATCGGCGCTTCGGCCAAATCGCTCCTCGACGAACTCGCCTGGTGGGGCGCCGCGACCAAGGCCGCCCGCGCTCAGGGCTGAGCCCCCTTCCTTCAGGCTCCCGGCGCTGGATCTCTCCGGCGCCGGGGGTCTTCACGTCACCATTCGCCCGTATTGGGCATGGAGGCCCAGGGCTCCTGCGGCGGCAGAGGCGCGCCGCGCTGGAGCAGCTCCACCGAAATCCCCTCCGGCGAGCGCACGAAGGCCATGTTGCCGTCGCGCGGCGGACGATTGACGGTCACGCCCCCCGCCTGGAGCTTCGCGCAGGCGGCGTAGATGTCGTCCACCTCATAGGCGAGATGGCCGAAGTTGCGGCCGCCCTTGTAGGCCTCCTCGGAGCCCCAGTTATAAGTCAGCTCGACCTGCGCGTCCGGCTGGTCGGGCGGCGCGAGGAAGACCAGCGTGAACTTCCCCTTCTCGTTCTCCACGCGCCGGACCTCGACCAGCCCGAGCAGATCGCAATAGAAGCGCTTCGACTCCTCGATGTCCCGCACGCGCACCATCGTATGCAGATATCTGAGGCTCATTCTCCGTCTCCTTCTGGTCAGACCGACGTCTTCTGTAGCCGCTCCGGAGCCCCGGGGAAAGCCGCCCGGCGTGGCGGACGCGCCTCTTCCCGCGCCGATCCTCGGATGCGGACCCTCCCCGGCTTGCGTTCGGAGGCCTCGCGGCCAATATCCAGCCCATGCGATTCTCCGACGCCTTTCTGGACGAGTTGCGCGCCCGGGTCTCGATTTCGCAGATCGTCGGCGCCAAGCTCGCGTGGGACCGAAAGAAGTCCCAGCCCGCCCGGGGAGACTTCTGGGCGCGCTGCCCCTTTCATCAGGAAAAATCCTCCAGCTTCCATGTGCTGGAGGGCAAGGGAATCTATTACTGCTTCGGCTGCCACGCCAAGGGCGGGGCGCTGGAGTTCGTCATGAAGACGGAGAACCTCAGCTTTCCCGAAGCGGTGGAGCGCGTGGCGGCTCAGGCGGGCATGCCCCTGCCCTCGCGCGATCCCCAGGCCGAGGCCCGGCGCGAGGCGCAAGGCGGGCTGGTCGAGCTGAACGAGGCCGCGATCCGCTTCCATCGCAGCCAGCTCCACGGCGCCGCGGGCCGCGAGGCCCTGGACTACCTGCGGCGGCGCGGGCTCACGCCCCAGACCATCGAGGCCTTCGAACTGGGCTACGCCCCGGCGACGGGGTCGGCTCTGGCGCAGCATCTGCGGCAGGGCGGCGCCTCGGCGAAGGATCTGGAGACGGCGGGGCTCTGCGCCGCGCGCGAGGACGGATCGCTCTACGACCGGATGCGCGACCGGGTGATCTTCCCCATCCGCGACGCGCGCGGACGCGCCATCGCCTTCGGCGGACGGGCGCTCTCGGCCGACGCCAAGGCGAAATACCTGAATTCGCCCGAGACGCCGCTCTTCCACAAGGGCGACACGCTGTTCAACGTCGCCCGCGCCCGGGCCGCCTCCCGCGAGGCGGATCTGATCGTCGTCGAGGGCTACATGGACGCCATCAGCCTGACTCAGGCGGGCCTGTCCAGAATCGTGGCCCCCCTTGGCACGGCCTTGACCGAGTCCCATCTGAAGACCCTCTGGCGAATCGCGGACGAGCCGATTCTCCTGCTGGACGGAGACGCCGCAGGCCAGCGCGCCGCAGATCGCGCCGCGGATCTGGCCTTGCCGCTCCTGACGGCGGGAAAGTCGCTGCGTTTCGCCTCGCCTCCGGCGGGCCGCGATCCGGACGACCTCGCCCGCGAAGGCGGAGCGGCGGCGGTCGAGGCCGTGCTGAAGACGGCGGAGCCCCTGATCGCGCGGCTCTGGCGACGCGAGACGGAGGCCCGCCCGCTCGACACGCCGGAGCGGCGCGCCGCCTTCGATTCGCGGCTGAGGGAGCTGCTCGCCCTGATTCGCGAATCAGACGTGCGGGCTCACTACACGGCGGCGATCCGCGAGCGCCGGGCGGCGCTCTTCGCGCCGGCGGGCGCGGCCCGCGAGGAGGCCCGGAGCAGGGGCGGCTTCGCTCCGGGGGCGAGACGAACAAGTTCCGGCGGGAGACGCGCAGGGCGCGGAGCAACCTGGGAGGCGCCGATTCTGACAACGAATTCAACACGCGAATCCCGCCTCAAACAGGATGCGGGCGCCATGGGCCGCAAGGCTCTGGAAGCGCGGATCCTGCTCGGCTGCCTGCGGCGGCCCGCCCTGATCGAGCGATTCGAATCGGATCTCTGGAGCTGGGACTTCGATTCGCGGCGGCTTGACTTGATTCGCGACGGGCTCCTATCGTCCGCCGCCGCGCGAATCGCCCGTGGGGAGGCGCTCACCGAGGAGGATCTGCGCGCGGATCTCCGCAAAAGGCTGGGAGAAGATCCCGGAGCCCTGCTCGGCGCGCAGCTGACCGCGCAGGTTCCGAGCGGCTCCCTGCGCGCCGAGGCCTCCGAGGCCGAAGCGCGGGCGGAGATGGAGAAGGCCTTCCAGGCGCTGGCTTCCTTCTTGCAGGCTCGGGCGCCTTCCGCTCCGCCGCAGGAGGATCCCGATTTCGAGGAACGCCTCGCCCGCAAGCGCGCGGCCGCCATGGCGGCCGTCGGCGGGAAGGCCGACGGCGTCGACACCGACCGCGACCGCGCGGATCTCGACGCCGCCATAGCCAGCGCCCGCGCGGCGAAGGCGGCGAAACGGCGTCGGTGACGACGCGAACGGCGAAATTTCGACAGGCGCCCTCACCACGGCGAAGGGGCGTTCGGACCAAGGGGACGGCAATGGCGGACAAGGAAATGGACGGCGCGACGGAGACGGCTGCGCCCGTCGGCGAAGCCACGCAGGCGGAGCTCAAGAAGCTCATCGCCCAATCCAAGGCGCGCGGCTGGATCACCTATGACGAACTCAACCGGGCCCTGCCCTCGGATCGGGTCTCTCCAGACCAGATCGAGGACATCATGTCCATGCTCAACGACATGGGCGTGAACGTCATCGAGGAGGAGGAGGCCGAGGCCACCGAAGCCCGCGCCGCCGCCGCCGAAGAGGCCCATGAAGAGGAGGAGCCTGAAGCCGCCGAAGGCGAAGAGGCCCGACTCCCCGCCGCCGCCGCAGGCAACGCCGGCGAAATGGACCGCACCGACGATCCGGTGCGCATGTATCTGCGCGAGATGGGATCGGTCGAGCTGCTGTCGCGCGAGGGCGAGATCGCCATCGCCAAGCGCATCGAGGCCGGACGCAACGCCATGATCGCCGGGCTCTGCGAGAGCCCCCTCACCTTCCAGGCCCTGACCATCTGGCGCAAGGAGCTGCTCGAGGAGCAGATCCTCCTGCGCGACGTCATCGACCTCGACGCCACCTTCGGCGGCCGCGAATTCGAGGGCGAGGAAGGCCCCGACTTCGCCGAAGCCGAAGGCAAGCTCGACGAGGCGCCCGAAGCCCCGCCCGCGCCCCGTCCGGCCGCTCCGGCGCCGAAGGCCCAGCCCGCTCCCGCCGCCCCCGAGGCCGTGAAGGCGGAGAAGCCCGCGCCCGCCAGGCCCGAAAAGCCCGCCAGGCCCCTCAAGGCCGCCCGCAAGGACGACGACGAGGAGGAGGACGAGGAAGAAGAAGAGCTGCCCGAGGAGGAAGAGGAGGAGGAAGCCGCCGCCGCCGAGGGCGAAGCCGACGCCGAAGAGGAGTTCGACGAGGCCAGCGTCTCGCTGTCGGTGATGGAGGCCCAGCTCCGGCCTCAGGCTCTGGAGGCGCTGGGGCGCATCGCCGAGCTCTACGAAGAACTGCGCGGCATGCAGCATTCGCGCATCCAGGCGGCGCTCGCCGCCGGAGACCGCCTGACCCAGGATCAGGAGCGGGCCTATCAGCGCGTGCGCGCCGAGATGGTGGTGCTGGTGAATCAGCTCCATCTGAACCCGCACCGCATCGAGACGCTGATGAACCAGCTTTACGGGTTCAACAAGCGGCTCATCTCGCTGGAAAGCCAGATCGCGCGGCTCGCGGACAGCCACAAGGTCAAGCGCGAGGACTTCCTGCGCGAATATTACGGCCGCGAGCTCGAACCCGGCTGGACGCTCCGCGTGGGCAAGCTCGGCAAGACCTGGACGAAGTTCATCGAACGCGACGGCGCCCGCGTCGAGAAGCTGCGCGACGACGTCGCCGAGATCAGCCATGCGGTCGGCGTGGACATCGCCGAATTCCGCCGCCTCGTCCAGAGCGTGCAGAAGGGCGAGCGCGAAGCCCGCATCGCCAAGAAGGAGATGGTCGAGGCCAACCTCCGGCTGGTGATCTCCATCGCGAAGAAATACACCAACCGCGGCCTCCAGTTCCTCGACCTGATCCAGGAAGGCAACATCGGCCTGATGAAGGCGGTGGACAAGTTCGAGTATCGCCGGGGCTACAAGTTCAGCACCTACGCCACCTGGTGGATCCGTCAGGCGATCACGCGCAGCATCGCCGATCAGGCGCGCACCATCCGCATTCCGGTGCACATGATCGAGACGATCAACAAGCTCGTGCGCACCGGACGCCAGATCCTCCACGAGATCGGCCGCGAGGCCACCCCGGAGGAGCTGGCCGGCCGTCTCCAGATGCCTCTGGAGAAGGTGCGCAAGGTCATGAAGATCGCCAAGGAGCCGATCAGCCTCGAAACCCCCGTGGGCGACGAGGAAGACACCCAGCTCGGCGATTTCATCGAGGACAAGAACGCGGTCCTGCCGCTGGATTCGGCCATCCAGCAGAATCTCCGCGAGACCACCACCCGCGTCCTGGCCTCCCTGACCCCCCGCGAGGAGCGCGTGCTGCGCATGCGCTTCGGCATCGGCATGAACACCGACCACACCCTGGAGGAGGTCGGCCAGCAGTTCAGCGTCACCCGCGAGCGCATCCGCCAGATCGAGGCCAAGGCCCTGCGCAAGCTCAAGCATCCGAGCCGCTCGCGCAAGCTGCGGAGCTTCCTCGACAATTGATCTCCGGGATCGACGGGATCCGGAAAGGGGCGCTGCGGCGCCCTTTTTCTTTCGCCCTCCGCGCGGAATCGCCGTCTTGCGCGCAGGGGCTCCGCGCTCCATATCGCAGGCGAAGTTCCGGCGAGGGAGGGCGCGACATGACTCGACCGACCTGCGAGATCCGGGAGGCTCATGGCCTGCGCCTTCTGGCGCTGCCCCGCGAGGGCCTGGCCATCCTCTGCGAGGCGGACGCCGACGAGATCCTCGGCGAGGCCTGGGGCCGCGACGCGGATCTGACCCTCATCCCGGCGGAGAGGCTGGGCGCCGCCTTCTTCCGGCTGGAGACGGGGCTCGCCGGAGCGATCCTGCAGAAATTCGTGAATTACCACATGAGGATCGTCATCATGGGCGATCTCGCCGCCCTGAGCGCTCAGAGCCGCGCCCTGCGCGACTTCATCCAGGAATCCAACCGGGGCGAAAGCGTCTGGTTCGTGGCCTCGCCGGAAGAGCTGGAGCGGCGGCTCGCGGCGCGGGCCGCCTGACCTTCAGGAGGCGGCGACCGCCCCACGCGCGGCGGGCGGCGCCTCGACGTCGATCCGCACGCCCTTGCGGCCCGCGAGATCCTGAATGAACTGCCAGGCCACCCGCCCCGACATGGCGCCTCGGGTCTGGCGCCATTCGACGGCCTCGGCGCGCAGCTCCTCGGGCGTCACGGGGATGGCCCAGGCCTTGGCGTAGCCCTCGATCATGGCGAAATATTCGTCCTGGCCGCAGGGATGGAAGCCCAGCCAGAGCCCGAAGCGATCCGAAAGCGACACCTTCTCCTCCACCGCCTCACCGGGGTGGATGGCCGTCTGACGCTCGTTGTCGATCATGTCGCGCGGCATGAGGTGGCGGCGGTTCGAGGTCGCATAGAGCAGCGCATTGGGCGGACGCCCCTCGACGCCGCCGTCCAGCGCCGCCTTCAGCGCCTTGTAATGGGCGTCGTCCTTGTCGAAGGAGAGGTCGTCGCAGAACATCACGAAGCGATGCTCCGGCGCCTCGCGCAGGATCGAGAGCAGACGCCCCAGCGTCGGCAGATCCTCGCGCAGGATCTCGATCAGATGCAGGCTTCCGGGCCGCTCCGCCTCGATGTCGGCCTGGATCGCCTTGACGAGGGCGCTCTTGCCCATGCCCCGCGCGCCCCAGAGCAGGGCGTTGTTGGCGGGCAGCCCCTCGGCGAAGCGCCGGGTGTTGGCCAGCAGCGTGTCGCGGGCGCGGTCGATCCCCACCAGACGCGCCAGAGGAACCCGGCTCACGCGCGTCACCGGGTCGAGCCTTTCGCCCGCTCCGCGCCAGACCCAGACCGTCGCCTGAGCGAAGTCCGGAGCCGGGGCCGGAGCCGGGCTGATGCGCTCCAGAGCCTCCGCGATGCGCCGCAGGGAGTCGGCCTGCCCGAATTCGATGGTCATGAGGTCTTTTCTCCTCCGGCTTCGGCCTGCTCTGCGGCGGCTTCGCGCGCGTCCTCTTCGGCGCGCCTGCGCTCGAAGACGCGCAGGAGCCGGATCGAGATCTCGTAGAGCAGATAGACCGGAATGGCGAGGATGGTCTGGCTCAGCGGATCGGGCGGCGTCAGCAGCATGGCCATGAAGAAGATGCCCACCACCGCATAGCGGCGTCCGCGCGCCAGCTGATCCGCCGAGACCACCCCCATCCGCCCCAGCAGGAGCAGGATCACCGGAAGCTGGAAGCAGATGCCGAAGGCGAAGAGCATCGCCTTGATGAAGCCCAGATATTCGCTCACCCGGTTGACGTTGCGGATGGGGATCCAGCCTTCCTGCTTCTCCTGCTCGGCGAAGCCGATCAGGAAGTCCAGGGTCATGGGCACCACGACGTAATAGGCCAGAAGCGCGCCCAGCGCGAAGAGGAAGGGCGTCGCCACGAGGAAGGGCCCGAAGGCGGATTTCTCGTCGCGATAGAGCCCCGGCGCCACGAAGCCCCAGAGCTGCGAAGCCATCACCGGAAACGAAAGGAAGAACCCGCCCCAGATCGAGAGGTTCAGCTTGGCGAAGAAGGCCTCCTGCGGCGAGGTCGAGATCATCTCGGCGGCGGGATTCACCTTCAGCAGCGGCTGCGCGAGGATGTTGTAGAGATCGCGGTTGAAGACGTAGCAGAGGATGGAGCCCGCGATCAGCGCCAGAAGCGCCCAGATCAGCCTCTTGCGCAGTTCGGCCAGATGCTCGATCAGCGGCGCGCGCGAGGCTTCGATGTCGTCTTCGTCTTTCATCGCGGAGGGGCCTCAGCGGGAGGGGTCGGAAGGGGCGGAGGCCGGAGCAGCCGCGGAGGCCGCAGGAACCGCGGCCGACGGCGGAGCGGCGGCGTCGCCTTCCCCGCTCGGGAGCGGCGGCGCGGGCGCAGGAGGAGACGGCGTCGCGGGCGAAGGCGTCGCGGGCCGGGGCGCTCCGGCGCCGGGCGCAGGCTTCGGCGGCGCCTTGATGGCGTCGGTCACGCCGCGCATGGCCGCGTCGAAGGGATTGCGGATGGACTTCAGGTCGCGGAAGCTTTTCTGGGCGTCGCGCAGATCCTCGTTGTCCATCTCGCGGGCGGCCTCCTCCATGGAGCGCTGGAACTGCGCGGCCAGGCCCCGCAATTGCGCCACCCATCGCCCGAAGGCGCGCATCATGTGCGGCAGATCCTTCGGCCCCACCACCACCAGGGCGACGATGGCGCAGAGAAGCATCTCGCTCCAGCCGATCTCGAACATCCGGGACTCCTCTCAGGCCGCCAGACCGCGCGGCGACGGCCGCGCAGGAAGCGGCCGCGCCTTCGACGTCAGGCGCGATCCCTGGACCGGTCGCCCTCGATGATGGTCGCGTTCGCGCCGGGGGCGGCGGGGTCGGTGGAGTCGAGCTTGCGGGCGGCGACGTCGGCGCTCTCTTCGCCTTCGTTCAGGCCCTTCTTGAAGCCCTTGATGCCCTTGCCGAACTCCGACATGACATCCGAGATCTTGCCGCGCCCGAAAAGCACGACCACGAGAATGGCCACGATCAGCAGCTGCCAGACGCTGAAATTGGCCAGAAGGACGGCGTTCATATCTTGCTCCTTTGGAGGTTCGGCCCGGAGGCTCTCGAGAACTCCCCCAGAAACTCCCTTCCGTCCTATTTAGGGGTTTCGCTCGGGAAGGCAAAGAGGCGATTGCGTCGCCCTCCGGAAGCCGGAGAAGCCGCCGCCCCCTCGGGAGGCGAGATTGCGGCGGGCGCGCTTCGGTCCTATAGCTCCGGCCTTCAGCTCCGGGGCGCGCAGGGACGAAGCCTCGCGCCTTCTCCCGCCCCGCGTCCGGGGCTTCGAGGCCGCTCCATGCTCACGCCCTTTCACCGCGTTTCGGCCTTTTACGCCGTGCTGTTCATGGGCTCCTCGGCGCAGACGGCCTTCTGGCCGCTCTGGCTGCAGGCGCGGGGCCTGAGCGAAGCCGCCGTGGGGACGCTCATCGCCACGAGCTTTCTGGCCCGTCCGCTCTTCACGCTCGGGACGCCCATGATCGCCGACCGCTTCGACGCCCCGCGCCGCACGCTGAGCTTCGCGCTGCTGGGCGTGGCGGCGGCGATCATGGCTCAGGGGCTCCTGAGCGGAGGGGCCATGATGGTCGCCTATGTGGTCGCGGCGGCCATGCTGGCGGGAGTCTATCCGCTCTGCGAATCGCTGGCCCATGCGGCGGCCCGGCGCGAGGGCTTCCTCTACGGCGTGGCGCGCAGCTTCGGTTCGGCGGCCTTCATCCTGGCCAATCTGGTCTGCGGCTTCATGATGGAGGCCTGGGGGCCCTGGGCGCCCTATTTCTGGAGCCTCGCGCTGCTGGGACTGGCCTCGGCGGCGGCGGTGACGGCCTTTCCCAAGCCGCCCCCCGCGCCGGAGAGGCCCAAAGGCTTCCTCAAGGAGGCCTTCGCCCTGCTCAGGCGCCCGCCCTTTCCGCTCTTCGCCCTGGGGGCGGCGCTGGTCCAGGCCAGCCACGCCATCTATTACGCCTATGGCTCGATCCACTGGCGGGAGATCGGCTATGGCGAAGGCGTGATCGGCACGCTCTGGGCCCTGGGCGTGATGGGCGAGATCCTGTTCTTCCTGCTGATCGACCGCTATTCGCCGCGGAGTTCTCCGGCGGCTCTGCTGGCTCTGGCGGGCGCGGGGGCGGCGCTGCGCTGGGGGATCACGGCGACGAATCCGCATCTGGCGCTTCTGGGCCCCCTGCAGCTTCTGCATGGCTTCAGCTTCGGGGCGGCGCATATCGCGGCCATGCGCTTCATCGCCGGACACGCCCCCGCGCGCATGGCGGGGACGCTGCAAGGCTTCTATTCGGCCCTGTTCATCGCCTCCTGCATGGGGGCCGCGAGCTTCGGCGCCGCCTGGCTCTATCCGCGCTTCGGGGCCGCGAGCTATCTGGCGAGCATGGCCATGGGGATCGGCGGGCTGATCCTCGCCGGGATGCTCTGGATGCGGGAGCGCAGGACGGGTTAGGAGGTCGTGCGGGTGCGGCGGACGGCGTCGCGCCAGCCGGCGTATCTGCGGTCGCGGAGTTCGGCGCTCATGTGGGGCTCGAAACGGCGCTCCAGAGCCCATTCCCGCGCGAAGGCCTCCTGATCCGGCGCGACGCCCGCCTGAGAGCCCGCCAGCCAGGCCGCCCCCAGAGCCGTCGTCTCCAGCGCGTGAGGCCGGTCCACGGGCGCGTCGAGCATGTCGGAGAGGAACTGCATCGCCCAGTCGTTGGCCGCCATGCCCCCGTCCACGCGCAGCACGGATTCGGCGGCTTCGGGCCAGTCGGCGCGCATGGCCTCCCAGAGGTCGCGCGTCTGGTAGCCCACCGACTCCAGAGCCGCGCGGGCGAACTCGGCCGGGCCGGAGTTGCGCGTCAGGCCGAAGATCGCGCCCCGGGCCTCGGCGTCCCACCAGGGCGCGCCGAGCCCCGTGAAGGCGGGCACGAGATAGAGATCCTGCTCCGGATCGGCCGCCTCGGCCAGAGCCTGGGTCTCGGAGGAGGACCGGATGATCTTCAATCCGTCGCGCAGCCATTGCGCCACCGCCCCCGCCACGAAGATCGAACCTTCCAGAGCATAGGTCGTCCGGCCCTTCAGCCGCAGGGCGATGGTCGTCAGGAGGCGGTTGCGCGAAAAGGCGGGAGTCTCGCCGGTGTTCAGCAGCGCGAAGCAGCCGGTCCCGTAGGTGGATTTCATCATGCCCGCCCGGAAGCAGGCCTGGCCTATGGCGGCGGCCTGCTGGTCTCCGGCCACGCCGAGGATCGGGATCGCCGAGCCGAACAAGGCTGGATCCGTCGCGCCGTAATCATCGGCGCAATCCTTGACCTCCGGCAGCAGGGCCATGGGCACCCCGAGCAGACGGCAGAGATCTTCGTCCCAGGCGTTGCGGCGGATGTCGTAGAGCATGGTTCTTGAGGCGTTGGTGGCGTCGGTGGCGTGGAGGCGGCCGCCGGTCAGATTCCAGATCAGCCAGCTGTCGATGGTGCCGAAGAGCAATTCGCCCTTTTCGGCGCGGCTGCGGGCGCCCTCGACGTGATCGAGGATCCAGGCCGCCTTGAGCGCCGAGAAATAGGGATCGAGCAACAGGCCCGTCCGGGCGGAGATCATCCCCTCGACGCCTTCGGCCCGCAGAGCCGCGCAACGCTCGGCCACGCGGCGATCCTGCCAGACGAGCGCCCGGTGGATGGGCTTGCCGGTGGCGCGCTCCCAGATGACGACCGTCTCGCGCTGGTTCGTGACTCCGAGGGCGGCGGGGGCCGGGGAGCCCTTCAGAGCGTCGCGGATGGCCTGAAGCGTGGTCGCCCAGATTTCTTCGGCGTCATGCTCGACCCATCCGGAATGAGGGAAATGCTGCGCGAATTCATGTTGGCCCGTCCGGATGGGGCGCAGCTTGTCGTCGAAGAGAATCGCGCGGCTCGACGTGGTGCCCTGATCCACCGCCAGAACGGCCATGGCTTCCTCCTCCCTGGTTTTTGGTTGGAGGAAGCATAACCGAGGCCGCCCCTCCGCCAAGAGGCTTTTGGGGCGGAGGAGACGGAACGCGGGTCACCCCCCGTCCAGACGCCGCCTCAGGCTGAGGAGGTCGCGCCAGGCCAGAGCCTTCATCGCCGGAGCCCGCAGCAGAAAGGCCGGATGAAACAAGGGCAAGGCCGGAAGCTCGCGGCCCTCGACCTGCACGAGGCTCCATGTCCCGCGCAGGCGCATGATGCCCGTCTCGGTGCGGAGCAGGGCCTTGGTCGGGGTGCCCCCCGCCAGAAGCAGGATCTCCGGCCTGGCCAGAGCGATCTGACGCTCCAGCGCCGGACGAAAGACCTCGACCTCCGCCAGACTCGGCGTGCGGTTCCCCGGAGGCCGGAAAGGCAGGATGTTGCCGAGATAAAAGGCCTCCTTGGGGTCGCTTTTGCTCCGGTCGAGACCTATGGCCGCCAGCATCTTGTCGAGCAATTGCCCCGAGCGCCCCACGAAGGGCTTTCCAAGCCGGTCCTCGTCGGCGCCGGGAGCCTCGCCCACCACCATCAGCCGCGCCCCGCGCAGGCCGTCCTCGAAGACCGCCCGCCGCGCGCCCGCCCGCAAGGGATGCTGGAACGCCTCCAGCACGGCCTTCAGCGCGTCGAGATCGGGCGCCTTGCGCGCCGCCGAAGCCAGAGAAGCCGCCGCCGCCTCCTGAGGGTCCGGCGCGACGGGCGCAGCCGCCGGAGCAGGCGCGGGCCTCGCCGCGGGGCGCGCCCGAGGCTGCGCCGCGGAAGCCGCCGGAGGAGCGCCGCTCTTCAGGCGCGGCGCCTCGCGCAGAGCCTCGGCGTAACGATCCTGCGGCGCCTCGGCCAGAGTCTCGTCCACGCCCAGTTCGGCCAGCCAGCCGAGGGCGGCCTTCAGCGTCTCGCGAGACAGAGGGCGGGTCTGAGTCATGGCTCAAGGATAATCCCCCCGCCTTCCCGCGTCGAGAACCGAGACGAAACGCCCTCCCCGAAAGGCGAGGCCCCGCTTGCGCCTTCCCCCGCCCGAGTCTACAAGAGCGCCGCCGCCGCAAGGCGGCCCGCTCTCTCACATCCGCGCAAAGATCGTCCGAAGATCAAGAGGCCCTCATGTCCCGGCTCGTGCTGAAGTTCGGCGGCACCTCCGTCGCCACCCCCGACCGCATCCGTCAGGCCGCGCTTCATGTGAAACGCGAAGTGGACGCCGGGCATCAGGTGGCCGTGGTGGTCTCGGCCATGGCGGGCGAGACGAACAGGCTGGTCGACTACGTGCGCGGGATCTCGCCGCTCTACGACGCCCGCGAATACGACACGGTCGTCGCGGCGGGCGAACAGGTCACCTCGGGACTCATGGCCCTCACCCTCCAGGAGCTGGGCGTGCCCGCCCGCAGCTGGCAGGGATGGCAGATCCCCATCCGCACCACCGGAGCCCACGGCGTGGCCCGCATCGAGTCCATCGATCCGGCGAACCTCCTGAAGAAGTTCGACGAAGGCCTGCATGCGGTGGTCTCGGGCTTCCAGGGGATCGGCCCCGACAACCGCGTCTCGACCCTCGGGCGCGGCGGCTCCGACACCAGCGCCGTGGCCGTGGCCGCCGCCATCGGCGCCGAACGCTGCGACATCTACACCGACGTGGACGGAGTCTACACCACCGATCCGCGCATCGAATCCGCCGCCCGCAAGATCGAACGCATCTCCTTCGAGGAGATGCTGGAGATGGCCTCGCTCGGGGCCAAGGTGCTTCAGACGCGCTCGGTCGAGCTGGCCATGCGCAACAAGGTCCGGCTGCATGTGCGCTCGACCTTCGAACCCGCCGACGCGGCCACTCCGGGCACGCTCGTCTGCGCCGAGGAGGAAGTCATGGAGAACAAACCGGTGACCGGCGTCGCCTTCTCGCGCGACGAGGCCAAGCTCACGCTGCACGGGATCCCCGACAAGCCGGGAGTCGCCGCCGCGATCTTCGCCGCCATCGCGGACGCGGGCGTCAACGTCGACATGATCGTCCAGGACGTCTCGGCCCAGGGCCGCACGGACATGACCTTCACCGTCGGCCTCGCCGAGGTGGACCGCGCTCTGGCCGCCCTCCAGAAGGCCCGCCCCCAGATCGACTATCAGGAGATCCTCACCGACCGCGAGGTGGCCAAGGTCTCCATCGTGGGCGTGGGCATGCGCAGCCACGCCGGAGTCGCCAAGACCATGTTCGCCGCTCTGGCGAAAGAGAACGTCAACATCCAGGTGGTCACCACCTCGGAGATCAAGATCTCCGTGCTGATCGACCGCAAGTATCTGGAGCTGGCCGTGCGGACGCTCCACAAGGCCTTCAACCTCGAAGCCGCCTGAGGGCGTTCACGAAAGGACGGGCGCATGACGGGCTCCGATCAGGCCCGCGAGCCGGAAGGACGCAGCGCCCCCGGGGCGGCGGGAGGCGAAGGCCTCCGCCGCGAGGGGACGGCCTTCCTGTTCCTGCGCCAGCTGCGCGAAACCCTGACCTCCGGCGCCTCCGCCCAGGAGCGGCTCGACGCCTTCGTCAAGCGGATCGCCGGACATTTCGTGGCCGAAGTCTGCTCCTTCTACGCCCTGCGCGGCTCGGAGATCCTCGAACTCTACGCCACCGAGGGCCTGAACCCCGATTCGGTGCGGCGGGCGCAATTGCGCGTCGGCGAGGGGCTGGTGGGGCTGATCGCCCGCGAGCGGGTGATCGTCAACGCCCCCGAGGCCCGCGAACATCCCGCCTTCCGCTATCTGCCCGAAACCCGCGAAGAGGACTTCAGCTCCTTCCTCGGGGTGCCGGTGAAGAGCGGCATGCGTCTGCGGGGCGTGCTGGTGGTGCAGAACCGCGTCGCGCGGCGCTACACCGAGGACGAGATCGCCGCCCTCGAAACCTTCGCCGCCGTGCTGGCCGAAACCGCCGAGCCGGCGGGGCTGCTGCCGCGCGGAGGCCGCAAGGCGCCGCTGCATCTGCACGGGACTCCCGCCGCCGAGGGCGTGGCCATCGGGGTGGCCGCCCTGCGCGAACCGCCCTACAGCCTGCCCAATCCGGTGGCTCAGGACGCGGCCGCGGAGCAGCATCGTCTGCGCGAGGCCATGGAGTCGCTGCGCGGCGACCTCGACCGCCTGCTGGAGAGCGAAGCCGCCCAGGCTCACGACGCCCCCCGCGACGTGCTGGAGGCCTTCCGGCTCTTCGCCCAGGACAAAAGCTGGATGCGCCGCATCGAACAGGGCGTGGCCGCCGGACTCACCGCCGAGGCCGCCGTGGATCAGGCCCGCGCCGACACCCGGGCCAAGCTGGCGCGGGTCTCCGACCCCTACATCCGGGCGCGCTTCGACGATCTCGACGATCTGGCGGAAAGGCTCATCCGCAAGCTGCTGGGCGTGCGCGAGATCGATCCCGAGGATCTGCCGGAAAACGCCATCCTCATCGCGCGGGCGCTCGGGCCGGGCGAGCTGCTCGATTACGGCCGCGAGCGCCTCAAGGGCGTGGTGCTGGAGGAGGGGTCTTCGGGCGCCCATGCGGCCATCGTGGCCAAATCCCTCGGGATTCCCATGGTCGTCCAGGCGCGGGGCGCTCTGGAGAGCGTCGAGCAGGGCGATCCGGTCATCGTCAGCGGCGATCAGGGCCAGGTCCATCTGCGGCCTCATCCCGACGTGCTCGCCGCCTTCCGCGACAAGATCGCCCTCAAGGAGCAGGAGCGCGCCGCCTTCGCCCCCTGGCGGCGTCTGCCCGCCGTGAGCCTCGACGGGCGGAGGATCCGGCTCTTCATGAACGCGGGCATCCTCGCGGATCTGCCGAGCCTGCGCGATTCCGGCGCCGAGGGCGTCGGGCTGCTGCGCACCGAGCTTCAGTTCTTCATCCGCGCCCGGCTGCCGCGCCGCTCCGATCAGGAGGCCTTCTATCGCGCGATCCTGAAATCCTCGGCGGGCAAGCGGGTCGTCTTCCGCACGCTGGACGTGGGCTCGGACAAGGTGCTGCCCTATCTCAACCTCCAGACCCGCCGCGAGGAGAATCCGGCGCTCGGCTGGCGGGCTCTGCGGGTGGGGCTGGATCGGCCCGCGCTGCTCAAGATGCAGCTTCAGTCTCTGGTGCGCGCCGCCGAGGGCGGGCCTCTGGCGGTGATGTTCCCCATGGTCGCCGAGCGCGAGGAGTTCCAGCGCGCCAAGGCCCTGCTCATGCGCGAGATCGAGCGGCTCGCCGAGGCCGGGACGCCCCGTCCCTCGAAGCTGGAGGTCGGCGCCATGATGGAGACGCCCTCCCTCGCCTATGCGCATGACGACTTCCTGCGCGAGGTGGATTTCCTCTCCATCGGCGGGAACGACCTGGCGCAGTTCTTCTTCGCCGCCGACCGCGGCAACGACCGCGTGGCCTGGCGCTACGGCGTGCTCAAGCCGAGCTTCCTGCGCTTCATCCGCGAGATCTGCGGACGCTGCTCCGCCCTCGACCTGCCCTTGTCCTTCTGCGGCGAGGCCGCCGCCAGGCCGGTGGCGGCGGTGGCGCTCGCGGCGCTGGGGGTGGAGACGCTGTCGATGCGTCCGGCCTCCATCGCGGCGGTGAAGAAGGCCATCCGCAGCGTGAACCTCGGCGAGGCGCGGGAGATCATCGACGCCGCCCTCGCCCGCGACGCCTATCCCGAACCCGAACTGGCCGCGCTTCTGGCGCGTCGCTGATTCCCGATTCCTGAGGAAGACATCCCATGGCCGACCGCCTTCAGACCCTGCGCAGCCTGATCGAAGCCGCTTGGGAGCGCCGCGCCGAGATCAGGATCTCGGCGACGGAAGCCGAACTCCGCGCCGCCGTCGAGGAGACGCTCGCGGGACTGGACGCGGGCGCCCTGCGCGCCGCCGAACAGGACGCGGCGGGGAAATGGAACGCCAACGAATGGGTGAAGAAGGCGGTTCTGCTCTCCTTCCGCCTCAACGACATGGAGATCGTCCCCGGCGGTCCCGGCGGCGCGGTCTGGTGGGACAAGGTGCCCTCGAAATTCGCCGGATGGACCGAAAAGGAGTTCCGCGCGGCGGGCTTCCGGGCGGTTCCGGGCTGCGTGGTGCGCCGCTCGGCCTATGTCGCGCCGGGGGCGGTGCTCATGCCGAGCTTCGTGAACATCGGCGCGCGGGTGGGCGAGAACACCATGGTCGACACCTGGGCGACGGTGGGCTCCTGCGCGCAGATCGGCGCGAACGTGCATCTGTCGGGCGGCGTCGGGATCGGCGGCGTGCTGGAGCCCCTTCAGGCCGCGCCCGTGGTGATCGAGGACGATTGCTTCATCGGCGCCCGCTCCGAGGTGGTCGAGGGCGTGGTGGTGCGCAAGGGCTCGGTGCTGTCGATGGGCGTCTTCATCAGCGCCTCGACGAAGATCGTCGACCGCGCGACGGGCGAGATCTTCATCGGCGAGGTTCCGCCCTATTCGGTGGTGGTGCCCGGCTCCCTGCCCGGCAAGCCCCTGCCCGACGGCTCGCCCGGCCCGAGCCTCTCCTGCGCGGTGATCGTCAAGCGCGTGGACGCCCAGACCCGCGCCAAGACCGCCGTGAACGAACTCCTGCGGGATTGACGCCCGGGTGGATTTCCGGATCTCGCCAGTTTGAGTCCATAAATTCCGGTGCTCCCCCTCTTCGCAGGGGGAGTTTTTCATGTTTCCGCACAGCTCAAAGATACAACTTGACAAAAATAATTATTTATTCATGAATCATTATGGTTGAAGAAATATCAATTATTCACGGAGAGGGATATGAACAAGATCTTCGCGACCATGATTTTCATGATGGCTGTCCCTTCAACCGTTTTCGCACAATCGGCGAGCAGTGTGCGAGTCGGCGAGATCGTCTGCATCGACCGCCTCGGCCCCATCAATATCGTCGGCAAGGTCGTCTCTGTGGATCTCGCTGGCGATCGCGTCAGGCTCAGCGCTTCCAGCGGCGACGAGAAATGGCATGCAGGTCGCAAGCTCATCAACCTCACGAAATGCCGCGCGAGCAAACAAGCCGCCGCTTGGGCCCTGCGGCAAGGCGCGAAGATCATTGAGGCGGAATAGTCCGGAGGCCTCTGCGACGAGGTTGACCACGCGAAAGACGCCTGCGCGTTCAACCGGCTCGAAAGCTTGAAGACCCGCGCCCTTCGCGGCTAAATGCGCGGCGACGGCGCCCTTCTTGCGTCGTCCAGCCCCGCCCTCCGAGAAAGGACGATCCATGACCGCCCGTCTCCGCCTTCCGATCCTCCTGGCCGCCGCGCTCGGCGTCGCGGCCTCCGCCCTGACTCCCGCGCCCGCCGCCGCCCAGCGTCTGCCCGACGGCGACGAGCGCGACCAGATCGAGCGCCGCCTCCGCGAACTGGCCTTCATGTCCTGGCGCGACATCGTGCTCTCCGCCAACGGCGCCGAATGGACCGTCGAGGACGCCTACATGGAGGACGGCACCAAATACGACCTGCGTCTGGAGACGCGCCACCTCGGCCTGATCGAGCAGCGCCCCGATTTCTGACGCCGCCGCGCAGGCCGGACGGGGCGCCTTCCGGGGCGCCCTTTTTCCGGATCGACTTGCAATCCCCAGGACATGACGGCAGGATTCCTCCCTCTTGAAGAGGGGAAATCCATGCGCATGATCCTGTTTCCGGGAATCCTGATGCTTCTCCCGGGCGCCGCGCCCTCCTCCAGCCAGGGAGGGGACCTTGTCGCCTCCCTCGCGTTCGCCTGCCTGATCGGCTTCCTCGGCCTGCGCATGATCCTCCTCTTCGGCCCCTCAGAGGAAGAAGAGGACGACGACGCGAAAAGCGGCGACGCAGACGCAGCCGACGGCCACGACGGCGGAGACGGAGGCGGCGGAGAGGGCGGCGGCGGCGGCGGAGACTGACCACCCCGGAGCGCGCCCGGCCAGAGCGCGTCTAGAGCGCGTCCCTCAGGCGGTGCCAGAGCATCCCCAGCGCCAGGGCCGGATTGGCGAAGCGCGAGCCGCCCGGCAATCTCCAGAGCGGCAGCTTCTCGAAGAGGTCCAGCCGCTCGCCCGATCCGGCGATGGCCTGAGCCACGATCTCCGCGCCGATGTGGCTGACGTTCAGCCCATGGCCCGAATAGCCCTGAAGATAATAGACCTCGCCCTCGACGCGCCCGAATTGCGGCGCCCGGGTGAAGGTGACGCCGATGGCGCCGCCCCATGCGAAATCGATCTTCAGCGCCGCCAGCTGCGGATAGGTCGCGATCATGCGCGGACGGATCTTCTCCGCCACGTTCTTCAGAGGCATGTTGGCGTAATCGCAGCGCCCGCCGTAGAGCATCCGTCCATCCGCCGAGGGCCGCCAGTAATCGAGGATGGTCAGGGTGTCATGGGCGGAAAGCCCCCTGGGCGCGGTCCAGGCGAGCACGTCGGGATCCAGCGGCTCGGTGGCGATGATGTAGCTGCCCGCCGGAATGATCGCGCCGTCCAGCTTCCCCGGAAGCAGATGATGCAGCGCGTCGCCCGCCAGAACCACGGCGCCCGCCGTCACGCGGCCTTTGGCCGTGACCACGACGGGCTTGCGTCCGGCCCTGGCGTCGCCGGGCAGGATGTCCAGAGCCTCGGAGCCTTCGCAGATCCTCACCCCGAGGGATTCCGCCGCCGCCGCCTCGCCGAGCGCCAGCTTCAGCGGATTCAGATAGCCGTTGCGCATGTCCACGACGCCGCCATGAAAGCGCTCGGAGCCGATTTCGGCGGGCATGTCCTTCTTCGCCACGAAGCGCAGCCCGGCTTCGGCGGCGTGAGCCTCCATTCCCCGCGCATGGGAGGGCTTGGCGGCGCATTCGATGTGGCCGTCCCGCCAGTCGCAGTCGATGGCGTATGTCGCGCGGCGCGCGGCGATGATCTCCTGACCGCGGTAGCGCAGGGCGTCGAGGGTCTCCTGGCCGACGACCTTCGCCATGCCCGGCTCCTTGAGGAAGCCGCCCTGGACCTGTCCGCCGTTGCGCCCCGAGGCGCCCCAGCCCACGCGCTGCGCCTCCAGCAGGATCACGCTGCGTCCGCGCTCGGCCATTTCGATCGCGACGTTCAGTCCGGAGAAGCCCGCCCCGATCACGCAGACGTCGGCCGAGGCCTCGCCGGAGAAGACGGGGCGCTCCGGAACCGGCGAGACCGTGGCTGCGTAAAGGGAAGGAGCGTGCGGCTCGGGCATGGGCGGGGCCTCCTGAAGAAAACCTGGGCCCGCCCGGATCCGCTCCGGACGGGGTCTCATGTCTCGCCGGACGCGGCGACGATCAGATGACGCGCAGATACCAGCCCCAGTCGCGGTCGGAGACCTCGGCGTGGAAGAGCTGCTCCTCGATCCGCTTGGCCCTCAGATAGAGGTTGATGAAGTCCTCGCCGAGATAATCCGGAATGATCTGGGCGTCGTCCAGCGCGTTGAGCGCCTCGCGCCAGCGCAGCGGCATCGGCGGCGGAGCCCCGCCCCGACGGCCCGTCGCGATGGCCGGACCAGGGTCGAGGCGCTGCGACAATCCGTGATGCGCCCCCGCCAGAACCGCCGCCAGAGCCAGATAGGGACAGGCGTCGGCGCCCGAGACGCGATGCTCGAAACGGGCGTCCGAATCTCCCGACAGAGGCACGCGCACCGCCACCGAACGATGATTCACGCCCCAGTTGGGCCCCCAGGGCGCGAAGGCGCCCGGCTGGAGCCGCCGGTAGCTGTTGGCGTTGGGCGCGAAGAAGGCCATGGCCTCGGACATGGTCTCCAGCATGCCGCCGATGGCGTGTTTCAGCGCCACCTCGCCCTCGATGCCCGAGAAGATGTTGCGGCCCTTGCGGTCGAGCACGCTCATGTGGATGTGCATGCCCGAGCCGGTGCCCTCGGAGAAGGGCTTGGCCATGTAGCTCGCGATGAGGCCGCGCTTGCGCGCCAGAGCCTTCACCGCCCGCTTCAGATACATGGCGTCGTCGCAGGCCTTCACCGGATCGTCGACGTGCTGGAGATTGGCCTCGAACTGCCCGTCTCCATATTCGCAGAGGATGGTCGTGATCGGAATGTCCTGGATCTCGCAGACGTCCTCCAGCTCGTCGAGGAAGTCGGCGGCGTCGTAGAGCACGTCCATGTTGTAGCATTGCGCGCCCTCGAAGGGCACGCCGCCGCGCGGCGGAGTCAGGGGACGGGGCGGATCCTGGCTCGCGTCCACGAGATAGAACTCGTACTCCAGCGCCACCACCGGCCGCAGCTCCATCAGCCGGAAGGGCTCCAGCGCCTGATGCAGCACCCGCGCCGGATCGCCGAGCCAGGGCTTGCCGTCCGGGCCATGGGCGCGGACGATCACCTGAGCCGTCGGGCGCTTCTCCCAGGGGATGATGCGCAGACTCCCCGGCACCGGGAAGAAGACGCCGTCCGGGTCGCCCCCGAGCGGATCTTCGAGCACCTCGCGCGGAGTCTCGCCATGCGCGTTCAGCAGCATCGCCGAAAGCGGGAAGTTGGCTCCGGAATCGCCCATCTTCGCGAGCGACTTGAAGGGATACTGCTTGCCCCGCCAGACGCCGCCGATGTCGGAGAAGAGCACCTCCACCACGTCGACTCCGGGATTCGCCGCAGCGAAGGCTTCCACCTCATCGGCGAAGCTCATGTCGTTCCTCCTCATGATAGCGATTGGGGGCCGGCCCTCAGGCGCGCGGCCTCGTCCGGACGGCGTCGATCACGGAATCGGGAAAGGCGGCGCCGGGTCCGGCGGATCGCCCGAAGGCGCGCTGGACGTCCTCCCCGTCGGGGGCGCCGGAAGACGCAGCCCCGGACAGGGCCTGCGCCGGGACCCGACCGCCCATGGGGTCAGGGTCGGGCTCGGCGAAGCTGCGCCCGGAGGCCGCCTTCCGGAAGCGGCCGCCGATCGAAGCCTGGCGGCCAGGCCGCGCATCCGAAGTCTGGCGGCCAAGCCGCAAATCAGGAGCTCGCGTCGCCCTTGCGACGCGGTCGTCTTTCTGCGTTCTGGTCATGATCTTCTCCGGATCCAAGCCTAGCGGGAGATTTCGCAGGCTGTCAATCGGGGCGCCTTCCGCCTGCGGAAGTTCTTCCGCGCCCCGCCGGAGCCCCTTCGGGAAGGCTTGACGCGGCTCCGCGCCCATGTTCACATTTTCGTCAGGGCCCCGCGCTCAGGATCCGCCGCCGCGCATGACCTTGTGAGATTTTCGCAGTTGGCTCTTGCGCGCGTCGCGATTTGCGCGTTCCCTGAACGTCGTGGCGAGGCTTCGCCGCAAAAGCCCTCCGGCCTTCGGGTCGGGACCACGGTTCTCTTTGAGGAGATGCCCGCAGATGCGTCTTTCTTCGCTCAGCGTCGCCGCCCTGACGGCCCTGATCGCCCTCCCGGCCGCCGCCCAGGAGGAGCCCAAGCGCCTCAACGTCTACAACTGGTCCGACTACATCGCCGAGGACACCGTCGCGAAATTCACCGAGGAGACCGGCATCCAGGTCACCTACGACGTCTTCGACTCGAACGACGTGCTGGAGGCCAAGCTCCTGGCCGGCTCCTCGGGCTACGACATCGTCGTCCCGACCGGCAACTTCCTCGCGCGCCAGATCCAGGCGGGCGTCTTCCGCGAGTTCGAGAAGGACAAGATGCCCAGCCTGCAGGGCGTCGATCCGGTCCTCGCCGAGCGCGTCGCCAAATACGACCCCGACAACAAGTTCTCGGCCATCTACCTCTGGGGCACCAACGGCATCGGCTACAATGTCCAGAAGGTGAAGGAGATCCTCGGCGAGGACTTCGAGCTCAACACCTTCGACCTGCTCTTCAAGCCCGAGGTCGTCAGCAAGCTCGCCGCCTGCGGCGTGACGCTGCTCGACGCCGCGCCGGACACCTTCCCCGTCGCGCTGAACTACCTCGGCCTGCCCCATGACAGCTTCGAGCGCGCCGATCTCGACAAGGCCGCCGCGCTGCTCAAGAGCGTGCAGCCGCACATCAAGTATTTCCACAGCTCGCAATACATCAACGACCTCGCCAACGGCGAGATCTGCGTGGCCTACGGCTGGTCGGGCGACATCCTCCAGGCCCGCGACCGCGCCGAAGAGGCCGGACGCGGCGTCGAGATCGGCTACGTCATCCCGAAGGAAGGCTCGATCCTCTGGTTCGACCTGATGACCATCACCAGGGACGCCGTGCATCCGCAGAACGCCCAGAAGTTCATCGACTTCATCCTGCGGCCGGACATCATCGCGGGCATCTCCAACTACGTCCATTACGCCAACGCCGTCCCGGCCTCCGAGGAGCTGATCGACGAGAGCGTCCGCGCGGACGAAGGCGTCTATCCGCCCCCCGAGGTCATGGAGAAGACCTTCGGTTCGCCGATCTATCCGCCGAACGTGGACCGGATCATCAACCGCATGTGGACCGAGATCCGCACCGGCCGCTGATCCGGAGATCCCGCGCCGCCCGGCCGAGGGGACCGGGCGGAGCTCTCGCGCCTCCCCGCTCCCGAGGGCGGGGCGGCGCTCCGGCCCGCAGCGCCACAGAAAAGCGCCACAGAGGGGAGAACGCGGAGCATGAGCCTCGCCCAGAAACCCAAGGTTCCGGGGGCCGCCGCGCGCGCGCCATGGGCCGATCCCGACGCCAAGCCTTTCATCCGCATCAGGAACGTCACGAAGAAGTTCGGCGACTTCGTCGCGGTGAACAACGTCTCCCTCGACATCTACCGTTCGGAGCTGTTCTGTCTGCTGGGCGGTTCGGGCTCGGGGAAGTCCACGCTGCTGCGCATGCTGGCGGGATTCGAGCAGCCCACCTCCGGCGCCATCGAGATCGAGGGCCAGGACATGGCGGGGGCTCCGCCCTACGACCGCCCCGTGAACATGATGTTCCAGTCCTACGCCCTGTTTCCGCACATGAGCGTGGCCGACAACGTCGCCTACGGCCTCAAGCAGGACGGCGTCCCGCGCGCCGAACGCGACGAACGCGTCGCCGAGATGCTCCGCATGGTCAAGCTGGAGCCCTACGGCAAGCGCAGGCCCCATCAGCTCTCGGGCGGCCAGAGACAGCGCGTGGCGCTGGCCCGCGCCCTCGCCAAGCGCCCCAAGCTGCTGCTCCTCGACGAGCCGCTGGGCGCGCTGGATAAAAAGCTCCGCGAGGAGACGCAATTCGAGCTGGTCGGAATCCAGGAGAAGCTCGGCACCACCTTCATCGTGGTCACCCACGACCAGGAGGAGGCCATGACCCTCGCGACGCGCATCGGCGTCATGAATCAGGGCCAGATCACCCAGGTCGGCGAGCCGCGCGAGATCTACGAATATCCGCGCAGCCGCTTCGTCGCGAACTTCATCGGCGACGTGAACATGTTCGAGGGCCGCATCCTCGTCGACGGCGTGGACCACGCCGTGATCGACTCCGAGGAGGCCGGCGCGCGCATCCGCATCGGCTACGCCGTGCCCGGCCGCGAGGGCGATCCCATCGCGGTGGCCGTGCGGCCCGAGAAGATCCTCATGGGCCGCGAGCGCCCCGCCGAAACGGAGAACGTGCTCTCCGGCGTGGTCGAGGACATCTCCTATCTGGGCGGGCTCTCGCATTACCGCATCCGGCTGCCGAGCGGAAAGCGGGTGCGCATCACCCAGACCAACCGCGACCGCCATGAAGACCCCATCACCTGGGAAGAGCCCGTCTTCCTCTCCTGGGAGACGCCCAGCGGCGTCGCGTTGTCGTCATGAGCGCGCCGGACCTCGCGGGCGCAGGGACGGCGATGGCCGCCCCCGAACCCTGGGCGCAACGCCTCGCCCCGACGCTCCACCGGCTCGGCGTGACGAAGGGCGCCGAAACGCGCGGCGCCGTCGCCCTGATCGGTCTGGGGCTGGCCTGGCTGGTCTTCGCGGTCATGCTCTTCTCGAACAAGGGCGTGGGCTTCGGCACCATCATCTACGCGATTCTCGGGCTGGGTCTGGCGCTCTGGCTGCTGCGCGTCCTCACCGACGGGCGGCGGCTGGTGATCGCCCTGCCGATGATCTGGCTGCTGCTGTTCTTCCTCGCGCCCTTTCTGGTGGTGTTCAAGGTCTCGGTGGCCGAGCAGCTCATCGCGCAGCCGCCCTATTCGCCGCTCTTCACCTGGGCGGAGGGCAAGCTCCAGATCACCGCCCATCTGGAGAACTATCAGTTCCTGCTCGAAGACCGCTTCTACATCGACGCCTATCTGACCTCGATCCGGATCGCGGCGATCTCGACGATCCTCTGCCTCTTCGTGGCCTATCCCATGGCCTACGCCATCGCGCGCAGCTCGCCCGCCTGGCGCAACACCCTGCTGATGCTCGTGATCCTGCCCTTCTGGACGAGCTTCCTGCTGCGCGTCTACGCCTGGATCGGCATCCTCAACAACAACGGCGTGATCAACAACTTCCTGATGTGGCTCGGCGTGATCGACGAGCCCATCGTGATGATGCAGACCAATTTCGCGGTCTATGTGGGCATCGTCTATTCCTATCTGCCGCTGATGATCCTGCCGCTCTACACCACCCTGGAGAAGCTCGACGGCACCTTGCTGGAGGCTTCGGCGGATCTCGGGGCGGGGCCCATCCGCAGCTTCCTCAGCATCACGCTGCCGCTGTCGCTGCCCGGAATCCTGGCGGGCTGTCTGCTGGTCTTCATTCCGGCGGTGGGCGAATACGTCATCCCCGCGCTGCTCGGCCCGAGCGACACGCTCATGATCGGCCGCGTGCTCTGGGACGAGTTCTTCACCGGACGCGCCTGGCCCATCGCTTCGGCGGTCGCCATCGCCATGCTGCTGTTTCTGGTGGCTCCGATCATGCTGTTCCGCAACGCGCAGGGCCAAACCGGGGAGGAACGCTGATGCGTAGCGGAAGTTTCCTGCTCATCGCCGCCAGTCTGGGCTTTCTGTTCCTCTATGCGCCCATCGTCTCGCTGGTGGTCTACAGCTTCAACGACTCGCGGCTGGTGACGGTCTGGGGCGGATTCACCACGAAATGGTACGGCGAGCTCTTCAAGGACGTCGCCCTGGTCAACGCCGCCCTCGTGAGCCTCAAGGTGGCGGTGATCGCCGCCACTCTGGCCACGATCCTCGGCACCATCGCGGGCTTCGTGCTCTCGCGCTTCGGGCGATTCAAGGGAAGGTTGCTCTTCACGGGCATGGTCACGGCGCCGCTCGTCATGCCCGAGGTCATCACGGGGCTCTCGCTGCTGCTGCTCTTCGTGGGGCTGGAGCAGGCCACCGGATGGCCCGCAGGACGCAGCGCCACCACGATCATCATCGCCCACACCACCTTCTGCCTCGCCTATGTGGCGGTGGTGGTGCAGTCGCGGCTGGCGGGCTTCGACCGCTCGCTCGAAGAGGCCGCGATGGATCTGGGCGCAAGACCGCTGAAGGTCTTCTTCTCGGTGACCTTGCCGATCATCGCTCCGGCGCTGATCTCGGGGTGGCTGCTGGCCTTCACGCTCTCGCTCGACGACGCGGTGATCGCGAGCTTCGTCTCGGGCCCCGGCTCGACCACCCTGCCCGTCGAGATCCTGTCTCGCGTGCGGCGCGGCGTGAGTCCGGTCATCAACGCGCTGGCCACGCTGATCATCGTGGTGGTGGCGGTGGGCTTCCTCATCGCGAGCCTGCTGATGATCCGCGCCGAGCGTCAGAGGCGGCGCGACGAACAGAAGGCCCTCGCGGGCAAATGACAGGAGCTTGCATGAGCTTCCAGAGAGGAGCGGCGTCGTGACTTCAGAAACCCATGGCGACCGCGCCTTCCGGGCCGGATCCCTGCTCGGCTCGGTTCCGGAGATGACCTATGGCGGGGCGCTGTCCTTTCTGCGCCGCCGCTTCACCCGCGACCTGACGGGCGCGGATGTGGTCGTGAGCGGGATCCCCTTCGATTCCTCCGTGACGAACCGTCCGGGCTGCCGTTTCGGGCCGCGGGCGTTGCGCGAGGCCTCGACGCAGCTGGCGGAGCTGAAGTCCTTTCCCTGGGGCTTCGACCCCTTCGCGACTCTGGCCGTGGCCGATTGGGGCGACCACTTCGTGGATCCCCATCACCCGACCGAGGTTCCCGCCCGCATCGAAGCCCATGCGGCGGAGCTGCTGGCCTCGGGCGCGAAGATGCTGACCTTCGGCGGCGATCACTTCGTGGCCTACCCGCTGCTCAGGGCCCATGCGCGGAAACATGGCCCGGTGGCGCTCGTGCAGTTCGACGCCCATTGCGACACCTGGCCCGACGATCCGGGCCGCCTCGACCACGGGACCATGTTCCTGCGGGCCGTCCGCGAGGGAATCGTGGACGCCGGGCATTCGGTCCAGGTGGGCTTGCGCACCTATAACGACTCGGATTTCGGCTTCGAGATCCTCAGCAGCCCGTGGATTCACCGCGAAGGCGTCGCCAGAACCATCGAGGCCGTCCGCGCGCGGGTGGGCGACAAACCCGTCTACGTCTCCTTCGACATCGACGTGCTGGATCCCGCCTTCGCGCCCGGAACCGGCACGCCAGTGCCCGGAGGACTCGCGAGCTGGCAGGCGCTGGAGCTGATGCGGGGTCTGCGCGGCCTGAACCTGATCGGCATGGATCTGGTGGAGGTCTCGCCCCCTTACGACCACGCCGAAATCACCGCCCTGGCGGGCGCGCACGTGGCCTATGAATGGCTCTGCCTGCAGGCTCTGGCCAAAGGCGCGACGCCCCGTCCGGTGGGGCGGCTCTAGATTTCAGATGCGCGGGACGGATGGAGGGCGCGAAGCCCTCCGCGCCGCGCCGAACCCTCGACCTGGCCGCCGGAGTCATCCGGCCTTCGCCGCAGCCTTCGGGCCGCGGCCCAAGGGTCGTTCCGAGCCCCGGGAGGAAGCTCACATGCTCACCAATCAGACCACCGCCCAATGGCGCGAACGCGACGCCGCCCATCACTGGCATCCGCAAAGCGACATGAAGGAGGTGAACGCTCATGGCTCGCGGATCATCACGCGGGCGGAAGGCGTCTACATCCACGATTCCGACGGCAACAAGATCCTCGACGGCATGGCCGGGCTCTGGTGCGTGATGGTCGGCTACGGCCGCAAGGAGATCCGCGACGCCGTCGCGAAGCAGATGGACGAGCTGCCCTATTACAATCTCTTCTTCCAGTGCTCCCATCCGCCCGCCACCCAGCTGGCCGAGAAGATCGCCAGCCTGACGCCGCCCGGCATGAGCAAGATCTTCTTCACCGGCTCGGGCTCCGAGTCGAACGACACGGCCTTGCGGCTGGTCCGCACCTATTGGGCCGTGCAGGGCAAGCCCGAAAAGACCATCATCATCGGCCGCCGCAACGGCTATCACGGCTCGACGCTGGCGGGCGTGACGCTCGGCGGCATGAAGGCCATGCACGAGCAGGGCGGGCCGCTCGTGCCCGACATCGCCCATATCGACCAGCCCTACTGGTATGACGAAGGCGGCGACCTCTCGCCGGAGGAATTCGGACTCAAGGCCGCGCGGGCGCTGGAAGCCGAAATCGACCGCCTCGGCGAGAACCGCGTGGCGGCCTTCATCGCCGAGCCCATCCAGGGCGCGGGCGGCGTGATCATCCCCCCCTCGACCTACTGGCCGGAGGTCAAGCGCATCCTCAGGGAGCGCGAGATCCTCTTCATCGCCGATGAGGTCATCTGCGGATTCGGCCGCACGGGCGAATGGTGGGGCTCGACCAGCTTCGACCTCCAGCCGGACGTGCTCTGCATGGCCAAGGGCCTGACCTCGGGTTATCTGCCCATGGGCGCGGTGGCGGTGGCCGATCACGTCTCCGAGACGATGTACGAGAAGGCCGGGGAGTTCACCCATGGCTTCACCTATTCGGGGCATCCGGCGGCCTGCGCGGCGGCCCTCGCCAACATCGCGATTCTCGAAGGCGAGGATCTCGTGGGCAAGGCCAGGCGCGAGCTCGCGCCTTATCTCAAGGAGAAATGGGGCGCCCTCGCGGATCACCCCGTGGTCGGCGACGCCTCCACCTTCGGCATGCTCGGCAAGCTGGAGCTGACGCCGGACAAGGCCAGCCGCAAGCGGTTCGCCAAGCCGGGCCGCATCGGCGGCTGGACGCGCAACCGCTCCATCGCCAATGGTCTGGTCATGCGGGCGGTGCGCGATTCCATGATCATCTCGCCGCCGCTCAGCATCACCAAAGCCGAGATCGACGAAATGGCCGCCAAGGCGCTCAAGACTCTGGACGAGCTTCATCGGCATGTGAAAGAAACGGGGGAAATCTAGAGCGTTTTCCCGCGAAGCCTCTTCAGCTTCGCGTCGTGAAGACGCGACCAGTTCGAAACTGAGAGCGTCGAACGGCCCAGCTTGGCCGGGAGACGCTCCGAGGCCTCTGCGGGAGAAGCGAAGTGAGCGAATCGGCGCTGGATCGTCTGGAGGCGCGGATTCGCGCGCGCGCGGCGGCGGGCGAAGCGGAGAAATCCTACACCGCCAGCCTGCTCGCCAAAGGCCCCGCAGCCTGCGCGCAGAAGCTCGGAGAGGAGGCGGTGGAGACCGTCATCGCCGCCTTGCAGGACGACCCGCAAGCTCTGGTCTCGGAATCGGCGGATCTGCTCTATCACTGGCTGGTGCTGCTTCAGGCGCGCGGCGTCGGGATGGCGCAGGTCTTCGCCGAACTCGACCGGCGCGAGGGCCTGTCGGGCCTCGCCGAAAAGGCCTCGCGCGCGCATTGAGCCTTCCAAGGAGAACGGCATGACCGCCTATGACGAGTCCAACGTCTTCGCCAGGATCCTGCGCGGAGAAATCCCCTCCAGGCCCGTCCATGAGGATGAGCACAGCCTCGCCTTCCCGGACATCAATCCGCTCGGCCCGACGCATATCCTCGTGATTCCCAAGGGAAGATACGTCTCCTTCGAGGATTTCGCCGAAAAGGCCAGCGAGGCGGAGATCGTCGGATTCGTGCGCGCCATCGCCGCAACCGCGAAAAAGGCCGGGTTGACCCAAGCCGACGGCGGCCAGGGCTTCCGCCTCGTCGCCAACGCCGGACCCGCCGCGCATCAGGAGGTTCCGCATCTCCACATGCATCTTCTCGGCGGGGGAGACCTCGGCCCGGTGGGCGCGCAGAAACCCCGCGACAAGGCCTGAAAGGCCCCTCCCTCGCCCAGGAACGACAGGACGACAGGAAAGGGCCCGCGAGGGCCCTTCTCCGTTTCAGGCCGCGCTCGACCCCGCCAGATGAGCCTCCACGGCGGAGAGCGCCGCCCGCTGCTCGGGGGAAAGCCGGCCCGCCTCGGCCAGAGGCTGGAGAATCCTCCGGATCTCCTCATAGAGCGCCCGCGCCTCTCCGGCGGGCGCGACGGTCGCCGCCCGGTCCAGAGCCAGAACCAGCACATGCGCCGCCGGAACCTGATCCGGACCGGCGACGGGAAGCCCGCGCGCCAGATCCAGAGCCCGCCCATAGCGGCCTTCGGCGCCCGGCTCGCCCAGAGCCCGCCCGACGTCCCCCAGCTTGATCAGCGCCAGGACGAGATCCCGCCGGGATTCCGAATCGGAGGAATCCACGGCCGCGCGCGCCTCGCGAAGCTGGAAACTGGCTTCGAGGCGCCTGCGCGCCTCCTCCAGATCGCCCAGAGCGAAGGCCGCGTCGCCCAGACGCTCCAGAGCCACGGCGCGATCCCGCCGGGCGGTCGCGCTGGAGGGCGACTTCAGGGCGAGCTCGTCGAAGATCTCCAGAGCCTCGGCGTATTGCGCCCGCGCCTCCTCGGTCTTGCCCCGCATCCGCAGGGAATCGCCGATCTTCACCGCCGTCACGCCCGATTCGCGGCGCTCCGCCGCCGCAGCCCGACGCGCCGCAAGAGCCGCCTGAGCCGCCTGACGGGCTTCGACTTCGGCCTCCTGGAAATCGGCCATGCGGTCGGCGGCCTCGCCCGCCGCCCAGGCCCGCTCGACGTCCGCCGGACGGCGCGTGGCCAGATAGGCGGTCAGCTCCATCGCCTCCTCGAAGCGCAGCCGCGCCTGAGCCCAGTCCCCCAGAGCCTGCGCCGCCTCGCCGGAGGAGCCCAGAACCGCCGCAAGAGCCGTCTGCGCCGCCTCGCCCGCCGGAGTCTGCTCCAGAGCGAAAGGCCGCCAGAGCGCCGCGCTCTCGGAAGCGATCCGCAGCGCCTCGGCGGTCTGCTCCGCGGCCAGAGCCCGCGCGGCCTGCTCCGCGAGGACCGCCGCCCGCAGACGCGGTTCGCGCGCCCGGGAGACGGCCCGCTCCAGAGCCTCGACGGATTCGGCGGACTCGCCTGCGGCCTCGGCGGCGCGGGCGCGCCCCAGCCAGGCCCCCGCCAGATGCGGCGCAAGGCCCGTCGCCTCGCGATAGAGCGCCAGAGCCCGCGTCCTGTCCTCGGGATGGGTCAGGCCCGCCAGACGCCAGGCCGCCTCGCCGAGAGCCTGAGGACCCGCCGCCTTGGCGTATTCGGCTTCGGCCCGCGCGAGAAGTCTGGCGCCGCGTCCCTCCTCGGCCTCGGCGAGGATGGGGGCGAGGCCGACCTCGCCGCCCTTGCCCGCCCGACGGCGGAAGGCGTCGAAGGCCTGCTCGACCAGAGCGCGGTCCAGAGGCTCCAGATCGACGTAGCGCCCGAGCGCCGAGCCCGTCGCGAGCGAGAGCGGAAGCGCGGAGGCGGACGCGGAGACCGGGACCGGACGCGCCTCCTCCTTCGGCTCGTCCCTTGGGGCGGGCGCGGAGGGAGGGGTGATTCTCGGCTGAATGGGGGGAGCGCCATAGGAGGCGGCGGGCGTGAAGGGCGTTCCGACGGTCTTGCGCCGCGAACCGCCCAGGAGCCCTCTCAGGACTCCGACCAGCAGAAGGAGGCCCGCGATCGCCACGGCGATTTTCGCGAGCGGCTCCAGAGCCCCGAACCAGACCGAAACATTCTCCCACCAGGCCTTCATGACGGCTCCTTTCCGATTTCTCGGAAAGGTTAACGCTTTCAGAGGCGAAGGTGAAGCCCAGCCTTCATGACGATTTGAAGATGATTTTCAACGATCTGGAGAGATCTTGGTGGGTGCAGTAGGACTCGAACCTACGGCCCGCTGATTAAGAGTCAGCTGCTCTACCAACTGAGCTATGCACCCCTACGCCCTTCGAACATCTTGGCTCGGCGGCGGATGGGGGGCTTATAATCGGCCGTTTCAGGCTTGGCAAGCAGGAAGACGGCATCAAGACGCAGGAAATCTGTTTTTTCTGCGAAGCCCCCCAAAGCTCAGCCGCCGCCCTTCGAATCGACGGGCGGCTCCTCCTCGGGCGCGAGCGCCTCCTTCACGCCCCGCAACAGCCACAGCACCGCCAGCACGAAGCCCGTCGCCATGGCCGCAAGCCCGATCTTGCCCACTCCGCAAGCCAGGCCGATCGCGCCCGCCATCCACATGCCCGCGCCCGTGGTCAGGCCGCGCACCCGCCCCTTGCTCACGATGATCGAACCCGCCGCCAGAAAGGCCACTCCGGAAGTCACCGAACTGATCAGGCGCAAGGGATCCGCCGATTGCGCCGTCGGATCCTGCTGCGCGAACTCCACGATCTCGAAGGAGACCAGCGCGAACAGACAGGCCCCCAGAGAAATCAGGATATGCGTCCGCAGACCCGCCGCCTTCGCGCTCAGCTCCCGCTCGATTCCCACCAGAGCCCCGAAACAGGCCGCGATGAACATCCGCGCCGCCGCGACAGGCGCAGAAGTCGCCTGAAAGGAACTCGCCACATCGTCCCAGATCTCCGCCAGAGCCTCGATCGCCATGAATTTCTCCCGGATGCGCCGCGCCCGGAGGCGCGCTCAAGCCTCTGGAGATAGGCGGGCGGAAGGCCTTTCGCGAGGGAGCCCCCCGATCAGGAAGCCGCCGCTCCGCGATTCCGTCACGGGGATCTCCGGGGCCGCAAGGCCCTCGGGGCCGGGCTTCCGCCGCTTTCCTTTCCTGCTGCGCTGCGTTAGACAGCCGACAGGTCTTCAACCGCCCACCGGAGCCTCAGGGAGCGCATTCCATGGTCGCCATCATCGACGTGACTGGCCGCGAAATTCTCGACAGCCGGGGAAATCCCACCGTCGAAGTGGACGTGGCCCTGGAGGACGGATCCTTCGGACGCGCCGCCGTGCCCTCGGGCGCCTCCACCGGCGCCCATGAGGCCGTCGAGCTGCGCGACGGAGACAAGGGCCGCTACCTCGGCAAGGGCGTGACCCAGGCCGTCGAAGCCGTCAACGGAGAGATCTTCGGCGCCCTCGTGGGCCTGCGCGCCACCGATCAGGTCGAGGTCGATCAGGCGCTGATCGAGCTCGACGGCACCGAGAACAAGGGCCGCCTCGGCGCCAACGCCATCCTCGGCGTGTCGCTGGCCGTGGCGCGGGCCGCCGCCGAAAGCGTCGGGCTGCCGCTCTACCGCTATGTCGGCGGAGTCTCGGCGCGCAGGCTGCCCACCCCCATGATGAACATCGTCAACGGCGGCGCCCATGCGGATAATCCCATCGACGTCCAGGAATTCATGATCATGCCCGTCGGCGCGGAGAGCTTCTCCGAGGGGCTGCGCTGGGGCGCCGAGATCTTCCATACGCTCAAGAAGGAGCTCAAGGCCGCCGGGCACAACACCAACGTCGGCGACGAAGGCGGCTTCGCGCCCAATCTCGCCTCGACCCGCGCCGCGCTGGACTTCGTGGTCAAGGCCGTCGAGACCGCCGGATTCAAGCCCGGCCATGACGTCATGCTGGCGCTCGACGCCGCCGCCACCGAATTCTTCAAGGACGGCCTCTATCATCTCGACGGCGAGGGCCTGAAGCTCAAGCCCGCCGAAATGGCCGCCTACTGGGCGAAGCTCGCCGGAGATTATCCCATCCTCTCCATCGAGGACGGCATGTCCGAAGACGACTGGGAGGGCTGGAAGATCCTCACCGACCAGATCGGCGGCAAGGTCCAGCTCGTCGGCGACGATCTCTTCGTCACCAATCCGAAGCGCCTCGCCCAGGGGATCAAGGGCGGCGTCGGCAACGCCATCCTCGTCAAGGTCAACCAGATCGGCACCCTCACCGAGACCCTCGAAGCCGTCGAGATGGCCCACAAGGCGGGCTATCGCGCGGTGATGTCCCATCGCTCCGGCGAGACCGAGGACTCCACCATTGCAGATCTTGCCGTGGCCACGAATTGCGGGCAGATCAAGACCGGATCGCTCGCCCGGTCGGATCGGGTGGCGAAATACAATCAGCTCCTGCGCATCGAACAGGAGCTGGGCGCGGCGGCGATCTACGCCGGACGCGACGTGCTGAAAGGCTGACCTATGGAGCGCGCCGGGTTCTGGGCGGATCGGATCGGATCATGGCTGCTGCCGGCGGCTCTGCTGGCGGGGGTGGCCTATTTCACCTTCCACGCCTTCCAGGGCAAATACGGCCTCGTCGCCCGCGACGAGCAGCTGGCGCTGATCGAAAGGCTCGAAGCCCAGCGCACCGAACTGGATCGGGAGATCGCGGCGCTCGAAGGGCGGGTGAAGGGGCTCGGAGAAGACGACCTCGATCCCGACCTGCTCGAAGAGCGCCTCCGCGCCACGCTCGGCTATCTCAAGACGAACGAGGTGATCATCCTGCCATGAAGGCAGGGTGACCGCCCTTGCGCGACGGCCCGTCAGGCGACGGGCTTGCTCATGAGCACCAGCTCCTCGGCGGAGGAGGGATGCACGGCCAGAACCCGGTCGAGATCCTCCTTGCGCGCGCCCATCCCCACCGCCACGGCCAGAGTCTGGATCATCTCGGCGGCGCCATGGCCGCAGACATGCGCCCCCAGAACCTTCCGGTCCGGCTTTGAAACCACCAGCTTCATCAGGGTCCGCTCGTCGCGGCCGCCGAGCGTGTGAAACATCGCCCGGAATTTCGCGCGGTAGATCTCCACCTCTCCGCGGGCGCGGGCCTGCTCTTCGGTCAGGCCGACGGTCCCGATCTCGGGTTGCGAGAAAACCGCCGTCGGCAGGGCGGCGAGCTCCACCCTGGTCCGCACCCCCTCGAAGACCGTCCGGGCGAAGGCCGCGCCCTGACGAATCGCCAGAGGGGTCAGGGCCACGCCGCCGATCACGTCGCCCACCGCGAAGATCGAAGGAATGCGGGTCTGGAAATATTCGTCGACCTGCACGGCGCCCCGGGCGTTCAGCTCGACGCCCGCCGCCTCCAGCCCGAGCCCCGCCGTGTTCGGCGCCCGCCCGATCGCCGCAAGGATCGCGTCGGCCTCCAGAACCTCGCCGCCCGCGAAATGCGCCCGCAAGCCGGAAGGCGTCTTCTCGATGCGCTCGAGCTCGGCGTCCAGGCGCAGGGTCACGCCCTTTTTCACCATTTCCTCAGCAAGATGGCTCTGGAGATCGGCGTCGAAGGTCCGCAGCAGATTCGGGCCGCGATGAGCCAGCGTCACCTCCGCCCCGAGCCCGTTGAAGACTCCCGCGAACTCCACCGCGATGTAGCCCGCCCCCAGGACCAGAAGCCGCTTCGGGAACTCCGGCAGATCGAAGACGTCGTCGCTGATCAGGCAATGCTCCGCGCCCGGAACCGGAGGCCGCGTCGGGCGCGCCCCCGTGGCGATCAGGATGTGACGGGTCTCCAGCAGGCTCCCGTCGGCCAGGCGCACCCCATGCGGATCGGCCACCGTGGCGCGCTGAGGGATCGTCTCCACCCCCGCCGCCGCGAGATTCGCGCCGTAGACCCCTTCCAGGCGGGCGATCTCGCGAGTCTTGGCCGCCACCAGCCTGCTCCAGTCGAAGACCGGCGCGGCGGGCAGACTCCAGCCGAAGCCCTCGGCGTCATGGAAGCTCTCGGAGAAGCCGGAGGCGTAGACATAGAGCTTCTTCGGCACGCAGCCGCGAATCACGCAGGTGCCCCCGACGCGGCTCTCTTCGGCCAGAGCCACCTTCGCCCCCGTCTGGGCCGCCATGCGCGCCGCCCGCACGCCGCCGGAGCCGCCGCCGATCACGACGAGGTCATAAGGGCTCCGGGTCATGGGCGATCTCCTGCAAAGCGCGTCTGGCGGGAGGGCGCGGCCCCTCCGGCTGCGGAAGGGCTATCCGATTCGCCCCGCAAGGCGACATGCGCCAAAAGCGCGCCGCAACGCCGCTCCGCCCTCACGGAAGGCGGAGGCTCAGTCCTCGTCTTCCTCGTCGTCGAGGGCGAGGAGCTCCACCGAGCCGTCCGGCGCGCCGATCAGGGCGCGGGTGGCGTAGTCGATGAAGAGGCCGGAATCCACCACGCCCGGAATGGTCGGCAGGAAGATCGCCAGCTCGTCCGGATCGGGAATGGATTCAAGCGGATAATCAAGAATGTAATGGCCCTCGTCGGTCAGGAAGGGAGCCCCGCGCAGCATGCGCAGCTGGCCCTCGACGGGGCGGCAGCCGAATTCCTCGAAGGTCTGCTCGATCAGCGCGGCGGTGTTGCGCCACCCGAACTTCACCACCTCGATGGGCAGCGGAAAGGCTCCGAGGCGCTCCACCTTCTTGGAGGAATCCGCGATCACCACCATCTCGTTGGAGGCCGCCGCAACGATCTTCTCCACCAGAAGCGCGCCGCCGCCGCCCTTGATCAGGCGAAGCTCGGGGTCGATCTCGTCGGCGCCGTCCACGGTGAGGTCCAGCCAGCCCAGCTCGTTGAGCGTCGCCAGCTTCAGACCCACGGATTCCGCCAGCTCGCCCGTGCGGATCGACGTCGGCGCGCAGACCAGCTCCAGCTTCTCGCGCTTGGCGCGCGCCCCCAGCAGCTTCACGAAGATCTCTGCGGTCGAGCCGGTGCCCAGACCCAGACGCATCCCCGGCTCAACCAGAGCCACAGCCTGCTCGGCGGCGGCCTTCTTGCCTTTGTCGGCGGCGTTCGTCATGGCTTTTCCCCCTGGCCCGCGCCTTTCGCGGGCCGCATATTGCGATGCGGCGAAGGCCGCGTCAATCCGACGCCTGGAGGAGGCGCCTCAGCCGGAGCGCCGACGCCGACGCAGGCGTCCCGAAAGCCGGGACCAGACCAGAAGGAAAGCCCCCAGCCCCAGAGACACCAGAGCCCCCGGCGCCTCCAGGAGGGGACGCACCGCCCCGTTCCAGAACCCCTGAGAAAACTCCTCGGCGGCGAAGCCCGCGAAGCCCTGAAGGCTCGCCGCATGCAGCCGCTCCCAGTACTGGCCGAAAGGCCGCAGATCCACCGCCGTCGGCGGCCCTTCGGTCGCGGCGTAGTCGAGGAAAGCCGCCGCGATCCCGAGGATCAGAAAGAAAAAGCCGAAAAAACGCCTCACGTTTCAAACTCGTTCCTGCGCCCGAGCCCGGCCCCCTGCCCGCCCGCTCCGGATCTTCGCGCCGAGGGTTTCGCCCGACGCCGTCCCAAAATGGAGGCAAACCGGCGCAAGAACAACCGTCGAAACGCCGCATATTGATTCGAATCAGAACATCGCGCGGAAAAAATCGCCGATGGCGCCGAAAATCCGTCCATCTTTGGCGCGGCAGGCCGCGCGGGCCCGACGCGCCTCCGAATCCTTCAGACCCATCTCGAAAGCCCGGTCCAGATCCTCCTGAGCCCGCGCGCATTCGCCGAGCAGCCGCAGAAGCTCGCCGCGCCGCGCCAGAAGCGTCGGATCGTTCGGCGCGATGTTCAGGGCCTGGGTGAGGTCGGCCAGCGCCCCGCTCGTCATGCCCCGCGAGGCCAGAAAACGCGCCCGACCCGACAAGGCCGCAGCAGCCCCCCCCGACAAGGACACCGCCTGATCGTAATAGCCGCCGATCTCGTGATCGGAGAGCCCCATGGCCAGGGCCGCTTCACCGCGCGCCAGAGCGATCTGGTCGAGGGGCGCGCCCGCCACCTCCGCCGCGTCCAGCTCGCGCATGGCCGCGTTCGCCTGATCCTGCGCCAGACGCGCCCGGGCCCGCACCAGAGCCGCAGGGCCCGCCTGAGTCGGGGAGCGCCGCAGCTGTTCGGCGTAGTCGTAGGCCGCCGCCACGTCGCCGAGGGCGAGTTGCGCCTCGGCCATGTAGAGCGTCGCCTGAGGATGGCGCTCCGCAAGGCGAAGAGCCGAGGCGGCGTCCTGGGCGGCGGAGGCGGGCTGACCCATCGCCAGAAGAAGGCCCGCGCGCTGGGTCCAGCTCTCCGGATCGTTGGGATGGGCCAGAACCGCCGCGTCGTAGAAGGCCGCGCCCTGCATCACGCTGGACTGGAACTTCATCCGCCCGAGCGCGTCGCGCAGATCGGGCGCCGTCGGGTCGCGGGCGGCGGCGGCGGCGAAGTCCGCCTCGGCGGCGGAGAGCTGGCCCATCCGCAGGCGCGTCACGCCCCGGTTGTAGAGCGCCGAAGGATCTCCGGGACGCAGCTCCAGCACCCGTTCGAACAGCGTCAGGGCCCGCGCCGGCTGGCCCGCGTCCAGCATCATGCGGCCGCGCTGGAAATCCAGCAGGGCCCGCATCTCCGGCTGATTCTCGATGCTCTGGAAGACCTGATCCGCCTCCTGCCAGCGCCGGGCGTCGCCAAGCGCCGCCCCATAGGCGTAACGGGCCATCGCCTTCTTCTCCTGAGGCGCCAGATCCACCGCTTCGCGCAGATCCTCCAGAGCCTCCTTCGTCAGCCCCGCCGCCCGGCGCAGAGCCCCGCGCTCGGCCAGGAAGGCGTAGCCCGAAGCGCCCCGCGCTCCGGCCAGGTCCATCGCCGCCAGAGGGTCGAAATCCCGGCCCGCAGGACGACGCTGCGCCTCGCGGGCGCGGATGCGGCGGAGCAGAGCCTCCGGATCCTGAGGACGCGCCTCCGCCGCCAGACGATAGGCCTCTTCGGCCTCGGGCCAGCGGCGCAGGGCCATCAGCGCGTCGCCCACCGCCTGCTCCGCAGCGCCGCCGGGCGCGCCCGCCTGTCCGGCCGCCTTGAAATGGGTCAGGGCCGCCTCGTAGCCCGCCAGACGATAGGCGATCTCGCCGCGCAGCATCTCCAGACGCCAGCCGTCGGCGCGAAGGCCCCGGGCGGAGGCCGCGTCGAGCGCCATCTGCGCCTCCTCCAGCGTGGAGGAGCCGAGCGCCAGATGGACTGCAGCCCGCGCAAGCGCCGTCTCGGCGGTCTCCTCCATCTCCGGGCTGCGGGGCGGCAATTGCGCCAGGGCGCGGCTCTCGCGGGGGCCCCGGCCCGCCGCGCGGTCCAGCGAGGCCAGAGCCAGAGCCCGCCCGAAAACCGCGCGGCCGCGCAAGCCCTCGTCCTGAGCCGAGGCGCGGCCCCCGATCTTGGCCAGAGCCATGTCGAAGAAGCCCGCCGCCTCGGCGAGGCGGCCCGCGTCCATGGCCCGCAGGGCGGCTTCGAGGTCGATCTCGGCGCCGAGGCGGCTCTCGGCGGCCATCTGCGCCTCGGCGGCGGCGGAGAGGGCGGGCGCAGGCTCCGGAAGCGGGGAGGCCTCCTGCGCGGCGGCGCCTCCGGCCGCCAGAGCCGCCAGCACAGCCGCGACGCGGAAAGCCTCCGCGCCCATCCCCGCTTTTCTCATGATCTCCATGGTCTCCCGCCCGTCCCGACGCCCATCCCGCCGCAGCCGCCAGAATTTGAGGAAACGCCATGGAAAGCCCTTGTCCGTCAAGGCGGAATCGCGGTCCGGCGCATCGCCGCCGGGGGAAGGCGCCCCCGCTTCTCCGGCCGGGGCCTGCGCGCAAAAGCTTCCGCCGCGCCGCGAAAGGCGCTAGGGAGAGGGCGCGCAGTCTTCGAGGAGTCCCTGCATGTCCGCCGCCCTTCGCGAACCCGAACCCAGATACATCTCCGGCGCCGATGGCGAATGGGAGGTCGTGATCGGCATGGAGGTCCATGCGCAGGTCGCCTCCGAGGCGAAGCTCTTCTCGGGCGCCTCCACCAGCTTCGGCGCCGAGCCCAACGCCAACGTCAGCCTCGTCGACGCCGCCATGCCCGGCATGCTGCCCGTGGTCAACGCCTTCTGCGTCGAGCAGGCCGTGCGGACGGGACTCGGAATCGCCGCGAAGATCAACCTGCGCTCGGGATTCGACCGCAAGAACTATTTCTATCCCGATCTGCCGCAGGGCTATCAGATCAGCCAGTTCAAGACGCCGGTCGTCGGAGAAGGCGAAGTGCTGGTCGAGCTCGGGCCGGGAATCGCGCGCAAGGTGGGCGTCGAGCGCATCCACCTGGAGCAGGACGCCGGAAAATCCATCCATGATCTCGACCCGGACTCCTCCTTCGTGGATCTGAACCGCTCGGGCGTGGCGCTGATGGAGATCGTCTCGCGGCCGGACATGCGCTCGGCCGAGGAGGCCGGAGCCTATCTGCGCAAGCTGCGGACCATCCTGCGCTATCTCGGGACTTCCGACGGCGACATGGAGAAAGGCAACCTCCGCGCCGACGTCAACGTCTCGGTGCGTCGCCCCGGCGGGCCGCTCGGCACGCGCTGCGAGATCAAGAACGTCAACTCCATCCGCTTCGTCATGCAGGCGGTCGAGACCGAGGCCCGGCGTCAGATCGCCGTCATCGAGGACGGCGGAAAGATCGATCAGGAGACCCGCCTCTTCGATCCCCGCAAGCTCGAGACCCGCGCCATGCGCTCCAAGGAGGAGGCGCAGGACTATCGCTATTTCCCCGATCCCGACCTGCCGCCCCTCGTGCTGACCGAAGCCTTCGTCGAGGGCATCCGCGCCAGCCTGCCCGAACTCCCGGACGCCAAGACCGCCCGCCTCGTCGCCGATTACGGCGTGACGGACTATGACGCCGCCGTGCTCGCCGCAGACCGCGCCTCCGCCGATTTCTTCGAGGAGGCCGCGCAGGGACGGGACGGAAAATCCGTCGCCAACTGGATCATCAACGAACTCTTCGGGCGCCTCAACAAGGAAGGCCTGGAGCTCGCCGCCTCGCCCCTCTCGGCGGCGCAGATCGGCGGCGTGGTCGATCTCGTGGCGAAGGGCGACATCTCCGGCAAGATCGCCAAGGACCTCTTCGAGATCCTCTGGACCGAAGGCGGAGACCCCGCCGCCGTGGTCGAGGCGCGCGGCATGCGTCAGGTCACCGACGAAGGCGCCATCGAAGCCGCCGTCGACGCCGTCATCGCCGCCAATCCCGAAAAGGTCGAGCAGGCCAGGGCCAAGCCCAGCCTCGCCGGATGGTTCGTCGGGCAGGCCATGAAGGCCATGGGCGGAAAAGCCAATCCCCAGGCCCTCAACGAACTCGTCAAGCGCAAGCTCGGCGTGGAGTGAACGCAGAGGGAAGGGCGATTCGCAGCGCCCTCCTCCACCCCCTTTCGGCGTGATTTTCGCTGGCCCGGCGGCGTGGTTCTTGCGAGAAACCCGCTCATCGACTTGACGCATCCTCCGCCGCAGGGTTCCCTATCCGAATGAGCTTCTTCTCAAACCTCCGGAGCTGGGTGGGTCGCCTCTTCGGCGGTCGCCCCAATCCCACCCAGGCGCTGCGCGAGGAGATCGCACGCCACCGTCCGACCGGAGTCGGGCTCAAGACATCCGCAGCCCCGCCGCTCAAGGCGGAGCCGACCCCCTATCCCCGCGGCGGAGCCGCTCCGCCGGCGCCGCCCGCCGCGCCGACGCCCTCGGCCGCGCCGCCCGCCGCGCCCCTCGTGGAGCCGAAGCCCGCGCCCGCCAGAAGCGCTCAGGAGGCTCCCGAGCGGCCCCCGGCCGCCGATCCGGCGCCTGCGGCCGCGCCGCCAGCCCTCGCCATCGGCGAAGCGCGGCGCCTCGTGCAGACGCAGGAAGCCGCCTTCGACATCCCAGAGCCTGCGGCCCCTCCGCCCGACAGGGATCCGGAAGCCCTCGCCGGACCAGCTCCCGCCGAAGCGCCCGAGCACGCCGCTCCCGCGCCGCCGCCCATCCTGCCGCCCATCTCGCTGCTCGCGCCGCCCCTCGTCGCCGGGACGCCGAAGCTCCCGGCGCAGGAAGCGGCGGAGGCGACCGACCCTGATCATCCGCATAGCCCCACGCTTAACGTCCGGTTAAACGACGAGGCGCAGCCTGCGGACATGATGAAGCTGGATCTCGCGCCCCCCTCCGCGCTGCTCGCGCCTCCCGTCCTCCCCCTCGACTTCGAGGAGGATCAGGAGGATCTCGTCGATCTCTCCCTCGTGGACGAAGACATGGAGGCGCTGGACGCCCGCACGCTCACCCGCGCCAGACCGCTCCTCGCCGCTCCGCCCCTCGACATGCTCGTGGCGCGCTGGAGGGCGGCCCTCTCGCGCATGCAGGGGCCCGACGGCGCATGGGCGCTCTTCAAGCACGGCACCGTCGTGCTCTTCGAGGTCAAGCCCCGCAACGCCGAAGCCGAAGCCAGGGCGCTGCTCAAGACCCAGATCGCGCCCCGCTCCGGCGTCGCGCCGGAGCCCGAAGTCACCGCCCTGCCCAATGGCGGCGGATGGCTGGTCGGGGGCGAGGATCCGCGGCTCTTCACCTATGTCGCGCCGGAGGAAGCCAGCTCCGCCACGCCCTCCGCGATGATCGGGCGGCTCGGGCGCGCGAAACGCGACGAAGACGCGCGCGATCTCGAAATCACCCACATCGAGAACGATCCCTTCTGGCGTCCGCCCGAAGACTGATCCCCAGGCCGCAGAGCTTCAGGCGCTCCCGCGATCGGGGGCGCCTTCCTGTTTCAGGGCGTCCTCCGACCGATCAGGATCGCCCGAAAGCTCCGAATCCCGCATCCGGCCGCATTTTCACCACGCAAGCCCTTCCGGCTGCGCGGGGAAATGCTTTAAGGCTGGGCGGAGACAGACGGCGCGGAGGGATTGATGCTGGCGAATCTGCTGATCGGGCTCGTGGCCCTGATCCATCTCTACATCCTCTATCTGGAGACGGCCGCCTGGGACACCCCCAAAGGCTGGGCGGCCTTCGGGCTGACGCCGGAATTCGCCAGGGCCACGAAGACCCTGGCCGCCAATCAGGGGCTCTACAACGGCTTCCTCGCGGCGGGGCTGCTCTGGGGGATCTTCGCCCCGAGCTTCGAATTCAAGGTCTTCTTCCTGCTCTGCGTGATCGTGGCGGGGCTCTATGGCGCGGCCACCACGCGCAAGACGAAGATCCTCTACATCCAGACGGCCCCGGCGAGCCTCGCGATGGCCGCGCTGCTGCCGGGCTGGTGAGGCGAAGACCGGGGAGGACGACATGGGAATCTGGCGCGATCAGGAGACGGACCCGCAGACCGGTCCGGGAGATTGGGGCGCGCTCCTGCCCTTCCTCCACAAGGACGCCTCGGGAGAATCGCCCTGCGGAAGGCTGCTCGCGCGGATCGAGGCGGAGGCCGAAAGCGGCGCGCAGGTGCTGCCGCCGCCGCAGGATCTCTTCAAGGCGCTGCGCCTCACGCCGCCCGAGAAGGCGCGGGTCGTGATCCTCGGGCAGGATCCCTATCCCACCCCCGGCGACGCCATGGGTCTGGCCTTCTCGGTCGCGCCGGGCGTCAGGACGCCGCGCTCTCTGGGCAACATCTTCAAGGAGATCGAAGCCGACCTCGGCGTCAAGGCGCCCAGGGACGGCGATCTGACCCGTTGGGCCGAATCCGGCGTCCTGCTGCTGAACTCCGCCCTGACCGTCCGGGCCGGAGAAGCGGGCGCTCATGCGAAATACGGCTGGGGCGCGCTCGTGGATCAGATCCTCGCCCATCTGGGCCGCCCCGACTCGGGACGCGCCTTCCTGCTCTGGGGCAAACACGCCCAGAACCTCGGCGCGAAGGTCTCGCGCCAAGGCAATCTCGTGATCGAATCGGCCCATCCCTCGCCGCTCTCGGCGCGGACGGGATTCTTCGGCTCAAGGCCCTTCTCGCAGATCGACGCCTTCCTCAAGACCCGGGGCGCGGCGCCGATCCGCTGGACATGACCTCAGCAGCCGCCCTGATCGTCGGCCGCGCGGGTCCAGGTCTGGGACTTGCCGAAGAGCGAGACCCCCACATAGCCGCGCACATAGAGCGATCCGTCCTCGCGGACGTGCATCGTGGATTTGTAGGTCTTGCCCTCTTCCGGATTGTAGATGAAGCCGTCGCTCCAGCGCCCGTCCGAACCGCGGGTGAAGTCGCCGATCATCGCCATGCCGCAGATCGGACGCGTCTGAAGCGCCGCGTTCTCGTTGCGGAAGTCGACCTTCGCGGCGCCCGAGGCGTCGCGCGGCTCGGCGAGCCAGACGATGGTCCCGCAAGCCTTCTCGCCGCAGGGCGAAATCCGCACGATGGCGTTGCGGTTCTCCACCAGCCATGTGCCGAAGGCGGCCTCGGCGTTCTGGGCCAGAGCCGCAGCAGGCGCCGAAAGCGTCAGGGCCGCCGCGAAAGCGGCCGAAACACGCGATTTCATCGCGAATCCTCCCGAAGTTCTTGTTCTGCGGACATCCTCCGCCTGTCGCGGGGCGCTGTAAAGATTGACGCCGCGTCCGCTTCCGGAGCCCCGCCCTTATCCGAAATGCGCATGGGGTTATCGAGGATGCGCATTGGCGCGGATTTTGCGCCGCACCTAAGCTTTCCCGAACCGTCAGGACGCGCATTTTCAGGAGCGGCGCTCATGGCCAAGGCCTTCGTTTCCTCCATCCTCACCGCCAACGACCTGCGGGAGGGCTGGTCGGTCTTCCTGACCAGGGACGGCCGATGGTCCCGCGACTGGGCCGACCTGCGCGTGGCCGCCAGCGCCGAAGAAGGCGCGGAGCTCTCCGCCCTCGGCGCCGCCGAAGAGGCCGCCCGCCATGTGGTCGGGGCCTATCTGGTCGAAATCGACGCCGAAGGCCGCGCGAAGCTCCGCCGCGAGCGTATCCGCGCCGAGGGCCCGACCCATCGCGCCGATCTGCGCCGGGCCGACGCTCTGACCGAAGCGGCCTGACTCCTCATCCAGCCGGACGCCGGGGGCTCCAGCCATGTATCGCTATGACGAATTCGACCAGCGCTTCGTCGAGGAGCGCGTCGCGCAATTCCGGGATCAGGCCCGACGCCGACTCTCGGGCGCGCTGACGGAGGAAGAATTCCGACCCCTCCGGCTGATGAACGGCCTCTATCTCCAGCTGCACGCCTACATGCTGCGCGTCGCCATCCCCTATGGCACGCTCTCCTCGGCGCAGATGCGCAAGCTGGCCGACATCTCCGAACGCCATGATCGCGGATACGGCCATTTCACCACCCGCCAGAACATCCAGTACAACTGGATCAAGCTGGAGGAGACCGCCGACATCCTCGCGGAGCTGGCCAGCGTGCAGATGCACGCCATCCAGACCAGCGGCAACTGCATCCGCAACGTCACCTCGGATCCCTTCGCCGGCGCCGCCGCCGACGAATTCGAAGACCCGCGCCCGACCGGCGAGCTCATCCGCCAATGGTCGAGCCTGCATCCGGAATTCTCCTTCCTGCCGCGCAAGTTCAAGATCGCGGTCACCGGATCCCCCAACGACCGCGCCGCCGTGAAGGCCCATGACATCGGCCTGCGCATGATCAGGAACGAGGACGGGGATCTCGGCTATGAGGTGATCGTGGGCGGCGGACTCGGACGCACGCCGATGATCGGCAAGGTGATCCGCGGATTCCTGCCCAAGGCGGAGCTTCTGCCCTATCTCGAAGCCGTCATGCGGGTCTACAACCTGCACGGTCGCCGCGACAACAAATACAAGGCCCGCATCAAGATCCTCGTGCATGAGATGGGCGAAGAGCCCTTCCGCAAGGAGGTCGAACGCGAATACGCCCGGCTCGACGTCGAGAGCCTCGCCGCCCCCGCCGAAGAGGTCGAGCGCATCCAGGCCTATTTCGCGCCCCCCGCTCTGGAGAATCTGCCGGAGGAGTCGAAGGCCTTCGAGCGCGCCAGGACCGCCGATCCGGATTTCAGGATCTGGGCCGAAACCAATCTGCATCCGCACCGGGCGCCGGGATACACCTCCGTCGTGATCTCGCTCAAGCCGGTGGGCGGAGCGCCCGGAGACGCAACCGCCGAACAGATGCGCGTCGCCGCCGAAGCCGCCGATCTCTGGGCCTTCGGCGAACTCCGCGTCACCCATGAGCAGAATCTCGTCCTCGCCCATGTGAAGAAGGACGATCTCTATCCGCTCTACCGCAAGCTCGCGGGGGCCGGTCTCGATTCCGCCAACCGCGGACTCGTCACCGACATCATCGCCTGCCCCGGACTGGATTATTGCGCTCTGGCGACAGCACGCAGCATCCCCATCGCCCAGCGCCTGACGGAGCGTTTCGCCGATCCGAAGCGTCAGCGCGACATCGGGCCCTTGTCGATCAAGATCTCGGGCTGCATCAACGCCTGCGGACATCACCATATCGGCCATATCGGCATTCTGGGACTCGACAAGGCCGGAGCCGAATTCTACCAGCTCACCCTGGGCGGAGATCCCACCGAAACCGCCGCCATCGGCGAACGCGCAGGCGCGGGATTCTCGGCGGAGGGCGTGGTGGACGCCATCGAAAGGCTGGTGGACCGCTATCTGGAGATCCGCGAGCCGAGCGAGACCTTCCTCCAGACCTATCGCCGGACGGGCGCCGAGTCCTTCAAGGACGCGCTCTACGCCGAAGCCGGTTGAGGAAAACGCCATGCCGCTGCTGAATGAAAAGGGCCTTCAGGAAGAGATCTGGCGCGAGCTGGAGGATCACGAGCCCATCCCCCTCGAAGGCGATGTGATCGTGCCTCAGGCCCGGCTGGAGGAGGCCCTGGCCGCGCCGCGCACGGGGCGCACCGGCGTGGCCCTGCCCAACACCATCGAGGCCGAAACGCTGCAGCCCCTGTTCAACCGGCTCTCGCTGATCACCGTCGAATTCCCCGGATTCGGCGACGGGCGCGGATTCTCCATCGCGAAGCGGCTGCGGGGACTCGGATGGCGCGGCGAGCTCTGGGCCGACGGGCGCGTCATCGCCGATCAGCTCGCCTATCTGAGGGCCTGCGGATTCGACAGCGCCCGCATCCCCGAAGACCTCTTCGCGCGCCAGCCGCTCGAAGACTGGCTGGCCGCCGCGAAGACCATCTCAGCCGCCTATCAGACCGAGGAGCGCGCGCCGGGCGTCGCCAGCATCCTGGAGCAGCGCAAGGCCGCTCGCGCCGCAAGAGGCTGAAGGCCTCCCCCCTCACCAGCGACCGAAGAGGACCGCCCGGAGATTCAGGAGGCGGCTGCGGAATTCGCTCGGGCCGAGCGCCTCCCGGAAGGGATCGAAGCCCGGACGCGCCGCCGTCCGCAAGGCCGCCTCCGCCGTGACCGCCGGAAGAAAGGCGGGCAAGGCCGCCCCGGGCTTCACGCGACGCGCCGCCTCCAGACGCGTCAGGGCCTCCTCGGCGAGGCCCCGCGCCACAAGCAGGACTTCCGGCGTCGATTCGCCGCGCAGGATCCGCGCCGCCTCGCCCGCATTGGGCGCAGCCACCCGTCCCCGAGCCGCCAGATGCGGCAAGGCCGCGATCCAGCGCGCCGCGCCCTTCGCGAAACCCGCCTCGCCCGCCGCAGCCTCGACCTCCGGGGCGAGCCCCGGCGCGAGCATCCGCGCCGCCAGACGAAAGGGCGCCCCGCCCGTGTCCTCCAGATAGAGGCGCAGTTCGTCGAGATCCTGCGGCGGCGTGGGGTCGAGGTCGCGCTCCCGCGCGGCGAGGTGGTTCAGGAAAAGATCCAGAGAGGCGCTGCCGTCCTTCAGCCGGGGCGCCAGAGGCTCGAACAGCTCGTGGCGCGGAGCGGGCTCTCCGGCGGCCAGCTCCGAGAGGCGGTCCCGATGCCATTGCAGCCGCATCGCCGCCAGAGTCGGTTCGGCCACGCTCCAGGGGATCTGCGCCACCTCGAAGGTCCAGAGATGCAGGGCCGCAAGGGCCTCCTGCGTCTCGGCGGGGGCGATCATGACGGCGCGCCAGCGTTCGGGATCGGCCGCGCGCAGCCGCGCGGAAAGGGAATCCAGTCGGGTCATCATGCTCCGCCGAAGATCGCCGTCGGGCACCGCATCCCGGGCAGGCGCAGGACGCCCAGGCTGAAAGGCCTGGAGAGCGGACCCGACGTCGATGAAGGGGATTGGCGCGCCCTACGGGATTCGAACCCGTGTACCCACCGTGAAAGGGTGGTGTCCTAGTCCACTAGACGAAGGGCGCTTCGGGGGGCCTTATACGGGGGTCGGAAGCAGGTTTCAAGCGGCTTTTCCGCCTTGCGCGCCCGGATCCGGCAGGAAAAACGCAAGGAGGCTCCGGCGGTCACGCCAGAGGCGCCATGTCCTCGATCTGAAGCTGAACCCGGCGCCGACCGTTCCATTCATCCGCCGTCAGACGCCCCGCCGCATGGACCAGAGCCCCGTCGGTGCGGGCCGCCATGAAGCCCCCTAACGCCGTCTCCTGAGCGCGGAAGGCCACGGCCTCCAGGCGTCCGCCGCGCGAATCGGTCAGGACGCAGCGCATGTGCGTCTCGCCCACAGGCTTGGGCCAGCTCACCCGCGCCGCCGTCACCGCCAGACGCGGAGACGGAGCCCCCGCTCCGAAAGGCCCCGCGCGATCCAGAGATTCGCACAGCTCCAGAGTCGCGCCCGAAGGCGTCACGGCGCCGTCGATCCGCAAGTCCCGCAGCCCCAGGCGATTCGCGCCCTGGCGGCTCAGCTCCGCTTCGAGCCAGCCCACGGCCTCCGTCAGGCGCGCGGCCTCGACCGTCAGGCCCGCCGCCATGGCGTGGCCGCCGCCCTGAACCAGAAGGCCCAGCTTCTCCGCCGCATGGACCGCGCTCCCCAGATCCACCCCGTTCACGGAGCGCGCAGAGCCCTTGCCCAGAGCCCCCTCCAGAGCCACCACCAGAGACGGGCGGTCGAACTTCTCCTTCAGCCGACCCGCCACAACCCCGATCACGCCGGGATGCCAGCCCTCGCCCGCCGCCCAGACGAGGCCGCCCGGACCCTCGCGCTCCCAGCGCGCTTCGGCCTGGGACGTCGCCTGAGACAGGACGTCCGCCTCGATGGCCTGGCGCTCGCGGTTCCAGCGGTCGAGATCCGCCGCAAGCTTCGCCGCAAGCGCAGGATCCGCGCAGGTCATCAGACGCGCGCCAGCTCCGGAATCGCCCACGCGCCCCCCCGCGTTCACCCGAGGCCCCAGAAGATAACCCAGGTGATAGGCGCTCGGCGCGCCGCTCAGACGCGCGGCGTCGGAGAGCGCCGCAAGCCCGGGATTCCCCCGACGCCCCAGAACCTTCAGGCCCTGACGCACGAAAGCCCGGTTCACTCCCCGCAAGGCCGCCACGTCGGCCACGGTCGCCAGAGCCACGAGGTCCAGCTCCTCCAGGAGGTTGGGCTCGGCGCGCGAGGCGAAGGCCCCCTGAGCGCGCAGACGACGATTCGTCGCCGCCAGCAACAGGAAGGCCACACCCGCCGCGCAGAGATGACCCTGTTCCGAATCGTCGTCCTGACGATTCGGATTCACCACCGCCACGCAGTCCGGCAAGGTCTCCAGAGCAAGGTGATGATCCACGATCATCACCTCGGCGCCCGCCTTGCAGGCCGCCGCGACGGGCTCGAAGGCCAGAGTCCCGCAATCCAGCGTGATCACCAGATCATGGCTCGCGCCAAGCTGCGCCATCGCCGGGACGTTCGGGCCGTAGCCCTCCTTCAGGCGGTCGGGAATGTAGATGGTCGCCGGAATGCCGAAATGCGCCAGCCAACGCGACATCAGGGCCGTCGAACAGGCGCCGTCCACATCATAGTCGCCGAAGAGCGCCACACGCTCGCCCCGAAGCGCCGCCGCCGCCAGACGCGCGGAAGCCGCCTCCATGTCGCGCAGGCGCGAAGGGTCGGGCATGTACTGCTTGAGGGTCGGCTCCAGCCAGAGCGGCGCCTCCTCCACCGAGACGCCCCGTCCCGCCAGAAGGCGCCCCAGAAGCTCGGGAAGGCCGCAACGCTGCGCAAGCCCCAGGCCGCGCCGCTCCACCTCAGGAGTCGGGCCGAGCCAGCGCCGCCCCGAAACAGAGCGGCTCACGCCAAGATAGGGAGGGTCTTCAAGGGTCGCATCCATAGCCATGCGCGCAGGATAGACCTCGCCGCAGGCCGGGGGAAGGGCTCAGGCGGCGGGATCGGACTCCGGCTCGCCGGGGCGGCGCCAGGAGCCGCTGCGTCCGCCCTCCTTGGAGATCAGGCGGATCTCCGTGATCTTCATCCCCTTGTCCGCCGCCTTGACCATGTCGTAGATCGTCAGGGCCGCCACGGAGACCGCCGTCAGGGCCTCCATCTCGACGCCGGTGCGTCCGGCGGTCTTCACGCGGGCCTCGATCTCCACCCGGCCGCGCGCGGCGTCCAGGGTGAAGCTCACCGAGGCCTCGGAGAGCGGAAGAGGGTGACAGAGCGGAATGAGGTCGGCGGTCTTCTTCGCCGCCATGATCCCCGCCAGGCGCGCAACGCCCAGGACGTCGCCCTTCGACGCGCCGCCCGATCCGATCAGGCGGATCGTCTCCGGGGAGGCCTCCACCGCGCCGCGCGCCACCGCCAGACGGAAGGTCTCGGGTTTGGCCGAGACGTCCACCATCCGCGCCGCGCCACCAGGGTCGAAATGAGTCAGATCGCTCATGTCAGGCCGTCAGCAGGGCGCGGGTGGCCGCAGCCACGTCGGGCTGACGCATCAGGCTCTCGCCCACGAGGAAACGGCGCGCGCCAACCTGCTCCATCCGCGCCAGATCCGACGCGACGAAAAGGCCGCTCTCCGCCACGAGAACCCGATCCGCAGGAACCATCGGCGCAAGGCGCTCGGTGACGCCCAGGGAGACCTCGAAGGTCTGCAGATTGCGGTTGTTCACCCCGATCAAGGGCGAACGCAGGCGCAAGGCCCGCTCCATCTCCGCTTCGTCATGAGTCTCCAGAAGCACCGACATGCCCCAGGACTCGGCGGCGGATTCCAGCTCCCGGGCCTGGGCGTCGGAGACGGCGGCCATGATGATCAGGATGCAATCCGCCCCCAGAGCCCGAGCCTCCGTCACCTGCCAGGGATCGTAAAGGAACTCCTTGCGCAGCGCAGGCAGCGAACAGGCCGACCGGGCCGCGGAGAGGAAGGAATCCTCGCCCTGAAAGCTCGGGCCGTCGGTCAGCACCGAAAGGCAGGCCGCGCCTCCGGCCTCATAGGCCTTCGCCAGAGCGGGAGGGTCGAAATCCGCCCGGATCAGGCCGCGCGAAGGACTCGCCTTCTTGATCTCGGCGATCAGCGCCCAGCCCGTCGCGGCCCGGGCCGCCAGAGCCGCCGCGAAATCGCGCAAGGGAGAAGCCGCGCGCGCCGCAGCCTCAAGATCGCTCAGGGAGCGCGCCGCCTTGCGCTGGCGGATCTCCTCAAGCTTGTAATCGCGGATGCGGTCGAGGATGTCGGCCATGCTCAGTCCACCCGCCCGCCGGCGCAAGCCACCATCGCATAGGCCCGACCCGTGCGCGTATCCGCAAGGCGGGTCACCACGCCGGAATCCGGCGATTCGTCCAGAGCGCGGCGAATCAGATCCTCGAAGCGGCCCGCGAAGGACACCGCCAGACGCTCCACCGCAGGGTCGCGGTCGATCAGGTCGCGCACGCGGCTCAGGGCCTCCTCGGGGCCGATCTCGATCACCGGCGGAGAGTCGACGCTGGCGCGGCCGTCCAGCCAGGAACGCCAGACCTCGGGCGGCGCGATGCGCGGCGCATGGTCCTCCATGTAGAGGCGAAGGTCCACCAGAGCCGCCAGCATGTCTTCGCTCGCCTGGATCAGCGCGCCGATCTGATGATCGATCGAGACCTCGTAAAGAGCCTCCTCGGCGTCGGCGTCCTCCTCGCTGACCGGGAAGTTCAGGCCCAGAGCCACCTTCTCCCAATCCAGAGGCTTCGCGCGCGGCATGGCCCGGGCCCCGAACATCGGGCTCTCGGGCTGACGCCACACGATCGCAGGACGCGGCGGCGTCGCCGGAGCCGGAGCGGCCTCCACCTCGCGGCGCTCGCCGAAGGAATCAAGGCCGCCCGCAGGAACCTCGCTGGGCGCGGAGGCCCCGAGCCAGCCCCGCGCGGCGGGCTCGCCGGAGCCCTCGCCCAGAGAGCCGACGGGATGGAACAGCGGAGCCGCAGGCGCAGGAGGTCCGGCGGGCGAAGGCGCCTGAGGCTCGGGGCGCGAGGAGCCGCCCGTCGCCGCGAAAGGCGAAGGGATGTTCATGTCCGCCAGAGGCGCAAGGCGCTCCAGATCGAAGCTCATCGCGCGGGGAGGAGTCGGATCGCGGAACAGCGGCGCAGGAGCGGCCGGAACAGGCTCGGGCGCAGGGAGAGCCGCCTCGGGCGGAGGCGGGGGCACGGGAACGGCGGCCTCGGGCGCGCGGAGCCCTCGGGCGGAGGCCTGAGCCGCAAGCGCGGCGGCGTCCTGGTCCAGGGGCTCGCTCTCCACCATGGAGGCGTCGAAATCGCCGATCATGTCCCAAGGCGCGGCGGGCTGACCCGCGCCCTCGGGCGGGCGGATCAGACCGGCGAAGGCGGTCTCGAAACGCGGCTCGGGCGGAGGCTCGACGGAAGGAGGCTCGATCTCGAAGACCGCCGGTTCAAGGGCGTGAGGCTCGATGGCGACGGGCTCGGGGGCGGGAGGCGGCGCGATGGCCTCGGTGCGGGGAAGGTCGCCCTCCACCTCCTTGAAGGCCTGGGCCACCCGGCTGAGCGTCTCGGAGGCGGAGGCCCGCGTGGCGGAAGCCGCCTCCGAAACCGCATCGGCCACGGATCCGGCGGATTCCTCAACCCGCGCGCTCACGGATCCGGCGGCCTCTCCGGTCCTGGCCGCGGCGCTCGACGCGAGGGCGGCGCCCGCAGCAGCCGCGCCCGCGCCCGCAAGACGGGCCGCAAGCCCCTGGCCGGGTTGAGGCGGAGTCGGCGTGGCGGCGGGCTCCTCTTCGCCCTTGCGCAGGCGGTCCATCTGACGGCGCAACTCCGCCAGATTGCGGCGGCGCAGTTCGGCGGCCTCGTCGTCCGCCAGAGACAGAGCCGATTCCTCGCCGGGCGCCGCGCTCCGGGCAGCCTCGCCCTCGAACAGACGGGCGCGCGTTGCGGCCTCCGTGTCGCCGATGGCCCCGATGGCGTCATGGGCGGCCTCGCGCACCGAAGCCCGCGCGTCCTCGGCGAGGCTGCGCGCGTCGGCGGGGGCGGCCTTGCGCAAGGCCTGCTGGATCTCGGCCGCGATGGAGTTCAGGCGAAGCCCCGCAGCCTCCACCGTCCGCTCGATGGCGTCGGATTGCGACTTCAGGGCGTCGAGCGTGCGCTGGGTCTTCTCCATGTCGCCGGGGCGCATCGACACCAGATTCATCGCCCGGCCGCCGTCGGCCTCGATGGCCGAAACCAGCTCCTGAAGCGCCTCGCGCTCCACGCGGAGGGATTCGGCGATGGTCCGGGCCCGGGCCTCGGCGCGCTCGGCGGCGTCGTCCAGAGCGGCGGACTGCGAAGCCAGAGCCTCCTCGATGGCCCGCATCTGCTGATGCAGAGCCCCGATGGCGTGAGTCGCCCGCTCCACCTCGCGGCGGATATGCGCCGGACTCGCCCCCTGGACCTCGCCCATCAGCCCCGAAGCCCGCCAGGAATCCTCATCCGCAGCCGCCTGCGCCGGAACGCGCGCCGCCTCGTCGGCCATGCGCCGCGCCGCCTCGGCCATGGACCGCGACTCGTCGCTCAGGCGACGGGAGCCCCGCAAGGCCGAAGCCAGAACCCACAACAGCACCAGAGGCCCCAGCAGGGCCGCAAGGATGAGCATCCAGTCCGCTTGCGAGATGCGTTCGCGCGCCAGAGGCCAGGCCTCCAGGGAAAAGGGAAGATCGTAACGCCCCCAGACGTAAGCCAGAACGGCTCCCACCCAGGCGACCCCCGCAACCCGCCACCAGAACCCGCCTCCATCGGAAGCCCGGGGCGACGCGGCGTCGCGCGATTCGACGGGAGCGCCGCGCGAATTCCGCGCGGCGCCGGTGATGGAGGCGGAGGTGGCGATGTCGCTCATGGCGTGGGCTTCGGCTTCTCGTTGGCCGTCTCTCGGAGACGCGCGGGGGTGTGGTCCATCGACTTCGCCGCAGCATAGGCCGAACCGACCGCCCGAGAAAACCCAAATTTACGCCTTATGCCTCTGAGCCGTTGTTTTTACTGATAAGATACTTCGAGGATTTCATAGCCGCGACCGCCGTTCGGGGTCATCACCTCGACGCTGTCGCCGCTCTCCTTGCCGATGAGCGCGCGCGCCAGAGGAGAATTCACGTTCAGCTTCCCCAGAGCGATGTCGGCTTCCACCTCGCCCACGATCTGGTACGTCTTCTCCTCTTCGGTGTCCTCGTCCACGAGGCGGACCGTCGCTCCGAACTTCACCGTCGAGCCGCCCAGCTTCGCAGGGTCGATGATCTCGGCCCGCGAGATCGTCGCCTCGAGCTCCAGGATCCGCCCCTCGATGAAGCTTTGACGCTCCCGAGCGGCGTGATATTCGGCGTTCTCGGACAGATCGCCATGCTCGCGCGCCTCGGCGATCGCCTTGATGACGCCGGGACGGTCGATGGACTTGAGCTGCTTCAGCTCCTCCTCCAGCCGGACATAGCCCACCGCCGTCATGGGGATCTTTTCCATGGCTTCGCCTCCCGACGACCGGACTCCAGCGTCCGGCGTTTCAGAAAGTTTCAAAAAAAGCAAACGGCCCGCCCGTAGGAGGCCGTTTCGACGCTCGATCACACCTGAACCCGAAGATAGCGTCCTTTTTTGAGGATGCAAGAGGGATTGTTCGAAATTTGTTCTAATCCTGAAGATCAATGCGGGAAATATCCCGCTTGACTTTGGCGCGCCCATGGGAGCCGACGGCCTCCGGGAAAACCGCGCGCCGCAGACCACGGAGACGCGATCCGAAAGACCATGACGGAATCGCGACGGAATCTTGCGCGAAATCCCGCAGGAAGCCGGAGATCCTTCAGGAAGGAGCCGGAACGCGCCAGACCACCGCATTGCGCACATCAGCGTCCTCGATGGCCCGGGTCGTCTTCACCGCATAGCCCGCGACCCGCTCCAGGCCGGAGCGCGGAAGATAGGTCCGGCCAGGATCCCCCAGAAGCACGAGGCGCCCCTCGGCGCTCCAGCTCCGCAAGCGCGCCTCCACCAGAGCCGCCAGAGGCTTCTCGTAACAGATGTCGCCCGCGAAGATCACCTCGGCGTCGGGGGCCTCGGCGCCCGGCGCCAGAAGATCCCGGCCGATGGTCTCCAGAGACGCGCCGTTCAGCGCCGCGTTGAGGCGCGAGGCCGCCAGAGCCAGAGGATCCACGTCGTTCGCCCAGACCCGCGCCGCGCCCGCAAGGGAAGCCGCCACCGCCTCCAGACCCGCCCCCGAAGCGAAGCACAGCACCCGCCTGCCCTTCACGATCCCGGGATGATCCAGAGCATGCCGCGCCAGAGCCTGCCCCCCCGCCCAGGCGAAGGCCCAGAAAGGCGGAGGAAGGCCCTCGCGCTCCAGTTCGGATTCGGCCATCTCCCAGATCGGCGTGATCTCCGTGGCCGCGTGATGGCGCAGCTCGGGCAGAAGGGGGGGAGTCGTCACGGCGGTGTTGCGCCGCACGAAATCCTCCAGAGCGGCCTCGTCGTCCAAACGCAGAGCCAAATCCGCCTCCTGGGCAAGGGATCAGGGCAGTTCAGAAAAATGAACGTAGATTCAAGGGGATGAAGACCAGGGCGCCTCTCGCGATTCGCCGACCGGGCCCGCAGCATAGCCGCTCCCGGACAGCCTGTCCCCTCCGCAGGAGGAGCCGCAGGGGCTTGCGCCGCGCGCAAGCCGGGGGCATGCTGGAAGCATGAACGAGGCCGACAACGTCATTCCCTTCCCGCAGCCCGGGCGCGCGACGCAGTTCACTCCGCAGGTGCACTTCAATCGTCAGGAGCTGCAGCTCATCCTGCGGATCTACGGACGGATGGTCGCGGAAGGAGAATGGCGCGATTACGCCATCGACAGCTTGCGGGACGAAGCCTTCTTCTCCATCTTCCGCCGCACGTCGGAGCGTCCGCTCTACGCCGTAAGGAAGATCCCCGCCGACGCCCAGAAACAAGGCGCATACGCCCTGATCGGCGCAGACGGGCGCATCCTCAAGCGCGGACGGGATCTTGAAGCCGTGCTGAGCTTCTTTAACCGTTTGTTGCTGCGGCCTGCGGAAGACTGACGCGTCGCGGCCCCGGGAGGGCCGCCAGAGGCTGCGAGCGAAAACATCATGAGAGATCCGGTGAAGATCCTGAGGAGAGGCGACATGATTCGGGCTTGGGCGATGGGCGCCGCGACGGGGCTGGCCCTCGCGACGCTGGCGGGCGCCGCGACGGCGCCAGGCGCATGGGCCGAAGAGGCGAAGCCCAGACCCGCGACCGGAAAGGAAGCGGACTTCATGCCCGAAGCCCTGGCCGAAGTCTCGGACGTGAAGATTCCCGCCATCTCGCTCGGAGACGGAGTCGTCGGGGGCAAGGTGCGCGAACTCGTCTCGCCCATGGGGGCCGGAGCGCATTTCTCCTTCCGCGAACGCAGGCTCTTCCTGCTCTCGGGGCGAGGGCCGACCATCCCCTGCGCCCGGGCCGAAGACTTCGGAACGACCGTCGCGGCGCTCTGCGCGGGCGACGACAAGGGACGGGCCTACGCCCTGCCCGAGTTCACCCCCATGATCCATGAATTCCTGCTCACCAGCGCAGGCGGCTTCAAATATGAATTCTCGCTGCCGCTGCGCGGCGCGAAAGGGCCCGTCGGCGCGCTGCCCAATCTGCCTCTCACCGGATTCGCCTCCGAAACGCCCTATGACGCCAGCGGCGAAAAGCTCAAGCCCGATCCCTCGGGAATCGCGCCCGCCGCCATCGCGCGTCTGCCCGATCAGAGCTTCCTCATCGGAGACGCCAACGGGCCCTCGCTGCTCCATGTCGCCATCGACGGCGAAATCCTCGACCGATACGCCCCGCGCGGATCCGCAGCCCGCTTCAAGGGCGCCGATTATCCCGTCCGCGCCGTGCTGCCCGCCGAACTCGCCCGAGCCGGAGCCAGTGGAGGCATCACCGCCGTCGGCGCCTCGCCCGACGGAGGATACGCCTATTTCGCCGCCGCCGCGCCGCTCGGCGGAAAGGCCGACGCCCGCGCCCTGCGGATCTACCGGTTCAATCTGCCCGACCGTCAGCCCGACGGAGTCTGGGCCTATCAGCTCGAACCCGCCATCGCCTTCGGCGCCGCCGCCACCCAGGATCAGGTCCGGCTCGTCGACATGGACGCCCTCGCCGGCGAAACCCTCACGCTCATGGCCGAAAGCGACGGGCGCAGGCTGCTCGTCTTCGCCGTCACCTTCGAGGAAGGCGCCAGGCTCTCGGACGCCGTCGCCTCGGCCTCGGGGAACGCCGCCTACGAGAGCCTCGACGAAGCCGGACTGCGCAAGGCCAGACTCGCGCCGCTCAAGAAGACCCTCGTCTTCGATTCGGCCTGGGCCCCCGGAAAGCTGCCGCCCCATGTCGAAGGCGTCGCTGTGCTGGCGCTCAACACGCTGCTCGTCGCCAATCTCCATGACGGCGGACTCGGCGGAGATGAGGACAAGCCTCAGGTCAAGCTGATCACCCTCGCCTCGCCCATCGTCCAGCGCGCCGCAGCCGCAGCCGGAGAAGACGGAAAGATCGAAACCGGAGAGACGCCCAAAGAAGAACCGAAGAAGGACTGAAGCCCGGCGACCACCGCTCTCCGCCTTCCCCGGGCGGAGAGATTGCGCCGCGCGGAGGGGATGGCTACATAACGAAGAGGCGGCCGCGCGGCGCAGGACCGCCGCCTCTTCGAAGCTCCCCCCGATCAGCCGCCCTGAAGCGAGCCCGCACCCGCATGAACTGGATCACCTCCTTCGTCCGCCCCAAGCTCGACACGCTGCTCAACCGTCGCGAGTCGCCGGACAATCTCTGGATCAAATGTCCGGAATGCGGCGAGATGATCTTTCATCGCGCGCTGGCCGAAAGCCTCCAGGTCTGCCCCCATTGCAGCCATCACATGCCCGTCTCGCCGGACGCCCGATTCGACGCGCTCTTCGACGAGGGGAGATGGGACCTCATCCCCCTGCCCGATCCGCTGCTCGATCCGCTCAAGTTCCGCGATGAAAAGCGCTATGTCGACCGGCTCCGCGAAGCCCGCAAGAAGCTCAACCGACAGGACGCCATGGCCGCCGCAAAAGGCGCCATAGGCGGAGTCAGAACCGTCGTCGCCGCCCAGAACTTCGCCTTCATGGCCGGATCCATGGGCATGGCCGTCGGAGACGCCATCCTCACCGCCGCGAGAACCGCCGTCGCGGAGCAGGCGCCCTTCGTGCTCTTCTCCGCAGCCGGAGGAGCCCGCATGCAGGAAGGCATCCTCTCGCTCATGCAGATGCCCCGCGCCACCATCGCCGTGCAGATGGTCAAGGAAGCCGGGCTGCCCTATGTCGTCGTGCTGACCCATCCCACCACAGGCGGCGTCACCGCCAGCTACGCCATGCTCGGAGACGTCCAGATCGCCGAGCCGAAGGCGCTTATCTGCTTCGCGGGGCCGAGGGTCATCGAACAGACCATCCGCGAAAAGCTGCCCGAAGGATTCCAGCGTTCGGAATATCTGCTCGACCATGGCATGCTCGACATGGTGACCGACCGCCGCGAACATCGACCCACCCTCGCCAGGCTGCTGCGGCTGCTCATGGATCTGCCGCCCGAACCTCCCGAGGAGGAAGCGCCCAGAGAGAAGCTCCCGCTGCTCGAAGCCGCGCCGCAAGCCGAAATCCGCCCGGCGGAGGCCGTCGAGCCCCCGGGCGCAGCCCCCCAGGCCGCCCCCCTCCAGACCCAGGCGCCTCAGGCGTGAGCGAGGCCCCGGCTCACAAGGCGCCCAGCGACGCCATCCTGGAGCGGCTGCTCGCGCTGCATCCGAAATCCATCGACCTCTCGCTGGGCCGGATCGAAAGGCTGCTCGGAAAGCTCGGGAATCCGGAGAGGAAGCTCCCCCCCGTCATCCATGTCGCGGGGACCAACGGCAAGGGATCGACCTGCGCCTATCTGCGCGCCGGGCTGGAAGCCGCAGGGCGAAGGGTCCATGTCTACATCTCGCCCCATCTGACGCGCTTCCACGAGCGGATCCGGCTGACCGGCGAACTGATCGAAGAAGAAAGACTCGCCGCCCTGCTCGAAGAATGCGAGCGCGCCAACGGCGGAGAGCCCGTCACCTTCTTCGAGATCACCACCGCAGCCGCCTTCCTCGCCTTCTCCAGAGAGCCCGCCGATCAGATCATCCTCGAAGTGGGCCTCGGCGGAAGGCTCGACGCCACCAATGTGATCGAACGGCCCGCCCTCACCATCATCACCCCCGTCTCGCTCGACCATCAGGCCTATCTCGGCGAGACGCTCGGGGCCATCGCCCATGAAAAGGCCGGGATCCTCAAGAAGGGGACGCCCGGCGTCGTCGGGCCCCAGGAGCCCGAAGCCCTCCGAGCCATCGAAGCCCAGGCCATGAGGGTCGGGGCGCCGCTCAGACTCCACGAACGCGACTGGGAGGCCAGAGCCGAAGCCGGTAGGCTGATCGTCGAACATCGCTTCGGACTCTTCGATCTGCCGCTCCCGGCCCTCAAGGGGCCCCATCAGATCGCCAACGCCGGAGGCGCCGTCGTCGCGCTCCAGGCCATGGGCGTCACCGATCCCGAACATCTCGCCAGGGCCATGCTCGACGTCGAATGGCCGGGCAGACTCCAGAAGCTGCGATTCGGACCGCTGCTCGCACTCGCCCCGCGAGACGCCGCCGTCTGGCTCGACGGCGGGCATAATCCCGCCGCTGGGCAGGCCCTCGCCGATCATCTCGACGAGGAGGCCCTCCGGGGCTGGCCGCTGCCGGTCGACGCCGTCTGCGGCATGCTCGACACCAAGGACGCCGAAGGATTCTTCCGACCGCTCCGCAGAAGACTCCGCAAGATCTGGACGGTGACCATCCCCGACGAAGCCCGCGCCGTCCCCGCCGAAAAGCTCGCCGAAGCCGCCCGCCGCGCCGGACTCGACGCAAGGCCCGCGCCCTCGCTCGAAGAGGCCATGCGCGAAATCGGGCGCGAAGCCTCGCCCGCCGGGCGGGTGCTCATCTGCGGATCGCTGCATCTGGCGGGCGTGGTGCTCAGGGACCATTCCTGAAGCTCTCAGGAAAACGGCCCCTTGAAGATGAAGAAGGCCCCCAGAGCGATGAAGCCGAAGCCGAAGGCGTGATTCCACGTCAGGCGCTCGCCCAGGACCGTCACGGCGAAGCCCACGAAGACCGCCAGGGAGATCACCTCCTGCATGGTCTTCAGCTCCGCGCCGGAATAGACCCCATAGCCGATCCGGTTGGCGGGAACCGCAAGCCAGTACTCCACGAAGGCCACGCCCCACGAAGCCATCACCGCCGTCGTCAGGGAGGCCTGAGGGAATTTCAGATGGCCATACCAGGCGATGGTCATGAAGACGTTCGAGCAGATCAGCAGGAGAATCGGCAGGACGTAAGGCGAGGTCAGAATCATGGGGAAACCCTCGGGCGAATGGCCGCGGGGGTTTAAGTCGGCGGACGGAGATCCGCAAGAGGCTCCGGAGGAGAGGACTCCGCCAGAGCCGCCCACGCCGCACGGATCTTCGCCGGGCTCAGCGGGGCGTAGAACTGCCGATCCTCGGCGCCCTGAAGGCGATGCGACACGATCCCCACCGGAACCACCTCGCCCCCGGGAAGAACCCGCGCCGCCAGACTCCCGCTGTCGGCGTCGCGGAAACGGCAGAGATCGCCCAGAGCCTCGAAGACCCCGAGGCGCACGTCCGTCGCCCGCTGGCGGCAGATCCGGACGCTCTGCGCAAGGACGCCCTCCTCGTCCAGACCCATGCCGAAGATCGTCAGGGTCTCGCCGGGGGAGACCTGGGCGCGGGCGCTCTGGGGCAGATCGAGGCCGCCGCCGGGGTCCTCGGGGAGGCGCAAAACCGCCCGGTCATGGCGATGGCGCCCCGCGCCGTCGGGCTCGAACCCGGCGTCCAGAGCCGCGAGGCCGAGGCTCCAGGCCGCGCGGCCATGCTCACGGCCCCGAGGCTCGATCAGGACCTCCACGCGGCTCCAGGCCTCGGCGAGGCAATGGGCCGCCGTCACCACGAGGCCGCCGCGATAGAGAGTCCCGCCGCATTCGCTGCGGGACTCCTGCGGAAGACGGGCGGAAGGCGGATGAATCGCCCGCACCAGAACGAACCATTCCGGAGAAACGGACAGGGACTCGCCGCCGATGAGGCTCGCGGGCGCAGACAGACGACGCGCCGGGCCGGGGGTCAGCTCCTCCACCAGACGCCAGCCCGCATCCTCCAGGCGTTCGGACAGGCGCAGATCCGCAGGAACCGGCGCCGAAGGCGAAAGGCTCAGGCGCGGCGCGGCGAAGCCCGCAGCCAGAAGGCTCGCGGCCAGAACCGCAAGAAGGGAGGATCTCAGATTCATGACGTCTCCGGGACAGGCGAAGGTCAGCGGGAGAACCCGCGAAGGCCCGCCGCGATCAAGGGCTTGAAGATGCTCAGCAGCCCCGCCGCGATCGCGACGAGCAGGGAAAGCGCCGGAAGGGTCACGCCGTAGCCTCCCGCATGGAACAGGACCGCCTCCGAAAGGCGAGGCGCCTGCTCCGCAGCCACGCCCCCCGCAGCCGAAAGCGCGGAGGTCGCCGCAAGGCTCTTGGTCGTCAGGGCGGAGCCGAGCTTCTCGATCCAGTCCATGCGGTCTCCGGGAGAGGTCATCACAGGCGCTCCGGAAGACGGCGCGCGAATGGCGCCAGACGAGGCCAGAGCAAGGCGACGCCCAGAGCAGCCAGAGCCCAGCGCTCCAGAGGCGCCGCGGAAAGTCGCGTCCAGAGCCCGGACAGGAAATCTGGATCAAGGCCGAGGCGCGCGCTCCAGAAGGCGAAGTCCTCGCGCAGGGCCAGAAGCGTCCCCAGAAGCGCAAGAAGCTTGCCCCGGTGACGCACAAGGCGGTCGGCCTCCACGTCGAGGCGCGACGGCGCAGACTCCTCCGGCGGTTCCAGAAAGCCCGAGGACTCCAGAGCCGCTTGCGTCAGGGCGCCGGCCAGGCCGTCGGGAGACAGGCCCCGCGCCTGCTGGAAAGCCCGCAAGGCCGCCTCCGTCCGGGGACCGAAGACCCCGTCCGGCGCGACCGGATGGCCCGCCGCGCTCAGGGCGCGCTGAAGGCGGGACACCTCCTCGCCCTGATCCCCGAGCCGCAGGGCGCGCGTCGGGGAGGCGCCGCTGATCCTGGCGTGATCCGCAGTCAGCTTCAGGTCGTAGCCCGCGCGGGCGTAGGCCGGGCCGTTCCAGATGCGGGCGATCTCCGGCATGTTCAGGGCCCGCAGCGGAGACGCAAGCCCCGTCCGCTCGGCGTAAAGGCGCATCGCCTGCATCTGCTCGGGCCAGCCGCCCGCCAGAAAGGCCGCCCGCATCGCCGAAGCCGAGGCGTAGCCCAGCATCTTCGCGTGATGGCCCATGATCTGCGGAGCCCCGTGGCTGCTCGCCTGCTCCGCAAGCTCGGGGTCGAGCTTCGCCGCTCCGGCGTGAGTCGCGGCGAGCCCGCCCCCCAGACGCCGGAACACATGAGGCTCGAAACGGCGGGCGGCCAGACGCGCCGCGCCGCTCAGATGTCCGCTCTCGCGGTGAAGGATCGCGGCGAGAATCGCGGGCGCGCAGCCCAGCGCCTCCGCCGCCTCGGTCAGAGGCCCGAGGGCCTCGGTGGGAAGGTTGGTCTTCAATCGCATGGCGCGGATTTCCGGAATCTTCAGGGAAAGGCCTCCAGAGCCGCCACCCGGGCCTCAAGTCGGGCGCGGGCGCGGCGTTCGCAGGCCAGAAGGACGAAGGTCAGCTGATCCGGTCTGAGCCCGAGGCGGGAGACAGGCTCGCCGGACGCGTCGCGGCGGCGGCGCCTCTGCGTCACGGGCGCGCCGGACTCGTCGAGAAGGGGGGCTCCGGAGGCGTCCGGAGCGGGGGACTCCTCGGTTTCGTAATCGCGGCAGAACAGGGCGTGGTCGTCGGGGTCCAGGCCCGCAGCCAGAAGCGCAGCCTCCACATCCTGAGCCAGAGGCCCCACGTGAAGCCGCGCGCGGTCGCCCTTCAGGGCGAGGGCGTCCAGCCAGCGCCAGGCGTGCAACGGAAGATCCGCCAGAGCCCGGGACAGGGCCTCCAGCTCTTCGTCGGGCGCGAGATGCTTCATCCGCGCGTCGGAGGTGTTGATCGCCCCCGTCCCCGCGAAGAGAGTCCCGAGGCGTCGCGAAGCCGAGCCGAAGTTGAAGGCGTTGTCCGTCGTGGGCGTCAGGTGGCCGCCGAACTCCGCAGGGCCGGACCTGAGCTGATCCGCCGCCCGCTGGATCGTCGCCGCCGCACGCGAGCCCTGGAGCTGACGGATCTCGACGAACTCCAGAAAGACCTTCCCCCCCGTGGGGATGTTCGCCGGGCGCAGATAGAACCGCCCCTCGACCAGATCCGCCGCGCTCAGGGTCACGCGGCCTCCGATCTCCACCCAGGCGCCCCGCGTCGATGAACTCGCCGCCGCCTGAACGTCCCGGCTCGCGGCCGCGCCGTTGCGCCCCATGAACCACAGGCCCGTCTCGCCCGCCCCGGCGTCCAGAAAGATCCGCGCGCGCGCGTGGTAGGTCTCGCCGGGACGCATCGCCATCAGGGACGCATCCGCCGAATTCCTCAGAACCGGATGGACCGGGACGTAGAGGACTCCGGTGGTTCCGGGGCTGACGTACTGCACGACGGGGCCGGAGGAGCCCGCCGGAATCGCCGGATCTCCCGCAGGAAGCAGGGTCGCCGACCAGCCGGAATAGGCGCCGGAGGAGACCGGAAGCGCGAGGTCTCCGAAGGCCGCCGCCTCAAGCTCGGTCGAGGAGGCCGCCCCCAGAGTCGTCCGCATCGCCGGAGCGTCCGCGTCGTCCAGAAGCGCCCGGGCCGCGGCGGTCAGGGGAGTCAGGGCCCCGGCGCTCGCGCTCGTGAAATAGCCGAGGCGGTCGGCGGCGGGCGTCAGGCCGCCCAGCGCCGTCAGGGCCGTCGTGGAGGCCGCAGCCCCCAGAGCCGTCCGGGCCGCCGCAGCCGTGCCAGCCCCCGTGCCGCCCTGCGTCAGGCCCAGAGGCTGCGCCAGAGTCAAAGCCCCCGTCGTCGCCGCGACTCGAATCGCCTCCACCCAGGCGGAGCCGTCGGCGGAGGTCTTGAGGCTCCAGGCGTCCGAGCCGTTCAGGCCCATCTCCGCGCGCCCGGACCAGTTCGTCTGGAAGAGGAGGCTGGCCGTATCGGCGGAGGCGGCCTTGTTCAGCTTGGCCTGGACCCCCGCTCCCGCATGATTGAACAGGACCGCAGGCGAAGACACCGAAAGCCGGTTCGTCGCATCCGCCGTGGAGCCGCCAAGCCCGAGGCGCTCGAAGGCGGCCTCGGGAGTGGCGCCAGGAAGAGGCCGCCAGGCGGAGCCGTCATGCAGAAGGGTCAGATCCTCATCGGAGATGCGGAGGAACATCCCCTCGACGGGCGACGCGAAGAGCCAGCCGCCGTTCTGGAAGATCGCGATCTCGCCCGCATGACCCGACCAGGCCCCCGAAGGCGAAGGCCCCACGATCCAGCGGGCGCCCTCGTCCGGAGAGGCCGGAGGATCGGACAGGCCCCGCGAAGAGACCGCCAGATGAGTCAGGGCGTCGAGGCGGGCCAGGGCCTCGTTGAGGGGGACGTGCTTCTGGGTCTGGGCGGCTTCGATCAGGGGAAGCCCGAGGCGGAGCGTGTCAGCCATGCGTGAAGACGCTCCTTGCGAAGACGCCGGGCCCGAAGATCGCGGAGATCTGCGCCACGGAGATTTCAAGGGGGAAGCCCGCCCCGTCGGAGGCGCGGGCGGCGGCGGAATAGAGGAAGGCCGGAAAGCTCAGGGTCTCGGCGCGGCGCAGGAGGCCGCCGGAACGGAGCTCCAGGCGGTAAGACTCGCGGGTTTCGTTCAGGGGAGGATCCTCGGGTTCGGTCCAGCCGTCGGCGGAGCCGCGGGAGCGGCGGGACCAGGTCAGGGACAGATCGCCGGAAACGGCGAGGCGAGCCCGCAGGCCCGCAGGAGACAGAGGACGAAAAGCCGAGCCGCCGGACGCCGCCTCCAGAGCCAGAGCGCGGGAATCCGCCCAGCTCAGGGAAGCCGGAGCGAAACGCCAGCGGCGCGCCAGGCCCAGAGGCGCCTCGGGAACCGGAACCACGGCTTCATCCAGCAGCAGGAAGCGCGAGCCCGACGGAAGGGAGTCGGCGCACAGATGCTCCGTCCCCGCCCGGCCCCGCAGCAAGGGCCCCAGACGCCAGACGCCCGGAGCCTCAAGGCGCGCCCCGGAGAATTGCAGGATCTCCCAGGCGCCGGAAGGAGTCCGGATCGCCGCCGCGTTCGCCCCGTTGTAGAGCGCGCCGGGAGGGCGGCCCAGAAGAGGAGGCGCGGAGCCGCCCCCCGCAAGGCCCACCAGCAAGCCGGGGCCCCGCGTCCAGAGATGCGGCGACGACGGCGGCAAGGGCTCCAGAAGGCGGCCCATCGCGGCCGGAGACTCCAGACGGGCCGCCAGAACCCATTCGTCCGGCGAAGCCTCGCGCCAGAGCAGCGCCGGGCCCGTCCAGGGCGAGGCGAAGACCGCAGCCCAGAGAGGGGCCTCCTGTCCGCCCACGCCTGCGGACGGGCCCACGGGAAGATCCGCCAGCTCGCCCGCCAGAGGACCGGGAGCCGCGCTTCTCGGCGAGGCCGGAAGCGGGGCGCTCAAAGGCGCAGGCCGGTGAAGGGGAGGCTCGACGCGGGTCGCCTCCACCGTCAGGGACAGGGAATCCTCCAGGCGGTCGATGCGGTGAAAGGCCGGGACCCCGCCCTCCGGAGCGAAACGCACCACGTCGCCCGGCTGAAGCCCCAGACGAGAAGGCGGCAAGGCGAAGCGCGCCCTCTCGCGGCCGGCCCGGGATTCGGCGAGCCAGCGCTCCGCCACGAAACGCGCCGCAGAGGCGTCCAGAGCCATGGGCGCCTCCAGAACCTCCACGCGGCGGCCGGCCGCGCCAGGAGCCGAAGCCTCCGCAGCCCCGCGCCGGTCCTCCGATTCCGGGCGGATGTGATGAATGCGCACCGCCGCAGGAAGATCCGATTCCTGCGCCCGGGTCAGACTCCAGGCTTCGGACTCCGGAGATTCCGCAAGGACCAGATCCGCCTCGGTCAGCTCCACGACAGGCGCAGAGCCGCGCGGAACGAAGATCAGGCGGCCCGCGCTCTCCACCGCGTCGAAGCCGTGGACCAGAGACAAGGGCGTCAGGGCCTCGCGGGCCGACATCGCGCGGTCGAGGGCGTAGCCCGCAACCGAACCCTGAAGGCGCGAGACCTCCGCATCGGGCTCGCCAGCCGCCGCGCAGATCTCGCGGACCGCAGCCGACAGAGGAGCCGAACCAAGCCGGCCCGTCAGCCAATGGCCCAGAGCCCAGTTCGGCCCGTCGGACCACAGGTCCGTCCGCAGGGGGAATTGCGGATAGGGACGGGCGTCCCAGGTCCAGACGTGGATGTTCGACGCATCGACGAAGCCGGGCGGATTCCTCGACGGATCCGACCAGTAGCCGAGCAGGGCCTGAAGATAGGCGCCCTGCAGGGAATCGTCCCGGGCGCCGGTCGAAAACCAGGGAAGCGCGCTCTCCGAACTCTTGGGGTCGTGGAAGACGTTGGGCTGGTTCGTCCCCTTGTCCACCGCAGGGCAGCCGCATTCCGTGAACCACACAGGCTTCGAGCCGGGAACCCAGGCCGTGGGCGCGGCGCTGCGGAGGCCGCCGGGGCGGTCGTGATGCGCCCGGCTCCACCAGCTGCGGATGTCCTTGGGGCGGAAGACCCAGGGCTCGCCATGGGCGCCGTCCGTGATCGGCGTCCGGATCTGGGCGGAGCGGTCGGAATCGGAGGCGTAATGCCAGTCGTAGCCCTCGCCGCCTTCGATGTTCGCCCGAAGGTGATCCGGATTCTGGATCGAGCCCGCCGAAGCGTCGAGATGGGTCGAGCCCTCGCGCCAGTCGGAGAGAGGGAAATAATTGTCGATCCCCACGAAGTCGATGTCCGGGTCCGACCAGAGCGGGTCCAGATGAAAGAACACGTCGCCGGAGCCGTCCTGAGGGTGATGGCCGAAATACTCCGACCAGTCGGCGGCGTAGCTGATCTTCGTCGAAGGGCCCAGAATGGACCGCACGTCGGAGGCCAGGGCCTTGAAGGCCGCCACCGCAGGATAGATCCCGGGACCGGAACGGATCTGCGTCAGGCCGCGCATCTCCGAGCCGATCAGGAAGGCCTCCACGCCCCCCGCAGCCTTGCACAGATGCGCGTAATGCAGGATCTGGCGGCGGAAGGACCATTCCGCAGGCCCGTGGTAAGGGATCGTCAGGCCGTTCCAGGAGCCGAAGTCTCCCGGAGCGGCGGAGCCGAAGAAGCTCGCCACCTCGGAAGCCGCGGAGGGAGTCCCGTCGGGTGAGCCGGGGCGGCCCGCAGCCGTCGACAGCGTGATCCGGCCCCGCCAGGGAAAGGCGGGCTGCGCAGAAGCCCCCGTCCAGGGATCGGGGAGCGCGTTCCCCCCAAGCACCTCCATCATCAGGAAGGGATAGAAGACAACCCGCAGATCCCGGCGGCGAAGCTCGCGGATGGCGGAGAAGACTCCGGCGTCGGCGGGCGTGCCGCCGTAAACCGCATGGCCCGAGCCGTCCCGGGCCAGAAGGCGACCCTCAGGACGCCCCACGCCTCCCGCCATCCAGGGCGCGCGGACCTCCGCCGCCGAAGCATGCTCCACCCCGGGGCGGATCCGGCAGGAGCCGCAACGCAGATCCTCGCCGAACCACGAGGCCACAAGGGCCACGCTCTCCAGATGCGGAGCCTGGTCCTGAAGCTGGTCCAGAGACAGGACGAGATCCGGAACATCGGCCGAGGCGTTCAGATTGGGCGTCCAGGACTGGCCCTCGGCGGCGGCCCGCTCCGCCTCGGTGGCGCCGGGAGCAGCGCCCTCCAGAATCACAGGATCCGCGTTCAGAACCCATTCGCCCGCCCCCGGAATCAGGGTCACGCCGCGGATCAGGCGGCTCGGAGACCCCGACTCCTCGGGCGCGCGGCGGGTCTCCACCGAAATCTGCGGAACGCGGTCGCCGAAAGGTCCGAGAGGAAGATCCTCGAACACCAGATAGGCGAGACCGCGATAGGCGGGCGCATGACGGGGCCCCTCCAGAGAGAGGATCAGGGGATCGGGCTCCTGATCCTCCGTCCCGCGATGCAGCCGCCAGGTCACGCCGTTCAGGTCCATCGGCTGGCCGTCGGCCCAGATGCGGCCGATCCCCGAGATCGGGCCCTCGCAAAGCCCCACCGCAAGGCTGATCGAATAGCTGTATTCCGTCACGCGGGAGCTCGGGGCCCCCTTGCCGCCCCCCACCTTGCGGGTCGTCGCGCGCTCCAGAAAGCGCGAGGCCCAGAGAAGCTGTCCGCCCAGACGAAGCGTTCCGAAAAGACGCGGAACCGGAGCCCCCTCCGTCGAGGCCGTCAGGCGCAGATCCTGAAGCCGGGGGCCCTGGACCGCGCTCGATCCGGGGCCCAGAAGGCGCTGGTCCAGCAGGCCGCCCAGAGCGCCGCCGATCGCCGAACCGATCTGGGCGCCCGTCAGGGCCGCTCCCAGAAAGCCCACGCCCGAAGGCAGAAGCGCCGAACCCAGGGCCGAACCGGCCGCCATGAGGGCGAGAGTCGCCATGAATCAGAACTCCGGTCAGGACTCGGGGGGAAGGGCGGGGAAACGGAAGGCGCCCACCAGGCGCCGCCGCCAGGGATGATCGAGGGCGGTCTCCGCGACGGCGTGGCCGCTCCAGGCGTGAATCATCCGGTCGGGCGCGCTGAGGATCCCCACATGCTTCGCAGGGCCGGAACGGCGCATCCGGAACAGCAGGACGTCGCCGGGAAGACGCGCCGCAAGAGGGACCTCCTCAAGCCAGCGGCGCGCCGCCGCCTGCAAGGGCTCGGCGCCGTCCGCCTCGCCCCAGTCGGGGGCGTAAGGGGGCGTCGGTTCGGGCTCCGCGCCGTGCAGCGCGCGCCAGATCCCCCGCACAAGGCCGAGGCAATCGCAGCCCGCCCCGCGAGTCGACTGCTGGTGAAGATAGGGCGTGCCCAGCCACAGACGGGCCTCGGACAGGACGAGAGCGGAAGCGGTCATGCAGGACTCCAGGCTGCGCAGGGCGGCGTTGCGCCGCGAAGACTCCGCCCCTATAAACGCCCCGCATGCGGCGAGGCCGCAGGGGAAGAGTGGCCGAGCGGTTGATGGCACTGGTCTTGAAAACCAGCGACGGGGCGACCCGTTCGTGGGTTCGAATCCCACCTCTTCCGCCAGGCCTCCCCGGGGCGTGGGGCGGCGCGTGACCGGAGACGCGGATCTCAGGGCCCGCAGGATCGCGGCGGGACTCTCGCAGGCGCGGCTCGCCGAACTCAGCGGAGTCGCGCAGCATCGGCTCTCGGGAGGCGAACGCGGCGCAAGAAGCCTCAGGCCGGAAGAACGCGCGAAGCTGGAGGCCGTCCTCCGGGATCCCGGGAGGATCGGAGCCGCAAGGGCAAGGCCGAAGAGATTCCAGCCTCATGTCCGCTCGGAAAGGCCCAGGGAGCCGCAATCCAGAGCGCGGCCCGGACTCACCGCAGGAAATCCGGAGTATCTCCGGGAGCTGGCCAGGCTGGAGGAGAAGGCCTCGGCCGGGTTCTCGGCGCTCAGCCTCTTCGCCGGAGCCGGTGGGATGAGCCTCGGATTCCGCAGCGCAGGATTCGCCGTTGGAGGATTCGTCGAGATCGACGAAGAGCTCGCCGCCATCTACGCCGCGAACTTCCCCGAAGCCCGCCGGATCGGCGCCGACGTCCGGAGATTCGGGAACAGGGAGATGGACGCCTTCCTCGAAGCCCATGGGCCGGTCGACGCGCTGATCGGCGGGCCGCCCTGCCAGGGATTCAGCCTCACGGGAAAGCGTCGCGAGGATGATCCCCGCAACGCCCTCTTCCGGGACTATCTGCGGGTCCTCGGGCGCATCAGGCCGAAACTCGCGGTGATGGAGAACGTCGCCCGGCTCACCTCCATGCGCGGGGCCTCGGGGAGATCGGTCGGGGCCGACATCGCGCAGGGATTCAGGGAGGCCGGATATGACGTCAGGGCCTGTCTGCTCGACGCCCAGGACTTCGGCGTGCCCCAGCATCGGGAGCGGGTCTTCTTCCTCGCCGTCGACCGAAGGCTCGGGAGGGCGCCGGAGCCCCCTCGGCCCGGCCATGGCGAAGGACGCGCGGCGCTCCGCAGCTTCGGAGACGCCTGCTCGGATCTCGAATTCCTGGAGGCCGGAGAACAGGGCGAAGATCCGCTGCATCGCGCCGTCGCCCATCCCGACCATGTGCTGGACTGGCTCAGGGAGGTGCCCGAAGGCGCAAGCGCCCATGACAACCAGGATCCCGCGAAAAGACCGCCCTCGGGATACAACACCACCTACAAGCGCCAGATCTGGAATCAGCCCGCCGCGACGGTCCAGACCACCTTCGGCATGATCTCGGGATCAAGGAACGTCCATCCCCACGCCACAAGGGCGCTCACCATCCGCGAAGCCGCAAGGCTGCAATCCTTCCCCGATTCCTTCCGGTTCTCCGGAAAGCTCGGGACGATCCGCACCGGAATCGGCAACGCCGCCCCGCCCCTCCTCGCAAGGGCCGTCGCGGAGGAGATGGCGCGCAGACTCCGCAGCTTGACGGAGAAGCCACAGGCGTGAGACTCGCCGGTGAACCGGAAAGGGAGGAGAGCGCCACATGAACGCGACAGACGGATGGCGCGAATCCGCGCAGGCCTGGATCGACAGCCTCGGAGAAGACGGCGATTTCGGACGCAGATGGGTGCTCGACAGGCCCATGCTCGAAAGAGCGAAAGGCGCAAGGAAGGCGCTCGACGTCGGGTGCGGCGAAGGACGATTCTGCCGCATGATGCAGGCTCAGGGAACGCGGACGCTCGGAGTCGATCCCACGGAAGGACTCGTCGCCAGAGCCCGAGAAAGGCATCCGCAAGGCGGATATCTCCAGGCCACCGCCGAAGACATGCAGGTCGAGGACGGCGGATTCGATCTCGTCGTCTCCTATCTCTCGCTCATCGACATTCCGGGGCTGGAGCAGGCCGCCGCCAACATGGCCAGAGCGCTGGAGCCCGGCGGAAGGCTGCTCGTCGCGAATCTCACCTCCTTCTCCTCGGCGGGGACCGTCGCGGGAAGATGGCTGCGCGACAGGGATGGAGCGCTCAGGGGATTCCTCATGGATCATTATCTCGAAGAACGGGCCGAATGGGTCGAATGGAAGGGAATCCGCATCCGCAACTGGCACAGGCCTCTGGAAAGCTACATGCGGGTCTTCCTCGATCTCGGGTTGAGGTTGACCCATTTCGCCGAGCCGAAGCCCCATGGCGGAGATCCGGAGATCGCGGCGCGCTACGTCCGGGCGCCCTGGTTCCATATCCTCGAATGGCGCAAGGAGACGTGAAAACAGGACGTCAGGATGTGAAGCGCGAGCGGCCGTCATGGGGCTCGCCGGAGCGGGGATAGGAGGTCAGCCAGTCGTCGCCGGGCATATGCGGAAAGCCCCGGAAATTCTTCTGATTGGCGAAGCGGTCGCGGCAGGTCGCAAAGGCCTTGTCGCAGCCGGGAAGGATCGTGAAGGCGTCGCCCGGAGAAGGCGCCACGGGAGGCTCCGTCCAGAATTCGAGGCGGGCGCCGAGGGAATCCCGCATGTGGCTCCGCAGGCGCTGGCGGCGGCCCGCATTCGCGCCCGAAGTCCATTCCAGAACCCCGCCCGCGAAAAGCCCCGCCGTCTCGGAATCCAGCTCGGCGGCGCGAAAGGAGCCGTCGGGTTCGAGGCGGGAAAGACTGGCGGCGTGCTGGTGGGCCGCAGGATTCAGGCCGCAACGGCTGTCGCAGAATTCGGCGTCGCAGTGCAGGAGATAGGCCCGTCCGAAAGGCTGGTTCAGGCGATGGCTCAGGCCCCGCAACTCCGCCTGAAAGCCCAGAGAGCCACGCGAGACCTCGCCCAGAGACCCCCGGAAGATCAGGGCCCGAGCCTCCCCGGGGTTGGACCAGTCCACCAGCCAGAGGCGCACCTCGGCTTCGTCGTAAAGGCCCGCGCTGAGGTCGGATTCCGTCAGGCTCTCCGAAGAGAGCGCGCCCTGAAGCTCCGTGGAGGTCGGGGCGAGCCCAAGGCCCATGTCCAGAGCGCCCGCCTCGTTCACGGCGGCGGGGCGGAAGGTCAGGCCGTCGAAGGTCAGGGGCTCGTCATGGTCGGTCAGGCCGAGGGCGGAGCCGTCGCGGCGATCCAGACGCCAGCAGCGGCACAAGGAAGCCGCCCCCGAATCCAGAGCGGCTTGCAGGGCGGGCGGAAGAACGCGGCTCATGGGCGGATCTCGATGATCGGAATGGAGGGCGCAGCCCCCGCCTCGAAGCCCGCAAGGTCGATCTCCAGGCGGTCCGTGTCGAAGCGCACGGGCGTGTCGAAGAGAAAGCCCGCCGTCACGCGGGCCCCCTCGGGCGGAGGAGTCGGAAAGCTCAGAAGCCCCGTGATGGGATCAAGGGAGGGAAAGGCGGGCGCGCCCTCCACGGCGACGAGGAGGCTCTCCTCCAGAGGCTTGAAGATCGGGCGCTCGTAAGACGCGCTCCCCGACAGATAGGCCTTCACCAGCTGGAACTCGCGGCGGGAGCCGTCGCCGAAGCCCAGAAGCTGGTCGGTCGCGCTCGGGGCCTGCGAAGGCGCGCAGGATTTGAAGTCCAGCCAGTCCTTCCAGCGGAAGCCGTGCAGACGCCCCCGGCGAGCCTCGAAGAAGGCCACAAGGGCGTGAAGATCGTCGAGCCGGCGAAGGCCGAGCCCCGCGTCATAGCGGCGGCGCGAATGACGCCAGGGAGTCTGGCGCTCCTCGCGGCCGCTCGCCAGAGTCACGACGCGCGTGCGCCGCTCGGGACCGCCGACGGAGCCAAAGGACAGATCGGTCGGAAAGCGGATTTCGTGAAAGGCGGTCATCAGGCGCTCGCGCAGAAGGGGTTAGAGCGTTTTCCAGCGAAGCCGCTTCGGCTTCGCGTCGTGAAAACGCGACCAAACAAAAGGTTAGAGCGTTTGAACGACCCAACCTGGTCGGAAAACGCTCTAAAGGTTGCGGCCGCCCCGCGCGGCCAGACGGCGCATCGCAGCCGCGATCTGGGTTTCCGAACGCCGGAAACCCTCCACGTCGGGCGTGCTGATGTTGATCGTCACGTGCGGGGAACGGGCGCGCCCTCCTCCCTCCGCCGCCACGCCGAGGCGTCCATCCGCGCCACGCTGCAAGGGCATGATCGCCTCGGGCCCGGCCTCTCCCATCAGGCCCAGGCCGCTCCGCATCGGAAAGAGCGTCGGGGCGCCGACCACGCCTCCGGAGGCGAAGGCGCGGATGCGGCCGCCCTCGAAGGCCGCGCCCTGGGCGAAGCCCGGAACGGCGTTGCTCAGGATCGAGGCGAAGGCGTTCTGAACCGGCTTCAGGGCCGCCGAAAGCGCCGTCCGGGAGACGTCCAGGGCGAGGCCCCGCAGGGCGTCCGAAAGCTTCGTCCCCTTGAAGAGCATCGAATCGAAGGCGCGCCCCAGATCGCCCGAAAAACTGCGCGACAACTGGCGCGAGTCCTCGGAGACCGCCCGCAATTGAGCGCCGACGTTGCGCAGGTCGCTCGTCACGGCGGCGGAAGTCCGGGCGCTCGTCGCGCGCCAGTCGGAAGCCGCCGAACTCAGGGCGCGGAAATCCTCGGGAGTCGTCATGAAGGGCCTTCGTCAGGATGGCGGGAGAGCAAGGATTCAAGATCGGCGCGGCTCATCGGGTCGGGGGTCTCGGTCAGGCCGAAGGCTCCACGCAAGGCCGCCGCGAATTCGCGGGGACTCAGGCTCCAGAAGCTCTCGGGAGACAGGCGCAGCACGCCCAGACCCAGAGCCGTCAGGCGAGGCCAATCCATGTCAGGCCCCGAAAGCCGCTTTGAGAAGATCCGCCGCCAGACGCGCCGCGCCCGAAGCCCCGCCGGGAATCTCCATGCGGGAGACCTCGGCGTCGGTGGTCTCGGCCCCCGCGCCGCGAAGGCCGGCCCCGATCACCGCCGCAAGATCCGAAGCCCGGAGACTCCCGGATTCGAAACGGGCGGCCAGAGCGGTCAGATCCTCGGCGCCGAGAGTCTGTTCGAGTTCGGCCAGAGCGCCGAGAGTCAGGCGAAGGCGGCGGGGAGCGCCGTCGAGAAGCGCCTCGACCTCGCCGCGATGAGGATTGGCGGGCATGGGGAAACCTCAGAGAGGGGTGAAGGTCAGGGCCCCCGCCGAAGCGAGGGCGAGGTCGTAGCTCGCGGCGTCGTCATGCTCGCCGCGATATTCCAGAGCCGTGATCTGAAACGGGCCCTCCACGGTTCCGAAATCCGGAATCACGATCCGCCAGGAGACGATCGAATCCGCGAAGAACAGACTCCGCACCGAGGCGTCGGAGGCGGCGTCCTTGAAGATCCCGGAGCCCGAGACCGAAGCCGAACGCGCCCCCGCCCCCGCCAGAAGCTCGCGCCAGCGGCCCGCGCTCTCGGAATGGGTGGAGTCCACGGTCTGGGCGTTGAAGCTCAGGCGCGCCGAGCGCAAGCCCGCAACGCTCGTGAAGACGCCGGAGCCGGAGGCGTCGAGTTTCAGGAGAAGGTCCTTGCCTTTTTGGGCGGCCATGAGGAAACGCCTTCATCTTCAATGATTGCAGGAAGGGCGGAAGCGAAGCGCGCGATCCGGTCAGGATTCGTCGTCCTCGACGCGGGCCGAGAAGACCGCGCGGATCAGGCGGGTCTCGCCCTGCTCCTCGCGCCGGGTTTCGGAGCCCTCGAAGCGCAGATGGATCAGGCGGCCGCGTGTGAGGACCAGAGAAGGGTCGTCGAGGGCGTCGCACAAGGCCGAGAGAATCCTCTTGGCCTCCGCAAAGCCCCGGCCCCGAGACCAGATCTCGAAGCTCAGGCGGTGAAGGGCTCCCGAATGGCCCCGGGCGTCCCAGGCCTCGGTCGTCTCGTCGCCCATCGTCAGATAGGGAGGACGAGGCGCCCCGGGGCCGTCGGCGTGCGGGGGAGCGTCGAAGACGCGGCCCGAGCCGCCCAGAGCCGAAGTCAGGGCCGGAAAGCTCGAAAGCTGCGCGAAGATCGCCCGGTGCAAGGGCCAGCTCAGGGCGGCGGTCATGACGGAGAACCCTCCTCGCAGAGGCAGACGAGGCGACGGCCGCGGCCGTCCATGTCGAAGACCGCGCGGATGTCCAGGATGGCCTCGCCCGTCCGGAAACGCTGATCCGCGCGAGGACGCGCCGAAGCTCCGGGCGCCGAAGAGCGCAGGGTCACGCGGTGAGTCACCCGCTGGGCCTGGCGGCTCTCCAGCAGGCTCTCGAAGCCGCTGGCCGCCTCGACGACGGCGAAGACCTCGCCGATCTTCACCCAGCCCGACAGATAGCCGCCGCCCTCGTCGGGAAGCGCCGCGCGCGCCTCCAGATCGAGGCGCCAGCGGGGAACGGTGGCGCGAGGCATCAGGAGCCTCCTTTCTTCAAAGACGGATCCCGGCCCAGGGCGCGAGCAGGGAAGCCAGACCGAAAGGCGTTTCGGAAAGCCCCGAGGCCGAAGCCTCGCGGTTCTCGAACCAGTGGGCCGCCAGCATCAGGACAGCCTCCGCAAGATCCGGAGGAAGAGGGTCCAGGCCAGCCGTGAAGCTCACCCGGGCCGATCCGCCCGGAAGGATCTCCGGCCAGAAGGCGCCGGGGACCGGACGCAGGCGAGGAGAGGAAGCCGCGGAGTCGAGGCGCCAGTCCGTCCAGAGGGTCTCCGCGCCCGCCGCGTCGATCAGGCGGATCTCCGGCAGGCCGCTCAAGGGGCTCCTCGGCAGACGAAGCGCGCCCGAAGACTCCAGAGGCCAGGAGGCAAGCCGCCAGACGCAGGCGCGGGGAGTCAGGAGAAGGCCGAGACGGCGCTCCAGATGGGCCGAAGCCGCCAGAAGCCAGGAATCGAGGCCGGAATCCTCCGCAGGAGAAGAACCCGAGCCGAAGCCCTCCGCCAGACCGAGACGGCGCCCGAAGGCGCTCCGGGGAACAGGCGGAGAGGCGAGAGGCGAGACGTCAAGCGTCGCCATGTGTTAACCTCCGGAAGCTGAGCCCCAACCTTAAGGGCAGGAGCGGAGGGGCGGGTTGATGGACGGCGCGCGACGTGAGAAAATCGCGCGACGTCTGGACGGGATCGGGAATGATGCAGTCGCAAGGAACGGTCTGGCAGAAGCTCACGGAGCTCTGGGGAGCCATCCAGGATCAGGCCGCGCGGTTCTACGCGGAGCTCGAAGGCGATTCTCCCGCATGGCTCAAGCTGGCGGTGCTGGGGCTGGTCCTCTTCCTGCTCTTCTGGGTCGTCGTCCTCTCGCAGCGCGCCAGAACGCTCGACATGGAGCGCAGGGCCCAGCAGGTCAGGGCCCAGGCCGCAGAACGAAACGGACTCAAGCTCGCCCCCCTCGGAGACAACTCCCTGCCCGATCCCAGGCATGGAAGCGACAGGCCGCTCTGGAGGAACTTCTTCCTGCTCGTCGGGCTCGTCGTGCTGACGGGCGTGCTCGCGCATCGGCAACTGCGGGGAGAGGCGGGCGTCGCCTATTCCGGGCCAGGACCGGTCTACGCAGGCCCCGTCTATCCGCAGCCCTGGACGCCGCAGGTCGAACAGACCCTCTGGCTGGAGCCGCGACAGCCCGAGCCGAGGGCCATCCAGCCCGCCTCGCATCGGGTGATCGAGACGAGGCCGCCGGAGCAGGCCGCGACGCTCTCGCCGGAAGTCAGGGAGATCTTCGGCGGGGAAACCGTCGCGCCCACTTGCGGCGGAAAGCCCGTCTCCCTCGGGTCGGCCAGATTCTTCATCCGCTCCGAAGCCGTCGCCGGAGCCTCGGGCGCCGCGCCCGAAATGTTCTGGGCCGAATTCGACAGGAAAAGAGCCGCAGAGGCCAGGCGCTATTACGAAACCACCGATCGGCCCGCCATGATCGGTCAGTTCGGCGCGAAGTCGAGAGCCGCAGCCTACAGCGCCAACAATCTCGCCGTCGCGCTGTTTCACACAGGCGATTGCGTCAAGGCGGAAAGCCTCTTCAGGGAAGCCAGAGAGCTGGCGCAGACCCTCGGCATGCCTTTCGCCGACCGCATGCGCATCGATCAGAACTACGCCCATTTCCGGGCCATCAGGGCGGTCGCAGGCGGAGGCTGAAAGCCCCCGCCCCTCTCGACGCCGCCTTACGAGGCCGCGAACTTCAGAAGCTTGATCGCCGCGAAATCCGTCACGTCGCCGCCCACGCGCTTCGTCGCGTAGAAGAGCACATGCGGCTTCGCGCTGTAGGGATCGCGCAGGATCCGCAGCTCGGGGCGCTCGGCCAGGGTGTAGCCCGACCGGAAATCGCCGAAGGCCACCGCGAAGGAATTCGCGGCCACGTCCGGCATCTCCTCCACGATGGTCACCCCATGGCCCAGAAGGGTCGCGGGCTGACCCGCCGCCAGCCCGTCGCTCCAGAGATAGCGGCCGTCCACGTCCTTCATCCGGCGGATCGCGCCCGCCGTCTTCGAATTCATCACGAAGGAGGCGTTCGAGCGGTAGCCCGCAGGAAGCGCGTAGACCAGATCCGCCAGGGCGTCGCCCGGATGGCTCGCCGCGAAGGCGCCCGCCGCGCCCGTCGCCACATAGCCCAGAGAGCCCCAGGCCCAGGAGGCGTTCGCCACAGCCGTGTGATTCAGGAAACCCCGCGGCTTGTCCACGCCGTCGCCCGTCACCGCCGCAGCCGTCTCGGCCCGCGCGAAACGCGCCGCGATCCGCTCGGCCAGCCAGCTCTCCACGTCGAAGGCGGAGTCGTCGAGGAGGCGCTGCGAAGCCTTCGGATTGGCCGTCAGGTCGTGCAGGCGGATCGAGATCCGCGCCAGAGCCGGGGTCGTGGTCTCGGCCACGGTTCCGCTCTCGGCGATCCAGCTGGCGGTCATCTCGCTGTGGTCGATCAGGGCGTCGTAGCTCCCCGACTCCACCTGGACCACGTTCGCCAGAACGCGCATCGGGGAAGCCCCGCGCAACACCGTCTCGATGCGGGCGGAGGTCTGGGAATCCACCAGGACGCCGCCGTCGGCGGCCACGGCGGTCGTCATGCCCTTCTCCTGGTAGCCCAGGGCGCGAAGCTGGCTCTCGTCGCCCTGACGCACATAGGCCGCGAAGGCCTTCGCCTGGGGACGGCTCTCGACGCTCGTCGCGAGGGCCGGGCGGGAGATTTCGGAGGCGCGGCGGTCCAGGGCGCGGCGCAGGGTCTTCGCCTCGGAGGCCAGAGCCAGGGCGGCGGTCTTCAGATCGGGAGTCATCGGATGTCCTTGAATGGGGAAGGTCAGAGGGCGAGGGCCAGAGCGGCCTCGGCCAGAGCGGCGGCCACGGCCTGCTCGTCCGGGTCGGGCGAGGGGACGACGGGCGCCGCGCGCGCCCCCGGAGCCATCGGGAAGGTCACGAGGGAGATCTCCCAGAGGTCGATCTCGGAAAGGCGGCGGCCCCCGTCCGCAAGGCTCTCGGCGCTGGTCGCGCGATAGCCGATGGACAGGCCGTCCAGAGCGCCCAGGGCCAGAAGAGCCGCAGCCTCGCGGCCAGCCTGAGTCTCCAGAGCCAGGCGGCCCGAGACGAACAGACCCCGCGAATCCTCGCGGATCTCGTCCCAGACGCCGATCGGCGTCGCAGGGTCATGCTGCCACAGCAGCTTCACCGAAGGCCCGAAAGCCCCGCGGCGCGCCAGACTCGCCGCGAAGGCCCCAGGAGCGATCCGGTCGCCGCTCTGGTCGGGGGCGTCGAAGAGGGCCGCATGGCCGGAGAACAAGCCGGAAGACGCCGAAGCGCTCTCGCGCAAGGGCGGAGACGCGCAGAATTTCGTCTCGAGAAGAGGAGCGTGAAGCATGAGGACTCGCGGTCAGGTTTCGGAAGGCGGGTCGAAATCGGGAGGGGGCGGGCCGAAGCCCAGAAGACTCCGTTTCTCCGCAAGGCTCAGGAAATCCGCCCCCGCCACGCGCGCCCAATAGGCGTCGCGCTCCAGAGACAAGGCCGGAACCTCGTCAAGATCAGGGGTCAGGGTCAGGTCCGGGCCGAAGCGCGGAGCAAGCCAGCTCGTCAGGGCCGAAGCGCATTTGTGCAGAAGCGGCAGGATCGTCTGGCGGTGAAAGGCGCGGTTCGCCTCCTGGTAATTCGCGTAGGTGTTGTCGCCAGGAAGGCCGAGCAGCATCGGAGGCACCCCCAGAGCAAGCGCGATCTCGCGGGCGGCGTTCTCCTTCGAGCGCAGGAACTCCATGTCGGCCGGGCTGAAGCCCATCGGCTTCCAGTCGAGGCCGCCCTCCAGGAGCATCGGGCGGCCCGCGTTGCGCGGGCCCTGGTGATGGCTCTCCAGCTCCTCCTTCAGGCGGTCGTATTGCGGATCGGTCAGGCGGCCCGCGCCGTCCGACCCGCTGTAGACGATGGCGCCCGAGGGTCGGGCCGCGTTGTCCAGCAGAGCCTTGTTCCAGACCGCCGCAGCCCCGTGAAGATCAACCGCCACCGCAGCAGCCTCCAGAGCCGAAAGGCCGTAATGATCATCCAGAGGATGGAAGGTCTTCAGATGCAGGATCGGAGGATCCAGACCCCGCATCGGAAAGCGGTGGAAACGGCCCTCCACGCGATATTCATAGGACTCCGGCCAGCCGTCCGGGCCCGGAAGCAGGCGCATCCGGTCGGGGCGAAGGATGTAAAGCTCGCGCGGAGGAGACTCCGGCGGGCCCGCCGCCTCCACATAGGCGTTTCCGGCCCCCACCAGATGCCCATACAGATGCTCCAGAAACTCCGGCCCGCTCTGGGACGGATTCGGGCGCCGGAGGACATCGAGCAGAGGATGGCGCTCCATCGGAATCTCGCCGCGCGTCAGAAGCCAGGGAACCGAAGCCGCCGATTCCGCGATCAGGCGCAGACAACGATGCGCAACCGCGTTCTCCACATAGGCCCGGCGCGCCAGAGCGCCGTAATCGCGCGGAGTCCAGACCGCGCGGCCCGGAGTCTGAAAGGCCACCAGGGGGCCGGCGGCGCTCGCCTTGGCCTGAGGAGGCCCCGGACTCGCGGAAGAGGGCGCGCCCCGAAAGGCGCGCGAAAGAAAAGAAGAGAGGGACAAGGGGACTCCTGTGGGAGAAGGAGGCGGGCGAGGAGCTCTCCCTTGGTAAGGGAGAGGTCGAAGCGCGGGTTCGACTCCGCCAAAGGGATTCGAACCTTGGAGGCGGAAGGGGCTCCCCTGCTCAGGGAGTAGGCGTCAGAGGCCGCGCACCCGAGGAGCAGGCGGCGGGGCGCTCAGGAGAAGATCCGTGATCGCCCAGACCAGGGCGTCGAGGCGGTCGGGACTGCGGCCCCCCCCAGGCCCCAGACCCGAAGCGCCGAAGCTCCGCATCTGGTCCTCAAGCTCGGGAAACATCCCCACATGGCGGATGCGGCCCTGTTCATACAAGGCAGCCACAGGCTCCGCCCGAAGGCGCTTCCCGCGAGTCGCGTAGACCCCCCGAAAAGGGATGTTCGGGGCGCTCTGGCGAAGGATCGTCTCCACCATGTCGCCGCCCTGGTTGATCTCGGCCACCAGGCGATCCGCCCGAAACTGCGCGAAGGCCGTCGCGGCGCGCTCGGCCCAGACCGCAGGACTCTTCCCCCGCGCAGACCAATCCGCCAGAACCCAGGCCGTCCAGTCGGAAGGCTCGCCCTCCATCACCGCCCCCGCGACCACGATCCCGCAGGCGTCCGACTGAGGGCCGCCCAGAATCGGAGGGTCCACAGCAACCACCACCCGATCCAGAAGCGGAGCCTCCGAAGCGCGGGAGGCGTCCAGAAGCGCCGCGCTCCACAAGGCGCCGGGGGCCTCGGTGAGAAGCTCGCCTTCAAGCTCCTGACGCCCCAGAGACGTGCCGCCATAACGACGACGCACGTAGCTCAGGAAGGCCGGAGCCAGATTCGCCGCGTTCTCCGAAGTCGGGGCGCGGGTCACGGCCGTCGAAGGATCCGCCAGAAGCGTCTCAAGGACAGGATTGCGCCGGGGAGTCGTCGTCACCAGAGCCTGAG
>NZ_JAQTXI010000032.1 GCF_028688855.1 Neomegalonema sp. | reverse complement strand
TCTTCGCGAAACTCAAAGAATTCAGAGGCGTCGCAATGAGGTGCTGCAAGACAGACCAAAGCTTCTCAGCTTTCATCGCCATCGCGGCAACCCTCATCCGACTCAGATGAACGTCAACAGACCTTAATGTAAAATAATACCTTGTGTAAGGTGTTCGGCGGAAGGGAACGGGAGTCGAACCCGCCCGGGACGGGCTCGCCGCCCCAACCGGATTTGAAGTCCGGCCGCCCCACCGGGGACGCTTCCCTTCCAGAACTCATTCGCCGAAGAGATCGGCGCGATGCGGATTTATGCGCCGCATGTCGCCCCGACGCAAGGTCAAGCCGAGCCGGTCGAAGAAATCGAGGATCTCGATGGCCACCTTGCGTCCGTTCTGGACCTGGTCGCGGAAGGCCGGCGCCGTGAACCAGCCGTCGCCGCTCTCCGCCGCGAGGCGCTGGACGATCCGCGCCATCTCCTGCGTGACCTCGCGGGCGAAGAAATGATCATGGGCGATCTGGTCCGCCCGCCCGAGCTTCTGGCTCAGCTTCAGAAGACGCCGGATCTCGCGCTCGTCGAGGCCGAACTCCTGCGCGAAGTCGCGCACCCGCGGCGGACGGAACCGGCCCTCGCCCAGAAGCTGCGGCAGGATGCGCGCGTAAAGCGCCTCATCCTCGGGCGACAGCCGCAGCTCATGGCCGGGAAGCCGCAGAAAGGCGCCGTCCAGAACCACCCGTCCGGCGGCGGATTCGCCCCGCAGGAAGCTCAGGAAGGACTCCTTGGGCAGGCGAGGCTTGAGCGCCAGCCGCATCTTCTCGCGGCCCAGACCCGCCAGATCCGGATTCTCGGCGTGAAAGGCCTCCAGAGTCCCGGCCAATCCCTGACGCAGGGCCTCCAGAGCGGCGCCGGACAGCGCCAGACCGCCGCCCGTCCCGCCGATTGTCTCGACTCCGGCCCGGGCGAGGATCTGCGGCAGGGCGGAGTCCGGCAGGGCGCGGTCCCGCAGGAAGACGGAGAGATCCACAGGCCCGACCTCCGCCAGACCCGCCAGAGCCTCCGCCGGATCGCGGGCGCGCGAGGCCTCCAGCCAGGCGAGGCGCTCGGGAGTCCCGCGCTTGCGGGCCGGAGCCCGCAGGTCGAGGAAGCGCCCTCCGCCGATGGTCCTGCTGGCCGAGACGTCGCGCAGGATGAAGCGGTCGCCGATGGTCGCCGCGATGGGCCGATCCAGAACCAGTTGCGCGAGCCCCCGTTCGCCGGGCCTGACCGGGCCTTGCAGAGGCACGATCCGCGCCCCGGTCTCGACGGCGTGGCTGTGGAGCCGCGCCGGAAACCAGACGTCCAGAGCCCTGGGCTCGGAGGCGAGCGCGTCCAGCTCGACGTCGATGCGGTCGGTGGGGGCGTGGAGCGCGGGCGTCAGGATCATGTCGCCGCGATGGACGGCGTCCTTGCTCACGCCCTCGCCCGCGAGGTTCAGGGCGCAGCGCTGCCCCGCCAGACCCTCGCGCGCCTTGCGGTTCTGGGCGTGGATTCCCCTCACCCGCGCCGGAAGCCCCAGCGGGCTGACGATCACGGAGTCCTCCAGCGCCACGCGGCCCCCCAGCACCACGCCCGTGACCACCGCGCCCACGCCCGTCAGGGTGAAGCTCCGGTCCACGGCGAAGCGGAAGAGCCCTCCCGTTTCTCCTTCGCCCGCCTCCCGCTCCAGGGTTCCGGCTTCGGCCGCAGCGAGGGCTGCGCGCAGATCCGCCACGCCTTCGCCCGTCAGACTGGAGACCGCCATGATCGGGGCCGCGCTCAGGCCGGTTGCGGCGAGGGCCTCGCGGATCTGCGTCGTCAGTTCTTCGCGGCGCTCCGGCCCGGCGAGGTCGGCCTTGGTCAGCGCCACGATTCCTCGCGTCACGCCGAGAAGATCGAGGATCGCCAGATGCTCGCGGGTCTGGGGCATCACGCCGTCGTCGGCGGCCACGACCAGCAGGGCCATGTCGATTCCGCCCGCCCCCGCGAGCATGGTGTGGATCAGCTTCTCGTGGCCCGGCACGTCCACGAAGCCCGTGACCGCGCCGCCGCCCAGATCCGCATATGCGAAGCCGAGCTCGATGGTGATGCCGCGCGCCTTCTCCTCGGCCAGACGGTCGCCGTCCACGCCGGTCAGAGCCTTCACGAGCGCCGTCTTGCCATGGTCGATATGGCCCGCCGTCCCGACGATCATGACGCCTCCAGAGCCTCCAGAAGATCCGCGTCCCTCTCCAGACAGCGCAGGTCGAGGATCAGCGCGCCGTCATGGATATGGCCGATGATCGGGCGCGGCAGACGCCGCAACCGCGCCGCGAGGCGGTCGGGAGCGTCGCCGCCTTCCCCCGTCAGACGCAGGCCCGCGCTCGGGATCACGTCGGTCGGCAGGGCGCCCGAGCCGATCTGACTGGCGCAATCGCAGGCCTGCGCCTCATGGCCCAGGCCCGCCAGCAACGCCCCGACCTGCGGCGCCAGCCGCTCCGCCTGAGCCCGGATCTCCGCCTGAGGCCGCGCCAGAAGCCGCAGGGTCGGCAGGCGTTCGGCCAGGCGCTCGGGGTCGCGATAGAGCCGGAGCGTCGCCTCCAGCGCGGCGATGCGGATCTTGTCGAGCCGCACCGCGCGCTTCAGCGGATTGGCGTTGATCGCCCTGATGAGATCCTTGCGCCCGAGGATGAAGCCCGCCTGAGGCCCCCCCAGAAGCTTGTCGCCGGAGAAGGTCACGAGATCCGCCCCTTCGGCCACGGCTTCGGCCACGGTGGGCTCGCGGCGCAGGCCGTAGGCGGAGAGATCCACCAGAGAGCCCGAGCCCAGATCGTTCAGCAGCGGAATCCCCGCCTTGCGGGCGATTGCGGCCAGCTTCGGCGCCTCCACTTCGGCGGTGAAGCCCTCGATGCGGTAATTCGATGTATGGACCTTGAGGATCAGCCCGGTCTCCGGCGTGATCGCGCCTTCGTAATCGCGGGGATGGGTGCGGTTGGTCGTCCCGACCTCGACCAGCTTCGCCCCGGCGCGCGCCATGATGTCGGGCATGCGGAAGGCGCCGCCGATCTCGATCAGCTCGCCCCGCGAGACGATGGCCTCGCGGCCCTGGCCGAGCGTGTTCAGCGCGATCAGCACGGCGGCGGCGTTGTTGTTGACGATGGCGGCGTCTTCGGCGCCGGTCAGCTCGCGCAGGAGGCCCCGCAAGTGGTCGTCGCGCTGACCGCGTCCGCCGCTGTCGAGGTCGAACTCCAGAGCCAGCGGATTCCTCATGGCCGCCAGAGCCGCCTTCGCCGCCTCCTCAGCGAGGATCGCCCGCCCGAGATTCGTATGCAGCACGGTGCCGGTCAGGTTCAGCACCGGCCTCAGGTCCGAACGCGCCTCCGCCGCGAGATCCGCCGCGAGAAGCTCCGGCAGCCGCGCCGCCAGAGCCGCCCCCTCTTCGCCGTCGCGGATCGCCGCGCGCATCGCGTCGAGCCGCTTGCGCAGGGCCGCGAGGGTCGGCGTCCGGCCATGGGCCTCGACCAGCGCCCGCCCGGCCTCCGAGGAGAGGACCTGATCCGCCGAAGGCAGCGCCCTGAACGCCTGGGCCCCCGCCATCAATAGCCTGCGAGATAGGGATTGAAGCCGCCGCGCGTCGCGCCGGAATCCTTCATCAGCACGTCGAGTCCGAGGCTGCCCACGTCGTCGGCGACGGGATCGAGGCTCGGATTCTTCACCTGATGGAGGATCTTCACCCATGAGCCGCATTCGGCGCAGGCTTCCGCCTTCACCGTGGCCTCATGGGTGGCGGCGGAGCGGTAGCTGATCCCCTTGGTCGAGCCGCAGCAGAGGCATTTCACCCGCACCTCGTTCCAGCGCGTGGCGCAGCAGGCGCAGGCGGCGTATCGCAGATTGTCGATCTCCTGGCCGCCCACCACCGAAGAGGTGGCCGGACGTCCGCCGCAGGCGGGGCAGATCCCCACGCCGACCGGCGTCAGGGATTTCGGCGCCAGCCCGGCGGCCAGACGCGCCATGTGGATCTGAACCGCCGCCGCCGCGAAGAGATGCGGCGCGGCGGCGCCCTCGGGCACATGATCCGCAAGGATGTTGGAGAGCAGCCAGCGGCGGTCCTCCTCGTCGGCGGCCCAGACGGCGCTCAGCGCCTGACGCGCGGCGTCGGGCATCTCCAGATCGGCGGCGGCCTCGATCAGGGCGACGAAGGTCGCGACGAGGACCGGATCCTCCGCGAGGGACGCGCGCTCGATGGGCGGCATGGAGAATTCGCGCGCCTGCCGCGCCTTCTCGGGCGGAATCGGCGCGACCGGCGGCAGGCTCGCCAGGAGCTTCGCCTGAAGCCCGGTCAACTCGGCGAGGAAGGTCAGATAGGGCGCGAGCGTCGCGTCATGCTGCGCGAGGAAGGCGAAGCGTTTCGCCCGCGTCTCGAAGAGCTTCGCCGGATCGAGCGGCAGCACGAAAGGCGGCTCGGGCACGCCGCCGATCATCGAGGGATCGGGCTGCGGGGTGTTCGTCATGGGGGCCTCCAGGGCCCTCGGGGCCTCTCGCATGGATTCGGGCGCTTGGTTCGGGCGCGAGCCCTCCGCCGCCTGCGAGGCAGGGGCGGAGGGCCCGGGCCGTCACTCTGCCGGATCGGCCTTGCGCCGTCCAGCCAGTTCGCGCAGCCATTTGCGATGATGCCGATAGGCCCAGCCGCCCGTGACGGTGCCTCGGGTCATGGCGCGGATGGTGCCGCGCGTCCAGATGGCGGCGTAGACATGGACGATGAAGATCAGCACCGCCGCCACCGCCGCCAGCGCATGGACCGCCACCGCCACGCGCCGCACCGGAATCGAGACGAGTCCGGGGAAATACTGCTCCCAGATCATCACGCCGGTCACGATCATCACGACGATCAGGCCGGACATGCCCCAGAAGACGAATTTCTGTCCGGCGTTGTATTTGCCGAGCTCGGGGAGGTTCTCCTCCTCGCCCTTGACCACCTCCTTGATGTTCGCCAGCCATTCGGCGTCCTCCCGCCTGGGCAGGTTCAGACGCCACATCTGGAGGAAGAGCAGCAGGAAGCTGAGGACCAGCAGGATCCCCATCAGCGGATGCAGCCAGCGCGTGGTCGGGCCGCCGCCGAAGAGTCCGGTCAGGAAGTAGAGGCTCGGGTGGAAGAGGGCCATCCCCGAGAGGATGAGCCCGATCATCGTGAAGGCCGTGACCCAGTGGTTCAGCCGCGTGATCCCCCGATAGCGCGAGACCGTCACCGGCTTGCGGGTTTCGATCTCGTCGCCGGGGGCGGAATATTCGCGCTCTCCGGTCATGGCGCGCCCTCCGGAGGCCGGGCGGCCTCCTCCTCGACGGTCAGACGTCCGGCGGCGTGGGCGACCATCTCCTGAGCCTCGGCGTCGTCATGGGCCGAAACCTCGTTGGCCCGGGCGAGCGCGCCATGAGCCATGGCGCCCACCGCGGCGAGTCCCATGGCCGCGAGCCCCACATCCTTGGCCGCGCCCTTCCAGCCCTTGACCACCGCCGAGATCTTCGGATCGTCGGGCAGGTCGGCGTAGAGCGAGGGCTTGTCCGCGTGATGCAGCACATACATCACATGGGTTCCGCCCACGCCCTGAGGATCGTAAAGCCCGGCGTTCTCGTAGCCGCGCTCCTTGAGGTCCTCGATGCGCATCTCGGCGTGGGCGATCATCTCGTCCTTGGTTCCGAAGACGATGGCCTGCGTGGGGCAGGCCTTGGCGCAGGCCGGGCCCTGGCCCACCGCCACGCGATCCGAGCAGAGGGTGCATTTCTTCGAGACATGCGCCGTCTTGTGGATGCGGGGGATGTTGAAGGGGCAGCCCGCGACGCAATAGCCGCAGCCGATGCAGTTGTCGGAGATGAAATCCACGATGCCGTTCGAATATTGCACGATGGCGCCCGGCGCCGGACAGGCCGTGAGGCAGCCCGGATCCTCGCAATGCATGCAGCCGTCCTTGCGGATCAGCCATTCGAATTCGTTGGTCTCGGGGTTTTCGTACTCCGTGAAGCGCATGAGGGTGAACATGTCCGGGGTGAGGTCATGGGGGTTTTCATAGACCCCCACGTTCTCCTCGACCTCCGGATGGGTGTCGTTCCACTCGATGCAGGCCGACTGGCAGGCCTTGCAGCCGATGCAGCGCGACACGTCGATGAGCTTGGCCACCTTGGTCAGCTGGCGCTCCGGCGCGGGGAGGTCCCGCATCGCCGAAGCGCGCACCACGTCGCCGGGCAGCAGGTTCGAGGCCAGCGGCTGAACCGGAGGATTCGCCATGGCCGTGGTGGGTTGAGGCGCTCTTTCGGTCGTCATGACGTGGCGCTCCCTTCCGCAGGTTCGATGTTCACGAGGTAGGCCTTGAATTCAGGCGTCTCGATGTTGGCGTCTCCGACGAAGGGCCCGAGCGTGTTCGGGCCGAAGCCCTTGCGCGCCGCGCCCTTGAAGCCCCAGTGGATCGGAATGCCGACCACATGGACCGTCTGGCCGTCGCAGATCAGCGGACGGATCCGCTTCGTGACGACCGCCTTGGCCCAGACCTGGCCCCGCTTCGACCAGACGCGCACGCGTCCGCCCTTCCGGATGCCGCGTTCCGCCGCCAGCTCCTCGCTGATCTCCACGAAGAACTCCGGCTGCAACACGGCGTTCACCTTGTTGTGCTTGGTCCAGTAGTGGAAATGCTCGGTGAGGCGGTAGGAGGTGGCCACGAAGGGGAACTCCGAGCGGTCGCCGAGCTGCGCCACGTCGCCGGGGAACATCCGCGCGACGGGATTGCCGCGCATCTCCGGGTTCAGCGGATTGGCCACCGGGCTCTCGAAGGGCTCCATGTGGGTCGGGAAGGGCCCGTCGCGCATGAGCTTGCGCGAGAAGAAGCGGCTGACGCCCTCGGGGTTCATGATGAAGGGCCCGACTTCGCGCGGCTTGGCGGTGACGGCGATGTCGGGAATGTCCGGCCCCGCCCATTTCTCGCCGTCCCAGGCGATGAGCTTGCGCTCGGGATCCCAGGGGGCGCCGTCGAGGTCGCAGGAGGCGCGGTTGTAGAGGACGCGCCGGTTGGCCGGCCAGGCGAAGGACCAGTTCTGATAGACGCCCATGCCGCTCGGGTCGCTGTTGTCGCGGCGGGCCATCATGTTGCCCGCCTCGGTGAAGCAGCCCGCATAGATCCAGCAGGCGCCCATGGTGGTCCCGTCGTCGCGCAGCTGGCCGAAGCCCGAGACCTGCTTGCCCGCCTGAAGCAGAAGCTTCGTGGGGTCGTTGGGGTCCGGCACGTCGGTCAGGGCGCGGCCGTTGAGCTCCATGGCCAGTTCGGCGGCGGTGGGCTCTTCGGCGTGGGCGTAGTCCCAGGTCAGGTTGAGGATCGGCTCGGGCGCCCGGCCGCCTTCCTTGCGGTAGAGCTCGCGCAGCCGCAGGAAGATGTTCGACATGATCCAGACGTCCGTCCGGGATTCGCCCGGAGGCGTCGCGCCCGCCCAGTGCCATTGCAGCCAGCGTCCCGAATTCACCGTGGCGCCTTCGTCCTCGGCGAAGCAGGTGGTGGGCAGCTCCAGCACTTCGGTCCGGATCTTCGAGGGATCCACGTCGTTGTAGATCCCGTGGTTCTCCCAGAAGGCGGCGGTTTCGGTCGCCAGAGGATCCATCACCACGAGAAGCTTCAGCTTGCCGAAGGCCTCGGTGAGCTTGCCCCGGTTGGGGAAGGAGAGGATCGGATTGAAGCCCTGGCAGAAATAGACGTTCACTTCGCCTTTCGACATCATGTCGAACATGCGCAGCCCGTCATACTGGGCGATGTCGAGCTTGGGCAGCCATTCGTAGCCCCATCCGTTCTCGGCGGTGGCGGCGGGCCCCCACATCGCCTTGAGGAAGCTGACCATGAACTTGCGGTAGTTCTGCCAGTAGCTCATCTGGTTGGGCCGCAGAGGCTTGTTGCCCCGCGTGGACATGTAGGTCTCGAAGTCCGGCTCGCGTTCGTTGGGGATCGCGAGATAGCCCGGAATGAGATTCGACATCAGCCCGACGTCGGTGAGCCCCTGGATGTTGGAATGCCCGCGCAGGGCGTTCATGCCGCCTCCGGCCACGCCGATGTTGCCGAGCAGGAGCTGGAGCATCGCCATGCCGCGGATGTTCTGCGAGCCCTTGGAATGCTGCGTCCAGCCGAGCGCGTACATGGAGGTCATGGTCTTCGTCGGCGAGGAGCATTCGCCGATCATCTCGCAGATCTTCAGGAAGCGGTCCTTCGGCGTGCCGCAGACCCGCTCCACGAATTCCGGCGTGTAGACGTCCACATGCGCCTTGAGCAGATTCCAGACGCAGCGCGGATTCTCCAGCGTCTCGTCGGTGAGGACGTAGCCGTCTTCGCCGATCTGGTATTCCCAGCTGCTCTGGTCGTAGCTGCGGGTCTCCTCGTTGTAGCCGGTGAACATGCCGTCCGCCCAGCCGAACTCCTCACGGACCAGATAGGCCATGTTGGTGTAGTTGCGGACGTAGTCCCACTGCACCTTGTCGTTCGCGATGCACCAGCGGATCACGCCCATGAGGAAGGCGATGTCCGAGCCGGGGCGGATCGGGGCGTAGTAATCGGAGACGCTGGCCGTGCGCGTGAACCTCGGGTCCACGACGATCAGCTTGGCGCCGCGACGCTGTTTCGCCTCGGTGACCCATTTGAAGCCGCAGGGATGGGCTTCGGCGGCGTTGCCGCCCATGACGATCACGAGATCGGTGTTCTTGATGTCGGTCCAGGAGTTCGTCATCGCTCCGCGGCCGAAGGTCGGGCCCAAACTGGACACCGTGGGGCCGTGTCAGACGCGCGCCTGATTGTCGAAGCCGACGATTCCCATCGAGCGGACCGTCTTGTAGGTCAGCCAGGCGGTTTCGTTGGTGGTCGCCGAGGCCGCGAGGAAGCCGGTGGAGGTCCAGCGGTTCACCGTGGTTCCGGCGGCGTTCTTCTCGATGAGATTGGCGTCGCGGTCGTCCTTGAGCGCGCGGGCGATCTTGTCGAGCGCCTCGTCCCAGGAGATCTCCTGGAACCGGTCCGCGCCCGGAGCGCGGTAACGCGGCTGGGTCAGGCGGGTCTCCGCCCGGACGTAATCCTTGAGCGCCGCGCCCTTGGGGCAGAGCGTGCCGCGATTGGTGGGGTGATCCGCGTCGCCTTCGATGTGGATCAGCTCGGCTTTTTCGCCCGCGTTCAGATCGCCTCTGGAATACATGACGATTCCGCAGGCGACCGAACAATAGGTGCAGATGTTGCGGGTCTCGGTGGTGGTGGCGAGCTTGAATTGACGCACATGCGCCGCCACGGCCGCCTCGGCGGCGCCGAAGCCCATGGCCCCGAGCGATGTCGCCGCCGCCCCCGCGCCGAACAGCTTCAGGAAGCTGCGGCGGGAAAGGTCGATGTTCAACGGGACCTCCCTTTTTTGCCTGTCGCGCGGACAGGCTTGCGGCCTGTCTCGCAGATGGGTGAAAGTCCCTCTCATAGTCGCTTCTTATCGTCTCATAAGTCAAGAACATCGCCCGGATGAGGCGTCGCCCGGGAAAGCGCCGGAGGGAGGCGCCCTTGCGCCGGGCCCCGGGGGCTGGCAAGAGGAGGTTCGAAGCGGCTGCGGAGGGTCCGCGCCGCCCTGCGCAGGGAGATCTTCCCCCATGAGCGACATCCAGGCTTCCCCCCTCTCCGAACCCCGGCTGACTTCTCTGGCCCATGGCGGCGGCTGCGGCTGCAAGATCGCGCCGGGCCTGCTGGAGGGCATCCTGAAGGGCGCCTCGCCCCTGCCGATTCCGCCGGAGCTGCTGGTGGGAATCGAGACCTCCGACGACGCGGCGGTCTATCGGCTGAATGAACGTCAGGCCATCGTGGCCACGACCGATTTCTTCATGCCCATCGTGGATGATCCGCAGGATTTCGGCCGCATCGCCGCCACCAACGCCCTCAGCGACGTCTACGCCATGGGCGGGACGCCGATCTTCGCGCTGGCTCTGGTGGGGATGCCGATCAGCAAGCTCTCCACGGAGACCATCGGCAGGATCCTCGACGGCGGAGCGGCGGCCTGCCGCGCGGCGGGAATCCCCATCGCCGGAGGCCACAGCATCGATTCCATCGAACCGATCTACGGGCTGGTCGCGATCGGTCTGGTGGATCCGGCCCATCTCAAGCGCAACGCCGAGGCTCGGGCGGGAGACGTCCTGATTCTCGGGAAGCCCCTGGGAGTGGGCGTCTTCTCGGCGGCGCTGAAGAAGGAGAAGCTCGAACCCGCCGCCTACGCCCGCATGATCGCCGCGACGACGCGGCTCAACACGCCCGGCCCCGATCTGGCGCGTCTGCCGGGCGTCCACGCCATGACCGACGTGACGGGCTTCGGACTCGGCGGCCATGGCTGGGAGATGGCGCGCGGATCGGGTCTGCGCCTGCGGATCGACTGGGCGGCGGTCCCGCTGCTGGAGGGCGCGCGGGATCTGGCCGAGGCGGGCTTCGTCACGGGGGCTTCGGGGCGCAACTGGGCGAGCTACGGCGCGCAGATCCGCTTCGCCCGCGAGATGAGCGCCGTGGATCAGGCCTTGCTCTCGGATCCCCAGACCAGCGGCGGATTGCTCGTCTCCTGCGCGCCGGAGGCCGTCGCGGAGGTTCTGGCGATCTTCCGCAGCCATGGCTTCGAGGAAGCCGCCGTGATCGGTTCGGTCGAGGCGGGCGAGCCGGGGCTGACCATCGTCTAGAGCGTTTTCCAGCGAAGCCGCTTCGGCTTCGCGTCGTGAAAACGCGACCAAACAAAAGGTTGGAGCGTTTGAACGACCCAACCTGGTCGGAAAAAACTCTAGAGCGCGAGCCGCCGATGCGGCCATGGGTTCTCACCTTCCTCCAGCCAGCGGAGGGATTGCGTCCAGAAGCCCGAGGCGTGGCGGTCGTGGAAGAGGTCGAAATGCCCGACCGACTCCCGACCGAGATCGGCGAGGGGTTCCAGCATGACCGCCTGACGCTCCGCGCCCGCGTAATAGCGCAAGGCGCGGCGCAGGGCGGGCGGCGTGGCGAAGGGATCGTCGGAGACCGAAACCGCGAGGATCTCCGCCCGGACCCGCCCCATCCGCGCGACGGCCTCCGCCCGTTCGGCGCGGGGATGGCTCGTCTCGAAGCGGGGGCCGCGGAAGCTCCATTCATGGGCGACTCCGGCGGGCAGATCCTCCAGCCAGCCGAGCCGCTTGCCGGGGAAATAGCCGCAGGCCGCCGTGAGCAGCGGCATGGCGAGATGCCACCTCAGCCAGAATCCGAGCCTCTGGCGGGGGGCGTAATCCATCAGCCAGGCGTATTGGGCGCCGACGGTCAGCATCCGGTCGACGAGCGGCGCGCTTGCGGCCATGCCGGGCAGGAAGCCGCCGATGCTGTGCCCGACGACCATCAGGGGCGTTTCGGGACGACGGGCCTTCATGAAGCGGAGGGCGGCCTCGAAATCCTGTTCGCCCCAGTCGCGCCAGCGCCAGCCGCAGCCTTCAAGGTTCTCCGGCCGCGAGGCGCCTACGCCGCGATAATCCCAGGTCAGGACCTCGAAGCCCCGCGCCGCGAGGAAATCCGCATAGCGATGGTAATAGCGCGCGAGGACGCCCGTCGCGCAATTGACGATCACGGCGGCGCGCAAGGGGCCTTCGGCGGGCCGGAGACGCCCCCCGAGCCGCACGCCGTCCTGACAGATGAGTTCGATCTCCTGCATGGCGCCGCAGCCTAAAGCGGGAGCGGGCGGATGGGAACCTTTCTCACGGCATGGCCGCGCGGGGGATGATCGCGCCGGGATGACGCACCACCTCCGCCGCCAGACGATGCCCCGCCCGCGCCGCCGCCTCGGGCGGCTCGCCCCGCAGCCGCGCCGCCAGACAGGCCGCCGCGAAGCTGTCGCCCGCCGCCGTGGTGTCCACGACCTTCCCGACCTTCAGAGCCGGGACTTCCGTCCGGCGCCCTTCGGCCAGCGTGAGGCAGCCCGGATGCGCGAATTTCAGCACGGCCTCCGGCGTCAGCTTCTCCAGACGCGCCGCCAGAGCCTCCGGCTCGGCCTCGTCCCAGATGGGCGCGAGATCCTCCGCCCCCGCCAGAGTCAGCGCCGACAGCGAGATCGCTTCGGCGAAGACGCGCCCCGCCTCGGCGGGATCGGGCCAGCCGCGCGGACGGAAATTCGTGTCGAAGACCACAGCGCCCCCCCGAGCCGAGAAATCCCGCAGGACATCCAGCAGTCGGGGCAGGGCGTCGCCGCGATAGAGCGACAGCGTGATCCCCGAGAGATAAAGCACGTCCACGGCGGCCATGAGCCGCGCCGCCAGATCCGGCCATTGCGGCAGGTCGAGCAGATCGCGGACCGGGGCTTGATCGCGCCAGTAATGGAAGCGGCGCTCGCCTGAGGGATCGGTCTCGATCATGTAGAGCCCCGGCGAGCGTCCGGCGAGGCGCGGAACGAACTCCGTCCCGACGCCTTCGGCTCGCCAGGCCTCCAGCATTTCGGCGCTGAATCCGTCCTCGCCGAGCGCCGTGACGTAATCCGTCGGGACGCCCAGCCGCGCGAGATAGACCGCCGTGTTCAGCGTGTCGCCGCCGAAGCCCCGGACGAGCAGTCCGTCCGGACGCGTCCGCAGCTCGATCATGCATTCGCCGAGACAGGCGACCCTCGGCGAGCCGCCCTGTCTTCCCTGCGTCGGGAGAGGGGTCATCGCAGATCCTTCGGCTGGATGAACTCCATGTCGGTGTAGTCGACGTTGTCGCCCGCCATGGCCCAGATGAAGGTGTAGCCGCCGATTCCCGCGCCCGCATGCACCGACCAGGGCGGAGACAGGGCGCCTTCCTCATTGGCGATGAAGAGATGGCGCGTCTCCTGCGGCTCGCCCATGAGATGCAGCACGCGGGCTTCGGGGGTCATGCCGAAATAGAGATAGGCCTCCATGCGGCGGTCATGGACATGGGCGGGCATGGTGTTCCAGACGGAGCCGTCCTCCAGCGTGGTGTAGCCGAGGACGAGCTGACAGCTCTCCATGACCAGCGGGTGGATGAACTGGTTGATCGTCCGCTTGTTGGAGGTCTCCGCCGCGCCGAGCTTCACCTCCTTGCTCTCGGAGAGCCGCACCAGCCGCGAAGGGAAGTTCCGGTGCGCGGGCGCCGAGACCAGATAGAACCGCCCCTCGCCCGCGAAGGTCACGGGGCCCGAGCCCATGCCGAGATAGAGCACGTCGCCGCGCGCGAGCGTCCAGGTTTCGCCGCCCGCCGAGACGGTTCCCGTCGCGCCGACGTTCACCACGCCGAGTTCGCGGCGGTCGAGGAAATTCGGGGTCCTGGTCTCGGCCACCACGTCGAGGACCAGGGGCGCCCCCGCCGGGACGGCGCCGCCCATCGTGAAGCGGTCGTAATGGGTGTAGATCAGGCGGATTTCGCCCGGACGGAACATCTCCGAGGCGAGGAAATGACGGCGAAGCTCGGCTGTGTCCATGCCGCGGGCGTGTTCGGGATGGACGGCCTGACGGGTTTCGACGGTCAGCATGGGAGGCTCCCTTCAAGGACGACGCGACGGGAATGCGGCGTCGCGCCTTCTCGGGGCGCCGCGTCGATATATATTATGTATTGTCTCTCTGATAATGGAGGATTCGGATTTCCGGAAGCCGGAAAAGCGCCGGAAGGCCGAAAATTTCATGCTGCAGATGCGCAATTTCATTGGAATAATGCCTGGATTCCACATCTGCGGCGGAGTCGGACGGTTTTCCTGAAATTCATCATATGACTATTGACTCCCGGATCAATTCCCGCGAATGATCCGCAAGACGCAGTTCAGGAGACGCTCAGGATGACCCCCCAGGAGATCAAGACCGCGCTCGGCGCCGGGCTTCTGTCCTTCCCCGTGACCCATTTCGACGCCGAAGGCGCCTTCCGGGCCGACAGCTATCAGCGCCACATCGACTGGCTCTGCGGCCATGAGGCGCCGGTGCTCTTCGCGGCGGGCGGCACGGGCGAATTCTTCTCCCTCGCGCCGAGCGAGATCCCGACCATCGTCAGGGCGGCCAGGGAGGCCGCGGACGGCCGCACGGCCATCGTCTCGGGCTGCGGCTACGGAACCGAAATGGCCGTGGAGATCGCCCGTTCCGCCGAGAAGGCCGGGGCCGAAGGCATCCTCCTGCTGCCGCATTACCTGATCGACGCGCCGCAGGAAGGCCTCTACGCCCATGTGAAGCGCGTCTGCGACTCGGTCGGGATCGGCGTGATGGTCTACAACCGCGACAACGCGGTGCTGAAGGCCGAGACTCTCGCGCGGCTCTGCGAGGTCTGCCCCAATCTCGTCGGCTTCAAGGACGGCGTGGGCGACATCGGACAGGTGCGTCAGGTCACGGCTCTGCTCGGCGACCGCCTGACCTATCTGGGCGGCATGCCCACCGCCGAACTCTTCGCCGAGGCTTATCTGGGCGCGGGCTTCACGACCTATTCCTCGGCGGTGTTCAACTTCGTGCCGGAGCTGGCGGTGAGCTTCTACAAGGCCCTGCGCGCCGGAAGACATGACGAATGCGCCCGCATCCTGCGCGACTTCTTCTATCCCTTCATGGAGCTGCGCGGCCGCCGCAAGGGCTACGCCGTGGCGGCGGTCAAGGCGGGCGTGCGGCTTCAGGGCTTCGAGGCGGGCCGGGTGCGCGCGCCGCTCGACGATCTGACCCCCGCCGAGGAGGAGATCCTCGCGCGGCTCATCGCGCCCTGGCGTCGCCAGACCGCCGCCGCCGCGGAGTGAGCCGATGAAGATCGCCGCGATCCGCACCCATCTGCTGGAGCATCGGCTGGAGACCGCCTTCGAAAGCGCCTCCATGCGGTTCGACCGCCGCCTGCATCTGCTGGTGGAGGTGGTGTGCGACGACGGGACCACGGGCTGGGGCGAATGCCTCGGCCCGGCCAGAGCCAATGCGGCGGTGGTCCGGACCTACGCCGGATGGCTCGTCGGGATGGATCCGCTGGAGACCGAAAGGATCTGGGCGATCCTCTATAACGCGCTCCGGGATCAGGGTCAGCGCGGCCTGACGCTCACCGCGCTTTCCGGAATCGACGTGGCGCTCTGGGACATCAAGGGCAAGCGCTTCGGCGTCCCGATCTCGACGCTGCTCGGCGGGCGTTTCCGCGCAAGCGTGAAGGCCTACGCCACCGGCGCCTTCCGCCGCGACGGCGTGGACCGCATCGCGGACAACGCCGAAGAGATGGCGGGCCACGCCGCCGCCGGGTTCCACGCCGCCAAGCTCAAGATCGGCTTCGGCGTGGCGGAGGATCTGCGGGTGATCCGGGCGGTGCGCGAGGCGGTCGGGCCGGAGATGCGGCTGATGATCGACGCCAACCACGGCTATGACGCTCTGGAGGCGATCCGTCTGGGTCAGGCGGCGGCGGAGTGCGGGATCGACTGGTTCGAGGAGCCCGTGACGCCGGAGCATCTGGCGGCCTATCGCGAGGTGAAGGCGAAGCAGCCCATCCCCGTGGCGGCGGGCGAGACCTGGCATGGGCGTTGGGGCTTCCGCGAGCCCATCGAGACCCGCGCCGTGGATATCGTGCAGCCGGACATCTGCGGCGTGGGCGGCTTCACCGAAGCCCGGCGCGTGGCGGATCTGGCGGCGCTCCATGGGCTGCGGGTGGTTCCGCATGTCTGGGGCACGGCGGTGCAGATCGCGGCGGCGCTGCAATTCATGGCGGCGATGGTTCCTTCTCCGGTGCGGCGCGAGCCCATCGAGCCCATCCTCGAATTCGACCGCACGGAGAATCCCTTCCGTCAGGCGGTGGTCGCGCGGCCCATCGAACATGAGCGCGGCGTGGTGGCCATTCCTGACGGTCCCGGCCTAGGGATCGAGATCGACCGCGCGGCCCTCCGCGCATTCAGACCGAAGGAGGAAGCATGACCGCGCCTCTGGACCTGCCGCCGGGGACCATCGACACGCAGATGCACGCCTATCTTCCCGGCTTTCCGCCTCTGCCGGGAGGGCCGGGCCTCCCCGCCGGAGACCTCCCCACCCCGGAGCTTTACCGCGCCACGATGCGCGAGCTCGGGATATCCCGGGTGGTGGTCACGCAGGCCAACGCCCATCAGAAGGACAATTCCTGTCTCCTCGCCTGCCTGGCCGATTTCGGCGCGATCTCGCGCGGAGTGGCCGTCATCGACGGGACGGAATCCGACGCCGAGCTTGAGCGTCTGGCTCAGGCGGGGGTGGTCGGGGCGCGGATCATGGATCTGCCGGGCGGCGCCGTGGGGCTGGAGCATCTGGAGGCCGTGGACGCCAGAGCCGCCGAACTCGGCTGGATGATGGCCGTGCAGTTCGACGGAAGCCAGATCGTCGGGCGTCTGCCCCGGCTGGAGGCTCTGCGTTCGCGCTGGGTCTTCGACCATCATGGGAAATTCTTCTCCGGCGCCGCGCCCGACGGCCCCGAAGTCGCGGCGGTCCTGCGCCTGATCGACCGGGGGCGCATGTGGTTCAAGTTCGCCGGATGCTACGAATCGAGCCGTCTCGGCGGTCCGGATTTCGCCGACGTCGCGGCCTTGTCGCGCGTGATCGCGGCTCATGCGCCCGAGCGGATCCTCTGGGGCACGAACTGGCCGCATAACCTCGCGCGGGTCAGAGGCGAGCCGCTCCCCGACGACGCCCTGCTCGCGGCGACGGCCCTGGACTGGCTCCCCGACGCGGCGGCCCGTCGCCGGGCGCTGGTCGGGAATCCGCAGGAGCTTTACGGCTTCCCGGCCTGGTCCGGCGCGTGAGGCAGGCGTCCGGAGCGCAGCAGGGCGCGATAACGCGCCTGACCTCCGCGCAGATGGGCGCGCATGGCGGCTCTGGCGGCCTCCTCGTCGCCGTTGGAGATCGCGGCGACGATGCGTCCGTGCTCCTCGTCGAGCCGGGCGATATAGGCGGCGGCGGCCTCCTCGGTCTCCTGGGCCTTGAGCGCGGCGCGCGGGATCACCGCCGTCCCGAGGGCTTCGAGGAACTCGCGGAAGCGCGGATTGTTCGCCGCCTCGGCGATGGCGAGATGCAGGGCGAAGTCGGCTTCGGCGGTGGGCTCCCCGGCCTTCAGACAGGCGCGCAGGGCGTCATGGCGTTCGAGGATCGCCTCTTCCTGAGCGGGCGAGCGGCGCAGCGCCGCCAAGCCTGCGGCCTCCGCCTCGACGCCGGTGCGGAACTCCAGGATCTCGATGGTCGAGGAGATGCGCGCCGGATCCAGAGCCTGAGGCGAGAAGATCGAGGGCGGCGGCGCCTCCAGCACGAAGATGCCCGCGCCCTGGCGCGGCTCGACCAGCCCGTCGGCGCGCAGGGCGGCCATGGCCTCGCGGATGACGGTGCGGCTGACGCCGTAGGCCTCGGTGAGCTGCGCCTCGGAGGGCAGCCGCGCGCCGGGCGCGTATTCTCCCGCGAGGATGCGCTTGCGCAGCGCCTCGCCCACCTGAGACACCAGACTTCCCTTGCCCGCCGCCTTCGCTCGTCCCGCCATGCGCCATCCTCCGGAATCGCCGCCCGAACTCCGGAGATAGGCCCCGGAGGCCCGGGCGGTCAAGCGACGCCTCCGCAGGTGGTGTAATACAAGTTGACGGATTCCGGATGGTCCATATGATGACGCCGCAAAAGAGGACGCCATGAAACGACTTCTCCTGACCGGCGCCGCAGGCGCCATGGGGCGCGCGATGCGGTCGCGTCTTGCGGGCCTCGCGGAGACCCTCCGCCTGTCCGACATCGCGGACCCCGGCGCGCCCGGCCTCGACGAAGAGGTGCGGATCTGCGATCTGGCCGACGCGGCGGCGGTCATGGATCTGGTGGAGGGCTGCGACGGGATCGTGCATCTGGGCGGAATCTCCGTCGAGGACAGCTTCTCGAAGATCATGCAGGCCAATCTGCTCGGCCTGTATAATCTCTATGAGGCGGCGCGGGCTCATGGCCGTCCGCGGATCCTCTTCGCCAGCTCGAACCACGCCATCGGCTATTATCCCCAGAGCCGGCGGCTCAAGGGCGACGAGCCTTTCCGCCCCGACGGGCTTTATGGAGTCTCCAAGGCCTTCGGCGAGTCTCTGGCGCGGATGTACTACGAGAAGTTCGGACAGGAATCGGCGCTGGTGCGCATCGGCTCCTGCACGCCGCAGCCGAGCGACCGCCGGATGCTGTCGAGCTGGCTCTCCTATGACGATTTCGCCGGGCTTGCGGCTTGCGTCTTCCGGGCGCCGCGTCTGGAGTGCCCGGTGATCTGGGGCGCCTCGGCCAATGACGCGGGCTGGTGGGACAACGCCGCTTCGGCTTATCTTGGCTGGCGTCCGAAGGACAACGCCGAAGCCTGGCGGGCCGAAATCGAGGCCGCAGGGCCGAGGCCCTCGCCGGACGCGGCCGTCGCCCGCTATCAGGGCGGCGTCTTCACCGAAAACCCGATCATTCAAGGGGACTGAGATGACCGCTTCCTCCTCCAGCCTCGCCCTGCGCGGCGAACATTTCATCGCGGGCGAGTGGGTCGGCGGGGGCGAGAAGTTTTCGTCTTCTCCCGCCCATGGGCCTGCGCATGACTTCGCCCTGGGGACGCCCGCGCTCGTGGAGCGCGCCGCCCGCGCCGCCGAAGAGGCCTTCCCGGCCTATTCCGCCCTGAGCCGCGCCGCCCGCGCCGATTTCCTCGACGCCATCGCCGAGGAGATCGAAGCCCGCGCCGCGGCGATCACCCTGATCGGGACTCAGGAGACCGGCCTCCCGGAGGCCCGGCTCAACGGCGAGCGCGGACGCACCACGGGTCAGCTCCGGCTCTTCGCCGAGCATGTCCGGCAGGGCAAGCACCTCGATTTGCGCCTTGACGAAGCTTTGCCGAACCGTCAGCCTCTGCCGCGTCCGGATCTGCGGCTGGTTCAGCGGCCCATCGGCCCGGTTGCGGTCTTCGGGGCCTCGAATTTCCCGCTGGCCTTCTCGGTGGCGGGCGGCGACACGGCGGCGGCTCTGGCGGCGGGATGCCCCGTGGTGGTCAAGGGCCATTCGGCCCATCCGGGCACCGGCGAGGTCGTGGCTCAGGCCATCGAGGCGGCGATCCGGCGCATGGGCGTTCCGGCGGGAGTCTTCAGCCTGATCCAGGGCGGAGACCGCAAGGTCGGCGAGGCGGTCGTGACCCACCCGCTGATCAAGGCGGTGGGCTTCACGGGCTCCCTGGTCGGAGGGCGGGCGCTTTTCGATCTTTGCGCCGCGCGGCCCGAGCCCATTCCCTTCTTCGGCGAACTGGGGTCGGTGAATCCGGTCTTCATGCTGCCCGGCGCTCTGGAGGCCCGCGCGGCGGCGCGCGGCGAGGCCTGGGCTGGCTCGCTGACTCAGGGCGCGGGGCAGTTCTGCACCAATCCGGGCGTGGTGATCCTCGCCGAGAGCCCCGAAGCCGACGCCTTCCTCGGCGCGGCGAAAGCGGCTCTGGAGAAGGTTCCGGCTCAGACCATGCTGACCGACGGCATCGCCAGAGCCTATCGCGAGGGTCAGGCGCGCTTCGACTCGCGCAACGCCGTGCGTCCGGTCCTGACCACCACGAGCGAAGGCCGCCTCGCCAATCCGAACCTCTACGAGATCTCCGCGGAGGCCTTCATGGCGGATCACGCCCTCGCCGAAGAGGTCTTCGGGCCTCTGGGGCTGGTGGTGCGGGCGCCCTCCGCCGAGGCCCTGCCGGAGATCGCCAAAGGCTTCGAGGGCCAGTTGACCGCGACGCTCCACATGGACCCGAAGGACGCGCCTCTGGCGCGGCGTCTGCTGCCGATTCTGGAGCGCAAGGCGGGCCGCCTGCTGGTCAACGGCTTCCCGACCGGCGTCGAGGTGGCGGAGTCCATGGTGCATGGCGGGCCCTATCCGGCCTCGACCAATTTCGGCGCGACTTCGGTGGGCACGATGTCGATCCGGCGCTTCCTGCGTCCGGTCTGCTATCAGAACCTGCCTGACGAATTGCTCTTCGAAGACCTTCAGGGAGCCTGATCCATGTCGTCTCCTTTCGATCTGAGCGGCCGCTGGGCCGTGGTGACCGGCGCCAACACCGGCATCGGACAGGGGATCGCCGTCGCTCTGGCTCGGGCCGGAGCGGGGGTGATCGCCGTCGGGCGCTCCGGGATGGAGGAAACCGCGTCGCTGATCGCGCCGACCGGGCGGCCTTTCCACGCCATCCGCGCCGATCTCGCGCAGATGGAGGCGCTTGAACCCGTCATCGCCGAGGCCGAAGAGGTTTCGGGCGGAATCGAGATCCTCGTGAACAACGCGGGGATCATCCGCCGGGCCGATTCCCTCGACTTCACCGAAGCCGACTGGGACGCGGTGATCGACCTCAATCTGAAGTCGCTGTTCTTCCTGACCCAGGCGGCGGCGCGCCGGATGATCCCGCGCGGACGCGGCAAGATCGTCAACATCGCCTCTCTGCTGTCGTTTCAGGGCGGGATCCGCATCCCTTCCTATACGGCCTCGAAAAGCGGCCTCGCGGGGTTGACGCGGCTGCTCGCCTGCGAATGGGCGGCCAGGGGCGTGAACGTCAACGCCATCGCGCCGGGCTATTTCGTCACCAGCAACACCGAGGCTCTGCGGCAAGACGAAAAGCGCTCCTCCGAGATCCTCGGGCGGATTCCGGCGGGGCGCTGGGGGAATCCCGGAGACATCGGCGGGGCGGCGGTCTTTCTGGCTTCTCCGGCGGCGGATTACGTCCATGGCGTGGTCCTGCCGGTGGACGGCGGCTGGCTGGCGCGCTGAGGCTCAGCGGGGCGGACGGGGCAGGGGGAAGAAGGGCTGTCCGTCTTCTTCGCCGTGCGGGAAGCGGCCTTCGCGTCTGCGCCGCACGCTCTCCTTGAAGCCGAGCGGGCTGACGCCGATGTAGCGCCGGAACATGCGCGAGAAATAATAGGGATCGGCGTAGCCTACGGCGGCGCCGGCCTCTCCGACGCCGCGTCCGGCCTCCAGAAGCGCCATGGCTCTCTCCATGCGCTTGAACTCCTGGAACTTCCGGGGGGTGAAGCCGGTCTGCCGACGGAATTCGCGGCGGAAGTAATCGGGATTGTAGGGCGCCGAGGCCACCACCCGGCGCGCGATCTGCGGATCCAGAGGATCGGCGGCGATCTGGGTCGCGGCGATGGCCGCCGCCGCCGAAACGCGGTTGTCGTCGCCGATGGGCGCCTCGTCGGCGCGCCAGCCGAGGAAGGCCTCCTCCAGAAAGGCCAGCAGCAGCACCATGAAGAGATGATGCTGCGCGAGGGTCGTCGAGGAGGGCGGCGCGATCTCGTGATAACGCCGGATCATCGGGCGGAGCAGATCCCAGTCCTGGAAACGCAGCTTCGGCCTGAGCCTCATCCGCGCGACGAGGTCGCGCCCGAAGAGGTCGAGCGTGAAATGCTGCGCCACGCCCCGATAGGCCTCGCCTTCGGCGTGGCGGCCGCGGAAGCGCGTTCCGGCGGGAATGAGCATGGCCTCGCCCACGGAGAGCCGGAAGACCTCGCCTTCGTCGATGCGGTAATCTCCCGCCCCCTCCAGCGCGATGACGAGATCATGGACGCTGTTGCTCTTGTCGATCCACCAGCTGGGGGCGTGATCCATCCTGATGGTGGAGCGCGTCAGGGTCAATGCAAGCCCCGAGGGCGGAATTCCGGAGAGGACGCCGCCTTCGGTTTTCTCCATCTTTTTCCCCGGATTCATGGATGTTCGTCGAATTGTAATATGAGTTAAGCTGAGTCAGAAGATGGGTAGGCTCCGGGAGGCCCGGAGACCCGACCCTAACATAAAACGGCGGCTCCCTGTGAGGGCCGCCCGGGAGGAAGTTCATGAGATCAAGGGACGCAAGGTCCGGCGCCGCGCCGGACCGCCTTCGTCGCACACGGCTCTGCGCGGCCTGCGCCTCCGGGCCGGCCCGTCCGGAAGGGGCGCGGCCATGAGCGGCGAGAGCAGATTCCTCGGCTTCTGGTATGTGCTGCCCTATGTGATCGGGCTTCTGATCTTCACGGGCGTGCCTTTCGTGGCCTCCTTCTGGCTCTCCTTCACCGATTACCGCCTGATGCGCGGCGCGGAGTTCGTGGGGCTGCAGAATTACGCCGATCTCTTCGCCGCCGACCGCACCTTCATCCGCTCGCTGAACGTGACGCTGGCTTACGTCGCGCTGACGGTGCCTCTGAAGCTGGCCTTCGCGCTCTTCATCGCGGTGATCCTGAACTACAAGCTGAAGGCCATCGGCTTCTTCCGCACGGCCTATTACGTGCCTTCGATCCTGGGAGGCTCCATCGCGGTGGCGGTGCTCTGGCGCTACGTCTTCGCCGACACCGGGCTGGTCAACATGGCGCTCGGGGTCTTCGGGATCGAGGCGGTCAACTGGTTCGGCGATCCGCTCACGGCGATGTTCACCATCACGCTGCTGCGGGTCTGGCAGTTCGGTTCGGCCATGGTGATCTTCCTGGCCGCGCTGCAATCCATCGACAAGTCGCTCTACGAGGCGGCGGCCATCGACGGGGCGTCGAAATGGCGGGTCTTCGTCTCGATCACCCTGCCGCTGCTGACGCCGGTGATCTTCTTCAATCTGGTCATGCAGATGGTCCAGGCCTTCCAGGAGTTCAACGGACCTTACGTCATCACCAACGGCGGGCCGCTGCGCGCGACCTATCTTCTGCCGCTCTACATCTACGAGACGGCCTTCAAGAAATTCGACATGGGCTACGCCTCGGCGATCGCCTGGGTGCTCTTCGCGATCATCATGGTCCTGACGGTGGTCGCCTTCTGGTCTTCGAAGAAGTGGGTCTATTACGCCGGCGACAAGAGGAGCTGACCGATGAGCCAGACCATGCTCGACGATTCCGCCGCCCTCGACGCCGACGCCGAGGCCGCCCGCCACCTCGCCCTTCAGGAGCGTCGGCGCAGGCTCTCCATGATCCTGCGTTACGCCGTGCTGACGGCGGTGGGCTTCCTGATGCTCTATCCGCTGCTCTGGCTGATCGGGGCGAGCTTCAAGAACAACGCCGAGATCTTTTCCTCCCCGGGCTTCATCCCGAAGGATCCGACGCTTTCGGGCTACGTCAAGGGCTGGGAGACCTCCACGCCCTACAGCTTCGGGCGGTTCTTCTGGAACACCTTCCTGATCATCGCGCCGAAGGTGGTCTTCACGGTGATCTCCTGCGCGGCGGTGGCCTACGGCTTCGCGCGCTTCCAGTTTCCGGGGAAGCGGATCCTCTTCGCCTCGCTCATCGCGACGCTGCTTCTGCCCAATGTGGTGACGCGGATTCCGCAATATCTGCTCTTCAGCGAGATGGGCTGGCTCGACAGCTATCTGCCGCTCTGGGTTCCCTCGGCCTTCGCGGGAGACGCCTTCTTCGTCTTCATGCTGGTGCAGTTCCTGCGCTCCATTCCGCCCGACATGGAGGAGGCCGCCCGCGTCGACGGCGCGAAATCCTGGCAGGTGCTGCTCTTCATCGTGGCGCCCATGCTGACGCCCGCGCTGATCTCGGTGGCGCTGTTCCAGTTCATGTGGACCATGAACGACTTCCTCGGGCCGCTGATCTATCTGTCCTCGGTGGAGAAATTCCCGGTGTCTCTGGCGCTCAAGCTCTCCATCGACACCTCCGAGGCCTTCGACTGGAACCGCATCCTCGCGATGTCGGTGCTGGCTCTGGCTCCGTCTCTGGTCGTGTTCTTCATGGCGCAGAAATACTTCATCGAAGGCATCTCCGCCGGCGGCGTGAAAGGTTGATCCCATGGCGCAATTATCCATCCGGAATCTGGAAAAGACCTATGGCGGAGGCTTCAAGGCGGTGCATGGCGTCGATCTTGAAGTGGCCGACGGCGAATTCATGGTGCTGGTGGGGCCTTCGGGCTGCGCCAAATCCACCACGCTGCGCATGATCGCCGGGCTGGAGACCATTTCCGGCGGCCATATCTCCATCGGCGGCAAGGTGGTCAACAACCTCGCGCCCGGAGATCGCGGCATCGCCATGGTCTTCCAGAACTACGCGCTCTATCCGCACATGAAGGTCCGCAAGAACCTGTCCTTCGGGCTGAAGCTCGCCGGAGAGAAGAAGGCCGAGATCGAACGCCGCGTGGCCGAAGTCGCCGAGGTGCTGGAGATCGAGCCCCTGCTCGACCGCCTCCCGAGGCAGCTGTCGGGCGGTCAGGCGCAGCGCGTGGCTCTGGGGCGGGCGCTGATCAAGAAGCCCGAGGTCTTCCTCTTCGACGAGCCTTTGTCCAACCTCGACGCCAAGCTGCGCGCCTCGATGCGGGTGCGCATCACCGAGCTGCATCGGCGGCTCAAGGCGCAGGGGCGCTCCTCGACGGTGGTCTACGTGACCCATGACCAGGTCGAGGCCATGACCATGGGCGACCGCATCTGCGTGATGAAGGAAGGCCGCATCATGCAGGTGGCCGATCCGGCCACGCTCTACGAGCGCCCGGAGAATCTCTTCGTGGCGGGCTTCATCGGCATGCCCGAGATGAACCTCGTCGAGGCGCGGCTCGAGCGCGGCCCCGAAGGCCACGCCCTGCGCTTCGGCGATCAGGTCCTGAGGCTCGGGCCGGAGCAGAACGCCCGCATCGCGGCGAATGCGCCGGAGGAGGTCACGCTGGGATTGCGTCCGCAGCATTTCCGGCTCGCCGGACCGGACGACTCCCATGCTCTGGAGGCTCAGGTCGGGAAGGTGGATTTCCTCGGCCATGAGGTGGACGCCCATGTGACCATCGGCGGCGCGAAATTCACCGTGGTGCTGCCCGTCGAGCTCTTCCGCGAGGCCTCCAGAGGCGGAAGCATCCGCCTGCGCGCGGACGAGAACCGCGTCCATGTCTTCGATCGCGCCAGCGGCGCCAATGTGAGCCTCGCCTGAGGCCGTCGCGGAAATCACGGCGCCGCGAAGGCGCCTTCGGGAGGATTCGACATGAAAACCATCGTCAGCGCTCTGGCGCTCGGCCTCGGCTTCGCCCTCGGCGCCGGAGGGGCGGCTCAGGCGGCGGAGCTGCGGATGTCCTGGTGGGGCGGCGACGGACGCCACCTCGCCACCCAGGAGGCCCTGAAGCTCTGCGGCGGGAAGCTCGGCCATGTGGTCAAGCCGGAGTTCACCGGCTGGCAGGGCCACGCCGAGCGCATCACCACCCAGCTCGCGGGCCGCACCGAAGCCGACGTCATGCAGATCAACTGGCCCTGGCTGCATCAGTTCTCGGCGGACGGCGGCGCCTTCGCCGATCTGCGCGACTACGCCGACGTCATCGACCTCGGCCAATGGACCGAGGATCAGCTTGCGGGCGGAACCATGAACGGCAAGCTCAACGGCCTGCCGGTCTCGGTCACGGGGCGCGTCTTCTATTTCAACGACGCGGTCTTCACAAAGGCGGGCCTGCCCATTCCGAACAGCTGGGCCGATCTCGAGGCCGCCGCGCAAAAGCTGAATCCCGAAGGCGCCTGGCCCTTCGACGCGGTGAAGCTGAACTCCATCTTCATCGTCTCCCTGGCGGCGGCCCAGCGGACCGGCAAGGATCTGGTCGACCCCGAAACCGGGAAGGTCGCTTGGACCGAGGAGGAGCTGACCGAGGCGCTGAAGTTCTATCAGGGCCTCGCGGAGAAGGGCGTCATCCGCCCCTGGCGGACGGCGGTGGCGGTGGGCAACATCGAGCTCTTCGACGAAGCCGCCTGGCGCGACGGCAAGATCGGCGGCTCCTATGAATGGGACTCGACCTACGGCAAATACGCCGATCCGCTCGCGGAGGGGAAGCTGATCCCGACTCCGCCCTTCCGCGTCGAGGGCGCGACCTCCGACGGCGTCTATCGCAAGCCTTCGATGGTCTTCTCGATCTCGAAGAATTCGCGCGAGCCCAGGGCCGCCGCCGAGATCGTCAATTGCCTGCTCAACGATCCCGAGGCCGTGACCATCCTCGGCGACACCCGGGGCCTTCCGGCCTCCGCCGTGGCGTTGAAGACCCTCACCGAGGCGGGGAAGCTCTCGCCGGAATTGCTGGAGGCCGCGCAGATCGTCTCCGAGGCCAGCGGCCCCGGCGTCTCGCCGCTGAACGAGCATCCGGCGGTGCGCGAGGCCCTCAACGACGCCATTGAAGAAATGGCCTATGGCCAGATCTCGCCGGAGGAAGCCGCCTCGACCATCATCCGCAGCGTGAACCGGGCCTTGTCGCGCATGTGACGCCCTCCATGGAGCCCGAACCTTCGCGGGTTCGGGCCTCCTCCTCACTCAGCCGAGAGGGCCGCCGAAGGGCGGCGACGCCATGTCTCCTGCATCCTCCTTCTCCGCGCTTGCGCCGGAGCGGGCCGGGGCTTCGCATGCTCCGCTTCGCCTTGTCCCGCGTCATCTCGGCGCCCGTCATGCGGCGATCCTGATCCCCGAGCCCGGCGCCCGCCATTTCCTCGCCGCGCCGAGAGGCTGGCGTCTGACGGCTGCGGGGCGTCTGATCGCCGAGGGCGCGGCGCGGCGGGCTTTGCTGATCCTCGACGGGCTGCTTCCCGGCGCGGAGCATCTTCTCGAACTCGAAGGCGCCGAGCCTCTGGCCTTCCGCGCGGCGGATTGCGCGGGACTCGTCGAGATTGCGCGCTTCGGAGCGCGGGAAGGCTCGGAAGACAATGGCGCGGCCATAGCCGCCGCCATGGCTGCGGCGGGCGAGGGCGGGACGGTCCTGATTCCGGCCGGACGCTGGATCACGGGGCCGGTCTTCCTGCGCTCCGGCGTGACGCTGCGTCTGGAGGAGGGCGCGACCCTCGCCCTGACGCCCGACC
>NZ_JAQTXI010000012.1 GCF_028688855.1 Neomegalonema sp. | reverse complement strand
CGCCGACCTCCAGCCGACGCACCTTGCGGGCGTCTCCCTTCACGATGGTGGGGCCGAGGCTGACTTGTCCGTCGCCGGCCAGACAGATCACGCCGCCCTTGCGGACGGCGAGGATGGTCGTGCCGTGCATCGACGGCGAGGATTCCGAATTGCGCATGGGGCGTCATTTCGGCGAGCCTGATCGAAAGGTCAAGAGCCGCCTTGCGCCCCGGGCTTCAGCAGGCGCGCCCGGCGCGGATTTCATCCGCCTGAGCCTTGCCGCGACAAAGATTCTCGCAGGGGACGCCGTCCTTGTCGCGGTCGGCGCGGGAATAGCCGCCGCACCAGAGCTCCACCGCCTCGGCGCAGCTTTTCGCCGCCTTGCAGCTTCCCGCCTGAGCCCGAGCCTCGCCCGCCGCCCCGCCCATCAGCAGCAGCGCCGCCAGAATCGCGCCGATCCGCATCCGCACCCCTCACCTCATCCCGATTCGCGATGCGCCCATTGATTGAGGTTTTCCCGCCCCGGTCAACGCCCTCCGCAGTCCTTGACGACAGCCCGGCGAGGCGGCTTCATGAGCGCCGCCCCTCAGCCCTGAAACCCCGCCGCCAGGGAAAGCGCCTCATGTCCTCCGCCCGCCGCCTCTCCGCCTTCCTGCTCGCCTGGGGGCTCGCCGCGCCGCCCGCCCTCGCGCAGACGCCGCCCGAATTCGACTTCGCGCCCCTTCAGGCCCTGCTCGCGCCGGAGCGGGAGGATTGCCTCGAAAACGAGGGCGAATTCCTCGCGCCGGACTGGGCCTTCATCCGCCACACCGACTTCAACGGAGACGGGATCCTCGACGCGCTCTTCGACGGCGAACATCTGGAATGCGAGCCTCTGGCTTCCTTCCACAAGGGCACGGGCGGCGCGCCGCGAATCGTCTTCGTCTCGACGGGAGATCCGGCGGCGCCCTGGTCGCGGCATGACTTCCAGGCCCATGGACACGCCATCGTCTCGGCGCCCGGCGGAGGCGCGATTCCCGTGCTGCTGCTCAGCCTGCACGGCTCCTACTGCGACAGCTACGGCGCGGCGGCCTGCGTCGGGGCCTATGTCTGGAGCGAACGCTTCGTCGGCGAGCCGGGCTTCATCTCGGTCGCGCCCTTCGAAGAGGACCAGGAGGACGAAGAGGAATGAGCCCGGACCGCCCCCTTCAGGGATCCTGACGCGCCTCGGGCGCCCAGGAGGTCAGGCGGCGCGCCGCCCAGCCCACCAGCGCATGAAACACGAGCCCGAAGACCGCCAGAGTCAGCAGGGCGGCGAACATCAGGTCGATCTTCAGCCGCGCGTTGGCGTAGAGCATGAGATAGCCCAGACCCTTCGAGGCCCCCGCCCATTCCCCCACCGCCGCCGCGATGGGGGCGTAGGCCGCCGCCACCTTCAGCCCCGAGCCCAGCGCAGGCAGGGCCGCCGGAATCCGGATGCGCCAGAGCTCCGTCGAGCGGCTGGCGCCCATGACCCTCGCCATGTCGAGCAGGCCCGGATCGGCGCGGCGCAGCCCGTCGTAGAAATTCGAGGCCACGACGAAATAGATCCCGATCGCCGCCACCACGATCTTGGATTCCGGCCCGAATCCCAGCCACAGCACGATCAGCGGCGCGAGGGCGAAGGTCGGGACGGACTGGCTCAGCACCAGGAAAGGCCCGAGCCAGCGTCGCGCGAGGCTGGAGGTCATCAGCGCGATTCCCGCCGAGATCCCCGCCGCAGATCCGAGCGCGAATCCCGCGAGGCTCTCCCAGATGGTCATTCCGGCGTTGAGCCAGAGGGTCGCGTGGTCGGTCCAGAAGACCCGGGCCACCCGCCAGGGCGAAGGCAGCATGTAGGGCGGCAGATCCGCCAGCTCCACCAGCAGCGCCCAGAGCGCGATGAGGCCCGCCGCGCTGACGAGGACGTCCGTGAATCTCCTCATGGCGCGCGCCCCTCCGGAGCTTCCCCGACAGGGGGCTTGCGCAATTCGGCCAGAAGCGCCGCCTGAGCCGCCAGAGCGTCGGGCGAGGCCGGATCGCGCAGAGGCGGCGTCCTGAACCGATGGGGCTCCGCCAGACGCGCCCCCGCCGGATCCGGAACCAGCACATAGGCCCGACTCGCCAGACGCGCCGCCTCGCCCGGATCATGGGTCGCGAGAATCACCGTGCGGCCTTGCAGAAGGTCGAAGGCCAGCTCCTGCATCCGGGCGCGGGTGCCCGCGTCCAGAGCCGAAAAGGCTTCGTCCATCAGGGCGATGGGGCGATCCTCCATGAGGGTGCGCGCCAGGGCGACCCTCTGGCGCATGCCGCCCGACAGCGCCGAAGGCCGGGCTCCGGCCCAATCCTTCAACCCGACTTCGGCCAGCAGCGAATCCACCCGGGCCCAGTCGGGCTTCTCGCGCCGCAGACGCGCCCCGAAGGCGACGTTCTCGCGCACCGGAAGCCAGGGCGCGAGCAGATCGCTCTGAGCCATCCAGGCCGCCCGCCCGGAGATCGGCGCGCCATCCGCGGCGGAGGCCTCGCCGCGAAACGTCCCCGCGACCTCCAGCCCGCCGAGCAGCCGCAAGAGCGTGGATTTCCCCACCCCCGAAGCTCCCAGAAGACAGGTCCAGACTCCCGGTTCGGCCCTGAAGTCGAGGCTCCGGAAGAGAGGCCGCCCCTCGGGCAAGGTCAGATCGCCCCGAAGCCTGAGGCCCGGTCCGCGCGCGAGATCCCGCAAGGCGTCACTCCTCCGCGTTGAGGTCCACGGCGACGGCCGAGACCGGCGGCGCCTCCCGGATCATGCCCTGAGCCGCATACCAGGCCCCGAAATCCCGATAGCGCGCATGATCCAGCGCCGAGGGAATCAGGGAATGGCGTCCGCGCGTATCCGCCCAGGAGGCCTTGTTCGCCTCGTCGTCCAGATCGGGGTTATGGCTGGCGAAGGCCGCCCAGGCCTCTTCGGGGTGGTTCAGGATATAGAGAGCCCCCAGACCCACCGCCTTGAGGAACCGGCGATATCTGTCCTTGTCCTCTGCGCTGGCGCGCTCGAGGTTGGCCACGAAGATCAGATCGTCGTCGGGCGGCACGCCCCGATCCTCGGGGAAGAAGCAACGGCCCTCGACGCCCGCGGCCGCCATTTCATGGGGCTCGACGTTGCGATAGGCGCCGGTCACGGCGTCGGCCTGGCCGGAGAGCAGGGCCTGGGTCAGGGCCCAGTTGACGTTGACCATGGTCACGTCCTCCAGCTTCAGGTCCACGCTGGCGAGCAGGATCGAGACGCTCACCTCGTCCACGCCGGGGGTGGAGTAGCCGATGGTCCTGCCCTTGAGGTCTTCGAGGCTCTGGACCGGGCCGTCGGCGCGGACCAGAAGGCAGCTCAGCGGCGAGTTCAGCAGACTGCCGATGCGCTTGAGCGGGAGGCCTTCCTGATGTTCGAGATAGAGCTGGCTCTGATAGTCCACGGCGATGTCGGCGCGGCCCGCGGCCACCAGCTTGGGCGGCTGCGAGGGATCGGAGGGCGCGACGATCTCCACCTCCAGACCCTCGGCGGCGAAGAGGCCCTTCTGCTGCGCGACGATGATCGGCCCGTGATTCGGGTTCACATACCAGTCGAGCAGAAGCGTGAGCTTGTCCGCCGCCGAGGCGGGAGAAGCCGCCAGAAAGGCCGCGAAGGCCAGAAGATGGGGAGATTTCATTCGGGAGCCTCCAAATTTCGGGAGGCGAAGGCGGCGCGCGCCCGCGACGGAGCCCGAGCCCGCCCTGACGCGACGCTCATTCCCTCCGCCGGCATGATCCGGATCAGGTTCGATGGGTCGGCGCTGCGCGCCTCTCAGCCCCCGGGATCAGCCGATCCGGGGACGCCCCAATGAGCAAGGCCTCAAGCTCTGGACGCAGCGAGGCGGATTGTCAAGCAGGGAGCGGAAGGCCCTCGGGCCTCCCGCGACGACGGCCGGGCGAAAGGCGCAAGCGTCGTCCAGCGCGGCCGAAGGCTGCGCGTCTTCAGCGCGGCCAGAACGCCTGCAGACGCCTCAGGCCCTCGTGGTCGCAGCCCCAGGCGAAGGCCGAGAAGGCGAGGCGGAGGAAAACCCCTGCGAGGCCGCGGCCGCCCCAGAGCCGCCCCCCCGCCATCCGCGCCGTGATTTCATCGACGCTGGTCGGAAACATCAGCAGAGGATCGAGAAGAAGTCGTCCGTTCGTCCGGCGATCGTCCATGTCCTGAGCCTCCATGACAAAACGCCCCCTCCGGAGAGATGGGGCGTTCGTCGAATCGATCAGGAGGCGATGCGGAGAAGCTCAGTGCAGCCGCTGCGCGACTTCCTTGAGGCTCGCGTCGAGGGCGGCCTCTCCGGCGTCGCCTTCGAGGCGGGCGCCGAGCAGGCGGCTCGCGGCGGCGACGGCGGCGTCGGCGGCGGCGTCATGGACCTTGCGCTTCGCGGCGGCCTCGGCCTGGGCGATGCGCTCTTCGGCGCTCTTCAGGCGACGGGCCATGCTGCGCTCGATCTCGACCTCGGCGTCGGCGAGGGCCTTTCTGGCCTCCTCCTCGGCGCGGGCGACGATGCCCTGAGCCTCGGCTTCGGCGCTGGCGCGCTTGGCCTCGAAGCTGGCGAGCAGCGCCTGAGCCTCGGCGCGGGCGGCCCTGGCCTCGTCGAGCTGCGACTGGATGTCGGAGGCGCGCCCGTCGAGCATGTCCCCGATCTTCCGGAAGGCGCCCACATACCAGAGGATGCCCATGAAGATGACGAAGCTGAGCAGAACCCATTCGTAATCGCGCATGGCCTCAGCTCCTCTTCAGACCGGCGAGCCCGTCCTCGACCGCGCGCGAGACTTCGGCGGCGTCGGCCTTGCCGGGCAGGAAACGCTCCAGAATGGCGGCGGCCGCCTCGGAAGCCACGGAACGCACGTCGGTTTCCGCAGAGGCGCGGATCCCGGCGATGCGGGCTTCGCCTGCGGCGGTCTTCCCGGCGATGGAGGCGTCGGCCTCGGCGAGGCGCGCGGCGAGCGCGGCGTCGCTGCGGGCCTTGGCCTCGGCCAGGGTGGCCTGAGCCCGGGCGCGGGCTTCGGCGAGGGATTTCTGATAATCGGCTTCGGCCTGTCCGGCTTCGCGGCGGGCGGCCGCGGCGGCTTCGAGGCTGCCCCCGATGGCTTCATGGCGCGCAGCGAGCGCGGCCTCCATCTGCGGGATCGCCCGACGGCTCAGATACCGGTAGAGGACGAAGAGCGCCACCGCGGCCCAGAAGATCTGCGCCGGATAGGTGGAGAAGTCGAGTTGCGGCATGCCGGCCGACTGTTCGGCCGCCGCATGGGCTGGGGTCGCCATAACGCCTCCGGCTGCGGGGGGTCGCGGGATCGGATGAAGCGGAACGCAGGCCAGGCCGCGTTCCGCCGGAAGTCGTCCGAAGATCAGGCGACGAAGACCAGGATCAGCGCGACCAGGAAGCCGAAGAGGCCGAGGGCCTCGGCGAAGGCCATGCCGATGAAGAAGTTGCCCTGCTGCTCCTTGGCGGCGGCGGGATTGCGCAGCGCGCCGTTGAGGAAGTTGCCGGCCACGTGGCCGATGCCGATGCCGGCTCCGGCCATGGCGAGGCAGGCGAGGCCCGCGCCGATGTACTTTCCGAGGGCGGCGGCGGCTTCGATTTCCATGATGAGCTCCTGTTGACCGCTATGAAAGAGAAGTCGCGCCTTAGTGCATGTGCAGCGCGTCGTTGAGGTAGATCGCCGTGAGGATGGCGAAGACGTAGGCCTGGATGGCGCAGACGAGGAATTCGAGCGCCGTCACGCCGAGCATGCCGAGCATCGGCAGGACGCCGGCCACGCCCATGGCCGCCGCGAAACCCGCGAAGACCTTGAGCATCGCGTGGCCCGCCACCATGTTGGCCGCAAGACGGACCGAATGGCTGAGGGGGCGCACGAAATAGGAGATGACCTCGATCACGGCGAGGATGGGCTTGAGCCAGCCCGGCGCGTCCTTGGGCACGAAGAACGAGAAGAAATGCGTCCCGTGCTTCCTGAAGCCGATGGCCGTGACCGTGATGAAGACCGCCAGCGCCAGAGCGCCGGTCACCGCGAGGTGGCTCGTGACGGTGAAGCTGTAGGGCAGCATCCCGAGCATGTTCGCGAAGAAGATGAAGAGGAAGATCGTGAAGATGTAGGGGAAGTACTTCAGGCCTTCGTCGCCGGCCGCGTCGCGGACCATGTTGCGCACGAAGCCGTAGAAGCCCTCCGCCACCGACTGGACCCGATCGGGCACCAGGGCCCCTCCGCGCATCGCGAAGGAGAAGAGCAGGATCGTCGCGCCGACCGCATAGAACGACCAGAGCGCCGAATTGGTGAAGGAGAGGTTCAGACCTCCGAGATGGATCGGCACGATCTCCTTGATCGCGAACTGATACATCGGGTCGATGTGCATTCCGCCGCCGCTCGCGTCCGCCAAAGCTCGCCCTCTCTCGCTTGGCGCGCGCGGCGCCGGGTCTGATCCGTTCAGCCTCGCCGTGCGGAGTTATCCGCTTCCTTCGCGCTGCGCAACATCGTCTTGACGCCCGCCGCGAAGCCCAGCCCGCCGAATATCGCCGTCATGAGTGGGAAGAATCCGAGAGCCGAGTCCAGAGCCCAGCCGATCAGCCCGCCGAGCGCGACGCCGATCATCAGCTCGAGCACCATGCGCCAGGCCAGGGAGACGCCGGCGAATTTGCCGCCCCTCCATCCCGGCGCAGGTCTTTCGGGCGCCAGTTTCTCCCGCGCGCGCGCTATGCGCGCATCGAGGGCCTTGAGCGCCTCCGGATCCGCCTCGATCTTGAGTTCGGGCCTGACCGTCTCCTCGCCTTCCATTTCGGAGCTTCCCTCCAAAACAGGGCGTCGGATCCGGCCGCGGCCCGCTTCTCCCCCCTCGATCCGCCCCGGAGCTTTCGTAAAGTTTCCGCGACGAAGCGCGCGCACCATACAAAGGGGTCCATGGGGCGTCAAGGCGCGGGCTTTCGTCAGGAAGGCCCGCGCCTGCGACCAATGGTCATTTCAGCAGAGGGTCGATCGCCGCCGAGAGATCCGCCAGAGACAGCGCGCCCGGATGGGTCTTGCCGTTGATGACGAAGGTCGGGGTGGAGTTGACGTCGTGCTGGCTTTCGCCCTGACGCGCCGTGTCGAGGATCCATTGTCCCAGTTCGGCGTTCTCGAAGCAGGCGTCGAGCTTTTCGCCCGAGACGCCGCCCAGCTGCGCGATGCGCTTGACCTCGCGGACGATGCTCTGTCCGTCGCGCTGGAAGGCCCAGGAATCCTGCTGGCGCATGAGCAGGTCGATGAAGGCGTGATACTTCTGCGGCGAACCGTCGCAACGGGCGGCCAGAGAGCCGATCATCGCCGAGTCGTTCAGCGGGAAGTCGCGGTAGATGAACTGCACGAGGCCCGAATCCACATATTTCGCCTTGAAGGCGGCGGCGGTCTGGGTCTGGAAGACCGCGCAATGCGGGCAGCTCAGCGAGGCGTATTCGATCACCGTGACCTTGGCCTCCGGCGAGCCCAGAGGCGCGTCGGCCATCAGCGGCCCGCCCACGGCCGCCGCCTGGACCGCAGGCGCGGCGGGCGCCTCGGCCTCGACGGGAGCAGCAGGGGCCGGGGTCGCAGCCGGAGTCGTCGCCGGGGCCGTCGCCTGAGTCGCGGTCGCGGCTTCGGGGGCCTGGGCCACCTGAACCGGCGCGGGGGCGGCGGGCGTCGCAGAAGCGGCGGGCGCGCTCGTCGAGGCCGAGGCGGCGGGCGTCGCGCCGGAGCTGGAGGCCGATCCGGCCTGGTCGCAGGCGGCCAGAGACAGGGCGAAGACCGCCGAAGCGGTCAGGCGGAGCGTGGAATGGCGAGAAATCATGGGACCTTCCGGGAGAGAGGCCGCGCGGAGGCGGGCCGGGATGAAGGAGAAGAGACGCGGTTGCGCGCCAGACGCTCCAGCGCCGCGCGCAGCACCGGGTCGTCGATGGCGTCGAGCGCCGCCAGAGGCGAGGCCAGAGGCGGCGGAGATTCGGGCGGCGCAGGCGCAGGCGCGGCCGGAGGCGCCGAAGGCGCGAGGGTCTGGTCGACCTTCAGCCGGTCCACGACCCGGCGGCCGTAGAAGACGTTGACCCTCTCGACGATCTGGGGCGCGGCGTGGGTGAGCTCCATGGCGGCTCCGCTGCGGGCGCCGATCACGAGCAGGCCGCCTTCGTCGCTTCCGCGGAGCCCCTGGCGCAGGATCCGGATCGGACGGCAGAGCCGCGCCAGCCGCGCGCCGACGATGGTCGGCCAGTCGGCGGCGATGCGGATCTCGGAGAAGCCGCGCTTCTCGAAGACGGGGCGCATGAGCGGCGCGGCGCAATCGCCGAGGCTGACGAATCTCCGCAGCCGCGTCCCGCCCCCGGAGACGCCCGCTCCGGCCGCGCGGCGCTTCGCGCGGAGCGGGACCCGCTTCTCCGGTTCGGACGCGTCTTTCGGCGGTTCGGCCATCGGCGCGAGGCTCCTGCGGGTTCCCGGACGCGATTCCCGACGAATCGCGCCTCCAGATGCGGGCTTGAAGCCTCCGTCCGGTCCGGCGCGGACCCGGGGAGACGCCAAAGGTTGCGGCGAAGGGCGACGAGCGCCATCTTGGCCTCTTCAATAGGTGTTTTCTCAGCGATTGGGAATCAAGCCGACGTGAGCGCCCCCCCTCCCCTTCCGGATCCCCCGACCGCCCGCGCCCTCTCCGCCGGGCTTCTGGCCTGGTACGACCTGCATGGCCGGAGCCTGCCCTGGCGTCTGCGCCCCGCAGACCGCGCCTCGGGCGCGCGGCCCGATCCCTACGCCGTCTGGCTCTCGGAGGCCATGGCGCAGCAGACCACCCTCGCCGCCGTGAAGCCCTATCACGCGGCCTTCCTCGCGCGCTGGCCGAAGGTGGAGGACCTCGCCGCCGCCCCGCGCGAGGAGGTGCTCGCGGCCTGGGCGGGGCTCGGCTATTACGCCCGGGCGCGCAACCTCCATGCGGCGGCGCGGAAGCTGGCGGCGGAGGGCTTTCCGCGCTCGGAAGCCGCCTGGCGCGCGATCCCCGGCGTCGGGCCCTATACGGCGGCGGCTCTGGCGGCGATCCTCGAAGAAGAGCCCGCCGTGGTGGTGGACGGCAACGTCGAGCGCGTCATGGCGCGGCTCTTCGCCATGGAGGAGCCTCTTCCGAAGGGCAAGCCCGCCCTGCGCGCCCTCGCCGCCGCCCTGACCCCTCGGGAGCGCCCCGGAGACTACGCGCAGGCCGTGATGGATCTCGGCGCGACGGTCTGCCGTCCACGCGATCCTGAGTGCGCGCCCTGTCCCTGGCGCGACCCCTGCGCAGGCCGCAGGCGGGGAATCGCCGCGCAGCTGCCGCGCAAGACTCCGAAGGCGCCGCGTCCCGAGCGGCGGGGCGCGGTCTTCGCGGCCCTGAAGCCGGACGGCTCGGCGATCCTGCTGACCCGTCGCCCGGAGAAGGGCCTCCTCGGGGGGATGCTGGAGATCCCCGGAACCGACTGGACCGCCCTGCCGCCCGACGCCGGAGCCCGTCGCGCCGCCGCGCCTCTGGATCTGCCCTGGCGGCGGCTCGGAGAGATTAGACAGATCTTCACCCATTTCTCTCTAATCCTCGACGTCCACGCGGCCGAAGCGGCTGATCCGCGCGCCCTCCCCGGACGCGGAAGCTGGACGCCCATGGCCGAGGCGCAGGCCGCCCTTCCGGGAGTCATGCGCAAGGCCCTGACCCTCGTCCGCGCAGCCCGCGAGCCGCCGCCGCTCTGGAAGGCCGCCGATTCGTCGAAGGAAAACATCTCATGAGCCGCCCCCGCTCCCGTCTTCGCGCCGCCCTTTCGCCGGTTCTGGCGGCGCTGGTCCTGTCCTCCTGCGGCGCGGTGGAGAGCGGCCTGATCGGCGGCGCCTCGACGACCCCGACCCCCTACGCCGTGACGGCGCAGTCTCCGGCGGTGTTCGGCGCGCCCCGTCCGGGCGTGATTCCCCTGGCGGCCTCGGCGGTTCAGGCCTCGCCCCTCGCGCCCGGGACGCCCCGTCGCGCCAACGTCGGGATGGCCCGCGATTTCGTGGACCTGACCTTCCGCAACGAAGGCGGAGAGGCCCGCGCCCTCCTCGCCCGCTGGGAGGGCCCCGCGCGGGTGCGGCTCGCGGCGGAGTTCGCCGCCGAAGCGCCCTTCCTCGACGCCTATCTGGCCGAGCTTGCGGCGATCACGGGTCTGGAGATCCGCCGCGCCGGGGCTCTGGAGCCTTCCGAGATCCGGATCCGCGCGGTGCGGCCTTCGCGCTTCGCGGAGGCGGCGCCGGGCGTGCTCTGCGGCTCGCAGCATGCGGGCGACTGGCGGAGCCTGAGCGCCTTCCGGGGCGGAATCGTGGACATCCCCGCCGATTCCTCGCCCGCCCGCCGCCGGATCTGCCTCATCGAGGAGATCGCGCAGCTCCTGGGCCCGGTGAACGATCTGGAGCGCGCGCCGGACAGCATCTTCAACGACGACGGCGCCCATGTCGCCCTCACGCCCTTCGACCGCCTGATCCTCCGGACCCTCTACGCCCCCGAGATCCAGCCCGGCATGAGCCCCGAAGCCGCCCGCGCCGGAGCCCTCGCGGCCATGGCGCGGCTGAATCCGGCGGGAATCCACGGCGGCGCGCCCTCGGCGCCCGAATCGGCGGCCTGGAGCTCGGCCTATCGGGCGGCGCTGGCCGCCCATGGCCGCGACGCCCCGGGCTTCGCCTCGGCCATGGCGCGGCTCGAAGCGGCCGCCGCCGCCCTGCCCTCCGGCGACCACCGGCGCATGAAGACCCTGACCACCCGCGCCGCCGCCGCTCTGGCCCGGGGCGACGCCGCAGCCGCCGCCCGCGACGCCGAGCAGGCCCGCGCCCTCGCCCGCGCCGTCGGAGACGAAGCCCGCGAGGCCGAAGCCCTCGGACTGAAGGCGCGCGCCTCGCGGGCTTCGGGCGATCCGGCTTCGGCGTCGGCTCTGGCCGCCGAGGCCCGGGCCGCCGCGGTCCGGCTCCAGCGCTGGGATCTGGAGGAATCCCTCGCCGAACCTCCTGCGCCCGTCGCGCCTGCGCGCCTCGCGGGAGGGAGCCCCGCGGGGCGGCGCTGAGCCGCGCGGCGGCGCCTGCTTGAGGCGTCGCGTCGCGGGTCGGGGTCTTGGCTTCGCGCGGCGAAGCGCCTAAGACTCGCGGCGTCGTTCCGCAGCCCTCAGGAGGAATTCCCATGCCGCTCGTCCTCGCCGCCGCGCTCGGCTGGATCTACGGCTTCTTCCTGACGCGCCGTCGCGGCCTGCCGATCCAGGACCAGATCCACCGCGCCTTCGTCTATGCGATGGCTTTCGGGCTTGCGGCCTTCGTGCTGGGCGTGCTGGTGTCGTGGCTCTCGCCGAGCGCCCCGCCGCCGTCCGTCTGAGCGGCGGCCGGCCGAATCTCAGGAGCCCGCATGCCCCAGACCCTTCACGAGATCGCCCGCACCGTCTTTCCCCAGAGCCTCGAAGGCCTCTCCGACGTGCTGACCAAGGCCGAAGTCTGGTCGATGGAGAAGCACATCGACGCCTCGGTTCTGCTGAACTACCGGCTGACTCCCGACATGTTCCCGCTCTCCAAGCAGGTGCAGACCGCCACCGACCACGCCCGCAACGCCCTGACGCGGCTCTCCGGCGGACAGGCCCCCATCTTCGCCGACGACGCCCCGAGCTTCGACACCCTGCGCCATCGCATCGCGCGGACGGTGGCCTTCGTGCAGGAGTTCCCCGCCGAGAAGCTGGCCGACGCCGAATCCCGCGTGATCCGCATCGGCGCGGCGGGCCGCGAGCGCGAAATGGACGCCACGACCTATCTGCTGCGCTTCGCCCTGCCGAACTTCTATTTCCACATCTCGATGGCCTACGGGATCCTGCGCCATACGGGCGCGCCCATCGGCAAGCGCGACTTCCTCGGGCCCTTCACATGACCGGCGACGCCGATTCCGCTCCGCCCTTCACGCCCTTCATGGCGGGCCTTCCGGCCGAGGTTCCCTTCGTGCCGATGGAGGCCCTGCAGCGCGCGCGCGGCGGCAGGCCCTTCCGCGCGCGGATCGGCGCCAACGAATCGCGCTTTCCGCCCTCGCCCCGCGTGGTCGAGGCGCTGAAGTCCGCCGCCGGAGAGGCGCGGCTCTATGGCGATCCCGAATTCTGGGATCTGCGTTCGGCCCTTGCGGCGCGGTTCGGAGTCCGGCCGCGTCAGGTTTCGGTGGGCGAGGGAATCGACGGGCTGCTCGGGCATGTGCTGAGGCTCTTCGTCGGCCAGGGGGATCGGGTGGTCCTGCCTCAGGGCTCCTATCCGACGATGGGCTACCACATCCGGGGCCATGGCGGAGAAGCCGTGCATGTCCCCTATCTTCAGGACCGCGTGGATCCGCAGGCGATGAGCGCGGCGGCGCGGAGGACTGGCGCCAAGATCCTCTACCTCGCCAATCCGGACAATCCGATGGGCGGCTGGATCACGGGCGCCGAGATCCAGGCGATGACCGAGGCTCTGCCGCCGGACTGCGTCCTCGTGCTGGACGAAGCCTACGCCGAATTCGCCCCGCCCGAAGCCCTGCCGCCGCTCGACGTCTCGCGGACGAATCTCCTGCGCCTGCGGACCTTCTCCAAGGCCTATGGCCTGGCGGGGATGCGGGTGGGCTACGTGCTGGCCCATGAGGCGATCTGCGCGGGATTCGACCGCATCCGCAATCATTTCGGGGTGAACCGCCTCGGGCAGATCGCGGCTCTGGCGGCTCTGGAGGACGAGGCCCATCTTCAGGCGACCATCGCGGCCTCGGTGGCGGCCCGCGAGGAGCTGACCCGCATCGCCCGCGCCAATGGTCTGACGCCCCTGCCCTCGGCGACGAATTTCGTCACCATGGATTGCGGCCGCGACGGCGTCTATGCGAAGCGGGTTCTGGAGGAGCTGGCGGCGCGGGATCTGTTCATCCGCAAGCCGGGCGCTCCGGGGCTCGACCGCTGCATCCGGGTCAGCGCGGGCGCGCCCGCGGAGATGGCCCTCTTCGCCGAGGCCCTGCCCGAAGCCCTGAAGGCCGCCGCGCAGGACTGAGGCCCCCAGACCCGAGGCGCTCCCGGATCCGGGGGCGCCCGGACGGCCCTCCCCGTCGAGAGCCTGTCGTGGGCCTGTCGCGGGATTGCGCCCGACCCCATCCGGAATCGCGGGAAGGGACGGAAATCCGCCGGATTCTCCGCTCTGGTCCAGTTTGGCCGCCGAGGCGTCTGAAAAACCGCCGGAGCCCGCGAAAGGCCGCCTCCGGAGGGATGTGGCCCCATGGAAACAAAACGCGATTCCGGCGGAAATCTCCGCTGTCGCGCGCTTCACATGAACTTTCCGGCCTCTATATAGCGTCGAAATCTTCCCGACGAGGAGGCGTGGCGATTTTCGTCCGCGAGCCTCGCGTCATCGCGCTTCAGCCTGCGGCGATCCGGCCCTTGCCGACCCCGCCTCGCCCGATCTCTGGACGCCCTGAACGACGGCTGCGAACGCGGAGGCTTCATGTTCGCCCAACTCATCAAGATCGCCCTGGCGGCGGTCATCAGCTTCCTCGCCGTCTGGTGGGCCACCGACGGCCAGCCCGGACGCATGGCCGAAGTCGTCCGGGAAGCCGGAGACTACGCCGCCGAGTCCAAGGCCGAACGCGTCGCCAACCGCCAGGCCGGCGCCGAGCTTTCCGCCGAAACCATCTCGCGCGCCGCCTCCGAGGCCCTGCTCAAGGCCGAAGCGGCCTCGAAGGCCGCCGAAGAAGGCCTGGCCCTCGCGCGGGCCGCGGTGCGGTCGGAGCCCACGCCGGCCAATCTCGCCGCTCTGGCCGCGGCCGCCGGAGCCGCCCGCAAGGCCGCCGAGGAAACCGCCGCCACCCTCGACCGCATCCAGAGCGCCGCCGCCGCCATGGCCGCCGTGAATCCCGAGGTGGCCGCCCTCGCGCGCGCCGCCGGTCTGGAGACCCTCGCGGGCGCGACCCATCAGAACGCGCCGCGCGGCCCGACGCCCGTGGTGGCGATCTCGCCCAAGGCCGAGCAGGTGGCGCGCTCGGTCGCGCTGACCGGCCGCACCGAGGCCCTCCGCCGCATCGAGCTGCGCGCCGAGACCTCGGGCCGCGTGACCGCCTCGCCGGTGCGTCAGGGCCAGAGGGTCGCCGCCGGAGACCTCGTCTGCCGCATCGAGCCGGGCGACCGTCCCGCGCGGCGGATCCAGGCCGAAGCCAATCTGCGCCAGGCCCAGGCGAGCTTCGACAGCATGAACCAGCTCGCGCAACGCGGCTTCGCGGCGCGCAACCGCGTGCTGGAGAGTCAGGCGGGGGTGGAATCCGCCCGCGCCGCCCTGCGCCAGATCGACGAGGAGATGGGCCGCCTCGATCTGCGCGCGCCTTCGGCGGGTCTGGTGGACCAGGCGCCCGCCGAACAGGGCTCCATCCTGAGCGCGGGGGGGCTCTGCGCGACTCTCGTGGATCTGAATCCGATCCGCGCGGTGGGCTTCGTGCGCGAAGGCGAGGTGTCTTCGCTGCGGGTGGGCGCGAAGGCGAGCATCGTGCTGGCGGGGGGCAGGCGCGTCGAGGGCGTGATCCGCTACGTGGCGGGCGCCGCCGACGCCGCCACCCGCACCTTCGAGGTGGCCGCCGAATTCCCCAATCCCGATTTCAGCGTCCGCGACGGCCTGACCGCCGAGATCTCGATTCCGCTCGGGGCGGCGAGCGGCTTCAAGCTGCCGCAATCGGCGCTCACTCTGGATTCGGCGGGCAGGATCGGCGTGATGATCGTCCGGGAGGGCGCGGCGCGCTTCACGCCCGTGACCATCCTGCGCGACAACGCCGAAGGCGTCTGGGTGGAGGGGCTGCCCGCTTCTCCGCAGGTGATCACGGTGGGTCAGAATTTCATCAGTTCGGGCGCGCCGGTGACCGCCGTCACGCCCGAGGAGGCCAGAGCCCAGGGAATCGACCTTGAGGCCGTCGCCGGAGGAGCTTCCAGATGAAGGCGCTCATCGACGCCGCCCTGGATCGGGCGCGCATGATGGCGGTGGTGATCCTGCTGAGCACCATCGTGGGCGTGGTCTCCTATTTCTCCCTGCCCAAGGAGGGCAATCCGAACATCGAGATTCCCATCGTCTACGTCTCCATTCCCTATCCGGGCGTGACGGCGCTGGACGCGGAGCGGCTGCTCGTGCGGCCGCTGGAGACCAAGCTCCGCTCGATGCAGGGCCTGAGCAAGCTCAACTCGACCGCCGCCGAGGGCTACGCCAACGTGGTGCTCGAATTCGAGATCGGGCTCGACATGAAGACCGTCCTCGCCGACGTGCGCGAGGAGGTCAACAAGGCCAAGGCGAGCTTCCCCGAAGGCGCCAAGGAGCCCACCGTCTCCGAGGTGAACTTCAGCGACTTCCCGGTTCTGGTGCTCTCGCTCTTCGGCGACGCCCCGGAGCGCGCGCTCTTCCGCATCGCCTCCGAGCTTCAGGACGTGGTCGAGGCCGTGCCCCAGGTCCTGGAGGCGACGGTGGTCGGCAAGCGCGACGAGATGCTGGAGGTGCTGATCGATCCGGTGAAGCTCGAAGCCTACAACATCACGGCCTACGAGCTTCTGAACATCGTCAACAACAACAACCAGATCGTGGCGGCGGGCGCCATCGAGGCCCCGAGCGGCTCCTTTTCGGTGAAGCTGCCCGGCGCCTTCGAGACCCCCCAGGACGTCTACGGCCTGCCGATCAAGGTCAACGGCGACCGGGTGGTGACGCTCGGCGAGGTGGCCGAGCTGCGCAGCGGCTTCCAGGACCGCTCGACCCTCGCCCGCTACAACGGCGAATCCTCGGTCAGCCTCCAGATCAAGAAGCGCCCCGGCGAGAACATCATCGACACCGTGAAGGCCGTGCGCGCCGCCGTCGACAAGGCGACCGCCGCCTGGCCTCCGGCGCTCAGGCAGACCGTGCGCGCCGAATTCTCGCAGGATCAGGGCGCCCAGATCCAGATCATGGTCTATCAGCTCGAAGGCACGGTGCTGGTGGCGGTGTTCCTGGTGATCGTCACCATGGTGGCCTCGATGGGCTTCAATCCGGCGGTGCTGGTGGGTCTGTCGATTCCGATCTCCTTCTTCCTGACCTTCGCCTTCATGTCGGCTCTGGGGATGGAGGTGAACAGCATGGTGATGTTCGGCCTCCTGCTGTCGGTGGGGCTGGTGGTGGACGGCGCGACCATCGTCGCCGAATACGCCGACCTCGAGATGGCCAAGGGCGCCGAGCCCGTCGAAGCCTTCCGCGAGGCCGCCCACCGCATGGTCTGGCCGGTGATCTCCTCCACCGCCACGACGCTCTGCGCCTTCATGCCGCTGCTGTTCTGGCCGGGCATCGCGGGGCAGTTCATGGGCTATCTGCCCCTGACGGTGTTCTTCGTGCTGGCCGCCTCGCTGGTCGTGGCGATGATCTACATCCCGGTGATCGGCGCGAACATGCAGAAGGCCACGCGGGCCGTCTCGCGCTTCGGGCGCTGGCTGGTGGGGCGCTTCACGCTCGTCGGGGCGGCCATGCTGAGCGCGGCGCTTCTGGCGGCCTCCGGCGCGCTCTTCCTGCGGCTCGGCTCGGCCGCGAGCCTTCAGGCGGCGATCGCGCTGGGGATCGGCTTCGCGGTGTGCGCCTTCTTCTCCGCGCTGCTGCTGAGCGCGCTGCTCGGGGGCCTGCGCCGCCGCAAGGACGACGCCCCGCCCCTGGAGGCCCCCAGAGAGCGCCGCAGCCTCTTCGCCTGGTTCACCTGGCTGATCGCGGGGAATCCGGTGATGCCTCTGGTGGTGATCGGGGCGGCGGTCTTCTCGCTGATCTCGATCATCCAGCATTTCGGCGAGAACAACTACGGCATGGAGTTCTTCGTCGAGACCGACGCCGAAATGGCGATGGTCCATGTTCTGGCGCGCGGCAACCTCTCGCTGGAGGAGAAGGACGCCCTCGTCCGCCGCGTCGAGGCGCGGGTGCAGGGCTTCCGCGAGATCCAGTCGATCTTCACCAGCGTGGGCGGCGGCGGCGGGGGGAGCGGCTTCGGCGGCTCGACTCCGGCGGACGCCATCGGCACCATTCAGGTCGAGATGCGCCCCGCCGAAGAGAAATGGGAGGGTCGGCGCACCGGCAATCAGGTGCTCGACGAGATCCGCCAGCGCACCGCCGACATGCCCGGCCTGCGCGTCGAGGTGACGGCCCAGGAGGGCGGCCCCTCCCAGGGCAAGCCGGTTCAGATCGAGATCTCGGGCCAGAACCTCGACGACATGATGGCCAGCGCCCGCCGGGTGCGCGAGCATCTCGAAAACGAGGTGAGCGGGCTTCAGGAGGTGGACGACACGCTGCCGCTTCCGGGCGTGGTCTGGCGCCTCGACGTGGATCGCGCGGCGGCGGGGCGTTTCGGCGCCGACGTGGCCAGCGTGGGGGCGCTGGTGCAGCTGGTGACGCGCGGCGCCCTGATCGGCGTCTACCGGCCCGAGCACGCCGACGAGGAGGTGGAGATCCGCGCCCGCTTCCCGGAATCCGCCCGCGACGTGGACACTCTGGACGACCTGCGCCTGCGCACGGCGACGGGGCTTCAACCGCTCTCGAACTTCGTGACCCGCAGCCCCGAGCCGCGGCTTTCGGAGGTCTCGCGCCGCGACGGCCAGCGCATCTTCACGGTGCGGGCGGGCGTGGCGCCGGGCGTCAACGCGAACGAGAAGATCGCCGAGATCCAGCAATGGATGACCGATTCCTCTCCGCTGTCTCCGGGCGTGTCCTTCGCCTTCCGCGGCGACCAGGAGGAGCAGGCCGACACCATCACCTTCCTCATCAGCGCCTTCGGCATCGCGCTGGGCATGATGTTCATGATCCTGCTGGCGCAGTTCAACAGCCTCTACAACACGATGGTGGTGCTCTCGGCGGTGATCTTCTCGGTGGGCGGCGTGCTGCTCGGGATGATGATCATGGGACAGCCCTTCTCCATCATCATGTCGGGGCTGGGCATGGTGGCTCTGGCGGGGGTGGTGGTCGGCAACAACATCGTGCTGATCGACACCTATCAGCAGCTCGAAAAGGAGATGCCCCGCGTCGAGGCCATCGTGGAGACGGCGTCGCAGCGCCTGCGCCCGGTGTTCCTGACCACCATCACCACCCTGACCGGCCTTCTGCCCAACATGTTCGCGGTGTCCTTCGACTTCCGCGCCAAGACGCTGTCGGTGGGCGATCCCTCTTCGCTGATGTGGGTGCAGCTCTCGACGGCGATGGTCTTCGGGCTCGCCTTCGCGACCGTGCTGACTCTGGTGGTGACGCCCGCGCTTCTGGCGGCGCGGGTCTGGTGGGGCGGACATGTGCCGCGCTTCCTCGGGCGCGTCTGGACGCGGGCGCGGGCTCTGGCGACGGAAGGTCCGCGCGGACCCCACATGCAGGAAGTCGCCCTGCGCCGCCGCCTGGCTGAGTTCAAGGGGCCGCTGATCTGGGAGGCCGCGCCGGGACTCGCCGCCGCAGGAGCCGCGACGAGCGCGCCTGCGCCCGCCGCCCCGCCCCCTGCTCCGCCGACGGCCCTCAGCCGACCCGTCGTTCCGGGAGCCCCCGTCCCGCTCCAGAAGGAAGCCCCGGAGCCTCCGGAGCAGGAGCCCTCCGGAGAGACGGAGGCGGAGGTCTACGGGCCCCCTCCCCCGCCGTCATGGACCCGCGCCGCCGAGTGAGGCGCGTCTTCTCCGGAATCTGCGCGGCGCGGCTTCTCCCCGGAGGAGCCGCGTCTCCTCACGCCCTCAGAAGGGCAGGACCACCGGCACCAGCGCCACGCAAAGGACCATGACCAGCAGGGCCAGCGGCGCGCCGATCCTCACGAAATCCATGAATCCGTAATGTCCCGGCCCGACCACCAGCGTGTTGACCGGCGAGGAGACCGGCGTGACGAAGGCCGCCGAAGCCGCCAGAGCCACCGTCATGGCGAAGGGGTGAGGCGAGGCCTCCAGGGCGGTCGCGACGCTCAGGGCCACCGGCGCCATGAGCACCGCGGTCGCCGTGTTCGAGATGAACAGCCCCAGCAGCGCCGTCACGAGGAAGATGGCCGCGAGGATCGCCCTCGGCCCGGCCGTCCCCGCGAGATCGAGCAGGGCGCCCGCCGCCAGATCCACGCCGCCGGTGCGTTGCAGCGCGAGCGAAAAGGGCAGCATCCCCACGATCAGCACGAGGCTCTTCCAGTGGATCGCCCGATAGGCGCTCTGGAAATCGACGCAGCCGAAGGCCCCCATGAGCAGGGCCGCGATCAGCGCCGCCATGACGTTGGGCGTCAGGCCCGAGACCATCAGGCCCACCATCGTCGCCAGAGCCAGAAGCGCGTAGGGCGCCTTTTCGGGCGCCGAGAGGGCGTCCTCGCTCTCGCGCGGCAGGCCCAGCGCGACGACGTCTCCGGCCTCGCCCTGAAGACGCCTGACGTCGCGCCAGGAGCCGATGACCAGCAGCGTGTCGCCCAGCTCCAGAGGCGTGCGGACGACCCCGCCCGCCATGGGCTTGCGGCCCCGCTTGAGCCCGATCACGGAAAGTCCGTGACGGGTGCGGAACTTCGCCTCCACCAGCGTCTTGCCGATCAGGTCGGAGGAGGCGGGGATCATCAGCTCCGCCATGCCGATGCGCTGGGCGTAATCGGTGTAATAGGCCTCCGAGAGCGGCAGATGCTCCAGCCCGTAGCGGGCGGTCAGAGCGTCGATCTCCGCCGGGGATTCGGAGAGGTCGAGCAGGAGCACGTCCTCCGCCGCGAGGGTCGTGCGGGCGTGCGGCTGGATCAGGCGGCGCGAGAAACCCTGACGGCGCTCGACGGCGAGGATGTTGGCGCCGTCGGCGCCGCGCAGGTCGAGTTCGTCGAGGGTCCGCCCGACCAGAGGCGAATCCGGACGCAGCCTCAGGCGGTGATCGCGCCCGGCGAGGGCGTAATCCTTGATCCAGGTGGCGAAGCGCGGCCGCGCGAGATCGTCGGCCACCACCGTCTCCGCCGAGAGGAAGCGCCGCGCGAAGAGCATGTAGATCACCGCGCAGACCAGGATCGGCAGGCCGAAAGGGGCGAAGCTGAAGAACTGGAAGCCCTCGAAGCCGCGCCGTTCGAGCTCGCCATGGACCACGAGATTGGGCGCCGTGGCCACCAGGGTCATCATGCCCGAGATGAGCGCCGCCACCGAGAGCGGCATCATGAGCCTTCCGGCGCTGAATCCGGTGCGTCGGGCGATGCGCAGCGCGATGGGGATGAAGATCGCCACCACGCCGGTGGAGCTCATCACCGAGCCCACCGCCGCCACCGCGATCATCAGGAAGACGATCAGGCGGGCTTCGCTCTGTCCGGCCCTGGCGGCGAGCCAGTCGCCGAGCTTCTGGGCGACTCCCGTGCGCGCGAGCCCCTCGCCGACCACGAAGAGCACGGCGATGAGCACCACATTGGGGTCTCCGAAGCCCGCCAGAGCCTCTTCCGCGCTGACGACGCCGCTCAGCGTGAGGGCGAGGATCATCAGCAGGCCGACGGCGTCCATGCGCGGCCGGTCGAGCACGAACATGAGGATCGCCGCGCCGAGCAGCGCCAGCACCATCGTCAGATCGGAATTCATCGCGCTTCCTTGTCGCCGGGCGTCGAGCCGCGAGGGAGTCGGGGGAGTCGGGGCGGGTTTAGCGCGCGGAGCGCGGTCGGGGAACGGGTTTCCGGACGGCTCCCGCGTCCTTGTGGAGGGGGGCGGCGACGCCTCGCCTTGACGCCGACGGGGGGATCGGAGATCGTTTCCGCCTGATCCCGAATTTCGGGCTTCTGGAGAGACGCGCCATGACTTCACCTCCTCCCGGACGCCGCCGACCGGCCCGCGCCTTCGCCGCGCCGGGCCTGACGCTCTGTCTTCTCGCGCTGTTGAGCGCCTGCGGCGGCGCCTCCGCGCGCAAGAACCCGGATTTCTTCACGGCTCGAAGCTCCGGGTCGACGCTGACCGGCGTCTACAATCCTGCGGGCTTCACCTCCGAGGAGGTGCGGGAGCTGCTGAAGGGCGGCTGCGCCGAAGAGCGTCTCGCCAGTTATGCGGAGGCTCCCGGCTCGGGCGTCGCCTCCTTCACGGCCGTCTGCGACGGCGAAGCGGCGTTCGGGAACGGCCATATGCAGTTCGAGCGCAGAGCGGAGGGCGGGATCCTCGTCGAGCAGATGGGCTCCGGCGCAGACGGCCGCCTGACGACGCGGCCGCCGAGAGTCCATCCGTGATCCGCCGCTGATCTCGCGCGAAGACGGGAGGGCCGCTCGTACGGGGCGGCTTTCCGCATCTGGGGCGGTCGGAGGCCGCGGGCCTGCGCGGGGCCTTTTCCGATTCCCTCTTGCGACGAATCCCCCGGCGATCCCCCGCCAGACGGGAGGAGCCGACGGAATCCACGACGGGCGACGACCTGCGCCGCGCCTCATCATCCAGCGATTTCAGGAAGATGGCGGAGAGGATGGGATTCGAACCCACGAGGCGCTTTTGACGCCTACTCCCTTAGCAGGGGAGCCCCTTCGGCCACTCGGGCACCTCTCCGGCGGCGGCATCTATGTCTTCTTTCGGGCGGCGGGTCAAGCGCGACGGACGCCCGAAGACGCGCTCTTCGGGAGAGGCGCGGCCTTTTCCTCACGCAGGCCCGCGAAGAACCCCCGCAGGATCTCCAGAGACTCCCCCGCCGCGATCCCTCCATAGACCTCCGGACGCCAGAGCCCCGCGCGTCGGAAGACCTCCGGACCATGGGCCACGCCCCCGCCCTTGGGATCCTCCGCGCCGTAATAGACCCGCCCGATCCGCGCATGGGCGATGGCGCCCGCGCACATCGGACAAGGCTCCAGAGTCGCCCAGAGGTCCAGCCCGTCGAGCCGGTCGCGCCCCAGAGCCGCGCAGGCCGCCCGGATCGCCAGGATCTCGGCGTGGGCGGTGGGGTCGTGGAGCCGACGCATCGCGTTGCCCGCCCGCGCGAGCACCTCGCCGCTGCGGGGATCCACCACCAGAGCCCCCACAGGCGCTTCGCCCCGCGCGGCGGCGGCGCGGGCCTCCTCCAGAGCGGCGGGCATGTGGCTGCGGAATCGCGTCATGGCGCGGAGCATAAGACTCAGCCGCCCCCTCGCCAAGCGCCCGCGCTGCGGCTATGGTCGCGCGCATGAACACAACGCCCGACTCCCGCCCCCCATCCCCGGATTCCGAAGCCGCCCCCTCCACGGAGGGCGAGCGCATCGCCAAACGCCTCGCGCGGGCGGGAATCGCCTCGCGCCGAGAGGCCGAGCGGCTCATCATGGAGGGCCGCGTCACGGTGAACGGCGAAAGGCTCGCCTCGCCCGCCTGCGTGGTCACGCTGAAGGACCTCGTCACGGTGGACGGCGTCGCCGTGGGCGCCCCCGAGCCCGCCCAGCTCTGGCGATTCCACAAGCCGCGCGGCGTGGTCACCTCCACCAAGGACGAGGCCGGACGCCCCACCATCTACGACGTCCTGCCGCCGAATCTGCGCCGGCTCATGCCGGTGGGACGCCTCGACCTCAGCTCCGAAGGGCTGCTCCTGCTGACCAACGACGGCGAGCTGAAACGCCGCCTCGAACTGCCCGCCACGGCCTCTCTGCGGCGCTATCGGGTGCGGGCGCACGGCGTCCCCACCGAACGCCAGCTGCGCCCGCTCATGCAGGGAATCGAGGTCGAGGGCGTGCGCTATCAGCCGATGATCGTCGAGGCGGAGCGTCAGACGGGCGCGAACGTCTGGCTGAACATCGGCATCCGCGAGGGCAAGAACCGCGAGATCCGCCGCGCTCTGGAGGCCGTCGGGCTGATGGTCAACCGCCTGATCCGCATCGGATACGGCCCCTTCACCCTCGACGACCTGCCCGAAGGCGCCGTCGAGCGCATCAGCTCGGGGCTGCTCAAGAAGCATTTCTCCATCGGCGGCGTCCCCGAGGGCTGGGCCAGGGCCGGAGGCGGCGTGCTCAAGCCCAGGCCCCTCCCCGCCCTCCCGAAGCCTGGCGCGGCCCCCTCCCCGATCCATTCGCCGGGCGCCCCCGCAAGAAGCGCTCCGGCGGGGGCTCTCAAGAGCAAGCCGAAGGGCCGGACTCCCACGCGCCGGGACGGGCCTCCCCAGAGCCAGCCTCCGCGCCGTCCCGGAGGGCGCGCTTGAAGGAAGCCTTCGTCCTTCTGGACGACGGAGACCCCGAGCGTCGCCGACTCTACCGGAATCCCGAGCGGATCATCCTCGCGCGGCGGCCTTCGACGGTCCCGCGCGCGCTGAAGGCCATGCGGGAGGCTCTGGAGGCCGGATTCCACCTCGCGGGCTACGCCTCCTACGAGCTCGGCCTTCTGCTGGAGCCGCGCCTCTCCGCCCTTGCGCCGGAACGCCCCGCCGCGCCCTATCTGGCCTTCGGCGCCTTCCGCGCGCCCGAGTTTCAGGAAGGCCCGCCGCCCGAGCCTCGGGGGCCCGCCGGAGTCCTTGCGGCGCGGACGCTGCGCTCCCGGGCGGATTACGCGCGGGGATTCGCCAGGGTTCAGGATTATCTTCGCGCGGGCGACGCCTATCAGATCAATCTGACCTTCCCGCTGCGGGTGAAGACCCATGGGACGCCCCAAGATCTGCACGCCGCGATTCGCGGGCGTCAGAAAGGCGCGCGCTTCGGGGGAATCTGCGCTCTGGGCTGGCCGGTCGCGGTTTCATGGTCGCCGGAAAGCTTCTACCGCATCGATTCCCGAGGCCTGATCCGCGCCCGCCCGATGAAGGGCACCGTCCGGCGCGGCGCCTCGCCGGAGGAGGACGCCGCCCTCGCCGCCTGGCTCAGGGCCGATCCGAAATCGCGGGCCGAGAATCTCATGATCGTGGATCTCCTCCGCAACGACATCGGGCGCCTGAGCCGGATCGGGACGGTGCATGTCCCGGAATTGTTCAGCGTCGAGACCTATCCCACGCTCCACACCATGACTTCCGAGATTCAGGGCGAGATCCTGAACCCCCGCGATCCTCAGGCGGTCTTCGGAGCGCTGTTCCCCTGCGGCTCGATCACCGGGGCGCCCAAGATCCGGGCCATGGAGATCATCCATGAGGTCGAGGGCCGCCCGCGCGGGATCTATTGCGGGGCCATGGGCTGGATGGGGCCTGACGGCGCGGCGGGCTTCAACGTGGCGATCCGGACGCTCGCGCTGGGGCAGACCGGCGCGGGGACCTTCGGCGTGGGCGGCGGAATCCTCGTCGATTCCGACATGGAGGCCGAATATGACGAGGCCTTGCTGAAAGCCCGCTTCCTGCTCGGCGAAATCCCGCTGAAAGGGATCTGAAGGCGACCGCTTACCTGACGTTCAGGAAATTGACCCCGATTTCAACCATGAGCGTTCGCCGTTCTGAAAGATCCGGAATCTAGCCTGAGCGGAAACGTCGTCTCTCCGGGCGGCGCGCATGGCGCGCTTTTCGCATGGCCCGGAGGAAACGCACGCTTGTGGGGGACTATCCATGACGTCGAAATTCCGCGCGGGAGCGATTCCGCTCGCCTGCTTCTTCTTCGCTCTGGCGGCTTCGGGCTGCGCCCATCGTCCGGACGTCGCGAGCCAGCCGCGTCCGGCGCAATATGCGCACATGACCTGCGGCCAGCTCAGCGCCGAGGAGATGAGCCTTCGCGTGCGGCTCTCCTCCGCCGAGGCCGACCGCTCCGCCCTCGAGGATCAGCGCACCGCGCTGCATCGGGCCTACAGCTACAATCAGTGCTACCTCTACGCCTCCTTGTGAGGCGTCTTCCCCGCGCCGCCCGGAAAGGAGGCGCGGGGCCGATGCTCAGACATGCAGCGCCTTGCCGAGCGCCCTGAGGGCGGCTTCCGGCACGGCCTCGCCCATGGTGGGATGCGCATGGATCGTCGCCGCGAGGTCTTCGAGCCGCGCCCCCATCTCCAGAGCCAGCCCGAAGCCCGAAGCCAGCTCCGAGACTCCCGCGCCCACCGCCTGAATCCCGAGGATCAGGTGATTATCCGCGCGGGCCACCACCCGGACGAAGCCCTCTTCGGATTGCAGCGTCATGGCGCGGCCGTTGGCGGCGAAGGGGAAGAGCGCCGTCTTGATCTCGCGGCCCGAGGCCCTGGCCTCCTCCGGCCCGAGGCCCACGCTGACGATCTCGGGGTCCGTGAAGCAGACCGCCGGAATCGCCTGCTTGTCCCAGGCCCGCTTGTGGCCCGCGACGATCTCCGCGACCATCTCGCCCTGAGCCATGGCCCGATGCGCGAGCATGGGCTCGCCCGTGGCGTCGCCGATGGCGTAGACGCCGCGCATGGCCGTGCGGCACCGATCATCAACGCGGATGTGGCGGCCCTCCATGTCGATGGCCAGCTCCTCCAGGCCAAGGCCCTCGAAATTGGGCTTGCGCCCCACCGCCACGAGGATCCTGTCGGCGGGCAGGCTGCGGGCCGTCTCCTCGCTCTCGACGCGCAGGGAGGCGCCGTCCGGCGAGAGCCCCAGCGCCTTGGTGGAGGTCAGCACCTCCACCCCGAGCCGCGCGAGCCGTCGCGCCACCGGCGCCGAAAGCTCGGCGTCGTAGAGCGGCAGGATGCGCGGCGCGGCCTCGACCACCGTGACCTGAGAGCCGAGCTTCGCATAGGCGGTGCCCAGCTCCAGCCCGATATAGCCGCCGCCCACCACCACCAGCCTTTCAGGCGGCTCGGAGAGCTTCAGCGCCTCCTTGGAGGAGATGATCCGCTCGCCGAAAGGCAGGCTCGGGATCTCGACCGGAACCGAGCCCGTGGCGATCACGATGTTCTCGGCGTGGATCTCCTGTTCGCCCATGTCGGTCGCGACGATCACCGTCTCGCCGTTCTCGAAGCGGGCCGTCCCGGAGACGTATTTGACTCCGGCCTTCTTCATCAGCCCGGTGACGCCTCCGGTCAGACGGGCGACGATCCCATCCTTCCATTCGACGGTCTTCGCCAGATTCAGCACCGGCGCCGAAGCCGAGATTCCCAGAGGGTTGTTCGCCTCGGCCGCCGCCTTGGCCGCCTCGAAGACTTCGGCGGCGTGGATCAGCGCCTTGGAGGGGATGCAGCCGATGTTGAGGCAGGTGCCTCCGGGACGCAGGGCCTCGACGACCACCGTGTCGATCCCGAGCTGACCCGCGCGAATCGCGCAGACATAGCCGCCCGGACCCGCGCCGATCACCAGAAGCTTGCAGGACATGGGTTTGAGCATCTCAGGCCTCCATGAAGAGCAGGGCCGGAGTCTCCAGCAGCGCGCGGAGGCGCTGCACGAAGGTCGCGGCGTCCCAGCCGTCGATCACGCGATGATCGAAGCTGGAGGAGAGATTCATGATCTTGCGCGGCGCGAAGGCCGAGCCGTTCCAGACCGGGCGCACGGCCATCTTGTTCACCCCGATGATCGCCACCTCGGGATGATTGATCACCGGCGTGCTGACGATCCCGCCCAGGGCCCCCAGAGAACTGATGGTGATGGTGGAGCCGGAGAGCTCTTCGCGGGTGGCGGTTCCGGCCTTTGCGGCCTCCGCGACGCGGTTCATCTCCACGGCGCAGTCCCAGAGGTCGCGCGCCTCGGCGTGACGCACCACCGGAACCACCAGCCCCGCCGGAGTCTGGGCCGCGATTCCGATATGGACTCCGCCATGACGCCGGACGATCCCCGCTTCATCGTCGAAGATCGCGTTGAGCTGCGGCTGATCGGCGATGGCCCTGACCATGGCCCGCATGAGGAAGGGAATGACGGTCAGCTTGGGCCGATCCGGGCCTTTCGTGCGGTTGAGGCTCTCGCGCAGCTCCTCGAGGGCGGTGACGTCCACCTCCTCGACATAGGTGATGTGCGGGATGCGCGATTTGGAGAGCGCCATCTTCTCGGCGATCTTGCGGCGCAGGCCGATGACCTTGACCTCTTCGACCGCCGTGTTCGCGACCAGACGCGAACCGCCGCCTTCGGGTTCTCCGGCGCCGGAGAGCCAGGCTTCGAGGTCTTCATGCGTGATGCGCCCCGCAGGCCCGGTTCCCCGGATGCGGCGCAGATCCGCCCCCGCCTCGCGCGCCTTCAGACGCACCGCCGGAGAAGCCAGAGGCTTTTCTCCCGGCGGACGCGGCGGGCCGCTGGTCCGCAGGCCCGGAGTGGGGCGGCTTGCGGCGGCGGCCTTGGGTTTTTCGGCCCTGGGCGCGGGTTGTTCAGGCGCGGCGGCCTTGGGCGCAGGTTTGGGCGCCTCGGCTTTCGGCGGCTCCTTGCGCGGCGCGACGGGCGCGGCGCCTCCGGCGGCGACGTTGCCTTCGCCCGCCACCTCCAGACGGATCAGCGGGCCGCCGATGGCGATCTTGTCGCCCACCTCGGCCCCGAGCCACAGCACCTTTCCGGCGATGGGAGACGGGATCTCCACGGTGGCCTTGTCGGTCATCACCGAAGCGAGGATCATGTCCTCGCGCACGAGATCGCCCGGCTTCACATGCCACTCGACGAGCTCGGCCTCGGCGATGCCTTCGCCCACATCGGGCGTCTTGATGAGATGCTCGCCCATGTCAGCCCTCCATCGTTTCGAGCATCGCCTGACCCACGCGGGCCGGGCCGGGGAAATAGGCCCATTCCTGCGCATGGGGATAAGGCGTGTCCCAACCCGCCACGCGGCGGATGGGCGCCTCCAGCCGATAGAAGCAATGCTGCGCCACCAGAGCCGCCAGCTCTCCGCCGAAGCCGGAGGTGAGCGTGGCCTCATGGAGGATCACGCAGCGCCCGGTCTTGTTCACCGACTCCACGATGGCGTCGAGATCCAGAGGCAGAAGCGTCCGCAGATCGAGGATCTCGGCGTCCACGCCGGTCTCCGCCGCGGCGGCGAGCGCCACATGGACCATCGTGCCATAGGTCAGCAGGGTGAGGCCCGAGCCCTCGCGGACCTTCGCCGCCTTGCCGAGCGGAATGGCGTAGCGCCCCGCCGGAACCTCGCCCGCGTCATGTTTGGACCAGGGCGTGACGGGGCGGTCGTGATGCCCGTCGAAGGGGCCGTTATACAGGCGCTTGGGCTCCATGAAGATCACCGGATCGGGGTCTTCGATGGCCGAGATCAGCAGCCCCTTGGCGTCGTAGGGATTGGAGGGGATCACCACCTTCAGTCCCGAGACATGCGTGAACAGGGCCTCGGGACTCTGGCTGTGGGTCTGGCCGCCGAAGATGCCGCCGCCCGTGGGCATGCGGATCGTGATCGGACAGGTGAAGTCGCCGTTGGAGCGATAGCGGATGCGCGCCGCCTCCTGCGTGATCTGGTCATAGGCCGGATACATGTAGTCGGCGAACTGGATCTCGACGCAGGGCCGCAGGCCGTTGGCCGCCATGCCGATGGCCGCCCCCACGATGCCCGATTCGCTGATCGGCGCGTCAAAGCAGCGGTCGCGCCCGTATTTCTCCTGCAAGCCCTGGGTGGCCCGGAAGACGCCGCCGAAATAGCCGACGTCCTCGCCGAAGACCACCACGCTCGGATCCTGCCCCATGGAGACGTCCATCGCGTCCCGCACGGCTTCGATCATGGTCATGCGCGCCATGGTCAGACCCCCGCTTCCTGCCGCTGACGCCGCAGATGCGGCGGCATTTCGGCGTAAACCCCTTCGAACATGTCGCGCGAGGAGGGGCGATCCCCGGAATGCAGCGTGCCGAGGCTTTCGGCCTCCTTCTGGGCGCTCATCACCTCGTCCATGGTCTCGGCGGCGAGCTGCACATGGCGCTCTTCGCTCCAGAGGCCCTTGGCGATGAGGTGGTTCTTCAGCCGGATCACCGGATCGCCGAGCGGCCAGGCGTCGGATTCGCCCTTGGGCCGATAGGCCGAAGGATCATCCGAGGTGGAATGGGCGCCCGCGCGATAGGTCACATGCTCGATGAGCGTCGGGCCGAGATTGCGCCGCGCCCGCTCCACCGCCCATGAGGCCACCGCATGCACCGCGAGATAGTCGTTGCCGTCCACCCGCAGCGAGGGGATGCCGAAGCCGAGGCCTCGCGCCGCGAAGGTGCCCGCTCCGCCGCGGGCCACGCCCTGGAAGGTCGAGATGGCCCATTGGTTGTTGACCACGTTGAGGATCACCGGCGCCTTGTAGGTCGAGGCGAAGACGAGCCCGGCGTGGAAGTCGGATTCGGCGGTCGAGCCGTCGCCGATCCAGGCGGCGGCGATCTTGTCGTCCTTCTTGATCGCCGAGGCCATGGCCCAGCCCACCGCCTGAGGATATTGCGTCGCGAGATTGCCCGAGATGGTGAAGAAGCCGTTCTCGCGGGTCGAATACATGATGGGCAGCTGGCGGCCCTTCAGGGGATCGCCCGCATTGGAGTAGATCTGGTTCATCATCGTCACGAGGGGATAATCCCCCGCGATGAGCAGCCCGGCCTGACGATAGGTCGGGAAGTTCATGTCTCCCGGCCCGAGCGCCTTGCGGAAGGCGCAGGCGATGGCCTCCTCGCCGAGATTCTGGATGTAGAAGGAGGTCTTGCCCTGACGCTGCGCGATGACCATCCGCGAGTCGAAGGCCCGCAGGAGCAGCATGTGGCGCAACCCGGCCTTGAGCTGCTCGTCGGTCAGAGACCCCGCCCAGGGCCCGACGGCCTCGCCCTCTCGGTTCAGCACCCGGATGATGGTGAAGGCCAGCTTGCGGATGTCCTCGGCCCTGGCGTCGGGCTCGGGACGGGGCGCTTCTCCGGCGCGCGGAATCACGACGTTGGAGAAATCCGGCGAGCCGCCGGGCCGAACCTCGGGTTCAGGCACATGCAGGCTCAGGGACGAGCGGTGAAGCTCGGACATGGCGTTTCTTCCCCTTTGCAGCGGCCGCGCTTGATCGGCGGCTCTCCTCATGGAGAAGGAGCCTAGAGCAATCTTCAGGGCCTGGGAAGCGTCGCCCGGCGGGTGGAAACGGAGCCGTTGCGCGGCTTTGGCGGGCTTCCTATGCTGCGGGAAAGAATCTTTCGAAATCACAGGAACTCCACGGGGGGAAGACGCATGGAGATCTCGGGACGCGGCGTGATCGTGACGGGCGGAGCTTCGGGCCTCGGCGCGGCTACTGCGAAAGGATTGGTCGAGGCCGGGGCCCGCGTGCTGCTCGCCGACATGGATTCCGCGCGCGGCGAGGCCAGGGCCGCCGAACTCGGGGCGGGGACGCTCTTCCGCAGGACCGACGTGACCAGAGCCGAAGAGGCCGCCGCCGCCGTCGAGGCCGCGAAGGAGGCTTTCGGCGGGCTCTGGGGCCTCGTGAACTGCGCGGGCGTGGCGCCGAGCGAGCGCGTCCTCGGCAAGACCGGGCCTCATGGTCTGGAGAGCTTTGCGCGGGCGATCTCGATCAATCTGATCGGCAGCTTCAACATGCTGCGGCTCGCCGCCGAGGCCATGAACGCCAACGAGCCCACCGCCGAAGGCGAGCGCGGCGTGATCGTCAATACGGCCTCCATCGCGGCTTATGACGGCCAGATCGGCCAGGCGGCCTATGCGGCTTCGAAAGGCGGCGTGGTGGGCCTGACCCTTCCGGCGGCGCGCGAGTTGGCGCGCTTCGGAATCCGGGTCGTCTCCATCGCGCCGGGCATCTTCGAGACGCCCATGCTCGCGGGATTGCCGCCCGCCGCTCAGGAGGCTCTGAACGGCACGGTGCCCTTCCCGGCCCGGCTCGGCAGACCCGCCGAATACGCCGCCCTCGCCTTGCACATCTTCGCCAATCCCTATCTCAACGGCGAGACGATCCGCATCGACGGCGCCTTGCGCATGGCCCCGAAATAACGCCGAAATCATAAGGAGGGTGAAGAGATGCCTCATTCAGACCCCATCGTCGTCGTGGGCATGGCGCGCACGCCCATGGGCGGATTCCTCGGCGACTTCAAGGACGTCACGGCGGCGCACCTGGGCGCGGCCTCCATCCGCGCCGCCGTCGAGCGCGCCGGGCTGACGCCCGAAACCATCGAGGAAGTGGTCTTCGGCTGCGTGCTGCCCGCCGGACAGGGCCAGGCTCCGGCGCGTCAGGCGGCCCTGGGCGCAGGGCTTCCGCTCGGGGCGGGCGCCACCACGGTCAACAAGATGTGCGGCTCGGGCATGAAGGCGGCGATGCTGGCTCATGATCTGATCCTCGCGGGCTCGGCTTCGGCGATCGTGGCGGGCGGCATGGAGAGCATGTCCAACGCCCCCTATCTGCTCGACCGCGCGCGGACGGGCTATCGCATGGGCCATGGCCGCACGCTCGACCACATGTTCCTCGACGGCCTCGAAGACGCCTATGACAAGGGCCGCCTCATGGGGACCTTCGCCGAGGATTGCGCCGGAGCCTTCGCCTTCACCCGTGAGGAGCAGGACGCCTTCGCCATCGCCTCCCTGGAGCGGGCGCAACAGGCCATGGCCTCGGGCGGCTTCGCCGAAGAGATCATCCCGGTCACGGTGAAATCCGGCAAGACGGAGCGCGTCGTCTCCGAGGACGAACAGCCGCCCAAGGCCCGCATCGACAAGATCCCGACCTTGCGCCCCGCCTTCCGCGAGGGCGGCACCGTGACGGCGGCGAATTCCTCCTCCATCTCCGACGGCGCGGCGGCTCTCGTGCTTATGCGCCGTTCCGAGGCCGAAAGGCGCGGCCTGACGCCTCTGGCGGTCATCCTCGGCCATGCGACCCACGCCCGCGCGCCGAAGGACTTCCCCACCGCCCCCATCGGCGCCGTCGAGGCTCTGCTCGGGAAGCTCGGCTGGACGCCGGAGACGCCGGACCTCTACGAGATCAACGAGGCCTTCGCCGTGGTGGCCATGGCCGCCATGAAGGCGCTGAACCTGCCGCACGAGAAGGTCAACGTGAACGGCGGCGCCTGCGCCCTGGGGCATCCCATCGGGGCTTCGGGCGCGCGCATCCTCGTGACGCTCATCGCGGCCCTGCGGAGTCGCGGACTGAAGCGCGGTCTGGCCACGCTCTGCATCGGCGGCGGCGAGGCCACGGCCATGGCCGTCGAACTCGCGGAATGAGGAGGCGCTCATGATTCCCAACGAAGAACAGGCCGCCATTCAGGAGGCCGCCCGAACCTTCGCTCAGGAGCGCCTCGCGCCCTTCGCCGAGGGCTGGGACCGCCGCCATGAATTCCCCGCCGAGGCTCTGCGCGAAATGGGCGCGCTCGGCTTTCTCGGGATGGTCGTCCCTGAGGAACATGGCGGCGTGGGCGCCGGGCAGATCGCCTACGCCATGGCGCTCGAAGAGATCGCGGCGGGCTGCGGCGCGGTCTCGACGATCATGTCTGTGCATAATTCGGTGGGCTGCGCGCCGATCCTGAAATTCGGGACCGACGGGCAGAAGCAACGCTTCCTGCCGAAGATGGCCTCGGGCGAATGGATCGGCGGCTTCGCCCTGACCGAGCCTCAGGCGGGCTCCGACGCCAGCGCGCTCAAGACCCGCGCCCGCCGCGAGGGCGATCATTACGTGCTGAACGGCGCCAAGCAGTTCATCACCTCGGGCAAGAACGGCCATGTGATCATCGCCTTCGCCGTGACCGATCCCGAGGCGGGCAAGAAGGGCCTCAGCGCCTTCATCGTCCCTACGGATTCCCCCGGCTACAAGGTGGTGCGCGTCGAGGAGAAGCTCGGACAGCACGCCTCCGACACCTGCCAACTGGCCTTCGAGGATCTGCGGCTTCCGGTCGAGAACCGCCTCGGCGAGGAGGGACGCGGCTACGCCATCGCGCTCTCCAATCTGGAGGGAGGCCGCATCGGCATAGCTTCGCAATCGGTGGGCATGGCCCGCGCGGCCTTCGAGGCCGCCCGCGACTACGCCCGCCAGCGCGTGACCTTCGGCAAGCCGATCATCGAGCATCAGGCGGTGGCCTTCCGGCTGGCCGACATGGCGACCCGCATCGAGGCCGGGCGTCAGATGGTCCTCCATGCGGCGGCTCTGCGCGAGGCGGGGGCGCCCTGCCTCAAGGAGGCGAGCATGGCCAAGCTCTTCGCCTCGGAGATGGCGGAGCGCGTCTGCTCCGACGCGATCCAGATTCACGGCGGCTACGGCTATCTCAAGGACTTCCCCGTCGAACGCATCTATCGCGACGTGCGGGTGTCGCAGATCTACGAAGGCGCCAGCGACATTCAAAGGCTCGTGATCGCCCGGGATTTGTGAACCGGAACGGATCGGCGGTCCGGTTTCGGCGCGGGCGCAGGCTTGCCGCCTGCGGCGGGGCGTGGTCGGATGCGGCCTCATTCGCAAGGAGACCCCGCATGACCTCCCCCCGCCCGCTCGGCCGCACGGGACTTGACATCCAACCGCTGATCTTCGGCGGCAACGTCTTCGGCTGGACCCTCGACGAAGCGCAGTCCTTCGCGATCCTCGACGCCTTCCTCGACCACGGCTTCGACGCCGTCGACACCGCCGACGTCTATTCCGTCTGGGTTCCCGGCAACCACAGCGAAAGCGAAAGGATCATCGGGCGCTGGATGAAGGCCCGCGGCGCGCGCGACAAGGTGAAGATCTTCACCAAGGTCGGCATGGAGCTGGGACCGGAGAAGAAAGGCCTCTCGGCGCGCTGGATCGCGCAGGCCGTCGAGGATTCGCTGAAGCGCCTCCAGACCGACCGCATCGACCTCTACCAGAGCCACACCCCCGACCCTGAGACGCCCCAGGAGGAGACCCTCCGCGCCTATGAGGACCTCGTCAGGGCGGGGAAGGTCCGGCATGTCGGCGCCTCGAACTTCGACGCCGCCCAGCTCGGCGAGGCGCTGAAGCTCCACGCCGACCAGGGCCTGCCGCGCTACGAGACCCTCCAGAACGAATACAACCTCCTCACCCGCCACAAGACCGAAGGCGCGGTTCAGGATCTCGCGGTCAGGGAGGGGATCGGCCTGATCCCCTTCTATGCGCTCTCGGCGGGCTTCCTGACCGGGAAATACCGCTCCGAGGCCGATTTCGGCAAAAGCCCGCGCGGCGCGGGCATGGCGCGCTTCCTCACGCCCAAGGGTCTGCGCGTGCTCGCGGCGATGGATGAAGTCGCGGCCTCGACGGGCGCGGCCCATTCCGAGATCGCCCTCGCCTGGCTGCTGAGCCGTCCCGGCGTGACGGCGCCCATCGCCTCGGCGACCTCCGTCGCGCAGCTGGAGAGCCTCGTGCGCGGCGTGCGGCTGAAGCTGTCCGAAGCCGATCTGGCGAAGCTCACGGCGGCGGGCGAAGAACCGGCCGCCTGAAACGACCGTCTGAAAACGGAAGGGGCGTCCCCTGAGGGCGCCCCTTTTCTTTCTTCTTGCTCCAGGCCGAATTCCGGAAAGCGCGCCAATTTCTCCGGGTTTCATGTCGGTTCCACGACACCCGGAGCGCAAGGGCTTCAGCCTCCGTGGTTGATCATCACATGACGCACGGCGGTGTAGTCCTCCAGCGCATAGACGGACATGTCCTTGCCGTAGCCCGACTGCTTCAGGCCGCCATGCGGCATCTCGTTGGTCAGCATGAAATGCGTGTTGATCCAGGTGCAGCCGTATTGCAGACGCGCCGCCGCCGCCATGGCCCGGCCCACGTCCCGCGTCCAGACGGAGGAGGCGAGGCCGTAATCGCTGTCGTTGGCCCAGGCCACGGCCTGATCGACCTCCGAGAAGCGCGTCACCGAGACCACCGGCCCGAAGACCTCGCGGCGCACGATCTCGTCCTGCTGCAGGGCGCCCGCCACCACGGTCGGCTGATAATAGAAGCCCGAGCCCGAACCCGGCTTGCCGCCCGCCGCGATCTCGATGTGCTTGAGCTCGGCGGCGCGCTCCACGAAGGAGGCCACCCGGTCGCGCTGACGCCGCGAGATCAGCGGCCCCATCTCGTTGAGGGAATCGTCGGCCTGATCGAAAGCGATGGTCGAGACCGCCGAGGAGAGGTCCGCCACCAGCTTTTCATAGACCTTCTCGCCCGCATAGATGCGGCAGGCGGCGGTGCAGTCCTGTCCGGCGTTGTAGAAGCCGAAGGCCCGCAGCCCGTTCACGACGAGCTCCAGATCCGCGTCGTCGAAGACGATGACCGGCGCCTTGCCGCCCAGCTCCAGATGGCTGCGCTTGATGGTCTTGGCGGCGGCCTGCAGCACCTTGCGGCCCGTGGCGATGTCGCCGGTGATCGAGACCATGCGCACGTCGGGATGATTGATCAGCGCGTCGCCGACCGTGTCGCCCCGCCCGAGCACCACATTGACCACGCCCTCCGGCAAGACCTCGGCGAGGATCTTGGCCAGCTTCAGCGCGGTCAGGGGCGTCTGCTCCGAGGGCTTGAAGATGACCGTGTTGCCCCCCGCCAGAGCCGGCGCCAGCTTCCACGCCATCATCATCAGCGGATAGTTCCACGGCGCGATGGAGGCCACCACCCCGATGGGATCGCGACGGATCATGCTGGTGTGGCCCGCGATGTATTCGCCCGCCGCCACGGCGGGCATGTTGCGGATCGCGCCCGCGAAGAAGCGGTAGCAATCGACGATGGCGGGGATCTCGTCGTTCAGGGCGGCCTTGATCGGCTTGCCGCAGTTCAGGGCTTCGAGGGCGGCGAAGCCTTCGGCCTCGGCCTCGATGCGCTCGGCGATCTTGAGGAGATAGCCCGAACGCTCCGCCGGAGTCGTCCGCGACCAGCTGGCGAAGGCCTTCGAGGCCGCCGCCGCCGCCGCGTCGATCTGCCCGCGCGAGGCCTCCGGGAGTTCGAGGATCGCCGCGCCCGTGCGCGGATTGAGGATGGTTTCGGGCGCTTCGGCGCCGGTCTCGAAGCGACCGCCGATCAGCATCTGGGCGTCCATGGCGTTTCTCCCGTTGGTTCTGGGCGTCATTTTCCGGCTCCGGCGGTCTGGTCGCCGTCGCGGGTGAGGTAATAGGCGAGCAGGATCGGCACGAAGGTCGCCAGAGCCACCACCATGGCCGCCACGTTGGTGACGGGGCGCTGGCGCGGACGCACAAGCTCCTCCAGCATCCAGATGGGCAGGGTCTGCTGCTGCCCGGCGGTGAAGGTGGTCACGATGACCTCGTCGAAGGAGAGCGCGAAGGCCAGCATCCCCCCCGCCAGAAGCGCCGTGCCGATGTTCGGCAGCACCACGTGGCGGAAGGCCTGGAAGCCGTCGGCCCCGAGATCGGCGGCGGCCTCCATCAGCGAGCCGTGCAGGCGCCGGAAGCGCGCCACCGCGTTGTTGTAGACCATCACCACGCAGAAGGTCGCATGGCCGATGATGAGCGTCCAGAAGGAGAAGGGGATCTCCGCCAGGCTGAAGGCCGAACGCAAGGCCACGCCCGTCACGATGCCCGGCAGGGCGATGGGCAGGATGATCAGCAGGGAGATGCTTTCGCGGCCGAAGAACTTCGTGCGGCTCATGGCCGCCGCGCAGAGCGTGCCGAGCAGCATCGCGAGCAGCGTGGCGAGGCTCGCCACCTTCAGCGAGAGGGTCAGCGCCTCCCAGAGATCGGCGCGTCCCCAGGCCACGCCGAACCATTTCAGCGTGAAGCCCGGCGGCGGCCATTGATAGCTCCGCTCCTCGGTGGTGAAGGCGTAGACGAAGATCAGCAGGATCGGCAGATGCAGGAAGGCCAAGCCCAGCCCCGCCGCGATCTTCAGACCCAGAGGCGCCCGCGCGCCCTCCTTGTCAGAGCGCATCGAAAGCCCCCTTGCGTTTGGCGAACCAGAGATAGACCCCCATGATGAGGATCGGCGCCACCGTGAAGGCCGCCGCCAGAGGAATGTTGCCCGCCGTGCCCTGATGGGCGTAGACGGCCTGTCCGATGAAGCGGCGCGAAGTCCCGACGATCTGCGGAATGATGTAGTCGCCCATCGTCAGCGAGAAGGTGAAGATCGACCCCGCGAGGACTCCCGGCAGGGCCAGCGGAAAGAGCACGTTCCAGAAGGTCTGGCGCGGCGTGGCCCCGAGATCGGCGGCGGCCTCGACCAGATTGCCCGGCACCCGCTCCAGAGAAGCCTGGATCGGCAGGATCATGTAGGGCAGCCAGACGTAGAGGAACACGAGGAAGGTGCCCGTATGGCTCACCGAGAGCGAGTTCCCCCCGACGATGGGAAGCGAAAGCCAGGCCTCGACCAGCCAGGTCAGATGCAGCTTGGCGAAGATCCAGTTGAGGATCCCCTCCCGCGCGAGGATCAGCTTCCAAGCGTAGACCTTCACCAGATAGCTCGACCAGAGCGGCAGCATCACCCCGAGATAGAAGACCGCCTTCCAGCGCCCTTTCGCATGGCGCGCGGCGAACCAGGCGATGGGAAAGGCCACCACCGCCGACCCGACCGTCACGAGGGCGGCCATGGCCACCGTGCGCAGGATGATGTCGAGATTGGCGGGCTTGAACAGCTCGGCGTAGGTCTTGAGCGTGAATTCGCGGTTGATGAGCCCGGAATATTCGTCGATCGAATAGAAGCTCTGGAGCAGCAGCGCGAAGAGCGAGCCCAGATAGATGATCCCCAGCCAGAGCAGCGGCGGCAGGAGCATCAGGAAGAGCGTCAGGCCCGGATTGCGCCAGAACCAGTCGCTGAGCGCCCCGCGCAGACCTCGCCCCGCCGGAGCTTGCGGCAGATCGGCGGCGGTCATGGGGCGTCCTCCATGAGGTGGATCGACTCGGGCGCGAAGGCCGCTTCGACCGCCTGGCCCGGAGCCAGTCCCGCAGCCGCCCCGGCCGGGACCACCGCATGCAGCCTCAGAGCTCCCTCCTCCGGGGCCATCTCCAGCCCGAGCCGGGTCGTCGCGCCGAGATAGCTCACGGAGGCGACCTGCGCCGGGCTTCCCTCGCCGGAGCCCGCAGGCCGCAGCGCGATCTGTTCGGGCCTCAGGCTGCCCCAGCGCCGCGCGCCGAGGCGCCTCTCCACGAAATCCGGCGGCAGGAGATTCGAGGAGCCGACGAAATCGGCCACGAAGCGCGTGCGCGGGCGGTTGTAGATCTCTTCGGGCGTGCCGATCTGGCGGATCTTGCCTTCGCTGAAGACCGCCACGCGGTCGGCCATGGACAGAGCCTCGCCCTGATCGTGGGTCACGAAGATGAAGGTCACCCCGAGGGATTTCTGGATGGTCTTCAGCTCCTCCTGCATCTGCTCGCGCAGCTTGAGGTCCAGAGCGCCGAGCGGCTCGTCGAGCAGCAGCACCTTCGGCTTGTTCACCAGAGCCCGCGCCAGAGCCACGCGTTGCCTCTGTCCGCCCGAAAGCTGACCCGGCTTGCGCGCCCCGTAGCCGGGGAGCTTCACCATCTCCAGAGCCTCGGCGGCGGCGCGGCGGCGCTCGGCGGCCTCGACGCCCCGCATCTTCAGCCCGAAGCCGACGTTCTCCAGAATGTCGAGATGGGGGAAGAGCGCGTAATCCTGAAACACCGTGTTCACGCTGCGCCGATAGGGCGGCAGATCCTCCACCTGCTCGCCGAAGAGCCGGATGTGGCCCGAACTCGGGCGCTCGAAGCCGGCGATCAGCCGGAGACAGGTCGTCTTGCCCGAGCCCGAAGGCCCCAGCATGGCGAAGAACTCGCCGGGGGCTATGGCGAGGTCCACCTCGTCCACCGCCCTGACCACGCCGTAATGACGCGAGACGGCTTCAAAGGACACGGCGGGCGGAAGGGCGGAAGATGCGGACGCGGTCATGCGGCCTCCTGCGTCGAGGGCGGGGGCGGGCGGCGGGCGCGAAAGGGAAAGGCGCGGCCTTCCTGCGCCGGAGGCGGCGCAGGGCGGCTGTTCAGAAATCCCGGAAAGCAGGCGCTCCCCCGGCGTCAGGGTCCGGAGGAGCGCCTGTCGGGCTCAGCGTCCGCCGATCACGGCGATGTAGTCGGAAACCCAGCGGTAATAGGGCACGCATTCGCCCTGGCTGGCGCATTGGGTGATCGGGGTCTGCCAGAAGCGGACCTTCTCGAAGTCGTTGGAGCCGTTCTGCGCGCAGACCTCGGCGGTGAGCATGCCGCTGCCGTCGGTGCAGGCGGCGGGCACCGAGGGATTCGCGCCGAACCACAGCGAGAGATCGCTTTGCAGATTGGAGTTCAGCGAATGCTCCAGCCATTTGTAGGCGCAATTGGGATTGGCGGCCTCGGCGTGCATCATGCTGGTGTCGGCCCAGCCCGTGACGCCCTCCTGCGGGAAGGTCGAGGCGATGGGGGCGCCGTCGCCCTTGAGGAGGTTCACCTGAAACGGCCAGGAGCCCGAAGCCACGACGCCTTCGTTCTTGAAGTCGTCGATCTGGATGAAGGCGTCGTGCCAGTAGCGGCTGGCGAGCTTGCGCTGACCGCGCAGCAGATCCAGAGCGGCGGCGTATTGCTCGTCGTTCAGCTCGTAGGGGCTGACGATGCCCAGCTCCGGCTTGTGGAACATCAGATATTGCGCGGCGTCGGCGATGTGGATCGGGCCGTCGTAGGCCTGGACGCGGCCGACGTTGCTCTTGCCGTCGGGGAGGTTCTGCTCCTCGAAGACCACGTTCCAGGAGGTCGGGGCCTCGGGAAAGACGTCGGTGTTGTAGGCGAGGACGTTCGGACCCCAGACGTAGGGCACGCCGTAATGCACGCCCTCGACGGTGTGCCAGGGCGCGTCCTTCAGGCGGTCGTCGAGCTTCGACCAGCTCGGGATGAGGTCGATGTTGATCGGCTGGACGCGCTTGCCCGCGATCAGGCGGCGCGAGGCGTCGCCGGAGGCTGTCACGAGGTCGAAGCCGCCCTCGTTCATCAGCGCGACCATCTCGTCGGAGGTGTTGGCGGTCTTGACGCTGACCTTGCAGCCGGTGGCCTCTTCGAAGCCGGTGACCCAGTCGAATTTGGGGTCGGTCTCGCCGCGCTCCAGGAAGCCGGCCCAGGCGACGACGTTCAGACGCCCCTCGCCCTCGCCGACTTCAGTCTTCAGGGCCTGGGCGCAGGCGGCGCCCACGAAGCCCGCCGAAAGCGCCAGAACGGCGCAGGTCGCCAGAGAACGGATCATGCGAACTCCTCCAGGAATGAGCGGCCGCTCTTGTTCGTCGCGCCTGTCGCGGGGAGGGGGCGGCTTCGGATCTGGGCTTCAGCCTGCGGCCGATATGCGTCCAGCGCAAACCCATTAAACAGAAATGTCATATCGGAATTTCCGATGTCTCCCGATTCGCGCCGAAAGGACTCAGGATCTCGAACGGGCGAAGCTCTGGCTCTGGGCCAGGGCCACGAAGGCCCGCGCGGCGGGGCTCAGCCGCGAGCCGCGCCGCCAGACCATCCCCACCTCGACGGGCGGCGGGGCTCCGGCGACGTCGCGGGCCTCGATGCGGTCGCCTTCGAGGGACCAGGGCCGATAGACCAGATTCGGCAGGATCGCCACCCCCGCCCCCGTCGCCACGAGGCTGCGCGCCGCCTCGACGCTGCGCGTGCGGAAGGCCACCCGGGGCCGCAGCCCCTGAGCCCGCAGCAAGGCCCCCGCCGTCTCCTCGATCTCGTCGATGGCGAGCATCACGAAGGGCTCGCGGGCGGCGGCGGCCAGCTCCACGGCGCCCTCCGCCGCCGCGAGGGGATGTCCGCCCGGCAGCCAGAGCCGGTAGGACGAGACTTCGAGGCTTTCGGTCTGCAAGGCCATGCGCTCGCGCAGATTGGAGACCACCATCACCGCGACGTCCAGTTCGCCGCCGATCAGCAGATGCTCCAGATATTCCCCGCCGTCCTCGATGGCCGAGACCGCCACGTTGGGCCAGGCCCGCCGGTAGCGCGCCAGAAGATCCGACAGCACATAGCCCGCCACCAGCGAAGTCGTGCCCAGATGCAGCGTCCCGACGGTCTCGGCGCCGCGCCCCGCCGCGAAGCTGCGGCGCGCGTCGGAGACTCCGGCGAGGATCTGGGTGGCGTGGCGGAGGAAGCGGTGTCCCTGCTGGGTCGGCGAGAGGCCCCGCGCATGGCGCTCGAAGAGCGCGACCCCGAGATCCTGCTCAAGCTCCTGAATCGCCTCGGTGACGGAGGATTGCGAAATCGAGAGGCTCCGCGCCGCGCGGGAGACTCCGCCCTGCTCGGCCACCGCCACGAAATATTGCAATTGCCGCAAGGTGAAGGCCATGGGCTCAGCATAGGCGGCGCGCGGCGGCGGGGAAAGCCTTACGGCGCGGGCGGAGCGGCCTCTCCTTCGCTCAGGACGATCCGGAACATGTCGATTTCAGCCCCGCCCCGACCATCCGTTTCGGGACGGCCGTAGAGGGAGATCGCCATCCAGGGGTCGCCGCCGCGCGGACCCCAGGCCCTCCAGCGATTCGGCGCTTCGCTCGACCAGAAGCCCGGGGCGGAGCCTGAAACCCGCGCCGCGATTCTTTCCGTGAGGAAGCCTTCCGCCCGCGCTTTTTCGTCCAGACGGGCGAGGAAGCCTTCATCCTCCACGACGAGCCGCGCCGGATGCGCCTCCTTCTCCTCCGCCGTCAGCCCCGCGCGCTCGACGCCGCAGATCCTCCGGCCGTCCTCGCCAAGGGTCCAGCGCCCGACATAACGCGGCGAGATCACCTCGACGACTTCGCCCGAAACGGCCCGCGCCGCGACGAAACGAGAGTCCCGGGAGGCGGAGCCGGTCGCCAGCCCCTCGAAAGGCGCGCTCCCCTTGCGAATGGCGGCGAGGCAGCGGTCGAAGATCAGCTCCATGACCAGATCTTCATTCTTCTCCATGGGCTTCTCGACTTCGCCCCCGCTCCCGAAGGAGATCTTGAAGAGGCCATAGACGACGAAGCCGCCGATCAGCCATGCCTTCCACGCGCTCATCCCGCCCCCTCCTCGAAAACCGCGCGACGGCGGCGCAAGGGCGAATCCCTACCTCCGGGAAGCGCCGCGCCGCAAGCCTGTGATTCATCGGAAGCCGGAGGCCGCGAACCCAAAGCCCCGCCCTTTTCGCTTGGGCGATCCTGAGCTTTCGGCTAGCTCTGAGGCCGTTCGTTCAGGAAGGCCCCGCCGCATGACTCGCCCCGTCTCTCCCGCCGCGCCGTTTCGGGATCCCGCCATCGCCTCGCCCGCCATGGCGCAATATCTGGAGCTGAAGGCCGGGCATCCTCATGCGCTGCTCTTCTACCGGATGGGCGATTTCTACGAGATGTTCTTCGAGGACGCCGTGGCGGCCTCGGCGGCGCTGGACATCGCGCTCACCAAACGCGGCAAGCATGGCGACGAGGACATCGCCATGTGCGGCGTGCCGGTGGTTCAGGCGGAGCGCTATCTCCTCGACCTGACGCGCAAGGGCTTCGTGGTGGCCGTCTGCGAGCAGATGGAGGATCCCGCCGAGGCGAAGAAGCGCGGCGCGAAATCGGTCGTGCGCCGCGAGGTGGTGCGGGTCGTCACGCCGGGCACCATCACCGAAGACGCCCTGCTGGAGGCCCGCGCCTCCAACCATCTCGCGGCCTATGTCGAGACCGGAGCAGGCGCGGCCCTCGCCTGGATGGACATCTCGGCGGGCGCGCCCCTCGCCCGCCCGACGCGCCGCCAGAGGCTCGGGGCGGATCTGGCGCGCATCGCCCCGCGCGAGATCCTCATCCCCGAGCGCCTGCTCGACGACGCCGCGCTCATGGAGCTGCTGGAGGAGACCGGCGCCCGCGTCGCGCCTCTGGGCCCGGCCAGCTTCGAGCCGGGTTCGGCCGAGCGCCGCCTGAAGGATCTCTACGGCGTGACCACGCTGGAGGGCTTCGGCGCCTTCGCCCAACCCGAGATTTCGGCGCTCGGGGCTCTGGCGGATTACCTCGTCCTCACCCAGAAGGGCCGGACTCCCGTCCTCGCGCCGCCCCGCCGAGAGGCCGAAAACGCCGCCATGCGGCTCGACGCCGCCACAAGGCGCAATCTGGAGATCCTGACGAACCTCTCGGGCCAGCGCGCCGGGGGGCTCCTCGACGCCGTGGACCGCAGCCGCACCGGCGCCGGAGGCCGCCTGCTCGCGGAGCGGCTCGCGGCGCCCCTGACCGACCCCGCAGCGATCTCCGCCCGTCTGGATGTGGTTTCGACTTTCGTGGAGAACGACGCCCTGCGCGGCGAGGTGCGGAATTACCTCGGGGCGGCGCCGGACATGGCGCGGGCTCTGGCGCGGATCTCGCTGGAGCGCGGCGGCCCGCGCGATCTGGCGGCCTTGCGCGACGGGCTGGAGGCGGCGGCGGTCCTCGCCGACGCCCTGAGCCTCAGCGATCCGCCCGCCGAAATCGCCCGGGCGCGGGCGGCTCTGACCGGACATGAGGCCCTCGCGGAGTTGCTGAAAGGGGCTCTGGGCCCGGATCTGCCCATGGCGGCGCGCGACGGCGGATTCGTCGCGACTCACTGGCGGCCCGAACTGGACCAGCTCCGCCGCCTCGCCGAGGACGCGCGCGGCGTGATGCGCGACCTCGAAGGGCGGCTGAAGGCCGAAACCGGCGTGGCCTCGCTGAAGATCAAGTATAACGGGGTTCTCGGCTATCACATCGAAACCACCTCGACCCATGCGGAGCGCTTCCTCAAGCCGCCGCTCGCGGAGACGTTCATCCACCGCCAGACCAACGCCAACGCCGTGAAGTTCACCACCACGGAGCTTGCGGAGCTCGATTCCAGGATCTCCCGCGCGGGCGCCGAGGCCGTGGCCATGGAGCTGTCGATCTTCGCCGAGCTGAGCGCCGCGGTCCTCGCCGAGGCCCCCCGGATTTCGGCGGCGGCGGCGGCTCTGGCGGAGATCGACGTGGCTGCGGGTCTGGCGGAGCTCGCCCGCGCCGAGGGCTGGACGCGGCCCCTCGTGGACGGCTCCGACGCCTTCGAGATCGAGGCGGGACGTCATCCGGTGGTGGATCAGGCCCTGCGCCGCGAGAACATCCCCTTCGTCGCCAACGGCTGCGACCTGAGCGCGGATCGGCTCTGGCTGGTGCTGGGTCCGAACATGGCGGGCAAATCGACCTTTCTGCGCCAGAACGCCCTGATCGCGCTGCTGGCTCAGGCGGGGAGCTATGTTCCGGCGGCTTCGGCGCGGATCGGGGCGGTGGATCAGCTCTTCAGCCGCATCGGCGCCGCCGACGACCTCGCGCGGGGGCGCTCGACCTTCATGGTGGAGATGGTCGAGACCGCCGCCATCCTGAACCAGGCCGGGCCGAAAGCCCTCGTGATCCTCGACGAGATCGGGCGCGGCACCGCCACCTTCGACGGCCTCTCCATCGCCTGGGCCACGGTGGAGCATCTGCATGCGGTCAACCGCTGCCGGGCGCTCTTCGCGACGCATTATCACGAGCTGGCGGCTCTGGCGAAGAAGCTGGAGGGCGCGAAGACCGTCTCGCTCAAGGTTTCGGAATGGAAGGGCGACCTCGTCTTCCTGCATGAGGTGGCCGAAGGCGCCAGAGGCCGCAGCTACGGCGTCCAGGTGGCGCGCAAGGCGGGGCTTCCGGCGGCGGCCCTCGCCCGCGCGGAGGAGGTTCTCGCGGCGCTCGAAAAGGGCGACGGCGAAGGCGCGAAACGACGCCTCAAGGCTCTGGCGGAGGATCTGCCGCTCTTCGTGGCCGCCGAGGCCGCCCGGCCCCGGACCTCCGCCGTGGAGGAGGCGCTGAAGGGCCTCGACCTGGACGCCCTCAGCCCCCGCGAGGCTCTGGACCAGCTTTACGCGCTGCGGGCGCTGCTCGCCTGAAGCATCCGGGAGACGCCCCGCCGGGAAGCGCGGCGCCCGGCGCATCCGCGCTCGCATGAGGAGCGGGCGCGTGATATGGGAGCGCCATGCGCGAAAATCCGCCCCTCGCCCTCGAAAGCGCCCCGAAGACCGCCCTGGGACTCCTGGGAGATCCGGTCTCCGCGGGTCTGAAATGGCGTTCGCTGACCGAGGCCGAAGCCCGGTCGCGGCGGGATTTCGGCTTGCGCGGATGGCTCGGCGCGGCGGCGGCGCTGAATCTGCTGCTGCTGACGATGCTCGGATTCCTGCTGCTGCGGCTCTGGACCGAGGAGAGCGCTCCGCCCGAACTGATGGGCGAATCCGCGCCCTTCACGACGCTCCGCTGGTATTTCACGCTCTGCGCTCTGGCGCTGCTTCTCTTCCAGGTCGGGGCCTGGACGAAATGGCGCCACGCCCCCGAGGCCGCCGTGGGAGGCCTCGCCTTCATCGCGGGGCTGACCATGGCGCTGGATCTCTGCTGGCCGCCTCATGGCGCGCACTGGAGCGGAATCCTCGCCAATCACGCCGCTTCCTGGGTGGTCTTCGGGCTGATCGGGCTCTGGCTGATGCGCGGACATGGGCCCAACCTCACCTTCAAGCGGCGGATCCGGCGCCATGCGGCTTGACCAGGCTCTGGTCGCGCGGGGCCTGGCGGAAAGCCGCGCCCGGGCTCAGGCCCTGATCCGCGACGGCCTCGCGCGGCTGAACGGCGCGCCCGTCCGCAAGGCCGCTCAGGAGGTCTCGGAAAGCGACGATCTCGCCGTGGAGGCCGGCGGCCTCGTCTGGGTTTCGCGGGGCGCCCTGAAGCTGCTCGCGGCGCTCGACGGCTTCGGCTTCTCGCCGGAGGGCCGGACGATCTATGACCTCGGGGCCTCGACGGGAGGATTCACCGAGGTTCTGCTCGGTCGGGGGGCGCGGCGGGTCTGGGCTCTGGACGTGGGCCACGGGCAATTGCATCCCCGGATCGCCGCCGATCCTCGGGTTTCGGCGCGCGAGGGCTTCAACGTCCGCGAGATGGGGCCGGAGGATCCGCCCGAAGATCCCGAAGCCCTGACGGCGGATCTCTCCTTCATCTCGCTGACCAAGGCTCTGGGGCCTGCTCTGGGGCGGGCGAGGCCGGGGGCCTGGCTGGCGGCTCTGGTCAAGCCGCAGTTCGAGCTCGGGCCGGGGAGGGTCGGCAAGGGCGGGATCCTCAAGGAGGAGGCGGCGGGCGAAGAGGCCCTCGCCCTCGTGGCGGAATTTCTGGAGGCCGAAGGCTGGCGGGTGGTCGGGACCATGGAGAGCCCCATTCCCGGCGGCGACGGCAATCGCGAAAGGCTCCTCGGGGCCGTGAAGGGGGCGTGATGAACGATCCGGCGGCGTCGGGATTGACGATCCTCCTGGGGCTGATCCTCGGGACGGGCCTGGGCGTGACGATCCGGAGGGCGGGCCCGTTCCTCGCAGGAGGCTCCGCCCGCAAGCTCCTCCTCGTCGAATGCGCCGCCCTGTTCCTGCTCGGCCTGATCTTCGGAAGGCTGACCTCTCCGACGCCTCTGCCTTCGGCGCTGACCGCCACGATCTCTGGCGGCGCCATGGGGGCGCTTGTGGTCGGCAAGGGAATCTTTCCCCGCATTCCGCTGCATATTCCTGTCCATCTGGCGGGGTTCATGACGGGCTCGGCGCTGGCCGGAGGATTCGGAGCGCCGCCCTGGTGGATTGGCGGATGACGAGCCTCCCCTCCTGGCTCTGGATGCTGATCGGCGCGTTGCTGGGCGTCGGGACGCGCGCCCTGACGAGCCGCGCGGCCCAGCGGATCGGAGGCGGCGTCTTCGGGCGGCGGGCGGTGCTCGAGATATCCCTCGCCGCGCTGTTCGGCGCGGGAGCAGGCTGGCTGATCATGCGGCCGGAGGATCCCTTCCCGCCTCATGACCTGACGCGATTCGCCGTCCTCGGCTTTCTTGCGGCCTCTCCGGACCTGCGCCGGAAGGATCGGGATCAGGGAGACGCCTTCTTCCTCATGCTCCTGACGCTCGGCGCCCTCTGCGCGGGGTTGGCGGCGGGAGTCTATCTTCTGGGGTGACGCGCCATGGCGAACGGATTGACGGCTTCTTTTCTGGTCGGCGCGGGCGGCGGCCTCGGCGCCATGCTGCGGCTCTGGGCGACGGCGGCGGCGGGGCGGATCTGGCCGGATTTCCCCATGGGAGTCCTGCTGGTCAACATCGCCGGGAGCTTCGCCATGGGGCTCGTCGCGGGCTGGCTGGCGCTGCGCGGAGGCTCGGGCGCCGAGGGCTGGCGGCTCTTCCTCGCCACGGGAGTCCTGGGCGGCTTCACCACCTTCTCCGCCTTTTCGCTCGACTTTCAACGCCTCCTGGCGCAAGAGCGCTGGCTTGGCGCGACGCTCTATGCGGGGCTTTCGGTGGCTCTGGCTCTGGCGGCGCTGGTTCTGGGCTTGTGGCTCACGAAAAAACCCGGATGACATCATGGGACAGGCGGCGGAACGGGCGGCGGAGATCGAAGTCGAGGCGCTCGGAGCGCAGGGCGATGGAATCGCCCGTTCTCCCGAGGGGAAGCTTCTGCATGTCCCCTTCGCGGCCCCCGGCGACCGCCTGAGGCTCGACGCGGCGGGCGAGCCCGTCGAGATCCTCCCGGTCTCGCCCTGGCGCCAGACTCCGCCCTGTCCGCAGTTCGGGCGTTGCGGCGGCTGCTCCGTGCAGCATGTGCAGGATGAGGAGATCGCGCTCTGGAAGGCCGATCTCGTGGAGCGGGCGCTCGGACAGCGCGGAATCGAGGCCGAGATCCTGCCGACGATCACCGTGCCCGCCGCCTCGCGGCGCCGCGCCGCCTTCAGCCTGCTGCGCACCCGCGAAGAGATCACGCTCGGATTCGCCGCGCGGGGCTCGCACGAGATCGTGGACGCCGCCGGATGCCGCATCCTGGCGCCGGACCTCATGGCGGCTTTGCCCAGGCTCCGGCGCATCGCCGAGGTGGGCGCGGCGCGTCAGACCACGGTCCGCATGACCGCAACCGCCTCCCGGGCCGGGCTGGACCTCTCGGTGGAGGGCGGAAAGCCGCTGGACCTCAAGCTGAGGCAGGAGCTGGCCCTCGCCGCCGAGGCGCTGGATCTGGCGCGGCTCGTCTGGGACGGCGAGCCCGTGGCGGCGCGGCGGCCTCCGGTTCAGGACTTCGGCGGAACCCTCGTCGCGCCCGCGCCCGGCGGCTTCCTTCAGGCCGTGGCCGAAGGCGAATCCGCCCTGGCCGCCTTCGTCGTGGAGGCGCTCAAGGGCGTGAAGCGCGCGGCGGACCTCTTCGCCGGAGCGGGCGCCCTGACCTTTCCTCTGGCGCGCTTCGCCAACGTCGAGGCCTTCGAGAGCGAGGCCTCCGCCGTGGAGGCCGGGACTCTCGCCATGCGCCGGGCCCAGGGGCTGAAGTCGGTGAGCTTCACGCGGCGCGACCTCCATCGCCGCCCGCTCATCCCCCATGAGCTGAAGGAGTTCCAGGGGCTGATCCTGGATCCGCCCCGCGCGGGAGCTCAGGCGCAATGCGAGCAGATCGCGCGCTCGAAGGTTCCGCGCGTGGCGATGGTGACGTGCAATCCCGCCAGCTTCGCCCGCGACGCCCGGATCCTCATCGACGGCGGCTACAGGCTGGAGAAGATCCAGCCGGTGGACCAGTTCCGCTGGTCGGCCCATGTCGAGGCTGCGGCGCTTTTCCGCAGATCCTGAAGCCGCGAGCCTTTCCTTCCGGCCTGCGAATCGCTATCTCGCCCCTTCGGAGCGCGATCCGAAAAGCCTGAAAGGCTTTTCGGGGCGAATCGCGCAGTCATAAGAAAACGGGAGCGCTTCGACGCTCTCGGACGCGCAAACTTCAGGAGCGGTCATGTCCGGCGTTCAGATTCTCGAAATCGGCCCCGAAGAGGGCGAGCAGAGGCTCGACCGCTGGCTGAGGCGCAAATTCCCCCAGATCACGCAAGGCGCGGTCGAAAAGCTCCTGCGCACGGGCCAGATCCGGCTCGACGGCGCGCGGGCGAAGTCCAGCGACCGCGTGGAGCCGGGGCAGAAGGTGCGCGTGCCGCCCCTGCCCGACGAACCGGCTCCGCCGCGCGATCCCGCCGAGGGCCTCGACCCCGAGGACGTCAGCGCCGTCCGGGACATGATCATCTACGAGGACAAGTATCTCTTCGCCCTGAACAAGCCGCCGGGACTGGCGACCCAGGGCGGCAGCGGCGTGACGCGCCATCTCGACGGCATGCTGGAGGCCCTGCGCCTGCCCGGCAAGGACAAGCCCAGGCTCGTCCATCGCCTCGACCGCGACACCTCGGGCGTGATTCTCGCGGCGCGGACCTCTCAGGCGGCGGCGCGTCTGGGCGAGCTGTTCTTCAGCCGCGCCACCCGCAAGATCTACTGGGCCGCCGTGGTCGGCCGCCCCGTGCCCGATCACGGAATCATCCGTTACGGGCTGGTCAAGGGCTCGGGCCATGGCCCCAAGGGCGAAGCCGAGAAGATGCGCTGCATCCACCCGAACGAGGTCGACAAGACCGAAGGCGCCAAACGCGCCCGCACCGACTACTTCACCGTCGATTCGGCGGGCAAACGCGCCTCATGGTCGATCCTGCGCCCGGTGACGGGCCGCACCCATCAGCTGCGCGCCCATATGGCGGAGATCGGACATCCCATCGTCGGCGACGGCAAATACGGCGGCTCCTCGGTGGAGGACGGCGCCCAGCTCGGCGGAGAGATCAGCCGCAAGCTGCATCTGCACGCCCGCAGCCTGACCCTGCCCCATCCCATCGAGCCCCGGCGGACCTTGACGATTTCGGCGCCTTTGCCTGATCACATGAGGCGCACATGGGCCTCGCTGGGCTGGAGCCTGCGCGACGCGCCGGAAGACCCCTTCCCGGAGGATTGACCGATTCCCGAAGCCCCCCGCTCCCGCTTCCGCAAGCTGCGCCGGATCCTCTTCGGTCTGGGGGCTTCGGCCTTTCTCTGGTCCTTCCTCGTCGAGCCCCGGATGCTGGAGGTCAATCAGGCCGAAATCCGCATCGAGGGGCTGAAGGCGCCGATCCGGGCTCTGGTCGTGGCCGACACGCAATCGCTGTCGCTGCACTGGTCCGAAAGGCGGCTGGCGGAGAGGCTCAAGCCCATGGTCGAGGCGCAGAAGCCCGACCTGATCCTTCTGCTGGGCGATTACGCCGGGATCAGCCATGGCCCGGCGCAGAAGCTCTACAACGACTGGATGCGCGTGGATCCCGAAGCCGCGGCGCGGATCCTCGGCGGATTGCAGGCGCCTCTGGGCGTCTACGCGATCCTCGGGAATCACGACTGGGCCGAGAACGGCGAGGCCATGGCGGCGGCTCTGGCGGAGGGCGGCGCGCGGGTGCTGCGCAATGAAAGCCTCGAAATCGCGCTTCCCGGCGGCGGAAGGCTGGTCCTCGCCGGCGTGGACGACCCCGTCGGCCCCGAGGGCGCGCGGCCCGACCTCGCCCTGGCCGGAACGGACCCCGCCGCGCCGCTGATCTTCCTGACCCATCGCCCGGACGAAGCCGTGAGGCTGCCGCGTCCGGCCTCGCTGTCGGTGGCGGGCCATACGCATGGCGGGCAGATCTGCCTGCCGATGATCGGTTGCCCGATCACGATGTCGCGCCACGGATTCGTCGCCGGACTCTACGAGACTGCGCAAGGCCCGCTCTACGTCTCGCGGGGGATCGGCACGGCGGCCCTGCCGCTGCGGTTCCTCAATCCGCCCGAGATCGTGGCGCTGACTCTGGTTCCGGCCTCTCCGCCTGGGGCTCCGGCCCCGCCCGCGCCGACGACCCCCGCGCCGCGCCCGGATTCGCCTGAGCTCATCGCGCGGGAGGAGCCGAAGCTCCCGAACCTCCCCTTCGCCGCGACGCGGGTTCCCGAAGCGATGGCGCGTTGACAAGAGGCGCCTGACCGCCCTATATGGCCCCCCTACGCGCGCAGAGCCTTCGCTCGACGCGCGTCGTCATTCCAACGCGCCGCCCGATGGCCCATGTGCAAGTCCGACCTTCCGGGGTCGGCGCCGCAGGGCGCGCCATAATCCTAGCGAGGACGCGATGTTCGCGGTCATCAGAACGGGCGGCAAGCAGTACACCGTCGCCCAGAACGACGTGCTTCGGATCGAGAAGCTCGAAGTCGAAGCCGGCGCCACGATCACCTTCGACGAGGTTCTCGTCGTCGGCGAGGGCGAGAACGTGACCGTGGGCGCCCCCACCGTCGCGGGCGCCACGGTGACCGCCACCGTCATCGACCAGATCCGCGGCGAGAAGGTCATCGCCTTCAAGAAGCGTCGCCGCAAGCACGGCTCGCAGCGCAAGCGCGGCCATCGCCAGTATCTGACCCTCGTGCGCATCGGCGCCATCGCCGGCGCCTGAGCGCCCGCGGTCAACCTGATTTGAAGGAGGCCATTCCATGGCTCAGAAAAAAGCAGGCGGCTCCTCGCGCAACGGTCGCGACTCCGCCGGACGCCGTCTCGGCGTGAAGAAGTTCGGCGGCGAGGCCATCCGTTCGGGCGGCATCATCGTGCGTCAGCGCGGCACCCGCGTCTGGCCGGGCGCCAACGTCGGCCTCGGCAAGGACCACACCCTCTTCGCGACCGTCGACGGCAACGTCCAGTTCCATGAGGGCCGCGGCCGCCGTCAGTTCGTCTCGGTGCTCCCGCCGGCGGAAGCCGCCGAGTAAGACGCCGCCTCATCTCTGGAATTCCCGAAGGGGGCGGTCCGCGAAGACCGCCCCCTTTCGCTTTCGGGACCCGACCTCATGAACCCCGTGCTGCGCACGCCCCGTCTGACGCTCCGGCCCATGACGCCCAAGGACGCGCCGCGACTCGTCGCGCTGGCGGGAGACCCGCGCGTGGCGCGCATGGTCTCGTCCATTCCCCAGCCCTACACGGTCGGGGAGGCGGGGGACTTCATCGCGCGCCATGCGCTCATCCTGGAGGAGGGCGGGCGCGTCTGGGCGATCTGCGATTCGGAAGGCCTGCAAGGCGCCGTCGGGCTGCACGCCGATCCCCTGCGCCGGGCCGAGGCCGAACTCGGCTACTGGCTGGGCTTCGAGGCCTGGGGCCGGGGCTACGCCACGGAGGCGGGCCGGGCGGTCCTGGCGGAGGGCTTCGCGCGGGGCGGCTCGGGCGAGGGCTTCGCGGAGCTGACGTCGGGATATTTCACCGACAACCCCGCTTCGGGAAAGGTGCTGCGCAAGCTCGGCTTCCGGGACAGGGGCGAGATCCGCCCCGTCTTCTGCCGGGCGCGCGGCGAGGAGGTCGACTGCCTGCGGCTGGATCTCGCCGCCGGAGATGCGCCGCCCGCCCCGCCCTTCATCGACACGGCTCGCCTGATCCTCGCGCCCCTGCAGGACGAGGATGCGGCGGAGCTCGCCCGGATCGGCGACGATCCCGGGATCGCCCGCCAGATGGCGAATCTCCCCTCGCCTCTGACCGAGGCGGCGGCTCTGGAGCGCATCCGCGCGAGCCGCTTCCGGGGGGCTCCGGGCTTCCGGCTCGGGCTGCGGCGCAAGGCGGACGGCGCCCTGATCGGCGAATGGGGCGTCGGGCCGAGAAACGCGGCGGGGGCTCCGGACATCTCATGGTGGCTGACCCGCGCGGCCCGGGGCCAGGGCTACGCCCGCGAGGCTTCGGCGGGGCTGCTGGATTATCTCTTCGCCGCGTTCGCGGCTCCGGCGGTCCGGGCGGAGATCCTCCGCACGAACGCGGCTTCGCGGCGGCTTCCGGAGGCTCTGGGATTCAGGGCCTCGGGCGAATATCCTTTGGGCGGCGAAGCCGTCATCATCTATGAACTGACGCGCGCGCTCTGGACGAGTCGGCGCGGGGAGGGCGCGGCGTGAAATTTCTGGATCAGGCGAAGGTCTACATCAAGTCGGGCGACGGCGGAGCGGGCTGCCTCTCCTTCCGGCGCGAGAAGTTCATCGAATTCGGCGGACCCGACGGCGGAGACGGCGGCCGGGGCGGAGACGTCTGGATCGAGGCGGTGGACGGACTGAACACCCTCATCGACTATCGCTATCAGCAGCATTTCAAGGCTCGGGCGGGCGGCCACGGCATGGGCAAGAACCGCACCGGCGCCGGCGCCGCCGACGTGGTGATGAAGGCCCCCGTCGGCACCGAGGTCTACGACTACGAGACCGGCGAGTTTCTGGCCGATCTGGTGGAGGTCGGGCAGAGGGCGCTTCTGGCCGAGGGCGGCAACGGCGGATGGGGCAACGCGCGCTTCGTCACCTCGACCAACCAGTCTCCGCGCCGGACCAATCCGGGTTTGCCGGGGGTGGAGCGCACGATTCTCCTGCGGCTGAAGCTCATCGCCGACGCGGGCCTGACGGGTCTGCCCAACGCCGGGAAATCGACCTTCCTCTCGGCGGTGTCCAACGCGCGGCCCAAGATCGCGGATTATCCCTTCACCACGCTGCATCCGGGCCTCGGAGTCGCGGCGGTGGACGAGCGCGAATTCGTGGTCGCTGATCTGCCCGGACTCATCGAGGGCGCCCATGAAGGCGCGGGGCTCGGAGACCGCTTCCTCGGCCATCTGGAGCGCTGCGCGGTGATCCTCCATCTGCTGGACGGCACCTCCGAGACGCTGGTCGAGGATTACCGCGTCATCGTCAAGGAGCTTGAGGAATACGGCGAGGGCCTGCCGGACAAGCCGCGCCTGCTCGGGCTGAACAAGATCGACGCCCTGACCGAAGCCGAGGTCAAGGAGAAGACCGCCCTCCTGCGCAAGGCGGGCGCGAAGAAGATCCTGCCCCTTTCGGGCGCGACGGGCAAAGGGGTCAAACCCATGCTGCGCGCTCTGCTGAAGGTCGTCGACGAGGCCCGCGCCGTGGAGGCCGCGCCCAAGGAGCCCGCCCCATGGTCGCCCAGTTGATCCGGACCGCCCCGCTCGAAGCCGAAGCGGGCTTCGATCCGGGCGGCTTCTTCCGCTCCGGCAGGCTGATCGTGGTCAAGATCGGCTCGGCGCTGCTGGTGGACAGGTCCGGCGCGCTGCGTCAGGACTGGCTGAAGGGACTCGCCGCCGACGTCGCCGCCCTGCGCGCAGGCGGGGCGCAGGTGGCTCTGGTGTCTTCGGGCTCCATCGCTCTGGGACGCGGGATTCTCGGCCTGGCGAAAGGCCCCCTGCCGCTGGAGCGCGCCCAGGCGGCGGCGGCGGTGGGTCAGATCGGCCTGGCGCGGGCCTATTCCGAGGTGCTGGCGCCCCATGGGATCGTGGCGGCTCAGGTGCTGCTGACGCTCGGCGACACCCATGACCGCCGCCGCTACCTCAACGGACGCTCGACGCTCAAGACCCTGCTCGATCTGGGCGCGGTCCCGATCATCAACGAGAACGACACCGTCGCCACGGATGAAATCCGCTATGGCGACAACGACCGCCTCGCGGCTCAGGCGGCGCTGACGCTTGAGGCGGATCGGCTGATCCTGCTCTCGGACGTGGACGGGCTCTATACGGCCAATCCGAACCTCGACCCGACGGCCCGGCGCCTTCCGGTGATCCGCGAGATCACCCCGGAGATCGCCGCCATGGCCGGAGATCCCGTCTCGGGCGTCAGCAAGGGCGGGATGAAGACCAAGGTCATGGCCGCCCAGACCGCCTTGCAGGGCGGATGCGCCATGGCCATCCTGAAAGGCGACGTCGAGCGCCCCTTGCTGGCTCTGGCCGAGAATCGCGCGCCCTGCTCGTGGTTCCTGCCGACCCACACGCCCCAGAGCGCCCGCAAACGCTGGATCTCGGGGCTCAAGACCGAGGGCGCCTTCATCGTGGACGCTGGCGCGGCGCGGGCTCTGAAGCGGGGCGGCTCGCTGCTTCCGGCGGGGCTCAAGGCGGTGCAGGGCGTCTTCGGACGCGGCGCACCCGTGGCGATTCAGGACGAGGCGGGCGCGCAACTGGGCGTGGCTCTGGCGGCTTACGATTCCGTCGAGGCCCGCAAGGCGGCGGGTCGGCAGTCGGACGAACTGGAATCCATTCTCGGCCACCCCGGCCGGACCGAAATCAGCCATCGGGACGACATGGCGATCTGGAGCGAGTCATGAATCAGGCGATCCCCTCCTCTCAGATCGAATCCTCCGAAGACCCGCAGGCTCTGCGCGCCGCGATGAAGGCCCTCGGCGAGCGCGCCCGCGCCGCCGCGCGTCTGCTGGCCGAGGCGCCTTCCGAGGCCAAGCGCAAGGCTCTGGAGATCGCCGCCGATCTTCTGGAGGCCCGCTCCGCCGAAATCCTCGCCGCCAACGCCGAGGACATGGCCCGCGCCGAAGCGCGGGGCCTTTCGGGCTCCATGCTGGACCGCTTGCTGCTGGACGAGGCCCGGCTCAAGGGCATAGCCAAGGGCCTCCGCGAGGTCGCGGCGACGCCCGATCCCGTGGGCGAGGTCATCGCCGACTGGACGCGCCCCAATGGTCTGCGGATCCGCCGGGTGCGCACGCCCATCGGCGTGATCGGGATCATCTACGAATCGCGCCCCAACGTCACCGCCGACGCGGGGGCGCTCTGCGTGAAGTCGGGCAACGCGGCCATTCTGCGCGGCGGCTCGGAGAGCTTCGCCTCATCCGGCGCGATCCTGGAGGTCATCCGCGAGGGGCTGAAGGCGGCGGGCCTGCCCGAGGACGCCGTCCAGCGCGTGCCCACCCGCGACCGCGCCGCCGTGGGGATTCTGCTCGGCGAGATGGTCGATTACGTGGACGTCATCGTGCCGCGCGGAGGCCGCAGCCTCGTCGAGCGGGTGCAGAAGGAGGCGCGCGTCCCGGTCTTCGCCCATCTCGAAGGGATCTGCCATCTCTACGTCGACGCCTCCGCCGATGAGGCCATGGCCGTCAAGGTGGCGGTCAACGCCAAGATGCGCCGGACGGGAATCTGCGGCTCGGCGGAATGCCTGCTCTTCGACAAGGCCGCGCCCGAGCATGTGGCGCCGGTGGTGGCGGCTCTGGCGGCGGCGGGCTGCGAGATCCGCGGCGACGAAGGCGTGCGGGCTCTGGCGCCCGAGGCGATCCCCGCCTCGCCCGAAGACTACGGCCATGAATTCCTCGACGCGATCATCGCGGCGAAGATGGTGGACGGCGTCGAGGGCGCCATAGAGCATATCCGTCGTTACGGCTCGGGCCACACCGAATCGATCCTGGCCGAGGCGCCCGCTCCCGTGGCGCGTTTCTTCCAAGGCCTCGACAGCGCGATCCTGATGCATAACGCCTCGACCCAGTTCGCCGACGGCGGCGAATTCGGCATGGGCGCCGAGATCGGCATCGCGACGGGCAAGCTCCATGCGCGGGGTCCGGTGGGCGCCGAGCAGCTCACGAGCTTCAAGTATCTCGTGACCGGCGACGGAACGATCCGCTCCTGACCTGAGGCGAAGCCAATGGACTCCTCCCGCCGCCCGAATTCCGGCCCCAACGCCGCTTCGCCCATGGGGCCGGAGCTGGCGCGGCTCATCGAGCTTCTGGCGCGTCTCCCGGGTCTGGGACCGCGTTCGGCGCGACGGGCGGCGCTGCATCTGGCCAAGCGCCGCGAGGCCCTGCTCGCGCCTCTGGCCGAGGCCATGGCCCTCGCCGCCGAGAAGATCCGTCCCTGTTCGATCTGCGGGCACATCGACACGGCGGAGATCTGCTCCATCTGCGCCGATCCCCGCCGCGACGAGGCGGCGCTCTGCGTGGTGGAGGATTCCGCCGATCTCTGGGCCCTCGAGCGCATGGGGGCCTTCCACGGGCGCTATCATGTGCTGGGGGGCTGTCTTTCGGCTCTGGACGGCGTCGGACCGGAGGAATTGCGCATTCCGCAGCTTCTCGCCCGGGCCGCCGAGACCATGCCCCGCGAAGTCGTGCTGGCGCTCAACGCCACCGTGGACGGCCGCGCCACGGCGCATTACCTCGCCGAGGCCTTCGCGGATCTGGGGATCCGGACCAGCGTCCTGGCTCAGGGCGTGCCCATGGGCGGAGAGCTGGAGCATCTGGACGAAGGCACCATCGCCGCCGCCTTCATGGCCCGCCGGGGCCTCTGACCCCTCCGGAAGAACCAGACCGCCGCCAGGCCCCCGCAGATCCGTGGAAATCCGTGCAAATCTCCGGTCCTCCCCGGAAGAACCCGCGGAATCCGCCCCTCCCGCGCCGCCGCCCCGCGCCGCGCCGTCTATCTTTTCGCCTGAGCCGCCGCTAGTCTGCTCCCGCGCCGCGCGAGGGCGTCCGGGAGGACGTCGGGGGGATCGCCGTCGGGGATGTCCGACGCAGGCCGCGCGAAGGAGATCTTGAGAATTTCTTGTCCGATTCGACCATACGGAGTTGTTCCGTCGCCTTGCGCGGCGCACCCGAAACGCCTTTCGCCGGAGCCCTCATGACCGACGCCGCCTATTCCGCCCATCCGCCCCAGACCGAAGCCGCCACCCCCGACGTCGCCATGGCGCAGGTCCGCGACCTGCTCTTCGGAGACGTCCAGCGCCGTCTGCTCGACCGGATCAACCACCTCGAGGACCGCCTGCGCGAGACCGACCGCCGCCTCGCCCAGGCCGCCGCCGAGACCGACCGCCGTCTGCGCGACCTCGACGCCGAAACCGACCGCCGCCTGCGCGAGCTCGACGCCCGCGGCGAAGAGCGCCGCCGCCGCACCCTCTCGGACATCTCGGCCAATCTCGCCCAGATGAGCGAAGACCTGCGCGCGCTCGCCGAGACGCCCCCGGCGGAGGCCGCCGGACAAGGCGAGGGCCATGGCTGATTCCGGCCCCGATCCCGGAGTCGCGCAGCGGCTGCGCGTCGCCGCCGAGGCCGCCCATGCGGAGGCCGAAGCGGCGCGCCTGGCGCGTCTGCGCGCGCTGATCCTCGGCCAGGACCGCGAAGCCCTCGCGCGGATCGCCGCCCGTCTGGAGGCGGTCGAGGGCGCCATGGGCGACAAGGCCTCCATCCGCGAGGCCATGGCCGACAACCTCGTCGAGGCCCTGCGCGAAACCCGCGACAAACGCGGCAAGGCCCTCGCCTCGACCCTCGCCCCGATGATGGGCGGCGCCATCCGCGCCGAAATCGAGAACTCCCGCGAGAAGATGGCCGAGACCTTCCGCCCCATCGCCGGGCGCATGGTCAAGGCCGCCGTCGCCGACAGCTTCCGCAAGCTGGTCGAGGACGTCAACGCCCGCCTCGACGCCCTCGCCTCGGCCCAGGGCTGGAAGCTGCGTCTGCGCGCGCTGCTCACGGGGCGCAGCGTCAGCGAGCTGGCCCTCGCGGAGCTGGGATCGCGGGGCGGCGTCTCGCGCATCCTGCTCATCGACCGCCATAGCGGCGGACTCATCGCCCAATGGCCCGAGGATCCCGCCGATCCCGCCGCCGCCGAGATGATCGGCGGCATGATCGCCGCCATCCTCGCCTTCTCCGAAGAGGCCCTGCGCAGCGGCGAAGGCGACGAACTGCGCTCCCTCGACCTCAACGGCCGTTCGGTGGCGCTCCAGGCGCGGGCCGAAAGGATCGTGGCCATGGAGGCCAGCGGCTCCCCCTCCGCCGAGCGCCGCGAGCGCATGGAGGACGCCGCCTCGAATTTCCTCGACGGAATCGACGAGGCCTCGCCCGAGGCCCTTTCCCGGCCCGACGCCCTCGCGCCCCTCGCCCGCGCGCTGCTCACGACGCAGAAGGCCTCCGCGCGGCGGGGCGCCCGCCGTCGGCGTCTGGCGCTCGGCGCGCTGCTGCTGCTGGGGCTGCTGGGGCTGCTCGCCTGGAAGGCTTGGGAGGCGAACCGCCGCGAAGCCGCCCTGGAGCGGGTGCGCGAGGCCATGGCGGAGGAGCCCGTCCTCGGAGACGCGCCGGTCTCCGCAAGCTGGTCCGGCCGCACGCGGATCGAGGTCAGCGGCGTGCTGCCGCCCGGCGCCGACGCCGAAGCCCTGAGCGCGCGCCTCGCCGCCGCCGCGGGCGAGGGCTTTCCGCTCCAGACGCGCTTCGCCCATGGCGCCTCGCCCGAAGCCGCCCGCAGCGCCGCTCAGGCCGAAGCCCGCCTTTCGGGCCTGACCTCCCAGCTGGAGGGCCTGCGCCGCGCCCGCGCCGAAGCCGAAGCCGCCCTGGAGGCCGCCCGGCTCGTCCAGAGCGAAACCGCCGCCGCCCTCGCGGAGGCCCGCGCCCGCATCCTCGCCCAGGAATCCGAGATCGCCGCCCTCTCCGCGCGTCAGGGAGACCTCGCCGCCGAGACGCGCGGCCTCGCGGCCCTCGCCGAAGCCGCCGAGAAGCCCGAAGCCCGGCTGCGGCTCTGGGCGGCGCGCACCGCGATCTTCACGCCCGACGGCGCGAACCTCGCGCAGGCCCGCAACCTCGAAGCCCTCGACGAGGCCGTGGAGATCCTGAAGCAGCCCGGCGCGCCGCGTCTGCGGGTGATCGGCCATGTGGACCGCCTCGGCGGCGCCGAAACCAACCAGCGCCTCGCCCGGGAGAGGGCTCAGGCGGTGATCGCCGAATTGATCGCCCGGGGCGCCCCCGCGGATCGCCTGATCGCGGCGGCGCGGCCCGATCCGGTGGAGCTGGTCGAGACCCATGGCCCCGGCTCGATCAACCGGCGCGTGCAGTTCGAGGCGGCCTTCCCCGGAGAATAACCGAGCGTTTCGCTCGGATTTATTCAGGTTTCTCCGCCGCTTGCGACGAATCGCGCTCGTCTTTTCGTGTCGATTCCGCGTCGGCGCCCTTGAGCGTCCCGGTTCTTGAGTCCATGCTCCCTCAACAGAGACGTTCATCGTCGGGGAGGGACGATTTCGCCATGAAGGACCATGCCGACCGCGCGCCCACGCGCTACGACCAGATGTTCGACAGCGCCCTCGGAGCCCTGCGCGCCGAAGGCCGTTACCGCGTCTTCGCCGACATCCGGCGCATCAGGGGCGAATTTCCGCAGGCGCTCCTGCGCGAAGCCGACGGCTCCACCCGTGAAATCACCGTCTGGTGCGGCAATGATTATCTCGGCATGGGCCAGAACCCCGCCGTGCTGGAGGCGCTCAAGCGCGCCGCCGACGAAGCGGGCTCCGGTTCGGGCGGCACGCGCAACATCTCGGGCACGACGCATTACCACGTCGACCTCGAACGCGAGCTCGCCGACTGGCACGGCAAGGACGCCGCCCTGCTCTTCACCTCGGGCTACATCTCGAACGAGGCCAGCCTCTCGACGCTCGGGCGGGTGCTGCCGGACTGCGTCATCTTCTCGGACGCCCTGAACCACGCCTCCATGATCGAGGGCGTGCGCAACGCCCGCTGCGAGAAGAAGATCTGGCGTCACAACGACCTGAACCACCTCGAAGACCTTCTGAAGGCCGCCGATCCCGCGCGCCCGAAGATCATCGCCTTCGAATCGGTCTACTCCATGGACGGCGACTTCGGCCCGATCCACGAGGTCTGCGACCTCGCCGAGCGCTACGACGCCCTGACCTATCTCGACGAAGTCCATGCGGTGGGCATGTACGGCGAGCGGGGCGGCGGCGTCGCCGAACGCGAGGCGGCCCTTTCCCGCCTCGACGTGGTGGAGGGCACCCTCGGCAAGGCCGTCGGCGTGATGGGCGGCTACATCGCCGCCTCGGAGCGTCTGGTGGACGTGGTGCGCAGCTACGCCGCGAGCTTCATCTTCACCACCTCCCTCCCCCCGACCCTCGCGGCGGCGGCGGCGGAGAGCATCCGCTGGCTCAAGGCCCACCCCGAGTTGAGGACGCGCCATCAGGAGCGCGCCGCGACGCTCAAGGCGCGGCTGCGGGCCGCGGATCTGCCCGTGATGGACAGCCCGAGCCACATCGTGCCGCTGCTCGTCGGCGATCCGACGGAATGCAAGGCCGTCTCGGACGCCCTGCTGAAGGAATTCTCGCTCTACGCGCAGCCGATCAACTATCCGACCGTGCCGCGCGGGACGGAACGCCTGAGGTTCACGCCCTCGCCGCTGCATACGGACGCTCACATGGACGCCCTCGTGGGGGCGCTCGAAGCCATCTGGCGTCGGCGCTCGCTGCGCCGGGCCGCCTGAGGACTCTCCGCAGGCCTGCGGATCCCGACCTCCGCAGGCCCGCCGCCCTGACCTTTCCGACCTGCCGCCGCAGGTCTTCCGGGGGGCCAGAGTCAACCAACTCTTGAGGAAATTGCGGCAACCTGTCCGCCGTGAGAGCTTTTCACGGGGGAGAAGCGCGTTGCAACATGCGGCCTCCTGAGCTAAAAAAAGACGCTGGCCAAAAACACAAGGGCGCGCCATGCGGCGCGCGAGTCGGGGCGGTCCATGACGGCGCATCGAAGCATCTCGACTTTACGATTCGAGGAAGCGGACGTCTCTCTCGGAGACGAACTTCGCGGCGCGCGCGCCAGCTCCGGCCGGAGTCTGGACCAGATCGAACGCGATCTGAAGATCAAGGCCGCCTATCTGCTCGCCATCGAGGACGTGCGCCCCGACAGACTTCCCGATCCGGCCTATGCGGCCGGATTCCTCCGCGTCTACGCCCGCTATCTCGGACTCGATCCCGAAAAGACCGCCCAGCGCTTCCAGAAGGAGGTCGAGGGCCAGGGCCAGGGCGAGAAAAGCGGCGTCGCGCGCATCCTCGCGCCCCTGACCCACGCCCGCCGCGGCGAGACCGAATCGGCGCCCCTCCGCCGCATGCCGCCCCGAGAGGATCCGCTCGCGGGTCTGGCCCGCCGCCGCGAGCGCGGCCGCGTCTGGCGGGGCCTGCTCGGGGGAATCGCCATGCTGGCGCCTCTGGCCTTCGCGGGGGGCATCCTCTGGGGCGGCTGGAAGCTGATGGACCACGCCGGAGTCGCGGCCGTCTTCAGCGGCGGAGAGCCGCAGCCCGCCGCCGTGACCGTCGCCGCCCTGGAGCGTCCGAGCGCCGCCGCCTACGAGCGCAGCGTGGACGCCTATTGGGCCGCCGCCTCCGACACGACCGCCGCGCCGCCCCCTCTGCCGCCCATCGACGCGCCGCTCGCCTCGGCCCTGACCCGGACCGCCGCCGCCACGCCTCCGGCCTCCGCCGTCGAGGGCGAAGCCCTCCTGACCGCCGGAGCCGCCCCCGAGGCGCCCTCCGCCCTCCCTGCGGCCGAAGCCGGAGCGCCCGCCTTCGCTCTGGTCGCCCGGCGCGCGGTCTGGATGGAGGCCCGCGACGCGGAGACCAACGCCGTGCTCTTCAGCGGCGAGCTCAATCCCGGCGACCGCTTCACGCCGCCCGCAGGCCGCAGCGACGGCATGCGTCTGCATGTGGGCGATCCTTCCGGCCTGACCGTCGAGGTGGCGGGCGAGGCGCTCGGCCCTCTCGCGCGCACCGCCGCCGTCCTCCGCGATTTCGACCTCAGCGCCCCGAGCCTGCGCGCCAGAGCCGCCGCCAACGCCCAGCCGCGACCGGCCGCCGTGGCCTCCGCGCCGCGCGCGCCTGCGCCTGCGCCCGTTCAGACGGCCGCGCCTCTGGCGGCTCCGCCGGTCTGGAACGTCTCGTCGCCTGCGGCCCAGCCTCTGCCCGCCGCCCAGCGCGTGCAGCGCCCTGCGCCCGAGCGTCGCCCCGAGCAGCGCATTGTCTCCAATCCGCCGCCGTCCTATGTCTATCCCGAGGCGGCGCCCGGCAACGGCGGGCGCGCTTTCGGCAGCATGCGCCCGGTGGACTGAACGCCGACGCCCCCGCCTTCGGGTCGGGCGCGGCGAGGTCAGGGCTGGAGTTCGGAGGACCGGATGAGCGTTCGTCCCTGGCGCGACATCGCGCGGCGCAAGAGCCGTCAGATCAGCGTCGGCAAGGTGCTGGTGGGCGGAGACGCCCCCATCAGCGTCCAGACCATGACCAACACCATCACCGCCGACGCTCCGGCGACCATCGAGCAGATCCGGCGTTGCGCCGAGGCGGGCGCGGACATCGTGCGCGTCTCCTGCCCCGACGTCGAATCCACGGCGGCGCTCAGGGAGATCGTGCGCGCGAGCACGGTCCCCATCGTCGCGGACATCCATTTCCACTACAAGCGCGCCATCGAGGCGGCTCAGGCGGGGGCGGCCTGCCTGCGCATCAACCCCGGCAACATCGGCGACGCCAGGCGCGTGCGCGAGGTGGTCAAGGCGGCCAGGGATTACGGCTGCTCGATGCGCATCGGAGTCAACGGCGGCTCCCTGGAGCGCCACCTCCTGGAGAAATACGGCGAGCCCTGCCCGGACGCCATGGTCGAAAGCGCGCTCGAACACGCCCGCATCCTCGAAGACAACGACTTCTTCGAGTTCAAGATCAGCGTGAAGGCCTCCGACGTGTTTCTCACGGCGGCGGCCTATCAGGCGCTCTCCGAAGCCTGCGACTACCCCCTGCATCTCGGCGTGACCGAGGCGGGCGGACGCTCCATCGGGGCGGTGAAGAGCTCCATCGGCCTGGGGAATCTCCTCTGGATGGGGATCGGCGACACGATCCGCGTCTCGCTCTCGGCGGAGCCCGAGGAGGAGGTCAAGGTCGGCTACGAGATCCTGAAGTCGCTCAACCTGCGGCATCGGGGCGTGACGATCATCTCCTGTCCCTCCTGCGCGCGCCAGGGCTTCAACGTCATCGACACGGTGAGCCGTCTTGAAGAGCGCCTCGCCCATGTGAGCCAGCCCATCACGCTGTCGGTCATCGGCTGCGTGGTCAACGGCCCCGGAGAAGCCCGCGAGACGGATCTCGGATTCACCGGCGGCGGCGCGGGCTCGGGGATGATCTACGTCTCGGGACGCCCGAGCCACAAGATGTCCAACGACCAGATGATCGACCATATCGTCGAGCTGGTCGAGAAGCGCGCCGAGGAGATCGTCAGGGCCGAGGCGGCCGCCGAAGCCGAAGCCGCCGCCGTCGTCGCAGCCGCGCCCGCCGCCGAATGAGCGCCCTTCTTCCGGGCGACCGCCTCCGGCCCGCGCGCCCCGAGGACGCCCCCATGCTGGCCGCCGTCGAGATGCTGACGACGCCGGAATTCGCGCGCTTCGTCTTCGAGGATCTCCTTCCGGGGGTCTCGGCGGGGGCGCTCATGAGCCAGCTCTACGGCGGCGACGGCCCCGACGGCTGGCGCTGGAGCTGGATCGTCGAGGCCGAGGGCGAGACGGCGGGCGCCATGGCGGCCTATCCGGCGCATCTGGCCGGACAGGTTCCGCCCGACGACCCCGCCGCCGAGCGTCTGGCGCATCTGGCGGGCTTCCCGGCGCTCATGCCGAAGGAGGCGCTGCACGTCTCGCGGATCGGGGTCCTGCCGGGCTTCCGCGGACGCGGACTCGCGCGCGCCCTGATCGGGGCGGCGCTGAGGACCGCGCAGCGCGAGGGGCTCGGGATGGTCTCGCTCTTCGTCTGGGCCGACAACGCCCCCGCGCGGGCGCTTTACGAGTCGATGGGCTTCCGCCGGACGGGAAGTCTGGAGATCGCGCCCCATCCGCGCCTGACGCGCCATGGCGAAAGCCTGCTGATGACCCGCCCCGTCTGATCCGCCTCCGGCCGCCCGACCAGCTTGCGGATTGCGGCTCCGCGCGCCGCGTGATATCCGCGAGGCGCAGCGCGGAGGCGCCTTTCCGGCCCCCGCCGATCCAGAACAGGAAATTCTCCCATGGCCGTCGAGCGCACGCTCTCGATCCTCAAACCCGACGCCACCAAGCGCAATCTGACCGGCGCGATCAACAAGGTCTTCGAAGACGCGGGCCTGCGCATCGTGGCGCAGAAGCGCGTCCGTCTGACCCAGGACCAGGCCGGCGCCTTCTACGCCGAGCACAAGGCCCGCCCCTTCTACGGCGAGCTGGTGGGCTACATGATCTCCGAGCCGGTGGTGATCCAGATCCTCGAAGGCGAGAACGCCGTGCTGAAGCACCGCGAGGTCATGGGCGCGACCGATCCGGCCCAAGCCGCCGAAGGCACCGTGCGCAAGCTCTACGCGCTCTCGAAGGGCGAGAACTCGGTCCACGGCTCCGACAGCGCCGAGAGCGCCGCCCGCGAGATCGGCTTCTTCTTCGCCCAGTCCGAGATCCCCGGCTGAGTCTGAAGCTTCCCGCCTCCTTCTTTCGCAGGGGGCGGGTTTTTGCGCGTCTTCGCAAAATTTTCTTTCAAAGATGCGAATGTTTTCGTAACAGAATGTCCATGGCCTGGCCAACCGCCCCAGAACAAGGCGCGGCCCCCTCGCCCGAGAACCGGAGATTCGCATGCCCGCCCCTCGCCCGAAAGCGCGCGTGATCGTCACGCGCAAACTCCCCGACCAGATCGAAGCCCGCCTCGGCGAGCTCTTCGACGTCGAGCTGAATCCCGAGGACAAGCCCTTCACGCGCGAACAGCTGCATGCGGCCGTCCAGCGCGCCGAGGTTCTGGCGCCGACGCTCGGCGATCCCATCGACGGCGCCCTTCTGGCGAGCGCCGGGCCGCAGATGCGCATGATCGCCAATTTCGGCGCGGGCGTGGACCATATCGACGTGAAAAGCGCCGTGGGACGCGGGATCACCGTCTCGAACACGCCGGGCGTGCTGACCGACGACACGGCGGATCTGGCCATGGCGCTGATCCTCGCGGCGCCGCGCCGCCTCGCCGAAGGCGTCAAGCTGCTGCAGGAAGGCCGCTGGACGGGATGGACGCCCACCTTCCTCATGGGGCGCCAGCTCAAGGGCAAGAAGCTCGGGATTCTGGGCATGGGCCGCATCGGGCAGGCTCTGGCGCATCGCGCGCGCGCCTTCGGCCTGGAGATCCATTACCACAACCGCAAGCCCCTGCCCGCCGCTCAGGCCGAGGAGCTGGGCGCGACCCACTGGCCGAGCCTCGACCAGATGCTGGCGCGGGTGGACATCCTCTCGGTGAACTGCCCCTATACGCCCGCGACCTATCATCTGCTCTCCAGCCGCAGCCTGAAGCTGATGAAGCCCGAGGCCTACATCGTCAACACCGCGCGCGGCGAGATCATCGACGAGAACGCCCTGATCCGCATGCTGGAGGCGGGCGAGCTGGCGGGCGCGGCGCTCGACGTCTTCGAGGACGAGCCCTACATCAATCCGCGTCTGCGGGCCTTGCCGAACGTCTTCCTGCTGCCGCACATGGGTTCGGCCACCCTGGAGAGCCGCGTGGCCATGGGCGAGAAGATGATCCTCAACATCCACACCTTCCTCAGCGGCCACACGCCGCCCGACAAGGTGCTGCTCGCGGCGCTGTAAGCTCTCGCAAGGGCTCTTGCGGCGGCCTGCGCCCCATGTCATCCAGAGTCGGCAGAAATTCCGGCTTCCTGGGAGGGCGCAGGCCATGACGCAGACGGCGAAGGCTCGGGAGGCGGCGCCTCCTGCGCCCCATCCCGGGAATCCGGGAGCTCCCTTCGACCTCGGGCCTCTGGAGGCGCTGCGCGTCAACGCCTCCGCCGCCGAGCGCCGCGCCGAGAGCCTCGGCGGGCGACGGAGCGTCAAGAAGCAATGGCAGGCGGCCTGGCTGATCCGGGCGCTGCAATGCGTGGACCTCACCACCCTCAACGGCGACGACACCGAAGGCCGCGTGCGGCGGCTCTGCGCCAAGGCGCGCCAGCCTCTGCGGGCGGATCTCCAGGCGGCTCTGGGGCTGGCGGATCGACGGATCACGCCCGGCGCGGTCTGCGTCTATCACCGCTTCGTGGGAACCGCCGTGGAGGCGCTGAAGGGCTCCGGGATTCCGGTGGCCGCCGTCTCGACGGGCTTTCCGGCGGGGCTCTCGCCGCTGAAGACGAAGCTCGCGGAGATCGAGGCCTCGGTGGCCGACGGCGCCGCCGAGATCGACATCGTGATCACGCGCGAACTGGCGCTCGCGGGGCGCTGGCGCGAGCTTTACGACGAGATCCGCGCCTGCAAGCAGGCTTGCGGCCCCGCCCACATGAAGACCATCCTCGCGACGGGCGACCTGCGGAATCTGGATCTGGTGGCGAAGGCCTCCTGGGTGGCGCTGATGGCGGGCTCGGACTTCATCAAGACCTCCACGGGCAAGGAGAGCGTCAACGCGACCCTCCCGGTGACGCTCGTCATGCTGCGGGCGATCCGGGCCTGGCGCGACGCCACGGGCCATGTGGCGGGATACAAGCCCGCGGGCGGCATCTCCACCACGAAGGACGCCCTCGGACAGCTCATGCTGGTCAAGGAGGAATTGGGCGAGGACTGGCTTCAGCCGAATCTCTTCCGCATCGGCGCTTCGTCTCTGGTGGGCGACATCGAACGCCAGCTCGAGCATTACGCGACGGGCCGTTACGCCGCCCATGACCGCCATGGCCTCGCCTGAGGAGAGTCTCTGATGACCGAGTCGACCCCCTCCATCGCGGAGATTCTGGACATGAGCCTGCCCTATGGCCCTTCGCCGGAAAGCGACGCTCCGGCGCGCGCATGGCTGAAGAGCCTCGGCGCCGAGGCGAAGCTCTTCATCGGCGGGGCCTGGCGCAAGGCGAGATCCGGCGAGAGTTTCGACACCCGCGATCCCTCGACGGGCGCGGTTCTGGCCAAGATCGCCAGGGCGGGCGCCGCCGATGTGGACGCCGCCGTCAAGGCCGCCGCGAAGGCTCTGCCGGGCTGGTCGGCTCTGCCCGGCCATGCGCGGGCCAAGCACCTTTACGCTCTGGCGCGCGGACTCCAGCGTCATGCGCGGCTCTTCGCTCTGGTCGAGACCCTCGACAACGGCAAGCCGATCCGCGAAAGCCGCGACATCGACGTTCCTCTGGCCATCCGGCATTTCTACCATCACGCCGGATGGGCGCAGCTTCAGGCCGCCGAATTCCCCGATCATGAGCCGGTCGGCGTCTGCGGCCAGATCATCCCGTGGAATTTCCCGCTGCTCATGCTGGCCTGGAAGATCGCGCCTGCTCTGGCGATGGGAAATACGGTGGTGCTCAAGCCCGCCGAGGACACGCCCCTCACCGCCCTGCTCTTCGCCGAGCTCTGCGAGCGGGCGGGGATTCCGCCGGGCGTGGTCAACGTCGTCACGGGCGAGGGCGAGACGGGGGCGGCTCTGGCGGCCCATCCGGGGGTGGCCAAGCTGGCCTTCACCGGCTCGACGGAGGTGGGGCGCATCCTGCGTCAGGCCACCGCCGGAAGCGGCAAGGCCCTGACCCTGGAGCTGGGCGGCAAATCGCCCTTCATCGTCTTCGAAGACGCCGATCTCGACGCCGCCGTGGAGGGCGTGGTGGACGCCATCTGGCTGAACCAGGGGCAAGTCTGCTGCGCGGGCTCGCGGCTGCTGCTTCAGGAGGGAATCGAGGCCGAATTCCTCATGCGGCTCAAGCGCCGCATGGAGCGCCTGCGTGTCGGCCCGCCGCTCGACAAGACCATCGACATGGGGGCGCTGATCAGCCCGATCCAGGCGCAGCGCGTGCGCGATCTGGTGGCGCAGGGCGTGAAGGAGGGCGCGCAGATCCATCAGGCGCCCTGCCCCCTGCCTTCGGAGGGCGGTTACCTCGCCCCCACGCTTCTGACCAACGTCCACCCCGCCTCGACTCTGGCTCAGGTGGAGATCTTCGGCCCGGTTCTGGTCGCCATGAGCTTCCGCACGCCGCAAGAGGCCGTGGAGATCGCCAATCACACGCCTTACGGCCTTGCGGCGAGCCTCTGGAGCGAGGGAATCAGCCGCGTTCTCGACGTGGCCTCGAAGCTGAAATGCGGCGTGGTCTGGATCAACGCCACCAATCTCTTCGACGCCGCCGTGGGCTTCGGGGGCTATAAAGAGTCGGGCTATGGCCGCGAAGGCGGGCGCGAGGGTCTGGAGGCCTATCTCAAGCCGCGCTGGCGCGCCAAAGCCAAGCCGCTCGCGCCGGAGGCCGCGCCTCCTGCGGCGGTTCCCGCCTCGCCTCTGGATCAGCCCGAAGGCGTGGATCAAACTCCAAAACTCTATATCGGCGGCAAGCAGACCCGCCCCGACGGCGGGACCACGCGGCTTGTGCGCCACGCCTCGGGCGCGCTGCTTGGCGAATTGCCCGAGGCCAACCGCAAGGATCTCCGCAACGCCGTCGAAGCCGCCCGCAAGGCCGAGGGCTGGTCAGGCCAGAGCGGCCACGCCCGCGCGCAGATCCTTTACTACATCGCCGAGAATCTGGCCGCCGCCCGCGCGGCTTTCGCGGCCCGGCTTCAGGCTTCGACGGGACGCCCGAAAGCCGCCTGCGAGGCCGAAGTCGACGCCAGCGTGGCGCGGCTCTTCAGCTATGGCGCCTGGGCGGATAAATATGAGGGGGCGGTCCATCGTCCGCCGATCCGGGGGACGGCTCTGGCCATTCCCGAGCCTCTGGGGGTGATCGGGGCGGTTTGTCCGCAGACTCCGGGACTTCTGGGCTTCGTTGCGCTGATGGGGCCGATTCTGGCCATGGGGAACCGGGCGGTTCTGGTCCCCTCCTTCGCCGAAGCGCTGATCATCTCGGATTTCATCCGGATTCTGGAGACTTCGGACGTTCCTGGCGGCGCAGTCAACATCCTGACGGGCGATCCGGCGACTTTGGGTCTGGAGCTGGCCAAACATGACGCCGTGGACGCCCTCTGGGCCTTCGCGCCTGCGGGGTCTCTGGCGGATTTCGAACGCGCCTCGGCGGGGAACCTCAAGCGGATCTGGACGGAGCCTCTGGCCCGCGACTGGTTCGACCCCAGACAGGGCGAAGGCCGCGAATTCCTCGCTCAGGCCACGCAGATCAAGAACATCTGGATCACCTGGGGGGCGTGAGGAGCGCAAGGGGGAGCCGCTGGCGGCTCCCCCTGAATTCGCGGGTCAGTTCGGGCCGCTCTCCAGCAGGCGGCGGGCGATGACTCCGGCCTGAATCTCGGCGGCGCCCTCGAAGATGTTGAGGATGCGCGCGTCGCAGAGCACCCGGCTGATCGGATATTCCAGCGCGAAGCCGTTGCCGCCGTGGATCTGCAAGCCGTTGTCGGCGGCGGCCCAGGCCACCCGCGCCCCGAAGAGCTTCGCCATCCCCGCTTCGAGATCGCAGCGGCGGTCGGCGTCCTTCTCCTGAGCGGCGTAATAGCTGAGCTGGCGGGCGATCATGATCTCGACCACCATCCGCGCCAGCTTCCCATAGACGCGCGGGAAGGCCGCCAGGGGTTTGCCGAACTGCTTGCGCTCCTGAGCGTAGCGCATGCCGATCTCCAGCGCCGATTGCGCCACGCCCACGGCGCGGGCGGCGGTCTGGATGCGCGCCGATTCGAAGGTCTGCATGAGCTGCTTGAAGCCCTGCCCCTCCTCGCCCCCGAGCAGGTTGGCCGCCGGAACGCGGAAGCCGTCGAAGCCGATCTCGTATTCCTTCATGCCGCGATAGCCGAGCACTTCGATTTCGCCGCCGGTCATGCCGGGGGTCGGGAAGGCCTCTTCTTCGGTCCCGCGGATCTTCGGCGCGAGCAGCATCGAGAGCCCGCGATAATCCTTCGTCGAAGGATCGGTGCGCACGAGCAGGGTCATGAGATCGGCTCGGGCGGCGTGGGTGATCCAGGTCTTGGCGCCCGAGACCACATATTCGTCGCCCTGCTTCACGGCGCGCGTCGAGAGCGAGCCGAGATCCGATCCGGTGTTGGGCTCGGTGAAGACGGCGGTCGGCAGGATCTCGCCGGAAGCGAGCTTGGGCAGCCATTCGGCTTTTTGCTCGGGCGTGCCGCCGCCGAGGATCAGCTCCGCCGCGATCTCGGAGCGCGTGCCCAGCGAGCCCACGCCGATATAGCCCCGGCTGAGCTCCTCCGAGACGACGCACATCGCCGTCTTGCCGAGGCCCGAGCCGCCGAACTCCTCGGGGATGGTCAGGCCGAAGACGCCGAGCTCGGCGGCCTCGTTGACGATCTCGATGGGAATCAGTTCGTCGCGCAGATGCCAGCCATGGGCGTGCGGAATCACGCGTTCCTCGGCGAAGCGGCGGAACTGGTCGCGGATCATGTCGAATTCGGAGTCGAGGCCGCAATCCCCGAAGGTGGCCGCGCCCTGAGCCGCGAAGACCAGATCCATGATGCGCCGACGCACGGCGTCCACGTCGCCCTCGCGGGCGAGGCGGCGCACCGCGGGCGCAGAGGCGAAGGCGGCTTCGGCCTCGTCGGAGATCCCGAAATCGGCGAGACGCGCGGTCTCGCCCTGAGACATGGGAATGCCGCCGGAGATCTCGGCGCAGATCTGGCCGAGCGCGGCCTGAAAGATCAGCTCTTCGAGTTCTCCGCCCCGGGCTTCGGCGGCGAGGCGCTCGCGCCAGCCGGTCATGCGGCGCAAGGATTCGACATAGACCGCCAGCCAGGCGAAGCCATGAGCGGCGTGTTGTTCGTCCTCGAGCGCCGCGCCTGAAAGGCGGCCTCGGGAATCCACGCCGACGCGGGCGCGCAGACCCGCGCGGGCGGCCTCGAGCAGAGTCTCGGCGGCGACGAGCGCCTCGGCGGAAAGCTGGGAGAGGTCGGCGCGCGAAAGGGCGGCGGAGGCCTCTCTGGCGTCGGGAGCGGTCGCGGCGGCGGTCGTCATGGCGAGGTCCGGTCATGTTGCATTTGCGAAGACGATAGGCGAGGCTGCGAAGGTCGTCAATCGCTTGCGAAGATCTTCGCGCAAGATTCAAACCTTCATTCGCCTAAAGTCGCAAGAAACTTCCCGAAAACATGTCTCTCCGCCGGAGGGTCCTCCGGCGGAAAGGGCCGCCCTGATCACCGGTGGATGGTCTCCGGCTCCCGAGGAAACTCCAGGATGGACGAATCCGGCTCTCTCTTCGGCTCGCCGGAAGGCCGGATGATGAAGTCGGGCCCCTTGGGTTCGACTGGCGCGGCCATCGACGGCGGGAGAAGCAAGTCCGGCCTTGGCGGAGCGGGCGCAGGCGTTGGGGCGGGCGCGGGAGAAGGCGCGAGTATGGGCGGGCGCTCATCAGACGTGAAGGCCGCCACAGGCGCAACCGCATACCCTGCGCGCAGATAGAAGCGAGCCGGATCTTCAATCATGCCAGAGATATATCGCACCTCTTCACCTGAGAAGCGCTGCTGGCATTCAGGAAGTCTGAGCATATCTGCAACCCTGCACGCCATGCCTTCTTTCACGAAATAGGGCTGGCTTCCAAGCTCGTAGGGCGCCAGCACTCCCGCCATGGCTTCGCCTGAAGGCGGGGTGGAAGGGGAAACGCAGCGGAGATCGCTGAAAAGCTCCTGCCCGCTGCATGGCCGCCCCATGTCGGGCTGAAGGAGCGTCGCGATGTCGACGTTTTCCGCAGAAGCCGCCAGAATCCTGACGCAGCGTCGACTGCTTCCATCTTCGCAGATTTCGCGCAACAGGATGACGCCCCTGCGGCCTGCGGCGCCTTCCACAGGGCGCACGCCTGGTGGGAAGCGCACATGATCCGATCCCCAATGTGCTATCCCTCTCCCTACCCACAGACGCCCGTCGCCTTCAGAAGGACGAGCCAACCCTCTTGGAACGATGGAGGGCGACCATTGCAGGCGATCATTGCCAAACCTCTCCATGGCATGGCTCCGGCTCCCGCCAGGATCATGCGGAGGCGGCTTGGGGGCCTCCTGCCCCCATGTCTCCGGCGCGCCTCCCAGCGCCAGACAGACCACGCCGCAAACCAGCCGGAACCGAGCCCCCATCATCACATCCCCTCCATGCGCGCAAGTCGTCAAGATTTGCGCCCTCGGCGAGAGGAATCAAGGCGCCCCGCAATCCGGAGGCGCCCCCATGATTCATCGAAGGGTCAAAAGAGGATCATCCGCCCTCATCCCAGACGCCAGGCTGTGATGAAGGGCCCCAGCGCCTCGCGGATCCTGCCTTCGTCGGCGCGATCCTCCGGCGTCACCACCGCCACGAGGCCCTTCTTCGGGTCCTCCTCCACGCGCAGGACCGCCTTCACCCCCGCCGCCTCCAGAGCCGCGCCGTAAACCCGCGTGATCGCCGAACGCCGCAGATCGGGCTTGAAGATCTTGCCCACCGCCGTCTTCGGCAACTCCGGCAGGATCTCGACATAGCTCGGCGCGGCGGCCCGCTCGGGGATGCGCTCGCCCACGAAGGCCTTGATCTCCTCGGGCGTCGCCGAAGCCCCCGCGTTCAGCTCGACGTAGAGCGCCGGAAGCTCTCCGGTCTTGGCGTCGGGCTGGCCGATGGCTCCCGCGAAGGCCACCGCAGGATGATGCGCCGCCGCCTCCTCGATCATCCCCGGGTCGATGTTGTGCCCGCCCCGGATGATCAGATCCTTCGCCCGTCCCGTGATCCACAGATAGCCGTCGGAATCGATCCGCCCGAGGTCGCCCGTGCGGATCCAGTCCCGGTCGGCGAAGAGGTTCCTGTTGCGGTCGGCCTCCTTGTAGCCGGGGATCACCTGCGGGCCCTTCACGCAGATCTCGCCGATCTCGTCGGTCGCGCAGTCCTTCGTCACCGCTCCGGAGCCGTCCAGATGCAGGATCCGGATGTCGGTGTAGGGGAAGGGAATCCCCACCGAACCGATCTTGCGCTCGCCCTCCGGCGGATTGCACGAGATCAGGCAGGTGGTCTCCGTCTGGCCGTAGCCCTCGATGATCCGGACGCCCACCGCCTCCTCGAACTTGCGGAACAGCTCGGTCGGCATGGGCGCCGAGCCGCAGAGCGCCAGCTTCAGCGTCGAGACGTCGGCGTCGATCGGGCGCTGCATCATCGCCGAGACCGCCGTCGGCACCACCACGATGAAGGTCGCCTTGTGGCGCTCGACGAGCTTCCAGATCCCGTCCATCACCCCCGCGCCGCGATAGCCCTGGGGCGTCGGCATGACGAAATGCGCCCCCCCCGCCATGCAGGCCATGAGGATCGGATAGGCCGCCAGCACATGGAACAGCGGCAAGGGACAGAGCAGCGTCGATTCATGGTCGAAGAGCAGTTCGCTCGCCGCCCAGCCGTTCCAGATCATGCCGATCTGGCGATGCATGGCGGTCTTGGGCGCGCCGGTGGTGCCGCCGGTGTGGAAATAGGCGCCGATGTCTTCGGGACCGGCGGTCAGCTCGAAGGTGAGGCGGTCGGCGGGCTGGCCGGCCAGGCCGGCGGCGAAGTCCATGATCTTCGCGGCGTGGCCGCCGGGGCGCTTCGGGCGGATCAGCGGAACGAGCCAGCTTTTCGGCGGCTTGAGCCCGCGCTTGAAATCCACCTCCACGAGGGTCTTGACGCCCGGCGCCAGAGCCAGAGCCGCCGCGGCCTTGTCGGCGAGGTCGGCGCGCGGGAAGGGCGCGAGGCTCACCAGAACCTTCGCCCCCGACTCGCGCAGCAGGGCCGCGATCTGGGCGGGCTCCAGCAGGGGATTGATCGGATGGACGATTCCCGCCGTCTGGCCCGCCATCAGCGTGACGGCCATCTCCATGCAGTTGGGCAGCAGCGTGGCCACCACGTCCTTCGGCCCCACCCCCAGAGAGCGGAAGAGGTTGGCCGCCCGGGTGACCTCGCCCTTGAACTCGCGCCAGGTGGAGGAGATCAGCTTCGCGTCGGGCTCGCTGGTGAGCTGGAAGGTGACCGCCGGGCGGTCCGGATGCTTCGCCGCGGTGGCGCTCATCAATTCGTAGGTGTTGCGGGCGCTCCAGCGTTCCGAGAGCGGCACGCGATCCATCGCGAGCTTGTCGGCCATCGACGCATAGCGCGTGGTCGTCCCGTCCATCCTGACTTCCTCCCAAGACTTCGGCTTTTTCTCTTTGGACGTCCAGAGTAACGCCTCGCCCCGAAGCGGCGCAAGATGCCGCCAGGGCAGGATTTCCGCGCCTCCGGCGAGGGTTCCGCCCCTCTGCGGCCCCTCTGCGGCCCGGATCCGGCGCCGATTCGGGCGGCGGAGGGCCCCGCGATCGGAGGAAGGACGCAGGACGGGCGGATCCCGCTGCGGCGCCTCTCCCCTTGACCCTATCCTCAAGGCGGGCCTAACTCGCCGCCCGAAGACCGGGTGGACAAAGCAGGCGGAACGGACCAGGCATGGCGCGCGAAGGCGGAATGGAATCGACGGAGACACTCGCCGGAGGCCGGGCGAAGTCCAGAAGCCTGCGGCCCTTGCGGGCGCTCTGGCCCTTTCTGAGGCCCTATCGCGGACTGGCGGCGGCGGCGGTGCTGTCGCTGGCTCTGGCGGCGGGCTTCACCATGACCATGCCCATGGCGCTGCGCCGGGTGATCGACCTCGGGTTCGATCCGGAGAAGGCGCGCTTCATCGATCAGTATTTCCTCGCCTTCCTGGCGGTGGCGGGAGGTCTGGCCCTGGCGACGGCGGCGCGGTTCTATTTCGTCACGCGGCTGGGCGAGCGGGTGGTCGCGGACATCCGCCGCGCGGTCTATGACCATGTGGTGGGGCTCGGGCCCGCCTATTTCGAGCGCATGCGCACCGGCGAAACCCTCTCGCGCCTGACCACCGACACCACGGTGATTCAATCGGTGGTGGGCTCGGCGGCTTCGGTGGCGCTGCGCAACCTCCTGATGCTCGTGGCGGGGCTGGCGCTGCTCTTCTACACCAGCCCCGGCCTGACGGGCATGGTGCTGCTGATCGTGCCTCTGGTGGTGGCGCCCATCGTGCTGCTCGGGCGCAGGCTGCGCAGGCTGGCGCGGCTGGCTCAGGACCGGATCGCGCTGGCCTCGGGCGTGGCGGGCGAGTCCCTCGGGGCCCTGCGCGACGTCCAGGCCTTCACCGCCGAGGAGGCCGTCCGGGAGCGCTTCGGCGCGGCGGTGGAATCCGCATGGGACGCCGCCCGCGAGCGCATCCGGGTGCGCTCCCTGCTGACGGCCATCGTGATCTTTCTGGTCTTCTCGGCGGTGGTGCTGGTGATGTGGCGCGGCGCCCGCGCCGTGATCGACGGCGAGATGACGCCGGGCACCCTCGGACAGTTCATCCTCTACGCGGTGCTCGTGGCCGGAGCGGTCGGGGCGCTCTCGGAGGTCTGGGGCCAGATGCAGCAGGCGGCGGGCGCCACCGAACGCCTCGTCGAGCTGCTGGAGGCCGAAGACCCCATTCCGGTCCCCGTCCCGCCCCTCGCCCTGCCCGAGCCTCCGCGCGGAGAGATCCGCTTCGAGCATGTGGGCTTCCGCTATCCGCTGCGGCCCGACGCCTCGGCGCTGGAGGATCTCGACCTGACGGTGCGTCCGGGCGAGACGGTGGCTCTGGTGGGGCCCTCGGGGGCGGGCAAGACCACGGTGTTCCAGCTGCTCGAACGCTTCTACGATCCGCAGAAGGGCCGCGTGCTGATCGACGGCGTGGACCTCCGGCAGGCCGATCCGCGCGCCTTCCGCAAGCGCATCGCGCTGGTGCCTCAGGAGCCCGCCGTCTTCGCGGCCAGCGTGGCCGAGAACATCGCCTTCGGCGCGGGCGTCGCCGAGGCCTCGCGCGCCCGCATCGAGGAGGCCGCCCGAGCCGCCGCCGCCCATGACTTCATCATGCGCCTGCCGGAGGGCTACGACACCCTGGTCGGCGAGCGGGGGATCCTGCTCTCGGGCGGACAGAAGCAGCGCCTGGCCATCGCGCGGGCGATCCTGCGCGACGCGCCCATCCTGCTGCTCGACGAGGCGACCAGCGCCCTCGACGCCGAAAGCGAACGCGCCGTTCAGGAGGCGGTGGCGCGGCTCTCGGCGAACCGCACCACGCTGGTGATCGCGCATCGTCTGGCGACGGTCCAGCGCGCCGACCGCATCGTGGTCATGGAGCATGGCCGCATCGTCGCGGAGGGCACCCACGCCGGACTCGTGGCTCAGGGCGGGCTTTACGCGCGCCTCGCGCGGCTGCAGTTCGAGACCGCGCTCTAGGGGATCCCGAGACTCCGCCGCAGCGCCGAGAACAGGGCCCAGAAGACCACATAGGCCAGAGACAGCGCGAAGAACGACCCGATCAGCGTCTCGCCGAAGCTCCAGGGCCATTCCTGTCCGGGGCCGGGCGCGCCGCAATGCGGGCAGGACCGGGCCGTCTCGGCGACCTGCTCCCGGCAGGCCTTGCAGGGGGTGAGAGGATTGCGCATCATGAAACCTCCCGTCTTGCGAATATTCCTCCCCTTGACGATTCCCTGAAAACAGATCCCCATACATCCCATCAATCATGGATTGCAGAAGCGGCGCGCCCCTCCCGAGGCGCGCAGGAGAGGAAAGCGCCTCCCCTTCGGCGGGGCCAGGCCCTTGAAGATCCGGGCTCTCCGGAGATTCCGCCTCCGGCGCGGCGCGGCTTCGGCCTCACGAAATCTTGACGCGAGGCCCCCGCGCGTCCATCTGTGGAGCGCCCCGCCGGATCCGGCGCAGGGCTGAAGCTCAGGGAGACGCCTCGATGGGTCTGTTCGATTTCTTCAAGCGCGCGGGCCAGTCGCTCGCTCCGGGCAAGGCCAAGGCCGCCCCCGCCACGATCGACTCCAGGGAGGAGGCCGCCACTCCCACCGCCGAGGAGATCAAGGCTGCGGTCGTCGCCCATCTGCCCGAAGCGAAGGATCTGACCTTCACGGTCGAAGGCGACACGGTGAAGATCTCCGGCAGCGCCTCCCAGGAGACGCGCGAAAAGGCCATCGTCGCGGCGGGCAACATCGCCGGCGTGGCCCGGATCGACGAGAACGTCCAGGTCGTGCATCAGGTCCAGCCGCAGGCGGCGCCCGCCCCGGCTCAGCCCGCCGCCCAAGCCCCGGCTCAGCCCGCCGCCCGTCCCGCGACGACCGCCGCTCCGGCTCCGGCCGCCGCGCCCGCGCAGCCCCAGACTCAGGTCGCCGCCGCCCGCACCACGACCGTCGCCGCCGCGACGACCGCCGCCGTGACGACTTCGGCGCCCGCCGCCCCCGTGGCGGATTCGACCTATGTGATGGTGGAGAAGGGCGACACGCTCTGGAAGATCGCGGCCAGGGCCTATGGCGACGGCTCGAAATATCAGCGGATCTTCGAGGCCAACCGCCCCATGCTGAGCCATCCGGACAAGATCTATCCGGGCCAGACGCTCCGCGTGCCGCCGAAATAAGCGCCCGACCCCCGGAGAACATGAAGCCGCGCGAGGCCCGCAAGCCGCGCGCGGTTTTCGTTTCAGATCCGCGTCACGCGGGTGACGTGGCCCATCTTGCGGCCCGGCCGGGCTTCGGCCTTGCCGTAGAGATGAACCGCCGTGTTGGGCTGCCGCGCATATTCCTCCCAGGCCTCGGCCTCCTGGCCGATGAGGTTGGTCATCGTCGCGTCGGCGTGGCGCGAGGGGTCGCCCAGAGGCCAGCCCGCCACCGCCCGGATCTGCTGCTCGAACTGGCTGACGGCGCAGGCCTCGATGGTCCAGTGGCCGGTGTTGTGGACGCGCGGCGCGATCTCGTTGACCAGAAGCCGCCCGTCGCCGAGGGCGAAGAACTCGATCCCCATCACCCCGACGTAGTCCAGACCCTCCAGGATGCGCCGCGCCATGTCCGCGGCCACCGCGGAGAGCTCCGCCCCGCCCCGCGCCGGAACCCGACTTTCGCGCAGGATCCCCGCCTCATGGCGGTTTTCGGTCAGGTCGTAGGCGCGGATCTCGCCGTCGGCGCCGCGCGCGGCCACGAGGCTGACCTCGCGGGAGAAGGGGACGAAGCCCTCCAGAATCGCCTGAGCCCCCTTCATCTCGGCGAAGGCCGCGGCGGCCTCCTCGGGAGCCCGGATCCGGACCTGACCCTTGCCGTCATAGCCGAAGCGGCGGGTCTTGAGGATGGCGGGCGCCCCCAGCTCCGCGAGGGCCTTCCTCAGATCCTCCAGGGAATCGACCTTGCGGTAAGGCGCGGTCGGGACTCCGACGCGGTTGACGAAGTCCTTCTCGAGCATCCGGTCCTGCGCGATGGCCACCGCCCGCGCTCCCGGACGCACCGGCACGCTCTCGCCGAGCAGGGCGAGGGTCTGGGCGGGCACGTTCTCGAATTCGGTCGTCGCCGCCGAAACCGAGGCCGCGAAGGCCGCCAGAGCCGCCCGGTCGTCATAGGGCGCGCAGGTGACCGCCGAAGCGACGTCGAAGGCGGGAGAACCGGCCTCGGGCGCGTAGACATGCGCCTTGATCCCGAGGCGCGCCGCCGCCATGGCCAGCATGCGGCCGAGCTGTCCGCCGCCGAGAATGCCCACCGTTCCGCCCGGAGGCGCCAGAACCTTCATGTCGAGACCTCCGGATCTTCCACGGTTTCGGCCACCGAAGCCGTCTGTTCGGCCCGCCAGGACGCCAGACGTCCGGCGAGGGCGGGGTCGAAGGCGGCGAGGATCTGCACGGCCAGAAGTCCGGCGTTGGCGGCGCCCGCCTCGCCGATGGCCAGCGTCCCCACGGGCACGCCCTTCGGCATCTGCACGATGGAGAGCAGGCTGTCCCAGCCGCTGAGCGCCGCGCTGCGCACCGGCACGCCCAGAACCGGCAGGGCGGTCTTCGAGGCGAGCATGCCCGGCAGATGGGCCGCGCCTCCCGCGCCCGCCACGATCACCTTGAGCCCCCGGCTCGCGGCGGTCTCGGCGTAGGCGAAGAGCCGGTCGGGCGTGCGATGCGCCGAGACCACCTTCGCCTCATGAGCCACGCCGAAGCGCTCCAGCATTTCGGCCGCGGCCTTCATGGTCGGCCAGTCCGAGCGGCTGCCCATGACCACTCCGACCACCGGCCGGACCTCGTTCCCCTCCGCCTTGCTCAAGGCGCGCCCCCTGCTCCTGCGTTTCAGAAGCGGCCCATCATGAAGGCCCGCCGCCAGGAAGCAAGACCGGAATCAGGCGATGATGTCGGGATAGAGCGAGTCGTTGAGCCGGGCGATCTCGTCCTTGAGCATGAGCTTGCGCTTCTTCAGCCGCCGCAGGGCGAGTTCGTCGCCCGGAACCTCCGCCCGCTGCGCGATTTCCTCGTCCAGAGCGCGGTGTTCGGCCTGCAAGGCCTCCAGCCGCGCGCGCAAAGCCGATTCTACGCCGGAATCTTCCATCTCATGCCTATGTTCGGAGATACGCCGCCCGCCTCCACCCTAGCGCAAAAGCGCCCCCAAACCCAGAGGAAACCATGACGACAGCCTCCGGCGGTTCCGGATTCAGGAGATTCGCCCTCGCATTTTACGCCGCTCCCGGCGTGGAGGCCGCCCTGATCGCGCTTCAGGACGAGGCCGGACAGGACGTGATCCTCATGCTTTACGGGCTCTGGCGGGCCGGGCGCGGCGAGGCTCTGGCGCCGGAGGAGGCCCGGAAGGCGGCGGATCTCGCGGGGGAATGGACGGCCCGCGCGACGCAGCCCCTCAGGGCGCTCCGGCGCGCGATGAAGCAGCCCTTCCGCCAGGCTCCCGCCGCAGAGGCCGAAGCCGCCCGCCGCGAGGTCAAGGCGCTGGAGCTGGCCATGGAGATGCGTCTGATCGCCTGGCTGGAGGCCCCGCCCGCCCCCGCCGCCGCCCAGACCGCAGCCTCGGGGGAGCTGGCCCGGAGGAATCTGCGGCTTCTGGGCGAGGCCTCGGGCCGGGCGGGCGATCCGGAGCCCCTGCTCCGGCTCTGGGAGGCCTGGAGAGAGGCCTAGCGCTCGCCGCGTCCGCCGACCACCAGCCCGTCGATGAGCAGGCTCGGCTGACCGCAGGTCACCGGCACGCCCTGGCCGTTCTTGCCGCAGGTGCCGCCGCCGTCGTCCAGCCTGACGTCGTTGCCGATCATGCGGATGTGCTTCAGGGCGGTCGGGCCGTCGCCGATGATGGTCGCGCCCTTCACCGGATGCAGGATCTCGCCGTTCTTCACCCGATAGGCCTCGACGCAGTTGAAGACGAATTTCCCCGAGGTGATGTCCACCTGTCCGCCGGAGAACTCCACGGCGTAGATCCCGTCCTTCACCGCCCTGACGATCTCCTGCGGATCATGCGGACCGGCCAGGGCGAAGGTGTTGGTCATGCGCGGCATGGGCATGTGCGCATAGGACTGGCGCCGCCCGTTGCCCGTGGGCTTCAGGCCCATCAGCCGCGCGTTCTGCCGATCCTGCATGTAGCCCACGAGCCGCCCGTCCTCGATCAGGACGTTGCGCGCGGTGGGCTCGCCTTCGTCGTCCACGTTGAGCGAGCCGCGCGCCTCGGGGATGGTCCCGTCGTCCACCACCGTGACGCCCCTGGCCGCCACCTGCTCGCCCATCAGCCGCGAGAAGGCCGAAGTCCCCTTGCGGTTGAAGTCGCCCTCCAGCCCGTGCCCGACCGCCTCGTGCAGCAGCACGCCGGGGCCGCCCGCCGCGAGCGCCACCTCCATCTGACCCGCCGGAGCCTCCTCCGCCTCCAGATTGAGCAGCGCGCGGCGCAAAGCCTCGTCGGCGACATGGCGCCAGCCCTCGGGGCTCACGAGCTTCTCGAAGCCGTGGCGCCCCCCGAGCAGCGCGTAGCCGCTTTCGCGCCGGGCGTTGCTCTCGACGATGACGCTGACGCGCAGCACCACCACAGGCCGGGAATCCGAAACGCGCCTTCCGTCGGCGTGGAGGATCTCGATCTCCTTGAGCCCGCCCCCGATGGAGGCGCTCACCTGCTTCACGCGCGGATCGCGGGCGCGCACATGGGCGTCGATCTCGCGCAGGAGCGCCGCCTTCGCCCCGAGCGAACCGCCCTCCAGAGGATTGCGCGCCTCGTAGAGCGAGGGGCGCTCGACGCGCTCCGGCGAGAGGGCCAGATTCGCCGGACGCCCCGCCGTCGCCGCCTCGGAGGCCGCCGCCGCCGCGCGCCGGAGCGCCGCCTCGTCGAGTTCGGGCGAATGGGCGTAGCCGACGGCCTCGTCCGCCACGACGCGCAGGCCGAAGCCCTGGGCCGTATCGGCCTGAGCCTCGGCGAGGCGTCCGTCGTCGAAGGCGAGATGCTCCATGCGGCGCCGTTCGAGATAGAGCTCGCCGTCGTCGGCGCCCCTGAGCGCCTCGCTCAGGATGCGCCGCGCCGCCTCCGAATCAAGCTGCGTCCCGAAGGGCGCGAAGGCGGCCCCGGTGGAGAAGGCGGAAGCGTCGGCGGGGGCTGTCCGGGTCATCTGGGCTCCTTGCGGCCGCCGGGACGCCCGCGCCTCCTCCGGAATCTCCGGAGGATCTCGGGAGCCGCCCCGGCCTCCGGCCTGGCGAGATTCGCGCAGGATCCGCGCGAAAGGCGTCTTCGCCCCCGACGGATCGCGTCCTGATCGCGTCCTAGATGCGCCCTCGGGGGCTCCGGCGCAAGAGGCGCCCGCAGACGGCGGGACGACCCCGGGCGGCCTCTGCGGCCTTCCGCCGCCCGATGAGGCCAAGGGCCGACTTGCGCCCCGGCTTCACCTGTGCTTTGTGGCGCTTCAAGGACAGGTCGCGTCCGCCGATCCGGCCGGGCTCGCAAGGCCCCGTCGAGGGCGCGGCGAAGGGGAGCAAGGGAGAGGGACAAGCCCATGCGCAGCTCTGCGAAACCCGCAGCCATGATCATCGCCGCCGGGCTGACGCTCGCCGCAGGCGCCGCCGCCGCTCAGGACGCCCTCGGCCACGCCGTGAACTGGCAGACGGGCTTTCAGGCGGCGACCACCGAAGTCGCCGACCGCACGCATGGCGTGCACAGCGTCCTTCTCGTCATCATCACCATCATCACGCTCTTCGTGGTGGCGCTGCTGGGCTACACCTGCTTCCGCTTCAGCGCGAAGAACAATCCGGAGCCCCGCCGCTTCACCCACAACACGCTCGTGGAAGTGGTCTGGACCATCGTTCCGGTGATCATCCTGGCGGTCATCGCCGGACCCTCGATCCGCCTCCTCTACTTCCAGGAGGAGATTCCTCCCGCCGACATCACCATCAAGGGCGTCGGGCATCAGTGGAACTGGGAATACACCTATCCCCTGGCCGACGATCAGGAGATCAACTTCACCTCGATCATGCTGGAGAAGGACGAGGCCGAGGCCGAGGACCTGCCCTGGCTGCTCGCGACCAGCGATCCGCTGGTGGTGCCGGTGGGCAAGGTGGTGCGTCTGCAGCTGACCGCCAGCACCGTGATCCACGCCTGGACCGTGCCCAGCTTCGGCGTGAAGATGGACGCCGTGCCGGGACGCCTCAACGAGACCTGGTTCCGTCCTGACGTCGTGGGCACCTTCTACGGCCAGTGCTCCGAGCTCTGCGGCAAGGACCACAGCTTCATGCCCATCATGGTGAAGGTGGTTCCCCAGGAGGAATACGACGCCTGGGTCGCGGAGAACCTGGCCGCGCTCGACGGCGGCGACCAGCCGACCCGTCTCGCCGAGGCGCGCTGAGCCTCCAACCTGTCCGAGCTGTCGAGGGGGACCAGCAGATGGCCAATCCCGCCGTGGAGATGGAGATGATCGGCGCCGCGTCCGGCAAGGGCGGCGACGCGGAGGTCGGCGACTATCTCCAGCTGCTCAAGCCGCGGGTGATGTCGCTGTCGATCTTCACCGCCTTCGCGGGCATGGCGGCGGCGCCTCATCCTCCGCATCCGGTGGTCGCCTTCGCGTCGCTGCTCTGCGTGGCGGTGGGCGCGGGCGCCTCGGGGGCGCTCAACATGTGGTGGGACGCGGACATCGACCGTCTGATGGACCGCACCCGCCGACGCCCCATCCCCGCCGGACGCGTCCAGCCCGAAGAGGCCCGCGCGCTCGGACTGGTGCTGGCGGTGCTCTCGGTGGCCATGCTGGCGGTCTTCGCCAATCCGCTGGCGGCGGGGCTGCTGGCCTTCACCATCTTCTTCTACGTCGTGATCTACAGCATGTGGCTCAAGCGCGCGACGCCCCAGAACATCGTGATCGGCGGCGCCGCGGGCGCCCTGCCTCCGATGGTGGGATGGGCCGTCTCGACGGGCTCGGTCTCGGTCGAATCCCTGCTGATGTTCCTGCTGATCTTCCTCTGGACGCCGCCGCATTTCTGGGCTCTGGCGCTCTGGCGCCGGCCGGACTACGCCGCCGCGGGCGTGCCCATGATGCCCGTGACCGCAGGCGAGCCCCATACGCGCCGTCTGATCCGGCTCTACGCGCTGCTGCTGGCGGCGGCCTCGGTCGCGCTGGCGCTGTCGGACGTGGGGGGCCCCCTGTCTCTGGCGGCGGCGCTGCTGCTCAACGCGCGCTTCCTGGCCGATGCGCGGCGCGTGGCGCGGCGCTCGACCGCGGATTCCGAAGCCGACCGCTACGGCGCGGAGAAGCGGCTCTTCGGCTTCTCGCTGGTCTATCTCTTCGCGATCTTCGCGCTCCTGCCGATCGAGGCCGCCTTGCGCGCCTTCTGGGCCTGGCCCACGATCGGCGCCCTGATCTGAGGAAAGGCGAGCCATGGCCGAACATGACATCTTCCGTCGCCGCCGGGGACGCAATTATCTGGTCGGGGGGCTGCTGCTCCTCTTCGCCCTGCTGATCTTCGCGGTGACCATCGTGAAGCTCAAGACCGGAGCGGGCTCCTGGGGGCCGGGGCTATGAGCGCCCCCGAGACGCGCGAAGAGCTGGAGGCGCGCCGCCGCAAGGGCCTGCGCCGCACGGTGCGGATCGCGGTGGGGATCGTCGCGACCATGGGCGCGGCCTCCTTCGCGGCGGTGCCGCTCTACGACCTGTTCTGCCGCGTGACGGGCTATGGCGGCACGCCGGTGCTGGCCTCCGACCGGGGGGCCTCCGCGGGCGCGACCGGAGACTTCATCACCGTCAGCTTCGACGCCTCGAAGGCGCCGGACATGCCCTGGAGCTTCACGCCGCTTCAGCGCGAGGTGAAGGCGCGGCTCGGCGAGGACACGCTGATCTTCTACCGCGCCCATAATCCCACCGACCGGCCCGTGGCCGGACAGGCGACCTACAACGTCGCGCCGGTCTCGGCGGGAGAATATTTCGTCAAGATCGACTGCTTCTGCTTCACCGAGCAGATCCTGCAGCCGGGCCAGACCGTGGACATGCCCGTCAGCTTCTACGTCGATCCGGCCATCCGGGAGAACGCGGGCACGCGCCGGATGCCGAGCATCACCTTGTCCTACACGTTCTACAGGCTCGACGCGCCGCTGGAGGCCGCCGCGCTCTCCGCCGCGCCGGAAGCCGACGAGGGGGCGACGACGGTTCGCTGACCCGTCGCCGGAGTTGAAGACCGCCAGAGGGAGCCCAGGCCATGTCGAGCGCCGTCAAGAACCACGACTATCATATTCTTCCACCGAGCATCTGGCCCTTCGTGGGCGCGGTCGCGGCCTTCGTCATGTTCGTCGGGGGCGTTCTGTGGATGCACGACGTCACGCCCGTCATGTTCTGGATCGGGCTGATCGGCGTGATCGTCACGATGTTCGGCTGGTGGCGCGGCGTGATCCATGAATCCAACACCGGCGACCATACGCCGGTGGTGCGCATCGGCCTGCGCTACGGCTTCATCCTGTTCATCATCTCCGAGCTGATGTTCTTCGTGGCCTGGTTCTGGGCCTATTTCAAGGGCGCGATCTATCCCTCGGACATGGTCACCTCCGAGGATTACGCCAGCAAGCTCGGCACCTGGCCGCCCGCCGGAATCGAGCCGGTCGACCCCTGGGGCCTGCCGCTGATCAACACGCTGATCCTGCTGCTCTCGGGCGCGACGCTCACCTGGGCGCATCACGCGCTGCTCGAGAACAACCGCCGCGACCTGATCCGCGGCCTCGCGGTGACGGTGGTTCTGGGCTTCATCTTCCTCGGCATGCAGGCTCTGGAGTACGTCCACGCCTATCATGAGGGCCTGACGCTCCAGAGCGACCTCTACGGCGCGGCCTTCTTCATGGCGACCGGCTTCCACGGCTTCCATGTGTTCGTCGGCGCGGTCTTCCTGGCGGTCTGCCTCGTGCGCGCCATGAAGGGCGACTTCACCCCCGAGGCCCACATCGGCTTCGAGGCCGCCGCCTGGTACTGGCATTTCGTGGACGTGGTCTGGCTCTTCCTCTTCATCTCGGTCTACCTTGGCAGCGCCTATTTCCTCCACGCCGCCTGAGGCGGCACAGCCTGGCCGCAGCCGTCGCGCTCTGGGGATCGCTCTCCTCTTCGCGGCGGCGGGGCTCGCGCTTCTGCTGAGCCTCGGGCTCTGGCAGCTTCAGCGCCTCCAGTGGAAGGAGGCGCTGATCGCCGTCGCCGAGACGCGGATCTCCGCCGCGCCCGGCCCTCTGCCCGCCGCCCCCGCGCCGGAGGCGGACCAGTTCCGCCCCGTGGTCGTCCGGGGCCGCTACGCCGAAGAGCCCGAGACGCTCATCGCCACCAGCCGCGCCCCCGACGGGCCGGGCTTCCGGGTGGTCGAGGTCTTCGAGGCGGAGACTCCGGGCGGCGCCTTCCGCCGCATCCTCGTGGACCGGGGCTATGTCCCCTCGGCGAAGCGCGACCCCGCCTCCCGCCCCGAGAGCCTGCGCTCCGGCGGACAGGAGCTCAGCGGCGTGCTCCGCTGGTTCGACGAAGGCAATTTCGCCCTCCCCGCGCCCGATCTCGACAAGCGCCTCTGGTTCGAGCGCGACGTCCCCGCCCTGGCGGCGGCGCTCGGGACGGAGCCCGTGATGATCCTCGCGGCGGACGAAGACCCGACGGCCCTGCCTCTCGCCGATCCGCCCGACGTCTCCTATCGCAACAAGCATCTCGAATACGCCGGGACCTGGTTCTCCCTGGCGGCGGCCTGGGCGCTGATGTCCTTCTTCTGGCTGCGCCGCCTCGCCTCCGGACGCCCGGATTCAGGACGCCTCGACTCGGGGCGCGGAGGCGGCGTATAGTCCCGAGCCTTCCGCAAGCCGAGACCGAGATCCGGGAAAGCCATGTCCGCTGAAACGCCTGCGCGCAAAAAACTGTTCGTCAAGACCTACGGGTGCCAGATGAACGTCTACGACTCCACGCGCATGGCCGACGCCCTCGCGCCGGAGGGCTATGACGAAGCCGCCACGCCCGAAGAGGCGGACCTCGTTCTGCTCAACACCTGCCACATCCGCGAGAAGGCCGCCGAAAAGGTCTATTCGGATCTGGGGCGCATCAGGAAGATGGCCGAGGCGCGCAAGGCCGAAGGCGGCGCCGGAGTGATCGTCGGGGTGGCGGGCTGCGTGGCTCAGGCCGAGGGCGCGGAGATCCTGCGCCGTCAGCCCATGGTGGATTTCGTGGTGGGGCCTCAGGCCTATCACCGCCTGCCGGAGCTGGTCCGCGAGGCCCGGGCGCCCGGACCCAAGCGCGTCGACACGGATTTCCCCGTCGAGGACAAGTTCGAGGCCCTGCCGAAGATCCCGCGTCGCCAGACCGGCCCCACGGCCTTTCTGACCGTGCAGGAAGGCTGTGATAAATTCTGCGCCTTCTGCGTGGTGCCCTATACGCGGGGCGCCGAATATTCCCGGCCCGTCGCCAAGCTCCTCGCCGAGGCCGAGGCCCTGACGGCCTCCGGCGCGCGGGAGATCACCCTCCTCGGCCAGAACGTCAACGCCTACCATGGCGAAGGCCCGGACGGAGACATCTGGGGCCTCGCGCGGCTGCTGGAGGCTCTGGCGGCCATGGAGGGAATCGCGCGGCTGCGCTACATCACCAGCCATCCCCGCGACATGAGCGAGGATCTCATCGCGGCTCATGGGTCCATCCCCAAGCTCATGCCCTATCTGCATCTGCCGGTTCAGGCAGGCTCGGACAGGATCCTCAAGGCGATGAACCGCAAGCACACCGCCGCCGAATACGTCGCGATCATCGACCGTTGCCGCGCGGCGCGTCCGGATCTCGCGGTGTCGGGCGACTTCATCGTCGGCTTCCCCGGCGAGACCGAAGCCGATTTCCGGGACACCCTCGCCCTCGTCGAGCGGGTGGGCTACGCGCAGGCCTACAGCTTCGCCTATTCGCCGCGCCCCGGCACCCCCGCCGCCGATCTGCCCCAGGTCTCCGAAGCGGAGAAGGCCGACCGCCTCCAGAGGCTTCAGGCCCTGCTCGTGAAGCAGCAGCAGGAGTTCGCGCAATCGCGCCTCGGCATGGAGGTCGAGGTCCTGCTCGAACGCCCCGGACGCAAGCCCGGCCAGATGGTCGGCCGCAGCCCTTGGCTTCAGGGCGTGCATCTCGACGCTCCGGCGGGGCTGGCGGGCCGGCTCGTGCGGGCGCGGATCACCGAGGTGCGCGCCAACAGCCTCGCCGCCGAATGGATCGACGCCGAGGCCTCGGCGGCGTGAGCGCAGGCGGCTTCACGGCTCTGGGGCTGGCGGCGGCTCTCTTCTGGGCAGGCCTCGCCGCCGCGCAGGAGGCCTCTCCCCCCGCCTCCTTCGAACCGCTGAACCTGCGGGCGGTCCCGATTCCCTTCGATCTGCGCGCGCCCCGGGCGGAATCTGCGCCGCGTCTGAAGCCGATGGCGGCCTATGCGCTGCATTCGGATCATCCGCGATTCGGCGGGCTCTCCAGCCTGGCCTTCGGGCCGGAGGGCGCGCTCTACGCCGTCACCGACGTCGGCGGCTGGATCAGGTTCGCGCTGGAGCAGGATTCCGCAGGCCGCCTGACCGGCGTGAGCGGCGTCGTCGGCGATCTCTCGGACGGACTCGGGGCCTTCCCCAAGGAGGACGCCGACGCCGAATCCCTCGCCTTCTCGCCGGACGGCCGCAGCGCCTACGTCGGCTTCGAGCGCCGCCACCGCATCTGGCGTTACGACCTGACCCCGGAGGGCGCATGGCCCGCCCGCGCCGCCCGCGCCTACGCCCCGCCCGAGCTGCGGGCCCTGACGCGCAATCGGGGGATCGAATCGCTCGGCGTGCTGCCGGACGGCGCGCTTCTGGCTCTGGCGGAGAACTCGCGCCCCGGAGACGCGGCGATTCCGGCCTGGATCCTGCGCGGCGACGAGGTCGCGGAGCTTTCCTGGCGTCCGCGCCTGCGCGAGGGCTTCCTCCCGACGGATCTCGACGTGGGGCCGGACGGCTGGATCTATCTGCTGGAGCGCCGCGTGAGCCTCACCCATGGCTGGGCGGCGCGGGTGCGGCGTCTGCCGGTCGCGGCGGTCGAGCCCAAGGTCCAGATGGGGGCCATGGTGATCGCCGATTTCAGCAACCGCCGCCAGAGCCTCGACAACATGGAGGGCCTGGCCGTGCGTTTCGAGGGCGAAGGCGAAGCCCGGCGCTTGCGGCTCTACCTGATCTCCGACGATAACTTCCTTCTGTTCCAAAGAACCCTTCTGCTGCAATTCGAGCTTGAGGAGGCGGCGCCATGACCGACGGACCGGATCTCGTGATTCTCACCGGCGCGGGGCTTTCGGCGGAATCGGGGCTCGGGACCTTCCGCGAGAAGGACGGGCTCTGGACCCGCCACGACCTGAACGACGTGGCGACCCCCGAAGGCTTCGCGCGCGATCCCGAGCTCGTGCGCGATTTCTACAACGCCCGCCGGGCGAATCTGCGCGAGGCCGAGCCCAACGACGCGCATCGGGCTCTGGCGCGGCTGCAGCGGACCTGTCCGGGCCAGGTCATGATCGTGACGCAGAACGTGGACGACCTTCTGGAGCGCGCGGGCGCCGAGGCGCTCCACATGCATGGCGAATTGTTCAAGACGCGCTGCGCCTTCTGCGAAGCGGTCCGGGCGGACAAGGGCGACCTGACCGCCGCAGAAGCCTGCCCCTCCTGCGGCGAAGCGGGCGGCGCGCGTCCGGACGTGGTGTGGTTCGGCGAGATCCCCATGTTCATGCCGCAGATCGAGGCCGCGCTGGAGCATTGCCGCTTCTTCGCCTCCATCGGCACGAGCGGGGCGGTCTGGCCGGCGGGGGGCTTCGCGGCTCAGGCGCGGCGCGCAGGGGCGCGGATCGTGGAGCTGAACCTCGAAGCGACCGAAATCTCGGAGATCTTCCACGAGACGATCCGGGGCCCGGCCTCGGAGATCCTGCCCCCCTGGGTCGAGGAGATGGAGGGACGCCTCGCCCGCAGCCCCTGGGGCTGCTGAGAAAATTGGCGTTTCTTCAATCCCGTCCGTCATAGGCTGAAACCGGGAAGCGGCCCGAGCCTCTCCCCCTCCGAAACCCGGGCGCCCGAACGCGGACGCTCCAGGACATCCGAAAGGCTGGCGTTCCCATGGCCAAGAACAAGAGAATCTCGCGTCTGAAGCCCGTCGAAGCGGATCTGCGCGACGCGACCCTGGCGCCCAGCACGCCCCAGACCGAAGCGCCCGCCTATCGCCTCGCCTTCGCCGATCAGGAGTTCATGAAGCATGAAGCGCTTCGCCCCGTGCGGCTTCAGCTCGAACTGCTCAAGCCCGAGATGGTCCTGAGCGAAGCGGGCGTGGCCTCGACGGTGGTGCTCTTCGGCGGCGCGCGCATCCCCGAGCCCGGCAAGGAAGCCTGGGCGGGCAAGACTCCCGAGATCCGGGCGCGGCTCGAAGCCAACTCCCGTTACTACGAGGAGGCGCGGGAGTTCGCCCGCATCGCCTCGCGCGAATCGCTCAAGAGCGGCGGCAAGGAGTTCGTCGTCTGCACCGGCGGCGGACCCGGCGTGATGGAGGCGGGCAACCGCGGCGCCGAGGACGTCGGCGCGGCCTCCATCGGCCTGAACATCGTGCTGCCGCACGAGCAGGCGCCCAATCCCTACGTGAGCCCGCAATTCTGCTTCAACTTCCATTACTTCGCCGTCCGCAAGATGCATTTCCTCATGCGGGCCAAGGCGGTGGCGGCCTTCCCCGGCGGCTTCGGCACCATGGACGAGCTCTTCGAGGCCCTCACCCTCATCCAGACCGGACGCGCCGCGCCCATGCCCGTGCTGCTCTTCGGCGAAAGCTTCTGGCGGCGCATGGTGAATTTCGAGGCTCTGGCCGAGGAAGGCGTGATCTCGCCGGAGGATCTGAAGCTCTTCTCCTTCGTGGACGACGCCGCGAGCGGCTGGGAGATCGTCAGGGACTGGTACAAGCTCTGAGCCCGGCGCCTTCCGCGCGCCGGAGCCCTCGCCCCTGATCCCGGCCCGAGGCCGGGCTCCGGGGCCTTCCAACCGGCCCGGATCCGGGCTAACTCCCTGTCTCCGGTCACCGAACAAGGGAGAGCGCCATGCGCGCCGACGAAGCGCTGGACGAAGCCGTGATCCTGACTCAGGCGCTCTTGCGGATTCCCTCCGTGACGCCCGACGCGGGGGCGGCCATCGCGCATCTTCAGGGCTGGCTGGAGGCGCGGGGCTTCCGCTGCGCCCGTCCCGACCGCAACGGCGTGCCGAATCTCTTCGCCAGATACGGCGAGGGCCGTCCGGTCTTCGCCTTCAACGGACATCTCGACGTGGTGCCTCCCGGCGGCGGCTGGACCCGCGACCCCTGGGGCGCCGAACTGGAATCCGGCCGGATCTACGGGCGCGGCGCCGCCGACATGAAATCGGGCGTGGCGGCCTTCGCCGTGGCGGCGACGCGCTTCCTCGCCGCGAATCCGGGGTTCGGCGGCTCCATCCTGCTGCTGATCACCGGCGACGAGGAAGGCCCGAGCGTCGACGGCACCCCCGCCCTCCTCGACTGGATGGCGGCCCGGGGCGAGCGCCCGGACCATTGCCTCGTCGGCGAACCGACCTGTCCCGAGCGCATGGGCGAGATGATGAAGATCGGACGGCGCGGCTCCGTCACCTTCGCCCTGACGGCGCGGGGATCCCAGGGCCATGCGGCCTATCCGCATCGGGCGAGGAACCCGATTCCGCCCCTGATGAAGCTGCTCGACCGCCTCGCCTCCGAGCCTCTGGACGCCGGAACGGCCCATTTCGAGCCCTCGACCCTCTCCATCGTGACCGTGGACGTGGGCAATCCCGCCGACAACGTGATTCCCGCCGAGGCGCGGGCGAAGCTCAACATCCGCTTCAACGACGCCCATACGGCTGATTCGCTCCAGAAGCGGATCGAAGCGGCGGCGGCGGAGATCTTCCCCCCGACCGGCGTGGATCTGGATCTGACGCGCCGCGTCTCGGGGGTCAGCTTCGTGACGGAGCCCGGCCCCTTCACGGATCTCCTCCGCGATTCGGTGGAGGCCTCGACGGGGCTGCGGCCGGAGCTCTCGACCTCCGGCGGCACCTCGGACGCGCGCTACATGCAGGCGGTCTGCCCCGTGGCCGAGTTCGGCCTCGTCGGCGCGACGCTCCACAAGGCGGACGAATGGGTCGAGGCCGCCCATGTCGTGCAGCTCGCCGAGATCCATCAGGCGATTCTGGAGCGCTACTTCAAGGCCTTCGGCGGCGCGTTCGGGACAGCCTCCTGAACATGAGGACGCCCGACCCTCGGGGAGGGCCGGGCGTTTTCTTCGCCTGCGCGGAAGGCGCCTTCAGCGCGCCGGAGGCCGCCAGCCCGCCGGCGGCGTGATGGCGCATTCCATGCCCCGGGTCATGAAGGCGTGGCAGACCTCATGGGCCGAGGCCATGCGCAGACTCAGGATCTGGGCGCGATAGAGGAAGCCGCCTCCGGTCCGCGCGTCGGCGACGATGCGCGGCGCGGCCTCGGTCTCGGGGCGCAGCACGCCCATGACCTCGGCGAGGTGGATGCGGTTCTGGGCTTCGCCGCTGGTGGGGAAGCCGCCGAGCTGCACGGCCCATTCCTCGTTCTGGGCGGCGACTCGGGCGACGGAGGCTCCGGCGGGGGGCTGCCAGGCCGCCATGCGCACCGCCGAAGGCCGCTGGGCGACCGTGGGCTTGGGACGCGGCGGCGGCGCCATCGCGAGTCCGGCCGCCGGGCGCGCCGCAGGAGCAGCCGCCACGGCCGGAGCCGCAACCGCCGGAGCGGCGGGCGCCGTGCGACCCTTCATCGCGGCGAATCCCTGATCCATGAGGGTCATCACGCGCTGGTCGCGGGCGCGGGCGCTGGTCCCGCCGAAGACCGCGACGAGCACGCGGCGTCCGTCGCGTTCGGCGGTGGCGACGAGGTTGTAGCCGGAGGCCACGGTGTAGCCGGTCTTGAGCCCGTCCGTGCCCGGATATCCGGTCAGCAGCTTGTTGGTGGCGGGCATGCGCCGCCCGCCCCAGACCACGGCCTCACGGCTGAAGATCGGGAAATATTGCGGGAAATCCAGATGGATGCGCCTGCCGAGAATCGCCATGTCGCGGGCGGAGGAATGCTGTCCGGCCGCCGTCAGCCCATGCGGATTGCGAAAGGCGGTGTTGGTCATGCCGAGGGCGCGGGCCTTGGCGGTCATGCGCTCGGCGAAGGCCTCCTCGTTGCCGGCGACGGCCTCGGCCAGCACCACGGCGGCGTCGTTGGCCGAGCGCACCGCGGCGGCGTGGATCGCCTGACGCAGCGTGATCATGTCGCCGCGCCGCAGACCCAGCTTCGTGGCCGGCTGAGCCGCCGCCCGCGCCGAGACCACGAAGCTCTGATCGATCCGGAGCTGCTTGTTTTCGATGGCCTCGAACACCAGATAGAGCGTCATCATCTTGGTGAGGGAGGCGGGATAGAGCCGCTTGTCGGGGTTCTCGGAGGACAGGACCTCGCCCGTGCGGACGTCCATCGTCACCGAGGCGTATCTGGGGTTGGCGGCGGCCTGCGGCGCCGTCGCGACGAGGACGAGCGCGGCGAGCCCTGCGGCCATCGCGCCCGCGATCAGGCTGCGCGCGGCGCGCAAGGCGCGCGGAAAGGCGCGCGTCGGGGGGAGGGATCGCCTCATTCCATCTGCTCCATCGGTTCGTTCGCCGGCGGCTTCCGAATCTAGAAGCCCCTGCATAACACCCTCTTAACGACGTCCGTCAATGCGTCAGACGATCATGTCCTCATGGATCATGTCCTCATGGCGGTCCGGAGAATTTGCAAAACGCTCCGGGTCTTTTTATCTTCCGAAAAGGTTCTATATCAGATTGGCGTAATGACCGTGATCCCGCATCTGTCAGCGTCTCTTCGCCTTGGACCCGAACGCGACCCCGGAAATCCGGATCGCGGCGCGGATCTCAAGACGCGGCCCAGGGCCGTGGCGAAGCGGCCTCCCATGTATCGCATCGTCATGCTCAACGACGACTTCACCCCCATGGAGTTCGTCGTGCATGTGTTGAAGATGTTCTTCAACATCCCGACAGCGCGAGCCTACGACATCATGATGACCGTCCACACCAGGGGCGCGGCGGTCGTCGGGGTGTACACCTACGAGATCGCCGAGACCAAGATCGCGCAAGTGATGGATTACGCGCGCGTCCATCAGCACCCCCTGCGGTGCCGCATGGAGAAAGAATAGGCGCTCCGCCAAAAGGGCAGACTCCCGAAAACGGGACTTGCCAGAAAGCTCGGCGGAGCGTCATCATCCTAAGACGGCGGCGGGCTTCGCCCCCCGGTCGCCGATTTCGCGGGAAGGAGGCGGCCATGCCCTTCACCAAGTCTCTTGAAGACGCCCTGCATCGTGCGCTCGCTCTCGCAAACGAGCGCCGCCACGAATACGCCACGCTGGAGCACCTGCTGCTGTCGCTGATCGACGAGCCCGACGCGGCCAAGGTCATGCGCGCCTGCGACGTGGATCTGGACGGGCTGCGCAACGCGCTCACCCATCACATCGACGAACGCCTCACCGGCATCGTCATCGACGGCGATCCCATCGAGGCCACGCCGACCTCCGGCTTCCAGCGCGTCTTCGCGGCCGCCTCCCATCAGGCGAACGCGGCCCGGCGCGGCGAGGTCACGGGCGCCAACATCCTCCTCGCGCTGTTCAACGAGCGCGACAGCTACGCCGTCTCCTATCTCCAGGATCAGGGCGTCACGCTGCTGGACGTGAAAAGCTTCCTCGCGCATGGCGTGGCCAAGAACGCCTCGCTCTCCGAGAACCGCGGCCCCGCCGAAGGAACCGAAGAATCCTCCACCCGCGCCGCCGCCGAAACCCGGCCCCAGCGCGGCGAAAGCGCCCTCGACAAGTATTGCGTGAACCTCAACGAGAAATCCGCCGCCGGCGACGTCGATCCCCTCATCGGGCGCGACGCCGAGGTGGAGCGCTGCATCCAGGTGCTCTGTCGGCGCCGCAAGAACAACCCGCTGCTCGTGGGCGATCCCGGCGTGGGCAAGACCGCCATCGCCGAAGGGCTCGCGCGCAAGATCGTCGAGGGCGAAGTCCCGGAGATCCTGTCGGAGGCCACCATCTTCTCGCTCGACATGGGCGCGCTGCTGGCGGGCACGCGCTATCGCGGCGATTTCGAGGAGCGGCTGAAGGCCGTCGTCAAGGAGCTCGAGGAGCATGACGACGCCATCCTGTTCATCGACGAGATCCATACGGTGATCGGCGCGGGCGCGACCTCGGGCGGGGCCATGGACGCCTCCAACCTGCTCAAGCCCGCCTTGCAGGGGGGCAAGCTCCGCTGCATGGGCTCGACCACCTACAAGGAATACCGCCAGCACTTCGAGAAGGACCGCGCGCTCTCGCGGCGCTTCCAGAAGATCGACGTCAACGAGCCGAGCGTCGAGGACGCCGTGAAGATCCTGAAGGGGGTGAAGACCTACTTCGAGGAGCATCACAACGTCCGCTACACCCAGGAGGCCATCCGCACCGCCGTCGAGCTTTCGGCGCGCTACATCCACGACCGCAAGCTGCCCGACAAGGCCATCGACGTGATCGACGAAGTGGGCGCGGCTCAGGCCCTGCTGCCCGATTCGCGGCGCAAGAAGGTCATCTCCCCCAAGGAGATCGAGCAGATCGTGGCCAAGATCGCCCGCATCCCGCCGCGCAGCGTCGCCAAGAACGACGCCGAAGCGCTGCGCGGGCTGGAGGAGAAGCTCAAGGCCCAGGTCTTCGGACAGGATGCGGCGCTCGAGGCTCTGGCGAGCGCGGTCAAGCTGGCGCGCGCCGGTCTGCGCGAGCCGGAAAAGCCCATCGGCTGCTATCTCTTCACCGGCCCGACCGGCGTCGGCAAGACCGAGGCGGCCAAGCGGCTCGCCGAGATCATGGGCGTCGAGATGCTCCGCTTCGACATGTCGGAATACATGGAGAAGCATTCGGTCAGCCGCCTGATCGGCGCGCCTCCGGGCTATGTGGGCTTCGACCAGGGCGGGCTGCTCACCGATGGAGTCGATCAGCATCCGCATGCGGTGCTGCTGCTCGACGAGATCGAGAAGGCCCATCCGGACGTGTTCAACATCCTGCTTCAGGTGATGGACCACGGAAAGCTCACCGACCATAACGGCAAGACGGTGGATTTCCGCAACGTCATCCTGATCATGACCTCCAACGCGGGCGCCTCCGACATGGCCCGCGCCGCCATCGGCTTCGGCCGCGAGCAGCGCGAAGGCGAGGACGAGGAGGCCGTGAACCGGCTCTTCACGCCCGAGTTCCGCAACCGCCTCGACGCGGTGGTGCGCTTCGGCGCCCTGCCCCGGCCGGTGGTGCTCGACATCGTGGGCAAGTTCATCCGCCAGCTGGAGACCCAGCTCAAGGAGAAGAACGTCCGCATCGAGCTGACCGACGAGGCCGCCGAATGGCTGGCGACCAAGGGCTACGACTCGCGCATGGGCGCGCGTCCTCTGGCGCGGGTGATCCAGGAATACGTCAAGAAGCCGCTCGCCGAGGAGCTGCTCTTCGGCAAGCTGGCGAAAGGCGGCGTGGCGCGGGTCTCCGTGCGCGACGGCGCCCTGCGGATCGAGACCATCAGCGGCGACGGCAAGCCTCTGGCTCTGACCGGCCCGCGCAACGCGCCGCTGCTGCCCGCCGACTGAGGACGGAGGCTCCGGCTGGAATCGAGGAAGGCGCCCGAAAGGGCGCCTTTCTTCATGGCCGGGGCGCCTGCGGCCTCCATCCGCCCGCGCCTTGGACATGAGCGGCGTTTCGCGCTTTCCTGCGGCGGACCGCCCGCCAAGGAGCCTCAGCCGCATGCTTCGTCGTCTCGCCTTCGCCGCCCTCGCCCTGACGCCGCTTCCGGCCGGGGCGCTGGAGCTGTCCTTTCCGGTCGACTGCGCCCTGGGCCGCGACTGCTTCGTGCAACATCTCGTGGACCGCATCCCGGGGCCGGGCGTGCAGGATTTCGCCTGCGGCGCCGCGAGCTACGAAGGCCATGAAGGCGTCGACATCCGCGTGCCCGCCCTGACCGACCTCCGGCGCGGCGTGACGGTGCGCGCCGCCGCCGAAGGCCGCGTGATCCGGGCGACCAATTCCCAGCTCGACCACATGCTGGAGGATGGTCAGGCGCTGTTCTCCGCCAATTGCGGCAACGGCGTCACGCTGGAGCATGGCGACGGCTGGATCACCCAATATTGCCACATGGTGCTCGGTTCGGTTCAGGCGCGCCCCGGCGACGTCGTTCAGCGCGGCCAGCCGCTCGGCAACATGGGCGTCTCGGGCGCGACGAGCTTTCCCCATCTGCATTTCGCCGCGAAGAAGGATGGAATCGTCGCCGATCCCTTCAAGGGCGCCTGCGGAGGCTCCGGCCTCTGGCGCGGCGATTCGGGTCTGGCGGGCTGGACTCCGCGCCCCGAAATCCTCAACTGGGGCCTGGCGGGCGCGCCGCCCACCCTTCAGGCGGTCAAGACCGATCCCGCCGCCCTGCCTCCTCCGACGGGGGGTCCGGATTTCGTCTTCATCTGGGCGCAGATCCTCGGGGCGCGGCCCGGCGACGAGCTGCGCGCCTCCCTGCGCGACCCCTTCGGCAAGATCGCCGCCGACGAGCCCTATCGCGTGGATTCAGGATCGGGCGTCTTCTTCCTGCGGCTCGGGGTGGAGCCGAAGGACGGCGGATACGACGTCTGGCCGCCGGGCCGCTACGAAGGGAGCCTGAGGCTGATCCGCGAAGGACGCGAGATCTTCCGCGATTCCCGCTCTGCGGACCTGCGCTGAACCGACGAAAGCGACTCGCCCCCCTGATCGGCGGCGCTCTTTCATGGACGCGGCCTCCTCTATAGAGGAGGATGAACGGGCGGGCGCGCGTCGCCTGCGGATCTCGCGCGAGCTCTTGGGAGGATCTGATGAATCATCTGCTCTGGGCGCTTCTGGGCCTGTCGCTTTTCTCCGCGCCCGCGCGCGCGCAGGAAGCCGCGCCGGAGGACTTCCCCTCCGCGGACGCCGCCTATGTGGGACAGGTCAACGCGCTGCTCGACGCCGCGCGGCGGAGGCTTGAAGGAGCCGGCTTCGAACTCCAGCACCGGCAGGTCTCGGCGGTGGAGGCCAACACCAACTGGGATTCCGAAGCCTATCTCGAAGAAGGCGAGCGTTACGCCGTGGTGGCGGTCTGCGATGTGGACTGCAATGACGTGGATCTCCAGATCGAAGACCCCTCGGGCGGAGAAGCCGCCTCCGATTACGGCATGAGCGACACCGGATTCGCCCGCTTCACCGCTCTGGAGACCGGAACCTTCAAGGCCCAGGTGCGGATGTACGGCTGTCAGGCTCCCGCCTGCTACGCCGCCGTGGGAGTCTTCAAGCAGGGCCTCGGGCCGAAGACGCCCCCCGGCGACAACTGAACCCCCTCCCGGAGGGCGCCCGTCGCCGCAGGATCAGGGGAGCGCCGCGCTTCCGGCGCTCCGCCCGCCCGCTCAGAGCGGTTCGCCGCGCAGCAGACGCGGCAGGTCGCCCATCTCGCCCGCCGCCTGAGCCATGAAGCGGCGTTTCAGCGGCGCGAGCTTCTCCACCGCCGACAGCCCGAAGCCTCGCACGGCCCGCAGGATCGCGGAATCATTCGAGAAGAGGCGGTTCATGGCGTCCATGCCCAGACCCATGGCGGCGTTGTCGAAGCGGCGGCGGCGCTGATAGCGCTCCAGCACGTCGAGCGCTCCGATGTCCTCGCCCCGGCGCAGAGCCTCGGTCAGGACCTCCGCCAGAGCCGCCACGTCGCGGAAGCCGAGATTCAGCCCCTGCCCCGCGATGGGATGCACCGCATGGGCCGAATCCCCCAGAAGCGCCAGACGCGGCTTCACATAGTCATAGGCCAGCGAGAAGCTCAGCGGATAGCTCCAGCGCGGCCCTTCAAGCTCCAGTTCGCCGAGCATGCCGCCCATGCGCCGCCGCACCTCGCGCAGGAAGGCGTCTTCGCCCGCAGCCATCACGGCCCGGGCGGGCTCGGGCTTCTCCGTCCAGACCAGCGAGGAGCGGTTCCCCGTCAGAGGCAGCACCGCGAAAGGCCCCGAGGGCAGGAAATATTCATGCGCCACGCCCTCGTGCGGCCGCTCATGGCGGATGGTCGCCACGAGCCCCGTCTGGTCGTAGCTCCAGCGGGCGTAGCGGAAGCCCGCCGTCTCCGCCGTGGAGGAGCCCCGCCCCTCGCAGATCACCGCCAGAGCCCCGCGCCAGCGCCGCCCGTCCGTCGCGAGGGCCTCGGCTTCGGCGGGGCCGGAGGTCAGATCCCCGACGCGCGTCTCGTCGACCAGGGTGATCAGCGGCTCCTCTTCGAGGCGGCGGCGGATCTCGCGGCGCAGATGGCGGTTCTCGGTCAGCCAGCCGAAAGGCCCGCGCCCGGTCTCGCGATGGTCGAAATGGAGGAAATGCGCGAAGGAGCCCTCCGAAACGCGGCCCTCCGTGACGAGGATGTCGTCGATCGGCTGGACCTCGCCGGCCATGCCGCCCCAGACGCCCAGCACCTCCAGAAGCCGCTTCGAGCCCGCCGCCGCCGCCGAGGCGCGGCCGTCGAAGGCCTCCTCGAAATGCCTCGCGCGCGGCGCGGCGTCGATGACCACCGAGGGGATCCCCCCCGAAGCCAGAGCCAGGGCCAGAGCGCCCCCCGTCAGCCCGCCGCCGAGGATCAGCACGGCCTCGCGCGGCGCCCCTTCCGGAGCCTTCTCGTGAATTCCGGACATGCGCCCTCCCTGCTCCGCGATCCGCGTCGACACGGGCTCCAGTCCAGCCCCCTTCAATCTAGCTTCCCGTGCGGCGGAGGGCCAGAGTTCTCGCCCTTTGCGCCCTCCGGACTCGGCGTCGCAGGGCGGATAAGGGTTTAAAAATCCTGCCCTGTCGGGTTATCCTGATGCGACGCGTCAGCCTTTCGCCCGCGCCCGTCCGAGGCCTCCGCATGTCCGTCTCCTCCCTCGCCGCGCTCAATCGCTTCGCGACCCTGCCGCCCTATCCCTTCGCCCGGTTGCGGAGCCTGCTCGGCGGCCTGGAGCCCGGAGGGCCGGAGCTGGTCATGACCATCGGCGAGCCGCGCCATGCGCCGCCCGCCTTCGCGCTGGAGCTCATCGCCCGCGAATCGGCGGGCTTCGGGCGCTATCCGCCGACCGAAGGCCCCCTGAGCTATCGTCAGGCCGCCGCCGACTGGCTGACCCGCCGTTTCGACCTCGCCCCGGGCTTCGTGGATCCCCAGAAGCAGGTGCTGGCGCTCAGCGGCACCCGCGAGGGGTTGTTCATGGCGGCTCTGGCGCTGGTCCCCGAGCGCAAGAACGGCGGGACTCCGGCGGTGCTGCTGCCCAATCCCTTCTATCAGTGCTACGCGGCGGCGGCGGTCGCCTCGGGCGCCGAGCCCATCTTCGTCCCGGCGACCGCCGCAACGGGGCATCTGCCCGATTACGCGAGCCTGCCCGCCGGGATCTGGGACCGGACGGCCTTCGTCTATCTCTGTTCTCCGGCCAATCCTCAGGGGGCGGTGGCCTCGCGGGCCTATCTGACGGATCTTCTGGCGCGCGTCTCGCGGGCGGGGGCGGTTCTGGCCGCCGACGAATGCTATTCCGAGATCTACGACCGCGAGCCCCCCACGGGCGCTCTGGAGGTCGCGGCGGCGGGCGGGGGCCTGGAGAATCTTCTTGTTTTCCATTCGCTGTCCAAGCGTTCCAATCTGCCGGGCCTGCGGATGGGATTCGTGGCGGGAGGCGCGCAGCTGATCTCCGGGATGGCGCTTCTGCGCTCCTATGGCGGCGCGACGGTCCCGACGCCTCTGGCCGCCGCCGGAGAAGCCGCCTGGCGCGACGAAGTCCATGTCGAGGCGAACCGGGCGCTCTATCGGGAGAAATTCGACCTCGCCGACCGGATTCTCGCCAATCTTCCCGGATATGCGCGTCCCGAGGGCGGATTCTTCCTCTGGCTGCGCGTGCGGGACGGCGAGGACTCCGCCTTGCGGCTCTGGCGCGAACATGGCCTGCGGGTTCTGCCCGGCGCCTATCTGGCGCGGGATTCCGACGGGGCGCAGGGCGGGCCGAAGGGCAATCCGGGCGCGCCCTATCTGCGGGTCGCGCTGGTGGAGGATCTCGACGCCACGCGGCGCGGACTGGAGATCCTGCGCGACGAGATGAGCGCCCATCCGGCGGCCTGAGCAAGGGCGGACGCCCCTCGGGGCGCCTGACCGCGACGACGACCCCTGATCAAGAAACGATCAGGCCATGATCAAGAAAACGACGACCCATAATCAAAAAACGACCAAGGATTGAATCGAGCCATGACCTCCGCGACGGATCTTCCTCCCCAAAGCCTCCGGCCCTCCGGACCGCCGCGCGCTCTGGGCGCGGCCGTCGGACGCTGGAGCCTGCGGCTGATCGCGCTTCCGCTTCTGGCGGCGGCGCTCTGGCTGGCGCTGGCGCTCTGGAGCCACAACCCGAGCGATCCGAGCTGGCGGCGCGCCGTCAGCTGGGAGCCGCGCAACTGGATGGGCGCGAGCGGCGCCAACGTCTCGGACATGCTGCGGTTCTATCTCGGGACGGCGGCCTGGGCGCCTCCGGCCGCGCTGACCATCTGGGCGGCGAACCTCTGGCGCAGCCGGCTGCGCTGGATGGTCCCTCCGCGCATGATCGCGGCGGCTCTGGCGGTCTTTCCGCTGACGGGCTTCCTCAGCGCCTATCCCAAGGCGACCACGCCCGGATATGGCGGGCGTCTCGGCGACATCGTGGTCACGCCCTTCGCGCAGCTTCTGGCCTCGCTCGGCTGGGGCGCGCCCTACATGCTGCCGGGGATGCTGATGGGGCTTCTGGCCTGCTTCGCCTTCCTCTACGGCTTCGGCGTGACGCGGGCCGACTGGCGCTCCTCCTGGCGCGACCTCGCGCGCGGGAAGCTGCGCGCGGAGCCCGCCCCCTCCGCCCCGACCCGCTTTCCGGCGGCGGCGCCCGCGCCGAAGGCTCCGGCGCCCGCCAGATCCGCAGCCCGGACTCCCCCGGCCTCCCGCGCCCCGGAGGCGCGCGACGAGCCCGCCGCGCCCGCTCCGGGCCTGGTGGGAACGGGCGTCGGGGCCATAGGCGCGCTGCTCGGGGCGGCGGCCTCCCGCGTGGAGGAGGCGGTTTCCCCCTCCCGCAAGGGCAAGGACTCCGAGGTGCTGGGCGCCACCACCCTGCCGCCCAAGGTCAAGCGCAACCTGACGCGCAAGACCCCCTCCCCCGCCGCCGGAGGCCTCTCCAGCGGCTACGCCCCGCCGCCGCTGAGCCTGCTGGCCGCGCCCTCCGACCGCCCGGTCCAGGCCTCGCCCCTCGCCCTGCAGGAGCAGGCCGGGCGCCTGACCCAGGTTCTGGAGGAATACGGCGTCAAGGGCCGCATCGTGGAGTCGCGGCCCGGCCCGGTGGTCACGCTGCATGAACTGGAGCCCGCGCCCGGCCTGAAGGCGGCCCGCGTGGTGGCTCTGGCCGACGACATCGCCCGCTCGATGACCGCCGCCTCGGCGCGCGTGGCGGTGGTCCAGGGCCGCAACGCCATCGGCGTGGAGCTGCCCAACCAGACCCGCGAGAAGGTGCTCCTGCGCGAGATGCTGGAGAGCCCGCCCTTCCTCCAGGCCGATTACGCCCTGGCCCTGGCGCTCGGCAAGACCATCGGCGGAGAGCCCATGGTCGCCGATCTGGCCCGCATGCCGCATCTGCTCATCGCGGGCACCACCGGTTCGGGCAAGTCGGTGGCGATCAACACCATGATCCTGTCCCTGCTCTACCGGCTCTCGCCGCGCGACTGCCGCCTGATCATGATCGATCCCAAGGTGCTGGAGCTTTCCGTCTATGACGGGATTCCGCATCTCCTCGCGCCGGTGGTGACCGATCCGCGCAAGGCGGTCTCGGCGCTGAAATGGGTCGTGCGCGAGATGGAGCGGCGCTATCGGCTGCTCTCCAGCCTCGGGGTGCGCAATCTCGGGGGCTACAACGCCCGGGTCGTCGCCGCCGAGTCCACGGGCGCGCCGCTGCGCGCGCCGGAGATCCCCCCCGGAGAGACCGAAGCCCCCATCCTGGAGCGCCTGCCGCTGATCGTGGTGGTGGTCGACGAGATGGCCGACCTCATGCTCGTGGCGGGCAAGGAGGTCGAGCATTGCGTCCAGCGCCTCGCGCAGATGGCCCGCGCCTCGGGGATCCATCTCGTCATGGCGACCCAGCGCCCCTCGGTGGACGTCATCACCGGCACCATCAAGGCGAACTTCCCCACCCGCATCAGCTTTCAGGTCACCTCGAAGATCGACAGCCGCACCATCCTCGGCGAGCAGGGCGCCGAACAGCTCCTGGGCCAGGGCGACATGCTCTACATGAGCGGCGGCGGACGCGTGCAGCGCCTGCACGGCCCCTTCGTCAAGGACGAGGAGGTCACGGCGGCGGTCCGGTATCTGCGCGATCTCGGCCCGCCCGAATACATCGACCTCGCCGCCCCCGGCGAGGAGGAGGAAGGCGACGCGCTCTTCGGCGGCGAGACGGGCGACGGAGAGGACGAGCTCTATCGGCAGGCGGTGGCCATCGTGGCGCGGGACCGCAAGGTCTCGACCAGCTACATCCAGCGCAAGCTCGCCATCGGCTACAACCGCGCCGCCCGCATCGTCGACATGATGGAGGACAACGGCGTCGTCGGGCCGCCCAACAACGTCGGCAAGCGCGAGGTGCTGATCGCGGAGGAGTGATCCTTCCGCGCCCGGCTTCTTCCGCCCCCCTTCCTTCGCGAGGTCCGAGCGGCCATATTGCCGCCTCAGAAGCCTGCGAATCCTTCCCGCGGCGCCTCCGCGCCCCCCCTAGAGACAGAGATTGGCCTGATGACACGTCGCGATCTTTTGAAGATGGGAGCCGCCGCCGTCGCGCTGGTCGGCCTGCCCTCCGCCGCCCTCGCGCAGCAGACCCGCGATCCCGAGACGCTGGCGCAGCTCAGCGCCTATCTGAACAGCGTCACGACCATGCAGGGCCGCTTCACGCAGCAGTCCTCCGACGGGCGGGTGGCGCAGGGGGCCTTCTATCTGCGTCGTCCGGGGCGTCTGCGCTTCGAATACGACGAGCCCTATCCCACTCTGGTGGTGGCGGACGGCGTCTGGGCCGCGGTGATCAACCGCCGCGCCAAGACCCTCGACCGCCTGCCGCTGAACTCGACGCCTCTGGCGCTGCTGCTGCGCGAGAACGTCAACCTGACCTCGGAAGGCGCGGTGCGCGACGTCCAGCGCGGCCCGGGCATCCTGCGCGTGACCGCCGTGGACCCCCAGCGCCCCGGCGACGGATCGGTGACCATGATCTTCTCGACCAATCCCATCGAGCTTCAGCAATGGATCGTGGTCGATCCCCAGGGCAAGACCAGCACCATCAGCATGAACAACGTGCAGCGCGGCATGGCCATCGAGCCGGCGAAATTCGTGATCGAGGATCCGAACTTCCGCTGAGCCGCCTGCGCCGCAGACCGGCCATTTCCGACGCGAATCGTCGCCTGATTTCAAGGCCCCGGAGAGGTTTCTCCGGGGCCTTCCTCATGCGCGGCGCCCGTTCCGGGAGATCCGCGGGGCGCGGCTCTTCGCCTCAGCCCCGGAGACCCGCCCGCGCCGCCGCCCGCATCCCGATTCTTTCCCTCGGACTTTCCGATTGATTCCCTCGGACTTATGGCGTAGCAAGGGAGTCGGAATTCACCGATCTCCGGTCGCCCACCCTCCGAGGATCCGTCAGATGCCGAAAACCTCGCGTTTCTCCCTGCGCAAGACGCCAGCCGCCTTTCCCGGCGCGGTTTTGGCGTCAAGGTTCGAAGGCTTCACCTGCGGAAACGGAGCGCGACCGGCATGATCGTGTGTTCCTGCGCCGTGATCGACGACCGCGCGATCAGATCCGCGGTTGAAACAGCGGCGGCTGACGGCGGGTCCCTGACCTGCGCGGGCGTCTACAAACATCTCGGCAAGAGGCCGAGGTGCGGCAATTGTCGTCCCCTGATGATGAAAATCATTGACGAACTCCATGCGCGCGGGGCGGAATGCCCCTATGGCGGCGCTCCCTGCGCCGCCGCCGGGATTCGTCAGGGAGAATGTCATCATGAAGGGCGACGCCAGAGTCATCGAGCACCTGAACAAGGGGCTCCGCAGCGAATTGACGGCCGTGAGCCAGTACTGGCTTCACTTCCGGCTGCTTGAAGACTGGGGCTACGGCAAGCTGGCCGCCAAGGCGCGGGCCGAATCCATCGAGGAGATGCGGCACGCGGATCGGTTCATCGCGCGCATCCTGTTCCTCGAAGGCCATCCGAACCTCCAGACGCTGGACCCTCTGCGCATCGGACAGAACGTCCGCGAGACGCTGGAATGCGACCTCGCCGCCGAGCGCGAGGCGCGTCAGCTCTACAAGGAAGGCCGCGATCTGGCCCATTCCGTCGGCGATTACGGCTCGATGAAGCTCTTCGAGGAGCTGATGATCGACGAAGAGGGCCATATCGACTTCCTCGAAACGCAGCTCCAGCTGCATGACGAGATCGGCGCCTCCTCCTACGGCCAGCTCAACGCCAAATCCGCCGACGCCGCCGAAAGCGGAGAGGGCTGAGACTCCTGCGGCCTCGCCTTCGGGCGGGGCCGAAAACCTCCCCGAGGCTCTTGCGCCCCCGCCCCCGCCCGAGCTTGCGCCCGGACGGCGCGGAATCCTGCGCCTGAGGAGCGGAGCCTAGAAGTTCCAGCTTCCGCCGCCGCCCGTGTCGAAGCGGATCGAGGGCATGGCGCCGCCCACCATGTCGTCCAGAGCGCCGCTGACATGCAGCACATAGGCCAGAGCCGCCATGATCGCCGCCCCCGCCAGAAAGGCGAAGATGATCTTCCAGGCGCTGTAGGGGCGGTCTCCGCGCACGACGCCGGTGCGGCCGTTGACCACGAACTGATAGCTTTTGCCCCGATAGCGATAGGCCGCGATCCAGATCGGCAGCAGGATGTGCTTGAAGGTGATCGCCCCGAGCTGGGTGTCCACCGAATTGATCTGCTGATGATCGCCGCCGATGTCGAACCGGACGTCGCGGCGGATCTGGAGATCCATCACCGCGCGGGCCTCGGAGAAGCCTTCCTCCAGATCCACCGTATAGGCCTCGGAGCGGAAGCCCGCGAGGTAATCGGCCTTGTAGGGCGCCAGCGCATGCAGATCCCAGGGCGCGAGCTGATCGGCGTGCGCCTTGGGCAGGCCCGTCGAGGCGAGCACCAGGATGTCGTCGAAGAAGCGCCGCACGCGGCCCCGCACGTTGGTCCAGCGGATGCGCGGCACCTGGCGCGTCATGCGCTGCGGGCCGTCGTTGGTCTGCACGGTGTAGGTCTCGGTGACGTAATAGGTGTCGCCGCGACGGCCCGTATATTCGCTCTGGCTGTCGGCGTCGAAGGTCCAGTAGGGCGTGTAGATGCCCGTCATGCGCTTGTCGGCGCGGGCGAACTGGCGCAGGCCCGAAGGCGCGAACCAGCGCGAGCCCAGCCAGGAATCGAGCGCCTTGCGTCCCTCGCGTTCGCTGAGGACGAAAGGCAGAATCCCCTTGGGCTTGAAATGGCGGTTGGCCCCCGGATCCCCCACCAGAGGCGAGGCGCAATAGGGACAGACCGAAGCCCGCTCCCGTTCGTCGCGCTCGACGGCGGCGCCGCAATTCCCGCAGACCACGACCTGGGTGGTCTCGATCTCCGTCGCGGAGATCTGGTCCTTCAGCGCCCTCCGGAAATCCACCTCGTGGATGGCCTCGCCGGAGCGCGAATCGATGAAGTTCACATGGCCGCAATGGGGACAGACCATGCGGTCCGTCCCCGGCTGGAACACCAGATGCGCGCCGCATTGCGCGCAGGGAAAGCTCTCGGAGGAGGAGGCGGGAGGATTGAAGTCGTCCTCCGGCGCCGCGCCCCAGATCCCTGCGCCTTTGCGGCCCTCGCGGTCGGTCAAGTCGGTCAGCCCTTCGGCAGGGGCGGCGGGGCCGAGCTGGCCGCCGAGCCGCCGAGATTCAGCGCCTCATGGGCGGGGCGCCATTCGCTCATGCCGGGGCTCCAGATCAGCGCGTCGGCGGGCAGGCCGCCCGAGGCGATGGAGTCGCGGACCTGCTGCTCGTCGTAGGGTCCGGCGGGCGAGCCGTTCAAGGCCACATGCCAGAGCTTGCCCGCAGGCTTGCCCGCGCCGGGCAGAGGCGGCGGCGCTCCGGCGCCGGGGGCGCCTCCCGGAGCGGGGGCGGGCGTGTTGAGGATCGAGCCTGCGCCCTGGCCCAGGGCTCCGCCGAGGACGATCCCCATGCCGGCGCCTGCGGCGCCTCCGGGGTTCTCCGCCGCCGCGCCGAGCGCGCGGGCCGCCTCGTAATGCTTGTAGCGGTCGAGATCGCCGATGACGCCCATCTCGGTGCGCTTGTCGAGGGCCTTCTCGACCTCGGGCGGGAAGGACACGTTCTCGATGAGCAGCTGGGTCAGTTCGAGGCCGTAATCCTCCCGCATCTGCGGATCGATGCGGCGGCGCAGGAACTCGCCGATGTCGTCGTAGTTGCGCGCCAGATCCAGCGCCGGGACGTTGGCCTCGGCGAGGGCGTTGGCGAAGCGCGAGACGATCAGGTCGCGCAGATTGTCGGCGATCTCGCCGACTTCGAAATGCGCCTCGGTGCCGACGATCTCGGTCATGAACTTGGCCGGGTCCGCGATCCGCACCGCATAGGTGCCGAAGGCCCGCAGCCGCACCGGACCAAACTCCGAATCGCGCAGCATGATCGGATTCTTCGTGCCCCATTTCAGGTTCACGAAGCGCTTGAGGCTGAGGAAATAGACCTCGGCCTTGAAGGGGCTCTGGAAGCCGTGGTCCCAGTGCTGGAGCGTCGAGAGCAGGGGCAGGTTGTTCGTTTCGAGCATGTACATGCCCGGCTCGAAGACGTCGGCGATGCGGCCCTCGTTGACGAAGACCGCCGCCTGGCTCTCGCGGACGGTCAGCTTGGCGCCATACTTGATCTCGTTGCCGTGACGCTCGAAACGCCAGACCATGGTGCGGCCGTCGTCGGCCGTCCACTCGATCACATCGACGAATTCGCCCATCAGGCGATCCCAGAGACTCATGGCCGACCTCCTCCCGCAGCGCGCCGCGCCGCTTCCTTCGCGATCTCCCGCACGAGCGGAGCGGCCTCTTCGGCGCTCATGCCCGGCGTCAGGCGCGGATCATACAACAAACGCAGAAGAGCTTCATCCTGCGCGGTCCAGAAGGCGTGGCGGTCGTCGTCGTCGAAGACGGAGGGACCGCGCGTCGCCGCGTCGTTGAAGAGGCCCATGGCCTGCCCCAGCTCCTCGGCCAGACAGGACCGCCGACGCGCCGGACCGGCTTCTGCCTTGAGCAGGACCTCCGCCCGGACCAGCGCCCCGGCTTCATCCGTCTCGCCCAGAGCCAGACAGAACACCCCCGAATCCTCCGCCCAGAGCCGCCGCAGCGCCCGGAAATCCCGCGCCCGGAGCGCATCCCGCCGCCGCGCTTCAGGGTCGAGGAAGCGGATGCGCAAGGCGGCCCCCTCCCCTTCCCGCTCCGCGAAGCGCAGCCCCGTCAGCGTCTCCAGCCGCCCGAGCAGCCGCAGCGCCTCGGCCCGATCCTCCGGCGTCCCGCCTTCGAGCGCGAAGCCCGGAGGCGACGCCCAGCGCGTCAGAGGCGCAGGAGCCCCGCCGGGCGGCGCGCGCCCGCCCTCCAGAGCCTCGGCCCGGAAGGCGAGCGTCAGGAAATCCGCCGCCAGAGCTTCGGCGTCGAGGCCCCCGCCCGCTCCGCGCGTCGCCGCGCAGCCCGAGAGGGCCAGCCCCGCCGCCAGAACCAGAGCGGCCCTCAACCTCAGGAGCGGCGGCGCCCGGTCGAGGTGCCGAGGTTGTCGCCCACGCCGTCCTTGCGGGCGGAGGCGGCGGAGAGCGTGCGCTTGAGCTCGTTCTCCATGTTGAGGAGCTCACGCTCGGCGGCGGCGCGGCGCTTCTTGCCCTCGTCGGCGATGGTGAGGCTCTCCTCGATGGTCGCGATGAGGCGCTGATTGGCCTCCTTCACGGTCTCGATGTCGAAGACGCCGCGCTCCATCTGCTCGCGGATCTCGCGGTTGGCCTGCTGGAGGTTCTCGGCGTTCTTCTTGAGGAGGTCGTTGGTGAGGTCGGTGGCGGCCTTGACGGTGCCCGCCGCCTCGCGCGAGCGGTGGATCGTCACGGCCTGCGCAAGCTGGGTCTGCCAGAGCGGGACGGTGTTCACGAGGGTCGAGTTGATCTTGTTGACCAGGCTCTTGTCGTTCTCCTGCACGAGGCGGATCGACGGCAGAGACTGCATCGTCACCTGACGGGTGAGCTTGAGGTCGTGGATGCGGCGCTCCAGCTCGTCGCGGGCGGCGCGCAGGTCGCGCAGCTCCTGCGCCTTCACGAGGCCCTGGCCCTCGGGCGCGGCCTGGACCTCGCGCTCCTTGGCGGGGATGTCGTTGGCGTCGAGATCGGCGATCTTGGCCTCGCCCGCCGCGATGTAGAGCGCCAGCTCGTCGTAGAAGGACAGCGAGGATTCATACAGCTTGTCGAGGAACTTGATGTCCTTGAGCAGGATGGTCTCGTGGCCCAGCAGCTCGTCGGAGATCTTGTCGATCTGGCCGCGGACCTGCTCGTATTTCGCCACGAAGTCATGCACGCTGGAGGCCTTGCCGAACAGCCAGTTCCAGATGCGCGCGAAGAAGCCCTGAGGCGTGTTGACGCCCAGCTCGTTGACGTCGAAGCCGCGGATGGCGCCGACCATGTTGCGCAGCGCGCCTCCGGCCGGACCCACGTCCTTGTTGCGCACGCCTTCCAGCATCTGGTCGGAGATCTGGGTCAGATCCTCCTGCGCCTTGGAGCCGAACTTGATGATCGACTGCGTGTTGTGCAGGTCGATCTCCTGCATGCGGCGCCGGATCTCCTGCGCCTCGCGCGGATCGGCCTGGGGCAGGGTGATCAGTTCGGCCTTGGGCGCGGGCAGCGCCAGCTGCAGGGTCTCGGCGGCTTCCGCGACGGCGACGCGGGCCTTTTCCGTCACATCCTCGTTCGGCATGATCTTCCTCTTTCCGGGGGCCGACGCGCCGTCGGCGTAAAGGCTCAGGTTGAAATCCTCACGTCCTCGCGGGAGCGAAGCGGAGAGGCTCAGACGCCCGCTTCATGCTTGAGGCGGTCGGCGAGCACCTCGATCTCCACGTCGAGGTCGGTCCTGTCGTCGTTGAGCAGCTTGTCGTGATGCTCGACGGCGACCTGACGCATGTCGCGCAGGAGCTTGCGGAATTTCCATTCCGTCTCGGGATCGACGTTGGCCTGGGCGCGCTCGTATTTCCGCGCGGCCTCCAGCACGCCGTCGAGATAGACCTTCAGGAACTTGCGCGACCGGCGCAGATCGGCCGGATCCTCCTCGATGCGCTTGAGGATGAGCTGCGTCTGATCCGCGATCTCGCGGATGGGCGCGCCGAGCGAGCGGTCCTTGAGGTTGCGCGCGACCCCCTCCAGCGCCGCGACCCTGCCGCGGGCTTCGGTCAGGGCGGCGTCGAGATCGGAGATGGAGACGTCGGAGATCGTGGCGTCGCCCTTGGCGCGCAGGGGATCGGCGCCGAAGACGAAGGCCGACAGCGCTCCCGCCACCAGCCCGACCGCCGCGCCCGAGAAGAAGCCGAAGGCCATGACCCCCGCCAGACCCACCCCGAGCCCCACCGCCAGCGAACCCAGCAGCTTGCGCGGCAGGGAGGGCGCCGCCGCGAGGCTGCGCGCGTCATAGGCCTCCTGGGCCTTCTGGCCCTCGCCGATCAGATGGGAGCCGAGCGCCAGCAGCGCCCAGGCGCCCAGAAAGGCGATCATGCCGCCCGGCTTCCCCGTCGCCAGGGAGCCGAAGGCCGCGAAGAGGATCGGCAGGCCGAACCACGGAATGCGGCGCGCGCGCGCGGAGTCGCGGCGGCGCAGCCGCTCGGCGGCGTCATAGGGCTTGGCTGAGGAGGTCAAGCGCGATCTCCAGTCGTCGCGCGGCGGAGAGGCCGGGCGTTCGGAGGCCGGGGGGCGGCGGAGGGGCTGCTCGAAGGGAGAGCCGGAGGATTTCGCCGCCTCGCGCTCCTCGCCGTAGACGGGCAGGCTCTCGGTGGGGGGCAGACGATCCGCCCGCTCCCCGGTCCCGACAGGCGCGCGGGAATCCGGCCGCGAGGGCCGCGAAGGGCGTTTCGGGCTGTAAGGCCCGCCCCAGGGCTTGCCGCCGCTCATCGCGCGGGCTCCGCGACGGGGGCGGGAGCCTCCTTCTCATCGGCGTTGGCGGCGACGGCGCCCAGACCCGTGAAGAGGATGACGATCGCCAGCCCCCAATAGGCGACGCCGCGCAAGGTCGTTGGATTCATCGCCGCATGTTTCTCCAAGCCGGACCGCGCCCGCTCCGGCCTCAGGAGCTCCGCGGCCAAGCCGCGGCTCCTGCGGAGCGCGCTGGATCCCTATGTGGCGATGATATGCGAAATCGGCAAGCGCGCCAACCGGGCCGGGATGTTTTTTCCGGATTCCGCGCCGCTCCGCCTTCCGCGCAGGGTTCCCGAGGACCCGGCTCAGTCCTTGTCGAGGATGAAGCCCTGAGTGAGGATCTCGGCGATGCTGCGGGCGGCGGGCGGCGGTGCGGCGCTGAGGCGCGCGGGCGCGCGGGCGGCCTCTTCGCCCGGATGGGCGGCGGACTCGAAGCCCGCGGGCGCCGAGGCCGCGATGAAGAGGCCCTGAGCCACGAGGCTCGGCTCGGACCTGGAGGCGGGCGCGGCGCCCGACCGCTTCGGCCTCTCCGCCGCGACGAGGACCAGAGCCCCCGGATCGTCGAAGAGCGGCGCGGCCTCCACCGGAGCGGGCGCGGCGGGCGCCGAAGCCAGCAGGACGGCGGGCGGGGTCTCGGCGGCGGGGGCGGCGCTCCGGGGCTTGGCGCGGGGCGCGGGAGACTCCAGCGGATGGTCGGGACGGGGCCTGGCCTGAGCCGTCAGGACCGGTTCGGGCCTGGCCTCCGGCTTCGTCTCCGCTTCCGGCGCGCGGGCGAGGAGGGGAGTGCGGGCGTCGGCCTCGTTTTCGGCTTCGCCCTCGGCGATGGTCTCGGCGATCAGGGCCTCGGCGGCGGCGAGCCGCAGATCCGGCCCGAGGGCGTCGCCATAGGTCACGACGAAATCGGCGCCGTCGCCGCTGGCGGCCGCCACCGGCGCCGAAGGCGCGGCGTCGGCGGGCTCAAGCTCGGCGAGAGGACGATATCCGATCTCCAGACGGCCGGCCTGGCCGCCCTCCTCCAGCCCCTGGGCGATTCCGTCCATGAGGTCGCGCCCCGCCGAGGTCAGCGCAAGCCGTCCCTGGAGCGAATCGAGCACGTAATGTTCGCCCGCCGAAAGCGCGGCGGCGGTCTCGCCCTCGACCATGACGACCGCGCGCACCGAATCGCGGGCGACGTCGGTGTCGGGGAGGTAGATCATCGTCTGGTTGGCGAGTTCGTAATGGGCGCTGCGGGTCGGGACGGCCGCGGGCCGGGCCAGAGCCACGGCGGCCGCGCTGCCCGCCCCCCAGAGCGGACGCGGCTGGGCGTTCGCGGCGGGATCGCCCAGCGCGAAGGCGAGCTCGGCCTGAACCGTGCGGCCCCTGGCGCGGGTCAGCTCGACCTTCGGAGCGTAGCGGCCGGGCGGCAGGATCTGGGTCAGCTCGGCGGCGCCCGAGGAATCGGCGGCCAGAGCCATGCCGTCGAGTCGCAGGGTCTCGCCCGCCTTGAGCCCCGCCACCCGGATGCGCAAGCCCCAGGCCTGCCCGGCGTCCATCTCGGGACGCCCGGAGAGGGCCGTCGACTGCGCCTGAGACTTCAGCGTGCGGGCCTGCTGCGGCATGACGTAGCGCGCCAGCAGCAGAGGCGCCGGATCGGAGGCCGCCACGCGCCCCATGCGGTCGGTGGCCTCGAAGACGTAGAACAGCTCCTCGCCGGGCCGCAGCTTCGGCACGCCCGGCGCCGCCGAACCGTCCCAGACCGGCGATTCGACGTAGCTCGCGCCCCGCCCCGAAAAGCTCTGGACCGGACGGCGCCTTTCGAGGTCGCCGGAGCGGTAGATGGCCAGACGCCAGCCCCGCACATAGGCCGCATGATTGGAGGAGAGCCGGAAGCGCACCGGCTCGGCGAATCCGTCGCGCGTCCAGAGCGCGTAGGCCGGGGCGCCCGCGAAGACCTCGGGCCGGGGCGGCGCGACGCGCTCCAGCGTCACGGAGGCGCCGCCGTCGATCTCCAGGCTCATCCTCTCGGCCGAGGCGGGCGCCGTCGAGGCCGCGAAGGCGCGTCCGGAGGCGCCGGGCGTCCCGAATCCCGGAGCCGCCGCCAGGGCGAGGACCGCCGCCGCCATGACTCCCCTGATCGACCGCAGACCGTTCTTCCGCATCGCGTCCATCCCGCTTCGTCGGCCCCCAAGATCAGCCGCGCTCCGAAGTCCAGCGCCGGACTATGCCTTGCGCCCCTTCCCAAGCCGTAAAAGGACGGGCTCGGAACGATTCGGCCAGGGATTCGCGGCGGCGGACCGGGCGCCTCCCTCCGTCCGGCGGACTCCCGGCGGAACTCCAGCAAGATCCGTGCGAGAGGGCCCGAAGGCGCGGAATCCGGCCTGACCGGGGCCTCGGGCGCAGGCCGCAGGACGGGCTTCGCCGCATTTCATCCCGAAATGGCCCTTCCGGCGCCGCAATCCGCTCATGCGCCCGCCGTTATTTCCGTCTTGATACAGAGGGCCTGCGCGTCTCCAGAGACGCGCGGCCGCGCGGCCTCCCGATCCCGCCCCAGCCCAACCCGGGGGGTCGCGCGCAAGGCGCGGGCTCCGCATGGAGGGCCGCGCGGAACGCGGCCGTCGGTCCGGAGCATGGAGGCCTTTCCGGAGAAGCTTCCCCGGCCTCAGCCGCGCCAGCTGCGCAGCGGGCCGCTGTCCACATGCACGAAGCGCGAATTGGCGTAGGCCCCGACGCCCCCCGCCTTCTGGCTGTCCGCCGCGCGGCGGATCTGCTCGACGCTGCGGCCTTTCAGCCTCAGGTCCATGGCCATGCCCCGCAGATGATAGGAGCGCGAGGCCACCGCCGAATCCCGCTCGCGGAGCATGGCGTTGGTGGCGGGCGTGCGATAGGCCGAGATGACGCTGAAAGGCTCGTCCGTATCCAGATCACGTTGCATTTGAGATACGATGTCCAGGGTTCGGCGGTCGATGGCGATGATCTCGTTGTTTCTCCAGTCCCGAAGCAGATAATTGAGGCGCGTCAGGGATTCGCGCACATAGGCGCCGTTCGCGAAATAAACGCCCGAGAAGCTTTCGCCCGTATGGGCGTTGCTCAGGCGCAGTCGGCGCACGGCGGGTTTCCGGGCCGGAAGCGGCGAGAAGAGAGGCCCCGCGACGGCGGGCGCGGCGACGGCGGAGAAGGCGCAGGCGCTCAGGGCCTGAAGGACTCGACGACGCGAGGGCGTCATCTGATCGGTGTCGGCCATAATTCATCCTTGGAAGCGTAGAGACCGGGGTTTCGAACTTTCTTGTGATCGCGCACGGCAGGAAGCTCGCCGTATAGTCTAGCCGCCACAGTGTATAAAGAACCCTAAGATGGCTTTAAAGCCGCCTTTACCATCGCCCCCCAAGGTGGCGAAACGACGCGCCGAGAGGCGCAAGGACCAGAGGGAGCCTTCTCCATGCGCGTTGCGGCCATCTCCATCCTGGCGGCTCTGGCCGCGGCCTCCCCGCCCGCCTCCTTGTCGGCCTTCGCCGAAACGGGCGAGGGCCGCAGCCTCGCCGCGGCGGCCCGCACCCAGGTCGCGACCGCCGCGACCGCGGCCGTCGCCGCCCGGCCCGCCGCTCCCGCGCCGACGATCGAGCCCCTGAGCGGCCCCGAAAAGCCTCTGGCCTCCTCGCCCAAGCCGCCGCCCAAGCCCGCCCCCATCGCCCAGAACGTCCTCGACCGCCGCGCCGCCCAGAGCTTCGCCGCCAGACGCGGCCAGCCCATCTGGACTCCGGCCCGCGCGCTGCTCCTCGCCGAGACCCTGGAGCGCGCCGCCGAACACGCCCTGCCCGCCCGCAAATACGGCGGCGCCGCCCTGCGCGGACGCCTCGAAGGCTCGACGGCGCTCAGCCCCGCCGACGCCTCGGCGCTGGATCTGGATCTCGCGACTGCCTTCCTCTCCTACGCCCGCGACGTCTCGGTCGGGCTGGTGGAGCCCCGTTCGGTGGACGCCGACATCCATCTGGACGTGACCCGCCCCGCTCCCGCCGATCTGCTGGAGGCCGCCGCCGCCGCGCCCGATCTGGGCGCCTATCTGGAGGATCTCGCGCCCCGCGCGCCGGAATACGCGCGGCTCAAGGGCGTGCTGAGCGATTATCTGCGCCTCTCCTCTCAAGGGGGCTGGGGCGGGCCTCTGCCCGAATTCGGGATCCTGCGCCCCGGCGACGCCTCGCCCGCCGTGACGCTGCTGCGGCGGCGTCTGGCGGCTCTGGGGGATCTGCCGCCGGAGGTCGAGGCGATGAGCGTCGGCCCGCAGTTCGGCGCGCCGCTCCCCGTCTCCGCGCTCGTCCAGGCCTCCCTTTACGACCAGCGGCTGATGCAGGGCGTGGCCGCCTTCCAGAACCGCCACGGGCTCCAGCCCGACGGCGTGGCCGGACCGCGCACCCTGCGCGCGCTGAACGCGCCCATCGAGCGGCGCATCGCGCAGATCATGCTGAACATGGAGCGTCTGCGCTGGCGCAACGGCCGGACCGCCGAGCCGCGCCGCGTCGACGTGAACCTCGCGGGCTTCGAGATGACCCTCTACGAGGCCGGACAGCCCGTCCTCTGGAGCCGCGTGGCCGTCGGCCAGACCGAAGACGGCAGCATGACGCCCGAATTCGACGACCGGATCGACCACATGGTCTTCCATCCGAGCTGGAACGTGCCCATGAGCATCGCCCGCAACGAGATGCTGCCCAAGGCCCAGAGCAATCCGAAATATTTCGTCGAGAGCAACATGGAGCTCACCCGCGGCGGAGAGGTGGTCGATTCCACGAAGGTGGACTGGTCGAAGATCACCCCGCGCAACTTCCCCTTCCTGGTGCGCCAGAAGCCCGGCCCGGACAACGCGCTCGGGCGGGTGAAGTTCATGTTCCCCAACCAGTTCAACATCTATCTGCACGACACCCCTTCGCGGCATCTCTTCGGCGCCGAGGCCCGCGCCTTCAGCCACGGCTGCGTGCGCGTCGAGCGCCCGCTGGAGCTGGCTCAGGCGCTGCTCGCGCCCCAGGCCGAGGATCCCCAGGCCGAGGTCGCGCGGCAGCTCGCCAACAACGTCGAGCATCTGGTGCGTCTGCGCCGTCCGGTTCAGGTGCGCCTGACCTATCACACGGCCTGGGTCGATTCCCAGGGGCGGCTCCAGTTCCGCGAAGACGTCTACAATCGCGACGAGAAGCTTGCGGCGGCTCTCCAGAACGCGGCCATAGACGCGCCCCTTCCCGTCTCGGCGCCGGTCGCGCCCGCTTCGGCGCCTCTCGCGCCCGCCGCGGCTCTCCGTCCGACGCTTTGACAAGACGGGAGCCGCCGCGCTAAGCGGAGAGCAAGGCGCAGGCGCGCGGCTTCCGCGCCTGCGCACTCTCCCCCCGGACTCAAGGAAGGGTCAGCATGGACGTCTCCCTCGCCGAGCTTGCGGCCGCCCTTGACGCGCGCCTCGAAGGAGACGGCGCCTTGCGCGTGAACCGCGCCGCCCATCCCTCCGACGCGGCCGCGCCGACCGATCTCGCCCTCGCCATGGCCGAGGATCTGGAGAAGCTCGTCAGGCCGCCCGCCCGCGCCGCCGTGCTGCGCGAGGGCGCCGACTGGAAGGCCCTCGGGCTGGAGGGCGCGATTCTCGTGCGTCGCCCCAAATCGGCCATGGCCCCGATCACCGCCCGATTCGCTCCGGAGATCCACGCCCCGCAGGGCGTCCATCCGACGGCCTTCGTCGATCCCTCGGCCGAGATCGGCGAGGGCTCCGGCGTCGGGCCCTTCGTCTGGATCGGGCCCGGCGCGAAGATCGGCCCGAGGGCGCGGATCCTCTCGCACGCCAGCGTCGCGGAAGGCGCCCTGATCGGCCCCGACGCCCTGATCGGCGCAGGCGTCCGGATCTGCGCGCGGGCGCGCATCGGCGCGCGGGCGATCATCCATCCCAACGCGGTCCTCGGCGCCGACGGCTTCTCCTTCGCCACGCCCGAACGCGGATCCGTCGAGAGCGCCAGATCCACCGGCGCCGTGGCCGAAGAGGCGAAGAACACCCGTCTGATGCGGGTCTTCTCGCTGGGCGGGCTGCGGATCGGCGACGACGTCGAGATCGGCGCGGGCGCGGCCATCGACCGCGGCACCCTCCGGGACACCGAGATCGGCGACGGAACGAAAATCGACAACCTCGTGCAGATCGGGCACAATGTGCGCATGGGGCGGAACTGCCTCATCTGCGCGCATGTCGGAATCGCAGGCAGCACGGAGATCGGCGACCGGGTGGTGCTGGCGGGCAAGGTCGGGGTGGCCGACCACGTCAGGATCGGCTCCGACGCGGTGGTCACGGCGGCCTCGGGCGTCAGCGGCGATGTGGCGCCGGGCGCCGTCATGATGGGGTTTCCGGCCCTGCCCCATGCTGAGGCCATCCGGGTCTTCATGGCGCAGCGGCGGCTGCCGCGCTTCATGGAGAAGATGCGGGGCCAGATCGCCGCGCTGACCGAACCGAAGCGCGACGCGTCCTGAAACGCGTCGTTCGAGCAGATGAAGGGGACCCTATGACCGAGACCGCCGACTCCGTCTTCGCGGAAGTCCGCCGCATCATCGCCCAGCAGGCCATGATGGACCCCGGACAGATCACGCCCGACTCCACGCCCGACGGGCTCGGCCTCGATTCGCTGGCGCTGGTCGAGATCGTCTTCGCCATCGAGGAGTCCTTCGACATCTCGGTGCCCTACAACGCCAATGATCCGAACGCCTCGGATTTCGACATCTCCACCGTGGGCGCGGCCGCGCAGGCGGTGCGCCGGCTCCTCGCCGAAAAGGAGTCCTGACGCGTGCGCCGCGTCGTGGTGACCGGATCCGGCGTCGTCTCCAGCCTCGGCGTCGGGCGGGAAAGGTTTCTGCAGGGGCTGCGCGAAGGGCGCTCGGGAATCGGGCCGATCCAGATGATTCCCACCGAAGGGCTCTCGACGAATTTCGCCGCCGAGGCCCGGGACTTCATCGGCGAGGAGCATTTCTCCCGCTCGGACATCTCGCTCTTCGACCGCGTGACCCAGATGGCCCTCGTGGCCGCCGCCGAGGCCATGGCGCAAAGCGGCCTCGAACTCAGCGACGAACGCAAGCTGCGCGCCGCCACGGTGATCGGCACCAGCATGGGCGGACAGCACACCCAGGACGACAATTACCGGCTCGTCTACGGCGAGGGGAAGACGCGCGTCCATCCCTTCATCGTGCCGCGCCTGATGGCCAACGCCCCCGCCAGCCAGATCAGCATCAAATATGGTCTGAAGGGCCCGGCCTGGTCGGTCTCGACGGCCTGCGCCTCCTCGAATCACGCCATCGGACAGGCCTTCCATCTGATCCGCTCGGGGGGCGCCGACATGGCCGCCACGGGCGGCGCCGAATCGGGGCTGACCTATGGCGTGCTCAAGGCCTGGGAGGGCCTGAGGGTCATGGCCCGCGACGCCTGCCGCCCCTTCTCGCGCAACCGCAGCGGCATGGTCCAGGGCGAGGGCGCGGCGGTGCTGATCCTCGAGGAGCTGGAATCGGCGAAGGCCCGCGGCGCCGAGATCCTCGCGGAGATCCTCGGCTTCGGCATGACCTCCGACGCCAGCGACATCGTGCAGCCCTCGCTGGACGGCGCCGCGCGGGCCATCCGCGCCGCTCTGGAGGACGCGCGGCTCTCGCCCGAGGCCATCCGGCACGTCAACGCCCACGGCACCGCCACCCAGGCCAACGACCGCACCGAATGCGCGGCGCTGCGGGCGGCGCTCGGCCCGGCGGCGGAGGCGCTCAGCGTCACCTCGACGAAATCCATGCATGGCCATTGCATCGGCGGCGCGGGGGCTCTGGAGGCGGTGGCGACCATCATGGCCCTTCGCGAGGGAATCATCGCGCCCACGATCAACTATGAGGAGCCAGATCCGGAATGCGACCTCGACATCGTGACCAATTGCGCGCGTGAAGCGAAAATCTCGGCGGCCCTATCCAATTCCTTTGCTTTTGGCGGGTTGAATGCGGTCCTGGCCCTACGCCGCTGGGAAGGCTCATGACGTGACCGAAGAACCCGACATGGAATCCGAAATGGACGCCAGGGGGCTGAAATGCCCCCTGCCGGTGCTGAAGGCGCACAAGCGGCTTCAGGGGATGCGTCCGGGGAGTCGTCTGCGTCTGATCGCGGACGACCCCGCCGCCATCGTCGACGCGCCCCATTATTGCGCCGAACAGGGCCACAAGCTGATCGACACCCGCCGGAATTTCGAGGGCGCCCTGATCTTCGTCATCGAACGCGGCGGGGACTGACCCTCCCTCAGGCCGCCTTCACCGCCTTCATCTCTCCGTCGCCCTTCATCTCGTCGAGGCTCATCCCCGCGACATAGGCCAGATAGGGCGGCGCCAGAGGCAACACGCAAGGCGACAGGAAGCTCAGCAGCCCGCCGAAGAAGGCCGCCGGATAGCCCACGTCGATTCCGCCGCTGCGCAGCCCCTCGGCGCCGGGCGCGAAGGTCTCGATCTGGGCGAGGAAGGGCATGTTCTCCAGCATCCAGAGCGAAAGCTGGGTGAATCCGCCGGTCAGGAACAACAGCCCCACGACCACCAGAATCCCGCCCATGACCTTCTCGATCACCCCGAGGCTTCTGCGGAACCGCTTCACGAAGCCCAGAAAGGGCGTGATGAACAAGGCCGCCAGCAGGAAGGGAATCCCGAGCCCCGCCGAATAGGCCGCCAGCAGCCCCACCCCGCGCCCGAGGCTTTCGGCCTGAGCCGCCTGAAACAGCACCGCCGCCAGCACCGGCCCGACGCAGGGCGTCCAGCCGAAGGCGAAGGCCAGACCCATGGCGTAGGCGCCCAGGCGCGTGCCCCCTCCGCCCACGCCCTGCACCCGCGCCTCGCGATAGAGGAAGGGAATCCGCAGGATCCCGAGGAAATGCAGCCCGAAGACGAGAATCACCGCCCCGCCCGCCATGGCGAGCAGGTCCTTGTAGCGCGCCAGAGCCTGGCCCAGCGCCGAGGCCGTCGCCCCGAGCGCGATGAAGACCGTCGCCAGCCCCGCCACGAAGAACAGGGCCGTCACGAAGGCGCGGCGACGAGGATTGACCCCGGAATCGGAAAGGGCGGTCATGAGGCAGGGCTCCGCAGGGGAAAGGGGTCAGGCGATCTCGATGCGCGTCGAGGCGGTCCAGCGGCGTTCGTCGCCGTCCTCGATCCACTCCGCTTCGAGGAGCGTCGGGCCCTCTATGGTCAGGTCGAATTCGAGATAGAGCGGCGAGGCGTTCATGGGCGAGAGCTCCGCCGCGAAGACCTCCTCGCCCCCGACCGTGAAGCGGGCGCTGTAGATGATCCGGCGCGGGATGTCCTTCCCCTCCAGATCCTTGCGCCGCCCCGATTCCATCGGATGCATCAGCAGGCTGCGGATGGTGACGCGCTCGCCGGGGGCGGCGGTCTTCGGAGCCCGCAGACGCGGCCTGATCTCGTATTCCTCGTCGCTCATGGACGCTTCCTCCTCAGCCCGCGCAGCCGCCGATGGCGACCTTGACCGCGAAATCCGCCGCCAGCAGGCTCCCGTCGGAGAGCTCCGCCACGGCGAGGACCGTCTGCGACTCCGCCAGACGCGCCCGCACCGAGATCCGCAGGGGCGCGCCCGTCGCGGGGCCGAAACGGTAGAGCGCGATCTCCGGCGTGAAGTTCGCTTCGGCGTAAAGCCCCAGCCGCTTCACGAAGACCCCCTCGGGCAGGTCCGACATGGAGAGGTCCACGGGCGCATTGGCGCCGTTCTCCACCACATCGGGCAGACTCAGGCTCAGACGCGGATCGAAGGCCGCCTCCGACCAGCCCCGCGCCGCCAGAGCCTGCGCCGTGGCGGGGCCGATCGCCGAGGCCTCCCGCGCGAGGGCCCCGACCGGGCCCAGGCCCGCGCCGAGCATCGCCGCGCCGCCCAGGGCCAGAGCCTCCCGACGCGTCAGGACGGATTTCGCAGAATCGGACATGGCCTTCCTTCACTCATCCTCGGGGCCCCGACCGGAGCCCCGCGCGGCGCAGCATAGCCGCAAACCCCGGACAGGACAGGGGCTCTCGCGCGCTTGTGAGCCGGGCCGCGCCTTCCGGGAGCGCCTCTTCCGGAGGGGGCGCTCAGGGCGCGCCGGTCTCTCCGGCTTCGGGCTCTTCGGGGGCTCCGGCCTCCGCGCGGGCGCGAGCCTCGGCGGCGGCGCGCAGACCCGCGCAAGGGTCGGGACGCTCGGGATCGGCCTCGGTGATGACGATGAAGTCGTAAGGCGCAAGATCGTAATCGGCGAGCGTCTGCGCTTCGGGCCGATGGCCGAAGAGCCCCACCGCCGCCACCCTGGCCTCCGGATGGGCGCGCCGCATCAGGGCAGGAGCCGCCCAATCCGAACGCACATGGGCTGCGCCCGCGATCAGCACGCCGCGTCCTTCCTCTCCGGCGCCGCGCGCCCAGGCCTCGGCGAAGCTGGCGTCCCAGAGCCGCTGGACCGCCATCATCCCTCCCACCCGAGCGGCGGGCAGATGGCCGCAATGCGATTCGTTCAAGATCCCGAGCAAGGCCGCCTCGGCCTCCGGCGCGAGAGGCGCCTCCAGCCCGTAGCGCGCCACGAGGTCGCCGGGCGCGGCCGAAAGCCCCTCGGCGGAGACCCGGCGCAGGACGTCGCGCGGCAGACCGCCGCCGGTCACGCCCGCCCAGGGCGCGGCCTCCAGGATCTGGGCGTAGAAATCCCAGTCGCCCCAACCGCGGTTCTCCCAGTCCAGCGCCTCCGCGAGGCGCGCGCGCGAGACGCCGAAGGCCCGCAGGTCGTTCAGCGCCTCCTCGCTCTCTTCGGGGAACATCTCGAAGGCCAGAACTTCGGGCTTGAGGGAGGCGGTCAGAGCCGCCTGGATCCGGTGATGATCGGGATTGTCATGAGTCTCGCCGATGGCCACGAAGCGCGTCTCGGCCAGACGCGCCGCCAGATCCGGCAGGCCGCCGATCCAGCGGCCTTCGCCCGTATAGACGCGTCCCGGTTCGGGAGGCTCTCCGACGCGCTGCGCCTCGGCCCCCGAGGCCCAGACCAGAAGCCCCAGAGCCGCGCCGCTCCGGATTCCCCGCCAGATTCCCCACCTGATCGCCCTGCCCCCGTTGATGCGTCTCCTTGCGGGCGTCTTCTCCTGCGCCCGCCCCGTCCTCGCCTGCATGACCCGCTCTCTTTCGCACGCCGATCCCCTGCTTGGCACCATAACCGCCTTGAGCGCGCAGGCGAAAGGGGATGCGGCGAATCGCCTGCCGCGCAGGCTCCGGAAAGGCGCGTCCGGAGCGCATCGGGGCGGGTTTTTTCCGGGCGAGCCCGCAGGCGGGACTTGCGCGGCGGCCCGACTCGCGACATTCCGACGCAAGGTCCTTTCGCTGAAGGAGAACCCCCATGCATCACAAGAGAGGCCGCGCCCGCAACCAGAGGGCGGGCTGCAAGCTCTGCAAGACCTGGAAGGTCAACGGCTTCCGCACCGGCCGTCGCGAAGGCGAGAAATTCGCCGATCATCGCCGCCGGACCGCCGCCCGCCGCGAGGTCAGGGGCGCGGCCGAGTTTTCGGACGCCTGAAATCCGGAAGACGGGCGGCGCGCCGCCCGCTTCTCCCGAGGGCTCAGCCCCCGAAGATGCCCGGCGGCAGGCCCTGAGTGACCTTGGCCATCTCCTCCTGCATCTTCACGGCGGCCTTTTCGCGGGCGTCGGCCACGGCGGCGACGATCAGATCGCCGACCATCTCGGCGTCGGCGGGATCGAGCAGGCTCGGGTCGATGGTCAGCTTGCGCAGGTCGCCCTTGGCGCTCATCACCGCATGGACCAGCCCGGCCCCCGAACGGCCCTCGACCTCGACGCGGTCGAGATCCTCCTGCATCTGGGCCATCTTCTCCTGCATCTCCTTGGCCTGCTTCATCATCTTGCCGATGTCGCCAAGGCCCTTCATCGCTCCGAACATCACTCTTCTCCCCATGGGGCTTCATCATCGAAAGCGGCGCCGTAAGCCTCCGGATCCTCCGGCGCCTCTCCGTCGCCGAGGGGCGGCGGATCGGCGGGGGCGGGCGTCGCGGCGGGAGGCGCCGATTTCAGCAATTCGGCGCCCGGAAAGGCGGCCAGCAGAGCCGCCACCGCAGGATCCGCCCGCAGCCGCTCCGACAGCGCCTCGACGGCGGCGGCGCGGGATTCGGCGAAGCTCGCGGGCGCGGCGGCGGCGGTCGGCGCGGCTTCGTCGGGCTCGATCAGCCAGGGACGGCCCGTCCAGGCGGCCAGCTTCTGCGACAGGCGCAAGGCGGCCTCGCCGCCATAGGATCCGGAGGGCGCGAAGAGGATGCGTCCGGGCTCGAAGCGCGTGGGCCGAAGGCCACCCTCCACCTCCAGCGCGAGGACCAGCTCCTTCTTCGCCCGCAAGAGCGCCGAGAGCCCCTGAAGATCCTGCGGCGCGGGATCATGCTGCGGCGCGACGGCCTCCAGGGGCGCGGCCTCGCCCAGAGGCTGGGGCGCCAGGGCCAGAGCCGCCCGCGCGCCCCCTCCCCCGCCGCCCGGAGGCGCCGAAGGACCGGCAGGAGAAGCGGCGGGGCCTTCGGCCTCCAGACGCTTGAGGATCTCCTCGGGGCTGGGCAGATCCGCGACCCAGCAGATCCGGATGACGGCCATCTCGGCGGCCATCAGCGCGGAAGGCGCCTGGTCGGCCTCCTCCAGCGCCTTCAGCAGCATCTGCCAGAGCCGCGTGAGCGTGCGCATGGCGAGCCCCTCGGCCATGGCGCGACTGCGGGCCTGAGCCTCGGAGGAAAGCGCCGGGTCCGCATGCTCCGGCGAGACCTTCAGCACCGAAAGCCCGTGGACGGCCTCGGCCAGTTCGCGGAGGATCCCCGCCGGATCGGCGCCCGCGGCGTATTGGTCGCGCAGCTCCGCCAGAGCCTCGGCGGGGGCGCCCTTCAGGATATGGTCGAGCAGATCATGGATCCGCGCCCGATCCGCCAGCCCCAGCATGCGCCGGATCTCGGCGGCGGCGGCGGTTTCTCCCGCCGCCGTGGCGATGGCCTGATCCAGAATCGACAGCCCGTCGCGCACCGAGCCTTCCGAAGCCCGCGCGATCAGCGCCAGAGCCTCGGGCTCCAGCTTCGCGCCCTCGCGCCCGGCCAGCTCGCCCAGATAGGCCGTCATGCGCTCGACGGAGACGCGCCTCAGGTCGAACCTCTGGCAGCGCGAGAGGATCGTGGCGGGCATCTTGCGGATTTCGGTGGTGGCGAAGAGGAACTTCACATGCGGCGGCGGCTCTTCGAGGGTCTTCAGCAAGGCGTTGAAGGCCGAAGTCGAGAGCATGTGCGCCTCGTCCACGACATAGACCTTGAAGCGCGCCGAAGCGGGCCGGTAGCGCGTGTTCTCGATGACCTCGCGCATGGAGTCGACGCCGGTGTTCGAGGCGGCGTCCATCTCGATGACGTCGACATGGCGGCCTTCCGCGATGGCGCGGCAGGGCTCGCAGAGTCCGCAGGGGGAGATGGTGGGTCCGCCGGTCCCGTCCGGCCCGACGCAGTTCAGCCCGCGCGCGATGATCCGCGCCGTGGTGGTCTTGCCCACGCCGCGCACGCCGGTCAGCACATAGGCCTGAGCGATGCGTCCGGTCGCGAAGGCGTTGGCCAGCACGCGGACCATGGCTTCCTGACCGATCAGGGCGTCGAAGGTCTGGGGACGATGCTTGCGGGCGAGCACAAGATAGCCCGCGCTCTCCGCTCCGTCCGCGGCGCCGCCGGACATGCAGCCTCCTGAACCTGAGGAACGGATCTCGGGAGAGGCCGCACGACCCGAAAGCGATCTCGTTACGGCTGCTTCCTTCCGGACCTGACCGGGTTGGCGAGGCTTCCGCCCGCACGACCTCCCGACGCCTCTATATCGGCCTCACGCGGCTTTGCGCAAGGGGAGAAGGCGCGCCTCTCGCTCCGGAGCGCCGGGAGGCGTAGACTCGCGGCCTTCCGGCCCACTCCTTCAGGAGGCTCCATGCGCGCCCTCTTCCTCTCCGCCCTGCTCCTGCTCCCGACGGCGCCCGCCCTCGCGCAGAACGCCGCCCATCCCGCCGCCCCCGGCGCCGACCGCTACGAAGCCTGCGTGACTCGGGCGGCTTCCGATCCTGCGGGGGCTCTGGCCGAGGCCCAGGGCTGGCGCGGCGCGGGCGGAGGGGCTCCGGCGCGCCATTGCGAGGCCATGGCTCTGGCGGGGCTGGGCCGCGCGCTGGAGGCGGCGGCGGCTCTGGAGGCTCTGGGCCTGGAGACGCCGCTTGCGGCTCAGCGCGGCGAGATCTTCCTTCAGGCGGCGGATCTGCGGCTCGCGGGCGGCGACGCCTCGGGCGCGCAGACCGACTACGGCCACGCCCTGAGCGCGGCGCCCGGTTCGGGAATCTCCGCGGCGGCCTACGAGGGTCGGGCGCGGGCGCGGGCGGCTCTGAACGACGCGGCGGGCGCGGCGGCGGATCTGGCCGAGGCGATCCGGCTTGCGCCGCAGGAGTCCGACCTGCGCAGCCTCCACGCGGCGGCCCTGCGCCGGACGGGCGACGCGGCGGGGGCTCTGGCCAGCGCGGAGGCGGCGGTGCGGCTTTCGCCTTCGTCGAGTCTGGCGCTTTACGAGCGCGGCGCGGCGCGGCGGGCTCTGGGCGACGCGGCGGGGGCTCAGGCCGACTGGCGCGAGGCTCTGGCGCGCGATCCCTCCGGAGCGGGCGCGGATCTGGCGCGGGCGGCCCTGCGCTGAAGGACCGATTCGGGTCCTCCGGATCCGGAGGATTCCGGGACCGGCGAAAGGGCCGACGCCTCGCGCCGGAAGGCGGAAGATTTTCACCTTTGCGGTCCATCTCGGGGGAGGATCCTGACCATAAGGATATATTGTATCTATTTAGGACGATCCACCTTGCCCAATGTAAAATATTCACGATAAGATGTGCCATATCGAAACCGGCGACAGAGCTTCACAGCGGGTGAGCGCCGTCTCCAACTCCAGAAGGATTCGATCATGGGCTTGAACATCGGCGGCCTCGGCGGCGGTCTGGGCGGAATCTTCGGCAAGGGCGGCTCGAAAGGCGGCTCCAAGGGCGGCTCGCATGGCGGCAGCTGGGGCAACTGGGGCGGCAACCAGGGCGGCGGACGCCCCGGCGGCAATCAC
>NZ_JAQTXI010000011.1 GCF_028688855.1 Neomegalonema sp. | reverse complement strand
GACTGGACGTCGCCGTCGTAGTTCTTGCAGGCCCAGACGTAGCCGCCCGACCACTTCAGCGCCGAGGCCACCATGTCGTCGATCAGGCGATGCTCGTAGGTCAGGCCGAGCTTCTTGAAGTCGGCGGCGAATTCGGTCTCGAAGATCTCGGCGAAGAGATCCTTGAAGCGGCCGTCATAGGCCTTCAGGATCGTGTTCTTGGTCGAGAGATAGACCGGATACTTGCGCGACAGGCCGTAGTTCAGCGAGGCGCGGGCGAAGTCGCGGATCGAATCGTCGGTGTTGTACATGGCCATGGCCACGCCCGAATCCGTGAACTGGTAGACCTCGTGCTCGATGGTCTTGCCGTTGGCGCCCTCGAACTTGATCGTGAGCTTGCCGGGGCCTTCGGTGCGGAAGTCGGTGGCCTTGTACTGGTCGCCGAAGGCGTGGCGGCCGACGATGATCGGCTGGGTCCAGCCCGGCACCAGGCGCGGCACGTTCGAGCAGATGATGGGCTCGCGGAAGATCACGCCGCCGAGGATGTTGCGGATCGTGCCGTTCGGCGACTTCCACATCTTCTTGAGCTTGAACTCCTCGACGCGGGCTTCGTCGGGGGTGATGGTGGCGCATTTCACGCCCACGCCATGACGCTGGATGGCCTTGGCGGCGTCGATGGTCACCTGATCGTCGGTGGCGTCGCGGTGCTCCATGCCGAGGTCGTAGTATTCCAGCTTCACGTCGAGGTAAGGCAGGATCAGCTTCTTCTTGATGAAATCCCAAATGATGCGGGTCATCTCGTCGCCGTCCAGTTCGACGACCGGATTCTCGACCTTGATCTTGCTCATCTGAAGCCCTCTTCGCTGAACGGGCGGGCGCCCCCATGGCCGCCGCGCCGCGCGCACCATACTGACGGGGGAGGCGGTCGGCAAGTTCCGAACCCTCAGGCGCGCGCTGGAGTCAGAGTCTTTCGCAAGCCCGACGAAAGAACGGCCCGAAGCCGCCTCCGGAGGGCCCGGGAGGCCTGACCTCATCGCCTCTGGCTTCCGTCATCGAAGAGGCGCAATCATCGGGCCACAAGACGACAGAAATCCCGGAGGGAGGAAACCCATGATCTTCAGGAACCGCCGCGCCGCTCTGATGGCGGGCGCCGCTCTGGGGCTGCTGGCCGCCCAGACCCAGCGCCCCGCCCTCGCCCAGAGCTTCGAGACCTTCGTCGTCTTCGGCGACAGCCTCGTGGACAGCGGACAGAGGATCGATCCGGGCAAGGTCTATCCGGGCTTTCCCGTCCCGCTGCCCGACGACGCCCGCTGGCGCTATACGAATCGCGAGGCGAACGGAGAATACGGCCAGCCCTATTCCGGCCAGCTCTCCCTGGATCTCGGATTCGGCCCGCTCCATCCCTCCAATCCCCAGACCGCCCCCGGCATGACCGCCGAAGGGACCGGCCTGAACTACGGCGTCGGGGGCGCCCTGGCCGGCGAAGTCCGCGCGCAGATCGAGTCCACGGTCACGGTGCCCGCCACGCCCTATTATCCCGCGACCACCACGGGCCCCGGCTTTCTCGTCGGGCCCGACGCCGGACTCGCCAAGGGCTCGACCCTCGCGCTGGTGAGCGCGGGCGGCAACGACGTCCGCGACATGGCCAACGTCCAGTTCGATCCCGTGACCCGCGCGCCGACCGGCTTCCGGCTGGGCGCGGCGCAGGACGTCTTCGAAAGCGACCTCTCCGTCATCCAGAGCAACATCGTCGCGGAGATGGGCGCCGCCGCCGCCGAGACCGCCGCAGGCGTGCGGGCGCTGCGGGCGGCGGGCGTGGGACTCGTGATCGTGCCCAACACGCCCAATCTCGCCGCGACGCCCGAAACCGCCCTGCTCGATTCCCAGGCTCCGGCTCTGGCGGCGGGGCTCGGCCTGACCCTGCCGACGGACGGCGCCATGTCCACGCCCTTCGCCACGATCCGCAATGGCGCGACCCAAGCCTACAACGGCGCGCTGAACGCCGCCCTCGCCGGAGAATCCGGCGTGATGCGGGTGGATCTCGACGGATTCTTTTCGGCGGCTCTGGCGAATCCGGGCGCCTTCGGCTTCGCCCCGGGCGTCGATCACAGCAAGGTCTGCTACAACGCCTCGGAGTTCACCGGCGTCCCCTGCGCCGCCGATCCGACCTACGGCCAGAACCTCGCCGCAGGCCAGACCGGCAATCCGCTCGTGCTGCTGTTCAACGACGGCATCCACCCGACCACCGCCGCCCATGGCGCCATCGCCGATCTGATCGGGGCCTCGCTGGAGGCCGGGCCGAAGGTCGCGCTGGCGCCGCATCTGCCGCTTCGCGCGGCGCGCGACCTCGGCGACGCCTTCGAGGACGCCGCCGAACGCGGCGCCCGCATCGGCGGAGTCTCGGCCTTCGGCTCGGTCGGGGCCTCGGTCTCCGACGGCGAGGGCCCCAGAGGCGACGCGCAGTCGGTTCAGGGCCATGTCGGCGCGACGAAGGCCCTCTCGCCCAGCCTGACGGTCGGCGCGGGGCTCGGCTATCACGCCCTGGGGAGCGACGTCTCCGGCGTGGAGATCGACGGCGACGCCTTCATGGGCGGCCTCTTCGCGCGGCATGACGACGGACGCTTCTTCGGAACCGCGACCCTCACGGCGGGTTACGCCGACGTCGACGTGGCGCGCGACTCCCGGATCGGGGCGGCCCACGCCCGCAACGAAGGCTCGGCGGACGGCTGGGTCTTCGGCGGCGCGGTCCAGGCCGGAGCGCGGCTGATCCAGGGTCCGGGCTTCACGGCGGGGCCCCTCGCGCGGCTGGAGGGCTGGAGCGCCAGCCTCGGCGGCTATGCGGAGGGCGGACCCGGATACGCCGCCCAGCGTTACGGCGATCTCGACGCGCGCAGCTTCCGGGGCGGACTCGGCGCCTTCGCCGAAGCGCGCGGCGAACATCTCGGCGTGCGGGCCGAGGCGCTCTTCGAGCATGAGTTCAGCGACGCTCAGGACGTTCAGGTCTCTTCGGCCTCTCTGGGCGGCGGCTGGTCGGCGCCGGGCCACGCCCTGAAGGACGACGGGCTCAAGCTCGGCCTGACCGCCCTCTACGACGCCGGATTCGGTCTGCTCGGCGCGGGCTACGTCGGCCGCTTCGGCGACGACCAGAGCCACGGACTCCGGCTCGGGCTCTCCATGCCCTTCTGAACGCGTCTCCCTTCTGCGGGGCGATTCCGGTCAGCCCCGCAGAAGCCCGCCCAAGACCCGATAGACCCGCGCATCCTCGCATTGCGCCACGTTGAAGCGCATGAAGCCTCCGGCGGAGCGCGAGAGGCTGAAGACGTCGCCGGGCGCGAAGACCACCTTCTCCGCCAGAGCCGCCCGCGCGATGGCGGCGGAATCTCCGCCCTCCGGCAGGCGGCCCCAGAGGTGGAAGCCGCCGCGCGGCTCGATCCAGGGCTCCACGCCGAGATCGCGCAGCCGCCCGGAGACCTCGCGCCGCGCCCGCGTCAGACGGCGGCGCAGAGCCTCCACATGCCTGCGATGGCCCCCGCCCGACAGCAGATCCGCGACCGCCTCCGCGACGGCGGGACTCGGGCCGCCGAAGCTGGTCGCCAATTGCAGGTCGGCCAGCTCCGCGATCCAGTCGGCCCGCGCGAGGACGTAGCCGCAGCGCAGAGAGGCCGACAGCGTCTTGGAGAAGCCCCCCACCCGGATCACCCGCTCCAGCCCGTCGAGGAGCGCCAGCCGCACGGAGGGCTCCGGCTCGAAATCGGCGAAGGCCTCGTCCTCCACCACGAGCAGACCATGGGCGGCGGCGATCTTCAGCAGCCGGTGGGCGTGAGGCGCCGAGAGCGTCGCGCCCGTGGGATTATGCAGAGCCGAATTGGTCAGATAGAGCCGGGGACGCTCGGTCAGCACGACGGCTTCGAAATCCGCCGGATCCGGTCCCGAAGGGCCGTAGGGAACCCCCACCACCCGGGCCTGATGCGCCCGCAGAAGCGCCCGGAAATTGAAGTAGCAGGGATCGTCCACCAGCACCGCGTCTCCGGGGCGCAGCAGCAGGCGGCAGACCAGATCCAGACCCTGGGTCGCGGAGGCGGTCAGCAACAGCTGATCCGGCGCGGCTTCGAGGCCCTCCTCGGCGAAGCGCCCCATCAGCAGACGCCGCAGGGCCGCGGAGCCCCGCGTGGAGCCGTAATCGGTCAGGAGCGCCTCCTCCCGCCGCGAGAGGCCGCGCAGCGTCCGGCGCAGGGCCTCGCCCGGCAGCCATCCGGAGGGCAGCCAGCCGCAGCCGGGCTTGAGCGCCTCGGGATCGGCGTCGAGCGACTGGCGCGAGACCCAGAAGGGATCCACGGCCCGATCCGCCGGAGGCGCGTCCCGCGCCAGAGCCAGAGGCGGAAGCTTCGTCGCGCAGACGTAGAAGCCCGAACCCGGACGCGCCCGGATCAGGCCTTCCGCCGCCAGACGGTCATAGGCCTCGACCACCGTGGAGGGCGAAAGCTTCAGATTCCGGGCGAGGCCCCGGATGGAGGGCAGACGGTCGCCGGGGCCGAGGGCGCGGCTCTCCAGCCGGGCGCGGATCGCCTGCATCGCGGCGAGGGTCCGGCCGCCCGTCCCTCCGGAAGCTGCGGAGCCTTGAGCGGTCAAGCGTATGGCCTCCCTGATCGATACGGTTCGGCGGGATCCTGGGGATCCGTAGCTGTCCGCGCAAGTCCGGAGGGCCTAGAGCATCGTCCGGCGCAGCCGAAACGGCTGCGAGTCGCGGCGCCGCGACCGGACGAAAACCCGGAGCCTGCGGATGATCACCCCCGATCGGACGAGGCTCCGCAAGCCCCTCACCCGCGCGAAGCCCTTCGCGCCCTGGCGGAGCCCCCTCCGCGAAGCGAGAAGCCATGGACGCCGGACTCTCCCCGACCGCCCCCTCCCGTTCCGCCGGGATCTCCCCCGACGCCGCCTCCGCGCGGATGGGGGCTCCGCCCTCCGGGGCGAGCCCGGCCGCCTGGCGCGACGGCTTCCTCGGGATGCTGATCTTCAGCGGCTCCCTGCCGGCGACGCGGCTGGCGGTGGAGGATCTGCCGCCGCTGTTCCTGACCTCCGCGCGGGCGGTCGCGGCGGCGCTGCTCGGCGGAGCGCTGCTGCTGCTGACGCGCGCCGGACGCCCCGAACGGAAGGATCTGCCCGCCCTGGCCGTGACGGCTCTGGGGGTGGTGGTCGGCTTTCCCCTGCTGACGGCTCTGGCGCTTCAGCGGGTCTCCTCGGCGCATGGAGTGGTCTTCATCGGGCTTCTGCCTCTGGCGACCGCCCTGTTCGCGACCCTGCGCGGCGGAGAACGCCCGAAGCCTGCGTTCTGGCTCTTCTCGGGGCTCGGCGCGGCGACGGTGGCGGGATTCGCCCTCTCGCAAGGCGGCTCCGGATCTCTGGAGGGCGATCTCCTGATGCTGGCGGCGGTCCTGCTCTGCGGGCTCGGCTACGCCGAGGGGGCGAAGCTCTCGCGACGCCTCGGCGGCTGGCGGGCGATCTCCTGGGCGCTGGTCCTCTCGGCGCCGCCGATGCTGGTCCTCGCGCTGCTGAGCCTGCCGGAGTCATGGGCCGGGATCGGGACTCCGGCCTGGCTCGGATTCGGCTATGTCTCGGTGTTCTCGATGCTGATCGGCTTCATCTTCTGGTATCGCGGGCTGGCGGCGGGCGGAGTCGCCCGCGTGGGTCAGCTCCAGCTGCTCCAGCCCTTCTTCGGCCTGGCGCTGGCGGGGCTCCTGCTCGGAGAGCCGACGCCCTGGGGCATGTTCGCTTCGGCGGGGGTGGTGGCGCTCTGCGTGGCGCTCTCGAAGCGCTTCGCCTGAAGGCGCCCTTCAGCTCAGGGCGTCGATCTGCGCGAGGCTCAGGGAGCCCGGAACCACCGTGATGGGCACCGGCATGCGGCCCGACATCTGTCCGGCCAGAGTCGAGACCAGAGGCCCCGGGCCCTCTCCGCCCACGCCCGCCGCCAGAACCAGAATGCTGATGTCGTGGTCTTCGCCGAGATAGGCGAGGATCTCTTCGGCGGGGCGGCCCTCGCGGATGGTGAATTCCGGCGTGATCCCCGCCAGAGCCTGCACCTCGGCGGCGAGGGTGCCGAGGCGCTTCTCGGCCTGAGCCCGCGCCTCCTGACGCATCCGCTCGCCGACGCTGCGCCAGATCTGGCCGTCTTCGGGCTCGATGACGTAGAGCATGGCCACGCCGCCGCGCGTATGCTCGGCGCGCCGCGCGGCGTAGCGCAGCGCGGTCAGACATTCGGGAGTGGAATCCACCACCACCATGAATTTGCGCCGCGCCTCGCGGGGCGGAGGGCTGGTCTCTTCAATCGAGGTCATGGCGGAATCCTGCGTCAGCCCGAGGACCGACGCAAGGGTTTTGCGCGCTCAGAACGGACGCGCCCGCCCCCGCAGGAGGCCCAGCACGTCATAGACCTGATCCAGCACCGGCGCCGCCAGAGCCCGCGCCCGGTCGGCGCCTGCGCTCAGGATGCGGTCGATTTCGGCCGGATCGGCCTCCAGGCGGCGCATCTCGCCGGAGATCCTGCCGAAGCGCTCCACGGCCAGATCCGCGAGCCGGGGCTTGAAGACGCCGAAGCCCTGTCCGGCGAATTCCTTGAGCACGGCCTCCTTATCGGTCTCGGCGATGGCGGCGTAGATCGCCACGAGATTGTCGGCCTCGGGACGGCCCTTCAGCTCCTCGACCGTCTCGGGCAGAGGCTCGGAATCGGTGGTGGCCTTGCGGATCTTGCGGGCGATGGCGTCGGCGTCGTCGGCCAGGTTGATCCGCGAGGCGTCGGAGGGATCGGATTTGGACATCTTCTTCGAGCCGTCGCGCAGACTCATGATGCGCGCCGCCTCGGCGGGGATGATCGGCTCGGGCAGAGGGAAGAAATCCGGGGCGTTGAAGTCGAGGTTGAATTTCGTCGCCACGTCGCGGGTGAGTTCGAGATGCTGCTTCTGGTCCTCGCCGACCGGAACATGGGTCGTCTTGTAGGCGAGGATGTCGGCGGCCATGAGGGTCGGATAGGCGTAAAGCCCCACCGAAGCGGCCTCGCGATCCTTGCCCGCCTTGTCCTTGAACTGGGTCATGCGGTTCATCCAGCCGATCCGCGCGACGCAATTGAAGATCCAGGCGAGTTCGGCGTGTTCGGAGACCTGGCTCTGGTTGAACAGGATCGAGCGTTTGGGGTCGATTCCCGCCGCCAGATAGGCCGCCGCCACATGGCGCGTCGCGGCGCGGACCGCGCCCGGCTCCTGACGCATGGTGATCGCATGGAGATCCACCACGCAATAGATGCGCTCGCCCTCGCCTTCCTGAAGCGACACGAAATAGCGCAGCGCCCCGAGATAATTCCCCAGATGCAGCGAGCCCGTCGGCTGCATGCCGGAGAAGATCCGGCGCGGATGGCTTGAGGCTTTGGGGGATTCGGACATGGCTGCGGCGCTTTCAGGCTGAGGACGCCCGGAAGGGCCGGAGAGCCGCAGGGCGTGGAGGAGTCGCAGGGGTTATCGCGCCGCCGCAGGGGAGCGTCAAGGCGCCCCCGGAACATGGAAAGGCCCCGTCCGGATCCGGACGAGGCCTTTCCCCCCTCGCAACCTCTCCGCACCGCGCCGAAGCGCGGGACGGGATCAGCTGTGGATCGGCTTGCCGAAGGCGGCGGCCATGGCGGCCTCGCGCAGGGCTTCCGAAAGCGTCGGATGGGCGTGGCAGGTGCGGGCCACGTCCTCGGAGGCGGCGCCGAACTCCATGGCGACGCAATATTCGTGGATCGTCTCGCCCGCCTGAGGCCCGAGGATGTGCACCCCCAGGATGCGGTCGGTGGCGGCGTCGGCGAGGACCTTCACGAAGCCCTCGGTGGAGAGGATCGCCTTGGCGCGGCCGTTGGCCACGAATGCGAACTTCCCGACCTTGTAGGCGCGGCCCTCCTGCTTGAGCTGCTCCTCGGTCTTGCCGACGGTCGCGACTTCGGGATCCGTGTAGATCACGCCGGGGATGACGTCGTAATTCACATGGCCCTTCTGTCCGGCGAGGGTCTCGGCGACGGAGACGCCTTCCTCTTCGGCCTTGTGGGCGAGCATCGGCCCGGCGATGACGTCGCCGATGGCCCAGATCCCCGGAACGTTGGTGCGGCCATGGCCGTCGGTGTGGACGCGTCCGCGCTCGTCCAGCGCCACGCCGACCGCCTCCAGCCCGAGGCCCGAGGTGTAGGCGCGGCGGCCCACGGCCAGCAGCACCACGTCGGCGTCGAGGCTGGCGGTCGAGCTGTCCTTGCGGAGCGTGTAATTCACCTTCAGATCGGCGCCCGAGGCGTCGACGCCCGAAACCGCCGCGCCGAGGATGAATTTAATCCCCTGCTTCTCCAGCGAGCGCTGGAACTGCTTCTGGATCTCGCCGTCCATGCCGGGGGTGACGTGGTCGAGGAACTCGACGACGGTGACTTCCGAACCGAGGCGCTTCCAGACGGAGCCCAGCTCCAGCCCGATCACGCCCGCGCCGATCACCACGAGACGCTTCGGAACCGAAGCCAGCTCCAGAGCGCCGGTGGAGGTGACCACGCGCTTCTCGTCCACCTCGACGCCCTTGAGCGGCGTGGATTCGGAGCCCGTCGCGATGACGATGTTCTTCGCGGAAAGGGTGGTCTCGGAGCCGTCTTCGCCCTTGACCTTCACCGAGCCGGGCGCCGCGATGGAGCCCCAGCCCCTGACGTAAGTCACCTTGTTCTTCTTGAAGAGGAACTCGATGCCCTGGGTGTTGGACTTGATGACGCTGTCCTTGAAGCCCAGCATCTTCGCCACGTCCACGCCCACCGGGCCGACGTTCAGCCCCATGCTGGCGAAATTGGCTTCGGCCTCATGGGCCAGATGCGAGGCGTGCAGCAGCGCCTTCGAGGGAATGCAGCCCACGTTGAGGCAGGTGCCGCCCAGAGCCCCGCGCCCCTCGACGCAGGCGACCTTCAGGCCCAGCTGCGCCGCCTTGATCGCCCCGACGTAGCCGCCCGGGCCGCCGCCGATGAACACCACGTCATAAGCTTCGGACATCCCCGCCCCCTCGCTTGATCCTGGGAAAAAGGCCCCTCCCGCGCCGGGAGGGGCCGTCTCGGTCTTCCGCTCAGATGTCGAGCAGCAGGCGCTGCGGATCCTCCAGCCCGTCCTTGACGCGGACGAGGAAGGTCACGGCCTCCTTGCCGTCGATGATGCGGTGGTCGTAGCTCAGCGCGAGATACATCATCGGGCGGATGACGATCTGGCCGTTGACCACCACCGGGCGCTCCTGGGTCTTGTGCATGCCCAGAATGCCCGCCTGCGGCGGATTCAGGATCGGCGTGGACATCAGCGAGCCGTAGACGCCGCCGTTGGAGATCGTGAAGGTGCCGCCCTGCATCTCGTCGATGGTGAGCTTGCCGTCGCGGGCGCGCAGGCCGAATTCGCCGATCTTCTTCTCGACCTCGGCGAAGGAGAGCTGGTCGGCGTCGCGGACCACCGGAACCACCAGACCCGTCGGCGTGCCCACCGCGACGCCGATGTGGTAGTAGTTCTTGTAGACCAGATCCACGCCGTCGATCTCGGCGTTGACGCTCGGGATCTCCTTGAGCGCGTGCACCACCGCCTTGGTGAAGAAGGACATGAAGCCGAGCTTCACGCCATGCTTCTTCTCGAAGGCGTCCTTGTGGGCGTTGCGCAGCGCCAGGATGTTGGTCATGTCCACCTCGTTGAAGGTGGTGAGCATGGCCGCGGTGTTCTGGGCGTCCTTGAGGCGGCGCGCGATGGTCTGACGCAGACGCGTCATGCGCACGCGCTTCTCGCGGCTGGCGTCGTCAGGCGCCGAAGCCGCGCGCGGAGCCGGAGCCGGGGCGGCCGCAGGAGCCAAAGCGCCGCTCTGGACGGCCTTGAGCACGTCCTCCTTCATCACGCGGCCGTCGCGGCCCGAGCCCTGCACCTGACCGGCGGAGAGACCCGCCTCCGCCATGAGCTTCTGCGCCGAAGGCGCGTCCGCCACGTCGCGACGGGCCGTCGCCGGGGGCGGCTCCGAGGCGCTGGAGGAAGGTCCGGCGGCCGGATTCGGCGCGGGCTCGGCCTTCGGAGCCGGAGGCGCCGAGGCGGAGACGCCCGCCGTGGCGGTCTCGTCGATCACGGCCAGAATCCCGTCGCGCTGGACCACGTCGCCTTCCGGGACGCGGATCTCGACCAGCACGCCGGAGACCGGAGCCGGAGCCTCGACCGACACCTTGTCGGTCTCCAGCTCGCAGAGCGGCTCGTCGGCCTTGACCGCGTCGCCGAGCTTCTTGAACCATTTCGCCACGGTGGCTTCGCTGACGGATTCGCCCAGCGCCGGCACGGAGACTTCAGTCGCCATTGTCTTGATCCCTCTTCTCTGTTTTCCGCGCCTCAGGCCTGCAAGGCTTCGGCGACCAGCGCTTCCTGCTCGCGGACGTGGCGCGAGGCCAGACCCGTGGCGGGCGCCGCAGCGGCCTTGCGGCCGACGTAACGGGCGCGCTGGGCCTTGCCCTCGACGCGGCCGAGCGCCCATTCGAGATTCGGCTCCATGAAGAACCATGCGCCCTGGTTCTTCGGCTCCTCCTGACACCAGATCACGTCGGCGTTGGGGAAACGCTTCAGCTCGCGCAGCATGGACTGGGCCGGGAAGGGATACATCTGCTCGACGCGCAGCAGATAGACGTCGTCGATCCCCCGCGCCTCGCGGGTTTCGAGCAGATCGTAATAGACCTTGCCCGTGCAGAGGACCACGCGCCGGATCTGGTCGTCGGGCTTGAGGACGGTGCTCGACTCGCCGACCTGGGCGCCGTCCCAGAGCAGGCGGTGGAAGCTGGAGCCCTGGGTGAAGTCCGAGATCTTCGAGACGCAGCGCTTGTGGCGCAGCAGCGACTTCGGCGTGAAGAGCACCAGAGGCTTGCGGAAGTTCCGCATGAGCTGACGGCGCAGGATGTGGAAGTAGTTCGCCGGAGTCGAGCAGTTGGCGATGATCCAGTTGTTCTCCGCCGAGTTCTGGAGGAAGCGCTCGGGGCGTCCCGAGCTGTGCTCGGGGCCGGCGCCCTCCATGCCGTGCGGCAGGAGCATCACGAGGCCCGACATGCGCAGCCACTTGCTCTCGCCCGAGGAGATGAACTGGTCGATCATGATCTGGGCGCCGTTGGTGAAGTCGCCGAACTGCGCCTCCCAGAGCACCAGAGCCTTCGGCTCGCTGAGCGAATAGCCGTATTCGAAGCCGAGCACCGCATATTCCGAGAGCATCGAATCGATGACCTCGAAATCCGCCTGGGCGGGCGAGAGGTTGCGCAGCGGGAAATAGCGGTCTTCGCTCTCCTGGTCGATGAAGGCCGAATGGCGCTGGCTGAAGGTGCCGCGGATGCAGTCCTGGCCCGCCAGGCGCACCGGATAGCCCTGCTGCACCAGAGAGCCGAAGGCCAGAGCCTCGCCGGTGGCCCAGTCGAAGCCTTCGCCGGTCTCGAACATCTTCTTGCGGGCCGCGACGAAGCGCTCCAGCGTGCGGTGGATGTTGAAGCCCTCGGGCGGCGTGGTGAGCGCCGCGCCGATGGCCTTCACCTGCTCAGCGGAGGCCGCGGTGTCGCCGCGCTGATAGCTCGCCTCGTCGTCGTCGCGGTCGGAGCCGAAGCCCGCCCAGCGTCCGTCGAGCCAGTCGGCCTTGTTGGGCAGGTAGTCCTTCGCGGCGTCGAAATCGCTCTGGAGACGGTTCTGGAAGTCCGTCTTCATCTGCGCGACTTCGGCTTCCGTGACGACGCCCTCGTCGGTCAGGCGCTTCGCGTAGAGCTCCAGGGTGGTGGGGTGGCCCTTGATGAGCTTGTACATCCGGGGCTGGGTGAACATGGGCTCGTCGCCCTCGTTATGCCCGAAGCGCCGGTAGCAGAAGATGTCGAGGACGACGTCCTTGTGGAACTTCTGCCGGTATTCGATGGCCACCTTGGCGGCGTGGACCACCGCTTCGGGATCGTCGCCGTTGACGTGGAAGATCGGCGGCTCGACCATCAGGGCGATGTCCGAGGGATAGGGCGAGCTGCGCGAGAAGCGCGGCGCCGTGGTGAAGCCGATCTGGTTGTTCACGATGATGTGGATCGCGCCGCCGGTGCGGTGCCCCACCAGGCCCGACATGCCGAGGCATTCGGCCACCACGCCCTGTCCGGCGAAGGCGGCGTCGCCATGCAGCAGCACGGCCACGGCCTGAGTGCGCTCCTTGTCGCCGAGCTGGGTCTGCTTGGCGCGGATCTTGCCGAGCACCACCGGATTCACCGCCTCGAGATGCGAGGGGTTGGCGGTCAGCGAGAGATGGACGCTGTTGCCGTCGAAGCTGCGGTCCGAGGAGGCGCCGAGGTGATATTTCACGTCGCCCGATCCGCCCACGTCGTCGGGGTTCACCGAGCCGCCCTGGAATTCGTGGAAGATCGCGCGATAGGGCTTGGCCAGCACGTTGGCGAGCACGTTCAGGCGTCCGCGATGGGGCATGCCCACCACGATGTCCTGAAGGCCCAGATTGCCGCCGCGCTTGATGATCTGCTCCATGGCGGGGATGAGCGCCTCGCCGCCGTCCAGACCGAAGCGCTTGGTGCCGGTGTACTTCACGTTCAGGAAGCGCTCGAAGCCCTCGGCCTCGACGAGCTTGTTGAGGATGGCCTTGCGGCCTTCCGGCGTGAAGGCGATCTCCTTGTGGCGGCCCTCGATGCGGTCCTTGAGCCAGGCGACTTCCTCGCCGTTGGTGATGTGCATGTACTGCAGCGCGAAGGTGCCGCAATAGGTGCGCCTCAGGATCGCGACGATCTCGCGCATGCTGGAGGTTTCGAGGCCCAGCACCTTGTCGATGAAGATCGGCCGGTCGAGATCGGCCTCGGCGAAGCCGTAATGGGAGGGCTCCAGCTCGGGATGCGGCGGCTGGGTCACGAGGCCCAGCGGGTCGAGGTTCGCCGCCAGATGCCCCACGATGCGATAGGCGCGGATGAGCATCAGCGCGCGGATCGAATCCAGCGCCGCCGAGCGGATCGCGGCCGGATCGGCCGCCGCAGAGCCCGCAGGCGCCTTGGCCTTGAGCTTGTCGGCGATGGCCTTGGGCGAACGGTCCAGAGCCGCCGGCGAGGGCCATTGCCCGTCCGAGGCCGACACCCAGTCGCCCGAGGCGACGGGCGGCCAGTCGGCGCGGCCCCAGGGGGCGCCCTTCACCTCGGCTTCGACCGCCTGGGGCGAATCGCCGAGCGCCTCGAAGAAGGCCCTCCAGGTCGGATCCACCGCCGAAGGATCACGGGCGTATTCCCCGTAGAGCCGTTCGACGTAGACGGCGTTGGCGCCCTGAAGGAAGGACAAACTCGCGAAATTCTGGTTCTGACCGCCGTTTGGGTTGCTCATCGCGCTCTGGCAGGGTCGCCCCCGCGCTCTCCCTTGACGTTTGTTGATGGGCGTCGCGGGACCGCTTCGCCTCGCTGAGGAAGGCGGCTGACGCCGCAGGGTCCGGAGGACGCGCGCAGGCGCGGCCCTGGAGTCCGTGAAGCCCGGAGCGGCGCCGGAGAGACGCGACGAGGAGTCGCATCCGCCGGAGACCGCCGCCCAGCACCTATGCGTCCGGCGCGCGGAAGGCAAGCCCCTGAAGGCGCCTTCAGCGCGCCGCGCGTCTTTGTGACGACAGGCCGCCTCAGCGGCCCATGGGCGACGACAGCCGCCTCAGCGGCCCATGGCCTTGAGCACCGCCTCGCCCAGATGGGCGGGGCTGTCGGCGATGGAGAAGCCCGCCGAGCGCATGGCTTCGATCTTGTCCTCGGCGCCGCCCTTGCCGCCCGAGATGATCGCGCCCGCATGGCCCATGCGGCGGCCCGGAGGCGCCGTGCGGCCCGCGATGAAGCCCGCGATGGGCTTGCGGTTCTTCTGGGCCTTGTAGAATTCGGCGGCGTCCTCTTCGGCCGATCCGCCGATCTCGCCGATCATGATGATCGATTCGGTCTCGGGATCGTTGAGGAAGAGCTCCAGCACCTCGATGAACTCGGTGCCCTTGATCGGGTCGCCGCCGATGCCGACGCAGGTCGACTGGCCGAGGCCCGCCGCGGTGGTCTGGGCGACCGCCTCGTAGGTCAGGGTGCCCGAGCGCGAGACCACGCCCACCTTGCCCCGACGATGGATGTGGCCCGGCATGATGCCGATCTTGCAGGCGCCGGGCGTGATCACGCCGGGGCAGTTGGGCCCGATCAGACGCGACTTCGAGCCGCTCAGCGCGCGCTTGACCTTCATCATGTCGAGGACCGGAATGCCCTCGGTGATGGTGACGATCAGCGGCACCTCGGCGGAGATGGCTTCGAGGATCGCGTCGGCGGCGAAGGGAGGCGGAACGTAGATCACGGTGGCGTCGGCGCCGGTGGCCTCGCGGGCCTGGGCGACGGTGTCGAAGATCGGCAGGCCCAGATGCTGGCCGCCGCCCTTGCCGGGGGTCACGCCGCCGACCATCTTCGTGCCGTAGGCGATCGCCTGCTCGGAGTGGAAGGTGCCCTGGGCGCCGGTGAAGCCCTGACAGATCACCTTGGTGTCTTTGTCGACAAGAACGGCCATGCCGATCTCTCCTTGATGGAATTTCCCGAACCGCGCGGCGCTCTCCGCTTCAGCGGGGCGTCGTCGCGCGGCGTCCGATCATGGAAGCTTGCGGAGGGCTTCAGGCCTTGCGGGCCTTGACCGCCGCCACGATCTTCTCGGCGGCGTCGGCGAGGTTGTCGCCCGAGACGATCGGCAGGCCGGAATTCGCGAGGATCTCCTTGCCCAGCTCGACGTTGGTGCCCTCGAGGCGCACCACCAGCGGCACGTTGAGATTCACCGCCTTGGCCGCCGCGATCACGCCGTTGGCGATGATGTCGCAGCGCATGATCCCGCCGAAGATGTTGACGAGGATGCCCTTCACGTTCGGATCGGACAGGATGATCTTGAAGGCTTCGGTCACCTTCTCTTCGGTGGCGCCGCCGCCCACGTCGAGGAAGTTGGCGGGCTCGGAACCGTAGAGCTTGATGATGTCCATGGTCGCCATGGCGAGGCCCGCGCCGTTGACCATGCAGCCGATCTCGCCGTCGAGGGCGATGTAGTTCAGGTCATACTTGGAGGCGGCCAGCTCCTTGGGATCTTCTTCGGTCTCGTCGCGCAGCTCGGCCAGCTCGGGGTGGCGATAGAGCGCGTTGGAGTCGAAGCTCACCTTGGCGTCGAGGCACTTGAGGTTGTCGTCGCCGTCGATGATCAGCGGATTGATCTCCAGCATCGCCACGTCCTTCTCGATGAAGAACTTGTAGAGCGTGTTGATCAGCTTGACGCACTGCTTCTGCTGCGCGCCGTTCAGGCCCAGGGCGAAGGCGATCTCGCGGCCGTGATGGGCCTGGATCCCCGCCGCCGGATCGACGGTGATGGTCTTGATCTTCTCGGGGGTGTTGTGAGCCACCTCCTCGATGTCCATGCCGCCCTCGGTCGAGGCGATGAAGGCCACGCGCGAGGTCGCGCGGTCGACCAGCAGCGAGAGATAGAGCTCGCGCTTGATGTCCGAACCGGCCTCGACGTAGATGCGGTTGACCTGCTTGCCCGCCGGACCGGTCTGGATGGTCACGAGGGTCGAGCCGAGCATCTGCTTGACGTTCTCCTCGACCTCGTCCACCGACTTCGCGAGGCGGACGCCGCCCTTAGCGTCGGCGGGAGCGCCGAGGAACTTGCCCTTGCCGCGGCCGCCCGCGTGGATCTGGGACTTCACCACCCAGAGCGGGCCGCCCAGCGACTGCGCGGCCACGCGCGCCTCTTCGGGCCGGAGCACCGGGCGCCCCTCGGAGACCGGCGCCCCATACTGGCGCAGCAGCGCCTTGGCCTGATATTCATGAATGTTCATATCGCATGTCCCTGCTCGCCGCCTTGAAGCGGCCTGCGTCGCGGATGGCTCCGGCGCGGAGGGAGGCGGTCGGACGAGGGCGCCGAAAGCGCCCTCTCCTTAACCCAGGCCTCGCTGCGCCGCAACCCGGAGGGGCGGCCTCAGACGAGGCTCGGCTCGATGCCCTTGCAGGCGGCCACGAGGCCCTTCACGGCGTCGGCCGACTTGTTGAAGGCGGCCTGCTCTTCGGCGCTCAGCTCGATCTCGACGATGCGCTCCACGCCGCCCGCGCCGATCACCACCGGCACGCCGACGTAGAGATCCGGCTGACCGTACTGGCCGGTCAGATGGGCCGCGCAGGGCAGCACGCGCTTCTTGTCCTTGAGGTAGCTCTCGGCCATCAGCACGCCCGAGGCCGCCGGCGCGTAATAGGCCGAGCCGGTCTTGAGCAGGCCGACGATCTCGGCGCCGCCGTCGCGGGTGCGCTGGATGATGCCGTCGAGCTTCTCCTGGGTGGTCCAGCCCATCTTGACCAGATCCGGCAGCGGGATGCCCGCGACCGTGGAGTAACGGGCCAGCGGCACCATGGTGTCGCCGTGGCCGCCCAGCACGAAGGCCGTGACGTCCTCGACCGAGACGTCGAACTCCTCGGCGAGGAAGTGGCGGAAGCGCGCCGAATCCAGCACGCCCGCCATGCCGACCACCTTGTTCGCGGGCAGGCCCGAGAACTGGCGCAACGCCCAGACCATGGCGTCGAGCGGATTGGTGATGCAGATCACGAAGGCGTTCGGGGCGTGGGCCTTGACGCCCTCGCCGACGGCCTTCATCACCTTGAGGTTGATGCCCAGAAGGTCGTCGCGGCTCATGCCCGGCTTGCGCGGCACGCCCGCCGTGACGATGCAGACGTCCGCGCCCGCGATGTCGGCGTAGGAGTTCGCGCCCTTCAGGCGGGCGTCGAAGCCCTCCACGGGGGCGGACTGGGCGATGTCGAGCGCCTTGCCCTGAGGCGTGCCCTCGGCGATGTCGAAGAGGACGACGTCCCCGAGCTCCTTCAGACCGATGAGATGGGCAAGCGTTCCGCCGATCATTCCGGCCCCGATCAGCGCGATTTTCGCTCTCGCCATGACGCACTCACTCCGATGCTGTTTCTTCGCAGTGGCTCGGTGAATAGCGCGAAAGAATGTGTCCCGCAAGGCGCGACACGCGAAAGAAGCGAAGTCCTGTGAAGTCGGAAAAATCGCCGGGGGTTGTCAAATCAGACTTTCGGCCAGATCCGCCAGACGCTTCGCCGCCTCCGGACGACCAAGCCCCCGCGCCGCCTTCGCCATGGCCTCCGGACGGCCCGGATCGGCGAGCAGATCCGCCAGAATCCGCGCCAGGGATTCGGGCGTCAGATCCTTCTGCGGCGCATGGATCGCGGCGCCCGCCTCCGAGAAGGCGCGGGCGTTGAAGCTCTGGTGGTCCGACATGGCTTCGGGCAGGGGAATCAGGATCGAAGGACGCCCGATGGCCGCCAGCTCCGCCAGAGAGGAGGCGCCCGCCCGCGCGATCACGAGATGGGATTCCGCGATGCGTCGGGGCATGTCGGCGAAGAAGGGCGCGGCCTCGGGAGCCACGCCAGCCCGCGCGAAGGCCTCCAGAGCCGCCCCATGGTCGGATTCGGGAATCTGCTGGGTCACGCGCAGGCGTCCGCGCAGCTCCTCCGGCAGAAGCGCCAGAGCCGCCGGAATCAGGCTGCCGAAGATCCGCGCGCCTTGGGAGCCCCCGAAGACCAGAAGCCGCGCCGGTCCGCCCGGACGCGGCGCCGCATAGGGCGTCCCGGCGTAGGCCAGAGCCCCCGCCCGCAGGGGATTCCCCACCAGTTCGGTCCGCGCGCCCCTCGGCGCGGGCGCCGCGAGGGGCGTCCCCAGAGCCACGAGATTCGCCCTTCCGGCGAAGAGCCTGTTCACCCGCCCGAGAATCGCGTTCTGCTCATGGAGCAGTCGGGGAACCCCCGTCAGGAGGGCGCCGCCGATGGTCGGCAGCGAGGGATAGCCGCCGAAGCCCGCCGCCAGAGCCGGCTTCTCGGCCTTCATCCAGCGCGCCGCCTCGCGGACGCCCGCGACGATCTCGAAGGGGACGCGCGCCCTGGCCGCGAGCCCGCCGCGCGCGAAGGTCGCCGCGCGCAATTCGCGGCGCTCGACCTCCGGAGGGAAGCCTCCGGCGTAGCGCAGGCCGCGTTCGTCCGAAGCCAGAGCCACCCGCCAGCCGCGCCCGAGCATCTCCTCGGCGAAGGCCTGGGCGGGGAACATGTGTCCGCCCGTGCCGCCCGCCGCGACGACCAGAAGCCGCCCCTTCCCTGTCCCGCTCATCTTTCGAGTCCCTCGTCCCAGGGGTCGCGGAGGGGCTCGGGCTCCGGATCGGGCTTGCGCGTCAGGGCGAGCAGAAGGCCCATGGTCAGCCCCGAGGCCAGCATGGAGCTGCCGCCATAGGAGACGAAAGGCAGCGTCATGCCCTTGGTCGGCAGCAGATGCACCGCCACCCCGACGTGAATCGCCGCCTGGAAGCCGATCAGACAGGCCAGGCCGCCTCCCGTCACCCGCACGAAGGGATCCTTCGAGGCCGCCGCCCGCGCCAGAGACTTCAGCGTGATGAAGGCGAAGAGCAGGATGATCGCCAGAGTCAGCATGAGGCCGTATTCCTCCGCCGCCACCGCGATGATGAAATCCGAATGGGCGTCGGGCAGAGCCAGCTTGCGCACCCCCTCGCCCGGACCCATGCCCCAGACCCCGCCCTGCCGGATGGCGGCCAGCGTCATCTCCATCTGGAAGCTCAGCTCGCCGTCGGAATGCAGGAAGCGGTCGATGCGCCCCCGGAAATGCGAGGAGCTGGCGTAGGCGCTCAGCGCCACCACCGCCACCGCCATGGCCCCCGAAGCGGCCCAGATCACGCTCGCGCCGGTGAGGAAGAACATCGCCGACCAGGCCGAGAGGCTCAGGGCCGTCTGTCCCCAGTCGGGCTGGCTGGCCAGCAGGCCGCAGGAGAGCACCAGCAGACCCACCGCCGCAGGCATGCCCGGAGGCGCCCCCGGCTCGGGCCTGACGGTCATCATCCAGCCGCAAGCGACGATCAGGCCCGGCTTGAGGAACTCCGAAGGCTGGACGCTCACCCCCGCCAGAGAGAACCAGCGCACCGCGCCGCCGCGCTCGATGCCCATGAAGGGCAGCAGGATCAGCATGAGGATGGCCGCGAGGAAGATCATCACCCCCACCCGCCGGGCGTCGCGCAGACTCAGCACCGAACAGAAGACGATGGCCGCCAGAGCCGGAACCGCATAGATCGCCTGACGGGTCACGTAATAGAACGGATCCACCCCATGACGCGCCGCCAGAGTCGGGCCCGCCGACATCGACAGCACGAAGCCCACGCCGATCAGGATCAGCGCCGCCACGAAGCTCCAGTGATCCACCCGCGACCAGCGGTCCTGAAGGCGCTCCAGGGTCCAGCCGGAGCGCGAATCGAGTTCCTCCGCCTCGCGGAAATCCTGCAGGGTCGTGGTCATGGGGCGCCTCCGCCCCGAGCTTCCGCGGCCTCGCGCAGGCCCTCGACGATCTTGCGGAAGGCCGCGCCGCGCGCTTCGTAATCCTTGAACTGGTCGAAGCTCGCGCAGGCCGGAGAGAGCAGGACCGTTTCGCCGGGCTGCGCCTCGGCGCGGGCGCGCCGGAGCGCCTCCTCCAGCGTCCTGACGATCTCGTGCGGATGCGCGCCGAGGGTCGCGGCGAAGTCCTGCGCCGCCTCTCCGATGAGGTAGCTCTTCGCGATCTTTCCGAACAGCGGCTTCAGAGGCTCGATTCCTCCGGCTTTGGGCACGCCTCCGGCGATCCAGCGGATCCTGTCGTAGGTCAGCAGCGCCTTTTCGGCGGCGTCGGCGTTGGTGGCCTTGGAATCGTTGACCCAGGCCACGCCGTCGATCTGCGCGACCAGCTCCATGCGGTGCGGCAGGCCGGGATAGCTCGCCAGATGCGGCGCGATCCGCTCGGGCTCGAAGCCGAGCAGACGGCAGATCCCCCAGGCCGCCGCGAGATTCTGGCCGTTGTGGCGTCCGCGCAGGGTCGGGAGAGTCGAGACGTCGAGGCGGAAGAGCTCGGCGCCCTCGCGCCATTCGACGAGGTCGCCGCCGTCGAGGAAGGCCGACCAGCCCGTGTTCGTCTTCAGCGCCTTGCGCGAAGAGATCTCCAGCACCGGGGCGGAGCTTTCCGCCTCATAGCGGATCTGGTTGGCGATCAGACGGCCTTCGGGCTCGTCCACGCCGATCACCGCGCTGAGGGGGCGTCCGAATTCGAAGAGGCGGCGCTTGGCCGCCACATAGCCGCCCATCCCGCCGTGACGGTCCAGATGATCCGGCGAGATGTTGAGCCAGACGCCCAGATCCGCGTCGAGCCGCCGCGCGGAATCGAGCTGATAGGACGAGATCTCCATCACCACGAAGCCTTCGGGCGGCGGGACGTCGAAATCGAGCACGCCGCGCCCGATGTTCCCGCCGAGCTGGGTCGGGGCGCCCATGGCCGTGAGCAGATGCGCCGTCAGGGCGCTGGTCGTGGACTTGCCGTTGGATCCGGTGATCAGGATGAACTTCGGGCCCGGAGTCGGGTCGTAAAGGCCCATCTCGGCGGCGCGGGCGGCCTGATCCTCGGCTTCGGGGCCGTAATCCCCCGCGAGGCGCCAGGCCTCCGCCTCCTCGAAGAAGAGGCCGAAGTCGTTGTCGAGCAGCGCCCCCGCCTCCAGAGCCGCCTCCACCGCCGGATGGGTCTCCGGCCAGTGATGCGGGACGCCGGGGCTCAGGATCAGCCGGTCCACGCCCGCCCAGGATTCGGGCTTCGTCAGATCCGTCACCGTGAAGCCTTCGGCCGCCGCCGTCGCGCGGGCGGCCTCCGAATCGTCCCAGCAGAGCGCCTCGCCGCCGCCCGCCCGGATCGCCCGGGCCGAGACGAGTCCGGAGCGACCCAGACCCAGAACGCCGTATCTGCGGCCCGCCGCCGCCGTGACGGGAATCATCGACTCACCTCAGCTTGAGGGTCGCCAGGCCCAGAAGGGCCAGAACGCCCGAAATGATCCAGAAGCGGATCACGATGGTCGGCTCCTTCCACCCCTTCTGTTCGAAATGGTGATGGATCGGCGCCATGCGGAAGACCCGTTTGCCCGTGAGCTTGAAGCTCGCCACCTGGATGATGACCGACAGGGTCTCCACCACGAAGAGCCCGCCGACGATCAGGAGCACGATCTCGTGCTTGGTGGCCACCGCCGCCGCGCCGAGGCCTCCGCCCAGAGACAGAGACCCCGTATCGCCCATGAAGACCATCGCAGGCGGCGCGTTATACCACAGGAATCCGAGCCCCGCCCCCGCCAGAGCCGCGAAGAAGACGGTCAGTTCGCCCACCCCCGGCACGTAATGCACCTGAAGATAGTTCGAGAAGACCGCATGGCCCACGAAATAGGCGATGGCGGCGTAGGCGCTGCCCGCGATCATCACCGGCACGATGGCCAGGCCGTCGAGCCCGTCGGTGAAGTTCACGGCGTTGGCCGTCCCGACGATCACGCAGATCGCGAAGGGAATGAAGAACCAGCCCAGATTGATCAGCACGTCCTTGAAGACCGGCACCGCCAGACGCCAGCGCAGGGGCTCGGGCTCCAGCCAGACCGCCCAGAGCGCCGCGATCAGCGCGATGGCGAAGCCCGCTCCCAGACGCACCCGGCCCGAAGCCCCCTTCGGATTGCGCTTGCTGACCTTCAGGAAGTCGTCCCAGAAGCCGATGGCGCCGAAGCCGAGCGTCACGAAGAGCACCAGCCAGACATAGGGTTGCGCAAGATTCGCCCAGAGCAGCGTCGAGATGGTCAGGGCGCCGAGGATCATCACGCCGCCCATGGTGGGCGTGCCCGCCTTGGTCAGATGGGTCTGGGGCCCGTCCTGACGGATGGGCTGTCCGCGCCCCTGCTTGAGCCTCAGCCAGTCGATGAGCGGTCGCCCGAAGATCCAGCAGAGGACAAGCGCCGTCAGCAAGGCCGCTCCGGCGCGGAAGGTGGCGTAGCGCGCCACGTTCAGCGGGCCGTCGGTGAAGCCGCTCAACAGGTGGTAGATCATTCGGTCGTCCGCTCCTCGCGCCCGGCTTCTGGCGGGATCCTTCCGGGATCCGGCGCAGGCTCCGGCTTCGTGTTGTGATCGGGCCGTCTCGGGCCGCCGCTCAGGGGGTCGTGAGGCTGAGCGCCAGAAGCGCGTTCACCACGGGCCCCATGCGGCTGCCCTTGGAGCCCTTGACCATGGCCGCGTCGCCGGCCCGGACCGCCGCCCTCCCCTCGGCCAGAGCCGAGGCCAGAGCCGTCGAATCGGCGAACCAGCCGCCCTGGCGCTCCGGGGGAAGCGCCTCGTGCAGATTCCGCATCAGGGGGCCCGCCGTATAGACGAGATCCGCCGAATCCGCAGCTTCTTTCGCCAGCGCGGCGTGCAGATCGGGCCCGGCGGGGCCCAGCTCCAGCATGTCGCCGAAAAAGGCCAGACGGCGCCCTCCCGGCCCGAGAGCCGCCGAGGATAAAACATCCAGAGCCGCCCGCGCCGAAGCCGGATTGGCGTTGTAGCTTTCGTCGATCAGCGCGAAGGCGCCGCCGCTTCTCAGGAAGATCCGGACGCGCGCGCCGCGCCCCGCGCCGGGGCTCCAGCGCGCCAGAGCCGCCGCCGCCTTGCCCGGATCGGCGCCCGCCAGAGCCGCCGCCGCGATCGCCGCCAGGGAGTTCATCGCCTGATGCCGACCCGGAGACCCCACGCGCCAGCTCAGGCGCAGACCCTGGATCTCGGCCTCGGCCTCGACGTGGTCCGGACCGGAGCGGAAGGAGATCAGCCGCGCCTCGGCGGCGCGGTGCGTCCCGAAGCCCACCACCCGCGCCCCCGCCGCCCGGGCCCGCTCGGCGAGCAGGTCGAACCAGGGATTGTCGCGGTTGAGGATCGCGGCGCCTCCGGGCTCCAGGCCCTCGAAGATCTCGGCCTTGGCCTCGGCGATGAACCGGACCTCGCCGAAATGCTCCAGATGGGCGGCCTCCACCGTGGTGACCACCGCCAGATGCGGGCGGATCAACCGCGAGATGGGGCCGAGCTCGCCCGCATGGTTCATGCCCGCCTCATAGACGCCCCAGCGCGTTCCGGCGGGCGTGCGCGCCAGCGTGATCGGCGCGCCCCAATGGTTGTTGAAGGATTTCTCCGAGGCGTGGGTGGCTCCCTGAGCCGAGAAGATCGCCGCGAGGGCGTCCTTGACGCTGGTCTTGCCCACCGAGCCCGTGACGGCCAGAGCGGTCAGGTCCTTCGCCCGCGCCCGGCCCGCGCGGCCCAGGGCGTCGAGGGCGGCCATGACGTCGGGGACCAGCAGCAGCGGCGCGCCTTCGGGAAGGCCGTCGGGAATCCGCGAGGCCAGAGCCCCCGAAGCCCCCGCCCTCAGCGCCGCCCCGACGAAGGCGTGGCCGTCGCGGGCCTCGCCCGCCAGAGCGAGGAAGAGGTCGCCGGATTTCAGCTCGCGGGTGTCGTTGACGATCCCGCCGACCGGGCGCCAGCGCCCGAGCAGGGCCCCGCACGTCGCGGCGGCCAGGGCTTCGGGAGTCCAGAGCGGTTGTTTCACGGGGGTCATGCGTCTCCTCCGGTCAGATCCGCCACGGCGCGGCGGACCTCTTCGGCGTCGTCGAAGGGATGGGTCACGCCCCGGATCGTCTGACCCGGCTCGTGGCCCTTGCCCGCCACCAGCAGGGAGTCGCCCGGCCCGAGCCCCGCCACGCCCGCGCGGATGGCCTCGCGCCGGTCGCCGATCTCGCGGGCCTGCGGAGCCGCCGCCAGGATCGCCGCGCGGATGGCCGCGGGCTCCTCGGAGCGCGGATTGTCGTCGGTCACGATCACGACCTCGGCGCCCGCCGCCGCCGCCGCGCCCATCAGCGGACGCTTGCCGCGGTCGCGGTCGCCGCCCGCGCCGAAGACCACATGGATCCGGCCCGCCGCATGGGGCCGCAGGGCCGCCAGAGCCGCCGCGAGGGCGTCGGGCTTGTGGGCGTAGTCGACGTGGATCTGCGCGCCGTTGGGCAGGGCCGCCACGGGCTCCATGCGGCCGCGCACGCCCTTCAGCTCCTCGATCCGGGCGAAGACGGCCTCCGCCTCCTCTCCGGTCCCGATGGCGAGGGCGGCGGCGGTCAGGGCGTTGCGCGCCTGGAAGCCCCCGACCAGCCCGAGGAAGGCCCCATGCTCGCGGCCCTCGTGACGGAAGCGCAGACGCAGGCCCGCCGCCTCCGGAGAGGCCTCCAGGATCCGGATTCCCATGTCCGCCTCTGCGGCGAAGCCCACCGGCAGCAGCCGCAGACCCCGCGCCCGCGCGATGCGGGCGGCGATCTCGTAGGTCGGGTCGTCGGCGTTGAGGACGGCGGGCGCCTCCAGCGGCAGAAGCTCGGCGAAGAGCCGCAGCTTGGCCGCGAGGTAATGCTCCGTCGTGGGGTGATAATCCATGTGGTCGCGCGCGAGGTTGGTCAGGGCGCCCCCCGCCAGACGCGCCCCGTCGAGGCGCCGCTGGTCCAGGCCATGCGACGAGGCCTCGAAGGCGAAGCGCTCGGCGCCCGCCGCCGCGAAGCGCGCGAGGATCTCGTGCAGGCTCTCGGGATCGGGCGTGGTGAGCCCGCCCGCTTCGGCCAGTTCGGGCGGCAGATTGGCCACCGCCGTCCCCACCGTGCCGAGCGCCGCCGCCTTGCGTCCGAGGCCGCCCCAGATCTGGCGCAGGAACTCCACCGTCGAGCTCTTGCCGCTGGTGCCGGTCACCGCCGCCAGAACCGGAGGCTGCGCCGCGCCATGGGTCAGGGCCGCCAGGATCGCCGCCGCCCGACGCGGATCCGCCGCCACGAAGAGCGGAAGCGGCGGCTCGCCTCGCCCAAACGCTTTGGCCGCGCCCTCCAGAGAGGCCGCCGCCGCGACGGCGCCTTGCGCCCTGGCCTCGTCGAGCAGGTCGATTCCATCGCGCGCCGCGCCCTTCAGCGCCACGAAGACCGCGCCGGGCTTCAGACGCCGCGTGTCGGCGCTGGCGCCCAGGAAGGGAGCCTCGGGCGCCGCGCCGAGCGGAAGGGCCGCGCCCGCCTGAAGCAGGGCCTCGGCGAGGGAAAGGGGTCGGGAGGTCATGCCGCGCTCCTCAAGGCCGGTATTTCAGGCCGCCGAAGCGCGCCCCGACGATCTGTTCGGCCTTCCATTCGCCCGCGACGTCGGGCGCCAGCCCGAGCAGCGGCGCGATGCGTTCGATCACGTCCTTCATGGCCGGAGCGGCGGTGCGGCCCGCCGTCGGCGAGAGGTTGCGCTCCTTGCCCTCGATGACCTTCGGATCGTCGAGGCTGACGATGGCGACGTATTTCGGATCATGGGCCGGGAAGATGGTCAGGAAGTTGGCGATGCGCTCGCGCTGGCTGTAGCCGCCCTTGATCGCCTTGAGCGCGGTGCCGGTCTTGCCGCCCATCTCGTAGCCCTTGACCTCGGCGTTGCGCCCGGTGGTGTACTGCACCACCAGACGCATCAGCCCGCGCGCCGCCACCGAGACCTCTGGGTCCACCACGCGCTCGCAGGGCGGCGGAGCCTCCAGACGCACGAGGGTCGCCCGCACGCGGCATCCGCCGTTGACCAGCGTCGCCGCCGCCGCCACCACATGCAGCGGCGAGACCGAGATCCCGTGGCCGTAACCCACCGTGATCAGCTCCAGAGGCCCCCAGTTGCGGGGAGTCTGGGGCATGGCGAGGCTGGCGGTCGGATATTGCAGCGGCACGCGCTCGTAGAACCCGAGCTTGCGCAGGAACTCCGACATGTGCTCGTGGCCGATCATCGTCGCCAGACGCCCGAGCGCGAGGTTGGAGCTGAACATCACCCCCTCGGTGAGCGTCACCATGCGGTTGGGGCCGCGATAATCGGTGATGCGGTGCCCCGCCCGGTAGATCGGGTTGCGCGCGTCGAGGATGGTCGAGAGATCCACCATGCCGCTCTCCAGAGCGGCGGCGGCGGTGAAGATCTTGAACACCGATCCCATCTCGTAGGAGCCCTGGGCCGCGCGGTCGAAGAGCGGATCCAGCGCGCTGTCCTCGTTGGGCTTCAGCGCGAGGGGCGAAGGACGGTGGTTCGGATCGAAATCGGGGATGGAGGCCATGGCGATGATCTCGCCGGTGCGGGCGTCCATGATGACTCCCGCCGCGCCATAGGCCGCGAAGCGCGCCCGCGCCTCGCGCAGGGCCGATTCGAGCCCCGCCTGAACCCGCACGTCGATGGAGAGGGGAATGGGCTTGTCCACCTGGGCGGGGTCGCGGATATAGGCGTCGAGCCCCAGCTCCACGCCGCCCACGCCGCGCTGTTCGGCGTTCACGCCCCCGAGGACATGCGCCGCCAGGCGGCCTTCCGGATAGAAGCGCGTCAGGCGTCCGGCGCCGTAGATCCCCGGCAGGCCCATGTCGTGGATCTGCTGGAGCTGCGCGGGCGTGGCCGAGCGCATGATGGTGATCGTGCCGCGCGGCGCCTGGGTCAGGCGCTGCTGGAGCGCCACCGGATCGGTCCGGGCCACCTCGGCGAGGCGCGTGGCGGTCTCCGCCGGATCGAGGATGCGGGCGCGGTCGGCGTAGATGTCGTAGATCGGCAGCGAGGTCGCGAGGATGCGGCCCGAGCGGTCCTGAAGATCGGCCCGCAGACGCGGCAGCAGCTCGTCGCGCGCCGCCGCCTGAGCCAGAACGCTCGACCCGCCCCCCGCCGAGCCGGTCGCCGCCGGAGAGGCCTGAGCCGTTCCGTCCTCGGGCCAGGCGACCATCGCCATGCGTCCGCCCAGAAGCAGGAAGCCGCCCACGAAGGCGCCCATCAGCAGGACGGAGCGGCTCGGCCCCCGACGGGGCTTGCGCCGCGGCGCGGGCGGCCCGGCGAGCGGAGGCCGGAAATCCGGATCCGGCGCGCCGAAGGGATTCTCCTCGAAGAGGCGGTTCATGGCAGAGGCTCCCAAATCTCGATCCGGGGCGGCGGCGCCTGATCGGGCGCGAAGACAGGCTGCGGGGCGCTCATCGCGGCCGGGAGGGGCGTCGGCGCGGCTCCGTTATACGGCGCGGGCGGGGCGAATCCGGCGGGCGCTGACGGATAGGCGACGGGCGACCCTCCCGGCGCGGGAACGATCACGGCCCCCGGCGGCAGCGCGTAGCCCGTGGGCGAAGGCGGCGCCGAGGCCGGAGCAGGCGCATAGGCGGGCGCATAGACGGCGGGCGTCGGCGAGAAGCCCGCGCCGGGCGGCGGCGCATATCCCTGCGGCGCGGCCTGAGGCTGTCCTCCGGCCATGGGCGGCTGGAAGGCGAAGGGCGCCGCCTGAGGCGCCGTTCCGGCCACGGGGCCGCTGCGCGTCGGGGGGGGCAGGGCCTGGCTCTCCACGAGGGCGGCGGCGTAGGGGTCGAGCGCGCCTTCGGCCCAGCCCTCGCCCACGCCCTCGCCGACGAACTCGGGCTCGGTCACGACCTCTTCGTAATCGGGGAAGGCGGGCTCGGCGGGCGGAGCCTCGGCGGCGGAGACGGGCGCCTCGGGATTCAGGGCGCCCATGATCGCGGCGTCCAGATCCGAAAGGTCCAGAGGCGCCGGAGCCCGCGAGATCAGGCGTCCGCCGGGAATGGGAATCTCGTCCAGATGCGCGAAGGCGTCCGGACGGCGCGGCTTCAGCTCCATCTCCTCGCCGTAGACCGCCGCCAGACGCAACAGCCGCTCGGGGCGGTTGAGATAGGCCCATTCGGCGTTGAGCGTCGCCACGGCGGCCCGGCGCTGCTTGACCTCGGCGGTCATGGCCCCGACGCGCTTTTCAAGCTCGCGGGTCTCGATCTTCACCCGGTGGGCGTAGCTCGCCGCCAGCATCAGCGCCAGAGCCGTCAGAAGGGTCAGGGCCCGCCTCATGCGCGCCTCCCGCCCGAAGCCTTGCGGGCGCGCGCAGAGCCCTCCGCCGTGAGGATCGGCAAGGCCCCCTCGCGCGGATCGTGAGGCCGCGCCGGCGCCGAAGTCCGGCGCGCCGCCCGCAGCTTGGCCGAACGCGCCCGCGGATTGCGCGCGGTCTCCTCCTCCGAAGCGACGACCGGTTTGCGGCTCAGAAGCTCGAAGCCCGGCGCGTCCTCCTCGGCGCCCAGAGCCGCAGGCGTATGGCGCGAGGGCCGCGCCGCGCCCTCGGCCCGCAGTTGGAGGAAGCGCTTGACCATCCGGTCCTCCAGAGAATGAAAGGTCACGACGGCCAGGACTCCGCCCGGCGCAAGGACGCGCTCGGCGGCGGAGAGCGCCCGCGCCAGTTCGCCGAGTTCGTCGTTGACGTGGATGCGCAGGGCCTGGAAGCAGCGCGTCGCGGGGTGGGGCTCGTAGGGTTTGGGGCGCGGCTGGGCGGCGGCCAGGATCCCGGCCAGACGCAGGGTGGTCAGGATCGGGGCCTCGGCCCGCGCCTTGACCACCGCCCGCGCGATGCCCCGCGACCGGCGCTCCTCGCCGTAATGATAGAAGATGTCGGCCAGCTCCTCTTCGGAGGCCTCGGCCACCACGTCGGCGGCGGAGGGGCCTTCGGCGCTCATGCGCATGTCCAGCGGCCCGTCGCGCATGAAGGAGAAGCCGCGCTCCGCCTGGTCGATCTGCATGGAGGAGACGCCGATGTCGAGGGCGATCCCGTCGAGCGGCGCGAAGCCTTCCTCCACGGCGATGGCGTCGAGATCCCCGAAGCGCCCTCCGGCCAGGACCAGCCGCCCTCCGTAAAGCGGCGCCCAGAGCCTTCCGGCCTCCAGGGCCGAGGGGTCGCGGTCGACGCCCAGGACGCGGCAATCCGCCGCCTCCAGCAGGGCGCGGGCGTAGCCTCCGGCGCCGAAGGTGCCGTCCAGCAGACGGGCGCCCTCGCGGGGGGCGAGCGCGGCCAGAACCTCCGCCAGCAACACCGGATCATGGCGCAGCCGGGCGGCTTCAAGCGCCTCTCGCGCCCCGGGGGCTTCGGGGGCGGCCTCCGGATCGTCGCGGTTCGAGGAAGTCATGGAGGCTCAATCTCCTTCGGACGAGCGGACCAGACGCGGCCCCGGCGGACGCCCCAGCAGATGCGCGCTGGCGCGGGCCAGACGGCGGGAATCGGCGCGCCTTTCTTCGTAAACGGCCGGATTCCATATCTGGAAGTATCCGCCAAGTCCTGCGAAAAGCGCCTCGTCCTTAAGGAGAGCCAACGCTATGAACTCTTCGGGCAGAGCCACGCGGCCTTCGGGATCGAAGGGCGCCACGCGCATGTCGGCGAGCAGCACGCTGGCGAGGGCGAAATATTCGTCGCCGTGAGGATCGAGCCTGGCGAGCTGGTCGTGGAAGCCCTCGATGCGGGACATCGGGCCGCCCTCCACGCAAGGATCGTCGCGCAGCGAAGGCGAGAGCGCCAGCCCCTGGGAGATCTCGACGCCCAAGGCGGCTCTGAAAGGCGCCGGTATGGAGACGCGGCCCTTCTTGTCGATCTTGTGCAGACTTCTGGAGAGAAACAGCGCCATGTCTGCTCCCGTCCGTCGCCCGCGCGGCTTGCGCCGCGCACGCCCCCGCCCTGCGCCTTCAGGAGCCGGAAGCCCTCTGCCGCCTTGCGGAGCCCTGATGCGGCTCCCTGCGGCGGCGGCGAATTCCGCGAAACCCCGAAGGGAGTTCGGGAACGACCTCTAAAGCGCTTGGATCCAGACCCGGTTCCAGCGCTTTGAGAGGAGTCGAAGAGCGTCGCGCGGGCGTTTAGTTCGAAACCTGCCTCAATCCGACTTTTTTAAGCTCTGCGCGGCGCTCTTCGTCTTAACCAACGGACTAGCATGGGCTCGGCATGGGTGTCAATGTGATGGGCATGGGAAAATATGGGACCATTCCTCAAAGGTTAAAGAACAAAAAAACAACCGTCCTGTTTTCAGCCGGAAAACGCTCTTCGAAAATTGAAGAATTCCCCCCTTTGATCAGGCGCCGACCCGGATTCCGGCGTCAGGGACATGCGAATATTCGAAGAACAATCAAGACGGATACGGAACATTTTCCGAATCGCCGCGCTTCACCCTATCCGAAAGGCGCAGAAATCCGGTCTCCGGCCGGGAGGCCGGGCGCCGAGGCTGGGAGAGAGGGATCGAAAGGCCTGTAAGCCGGGTTCTGTGCCCGCGACCGAAATCGCGGCGACGGCCATTCCTCTGGGGCGCCGATCGCTCGACGCCTCGCGCGGTCCACCCGGGCGGATGGGCTGAGGACCAGCCCTCGCGCGCAGACCCGAAGGCCCCGCGCCGTCCGCCCCTATTCGACCTTGCTTCCGGCGGGGCTTGCCATGCCCCCGACGTCGCCGCCGGGGCGGTGGGCTCTTACCCCACCGTTTCACCCTTGCCCCGATGAATCGGGGCGGTCTCGTTCTCTGTGGCGCTTTCCCTGAACTCGCCCCTCCTTGCGGAGGGCCTCGCCCGCCGGAGGTTATCCGGCGCCGCATCCTCATGAAGCCCGGACTTTCCTCGATCCGCGAGCAAGCCGCGGAGCGCGGCCGTCCAGCCTTCCGATCCGCCTTCCGTCCTAAGCCCCGCGCGCCGGTCGGTCAAGACGCGGCCTCAGGCGGAGGGCCAGCGGAAGGCCAGTTCCTGCAGAATCGCGAGATCCCGGGCGTCGGCGGGCGATTCGAGGGCCTCGCAGGGGAACTGCGGACGGAACCGCAGCCTCAGAGCGCGGAGAATCTCCGGAATCGGGGTCTGCGGCCCATGCCCGCCCGGATCCGGGGGAGTTCTCCCATTCCGGCCCAGGTCCTCCCCGACTTCGTAACCGAAACGGGCCGCGAAAGGCAGGATCGCCCCCGGATCGGACAGGATCTCGCCTTCTCCGCGCGGTTCGGCGGCCTCGGGCCAGATCGAGAGCCCATGACGCGCCAGGCCGCGCCAGTCGAATCGGGGGCCGGGATCCTGCTTGCGGCGCGGCGCGACGTCGGAATGGGCCAGCACGCGCTCCGGAGCGATCGACCAGCGCGCGAAGATCTCCCTCAGCAGCCCTTCGAGAGCGCGCATCTGGGGCGCGGGAAAAGGCGCATGGCCGTTGCCGTGGCCCGGATTGGCCAGCTCGATCCCGATGGAGCGGCTGTTCATGTCGCGCTCGCCGCCCCAGAAGCTCAGACCCGCATGCCAGGCGCGCTCCGTCTCGGAGACGAGGCTCCAGATCCGCCCGTCCTCGGCGACGAGATGATGCGCCGAGACCTCCGCCGCCGGATCGCAGAGCCGCGCAAGGGCGCCTTCGGGACAGAGCATGTCGGTGTAATGGAGAATCACGCAATCCGGCGCGGAGACCCCCCGCCGGGGGCCGTGGTTGGGCGAAGCCTGCGCCAGGCGGATCATGATCCGGGCTTCTCGCGCGCCGCGAAGGACGCCCGAGCCTCCGGCGAGGCCTCGCGCTGATGCAGCTTGCGCCAGTCCTCGTAGGGCATGCCGTAGACTTCGGCGCGGGCCTCGTCCTTCGTCATGGGGATTCCGCGCCCGGCGGCCGCCTCCTGACGCCAGTTCGCGAGGCAGTTGCGGCAGAAGCCCGCCAGATTCATCATCTCGATGTTCTGGACCTCCGGATGGGCCGCCAGATGGGCCAGCAGCCGCCGGAAGGCCGCCGCGTCGAGATCGCGGCGCAGATCGTCGTCTTCACTCATGGCCGGGGGGCCTCCCGAAGCGGTTCACCAGATCGTCGAGCGTCTCCAGCAGATCGAGACGCGCCGTCCCGCCCGAAAGGGGCTTGGTCTTGTCGGGCGCGAGGATCCGCGTGAAGCCGAGCTTCTCGGCCTCCTTGATGCGGGCGTCGGCCTGAGGCGCGGGGCGCAGGGCGCCCGAGAGGCTGACCTCGCCGAAGAAGGCGGCCTCGGCGGGCGTGGACTTGTCGCGCCAGCTCGACAGCAGCGCCGCCGCGATGGCCAGATCCGCCGCAGGCTCGGTGACGCGCAGGCCGCCCGAAACCGCGACGTAAATGTCCTGCGCCCCGAAGGAGACGCCGCAACGGGCCTCCAGAACCGCCAGGATCATCGCCAGACGCGCCGAATCGCAGCCCACCGCCGCGCGCCTCGGCGTTCCCAAGGAGGAAGGCGCCACCAGAGCCTGAATCTCGACCAGAACCGGCCGCGTGCCCTCGATTCCTGCGAAGACCGCCGCCCCCGGCGCGCGCTTCTCGCGGTCGCCGAGGAAGAGCGCCGAAGGATTGCGCACCTCCGAGAGCCCCGCCCCGGTCATCTCGAAGACGCCGATCTCGTCGGCGGGGCCGAAGCGGTTCTTCACCGCCCGCAGGATCCGGAACTGATGGCCGCGCTCGCCTTCGAAATAGAGCACGGTGTCCACCATATGCTCGACCACGCGGGGTCCGGCGATCTGGCCTTCCTTGGTGACGTGGCCGACCAGCAGCAAGGCGACTTCGCGGCGTTTGGCGAAGCTGACCAGCTCATGGACCGCCGCCCGCAGCTGCGCCACCGAGCCCGGCGCGCTCTCGACGTGATCCGCCCAGAGGGTCTGGATCGAGTCGATGGCCGCCACGGCGGGCTTTTCGGCGTCCAGAGTGGTGAGGATGTCGCGGAGATTGGTCTCGGTGGCGAGCATCAGCGGGGACTCGGAGACTCCGAGCCGCGCCGCCCTCATGCGGATCTGGGCGGCGGCCTCTTCGCCCGAGACGTAGATGGTCTTCGCCCCGTTGCGCGCCCAACCGGCCATCGCCTGGAGCATGAGCGTGGACTTGCCGATGCCCGGATCTCCGCCGAGCAGCACCGCCGAGCCCTGAGCCAGACCTCCGCCCAGGGCGCGGTCGAACTCCCCCACCCCGCTGGAGAGCCGGGGCGGCGCCGCCTCCTCGCCCGCCAGAGGCATGAGCGCGGCCTTGCGGCCCTTCTTCGCGCCGAGCGACTTGCCCTCAGGCCCGGCGACCGAAAGCCCCGCCTCCTCGACGATGGTGTTCCAGCCGCCGCAGGCGTCGCAACGCCCCGCCCAACGCGGCGTGACCGCGCCGCAGTTCTGACAGACATAGCGCGCGGAGGCTTTGGCCATTCACTTCAACCAGACCATCAGCCGCGGCGCGATCAGCAGGAACATGGCCGCTCCGAGGCCGAGGATCAGCAGCCAGTCGAAGACCGTGACCGTCTGGGCGAATTCCGGATCGCCCTCGGACTTGCGCCGCACCGCCGAGCCATGCGCCCCCGCCAGCACCGCCACCGCCGCCAGAGCCGCCAGAATCACCGCGACGTTGGCGCCGAAGCTCGCCCCGATCGGCGCCAGAGCCAGAAGCGCCCCCGCTCCGAAGATCCCCCGGAAGGCGACCGACCGCGCCGCGCCCGTGCGGCCCTCGGCCAGACGCAGCACGTTGAGCCCGAGGCTCGCCGCCGCCGTGGCGAGCATCACCGCCAGCCCCGTCGCCGCCAGCCACAGCGACCCGTATCCGGACAGAGCCTCCAGCAATCCGCCGATCGCTTCCCTCATCTCACCGCCTCGATGGGGCCTTCCGCGCGGCCCGCCAGAAATTGACGCAAACAGGGATTCGGGTCCGTATCCGCCTCGGCGACCGGGCCCTGCCAGATGATCTTCCCCTGATGCAGCATGGCGACCTTGTCCGCCACCGTCCGCAGGGTGCTGAGGTCATGGGTGATGGTCACCGCCGTGGCGCCGCTTTCGGTCACGATCTCACGGATCAGGTGATTGATCACGCCCGACATGATCGGGTCAAGACCCGCCGTCGGCTCATCCACGAAGAGAATCTCCGGATCGGCCATCATCGCCCGCGCGAGCGCCGCCCGTTTCTGCATGCCGCCCGACAGCTCGGCGGGGTAACGCTCCGCCGCATCCGGCCCGAGCCCCACCCGGCGCAGCTTCTCGACGGCCGCCTCCTTCGCCTCGGCGAGGGCCCTGCGCCCCGCGCCCCGCAGCTTGCGGAAGGCCACGTTCTCCCAGACCCTCAGGCTGTCGAAGAGCGCCCCGCCCTGGAACAGCACGCCCATGCGGTTCATCAGCGGAAAGCGCGCCGCCTCCGAGAGATGGTCCACGCGCTGGCCGTCGATGAGGATCTCGCCGCCGTCGGGCTTGAGCAGCCCGAGCGCCGTCTTGAGCAGAACCGACTTGCCCGTGCCCGAACCGCCGATCACCACGCAGGATTCGCCGCGCGCCACCTGGAGGTCGATCCCCCGCAGCACGTGATTCGATCCGAAGCGCTTGTCCGTCCTGCGCCACTCGATCATGGGAGAGTTCGGGGCCGCTTTCGGAGAGGAATGCTCGGCCATGGCTCAAGATCCGAAGAAGAGTTCGGTGAGGACGTAATTCGTCGCGAGGATCAGCGCCGAGGCGCCCACCACCGCGTTGGTGGCCGCCCGGCCCACGCCCTGGGCGCCGCGTCCGGCGTTGAAGCCGTGATAGCAGCCCATCAGCGTGATGACCGCTCCGAAGACCGCCGCCTTCACAAGGCCCGAAACCACGTCCATCCATTGAAAGGCGGCGATGGTCGCCTGAAGATAGGCGTCGGGCTGGAAGCCCAGACGCCGCACGCCCACCAGATAGCCGCCGAAGATCCCCAGCGAATCCGCCACGAGAATCAGCAGAGGCATGGTCAGGATCCCCGCCGCCAGACGCGGCGCCGTCAGATAACGCATGGGGTCGGTCGAGAGGGTGCGCAGGGCGTCGATCTGCTCGCTGACCCGCATGGCGCCGATCTCGGCCGCCAGAGCCGCCGAGACCCGCCCCGCCACCATCAGGGCCCCGAGCACCGGGCCCAGCTCGCGCAGGATGCCGATCTCGACGATGGAGGGGACCACCTGCTCGGCGTTGAAGCGGGCGCCGCCCATGTAGATCTGGAGCGCCAGGGCCGCGCCCGTGAAGACCGCCGTGAAGCCCACCACCGGCAACGAGAAATACCCGATCCTCAGCGCCTGACGCCAGAATTCGCGCAGATGCCAGGGCGGCGCGAAGAGTCGCCAGAAGGCCCCGAAGGCGAAGAGCGAAAATCGCCCCACTCCGGCGCAGAGCGCCAGCACGGGCCGTCCGAGGGCGGCGAGAAAGGCGAGGATCGGGGTCACGGGCCGGCCTCCTTGCAGGCTTCGCGGCGAAAGCGGAGGCTTCGCGGCTCCGGCCCGCCGGCGAGGCCGGAGGCGGAAGAGGAAGCGAAGGAGCAGGCGCGCGGCGAAATCATGTCAGGCGCATAGCTTGCAAGGCTCCGGAGGGCAACCGTCAAAACGCGCGCAGGACGCCTCGACGCGGCGGGAGAGGCGTTCAGGATACGGAGAACGGCGCGTCCCGAAGGCGCCTCCTGAGCGTCACCGCGGCGGAAAAGGCGCGAAGCCCCGACGCTCCAGCCTCGTCGGGCCATTGCGGTCGGACTGTTCTTCGGGAATCCTGCCCCTGATCTCGTCATAGAGCCTGTCCGCCGCCTCCGGCGCGACCTCCAGACAGAGATTCCGCTCGCCCTCCCTCCCCCACCACGCCAGACGCGCGCCCTCGACGCCAGGGGCCTCTTCGACGAAGGCCAGAATCTCGCTATAGAGCTTCCCGTCGATCCCCGTCGAATGGCTCCCGAAGACCACGAGGAGATCGCAATCCTCGATCCACAAGGACGGGGCCCCGTCATGGTGGTGGCCGAGATCCTCGATCTCCACCCGAGGCGCCTGCGCCTCCTCCGCCTGCGGAATCTGCGCCTCTGCGCCGCCCTGCGGAAGGAGGAGAGCCGCTCCGCCCATGAACAAGGCGATCCACGTCGGAAGATGTCTTCTCCGCATCATGTCTCCGGATTCGCAGGAGGTGCGTCGAGGGCCGCGCCCCATTCGGCTTCGGCCTCGGGATCAGGGTCGGGGGCGCGCGTCGCCGCCAGAGCCGCGAACTCCGGCCGCGGCAGAAGCTGCGCCAGAGCCCAGATCGCCGCGCCGCGCGTCACGGGGTCGGAATCGGCGAGGCGCTCGCGGACGAGGGGAATCAGCCCCTCCAGCCCGGAATTCCCCGCCGCGATCAGCACGTTGCGCAGGAAACGCCCCCGCCCGATCCGCTTGATGGGCGATTTCGCGAAGATCTCGCGGAAATCCTCGTCGCTCTCGATCTGGAGGAAATGCGCCAGCATGGGGCGTTGCAGCATCACGCCGCGATAGGCCATCTCATGGGCGGCCTTCGCATATTTGTTCCAGGGGCAGACCGCGAGGCAATCGTCGCATCCGTAGATCCGGTTTCCGATGGGCTTTCGGAACTCATGGGGAATCGGACCCTTGTGCTCGATGGTGAGGTAGGAGACGCAACGTCGGGCGTCGAGGCGGAAGGGGGCGGGAAAGGCTCCGGTCGGGCAGGCGTCGAGGCATTTCTTGCAGGAGCCGCAGGAGCCTTTCGTCGGGGCGTCGGGCGGCAGGGGCGTCGAGGTGTAGATGGCCGCGAGGAAGGTCCAGGAGCCCGCCTTGCGGCTGACGAGATTGGTGTGTTTCCCCTGCCACCCCAGACCCGCCGCCGCCGCGAGCGGCTTCTCCATCACCGGGGCGGTGTCCACGAAGACCTTGACCGCCTCGCCGGTGGTCTCGGCCAGCCAGCGCGCGAGGCGCTTGATCTTCTTCTTGACGACGTCGTGGTAGTCCTCGCCCTGGGCGTAGGTCGCGACGCCGCCGCATTCCGGAGATTTCAGCACCTTCAGAGGATCATGGCCGGGGCCGGGGCCGTAGTTCTCGGCCAGCATGATCACCGAACGGACCTCCGGCCAGAGTTCGCGGGGGTCCGAACGCTGGCCCGCGCGCTCCTTCATCCAGAGCATGTCGCCCTGAGCCTCGCCCTCCAGCCATCGGCGCAGACGCTCCGGCGCCTCGGGGATGGCGTCGGGGGCGCAGATTCCGAAATCCGCGAAGCCCTCGGCCTCGGCCCGACTCTTCAGCTCCGCCTTGAGGGCCTCAAGGGCGGCGGGATCCTGGGCGAAGGCCGGGCTGAGAGCGTCCATGATCAGAAATCCAGATCGGCGTAGCGCGGCTGCGGGGGGATTCCCGGCAGGGCGTCGGCGAGCAGACTCCGGAAGCTCGGGCGCGACTTGATCCGCATGTACCAGAGCTTGGCGGCTTCGTTATGGCTCCAGGGCACCGCCCCGAGGTAATCCAGACAGGACAGATGCGCCGCCCCCGCCAGATCGGCGAAGCTCAGCGCCTCGCCCGCCAGATAGCGGCGCCGGTCGGCCAGCCAGCCGACGTAATCCAGATGATGCCGCAGATTGGCCGAGCCGATCCGCAGGCGCTCGGAGTTCGGCGGCCCCTCGCCCTTGAGCCGCTTGAACAGCCGCTCGTGAGTCAGGGGCGCGGTGACCTCGCGGGCGAACTTGCCGTCGAACCAGGCCGCGAGCCGCCGGGCCTCGGCGCGGCCCGCCGGATCGAGCGGCAGGAGCGGAATCTCGGGCCAGGCCTCTTCGAGATGTTCGAGGATCGCGGCGGAATCCACGGCCACGAGCCCGTCGGGCTCCACGAGGACCGGAGTCTCGGCGGCGGGATTCAGCATGAGGAAATCGGGACGCCGCTCCCAGCCGCGCTCCTCGATCAGATCGCAGGTCAGACGCTTCTCCGCCAGAGCGAGGCGGACCTTGCGGCAGGGCGCCGAGAGAGGAAAGCTGTAGAGCTTGCGCATCAGGCTGGCGTCGGCTCCCTCTTGACCGCCTCCGGAAGGCTCGCGCCCCGGCCATGCGGCGAAGGTGAAAGACTTATGCGTCGAAGTTACGAGCATATACGCCTTTTCGCAGGTGCGGCAAGAGCAGGAGCGCCGCAGCGCGCCTTGCGCCGCAACGGTGCGGAAGGACGTCGTCCTTCAGGACAGGCCGCTCGCGGAGGCCCGCCCTTCAGCCCAGAGCTTCGGCGATCTCGGCCTGAACGGCTTCGGCGGCGGCGCGAGGATCCGCGGCGGCCCAGACCGGGCGCCCGACCACCAGATGATCCGCCCCCGCCGCGAGCGCCGCCGCCGGAGTCGCCACACGCTTCTGATCGCCGTGGTCCGCGCCCGTCGGACGCACTCCCGGCGTGACGATCAGCTTGCCCGCCGCCTCCGGCAGAGCCCGCAGCCGGGCGGCCTCATGGGGCGAGGCGATCAGCCCGTCGGCGCCCGCCGCGAAGGCCCGGCGCGCGCGCTCGACCACCAGATCCTCCAGATCCCCGGCGCGAATCAGCATGGAGTCGAGGTCCGCCCGGTCGAGGCTGGTCAGGATGGTCACCGCGAGGATCTTCACGGCCGATCCGCCCCGCCCTTCGGCGGCCGCCCGCACCACCGGAGGATCCGCATGGACGGTCAGGAAATCCGGCGCGATCCCCCGCGCGAGGCTCCGGACGGCGGCCTCCACCGTGGCGCCGATGTCGAAGAGCTTGAGGTCGAGGAAGACGCGCCCGCCTTCGGCCTTGATCTCGCGGGCGAAGTCGAGTCCGCCCTGGGCCAGCGAACCGAGCCCCACCTTGTAGAAGCTCGCCGCCGGACCGAGCGTCCTGCGCAGAAGCCGCGAACGCTCCAGTTCGGGCGCGTCCAGCGCGACGATGAGGCGCTGGCGCGCGGGAACCGGAACGGGGAGCGAGACGGCGGCTTGCGGCATGACGACGATCCTCTCTGGAGCTTCGGGGCGGAATCCCGGGCCCGCCCGCCGGAGCGGCGACCCGGCGCCCTCTCCCACGCCCGCGCGCCCGGGTCAACCGCCGCGCCCGCCCCGCGCGGGAGCAGGCGGCGGAGGAGGCCCCCGGGCCGGAGCTTTCCCCCGGCGCCTGACTTGAACCGCGTAAGAAATTAAGCCTCCCGAAAGACCTCCGACGCATTGTCTACGCTGTTTCAGAGGGGGGCGGGCCAGAGCCTGAACGCCCGGCTTTTCATAATCCTTGGCGACAAGGTCTCCACATGCGCTGTCCGAATCTCTTCGCCTCCATCTCCGTACGCGGTCTGGCCTTCGCGCTGTTCTCCGGGCTTCTGGTCTGCGCGGGCGGCGTCTCCGGCGCCCGGGCGCAAGCCGCCTCCGGCGGCGGCTGGGGCCCCGTCGGCGACTGGGCCTCCACCTCCCCCGACGGAGGCACGCGAATCGTCAATCAGGCGGTGGTGGTCTACGAGGACGCCAACGGCCAGGAACGCAGCGTCACCACCAACGAGGTGGCTCTGGTGGTGCAGTCGGTCCATACGGGCCGCCTGAGCAAGAACCAGACGCGCATGATCGTTCCCGGCGGCGAGACGCGCTTCGTCCATCGTCTGGAGAACGTCGGCAACGCCACGACGCCCTTCTGCGTCTCCGCCGAGAGCAGCGGCACGATGAACCTGAGCCGCATCCGGATCTATCTCGACCGCAATTACGACCTCCTGCTCGATTCCGGCGACGAGCTGCTCTTCGAGCGCAACGGTCCGGGCGGAGTCCTGGCTCCGGGCGTGGTCCGGCTGGAGCGCAACGAAGGCGCGAATCTCATCCTCGTCGCCGAGACCCATCCCGGGGCGCCCATGACCGGCGCCTACGCCAACCTCCAGCTGAAGGCCCAGACCGCCACGCCGGTCGCCCTCGTCTGTCAGCCGAACCTCGTCTTCACCCCGACCTCCGGCGTCTTCGACGTCAACACCGACCAGATCTTCATGGTGGACAGCCCCATCCCGGAGCTGGTGAAGACCTCGGAATGGATCTCCAACGGCCCCGGCCTCGCCGACGACCAGATCCGCTACAGCCTCACCCTGACGAACCGCGGCCAGCAGATCCTCGAGGACATGCACATCGACGAGCTGCCCGACGGCCAGTGGACCTACGTCCCCGGCTCGGTCGTCGTCGATCCGCCGACCATCCCCGTCCGTGCGCCCCTCGACGTCTCCGGCGATCCTCTGGATCCGGGCGGCCTCTATCTCGGCGGCGCGGGCCATGACCTCGCCCCCGGGGCGACGGTCAGGGTCAGCTTCCTCGCGACTCCGCCCGTCGGATATGTGCGCGGGACGAAGATCCACAACGAGGCGAAGGTCATCGGCGTCGATCCCCAGAACGGCGGCTACGTCGTGGAGACCTCGAACGTCACCATCGACGCGGCGCCCCCCGAACGCGCCGTCACGCTGCGCGACACGGGCGCGGACGCCGATCCCGCCCTCAACGACGGCGGCGACGACGACGGCCTCCAGAACGGCGCGCAACTCGTCTCGCAGATCTCGGTGGGCGAATCGGCGCGCTTCGAGCTGATCGCCGCGAACGCCTCCACCGAACCCGAGTTCCTGCGGATCCGGGTGGATCCGGCGAGCGCTCCGGCGGGCTTTCCGCCCGGAACGATCTTCCGGCTCTATCGCGCCGACGGCGTCACGCCGCTTTCGGACAGCGACGGAGACGGCTGGCACGATCTCGGCGTGACGGCCGTGGGCGGCCTGCGCCGGGTGGTGGTCATGGCGCGTCCGCCGCATGACGTGGCGGTCGCCATCGGCCCTTATGAGGCCGTGGCTCAGGTCCATCTCGATTCGGCGCCCTCCGTGACGGCCTCGGCGCGTCTGGTCCTGGGCGAGATCCGGTTCGGCCGGCTCGACATCGCCGTGAACGCGGGCCCCGCCTTCAACGACGGCGGCGCCGTGAACCAGGATCCCGCCGACTCGGCCGCCGCCCTCGTGACCGGGCGTCCCGGCGAGACCGTGAACCAGGCGCTGATTCTCGCCAACGAAGGCTCGGTGAGCGAAGACGGCGTGCTGGAGGTCTGGCTCGACGAGGCCATGACCATGATGCTCCCCGAGGACTGGATCGTGCGGACCACCGTCTCGGCGACGGATCAGACGGCGCTTCCGCACGCCGGGCCCCTCACGCCCGCCGCCCCCTCGACGCCGGGCGGCGTCGCGAGCTTCAACCTCTCCATGGCGATTCCTCCGGACGCGGCTCCGGGCCTGCGCAGCTTCTACGTCTCGGCGCGGGGCGGCGGCTCGAACGGACAGGACGTGGTGCGGATCGATCTGGAGGTGCTGCGGGTCGTCGACGGGCTGCGGATCTCGCCCGACCGCAGCGGCTCGGCGGCGCCCTGCGGCGTGGCGACCTATCTGCACAAGGTGGAGAACCTCGGCACGACGCCGATCTCCGTGCGGCTCCGGCTGCTCGACCAGACCGCCTTCACCTCGGTGATCGAGCTGCCGGTGGGGCCCTCCGGCCAGGAGCCGACCGAATTCCTGCCCATGCACGACCTGCCCCCGCTCTTCATGACCACCGGCGCGACCTATTCCGTCTACAGCGTGGCCGCAGGGGCCTGGATCACCCGCTCCCTCTACTGGAACGGCATGAGCGTCCCGCTGGTCGTGGAGCTGCATCCGGGCGACTGGACTCTGGTGCGGCTGCGGGTCTTCGCGCCCTGCTCGGCGCCCGAAGGGGCCCGAGACGTCGCGACGCTCATCGCCGAATCGTTGATCGGCCCCTATTCCAGCAGCGTCCAGGACACGACCGTCGTCGGCCCGACGACCCTGACCCTGGAGAAGGCGGGCGCGCCGGACATGAACTGCGACGGGACGCCCGACGCGCCCTTCGCGACCGGCGGCGTCTTCGCTCCGCCCCAGGCCTGCGTGATCTGGCGCCTGACGGCCTCCAATCTCGGCGCGCAGTCCATCTGCGCCGTGCGGCTGGAGGACGAGGCGCCGGAATTCACCCTTTTGCAAGGTTCTCCGCATATCGTCAGCCAACCCCCGCCGGGCGGCGGATCCTGCCTGATTTCGGGCGCGACCATCGCGTGCGACGTCGGCGCCCCTCTCGACATCGACGGCGACCTGATCCCCGAGAACTACTGTCTGCGGCCCGGCCAGAGCGCGGAAGTGCGCTTCACGGTCCGCATCCAGTGACGGGCGTCCGGGATCGTCGCCTTCCTCCGCCCACAAGCGCGGGCCATCTCCCCCGGCGCCCCCCGCCGCATCCGAGTGAATGAGGTTCGAACCATGTCCCTCCCCGTGCTTCTCCGTCCGGCCGCCTTCGCCGCGGCGCTGGCCTTCGCCCCGTCCGCCTTCGCCCAGCCGGCGGAGCCGCTGGTCTCCTCGCTGACCGCGATGGTCGTCTCCCGGGACGCGCTCGGCCAGGAGATCCTGGCCCCGGTCGCCGAGGCGGCGCCGGGCGACGTGGTGGAGTATCAGATCAACTACACCAACGTGTCTCCGGCCTCGATCTCGGGCGTGGTGATCACCGGCCCGATCCCCGACAGCATGAGCTACGTGGCGGACTCGGCCCTGGCCCCCGGCGGCGACCGTCTCGAGGTCAGCATCGACAACGGCGAGAGCTGGGAGCGCGAGCCGGTGCGCCGCCTGCGTCAGGACGCCCAGGGCCGCACCGTCGAGGTGGTCGTGCCCGCCGCCGAATACACCCATGTCCGCTGGGTGGACGCCGCTCCGATCCATCCGAGCCAGTCCATCCAGTACAAGTACCGCGCCCGCGTGAACTGATCCTCCAGACGGCGCAGGTCTGGAGAAGAGGACAAGATCTCGTCCGGATCCTGCGCCGGAACGATCTCCATTCTTGAATATCCTGATGGGGAGGCCTCGCCCGAGGTCTTCCCTTCTTTCGTTTCATTCTTCCTGACGCCGGGGAAACCGATCTTTCGAGAGCGGGATATCGATCTCGGATTATCAAAGTTTCAATCCTCTTCTTCGTAAAATCCGCCCACATGGAGACTGCGTCGCGAAACGCGCGGCTCCATGGGCCGAGAGCCGTTCCGGCTCTCCAGAGGCCAACCACAATAAAGGGTCGGAAGATGACGCCAATTCGCATCAAGCCGGGCGTGCGCGCCTTGGCGTTGACGACGACGGCGTTCATCGCTCTGGCGGGCGTCGCGCAAGAAGCGCACGCCGCCACTGCGGCGAACACCGTGATTCGCAACCAGGCCACCGCCACCTATCAGGATGCGGGCGGCAACAGCTATCAGGCGCAGTCGAACATCGCGGAGCTGACCGTCCAGCAGGTCTACGACGCGACCATCTCGCAGGACCGCAGCAAGACCGGCGCCGCCGGACAGACGGTCTACTCCTCGCACACCCTGACCAACCAGGGCAACGGCGAGGCCTGGTACCGCATCTCGGTGGCCAACGTCACCGGCGACAGCGGCGACTTCACCGCCCTCCAGGTCTTCCGCGACCTCAACGGCAACGGCGTCGCCGACGCGGGCGAGCCGGTCCTGGCCTCGGGCGCCGGAACGACCAGCCTCGTCCGCCTGAACGGCGCCGAAGCGGCCCAGCTGCTGATCGCGGCCCAGCTGCCCAACGGCGCGGCGGCGGCCGCCGGATACGCCTCGGTGATCACCGCGGCCCCCGTCGACGCGGCGGGCGCGACGGGCTCCTTCGGCGTGGTGCGCGACACCACTCCGGCGGGCCAGACCAACGCCTATTCCGACGCGACCCCGACCACTCTGGGCGCCAACCACCTGCTCGTGACCGTCACCTCCGACGCCGTGCTTGAGGTGACCAAGGCCGCCGTCATCAACACGGCGACCGGCGAGATCGCCTACACCGTCACGGTGCGCAACACCGGCGGCCGCGCCGCGACCGACGTCCGCATCTTCGACGCCCTGCCCGACGGCGTGACCCTGGTCGGCGGCAGCATCGTCTCGACCGGCTTCGGCGGCAACGCCGGCGACGTCGCGGCGGTCGCGGTGGCCAACATCGACGAAACCACCTACGGCCAGGACTACAACAACGACGGCGACGTCGTCGACGCGGCTCTGGTCGGCGTCGAAGGCCGCGACGCCCTGCTTCCGGCGGGCGCCTCGGTCCAGCTGACCTTCCGCGTCACCTACAATCCGGCGACCGTCGTCGCGGGCACCCAGATCATCAACACCGCCTACGCCGCCGGCGATCTCGACGGCGTTCCGGGCGAAGAGGATCCCGTCCCCTCGAACCCGGCTCAGGTCGAGGCCGCTCCGGTCCGCGCCCTGACCCTCGTGGACACCGGCGTCAACGGCGCGAACGGCGTGAACGACGGCGGCGACGACGACAACGCGTCCGACGGCGTGCAGCTGGTCGACACGGCTCCGCTCGGCGCGACGGTGATCTTCAAGAACATCGTCACCAACACCGGCAACTCGCCCGACCGCTTCAATCTGAGCGTTCCGGCGGGCCACAGCTTCCCGGCGGGCACGCTCTTCTCCTTCTGGAACGAGAACGGCTCCGTCCAGCTTCTCGACACCAACGGCGACGGCGTTCCCAACACCCCGACTCTGGCCGTGGGCGCTCCCTACACCTTCCAGGTGCGCGCGATCCTGCCGCAGACGGCCACGCTGACTCCGGGCACGCCCTATGACGCGTCCACCGTCGCGACCTCCGTCGGCGACGCGACCAGATCCGCGACGGTGATCAACCGTCTGGGCGAGATCACCGCCGCCGGCGTCGACCTCGCCAACAGCAATCCGGGCGTCTGGAACGCCGGGGACGCCGTCGACGCCTACAACGCGGCCGCCGCGACCGCGACCGCCACCACCACCCTGCCCGCCGCGGTCGGCGGCGTGGCCAGCTTCCCGCTGCACATCAAGAACTTCGGCGGCGTCTCCGACAGCTTCCAGCTCTATGCGGGCGGCGGCTGGTTCGCGGGCGCGGCGGTCGGCTCCCGGCTTCAGGCCCTGCCCGACGGCTGGTCGGTCCGGTTCCTGAACGCCGCGGGCCAGCAGATCACCACCACTCCGGCGGTGCAGTCCGGCGGGGTCTACTCCCTGACCGCCGTCGTGCAGGTTCCGAGCGACTACGCTCAGGCCCTCGCCAACTACACGGCGGACTTCCGCAGCCAGACCGCCTCCGCCGACGCCTCCCTCGACGCTCTGGTCGACGGCGCCTATCCGATCTTCTTCTCGGTGCGCTCGCAGAGCACCGGCGTGTCGGACGTCAAGCTCGACGCGGTGAAGGTCTCGCCGGATCCCCGCTATCAGCTCTCGGCCGACAAGGACGAGCAGCCGATCGCGCCGGGCGCCGCCAGCCGCACCGACCACACCCTGACCAACACCGGCAACACGCCCGGCGAATACGACCTGACGGTGGCCAGCTCCGACCCCTCCTGGGGCTCGACGATCTGGGTCGACACCAACGGCGACGGCGTGCCTGACCGCGCGCTCGAGACCATCCCCGACGGCTCCCCGGTCTTCGTCCGCAATCCGGACGGCACGACCACCTCGGTGAATCTCGTCAACGGCGGCAAGGTGCCTCTGGCCCCCGGCCAGGAGATCCCGGTCTGGATCGACGTGCAGGCCCCGACCAGCGCTTCGGTCGACCAGCGCGTGACCGTCACCCTCTCGGGCACCGACGGCGCCACCACCCAGACCACCCGCGTGCCTTACCGCGTGGCCACCGGCGTTCTGCGCCTGACCAAGACCGCCGCCGTGGACGCGCTCTGCGCGGGCGTCGCTCTGGACGACCTGGGCCCTGACGGCGCCTTCACCGAGAACGCGTCCCGCGCCAACCCCGGCGACTGCGCGGTCTGGGAGATCGTCGGCGCCAACGTCGGCACCGAGCCGGTCAACACGATCGTCGTCAGCGACGCCGTGCCCGACTTCACCACCTACGTCGCCAACACCGGCCGCTTCTGCCTCGAGAACACCTCTTCGGTCTGCACCTTCGCGGCGTCGCCTCCGCTCGCCGGCTTCAACGTCTCGGGTTCGGGCGACATCACGCTCGACGCCAGCGGCCTGCTGACCGGCGGCGAACTGCTGCCCGGCCAGACCTTCCGGATCCGCTTCTCGACCCGGATCCAGTGATCCGGCCCTGAAGACAACAGGGAGGGGCGTCCGCGCCCCTCCCCCCCGGCCCGACGCTCCGCGCTGCGGCCGGCTTCATTCGTTAGGTCATTTTCAGTCTCCGCCGCCCGCCGCCGCCCCGCCCGCGTCTTCGCGGGCGAAGGCCCCCGCGCCCCGGAACTCCGGGCGGGCGGAGCATCCCCGCGCCCTTCCCCGAGCGTGGAGATCCCGCCCGCGCATCCCAGGGGCGCAGAGATCCCGAAGCGTCTCCGGACGCCGCCGTTCATGGAAAGCTCCGCCCCATGGGAATCCAAAGCCTCGCCGCCCGGACGCCTGCCCTCGCGACGCTCTTCTCATTCCGCGTCGCCTGCAGAACGGCCCTGGCCGCGTCGATCCTCCTCGGAGCCTCCCTGGCCCGGACGCCGCAGGCCTCCGCGGCCACGGCCGCGGGCACGGTGATCAGGGGGCAGGTCTTCGCCGACTACAATCATCCGGGCTCGGCCGAGCGGCTCCGCACGGCCAGCAATTTCGCCTCTCTGCGGGTGCGGGGCGTGCAGACGGGGCTTCTCGGGGAGCTCGCTCCGCTGAGCGCCATGCCCGGAGATCTCGTCGCGCTGCCCCACAGCCTGACCAACACCGGCAACATGCCCAGCTCCTACGCGCTGGGGTCTCCGGCCTTCCTGGGCGAATGGCGCCTGGAGAGCCCCTTCTTCGCCCTCGACCTCGACCGGGACGGCAAGTGGAGCGCGGGCGACCTCGTGGTGGACAGCCCCATCCGCCTGCCCGAGACCGGCGACAACTCCGTCACGATCCTGCTCGTGGGCGTCGTGCCCCGGGGCGTCCCCCTCGGCGCGACGATCCGGCCGGAGATCTCCGTCCGGATCTCCGACCCGCATCCCGACGCCACGGTCCGCGAGATCGCGTCGGTGCGGGATATGGTGACCGTCGCGCGGCCCGGCGCGGCCCGGCTGACCAAGAGCCTCGCGGCCTCCTGTTCGGCGGCGATTCCGCCGGGCGGAGAGTTCTCCATCCTGCTCGGGGCCTCCGGAATCGACCGGCTCGCGCCTCATGTCCGCGCCTTTCCGGTGGACGGCGGCTCGACGCGCGGCGCGATGATCGAGGACGTCCTTCCGCGCGAGGCCTTCCCCGTCGCTTCGGCGCCGCAGCTTTCGCTTTCGGGCTCCCATGCGCTGCTCGGCTTCGGCGAGGGCGCGGCGGTGGTCTGGCGCTCCTGGGCGGCCTGGAACGGCGTCGAGCGCCCGACCCGCATCGGCTTCTTCCTGCCGGAGGGCGTGCTGGCCTCGGGCGCCGAGGCGCGCATGACCTACCGGCTTCAGGCCCTGAGCGCCGGACGGCTCGCGAGCTTCGCCTCGACGCCCGCCGTCTTCGACGCCGAGGGAGACGGCCGCCTCGACGGCTCCTTCGACCTCTCCGGCGCGGCGCCCTGCGCGCCCGTGACGCCCGGCGCCTGCTTCGCCGAGGCGAACGGCGCCTTCGCTCTGGCGGGCTTCGAGGCTTCGGCGGTGGAGTCGGCGCTGAACCAGGCCCGGAGCGCGCTCTATTACTTCACCCCGGAAGGCGCGCCTCTGACGGGCGATTCCGAGGCCGCGCTGATCCTGCGCGCGCCCGCCGCCGCCGCTCTGGTCGACGAATTCCTGGCCGAGATCTCCGACGAATCGACCGGCGACATGATCCGCGCGCGCCTGACTCCCGTTCCCGGACGCTCCGGATATTACGCCATGGAGGAGGCCGCGCGCATCCAGCGCGAGGCGCCTTCGGGGCGCAGCCTGATCTGCCAGACGGGCGACTCCGCCTCCTGCGCCCTGCAGAGCGGCCTGCGCAGCCGTCTGACGGCGAAGATCTCCGCGGCGGGCTGTTCGGACCTGCTCCAGGTCGAGGCTCTGGTGGACAGCGGCGGCGTGACCTTCGTCGGCTCGACCCCGACGGCCGCCCGCCTGCCCGACACCGAAGTCTCCTTCTCGCGCGTCGAGACGCCGGGCGCGCCTGCGGCTCTGGCGCGGTCCTCCTCCGCCGCCTCCGGGCTGTCCGTGGTCAGCGACGCCCAGGGCCTCTTCCGTCTGCCCCAGGGCCTGCCGGTCGGCGATTACTGCGTGACCGCCGCCAAGGAGGATCACGTCTTCCCCTCTCTGGCGCTGGTGGCCTCGACGCCCTTTTCAGGGCGGGTGGTGGATCCGGCCTTCGCGCTGGGCTGCGGCCGCGACGCCGTGTTCCAGGTCGCGGCCGCGCGTCTGAGCGCCCATGGCGCCGATCTGGGCGGCCTCGACATTCCGCTCGACCTCTACGCCGCGCCCATCGTGGACCAGGGGCTGCGGGTGGAGAAGACCGTCTCCGCCTCCACGGCCCAGGTCGGCGACTTCCTGCGCTACGAGGTGAAGATCGAGAACCGCACCGGCCGCCTGCTCTCGGGGACGGTGCTGCGCGACGAGGCCTCCCGCGGACTCTCCTTCGCGCCCGGCAGCCTGCGCATCGACGGCGCCGCGCCCGCCCGGGAGGCCTGGAGCTTCGAGGCGCCCAACGCCAACCTCTTCCGTCTGGGCGAGATGGCCGCCGGAGAGACGCGCAGCGTCAGCTACGTGATGCGCGTGGGCGCGGGCGCTTCGGGCGATCTCCTCAACTCGGCCTGGGCCACAGGCCTGCGTCCGGACGCCACCCGCGTCGATTCCGCCGTCTCCCGGGCGCGCGTGAAGCTGGAGAACAAGGGCCCGATCAGCGACGAGAACTATCTCATCGGCCGCGTGGCGGTGGTCTCGGCCTGCGAGCGCCTGCCCGACCGGATCGACGCCCTCGGCCTCGATGACGCCGGACTCGGGACCCTGCGCCTGCCCCGCTCCGACGGGACCCTGGTCCGTCCGCGCGTCTGGCCTCTGGCGGGAGCGCGCGTCTGGCTGGAGACCGGCGTCTACGCCGTCACCGACGAACGCGGCTATTTCAGCCTCTACGGCGTGCAGAGCGGCCCGCATGTGGCGCGCCTCGACGGCGAGACCACCCCGCGCGGCCTCGCGCCCGCCTCTCCGCGCAGCGTGCTGTCGACGGGCGGCTGGTCGCAGTTCGTGAACCTGCGCTTCGGCGACCTCGCGCGCGCCGATTTCCACCTCGTGGCCGATTGCGCCCAGATGGAGGCGCTCTGGTCCGAGATCGCGACCGACTCCGCCCAGCCGCGCATCGAGCGCCAGCTCGACGAGGCGGTGCGCTTCGAGTCCCGGGTCCGCGACCTCGAATCCGACCTGCGCGCCCGCGCCCGCGGCGACGGCGACGTCGGACGCGGCCTGAGCGGCGATCTGCGCGCCGACTCGCCCCTGCTCGAACGCCGCGAGGCCCAGGTCGCCGAAAGCGCCCGCGAGCAGATCCCCGCCCGCGCCTCGATGCCCCGCAGCGAGGAGGCCGTCCAGAGCCTCACCGCCGAGATGGGCCGCGAAGGCCGCTGGCTCTGGCCGAAGGACGGAATCAGCCGCGACGGCCGCTTCATGGCCGCCATCCGCGCCGACGCCGAACCGACGCTCTACGTCAACGGCGTCGCGGTGCCGCAAAGCCAGCTCGGCGAGCGGCTGCGCAATCCCGCCGCCCGCGCCGAGCTGGTCGCCTGGTACGGCGTGAGCCTGACCGCCGGCCCCAACCAGATCGAGATCCGCGGCCGCGACCAGTTCGGCAACGAACGCGTCCTCGCCACGACCACGGCGAGCCGTCCGGGCGCGCCCGCGCGGCTGGCGCTGGTCTCCGACCGCTCCTCGCTGCCCGCCGACGGCGGCCGCAGCCTCGCGCAGCTGACCCTCAAGCTGACCGACGACGCCGGAATCCCGGTGGAGGGCGTCTCCTTCGCGACGCTCCACGCCGAGGACGGCGCCTGGATGACCCAGGATCTCGACGGCAAGGCGCGCGGCCTTCAGGTGCGCCTCGAAGACGGCGTGGCTCGGGTCGAACTGGCCAGCTCCGTGCGGCCGGGCCCCGTGCGCGTGACCGCCGAAAGCGACGACAAGCGCAAGGCCGAACTCGATCTGCGCTTCTCCGCCGACGAACGCCCCCTGATGGGCGTCGGCCTGCTGGCCTTCGAGGCCAATTTCGCCGGACGCGGATGGCGCATCCCCGAGAGCCTGCGCGCCATCGACGACGAGGACGATTACGGCGAGTCCTACGAGATCGGCGCGCGCGGCGCGGTCTTCCTGAAGGGCAAGATCCGCGGCGACGCCCTGCTGACCCTGCTCTACGACAGCTCGCGCACCGAGGACGACAAGCTCTTCCGCGATCTCGACCCCAACGCCTATTATCCCGTCTACGGCGACGGCTCCGTCACCGGCTACGAGGCCCAGGCCCGCAGCCCGCTCTACGTGCGCCTCGAGAAGGGCGGCTTCATGGGCATGTGGGGCGACTTCGTCACCGACGCCGAGAACGACCTCAAGCTCGGCGGCCTGCGCCGCAACCTGACCGGCGTCAACGCGACCTACGAAGGCGAGGGCTGGCGCGCCCAGGTCTTCGCCGCCCGGCCCGACGCCTCCACCCGCAGGATCGAGATCCAGGGCCTCGGCCTGGCGATGGGCTACCAGCTGCCCGGCGCGCCGATCCGCTCGGGCGCGGAGCGGCTGTCGATCATCGTGCGCGACCGGCTGAACCCCGGAATCCTGCTCTCGCGGCGCGAGGTGCGGCGCGGCTCCGACTTCACGCTGGATTACGACTCGGGCCGCCTCGACTTCTTCTCGCCGGTCCCCTCGCTCGACGACGACCTGAACCCCGTCTACATCGAGGCGATCTACGAGGGCGAGTCCGGAGGCGAGGCCTACACCGTGGCGGGCGCGCGCATCGAGCGCGAGCTGACCGAAGGCCTGCGCGTGGGCGGCGCCTGGAGCCACGTGGACGATCCCGAGGAGCGCAACCGCCTCGCGGCCGTCTACGCCGAATATCGCCCCGACGACGACGTCCGGATCCGGGCGGAAGGCGCCTGGTCGCGCAATCCCGACACCGGCGCGACCGGAACCGCCGTGCTCGTCGAGGGCGAGGCGCAGCTGGGCCGCGGATGGCGCGCGGACGGCGGCTTCGGCCGCGCCGAAGCCGATTTCCAGGGCGAAAGCGCTTCGGTCTCCTCGGGCCGCATGGAGGCGCGCGCCGGAGTCCAGGGCCCTCTGGGCGATCTGGCCGAGCTGCGGGCTCAGGGCGTCTACAGCGCCGATCTGGTCGAGGACAACTGGCGCGCCTCGGCGGAAGCGGAGCTGCGCCGCAACTTCGGGCCGGTCGAAGGGCGCCTCGGCGTCCGCCACGAACAGGCCGAGACCGGCGCGGAGCGCACCGAACAGACCTTCGTCACCACCGGCCTGCGCGCCTCGACCGACATCCTGGGACGCAGCGTCTCGGGGACTCTGGAGGCCGCCAGGGCCGTGGACACGCCCGCCTTCCGCGCGAGCGCCCGCCTCGACGTCCAGGCGACGCCCGACACCGCCTTCTACGTCAAGCACGAGTTCGCCAACGACGACGCGACCGTCACCGGCCCCGAGGGAGACGGCTATCTCAGCCTGGCCGACGCCTTCAGCCAGGGCCGCACCGTCGTCGGCGTGGAGAACGACTGGCGTCCCGACACCCGCGTCTATTCGGAGACCCGCCTCACCGGATCGCGCGACGGACGCGGCGTCGAGAACGCCGTGGGTCTGCGCGGCGACTACGCCCTGGCCGAGAAGCTGACCCTCCAGGCTCAGGGCGAGCACGTCCGCGCCTTCGCCGGAGACGGCCCGGATTCGGCGGCCCTCTCGCTGGCGCTGCGCGACGAGCGCAGCCAGGCGATGAGCCGCGCCCTGCGTCTGGAGAGCCGCGTCCAGGACAAGGACTGGACCTTCGGCGCCACGGCGGCGCTGGTCGGCCGCGCCACCGAGGAGCTGACCCTCTTTTCGGCCGCGCGCTACGAAGGCCGTCTGCCCGACACCGGCTTCAGCAGCCATCGGGCGCATGTGCGGCTCGGCCTGGCCTTCCGCCCGACCAACAACCGCACCCATGTGCTGGCCTATTACGAAGCCGAATACGAACGCACGGCCTCCGCGCTGCGCGAGGACAGCCTGAACCACATCCTCGCGGCGCACATCAACACGCAGGCGACCGACAGACTGCAAGTCTCGGGCCGCCTGGGCCTGCGCTTCACCGACCAGCGCTTCGACGGCGCGCGCTACCGCAGCGAGGTCGGGCTCGCGGACGTCCGGGTGCTCTACGGCCTGACCGACCGCTTCGCCCTGGAGGGCCGGGGCGGCGCCCTGACCGCCGGATGGGGCGCAAGCACGAGCTGGTCGGGCGGGCTCGGCTTCAACTACGCGGCCACGGAGAACGTCGAATTCGGCGTGGGCTACAACTTCAGCGGCTTCCGCGAAGAGGATCTGGATCCTCAGGGCTACAACCGCGAAGGCGTCTACATGCGCGTCAACATCAAGTTCGACGAGGATCTGTTCAACTGGCTCGCGGCGCCCTGAAGAGGCCCGGCCTCGGAGATTTCGCGTCCCGAAACGGTTCGACCTTCGAAAAACCGCCCCAGAACGACCCGTCCGGCCTCGCCGGACGGGTTTTCCGCAGTGCGGCGCCTTGATGCGCGGAGAATCGTTCCTAATACAATACCAAAGGATGGGGTCCCGCGCGCCGAGGGCGCGCCTGCGTCCCGATCCGCAGACGCCGGAGAAACGAAGGGAGCGGCCATGCGCATTCAGACGGGCTTCGACATAGCCTTCAAGGTTCAGGCGCCCACGCCGATGATCCTCCAGCTGAACGTCTCGCCGGGGCGGGAGAAGGATCTCGAAGCCGCGGAGGTCATCCGCGCCGATCCGCCCGTCCCGATGACGAGCTACCACGACGTCTTCGGCAACCGCTGCCAGAGGCTGACGGCTCCTCCGGGGATCATCCGCTTCAGCAGCGCCTCGGTGATCCGGGATCCGGGCGTTCCCGACCCCATCGACTGGAGCGCGCCGCAACACGACCTGGCCGACCTGCCGCCCGAGACCCTGCAATTCCTGCTCGGCAGCCGCTATTGCGAGACGGACCGTCTCATGGGCGACGCCTGGGCGCTCTTCGGGCATATTCCTCCCGGCCTGGAGCGCGTGCGGGCGATCTGCGACTTCGCCCATCGGCGGATCGTCTTCAACTACCAGAACGCCCGCAACACCCGCACCGCTCTGGAGGGCTTCAACGAGGGGACCGGCGTCTGCCGCGACTACGCCCATCTGGCGATCACGCTGTGCCGCTGCATGAACATCCCGGCGCGCTACTGCACGGGCTATCTCGGGGACATCGGCGTTCCGGCGGTCCCCGATCCCATGGACTTCAGCGCCTGGTTCGAGGTCTACATGGGCGGGCGCTGGATCACCTTCGACGCCCGGCACAACGTCCCGCGCATCGGACGCATCGTCATGGCCCGCGGCCGCGACGCCACGGATGTCGCCATCGCCACGATCTTCGGGCCGCATCTCCTCAGCAAGTTCGAGGTCACGACCTTCGAACTGCCCGAGACGATCACCGCCTGAGGCGGAGCCCATCCCGCGAAGGGCCCCGCAAACAAGACAGGGAGCGCCCTTTCAGGCGCTCCCTTCATGAATCCCGTCAGGCGGAGGCCGCCAGGCCTCAGCGGCCCTGCTGCTGGCGCAGGATCTGGGCCAGCACGTCGGCGTCGATCTTGCCGTCTCCGTCGGCGTCGAGCATCCCGAGCAGCCCGCCCTGAGCCTTGGGCGCGGCGGTCCGGGCTCCGGTCTGGGCCTGACGCACGCCGGTCAGGCTGCCGAGCAGGTCGTCCATGCTGGGGGCGCCGTTCGGGGCGCGCTGCTGTCCGCCGGTCTGGGCGGGGGCCGCGCGGCCCTGCGGAGCCTGAGGCTGCTGCTGTCCGCCGCCGAGGAGGCTTCCGAGCAGATCCTCGAGCCCGCCGCCCTGCTGGGGGCGCTGCTGAGGCTGGGCCTGACGGGTCTGGGGCTGCTGGGGCTGTCCGCCGCCGAGGAGGCTTCCGAGCAGATCTTCGAGCCCGCCGCCCTGCTGGGGACGCTGCTGGGGCTGGGCCTGACGGGTCTGGGGCTGCTGGGGCTGTCCGCCGCCGAGGAGTCCGCCGAGCAGATCGCCGAGTCCGCCGCCCTGCTGCGCCTGGGGCTGCTGACGCCCCTGAGGCTGTCCGCCGCCGAGCAGGCCGCCCAGAAGGTCTTCGAGCCCCGGCTGACGGGCCTGAGGCTGAGGCTGGCGCGCCTGGGGCTGTCCGCCGCCGAGGAGCCCGCCGAGCAGATCGCCGAGTCCGCCGCCCTGCTGGGGCTGGGGCTGCCGCGCCTGAGGCTGTCCGCCGCCGAGGAGGCCGCCGAGCAATCCGCCGAGTCCGCCGCCGCCCGAGGCCGCGTTCACCAGACCGCCCAGGCCGCCGGATCCGGAATCGCTGCGGGCGCGCTTGGTCATGCCGCCGATCACCATCGAGGCGAGGATGGGCAGCAGCATCTTCACGACGCCCGAGCTCACGCCCGAAGAGAGCGACACGCGCTCCGCGACGTTGCGGCTGACCTCCTTGGAGCCGAAGATCTCGCCGAGGACCGAATCGCCCATGGCCTTGGCCTGAGCGGGCGGCACGGCTTCGGGGCGGTCGTAGAGCTGGTCGTAGCCGCCGCCGCCGCCGAGCGTCTTGAGCAGGGATTCGAGGCCCTGAGCGGAGGAGGCCTGTTGCTTGAAGCCGGTCGAGAGCGCGGGAAGCAGCCCCTTCGCGACGTCGAGCGTCTGTTGTTCGCTCAGGCCGAATTGCCGGCCCACGTCGCCGAGGCCGCGTCCGTTCTGCGCCCCGAGCAGCAAGTCGAGCATGTTCATCGCCAGGATCCTCCCGCCGCCGTCCTTGATCAGCGCCGCGGCCGCGCCGCCCCAGACTTGGCGGATCGGCGACGGGAATCAAGACTCGGCGCCCCGATCCGACGCAAATACAGCCGGGAGTTGTCCGGTCATGGTCAATCCGTCCTGCGCGGCCGGACGGAGGATCGGGCCGAACCGTCAGGGCGCGTCGGAATCGAGGAAATGGCGTCCGTCGCGGCTTTCGACCTCGATGGTCCAGAGGTCGCGGTCCTGCCCGAGCCGCCGCGAGATCCGCGCGTCCACTTCGGCCTCCGGGACGTCCAGGCCCCCGAGCGGCTCCCAGAGGGATTCGCCCTCCGGCCCGTAGATCCGCGTATAGAGCGTGGCGCGTCCGTCCAGACGGGCCACCTTCACCTCCACCGCGCCCGCCTGAGGATCGCCGCGCCGGATCAGCGAGGCGTAGACGCCCGCCGCCTCCAGCCGCGCCAGATAGGCCGAAACCCGGAAATCCGTGCGCAGCCGCGCCATAGGCCGCTCCTCAAGCTCCTGCGGCGTCACTCCCGCAGGCTCCCTACGGCGTAGCCCAGACGCGTCCGCCCCGCAAGACGCACAGGGCGCCAGAGCGGGCCGTCCCCCTCCTCGAACCAGATGTCGAAGACGTAATAGCGTTCGTCGCGCAGGGTCTCGGGCGGGAATCCCGCGATGCGCTCGTAGACGCCCATGCAATGGCGCAAGGGCTTCGACCAGCGCGGCGCGGGGGCTCCGGATTTGGGGTCGGGCGCGGTGAACATCACGTCGTAGCGCCGCGAGCCGTCGAAGACCGGAATCGTGCGCGAGCAGACGTTCCCCGCGCTCAGAGGCAGGAAGCTCGCCACGATGGCCGAGACCGGATCCAGCACGCCGATCTGGTCGCGCCAGGGGGCGGCGTGGGGATTGGGCTCCTTTTCGGGCGGCTCGACCGTCAGGGTGACGGGGCTGGCGCCTTCGAGGGTCATGACGAGGGTCTGGGCGTCGGACTTGCCCTCGAAGCGGGCCTCGTAATAATGGGGATCGAAGGCGCCGAGGCCGTCGCGGGCGCCCTGGGCCTGAGCCTCGGCGCGGCCGCTGAGGAACATCTCCAGCATGCCGCGCGGCTGCATGCGGGCTTCTCCGGCGTAGGTCTCGGGAGTGGTCTGCACCCTCAGCACCGCCTCGCCGATGGAGAGCCCGCCGATGTGGAAGTCATAGACCGCTTCGAGGCTGGCGTCTCCGGGCCCGACGACCGCAGCGCCCTTTTCGCTCGCCTCCGCGCTCCCGGCGGAGGCCAGAACCGCGCCGACTCCCAGCCAGACGCGAAAAGCGGTTGCGGCGCGGCGCCGCTTGGGCCACATGCTGATCTCCACAGGACGCGTTCCTTCCCGAGTTCGGCGCCGCCCCAATCTGTCGCGCCGTGGTGAACAGGTGGTTACGATGAACCCACAAAGCGCCCGTGTCGACAGGGCGGACCCCCTTCCTTCGGCCCCCTCCGCGGAGATCCTGGATCTGGCGGCGCGTCTGCAGGCCGGAGAGCGGCGCGCTCTGGCGCGGGCGGTGACTCTGGTCGAGTCCACCCGCGCCGACCATCGCCGCGCGGCGCGCGCGCTGCTGACGCTGATCGCGCCCCGGACGGGCGGCGCGCTGCGGCTCGGGCTGACGGGCGTGCCGGGCGTGGGCAAGTCCACCTTCATCGAATCCCTGGGCGGCTTCCTGACGGGGCGCGGCCACAAGGTCGCTGTGCTGACGGTGGACCCTTCCTCCAGCCGTTCGGGCGGCTCGATCCTCGGCGACAAGACCCGCATGGAGCGGCTGTCGCGGGATCCTCAGGCCTTCATCCGGCCTTCGCCCTCCAGCGGAGAGCTGGGCGGCGTGGGGCGGCGCTCGCGCGAGGCCATCCTGCTCTGCGAGGCGGCGGGCCATGACGTGGTGATCGTCGAGACGGTGGGCGTCGGGCAATCGGAGACCATGGTCGCGGACATGACCGACGTCTTCCTTCTGCTGCTGGCTCCGGCGGGGGGCGACGAGCTTCAGGGCGTCAAGCGGGGCATCATGGAGCTGGCGGATCTGGTCGCGGTGAACAAGGCCGACGGAGACCTCAAGGCGGCGGCCCAGCGCACCCGCGCCGATTACGCCGGCGCCCTGCGGCTCATGCGCCGCCAGAGGGACGACGCGCCCGGATTCCCCAAGGCCCTCGCGCTGTCGGCCCTTGAGGAGCAGGGCGTGGCCGAGCTCTGGGCGGCGGTGGCCGAACTCGACGGCTGGCGGCGCGAGCATGGGCATCGCGACCAGCGCCGGGGGCGTCAGGGGCTGGTCTGGATGCGCGACGAGATCCGGCGGGGGCTGATGGCGGGCTTCTCCGCCGATCCCGAGAGGCGGACGCGTCTGGCGCGGCTGGAGGCGGAGGTGGCTTCGGGTCGCCTGACGCCGGACGTCGCGGCGGAAGAGGCTCTGGAGGGGCTCTTCTCCTGAAGATCTCCCCGAAGAAGCTGCGCCGTCTGACGCGGCGTCTGGAGAAACGGACCAGGCGCGCGCAGAACTCCTTGCGCGAGGCCGAGCGCGCATTGACTCGCCTCGCGCGGGGGCCATATCGAGGAGATCCCCAGCCGGAGGACTCCCGCCCCATGCCGCAACATACGCTGAAGTCGGACCTCGAAGACAGCATCAGGACCTTCCGCCGCCTTTCGGGAGTCAAGCCGCCGGGCCGTCCTCCGGTGGCGGACCGGGTGGTGCGCATGTGGGGCTGGCTGGTGGCGGCGACCTTCCTGCCGCCGCTCGGCTTCCTCGGGGCGCGCGACGCCTATGGCCTGCGCGACGAGACCCGGGGGCTCATGGCGGGCCAGCATGTCGAGGGCGCGGAGCAGACCTTCTGGCGCTGGCTGATCGCCTGGGGCGTGGGCTGGCTCTTCGCGATCACGGCCATCGGCATTCCGGTGGCGCTGCTGATCTGGCTGGGGGCTCAGGGCTACGTCTTCTTCACGGCGCTGCGCGGGCTGCGCCGGGCCCTGGACGGCAAGCCCTGGCAGGACGACTAGAGATCTCCGCGTCGCGGAGGCGCGGCCGGACGAGGCTCCGGGGCCTCCTCATTCCGCTTCGATGAAGACGCGGTCCACCGTGAAGGAGCCGTCGGGCTCCAGGGCGAAGCGCGCGGCGGTCTCGGCGGCGAGTCCCCGCTGAAGCGCGCGGATCGCCTCGACCTGCACGGCGGGAGTCTTCATCCGCGCCGTCCAGGATCCGAACTCCAGACGCAGGGAATCGCGGTTCAGGGCGAGGGTCCGGAATCCCGCCCGCTCCAGGGCGGCGAGCCAGAAGCTCGGGCGATGGTCGCGGACATGCGAGGGATCGCGCAGAAGCTCCACGGCCTGCAGATGGGTGTCGGCCGCCTCGGCCTCCGGCGCCGAGACGTCGATGAAGACCGCCCGGCCGCCCGGCGCGAGAACCCGCCGCGCCTCGCGGAGCCCCGCCTCGAAGTCTCCCCAGTGATGGGCCGAAAAGCGCGTCGCGAGGAAATCGAATTCTCCGTCGGCGAAGGGCAGGGCCTCCGCGCGGGCGACCTGCGCCGAGAGATTGAGGCAGCCCCTGGACCGTCCCGTCTCCAGCACGGCGGCGGTCATGGCCTCCGAGAGGTCGCAGACGACGACCTCCGCCGCATGAGGCGCCAGCCGGTAGGCCGCATGTCCGCCGCCCGTCCCGAGATCCAGCGCCCGACGCGGCGCGGCCGCTCTGGCGATCTCCTCCAGGCGGTCGAGATCCGCCCCTTGGGCGTGGACCGCGCTGGCGACATAGGCCGCCGCCCGGGGTCCGAACTGATCCCGCACCTGTTCGTCATGCGTGCGCGTCATGGGGCGCGTCATGGAGTGGGCTCCTCGTCTCTGGCGGTTTCGGTCGCGGCGCCCGCCGTCAGGCGGAGGCTCATGCGGTCCGGGCTGCGCTCGTCTTCGGGATCGGCGCCCGAGCTGATCCTCAGGATCAGGGGCGCGCCGGGTCGGGTTTCGCGGAAGGCCTTCAGCACGACCTCGAAGGGCGCGCCCTCCTCCACCGCGCCGGAGGGCGGCGTCTCGCCCAGAGGCTGCGCCACCGCCCGCGCGATGGTCAGGCCGCCATGCTCGGGGGTCAGGGTGACGACCGCCCCCGCTCCGGCGAAGAAGGCGCGCGGCGCTTCTCCGCGCAGGGTCAGGGGCGCCGAGACGGCTTCGCCCGGGGTCAGGCCGAAGATCGCGCCGCTGCGTCCCTCGTCGCTCTGGAGCCGCGTCAGGGCGAGCGGCGCCCCCGCGAAGGCGTCGCGCCAGTCCTCGGCGAGGAGGTCGCGGAAGATCTCCTGAGGGATGAGCGCCTCATATTCGCCCTCCTCGCCCGCGCCGAGGTCGTGCGGGCCGAAATGCAGCGAGATCCCGCCGACGGCCCCCGGCGCGTCGGAGGGCGCGAGGCTGAAGAGCCTCGGCTTGCGCGCGTCCTCGGGCCAGGCCGCTTCGAGCGCCGCGCGGGCTTCGGCCTCCGGAATGCGCAGACGCTCCGCCTTGAGCGGCGCCAGACGCTCCAGCGCCGCCGCCCGCAGGAGCGCCATGGCCGCCGGAGCCTCCTCGGGATCCTCGCCCTCCTCCGCGCCGAAGAGGTCGCCCAGAGTCAGGAGCCGCCCCTGTCCGCGGTCGAAGGCGAAGGTCTCGAGCCGCGCGCGGATCTCGCGGCCGTCATAGGCGGTGACGCGCCGCAGGAGGCTCAGCGCCCGCGCCTCGACGAGTCGGGTCTCGTCCTGGATCTCGAGGCTCCAGCGTTCGAAGGCCGATCCGTCGTTGAGCGCCACGGCGTGGGCTTCCTCGGATTCCTCGCGGGCGCGGCGGAGTTCGGCCTTGGCGGCGTCCAGCAGGATGCGGAAGAAGGCGGGCTCCGCCTCGGCGGCGAGCGTCAGCCGGACCCGGGATTCCAGAGGCTCCTCCGCGCTCTGGAAGGAGAGCGGCGGCTCGGGCGCGAAAGACGCCGCAGCCGCCTCGGAGGCGCGCGCTCCGGCGGAATCGGGAAGACAGAACGCGCAGAACAGCAGGATCGCGGAGAACGGGGGCGGACGCGCGGCGGCCATGGCGGAAGCCTCCCTGAGGGACAAGAGGAAAGGCGGGGCTTCTCCGCAAGATAGAGCCCGTCCGCCAGGATTTCACCCCCCCTGTCCCGACTCGCGCCCTTCTCGCGCCGCCCTCGCGGCCGGAGCCCTCCCCGCGCCCCGAGGCCCCGAAAGGACGCTCCGGCGGGGGCTTGTCCTGAGGTATCCGGATACCAGATTCACAACCATCTGATATTGCGTGGTTTTCCACGACGTTGCGTCGAAAGATCCGCTTGACGCCTTTTCGCGCGCGGCTATATTGCCCGCCAACCGGGGCGCGCGAGCGCCCCGTCCCTGTTTCGCCAATCGTCGGGAGGCTTCCCGACATCGGGACCCAGAGATGAAAACCTTTTCCGCTACGCCTTCCGACATCGAGAAGAAGTGGATCCTGATCGACGCCGAAGGCGTGGTTCTGGGCCGCCTCGCCACGATCGTCGCCAACATCCTGCGCGGCAAGAACAAGCCGAGCTTCACGCCGCACATGGATTGCGGCGACAACGTCATCGTCATCAACGCCGACAAGGTGCAGCTGACCGGACGCAAGCGCGACGACAACCGCTTCTACTGGCACACCGGCTTCCCCGGCGGCATCAAGGAGCGTTCGCCCCGTCAGTATTTCGACTCGGGCAAGGGCGACCGCGTCGTCGAGAACGCCATCCGCCGCATGGTTCCGCGCGGCCCGCTGGGTCGTCAGCAGATGTCGAATCTGCGCGTCTACACCGGCGCCGAGCACAAGCAGGTCGCCCAGCAGCCCGTCGTGCTCGACGTGGCCTCGCTGAATCCGAAGAACACGAGGAACGGCTGATCATGGTTGACGAGATCAAATCGCTGGACGCCCTCCGGGAAGCCGTCGGCGGCGCTCCGGTCGCCGAGGCCGTCGCCGCGCCGAAGCGCGAGCCGGTCAAGGACGCCCTCGGCCGCTCCTACGCCACCGGCCGCCGCAAGAACGCCGTGGCCCGCGTCTGGGTGAAGCCCGGTTCGGGCAAGATCACGGTCAACGGCAAGCCGGTCGAGCAGTATTTCGCGCGCCCCGTGCTGCAGATGGTGGTCAACCAGGCCTTCCAGATCGCCGGCGTGGTGGGCCGCTTCGACGTCATGGCCACGGTGGCCGGCGGCGGCCTTTCGGGTCAGGCGGGCGCGGTGAAGCACGGGCTTTCGCATGCGCTGTCGCTGCAGGAGCCGGAGCTTCGTCCTTCGCTGAAGAAGGCCGGGTTCCTCACCCGCGACTCGCGCGCCGTCGAGCGCAAGAAGTTCGGCCGCGCCAAGGCTCGCCGCAGCTTCCAGTTCTCGAAGCGCTGATCCGCTTCCGGAGCCTTCAGGCTTCCAGAATCGAGCCCGCCCCTTCCGGGGGCGGGTTTTTTCATGGCCGACGCGGGGGCGGAGCCTCTTCACGACGAGCGCAAAAGGCTTCCTCGCCTCGTCTTCGGGAGGCGGCCTGTCGTCAGAGGGCTGCGAAACGCCTTATGCTGCGGCCTCCCGCCTTCACGGAGATTCTCCATGCCCATCGGCGTCTTCGATTCCGGCCTTGGCGGCCTGACGGTGCTGCGCGCCCTGACCGAGGCCGCGCCCTGGCGGCCTTTCGTCTATCTCGGCGACAACGCCAACGCCCCTTACGGCGTGCGTCCGCCCGAAGAGATCTACCGCCTGACCTGCGCGGGCGTGGAGCGGCTCTTCGAGGAGGGCTGTCAGGCGGTGGTCCTCGCCTGCAACACGGCTTCGGCGGCGGCCTTGCGGCGGCTGCAGCAGGAGTGGCTTCCGCAGAGGGCGCCGGAACGGCGGGTGCTGGGCGTCCTGGTCCCGATGGTCGAGGCGCTGACCGGTCGGGACTGGGCGGATCCGCGTCCGCCCGCGCCGCATCCGGTGGGGCCTCTGGAGGTGGCGCTCTTCGCCACGCCCGCCACGGTGGCCAGCGGCGCCTTCGAGCGCGAGGCCGCCAACCGGGCCTCGGATCTGCGGGTGGCCTCAGAGCCCTGCCCCGGCCTCGTGGACGCCCTGGAGGCGGGCGACTGGGCGAAGGCCGACGAGGTGGCGCGGCTCTGCGTGGAGCAGGCGCTCCGGCGGATGCCCTCTCCGGACGCGGCGGTTCTGGCCTGCACGCATTATCCTCTGGCTGAGGCGGCCTTCCGCGCGGCCCTGCCCGCCGGGACGCGGATCTTCGCGCAACCGGCCATCACGGCGGCGAGCCTCGATTCCTGGCTGGCGCGTCATCCGGCCTATCTCGATTCCGACCGCTGGCGCGCGCCGAAGCTGCTGACCACCGGCGACCCGGCCCATGTCTCGGCGACGGCCAACCGCTTCTTCGGTCTTCCCCTCGCTTTCGGCAGGGCCTGAACGCAAGAAGCCCCCCGTCCTGCGACGGGGGGCCCCGAGCTGCGCGGCGCGCCTTCAGCCGGTCACTTGCCGCGATTGGCGATCTGGAAGCGGTCGAAGTTGAACTCGGCGAGCTGCGACCAGAGATACTGCTCGTTCTTGAACTCCATGATCGAATCATGGACCTCCTTGAACAGGGCGTTCTGGGCGCCGGTCTCGGCGTAGACCTCCTTGGCGGCCTTGAAGGCCGCTTCGAGCATCTCGTTGGTGTAGGGGCGCAGCTGGGCGCCGGCGGCGATCAGGCTGCGCAGAGCCGCCGGATTGGAGGCGTCGTACCGCGCGAGGGTGTCGCGGTCGGCCTCGGCGGCGGCGGCGCGGATGGCGCTCTGATAGATCTTGGGCAGCTCGTCCCACTTGCCCTTGTTGACGAAGAGATGCAGCGTCGCGCCGCCCTCCCACCAGCCGGGATAGTAGTAATAGGGCGCGACCTTCACGAAGCCGAGCTTCTCGTCGTCATAGGGCCCGACCCATTCGGCGCCGTCGATGGTGCCGCGCTCCAGCGAGGAGTAGATGTCGCCGCCCGCGATCTGCTGGGGCACCACGCCGAGCTTGGACATCACCTGTCCCGCGAGGCCCGCGATGCGCATCTTCACGCCCTTGAAGTCGTCGAGGGACTTGAACTCCTTGCGGAACCATCCGCCCATCTGGGTGCCGGTGTTGCCGCAGGGCAGACCCACCAGATTGTAGTTGTGATAGAGCTTGTTCAGCAGGTCGTTGCCGCCGCGCTGGGTGTACCAGGCCGACTGCTGACGGGCGTTCAGACCGAAAGGCAGGGCGGTGCCCGCCGCGAAGGTCGGATCCTTGCCGAAATAGTAATAGGAGCAGGTGTGGGCCAGCTCCACGGTGCCGTCGCCGACGGCGTCGGCGGCCTGGAAGGCGTTGACGATCTCGCCCGCCGCGAAGAGCTGCACCTGGAACTTGCCGTCGGTGATGTCGGAAAGGGCCTTCGCGAAGAGCTCGGCGCCGCCGTAGATGATGTCGAGGGATTTCGGGAAGCTGGAGGTCAGGCGCCAGCGCAGCTCGGGCATGGTCTGCGCGAGGGCCGGCGCGGCCAGCGCGGAGGCGGCGAGCCCGACGCCCGCGCCCTGCAGGAATTGACGACGTTTCATCGGCGGATCTCTCCCTGAGACGTTTCTGAGCGCGGGAGGCTCCGGGCGCGGCCCTGGCTTCCTGCGCTGCCTTCGAGGGCGGAATCTCGGGGAGAAAACCGTGGAACGCAAGCGCTTTCACGCTCTTCTTGCGACAGGTCTTACGACAGGGGAAAGCTCCCGGGCCTCACGCCGCGCATTGCGCATCGCCGCGCGAGCGTTCATAACCACCGCCCAAGACGTCTGGAAGAAGACGCGAACACCCTTTCAGGGGAGGTCGGGAATGTTTCTTTCTCTTTCGCGCGCCATCGATTCCGTCAACGGCTGGATCGGCCGCAAGGCGGCCTGGCTCCTGCTGGCGGCCACCGCCATCTCGGCCGGAAACGCCATCATCCGCAAGACGCTGAACACGTCGTCCAACGTCTGGCTGGATGCTCAGTGGATGCTCTTCAGCGCGGTGTTCCTCTTGTGCGCGAGCTGGACGCTGAGGGACAACGAACATGTGCGCATCGACGTCTTGTCGAACCGCTTCAGCAAGCGGACGCGCGACTGGATCGACGTGATCGGCCACGCCTTCGTGCTGATCCCCTTCTGTCTGATCATGATCTGGACCTCCGTTCCCTTCGCCCGGGCCTCCATCGCCACGAACGAGCAGTCCTTCGCGGCGGGCGGCCTGCCGCAATGGCCGATCAAGCTTCTGATGCCCGTCGCCTTCACGCTGCTTCTGCTTCAGGCGATCTCGGAGCTGATCAAGCGGCTGGCGATCCTCAACGGGCGCATGGAGGATCCGGTCCTCGCGGCGGACGCCGCCGAAGCCGAGGTCGAGAGGCTCAAGGCCGCCATCATCGTCGACGAGGCCGACGAGGCCTCTCCCGCCCGCCCCTGACGCCGTCGCGGAGAAAACATCATGGAAACGCGCGGCATGCGCAAGAAGACCACGCTCGGACGCGGCTTGTTCGGGTGGGTGGTTTCGACGGCTCTGGCCATGGCGATGGTCTTCGTCTGGGGGCTTCTCTTCGGGAGCGCCGAGGCGGCCACGGAACCGGGCTTCACGGGCTGGTTCATCCACAACATGGCGCCGATCATGTTCGGCTCGCTCATCATCGTCCTGCTGATGGGCTATCCGGCGGCCTTCTCCCTGGCGGCGAACGGCCTGATCTTCGGCTTCATCGGCATGGAGCTGGGGCTGTTCACGCCCAACTTCTTCAACGCCCTGCCCAACCGCAGCTACGGCGGGGTGATGACGAACGAAGTGCTTCTGGCGGTGCCCTTCTTCACCTTCATGGGCATGATCCTCGAGCGCTCGGGCATGGCGGAGGATCTGCTCGACACGCTGGGCCAGGTCTTCGGCTCGGTGCGGGGCGGGCTCGCCTATGCGGTGATCTTCGTGGGGGCGCTGCTCGCCGCGACGACCGGCGTGGTGGCGGCCTCGGTGATCTCGATGGGGCTGATCTCGCTGCCGATCATGCTGCGCTACGGCTATGACCGGAGGGTGGCCTCGGGCGTGATCGCGGCTTCGGGCACTCTGGCGCAGATCATTCCGCCTTCGCTGGTGCTGATCGTGATGGCCGACCAGCTCGGGCGTTCGGTGGGCGACATGTACGCCGGCGCCTTTCTGCCGGCCATGTGTCTGGTGGGCTTCTACACCCTCTTCATCTTCTTCGTGTCGATGTTCCGGCCCGCGATGCTGCCGGGCCTGCCTCCCGAGGCCATCGGCTTTCGCGAGCCCGACGGCGGACGCGGATTGCGCTCGCTGGGGATTCTCTACGCCCTCGCGGCGGCGGTCGGCTGGATGGCCACCAGCGGCCGCGGGCTCTCCATCGCGGATCACGTGATCCTGGGGCTTCTGGCGGCGATGGTCTTCGCCTCCGTCGTGGCGCTCGCGAACTGGCTGCTGGAGAAGGCGACCGGCAAGCGTTTCCTCTCGGCGATCGCGCAGCGCGTGACCTTCGTGATGGCGCCGCCGCTGTTCCTGATCTTCCTCGTGCTGGGGACGATCTTCCTCGGCGTGGCCACGCCCACCGAGGGCGGCGCCATGGGCGCCATGGGCGCGCTTCTGCTCGCGGGGCTCAAGCGGCTGGCGGACAGGAATCCGCGCCGCCTGAACTACGAGATCGTCAGGCAGGCGCTCTATTCGACGGCCAAGCTTTCGGCCTTCGTGATGTTCATCCTGATCGGCGCGCGCGTCTTCTCGCTGACCTTCTACGGCGTGAACGGGCATCACTGGGTCGAGGAGCTTCTGACCTCGGTGCCGGGCGGCGTGGTGGGCTTCCTGATCGTCGTGAACCTGATGATCTTCTTCCTGGCCTTCTTCCTCGATTATTTCGAGCTGGCCTTCATCATCGTGCCGCTTCTGGTTCCGGCGGCCAACGCTCTGGGCATCGATCTGATCTGGCTCGGGGTGATCCTCTCGGTGAACATGCAGACGAGCTTCCTGCATCCGCCCTTCGGCTTCGCGCTGTTCTTCCTGAGGTCGGTGGCGCCGAAGAAGGAATATACGGATCGCGTCACGGGCAAGCGCATGGCGCCGGTCACCACGCCGCAGATTCTCTGGGGCGCGGCGCCCTACGTGCTGATCCAGCTGGTGATGGTCGCGATCATCTGCATCTTCCCCGGCCTGGTGATGCACTACAAGAGCGGCCAGACCCAGCTCGACGAGGCGGCCATGCAGCAGCAGCTCGACAATCTCGCGCCCTCGATGGATTTCGAGATGCCCGGCCTCGATTTCGGGACGCCCAACCTCGATTGAGCCCCCTTGCGAGGATATGGAGAAAGGAAGACCCGCCTCCGACGAGGCGGGTTTTTTCTTTCTTCTTGTTCTTGTTCCTTTTCGAGGGGCTCAGAGCCGCGTGAAGATCAGATAATGCTGCGGGCGTCCGGCGGCCTTGGCCTTGGCTTCGTAGCGCGTGCCGGGCCAGTTCTCCCAGGGGCGCGACCAGTCGGCGCGCGTGTCGGGATGGACGGCGAAATCCTTGCGCCCCTCCAGCATCTTCAGGCTGCGCGACGCGTAGTCGACGATGTCGGTCGCGAGGCGCAGTTCTCCGCCCGGCTCGAGGACGCGCGCCATGGCGTCGAGATTGGCCTCCGAGACGAAGCGCCGCTCCTCATGGCGCCGCTTGGGCCAGGGATCGGGATAGAGCAGATAGATCCGCTCCAGAGAGGCCTCCGGCAGGGCGTCGAGCACGGCGCGGGCGTCTCCGGCCGCGAGCCGCAGATTCTCCGCGCCGCCGCGCCGCGCGAGATCCGCCAGAAGCTTGGCGACTCCTTGCGCGAAATGCTCGCAGCCGATGAATCCCACCTCCGGCTCCGCGAGGGCGCAGGCCACGAGATGCTCGCCTCCGCCGAAGCCGATCTCCATGCGCAGGGATCTCGCTTCGGGAAAGAGCGCCGCCGGATCCAGCGGCGGCGGCGGCGCGACGGGAGATCCGCCCGCCGAGATCGCCTCCGGCTCGAAGCCCGGCAGCGAGAGGCGGGGCAGATCCTCGCTCATGCGGCTCTGCTGCCCGGCGCGCAGAGGACGCCCCTTGCGTCGGCCGTAGAGATTGCGGAAAGGCCTGGCCGCCGGATCGGCTTCGAGGCCCCCGGACGGCGGAGAACCGGATTCTGTCGCGGTCATGGACGGGCGGCTCCTGGATCGGCCGCGCCCCGGACCCGGACGCCGCCTTCTTCGGATCGGCGCGCTCCGGAAAGCCGGACCGCGCCCGGTGGCCGGAGGACTCCCCCGGTCGGCGGGCGTCCGTCTCCGGCTCCGGGAGGGCCCCATACGCCGCCTGCGGCCCGGACGCAAGAGCGGGCTCCAGGACGTCAGGCGTCGAAAACCATGTTTTTTAGCGAATTTCTAAAGCCGGGCGCGGAGGATGCCATATCCCGCGCTAATCCGAGGCGAGTCGATGCCCAGACTTCCGCATTCCACCATCCGCTCTTTCCTGTTGCGTCGCCGCGGCGCGACGGCGGTGGAGTTCGCCTTCATCATCGGCCCGCTTCTGGCGCTGATCCTCGGCGTGGTCGAGGTTTCGGTCGCGCACATGAACAACTCCCGGCTCCAGACCTCGACGCAGAAGATCGTGCGCTTCGTCGAGACCGGCGAGGGCAGATGCGCGCCTCAGGAGGAGGTGCGCGATCTGTTCTGCTCCTATCTGGGCATCCACGACTCGCCTTCCTGCACCGGGAAGGTGCGCATCCTGGTGATGCCCCTCCCGGATCTTCTGGCGCGGCAGAACGTCTCCTTCGATCAGGCCAGCAACGCCTACGAACCGGGCGTCGGCGGCGACCGGATGGGCGTGCGGGCGATCCAGAAGCACCGCGTCTTCTTCCCCTATCTGGGCGCTCTTCTGGGCGCGGATTCGGGGGGATCGGGAGGCGGCGGCGGATCTTCTGGCTCGCAGCACATGTACATGCAGGCGACCCAGATCTTCAAGAACGAGCCCTTCAACTCCGAGACCCCCTGCGCAAGCTAGAGCGTCGTCCGGCGGAGCCGGAAGGCTTCGCGTCGCGAGAATGCGACCTTACGAGACCTGGGAGCCCCCGGACGATCCGGCAGGATCGGACAAGGCTCCAGGAGACCCGCCCGCCGCCCCCGCCCCGCAGCCGTCCGAGAGCAGAGACCATGCCCATCAAACGCCCAGACCTCAGGCTCTTGCGCCGTTTCCGCCGAAGCCGCCGCGGCATCGCCGCGCTGGAGTTCGCGCTTCTCTCGCCGCTGCTGGTGCTGCTTCTGCTCGGCTCGACCGAGGTGACGCATCTCATCTGGGCGAGCGGCCGCCTGAACGCCACCACGGCCTCGGTCGGCAACGTGCTGACCCAGGAGCGCACCCTGACCAACGCGAGCTTCGGCGAGATCGTGGGCAGTTCGCCGACGGTCATGGCTCCCTACGGGAACGCCAGCCTGAAGTTTCAGGTGATCTCGGCGGTGGCCTGCTATCAGGCGGGGGCGCCCACGACGCCGATCTACGTCGTCTCCTGGAGCCGGGGATGGGACGGGGCTCAGGCGAACTCCGCTTCCTATCTCGGGCAGACGGGGCAATATCCGGTCGCCACCCGCCTCAACTCGACCGATCTGAGCCATCTTCTGGCGGGCATGGCCCTGCCTCCCGGAGACAGCGTGATCATCGTGCGCGGCGAATTCACCTACGAGCCGAAAAGCGGTCTGGTGATGGGCGGCCTGCTGGCGGGCTCCTCGGTCCGGCACATGAAGAAATACGTCACCTATCAGCCCCGCATCGCGCGTCGGCTCTATTTCGAGGGCGTGGAGTCCAATCCGCAGAAGACCTGCGAAACCGGCCTGCTGATGGAGGGCTAAGCCCTCCGCCGGGATCGCGCCCGGACAAGGCGGCTCCGGAGCCTCAGGACGACCCGACCCGACCTGGCCGCAAGAGGCTCCAGGCTGCGACTTCCTCGAACCCCGGCGCGCCCTGCGTCGGGGTTCCTTTTCGTGGAGGCTCCGGCCCGGGGCTCGCGCTCGGCCTCCGGCGCGGCGCGCAGGGGGGCCCGGACGCCCTCGCGGAGGCGGAGGCCATGGCCCCGGCGCCCCCCCCCGGACAAGCCCCGGACAAGCCCCGGACGGGGACCCGGGCCGCCGGGCGGACAGGAAAAAGGCGCCCTCCTCGCCCGCAAGGGGGTCGGAGAGCGCCGCGAAATCCCATGGAGATCCCATGGTGGGGGGAGGAAGGCCCGGGCTTCAGGCCGAAGGATCTCCGCCGCCCTGACGACGCGCCTCCTGCGCCTCCTCGCGGGCGGGGGCCTCGCCGGAAGCTCCCCCGGAGGCCCGGGCGGACTCCCCCGAGCGTCCTTCGGCGCGGGCGGCCTCATGGAGCCAGATCGTATCCGCGCGGCTCTCGGCGGAGGCCTCCTCCGAAGGCTGGAGTCCGTCGGGCGCGCGCCGGGCGCGGTCGGCGCCCTCGGGACCCGCCGGAGGCGGCTCGGGCTCCCAGCCCTCCGGCGGACGATAGCGCAGGATCGGGAAGAGGCGCGTCAGCCAGGAAAGCGCGCCATGGCGCTCCACCCAGAGCGCATAGCGCACATAGACCGGATCGCGCGACAGATGACGCTCCTCGCTCCAGGCGCGGATGGCGTAGATGAGGTTCACCCCCAGCAGACGCAGACAGCGCGCCGCCGCCGGAAGCCAGTAGCCCCGCCAGACGCCGTAGCGCGCGCCCATCAGAAAGGGCGTGAGGAAAGGCAGGGTCTCGACCCACCAGCTCAGGTTCTTGCTGACGTAGGCCGGATGACGGCTGTAGCGGTAAGGCCCGTTGGTGACGATCCCGCGATGGGTGAGGTTCGAGAAGCGCAGCCCGAAGGACACCGAAGCCCAGGCGTAGATTCCCATCAGCCCGAGAATCAGCGCCGAACAGATCCCGAGCAGCACCGGATGGCCCGCGAAGAGCAGCCGCCAGTCGGATTCGGTGCGATAGGCCAGATATTCCGGCCCGACCGCGTTCCAGAAGGGCGGATAGCAGACCAGCGTCCAGAACCAGCCCTGAGCGGTGGGCTCGGCGGAGCGGATGTGCGAATCGATGAGGCGCAGCGTCAGGGCGTAGCCCACCACGATGCAGCCCACGTCGATCAGCAGCAGATAGTCGTAGATCAGGAAGTGCAGCCCGAGCAGATCGAGGTTCTCGATGGGCGGCCGGCCGCGCAGACCCACGAGATTGTCATGCAGCCCCGAGAACATCAGCGGCAGGAAGAAGCCCTTCACCAGCCAGCCGAGGGCGTATTGCCGGATCTTCTCGGGATCCACGCCCGGCCGCCCGAGCAGCAGCGCGCCGAAGGCCCATGTCCCGTCTTCGGGCTGACGCATCCGCCCGTCGAGCATCCAGACGTAGAAGGGCGAGACCGCCGCCAGAGGCAGGATCAGCGCCGAGACCGCCGCGAAGAAGGGCTTGTACATCCCGGCGGCGTATTGCGGAAAGAGCCGGTAGAGCAAGGCGATGATCGCGAGGGTGGCCCAGAAGCCGAAGAGCTTGACGGCGATGCGGCCCCAGTTCGCCGGACGCGGCGGCGAATCCCAGTCGAGGCCCGCCGAGGGCGAGCGATGAGGCCTCATGCGCCAGCGTTCGAGCAGGGCCACGGGCAGCGCGTAGCTCGCGCAGAGCAGGAAGGCGGCGGGCAGCGACTCCATGTCGGAGCCGCGCAGCCAGACCGCCGTCGCCAGAAAGCAGCCGACCGCGAAGATCTGGATGCGCTGCGACACCACGGAGGCGGGGCGCGTCAGGGGAATGGACATGAAGCCCTCGAAAACCGGAAGCTGTTCCGGCTCTTGTACGGCCCAGGTCAGAAACAGAGCGTTAAGGCCTCAGGAGAGGTTGAGCCTCAGGGCCGCCGCCGCCGCAACCGGCGCCAGAGCCATCGAGCCCAGGCTGATCGCGGCGCCGATGGCCAGCATGGGCCAGGGATCCGTCCCGAGGACCGCCGCCTCCACCGCCAGAGCCCCGAAGATCAGCGTGGGCACGTAAAGCGGCAGCACCAGAAGGCTGGTCAGCAAGCCCCCCCGCTTGAGGCCCGCCGTCAGGGCCGCCCCGATGGAGCCGATGAAGGACAAGGCGGGCCCTCCCGCCAGCATGGAGAGCACGAGCGTCGGCGTCGCCTCGGCGGGCAGCCGCAGCAGAAGCCCCGCCAGAGGCGCCACGAGCAGGAAAGGCGCGCCCGTCGTCAGCCAGTGCGCGAAGGCCTTGACGAAGACCGTCGCCTCCAGAGGCGCAGGCGCCAGGGCCAGATGATCCAGCGTTCCGTCCTCGACGTCGGGCTGGAAGATGCGCTCCAGCGTCAGCAGAGCCGCCAGCAGGGCCCCCAGCCAGACCAGTCCCGGCGCCACCCGCGCCAGAGCCGCAGGATCCGGACCGATCCCCAGAGGCGCCAGAGTCACGAAGATCAGATAGAAGGCCACGCCCAGACCCGCCCCCCCGCCCGACCGCAACGCCAGAGCCAGATCCCGCCGCAGCACGGCGCCCAGAGCCCGCATCATGTTTCCACCTTCGTCAGGATTCGGCCTCGCCGGGATTCGGCCTCACCAGGATTCGGCCTCCGCCGCTTCGGGAGACCCGGAAGGCCCCGGCGTCAGCTCGAAGCTCCGCGCGCCGGACAGCCCCAGATCCAGATGAGTCGCCGCGAGAATCGCGCCGCCCCGCGCCAGATGTCCCTTCATGGCCTCCACGAGCGCCGCCGTCGAGGCCGCGTCGAGCGCCGTGGTCGGCTCGTCGAGCAGCCAGACCGGACGATCCGTCAGGAGCAGCCGCGCCAGACCCAGACGCCGCCTCTGCCCCGCCGAGAGATGCCGCGCCGGAGCCTCCGCCAGGCTGTCGAGATGAAAGGCCCGCAAGGCCTCGGGGATGCGGGCGCGGTCTCCGCCGAGCAGATCGGCGTGGAATCGCAGCGCCTCCAGCGGCGTCTCCGGGAGCTTCAGGGAATCGAGATGCCCCGCATAGGCCAGAGCCGCCTGAGCGGCGGCGGGAGTCTCGCGCAGGTCATGGCCGCCGATCCGCGCGACGCCGCCCGCGATGGGGCAAAGCCCCGCCAGAGCCCGCAGCAGCGTCGATTTCCCCACGCCGTTGGGCCCGCGCAGAATCGCGGCCTCGCCCGCCCCGAGCCTCAGGCTCGCGCCGCTCACCACGCGGCGTCCGGCGCGGCGGATCTCCAGCGCCTCGACCTCGATCAGGGCCGACCTCTCCGCTCCCTCCACAGACGCCCTCCGCGCAAAGGAAACCTCCGCGGACCAGAGATCCGCGGAGGCGCTTCTAACCGAAATCCTCCGCGAGGGCGCGAGTTTCTCGCCCGTCCTGCGGCTTGCGGCTCAGCTTCCGCGCGCCGAAGGGCAGGTCGGACGCCAGGCCTGTCCGGCCACGCCCCAGCGGTAGTCGAGCGGCGCATGCGGATCCGAGGCCACGCGCCTGGCCTCGACGGCCTCGCGCAGCTGACGCAGATCCATCCGGCGTCCGCCCATGTAGTCGAAGGGCACGGCGCAGGCGGCGATCATCTCCTCGTCGTTCAGGGCGCCGCCGCCCCGCGCGAAGACCGACTGGATCGCCCTTTTGGCGGGGAAGTCCTGGGCGCCCCACTGGGGATCCTGCGTCAGGGTCTGGAGGACGCGGAAATGTCCGGCCAGCTTGGCGTCGCGGGTGGGGGTGGAGTATTCGCCGTATTCGCCCGCGCCGAAGCAGCTGGAGCCGTGGTTCTCCTCCTTGCGGCGCAGGGCGTCGAGGGCGATGTTGACCACGTCCACGCGCTGGATCGCGTAATTGCAGAGCGTGCCGAAGAGGCGTTCGGCCTTCTGGGGGAAGGTCTCCTGGATCTTCGCGAGGGCCTCCTGGGTGGCCATGGCGAAGGCCGACCAGTCGCCGCCCACCGATTTCGCCACGCTCCATTGCTCCAGGCTGGCGCCGGGCACCCGCGCCGGAGCCGTGCGCAGATGGGCTTCGGGCTTGAAGCGGCGATAGCCGTCGCGGTTGCTGGCGTCCTTGGGCACTTCGGAGGGGAAGTTGTCGACGACGGCCATGGGGCGCCAGGCCTTGGGGCTGGAGGCCGAAAGGGTGGTCATGGCGCCGGTCGGGGCGATGTCCTTGACGATGTAGGCGTGAGTCCCGGGGATCAGGTAGATGTCGCCCGGACGCACCTCCGAGAGCGCCACCGGATAGGTGTCGTTGACCAGAGACCAGGTGACGGTCGCTTCGTTCACATGCTCGATGAAGGCGCGCAGCTTCTGCTGGTCGTCATAGACGGGGCCCTGATAGGTGGTCCATCTGCCGTCGTCCTGCTCCTCGCGGAGGGTCGGGCGATAGTTGTCCCAGCGGGTCGTCTCGTTGCTGAGCACGCCCTTGCCGCCCGGCGCGTTGATGACGAAGGGCAGGCCGTTCCTGTGGGCGAAGAGGATGCGCATGGTGTAGATGGCGTCGGCGCAATCCAGCTCCAGGCCGAAGGTCAGGCGGTCGGCGGAGTTGTGGAAGTAATCCTTGTGGAAGGCGTCGCGGACCCAGTCCACATAGAGGCGCTCCCAGTTCTCGTCCCACTGGTTGGTCGCGGTCCAGACGGCCGCCTCCGTCTTCTGGGGCGCTGCGAGGGCCGCCGCGCCGAGCGCGAGCAGGCTGGCGAAGAATCGGGCGAAACGGCGGGGCTGACGGGGCTGGCGCATGGGGGGAGCGGCCTCGGCTGGGATCTGCGGAGAAGGACCGGCGCGCAGGGCGCGGGAGTCCATTGATTTTGGCGCGAAGATGCCGAAAAACCCTTGCAGCCGCAAGGCTCACGCCCGCCGCCCTCTTCACAAGCGATCACGAAGTCGCAGGAAGGACGCAGGCTCCGCAGCCGGAGGACGCGGCCTTCGAAGCGCCTCCCGGCCGCCCCATCCCTTCAGGAGTCCCGGACATGACCGAAGCCCCCGCCTTCTTCGCCGCCCCCGACGGACGCCGTCTCGCCCATGTCCGCCGCGCGGCCTCCGCGGCGCAGGCCGGAAGGCCGGGCGTGGTCTTCCTCGGGGGCTTCCAGTCGGACATGACCGGCTCCAAGGCCCTGGCTCTGGACGCCTGGGCCCTCCGCGAGGGCCGCGCCTTCCTGCGCCTCGACTACACCGGACATGGCGCCTCCTCGGGGCTCTTCGAGGAAGGATGCCTCGGCGACTGGGCCCGCGACGCCCTCGACCTCTTCGACGCCCTGACCGAAGGCCCGCAGATTCTCGTCGGCAGTTCGATGGGCGGCTGGATCGGGCTTCTGCTGGCGCGCGCCCGTCCGGAGCGCGTGGCGGGCTTCCTCGGCGTGGCGGCGGCCCCCGACTTCACAGAGGATCTCGTCGCCCGCCGCATGACCGCCGCCCAGCACGCCGAAATGGCGGCGCAAGGGCGCGTCGTGGTGCGCAATCCCCATGATCCGGAGCGTCCGACCGTCTACACCCGCCGCCTGATCGAGGACGGTCGGGAGAATCTGGTGTTGCGCTCTCCTCTGGCGATCTCCGGCCCGGTCCGCCTGCTCCAGGGGACGGCCGATTCGGAAGTGCCCGTCTCGACGGCGCTCGCCCTGCTGGAGCATCTGGAGAGCCCCGACGCGCGGTTGATCCTGATCCGGGGCGCCGGGCATCGCCTGAGCGAACCGGCCGAACTCGCGCTGCTGGAGGAAACCCTGAAGGAGATCGACGCGCTTTCGTGATCGCTCCGGAATGGCACGCGCCCCGCCGCCCGAGGCGGCGCGCGGCGGCGCCTGCGCGGGACTTCCGCCGGAGCTCCGCGGCGCTTCGGCGCCCCTCCCGAGCTCCTTCAGGGACATGGATGGTTACCAGGCGCGCGCCGCCGGTCCCGTTCCGGCGCAGGATCGGACGGCCCGTCCCTTGCTTCCTCTCCCGTCGTTCACAGAACCTTAGGGCGCAGGGAGAGATCGTCATGGAGCAACCTTTGAGGATCGTCGCCAGAGCCATGCAGAACAGATACGCGCGCTATCATCGCCTCGCCGAGAAGGCCCGCTCCGACGTCGACCTGGCCCGCACGGGGCGTCTGGTGGCGGGGATGTTCATGCTGGTCGGGATCTGCGACGCGCTCTCGACCAACTGGGCGCTCAGCCATGGCGCCTTCGAGGTCAACGGCGCCATGCGCTGGCTTCAGGACAGCCTCGGGCCCTTCTGGTTCGTGCCCAAGGCGATGGCGCATGCTCTGGTGGCCGCGATGATCGTGTGGTCTCCGAACCGGATGGTGCTGTCGATCATGGCGGTGATGACGGTGGTCACGGCCATGGTGGTGGCGAACAACGTCCAGATCGCGGCGATCCTCTCGGCCTGAGGCTTCCCTCTTCCGGGGCTTCGGGCGCGGGCTTCGCCTTTCGCGCGCGCCCGAAACCTGCTATGCCCCGCCCCGAGCCGGGGGAGGATTTCGTTCATGGTCGATTCGGTCTTCGCGCCTTTGCCGATCGTGCGCACGGCGGCGGATCTGCGCGCCCGGGTGCGTCGCTGGCGCGCCGAAGGCGAGCGCGTGGCGCTCGTGCCCACCATGGGGGCGCTCCATGACGGCCACCTGTCGCTCATCGAGGCCGCGCGCCGCGAAGCCGAGCGGGTGGTGGCCTCGATCTTCGTGAATCCGACCCAGTTCGCTCCTCACGAGGATTTCGGCTCCTATCCCCGCCAGGAGGCCGAGGACGCGCGTCTTCTGGCCCGGGTGGAATGCGACCTGCTCTACGCCCCCACGGTCCAGGAGATGTATCCGGCCGATTTCGCCACCATCGTCTCGGTGGGCGAGGTCACGGAGTCGCTCTGCGGCGCGCGGCGCCCCGGCCATTTCGACGGCGTGGCCACGGTGGTGGCCAAGCTGTTCAACCAGGCCCTGCCGGACGTCGCGGTCTTCGGCGAGAAGGACTGGCAGCAGCTGACGATGATCCGCCGCATGGTGCGCGATCTGGACATGCCGGTGCGGATTCTCGGCGCCCCGACCCGCCGCGAGGCGGACGGCCTGGCCATGTCCTCGCGCAACCGCTACCTGACGCCCGAAGAGCGCCGCATCGCGGGCAAGCTCAACAAGGCGCTGGCGGGCGCCGCGGCCTATGTGGCGCGGGGCGCGCCCGCCGACGCCGCCTCCGAGGCGGCCGCCCAGGCCCTGCGCGAGGCCGGCTTCGCGAAGATCGACTATCTGGAGGTGCGCGACGCCGAAAGCCTGGCTCCGGTGAAGATCTGGGATCCGTCGCGTCCGGCGCGGATCTTCGCGGCGGCGCATCTGGGCAAGGCGCGTCTGATCGACAATCTGCCCGTCGGCGCGCCCTGAAGCCGCCGGAGCGGCGGGGCGCCCTCTCCGGAAGCAGGGGTTGAAAACGTCGCGCCCCGGCCCGTGAGCGTTTACAAGCGCCCCTCCGCTTTGGTAGGAGGCCCGCGCCGCCTTTCGCCAGCGGGCGGCGCAGCAAAAAGGCTCCGACCTCCGCCATGAAGCCCAATCCCGACCTGAAGCTCATCACGGGCAACGCCAATCGCCCGCTCGCGGCCAAGATCGCCGAGAAGCTCCACCGCCACCTCGTGCCGAGCGAGGTCAAGCGCTTCTCGGACGGAGAGGTCTGGGTCGAGATCTCCGAGAACATGCGCGGCGACGACGTCTTCGTGATCCAGTCGACCTCCTCGCCCGCCAACGACAACCTGATGGAGCTGCTGATCATCACCGACGCCCTGCGCCGGGCTTCGGCGGGACGGATCACGGCGGTGATCCCCTATTTCGGCTACGCCCGTCAGGATCGCAAATCCGCGCCGCGCACGCCGATCAGCGCCAAGCTGGTGTCGAACATGATCACCCACGCCGGGGCCGACCGCATCCTGACCGTGGATCTGCACGCGCTCCAGATCCAGGGCTTCTTCGACATTCCGGTGGACAATCTCTTCGCGGTTCCGGTCTTCGCGCGGCATGCGCTGAAGAACTTCAGCTCGCGGGACCGGCTGATGGTGGTGTCTCCGGACGTGGGCGGCGTGGTGCGGGCGCGCACCTTCGCCAAGAAGATCAACGCGGATCTGGCGGTGATCGACAAGCGCCGCGAGAAGGCGGGCGAAGTCGAGTCGATGCAGGTGATCGGCGACGTGACGGGCCGGGCCTGCATCCTCTTCGACGACATCGTGGATACGGCGGGGACTCTCTGCAAGGCGGCGGAGGCCCTGAAGGAGCGGGGCGCGGCCAGCGTGCACGCCTATTGCACGCATGGCGTGCTCTCGGGCGAGGCGGTGAAGCGCGTGGAGGGCTCGGCTCTGGAGAGCCTGTGGATCACCGACACGATCCAGCCGACGGCGGCGACTCTGGCTTCGAAGAAGGTGCATGTGGCGAGCATCGCGCCGATGCTGGCGGCGGCCATCGAGAGCACCGCCGATTACGATTCGGTTTCGCGCCTCTTCGAGGACGCCCCCATCGATTGACGATCCGGGATCTTGCGGCGGGGCGGATTCATCCGCCCTGTTGCAGATCCCCGTCTTCGCGCCTATGGGTGGGACATCAGCGTCGTGACGACTGATTCCAGTTGCACCCCCAAGGCGGCGAACATGAACATGGACCTGGCTCTGCGAGAACTGACCGGAAGAATTCGTGAACACGCGGAGACCATGCTGACGGAGGAAGCCGTCAAGACGGCGGTCGTCCTGCCCTTCCTGCGCGCTCTGGGTTACGACGTCTTCAATCCCCGGGAAGTCGTTCCGGAATTCACCGCCGACGCCGTCGGGAAGAAAGGCGAGAAGGTCGATTACGCGATCCGCATCGACGACAAGATCCGCATCCTCATCGAATGCAAGCCGCTCACGACCGTGCTGGCGCCCATCCACCTCGCGCAGCTCTACCGGTATTTCTCGGTGACGGATGCGAAATTCGCCATCCTGACGAACGGAAGATTCTTCCAGTTCCACAGCGATCTGGAGAGTCCCAACAAACTCGACGCCCTCCCCTTCCTGACCGTCGATCTGCTGGAGCCGCATGGCCCCCTTCTGAACGAGCTCAAGAAGTTCGAAAGGGCGGGCTTCGACGAGGAAGGCATTCTCGCCAACGCCGAGCGGCTGAAATACACCGCGCTTCTGAGGGCCGAAATCCAGAAGCAGATCGAAACGCCCTCCGATGATTTCGTGAGGGTCCTGTCCTCGGGCGTGCATTCCGGCAGATTCACCGCGCAGATTCTCGATCAGTATCGGGAATTGCTCAAGGGCGCCTTCCGGGAGTTCATCCGCGATTCCGTGCAGGACAGGATCTCCTCCGCGCTCGAAAGCGCCTCGCGCAAGGATCAGCCCGCCGCTCCGGAGGCGGAGGCCCCGGAGACGCCTCCCGCGCAGGAAGAGCAGATCGCCACGACGCCGGAGGAGCTGGCGGGCTTCATCACGATCAAGGCCATCGTCGCCAGCGTGATCAATCCGGGCCGCGTCCATATCCGGGATCAGAAGTCCTATTGCGGCGTGCTGATCGACGACAACAACAGGCGTCCTCTGGCGAGAATGCACTTCAACAGGGCCGTGAAGCACCTCGGCCTCTTCGACGGCGAAAAGGAGGAGCGGGTGCAGATCGAAGGCGTGGACGGCATCCACGCCTTCGCCGAGAGGCTCCGCAACACCGCCCTGAAATACATCCAGAGCGCCCCGGCTCCTGCGGTCGAAGGGGCCTAACGCTTCTTCGGAGGCCCCGCCCGCTTCGCCTTACGCGCCGCCTTGGCCTTGCCCACGGCGGCCTTGCGCGCCAGAGCCCTTTGCGCCGCATGGGGCTTCTCGCCGGGGGTGCGGCCCAGAGGCTTCAGCCCCGCCCTGCCCGCTCTGCGTTCCGAGCCGCCTGCCGGCTCGAAGAGCAGGCCGCCGGTGATCGGCGTGGCCTCCACGAGCCGCACGCGCATGCGGTCGCCCAGACGCCAGGTCGTCCCCGTGCGCGAGCCGATCAGCGCATGGCGGTCGGGGTCATGGGTGAAATACTCCGCCCCCAGAGAGGAGATCGGCAAGAGCCCGTCCGCTCCGGTCTCGTCGAGCTTCACGAAGAGTCCGAACCGCGCCACCCCCGAGACCACGCCCTCGAATTCGGCGCCCATGCGGTCTTCGAGATAGGCCGCGAGATAACGATCCGTGGAATCGCGCTCGGCGGCCATGGCCCGACGCTCGGTCTCGGAGATATGTTCGGCGATCTCCGCGAGGTCGCGCTCCTCCTCCAGCGTGAGGCCTTCCTTGCGCCAGCCCTCCCAGCCATGGGCCGAGATCAGCGCGCGATGCACCAGCAGATCCGCATAACGCCGGATCGGCGAGGTGAAATGCGCGTATTTCGCCAGATTCAGACCGAAATGTCCGAAATTGTCAGGCCCGTAATAGGCCTGAGCCTGAGAGCGCAACACCGCGATGTTCACCGCCTCGGCATGGGCGGTGCCCGCCACCTTGTCGAGGGCTTCATTCAGGCGCTTCGGCGTGAGGTTCTGGCCCTTGGCCAGATTGACGCCGATCTGATCCAGCGTTTCGCGCAAAGAAGCCAGCTTCTCCGGCGAAGGCGCCTCATGCACCCGGAACACCAGAGCCTGACGCTTCTGCTCCAGAGTCTCGGCGGCGCAGACGTTCGCGAGGATCATGAACTCCTCGATCAGCCGATGGGCCTCCAGACGCTCGCGCATGCGGATGGCGGTCACCTGGCCGGCCTCGTTCAGCTCGACCTTGCGCTCCGGCAGGTTGAGGTCGAGCGGCGCGCGGCGGTCGCGGGCGCGGGCCGCCGAGGCGTAGGCCCCGTAGAGCGGCTTCACCACGTCCTCGATCATGGGCTCGGACAACCCGTGGCCCTTGAGTCCGTCGGAGGCCTGCTGCACCTGCTCGTAGGTCAGGCTGGCCCATGAGCGGATCATCCCCCGGTGAAACTGGTGATCCAGCTTGCGGCCATCCGCAGAGAGCCGCATCTTCAGCGCGATCACCGGGCGCTCGACGCCCTCATGCAGCGAGCAGAGATCTCCGGAGAGATCATCCGGCAGCATGGGCACCACCCGATCCGGGAAATAGACCGAATTGCCGCGCTTGCGGGCCTCGCGGTCGATGGCCGTTCCGGGGCGGACGTAATGGGCCACGTCGGCGATGCCGACCCAGACCACCCAGCCCTCGGGATTGCCCGGATCCGTGTCCGGCATGGCCGCCACGGCGTCGTCATGATCGCGGGCGTCGGCGGGGTCGATGGTGACGAAGGGAACCGCCCGCAGATCGACGCGGTCGGCCATGGGCGCCGGACCCGCCCTGGCCGCCTCCGCCAGAGCCGCTTCCGGGAAGATCACCGGAATCTCGCGCTCGTGGATGGCGATCAGCGAGATGCTGCGCGGCGCGCTCACGTCGCCGAGCCGCTCGACCACCTTCGCGCGGGGCAGGCCATAGGAGCCGCGCCCCGGCTTCACCTCCAGCTCGACGAGTTCGCCCTCTCTGGCGCCGTTCTCGTCTCCGGCCTCGACGCGATATTCGGTGTCGGCCTTGCGGCTGACGGGGACTCCGCGTCCGCCCTCCTCGCCGCGCCGATAGACGGCCAGGATGCGTTGCGCGGATTCGAGGATCCGCACCACGCGGCCTTCATAGGGCAGATCGGAGTCTCCGGCCTTCTGGACCTTCAGCAGGACCCGCCCGCCGAGTCCCGGCGCGGCGTCGCCCTTGCGGAAGCTCACGCGGATCTTCGGCGCAGGGCCTTCGCCCGCCCATTCGAGAGGTTCGGCGATCAGATCGCCCTGATCGTCGCGCGCGACGATCTTCGCCCCGGTCAGGGGCGGCAGGGCCGCTTCGGTTCCGAAGCGGCGGCCTTCGGCCCTGGAGATCTCTCCGGCGGCTTCGAGCTCGCGGAGCAGCTCCTTCATGGCGATGCGTTCGGCGCCCTTGAGCCCGAAGGCCCGCGCGATCTCGCGCTTGTTGGCGGCGGCGGGCGAGTCGCGCAGGAAGGCCAGGAGGGCTTCGCGGGAAGGAGGGGTGTCTTCTTTTTTATTCTTCATGATGCAGCGATGAAAGGATTCCCCGGCGAAAAGGCAAGCGCCGCGGCGCTCCCTCCGGAGCAGGGACGCGATTTTTTCTCATTCAGGGGTTTTTCAACGACTCTTTCACGACATCCAGGCGCAGATGTCAGGCGTCGGGACGCCTTCGGGGCCAGGAGCGGAAAGGGCGTCCATCGAAGCCGGATCGGAAGACGAAGGGCCATCCCCGGCCCGAACGACGGCGCGCCGTCCGGGCGACTTCGATGGACGCTTGAGGAAACCTTGCCGACGAAGCTTGCGCTTCCGCTCCGCCGGACGAGGTGTGACGTCGCAAACGAACATCGGACCACGAGCGCTCCATGGGTGTGGGGAAGCCCATGATCCGCGGTGATTATGACCATGAAAAAACGCCTTTGAAAAGGCGATGAACGGGCCCTTCGCCGGAGGTCTTCGCCCAAGATCGGGCGTTTCCGGGAATTTCCGGACATGCCTCGCCCTTCTTGCAACCCGCGATCCGTTTCGCCCCAATTTGGGGCGAGTCTCGGGCCAACCCCTTGACGGAAGTGAAAATCCGCGCCTATTCGGTAAGCATCTAGCCCGAGGGCGCGCCCCCGACGAGAATGGAAACCGGTGACCGACCATCCCCTCAAGACCGGGCGCCCCCGCCAGATGGACTGGACCGAGGCGGGCGAGACGCTGGAGCGGCTTCTGGCCGCGCGCAATCTGTCCTCGCAGGCGCTCGCCGACCGGGCGGGCGTGGACCGCAAGACCGTGGACCGTCTGCGGCGCGGCGAGCCGGTGCGTCTGCGCACCCTGGCCTGGATCGAGACGGCGCTCGGAGCCTCCCTGCGCGCCGAGCCCTCCCTCCGCGAGGAGGAGGAGGCCCATCCCGACGCCGCGCCCGTCCGGCTCGGGGCCTATGTGCGGGCGCATTACCGGGCTTACGAAGGCTGGTGGTGGGGCTTCCGCCGCAGCTTCGACTATCGCGGCCGGGTGATCTGCCACAGCCTGCGGATCCACTGGGATCCGGCCCAGAACTGCCTCGCCTTCGAGGAGCGCCAGCGCAATCGCGACGGCGCGCGCAAGCGCGACTATGATTTTCGCGGCGTGGTCTCGATTCCGGCGGGCCTGGGAGTGCTCTACTTCATGATCGTCGGCGAGGGCGCGGTGCGGGTTTCGGCCGCGACGCTCCTGCGCGAGAACGCCGGCGAGAGCTACATGAAGGGCGTGATGCTGGCGCTCGGCGAGATGTCCGAAGTGGGGTTCTATCCCGTGGTGACGCCGCTCTATCTCGTGAAGGCGGCGCGCGAGCCCGGTCCGGCGGATCTGGAGGCGCGGCTGGGCTCCTTCGAGGCGGACCGGATCTGGCGCTCGGACGTGGTCGAGGCCCTGGCCGACGTGGAGGCCCGCTTCTGCCGCTTCGGCGGCTGAGGCCGCCCCTCATGCGAAAGGCCCGGGGAGCCCCGGGCCTTCCTGAAGCTTCCGGATCGAAGACGGCTCAGGCCACCTTGCGGGTCGCGGTCTCGATCTCGCGGGCGAGCTCGGGATCGAGCTTCAGCGCCGCCGCCAGATCGTTGAGGTAGAGCCGTTCGGCGGGATGATCCACCTCGACCACCAGCGCCGACAGCGCGTAGATCTCGCTGGCGGCCTGGGGCCCGTCGGCGAGGGCGGCGATCTCCTGGGGATTCACCGGCTTGGCCAGCTCCGCCTTGACGAAGCCCGAATCCAGACCCTCCAGCCCGCGCATGCGGGTCTCGATGATCTGGCGTTCGCTGTCGTCGATGTGGCCGTCGGCCTTGGCGGCGGAGATCATCGCGGCCAGAAGGGCGCGGCTGCGCTTCTCGGCGGCGTCGTCGGAGAGATTGACGATCTGATGCTCCTCCTTCGCCTCGATCTGGAGCGGCGCGCCGGAATCCTGCTTCTTGTCGGCGTAGCTCTTGTAGGCGTTGTAGGCCAGACCGCCCAGAGCCGCCAGACCGCCGAGCTTCAGCACGCCCCGTCCCGCGCCCGAGCCGAGCAGCAGCGTCAGGGCGCCCGCCGCGAGGGCGCCGCCCGCCGCGCCCTTGAGCAGGGCGCCGCGTTCGTTCTGGCCCTCGCCCACGCCGAGCTTGCCGGCGGCGTAGTCCTCGCCCCTGGAGGCGAGGCCGCGTCCGGCGCTCAGAAGCTCGTCGAGAATGCTCTTGTTGCTCATGCCGCCCGTCTCCCTTGATCCTGTCGCGCCGCCGCGAACGCGGCGCGAGGCAGGATATGGGAGGGACGGCGGCCTGCGTCCAGACTCGGGACGGGCTTTTCACCCCTCCCGCCGGGTTTCGCGTCGATTCCGGAGCGCCTCCGGACCGGTTCTCCCGGGGGGCGCAATCCCCGGGAGAGGCCTTCGGGCGGGGCTCGCCCGAGAGGCCCCTCCCCTCGGGAAAGCGCCCGGTCTCCGCCTGGCGGCGTCTTCAGGCGGCGCAGCCGGAGCGGCTCCGCCGAAGCCCGTTCAGAAGCGGCACTGGTCGAAGGCCAGAGCGATCTGAGGGCCGCCCTGCTGGAGCTGCGCCTCGATCTGCCGCGCCACGCAGATGGCCTGATGGCTCGGCAGGAACATGGTGTCGGCTCCGGCGATGGCGGCGCCTCCCGTCGGAGCGGGCTCGACGGGCCAGGGCGCGGCGCCCCAGGGCGCGGGCGCCGGAGGCTGCTGGGCCGCCGGAGCCCAGGCCGCCCCCACAGGCCCCTGAGCCGACGGAGGCGCGGAGGCGGGCTGCTGCGGGACGTAGGCCTGGGGCTGGGGGGCGTAGGCCTGGGGCGGCTGGATCAGCACCGCGCCGGGCTGAGGGCCGGGAGTCGGCAGCCATCCGAGGTTCTGGGGCGGCGTCCCAGGGATGCGCGGCTCGCCCTGAGCCTGGGCCGGAGCGGCGGCGTAGGTCACGGCGGAGGGCGCCGCGTCATAGGTCACGCCATAGGCCGGGCCGGGTCCGGCGGGCGCCTGGACGCTCATCGGCTGGGCGATGCTCACGGCGGCGGCGGGCTGGATCGCGCCCGGCGCGGAGACTCCCGGAGCGGCGCCGGCGGGCGGCTCGCTGAGCCAGACTTCGCGCGTGCGGGCGGCGGCCACCGAGGTGCGCGGCTGGGCCGTCGCGGCGGCGGGCGCGGACGCGGGAGCCGGAGCCGGAGCGGCGGCGCGGACAGGCTTGGGCGCGGCGGCCGGAGCGGTCGCCGGAGCGGCGGTCTGGAGCCCGGCGGGAGCCGGATCGGCGGCGGGCGCGACGGGCAGGCTCTGGGCTTGCGCGGCGGCGGGAGGCGCCTCCGCCGCGGTCGCGGGGGAGGCCGCAGGGCCGCTCAGGGCCTGGGCGGCCTGACGGGTGGGGCCCCGGAACTGCGCCTTGACCTCCTCGGCCGCCGAAGCGCCGAGCGCCTCGACCGCCGAAGGCTGAGGCAGGTCCGCCGCCCTCTGGGCGGAGGCCGGAGAAGCCGCCGCGGCGGCCAGAGTGAAGATCGCTGCAAGAGCCGTCAATCCACGCATCGCTCGATGCTCCTTGTTGATCCGGGAATCGGGGAGCCGCGGCGGGAAGGCCGCCGCCGGACCTCCGATTCGTGAGACGGCGCAAAGCATATCCTCAGAAAGCCCTTGCGAAAACCGCAGCTTGCGGCGCATTCCCCGAAAGAACCTCAACTGCGGCGGGCCGTTCCGGGGCGCTCGCGCGGAGTTGACGCTCCCCCTCCTCCGCTCGGCGCTCTGGACAGGCGCGCGCGCCTCGGTTAGGAGGCGCCAGGCCCGCTTCAGCAGGCGCTTCGCGGAATCCCCGTCTTCGAGGGAGGATTCGCGGAAAATTCGGGGGCTCCGCGCGGCGAGCGGCGGAGGATGTCCAGGGAAAGGCCCTTCCATGCGCGTTTACTATGATCGCGATTGCGACGTGAATCTCATCAAGGACAAGAAGGTCGCGATCGTCGGCTACGGCAGCCAGGGCCACGCCCATGCGCTGAACCTGCGCGATTCGGGCGCGAAGAACGTGGTGATCGCGCTGCGTCCGGGCTCTCCGACCGCCGCCAAGGCCGAGGCCGCCGGGCTGCAGGTCAAGAGCGTGGCCGAGGCCGCGAAATGGGCGGATCTGATGATGATCCTCACGCCCGACGAGCTTCAGGCCGACATCTACCGCGACCACATCCACGCGAATCTGCGCGACGGCGCGGCCATCGCCTTCGCCCACGGCCTGAACGTGCATTTCGGCCTGATCGAGCCGCGCGCCGAAGTCGACGTGATCATGATGGCGCCCAAGGGCCCCGGACACACCGTGCGCGGCGAATTCGTCAAGGGCGGCGGCGTGCCCTGCCTCGTGGCGGTGCATCAGGACGCCTCCGGCAAGGCGCTGGATCTGGCGCTGTCCTATTGCTCGGCCATCGGCGGCGGACGCTCGGGAATCATCGAGACCACCTTCAAGGACGAATGCGAGACCGATCTCTTCGGCGAGCAGGCGGTTCTCTGCGGCGGCGTGGTCGAGCTGATCCGTTCGGGCTTCGAGACCCTCACCGAGGCGGGCTATCCGCCGGAGATGGCCTATTTCGAGTGCCTTCACGAAGTGAAGCTGATCGTCGACCTCATCTATGAGGGCGGCATCGCCAACATGAACTACTCGATCTCGAACACCGCCGAATACGGCGAATACGTCTCGGGCCCGCGGATCCTCCCCAAGAAGGAGACCAAGGAGCGCATGAAGGCCGTTCTGGAGGACATCCAGCAGGGCCGCTTCACCCGCGACTGGATGGTGGAGTATCGTTCGGGCCTCGCGAGCTTCAAGGCGACCCGCCGCAACAACGACGCTCACGAGATCGAGGCCGTCGGCCGCAAGCTGCGCGAGATGATGCCGTGGATCGGCGCCAACAAGCTCGTGGACAAGTCGAAGAACTGAGGCCTCCGCGCCCCGGCCTCCGGCTTTCGCGCCGTCCCTCCGGGGGCGGCGTTTCGTTTTTCGCTCCTCCTCCGGCGTGGGAGCGCGAGAAGGCGTTGATCCCCGGCTCCGGCGCGCTATCTTTGCAGGACGCGCTTCCATGAGCGGATTCGTCGGGCGACCTTCGCGGGCCGTCCCGCCGCCGCGACTCGAGGGATCTCAGGTTTTGAACAATTTCCGCAATTTCGGCGTCTGGCTGGTGATCATCCTTCTGGTCGTCGCCCTCGTCAACCTGTTCACCGATCAGGGCTCGGGCCGCGAGTCGGGGGCGCCGATGCCCTATTCCGAATTCATCGCGGCGGCCAATCGCGGAGCCGTCAAGGAGGCGCGCATCGACGGGGAGAAGATCAGCGGACGTCTGACCAACGACGCCGCCTATCTCACCTATGCGCCGCCCGACGATCCGCAGCTCATCGAACGGCTGGAGAAATCCGGCGCGGTGATCCGCGTCGAGCCCCAGAAGAGCAGCCCCCTGCTGCTCACTCTGGTCGGCTGGCTGCCCTTGCTGCTGCTCATCGGCGTCTGGGTCTTCTTCATGCGCCAGATGCAGGGCGGCGGACGCGGCGCCATGAGCTTCGGCAAGTCGCGCGCCAAGCTGCTGACCGAAAAGCAGGGCCGCGTCACCTTCGACGACGTCGCGGGCGTGGACGAGGCCAAGGACGAGCTTCAGGAGATCGTGGAGTTCCTGAAGGATCCGCAGAAATACTCCCGCCTCGGCGGCAAGATCCCCAAAGGCGCCCTTCTGGTCGGCCCTCCGGGCACGGGCAAGACCCTGCTGGCGCGCGCCATCGCGGGCGAAGCGGGGGTTCCCTTCTTCACCATCTCGGGCTCCGACTTCGTCGAGATGTTCGTGGGCGTCGGCGCGAGCCGCGTGCGCGACATGTTCGAGCAGGCCAAGAAGAACGCCCCCTGCATCGTCTTCATCGACGAGATCGACGCGGTGGGCCGTCATCGCGGCGCGGGCTACGGCGGCGGCAACGACGAGCGCGAACAGACCCTCAACCAGCTGCTCGTCGAGATGGACGGCTTCGAGGCCAATGAAGGCGTGATCCTCGTGGCGGCGACCAACCGCCCCGACGTCCTCGACCCCGCGCTGTTGCGTCCGGGCCGCTTCGACCGTCAGATCGTGGTCTCGAACCCCGACATCAACGGCCGCGAGCGCATCCTTTCGGTGCATGCGCGCAAGGTGCCTCTGGCGCCGGGCGTGGATCTGAAGGTCATCGCGCGCGGCACGCCGGGCTTCTCGGGCGCCGACCTCGCCAATCTGGTGAACGAGGCGGCGCTCATGGCGGCCCGCACCGGCAAGCGCCTCGTGACCATGACGGATTTCGAATCGGCCAAGGACAAGGTGCTCATGGGCCCCGAACGGCGCTCGATGTTCATGACCGAGGAGGAGAAGCGCCTCACCGCCTATCACGAAGCCGGACACGCCGTGGTGGCCCTGAGCGTGCCCTCGCACGACCCGATCCACAAGGCGACGATCATTCCGCGCGGCCGCGCCCTGGGCCTCGTGATGTCGCTGCCGGAGCGCGACCAGCTCTCGCAGACCCGCGAGCAGCTTGAATCCAAGATCGCCATGGCGATGGGCGGGCGCGTCGCCGAGCAGATCATCTTCGGCGACGACAAGGTGACCACCGGCGCGGCCTCGGACATCCAGCAGGTCACCCGCATCGCGGAGGCCATGGCCACCCGCTTCGGCATGAGCCAGGACCTCGGCACCATCGCCTATGACGACGACCGTCAGAACTACCTCGGCGGCGGCGCCTCGCGGCGCTCCATCTCCGGCGAGACGGCCATGATGATCGACAACGAGGTGCGCCGCTTCGTCGAGATCGGCGAGCAGAAGGCTCAGGAGATCCTCCGGGACAAGATCGACGCCCTGCACGCCGTGGCTCAGGCGCTGCTGGAATACGAGACCCTCACCGGCGAGGAGATCAAGTCCCTCATGCGCGGCGAGAAGATGGACCGTCCGCCGCCGGGTTCGGCGGCCGCGGTCTCGGCGGAGGAGGCGGCCCGCCGCGAACCCGAACCCTCCCTGCTGGCCGTGCCCAAGACGCGCCCGCCTGCCGACGGCGGTCTGGCGCCTCAGGCCTGAGACTCCCCTCCCCCCGCTTCGGCGGGGGGATTTGTCTGCGCCCTGCGAAGGTTGGCGGAGGTTTCCGGCGTGACGCTCTATTTTCGTCCCTTGCCCTGCGGCGCGGAATCGCCCGGCCCGGAGAGCTTCCCCCTCGCAGGAGGCTGGCGACGCTTCGCCTGGGTGGAGGTTCTGGAGCGCGGTCCTTCGGGCGCGCGTCGGCGGGTGGAGGCGCTGCCCGCTTCTCTGGCGCGGCGGCGTCATCCGGAGTTCGCGCCGGTCTTCGCGCGTCTGACCGCGCCGCGCGCGGCCTTGTCGGGACTGAAGCTGGACCGCCCCCGGCTGATGGGCGTGCTGAACCTCACGCCGGACAGCTTCTCGGACGGCGGCGAGCATGAGGCGCCTGCGGCGGCTCAGGCCCGCATGGCGCGGATGATCGTCGAGGGGGCGGAGATTCTCGACCTCGGGGCGGAATCGACGCGTCCGGGGGCGGCGCCGGTCTCGCCGGAGGCCGAATGGGATCGCCTCGCGCCGGTTCTGCCCGGGCCGGATTCTCCGCCTCCGGCGCTGCTCTCGGTGGACACCCGCAACGCCGCCGTGGCCGCTCTGGCTCTGGAGGCGGGGGCGCGGATCTTCAACGACGTCTCGGCCCTGACCCATGATCCGGAGAGCCTGACGACGGCGGCGGCCTATGCGGCGGCGGGCGGAGCGGTCTGCCTGATGCACGCCCGGGGCGAGCCCCAGAGGATGCAGAGCGATCCGCGTTACGACGACCCCTTGCTGGACGTCTACGACCATCTCGCCGAGCGCGTCGCGGCCTGCGAGGCGGCGGGAATCCGGCGCGAGTCGCTGATCGTGGATCCGGGGATCGGCTTCGGCAAGACTCTGGAGCACAACCTCGTCCTGCTGCGCGGCCTGAGCCTGCTGCATGGTCTGGGCTGTCCGGTTCTGCTCGGAGTCTCGCGGAAAAGCTTCATCGGGGCTCTGGGCGGCGAGACGGCCCCCAAGGCGCGCGTCCCCGGGTCTCTGGCGGCGGCGCTGCACGGCGCGTCTCAGGGCGCGCAGATTCTCCGGGTCCATGACGTGGCCCAGACCCGGCAGGCGCTGAAGGTCCAGGCGGCGCTGGAGGGCTGACGACCCCGCCTCAGCCCCGCGCGATCCAGCCGCCGCCGAGCACGCGGGTTCCTTCGGTCGCGTAGAAGACGCAGGCCTGTCCGGGCGCGACGCCCTCCTCGGCCTCCAGAAGCTCGACTTCAGCGCCCGTCGCCGTGGCCCGCAGAATCGCAGGCTTGGGGATTCGCGTCGAGCGCACCCGGGCGAGGATCTCCAGGCCCTCAGGCGGCAGATCGGCGAGTTCGCCGTCGCCCAGCCAGTTGATCTCGCGCAAGGGCGCGCGGCGCGTCGCCAGAGCCTCGCGCGGCCCCACGACCACTTCGCGGGTCTGGGCGTCCAGCCGGACCACGAAGAGCGGCTCCGTCTCCTCGCCCGCCCTGCCCCCGATCCCGAGCCCCTTGCGCTGGCCGATGGTGAAATGGATCACGCCCTGATGCTCGCCGAGGATCCGCCCGTCGAGGTGGCGGATCGGCCCCGGCTGCGCCGCGCCCGGACGCAGCTTCTCGACCACCGCCGCATAGCGCCCCTGAGGCACGAAGCAGATGTCCTGACTATCGGGCTTCTCGGCCACGCAAAGCCCGAGATCCAGCGCCATGGCGCGGGTTTCGGCCTTGCTCTCGCGGTCGCCGAGGGGAAAGCGCAGATATGCAAGCTGCTCGCGGGTGGTCGTGAAGAGGAAATAGCTCTGATCGCGGGCCGGATCGGCGGCCCGATGCAGCTCGGGGCCATGAGCCCCCATGATCCGCCGGACGTAATGCCCCGTCGCGAGGCATTCCGCCCCCAGCTCCTTCGCCAGCCCCATGAGGTCGACGAACTTGACCCGCTGATTGCAGCGCACGCAGGGAATGGGCGTCGCGCCCGCCAGATAGGCGTCGGCGAACTCCTCGATCACCGCCTGACGGAACAGGTTCTCGTAATCGAGGACGTAATGGGGGAATCCGCTCTGCTCGGCGACGCGGCGGGCGTCGTAGATGTCGCGTCCGGCGCAGCAGGCGCCCTTCTTCGCGAGCGCCGCGCCATGATCGTAAAGCCGCATGGTCAGCCCGACCACGTCGTAGCCCGCCCGCGCGAGCATCGCCGCCACGACCGAAGAATCGACTCCGCCCGACATGGCCGCCGCCACGCGCACTTCGCCCGGCGCGCGCGGCGCGAATCCGAGATCGACCTCCGGCGCGGCGGAGGCGGAAGGGGCCATGGGACTCTCGGCGGAAGGATGGAAAGCGTTCATGCGCGGGTTTTAAAGCTTTTCCCCAAGTCACGGAATGGCAAAAGCGCCGCGTCCGGTCCCGCGCCCGGATGGGCCTCCGGCTGCGGGGGCCCTGAATCTCCTGTGGCGGGCGGAACCCCGGAGCTGCAATCGTTCCGCAGGCGCATAATTTGTGCGATGTAGATTAAGCTCTTGTTTTGAATTGATTTTCAGAATTTTAGCTTTCCCGACCTATCCTTGTGGTCAAGGAACGTCATGGGGATCGCCGCTTATGAGCCAGCAGCAGAAACAGAGTGGGCCGCACATCATCGGCCCCGACGGCCAACGCCTGACCCTGGCCGATCTGCCGCCGCCGGATACGAAGCGCTGGGTGATTCGCCGCAAGGCCGAGGTGGTGGCCGCCGTGCGCGGAGGCCTGCTGAGCATCGACGACGCCTGCGCGCGCTACAATCTTTCGGTCGAGGAATACGAAGCCTGGAGCCGCGCCATCGAAAAGCACGGGCTCCAGGGGCTGCGCACGACCCGTCTGCAGAAATATCGCGAGACCCCCCACTGACCCCTCCCTGAGCGCGTCCGGAATCCGGCCCGATCCTGCTTCCGCGCCCGGAAGACTTCAGGAAAAATACACCGGCGGAGCCTAAAGCTCGGGCGTCGCCCCTTCGAGGATGCCCGCCTTGGCCGCTTTTCCCTTCTCCTTCGGCTCCGGCTCCGCCGCGCCCGCCGCTCCGCCCACCGCTCCGCGTTTCCTGCCGCCCCGGGGCTTCGCCCGCGGCGTGGTGCGCGAGGCGCATCGACGCCGGCTCGCGCCGATTCTCGAGTCTCACGGCTTTTCGCCCGAATTCAGCCAGCGCATCCTGGAAGCGGCTCTGGAGCGCGCGCCGACGACGCCTTTCGAGATGGCCCTCGCCGACGGGCTCGCCTGCGCGCTGCGCTTCGAGCCGATGCATCCGCGTCCTCAGCGTCCCCTGATCCTGCCGCGCCTGGCGCAGACTCCGCTTGCGCCTCTGGTGGGCTGGATGGCCGAGCGGGCGGCGCGTCTGGGGGCGCCGGGCTGCGTGATCTCGGTGGGCGATTCGCCCGAGGAAGAGAAGCTGGCGGCGGCGGCGAAGGCCTCGGGAGCCTTCTTCACGACGGCGCGGGATCTGGCGGCGGCGGGCGAGGCGCTCGGCGGGCGGGCGAAAGGCGGCTGCGCCTGGATCCTGCCGCCTCCTCTGGGGGCGCGGCCCGGCGCCGACGCCGACGCGATCCGCAAGTTCGCCGAGGCGCGCGGCGTGGAGGCCGTCGGGGTGGCGGACGGCGAGACCGGTCCCGGCCTTTCGGGGGCTCCGGCCTTCGCGCGGACGGGCGCGCGTCGTCTGATCGTCTGCGTGCCGGAGGGCGCTTCTCTGGGCGGCCCGGTCAGCGCGACGGCGGGCGGCTTCGCCCTTGCGGGCTTCGCGGACCCGGAATCGGCCGAATCCTGCGAGAACGCGAGCGCCCTGGCCCTGGCGCGACGGATGCTGTCGGGGCGTCTCTGAGGCCCGGGGGGCGTCGGAATCTCCGGACCGGCGCCCGGGATTCAGTCGTATTATTTCGGATCACGCCAGATATGTTAGTCTTAATGATATATTCCTCATTACGTAAAATACCGCATTCGTCGTGATTTCCTGGCCCTGACCTTCTAGGGGATAGGCAAAGATCGGGCTTTCCGTTTACCTTCGTTACTGCTGGGGCGGCGACGCGCAATCAGGGTTTCTTTACCTTTTCGCGTTAGCTTGTCCGAAGATAAAGCTTAACGGGACTCGACGCCGAGGAACTTCGACATGCGCATTCTCCTCATCGAAGACGATAGCGCCATGGCGCGCAGCATCGAGCTGATGCTGAAGCAGGAGGGCTTCAACGTCTACGCCACCGACATGGGCGAGGAGGGCGTCGATCTTGGCAAACTCTACGATTACGACCTGATCCTGCTCGACCTCGGGCTGCCGGACATGAACGGCTACGAGGTGCTGCGTCAGCTTCGGGTGGCCAAGGTCGCGACGCCCATCCTGATCCTCTCGGGCTTTTCGGGCACGGAAAACAAGGTCAAGGGCTTCGGCTTCGGCGCCGACGACTACATGACCAAGCCCTTCAACAAGGACGAGTTGATCGCGCGCATCCACGCCATCGTGCGCCGTTCGAAGGGCCACAGCCAGTCGGTGATCTCGACGGGCAAGATCAAGGTGAACCTCGACGCCAAGACGGTCGAGGTGGACGGCTCGCGAGTGCATCTGACCGGCAAGGAATATCAGATGCTGGAGCTGCTGAGCCTGCGCAAGGGCACCACGCTGACCAAGGAGATGTTCCTGAACCATCTCTACGGCGGCATGGACGAGCCCGAGCTGAAGATCATCGACGTCTTCATCTGCAAGCTGCGCAAGAAGCTTTCGACCGCCACCGACGGCGAGAACTACATCGAGACCGTCTGGGGCCGCGGCTACGTGCTGCGCGATCCCGAGGACGACAAGTCCGCCGCTCCGCCTCCGGCCAGCTCGGCCGCCAGCGCCAGCGCCTGATCTTCCCGAGACAGACCCGCCGTCCCCCCGGCGTGTCGAGCGAAGCCTCGCAGCTGGAAAGCTGCGAGGCTTCCGCCTTTCCGGCGACGCCTTCGCCTGCGCCGCGGCCTGGCCGCGCCTCTCCCGGGGTCTTTACGGTTTTCTCAGGGGGATTCCGGGGTGCGGGCTTCGCCCGTTCCGGAGCGGCTCAGCGCATGAAGGCGCCGAGTCCATAGGCGCAGACCGGCGCCTGGCAGTCATAGAGCCTCACGCGCACCGAGACGGGTCCGCTCCAGCGCGGCCGGAACTCGACGACTGCGGAATCTCCTCTGCGCATGTGGGCGGCGAGTCGGTTGTTGGTCTCGTCGAAGACCTCCAGATCGACGTCGTTGCAGAAGGCGTCGCAGACCACCGCGACGGCGTAGAGGCGTCCGGCCTCCAGATTCAGGTTGAGGCGCTCGCTCTTCATGCGGTCGAGGGCGCCGCCCCTGCGCGGGAGGAACTCCCGATAGCCGCCGCCCGCCAGCTGGAGGGCCACCCTGTCCAGCCGCGGACCGACCTCCTGCGGGCCGCCTTGCGCCGGCGCCCCAAGAGCGCCGACCGCCGAAACCGACAGGATCGCGCTCAGGGCGAAAACCATGCTCCTGGCCATGAACGTCACGCTCCCCCGACTTGAACCGCCGAGACCGGCGGAAGGCTCCGAAACCAAAAGTGGCGATACGGATTTCATGCAACCAGTAAAACATACCTCCTAAAGTTTACAAGAAAAATATATGCTCTTCATACGAGCATATCGACTCCGCCCCTGCGGAGGAGCCGCAGCAGCCTGGCCTTCCCCTTCCGTCTCGCGATCGCGCAGGGCCTCCTGCGCGGCGAAGCCGGAGGGGAGAGATCGACGAAGGAGTCTTCCGGATCTGTCGGGAGGAGAATGCGACGAGGCCGCGTCCGAGGGGGCCGTCCTCCAGGCGCGGCGCGGCCTCGGAGGGCGGGCCGAAGAAGATTCTGGGATCGGATCTGCGCCCTGCAAATCCATACGAAGTAAATGATCCGGATTTTCGTGAAGATCGCCCCGGATCTCATGAATTCATGCGAATACGAAGTATATCTTCGAAATTAACCAGATAACATTACAGAGCCTTAATGTCGAAAGCCCATATTAGTCCTTGTCAGACGCAAGAACGCTGACGGGTTTGAAAATCCAGGAGTTGAAGATGCGCACCATGTTCTCCCGTTTCGTGAAAGAAGAAGACGGCGCCACCGCGATCGAGTACGGCCTGCTCGCCGCCCTCATCAGCGTCGTGATCATCGGCGCCGTGACCCTGCTGGGCGAGAACGTCAGCGCGAAGTTCAACACGATCGCCACCGAGATCGGCGCCGCCCAGTCCCTGCCGGGCGGCTGACGCCCCCACAGGTCCAAGAGGCGAAGGCGAGATCGCCTTCGCCGCTCCGGCGCATCCGGTGAACGCTCCACGCCCCGTCTGCGTCCGCAGGCGGGGCGTCGGCGTTTCCGGGCGCCCTCTCTTCTGCAGGGGGGCTCTCGGGCTCCCGAGGCCGCTGCGCAAGGGGCCTGAATCGACTATATGAGGAAACCCCGTCCCCAAGGAGTTCCCTCATGTCCTTCATCGTCATTCTCGGAATCATCCTCGGCGCCGCCATCGGCTGGTTCGCGGCGCGCAATCGCGTCCTGGACGCGGATCCCCTCGCGGCCGCCGCTCTGGGAGGCCTCGGCGGATTCGTGGGCGGCCTGGCGCTCAAGGTGATTCTGCCCGTCGCCTTCGCCCTGCTCGGAGCCCTGGTCGGCGCGGCGCTGCTGCTTGTGCTCTACAAGCTCGTCGTCGATTCCCGCCGCTGATCCGCAAGTCCGGAGTCCGGCGCGAAGCCCGTTCGCGCCGCATCTTCTCCGGATCGGGGCGCATCCCGGAGTTCATGGAAATAAAAGAAACCGGACCAGAGATAAATTCAATGGTTTCCATGAATTCACGATGATGAATTCAGAATTACGTTGTAAATTCTGCAATTAACCAGCCCCCATTACATTCCTTTAATCCAGCTCCGCTAATTTCAGACCTGTCAGACGCAAGAACGCTGACGGGTTTGAAAATCCAGGAGTTGAAGATGCGCACCATGTTCTCCCGTTTCGTGAAAGAAGAAGACGGCGCCACCGCGATCGAGTACGGTCTGCTCGCCGCCCTCATCAGCGTCGTGATCATCGGCGCCGTGACCCTGCTGGGCGAGAACGTCAGCGCGAAGTTCAACACGATCGCCACCGAGATCGGCGCCGCCCAGTCCCTGCCGGGCGGCTGACGCCCCCACAGGGCCAAGAAGCGAAGGCGAGATCGCCTTCGCCAGGCCTCGCAATCCATCGAAACGACTCCGGAGACCCCGCCTGCGCCCGCAGGCGGGGTTTTCCTCATGCGGCCAGCCTCCCCCCGGAGAGACCGTCCCGCGCGAGAGGCGAGATCCTCCGGCGTTTCCAGATCCGGCGCATCCTCTGCTTCGCCGTTCCTCTTCTCCGGATCGCGCTCCGACCGCGATCCCCATGATGAACCCGGGTCCGGAGTCCTGAACTTCACCTGACGGCATGAAACAGGATGCGTCATTTCCTTTTCTTCAAGTATAGTTTCCGAGTATTTACTGAAAAACACATGATGTTACATTGTAATTCTTTCAATTAACCAGCCCTCATTACATTCCTTTAATCCAGCGCCGCTAATTTCAGACCTGTCAGACGCAAGAACGCTGACGGGTTTCAAAATCCAGGAGTTGAAGATGCGCACCATGTTCTCCCGTTTCGTGAAAGAAGAAGACGGCGCCACCGCGATCGAGTACGGCCTGCTCGCCGCCCTCATCAGCGTCGTGATCATCGGCGCCGTGACCCTGCTGGGCGAGAACGTCAGCTCGAAGTTCAACACGATCGCCACCGAGATCGGCGCCGCCCAGTCCCTGCCGGGCGGCTGACGTCCCCGCAGGGCCCGGGGACGCAGACGGCTTCCGTCCGCGTTCCCGGCCGCTTCCGGCCTGGTTGATGGCCGTCGCCGCGCTGCGCAGGACTGCGCCGCAGCTCAGAGCGCCGCCCGTCCCCGCAGGACGGCGCGGCGCTTCTCTTTTCCGCCTGAAGGCGTTCCGGAGGCCTGCATGTCGCTCACTCTTCTCGCTGCTGCGCCCTTTCCTCTGTTCCTGCTGCTCGGGGCGGGTTCGGACATGGCGCGTTATCTGATCCCCAACCGGTTTTCGGTGGGTCTGATCTGCGCCTTCTTCGTGGCCTTTCTGGTCAGCGGCCTGGGCTGGCAGGCTCTGGGCGATCATCTGCTGACGGGCGCGCTCGCGCTGGTCTTCGGCTTCGCGCTCTTCGCGCTGCGGCTCTGGGGCGCCGCCGACGGCAAGTTCCTGCCCGCCGCCCTCATCTGGTTCGGCTCGGACACGGCGCTGACGGCGGTGGTCTACATCACCCTGGCGGGCGGCGTGCTGTCGCTGCTGGCCTTCCTGCTGCGCAAGCTGCTGCGCGCCTGGCCGATCCTCACGCTGGCTTCGCCCTCGATGCGCCGTCTGGCGAATGCGAAGCAGGCGCATGCGCCCTATGGCGCGGCCATCGCTCTGGGCTCCCTGCTGGCCTTTCCGCAATCGGATCTCTTCAGGGCGCTGGCCGGTCTGATCTGAGCCCTCGCCGCCAGATTCGCCGCTTGATTCGCCGTCCTTCCGCCGCGACGCGCCCTCCGGGGCGCGTCGTCTTGCGCGGGGCTCGGATCCGGACGTGAAAAAGCCGCGCGTCGTTCCCGACGCGCGGCTTCTGACCTGGTGGAGCCAAGGGGAGTCGAACCCCTGACCTCTTGAATGCCATTCAAGCGCTCTACCAACTGAGCTATGGCCCCGAACTCGCGACCCTTCGAGAGGGTCTGGATTCCGGTCGCATCGTCCTTCGCCGTTTCTTCCGAAGCGGCTCCGGCTGCGTGGGCCGGAGCTATAGGGGGGGATCGGGATGAAGGCAAGCGAAAAGATCGGGCCTTCCTGAAAATCCTTCTCCCCCTCGCTTCAGGAGGGGATCAGCGGTCGGCGTCCGGGTCGATGACCTGGAATCCGTCCATCTCCTCGTCGTCGACGCCGCCCTTCTTGGATTCGCCGCGCGGCACCACGGGCGCGTCGGCGTCGTCCTCGTCCTCGTCGATGTCGAGCACGCCGTCCTCGTCCTCGTCGTCGAAGACCGCGACCTCCAGATCCTCTTCGTCACGGATCTTGGCCTTGTCCTCGGCCGCGGCCTTGACGGCCTTGCGCGGCCGCAGGGCGGCGGCCACGTCCAGCGTCGCGCCGCAGTTGGGGCAGACGGCGGGCGAACGGCCCAGATCGTAGAATCGCGCGGCGCAGCTCGTGCAGAGCCTTTTGACGCCCCATTCCGGTTTCGCCATGCTTTCGGCGCCTCGTTTGCAAAAATTGAGCGGTCGAGGCCGACGCAGCGTCGGCCCCATCGGGAATCGCGGTCGCTTGCCATATCCCGCCCGCGCTGTCAAAGCCTGATGCGCCCGGGAGCCCGGCGCGAAAGCCGGCCCGCAGGAGCGGCCGCGCGGGAGGCGCGGCGCAGGGCGGCTTGCGGATCCCTCCGCGGATCGCCCCGGCGCGCTGCGCGGGGGGTCGCGGAAGGGCGCCTCCCCCTCCGCCCGATCGTTTGCGGCGCAATATAATTATATGTCATTTTCAGAAAAGTTTTGTAAATTCGCCGAGACCTGCGGTCCTGAGACGAAATCCAGCCCCGCCGCCTCAGGGCGCGCCCCGCGAGAGAAGGCCGAATCCAATGCTGTATCATGCGTATGAACTCGCCCAGACCGCCCTTGCGCCCTGGCGTCAGGCCGCCCGCTACGGGCGGACCGTGCTGAACGATCCGCGCAATCCCTGGCAGTCCTCGCCTCCGCACAAAGCCGCCGCGGCCATGCTGGAGATCTTCGAATCGGCGACGAAATATTACGCCAAGCCTCTCTTCGGCTATGAGACCGTGAACGTGCGCGGCCAGGAGGCGAAGGTCTCCGAGGAGATCGTCGCGCACAAGCCCTTCTGCGATCTGATCCGCTTCCGCCGCACGGCCGAGGGCCTCGACGAATCGCAGGATCCGAAGATCCTGCTGGTGGCGCCGATGTCGGGCCATTACGCGACGCTCCTGCGCGGCACGGTCGAGACGCTCATGACCGAGCATGACGTCTACATCACCGACTGGCTCGACGCCCGCGACGTGCCGCTGGCCGCCGGACGCTTCGACCTCGACGATTACGTCGATTATCTCCGCGAATTCCTGGAGATCATCGGGCCGGGGACGACCCTGATGGGCGTCTGTCAGCCGGGCGTGCCTTCGATGATCGCCGCCTCGCTGATGAGCGAGGACGACAACCCCTTCCGTCCCGCCGCTCTGGTGATGATGGGCAGCCCCATCGACACCCGCGTGAGCCCCACCGAGCCCAACCGCCTCGCCGGATCCAAGCCGCTGTCGTGGTTCAAGAAGAACGTGATCTCCTGGGTGCCCTGGCCGCGCGCGGGCTTCATGCGTCCGGTCTATCCGGGCTTCCTGCAGCTTTCGAGCTTCCTGGCGATGAATCCCGAGCGCCATTCCACGGCCTATCGCAAGCAGTTCGACAACCTCATCCGCGGCGACGGCGAATCGGCGGCGGCCCACAACACCTTCTATGACGAATATCTCGCGGTGATGGATCTGACCGCCGAGTTCTACCTCCAGACCATCGACGAGGTCTTCCAGCGCCATCTTCTGCCCAAGGGCGAGATGAAGCATCGCGGACGCCCCGTGCGGCCTCAGGCCATCAAGGACGTCGCCTTCATGACCATCGAGGGCGGCAAGGACGACATCACCGGCGCCGGACAGACTCACGCCGCGCTGGATCTCTGCGCGAATCTGCCCGACGACCTCAAGCTGGCCTACACCCATCCCGAGGTCGGCCATTACGGCCAGTTCAACGGCAGCCGCTGGCGGCGCGACATCTATCCGAAGGTCGCCGCCTTCATCCGCGAGAAGGGCCGCCTCTGAAGCCTCTTCGGCTTCGCGTCGTGAAGACGCGATCAGACGAAAGGCCGGAGCGCTTGAAGCATCCCGCAGGATCCGGAGGCGCTCCAAGCCCTCTCGCCCGGAGAGAAGCGGAGGGGTAAGCTCAAGGCCATGACCCAGCCGCCCGCCTCTCTCCGGATCGATGGAATCGACGTCGCCCTGCGCCCTTCCCGCGCGGGGCGTTTCGTCTTGCGGGTGGGGCGCGGCACCGGAGAAGCCCGCCTGAGCATGCCCGTCCGCGCCACCCGCGCCGAAGCCGAGCGCTTCCTGAAGGCGCATCGCGACTGGCTGCGGGAGCGGATCGCCGCCGCGCCGGGGCCTTCGCCCTTCGCGGCGGGCCATGCGGTTCCGCTGAGGGGGGTTCTCCATCTGCTGAAATCCGATCCCTTCCGGCGCAAGGGTCCGGTCCTCGCGGCGCGGGAGACGCTGCACGTCCCCGGCCCGCCGGAGGCCTTCGCGGAAGCTCTCGGAGACTGGCTGAAGGCCGAGGCGCGCAAGGATCTCGCGGAGGCCGTGGCGCGTCATGCGGGGGCTCTCGGCGCGACGCCGGGCCGGATCACCCTGCGCGATCAGCGCACCCGCTGGGGGAGTTGCGCCGCAGGGGGCGGGCTCTCCTTCTCCTGGCGGCTGATTCTGGCGCCGCCGGAGATCCTCGACTATGTGGCGGCGCATGAATGCGCCCATCTCGTCGAATTCGACCATGGCCCGAGGTTCTGGGCTCTGGTGCGGCGTCTCCGGCCCGATCACGAGCGGGCCGAAGACTGGTTGAGGCTCCAGGGCCCCGATCTGCAGCGCTACGGGCGCGAGCCCGGAGCCTGAACCGGACCCTTCAGGGGCGCGCGCCGGGCGCTCCCCTGGCCAGCCGGGCGCGTCCGCGCTCGGCGAAGAACACGCAGATCGCGGCCATCGAGGCCAGTCCGACGAAGCCCGCGAAGAAGGGCGTCACCGAGCCGTCATAGCCGCGCGCCACCGCGCCGCCGATCAGCGCCGAAACCAGCGTCGAGATCGAGCCGCCCGCGCCCGCCGCCATGCCCGCGATATGGCCCATGGGCTCCATCGCCAGAGCGCGCAGATTGCCGAAGATCAGGCCGCAGCAGAAGAACAGCCCGCAGAGCAGCGTCATGAAGGCCCAGAAGGGCGGCTTGCCTTCGTTCAGCAGCGAGAGGGTCAGCCCGACGGCCGCCAGGATCACGAAGACCGTCATGGCCGCCTGGGACAGCTTGCGCATGCCGAAGCGCACGACGAACTTCGAATTCGCGAAGCTCGCCAGACCGATGGCCACGGCGCCCGCGCCGAAGGGATAGACGAAGTCCGGCCCCCATGCGTAAAGCTCGCCGAGAACCTGCTCGGAGGCCGTCAGATAGGCCACCAGCGAACTGAAGATGAAGCCGCTCGCCATGACGTAGCCGATGGAGACCGGATGCGTGGCCATCTCCTTGAAGGCCGCCCAGGAGGTCTTCGCGGACAAGGGGCGCCGACGCTCCGGAGGCAGGGTCTCGGGCAGGCGCGTCCAGGACCAGGCCCAGGCGACCAGCGCATGCAGCGCGAAGACCCAGAAGATCATGTGCCAGTCGAAATGGCGCAGGATCTGCGCCCCGAGCATCGGCGCGAAGACCGGCACCACCATGAAGATCATCATGATCAGCGAGGTCACGCGCGCCATGCTGCGTCCGACGAAGAGGTCGCGGGTCGCGGCCATGGCCATGACCTGCGGTCCCGCCGCGCCGACGCCCTGAAGCAGGCGTCCCACGAGCATCATCTGGAAGTTCGGCGCGAAGATGCAGGTCAGCGTCCCCACGAGGAAGATCGTCAGGCCGATGTAGAGCCCGCGCTTGCGCCCGAAGGCGTCGAGGATCGGGCCGTAGAAGATCTGCGCGAAGGCCATCCCGAGAAACATCACCGGCACGAGCAATTGACGGTCGTTCTCGGTCGGCGCCTTGAGGTCGACGCCGATCATCGGCAGGGCGGGCAGCATCATGTCGGTGGCGAAGGCCGCCAGAGCCATGATCGTGGCGAGCATGGCGACCAGCTCGCCGAAGCCGAGGGAGGAGCCCAGAGCCTTCAGGCTGATGGGCTCGTCAGGGTCCCGCGGAACGCGCGGGGCGGGGTCGCGCGGAGCGCGCGTCTGAGGGGCGGAGGTCATCCGAGCCATCCTTCCTGAAAACGAACCGGCGCCCCCGAAGCGACGCCGATCAGTTCGTCCTCCCGCATGACCACCCTTCCGCGAACGATCGTCCCGCGCGGCCAACCGGTGACGGTGCGGCCGTGATAGGGAGTCCAGCCGCATCGCGAGGCGATCCACGAATCTTCGATGCGACGGCGTTGCTTGAGGTCCACGAGGGTGATGTCGGCGTCATGGCCGACCGCGAGACGGCCCTTGCCTGCGATGTCGAACAGGCGTTGCGGCCCCGCGCTGGTGAGGTCGACGAATCGTTGCAGACTCAAGCGCCCCGCCGCCACATGGTCAAGCATGATCGGCACGAGGGTCTGGACTCCGGTCATGCCCGAGGGCGAATCCGGATAAGCTTTGGCTTTTTCGTCACGCAGATGCGGCGCGTGGTCCGAACCGAGGATGTCGATGATCCCGTCCCTGACCGCCTGGAAGATCGCGTCGCGATGAGCGGCGCCGCGCACCGGAGGATTCATCTGCGCCAGAGTCCCGAGCCGCGCATAGGCTTCGTCGCCGTCGAGGGTCAGGTGATGGGGCGTGGCCTCCGCCGAGATCAGGTCCTTGTTGGCCGCCAGAAGCGGGATCTCCTCCAGCGTGGAGATGTGCAGCACATGGACCCGGCGCTTCGCCTCGCGGGCGAGGCGGATCAGGCGCTCGGTGTTCATGCGGGCGGCCTCGGGGTCGCGCCACTCCGGATGCGAGGAGGGATCTCCGGGACGGCGCAGATGCAGCCGCTCGCGCAGGCGGGCTTCGTCCTCGGAATGGACCGAAACCCGCCGACGCCCGTTCTTCAGCACGCGCAGGACGTCGGGGCTCTCGCTGACGAGCAGATCCCCCGTCGAGCTGCCCATGAAGATCTTGATCCCTGCGCAGCCCTCGAGCATTTCGGCCTCGGGGAGGATCTCCACGTTCTGGGCCGTGGCGCCGAAGAAGAAGGCGAAATCGCACCACATGCGGTTCTTCGCGCGGGCGACCTTGTCGGCGAGGGCCTCCGGCGTGGTGGTGAGCGGCTTCGTGTTGGGCATCTCGAAGACCGCCGTCACGCCGCCCATGACCGCCGCGCGCGATCCGGTTTCGAGATCCTCCTTGGCCTCCATGCCCGGCTCGCGGAAATGGACCTGGGTGTCGATGACGCCGGGCAGCACATGCAGTCCCCGCGCGTCGAAGACCTCCGCCGCGACCGCCCCGCCCAGATCGCCGATGGCCGCGACCTTGCCGCCCCTCACGCCGAGATCCGCGAGCCCGACGCCGTCGTGATTGACCAGCGTTCCGCCCTTGATGACGAGATCGAAGCTTTGCGCCATGATGCGGCCTCCTGATGCGCCTGATTTGCGGCGGCTTGTAACATGGAGATTCAAGCGTGACGACGGAGCTTCAAGGCGCGATCCAGGGCGCTTTCCTGGCGGATCGGCGGATTCTGGCGCTCGAAGGCCCGCGCGCCGAACAGGTCGACTTCCTCAACGCCCTGGTGAGCAACGACGTCCGGCGCGTGGCTCCGGAGCGGGCGGTCTACGCCGCGCTGCTGAGCCCCCAGGGGAAATATCTCGCGGATTTCCTGATCTTCGAGGATGCCGAGGGGAATCTCCGCCTCGACGCCGACGCCGCCCAGATCGGGGATCTGCTCAAGCGCCTGACCATGTACCGGCTCCGCCGTCCGCTGAAGCTGCGCGTCGTGGAGGACCAGGGCGTGGCGGCTTTCTGGGGCGAGGGCGTCAAGCCGGGCTTGCCCGATCCCCGCGACCCGGCTTTGGGAACCCGGCTTTACGGCGCCCTCCCCGAGCTGGAGGCGGCCCTCGCGCAGGTCCGGCCCGGCGATCACGACGCCCATCGTCTGGCTCTGGGCGTTCCGGCCTCGGGGCGGGATCTCATCCCGGGCGACGGCTATATCCTGGAGGCCGGATTCGAAAGGCTCAAGGGCGTGGATTTCCGCAAGGGCTGCTATGTGGGTCAGGAGATCGTCGCCCGCATGAAGCACAAGACGGAGCTGCGCAAGGGTCTGGCGCGGGTGCGCGTCGAGGGCGAGGCTCCCGAAGGCGCCGAGATCCGCAACGCCGAGGGCAAGCCCGCCGGAATCCTGCGCTCGCACAGAGGAGGGATCGGCCTGGCCGATCTGCGCTTCGACCGCGCCGAAGGCCTGCTGACCACGCCCGAAGGCGCGATCATCCAGCTTGAAGGGCCTTGAGGGAGGCTTTTCTCTGTTCCCTTTTTGATCGAAAGGTTTATAAATTCCGCGCCATGAGCACCGAATGGCCTTTCGATCCCGAAGACGACCCGCTGGCGGCTTACGCCGAGCGGATTCCCCTCTCGCAGCTGGCGCAGGCGGGAGGCCCCGTCCCGCGCGACTACCTCGACGGCCTGAACGCGCCTCAGCGCGAGGCCGTGGAGACTCTCGACGGCCCGGTGCTGGTGCTGGCGGGCGCCGGATCGGGCAAGACCCGCGTGCTGACCGCCCGTCTGGCGCATCTGATCGCCACGGGCCGGGCGCGGCCCTCCGAGATCCTCGCGGTGACCTTCACCAACAAGGCCGCCCGCGAGATGCGCGAGCGCGTCGGACGGATCATCGGCGAGGCCGTCGAGGGCATGCCCTGGCTCGGCACCTTCCACAGCATCGCGGCGAAGATGCTGCGCCGTCATGCGGAGCTGGTCGGGCTGACCTCCAGCTTCGCCATCCTCGACGCCGACGATCAGATCCGGTTGCTGAAACAGGTGATCGTCGCGGAGGGAATCGACGAGAAGAAATTCCCCGCCAAAAACCTCGCCGCCCTCGTCGACGGCTGGAAGAACCGCGGCCTGACGCCCGAAAAACTGCCCAAGGGCGAAGGCGACGACTTCGCCCAGGGCAAGGGCGCCAAGCTCTATGCGCAATATCAGGACCGTCTGCGCACGCTGAACGCCGCCGATTTCGGCGACCTGCTCCTGCACATGCTGACCATCCTGCAGGGATATCCCGAAGTTCTGGAGCGCTTCCGCGAAAGGCTGCGCTATCTGCTCGTGGACGAATATCAGGATTCCAACGTCGCCCAGTATCTCTGGCTGCGGCTTCTGGCGGGCGGACACAGGAACATCTGCGTCGTGGGCGACGACGATCAGTCGATCTACGGATGGCGCGGCGCCGAAGTCGGCAACATCCTGCGCTTCGAGAAGGATTTCCCCGGCGCGAAGGTCGTCCGCCTCGAAGAGAACTACCGCTCCACGCCCGAGATCCTCGCCGCCGCCGGAGCGGTGATCTCGGGCAACCGCGAGCGGCTCGGCAAGACGCTCTGGACGCAGAATCCCTCCGGCGGCAAGGTCCGGCTGATGGGTCTTTACGACGGCGACGAGGAGGCGCGCTGGGTCGGCGAGGAGATCGAGGCCTTCATGGCGGGCCTCGGGCGCAGGCCGAAGATCGGCCTGGATCAGACCGCGATCCTCGTGCGGGCCTCGCATCAGATGCGGGCCTTCGAGGAGCGCTTCCTCGCCATCGGCCTGCCCTATCGGGTGATCGGCGGGCCGCGCTTCTACGAACGCCAGGAAATCCGCGACGCCATCGCCTATCTGCGGCTGGTCGCCCAGCCCGACGACGGGCTCGCCTTCGAGCGCATCGTGAATCTGCCGCGCCGGGGCGTCGGCGAACAGACCCTTCAGGCGATTCACCAGCAATCGCGCTTCGACAACGTCTCGCCTTCGCGGGCGGCGCTGAAGATGGCCCAGAACGGCGAGATCGGCGGCAAGGCGCGCGGGACGCTGATCCTCTTCTTCGAGACCCTGAGCCGCTGGCGGGCCGAAGCCGAGAAGCTGACGCCTGCGGAGCTTGCGGCTCTGGTGCTGGACGAATCAGGCTACACCGCCATGTGGAAGGCCGACAAGGGCGCCGACGCGCCGGGCCGCCTCGACAACCTCAAGGAGCTGGTGCGCTCCATCGGCGACTTCCCGACGCTGCAAGGCTTTCTGGAGCATGTGAGCCTCGTCATGGAGGCCTCCCGCGACGGCGAGGGCGCAGGCGAACGCCTCACGCTGATGACGCTCCATGCGGCCAAGGGCCTGGAATATGATCTGGTCTTTCTGCCCGGCTGGGAGGAGGGGCTGTTTCCCTCGCAACGCTCCCTCGACGAAAGCGGGCGCCAGGGGCTCGAGGAGGAGCGGCGCCTCGCCTATGTCGGCATGACGCGAGCCCGCAAGATCCTCAACATCAGCTTCGCGGCCAATCGCCGGATCTACAATCAATGGCAGTCGGCCCTGCCCTCGCGCTTCATCGACGAGACGCCGCCCGCCGTCGTGGAGATCCTGACGCCGCCGGGGCTTTACGGCGGATCCTACGGCGCGGCTCGACGCGGAAGCTATGGCGTGACGGACGTCGAGCCGAAGACCTGGCGTCCGGGCGGCCCCTCGCCGCTTCAGGAGCAGGTGCGGCAGGCCTCCAATCCCTATGATTCGCCGGGCTGGAAGCGGATGCAGGCTCAGGCGAGGCAGGCGACGCCCTTGCCGACGGCGCCGCGCAAGGCCGCGCCGGGGCCGCAGTTCGCGCCGGGCGAAAGGGTGAGCCATGCGAAATTCGGCTCGGGGGTGGTCATCGCGGTGGAGGCCGACACCCTGACCGTCGCTTTCGATCAGGCCGATGAAAAGCGGATCAAGGCCGGCTTCGTGACCAGATCCGACGACGCGCCTTTCTGAAGGCCCCGAGAACCGGAGAAACCTCGTGAACGCTTCCGCCCTCGGACGGACGATCCAGATCTACCTCGCAGACGGAACGCCGCATGGCCTGAAGATCGCTTCGATCCATGGCTGGACCGGCTCCGTGCTGGTCTCCAACAACACCAATTTCCCGAGCCTGCTTGCGCGGCCTGAAATGGAGCGGACGGGGATCTATATCTTTCAAGGCCCTGACCCCGAGGATTCCCTGCGGCTGCGGGTTTATGTCGGCGAAGCCGATGACTTGCGGGACCGCGTGAAGCAAAGCGCCAATGAGCGCGATTTCTGGGAGACGGTCGCCGTGATCGGCACGAGCGACGAAAGCCTGACCAAAGGCCATGTGCGCTATCTGGAGGCGAGGCTGATCCAGAACGCGGCGGCGGCGGGACGCAGCATCATCGACAATACGCAAAGACCTTCTCCGGACAAAAGAAAGCTGCCGGAGGCGGACAAGGCGAACATGGAGCGTTTTCTGGCGGAGCTGGAAGGAGTGCTGCCCATCCTCGGCTTCGATCTGCTCAAGCCCATGCCGCAACCTTCGGTGAAGGAGAAGCCTGAAGCCGCGCCCGCCGAAGCTTCCGACGCTCCTCTTGCGCGCGCAGCGCAATTCGAATTGCGCCATAGAAGCGGGATCAAGACGCAGGCTTTCGAGCGGGACGGCGAATTCATCGTCATGGAGGGAAGCGAGGCGCTGAAGGACGGCGGCTTCACCACCAACACCTATCAGGAATTGAAAGCGGACCTGATCGCTCAAGGCATGCTCACGCCGAGCGCCGAAACGGAAAATCATCGCTTCACGAAGGATTGGGCCTTCTCAAGCCCCTCCGCCGCCGCAGCGGTCGCGCTGGGCCGCAATTCCAACGGCCGCATCGAATGGCGCGTGATCGGCTCGCCGAAAACCTACGCCGAATGGCAGGAAGGTCAGGCGGAGGCGAAAACCGCAGCGGATCAGCAAGCCTGACCTCAGAGCAGCCGCCCCTGCTCCTCCGGGGCCGGGGCTGCGGGCGGCTCCTCCGCCAGCGGCGCCATGAGCCCTTCGCCTTCGGCGTCGCGCTTGTTGAGCGCCGTCGAGACGCGCCATGTCTCGATCTCGCCCGGAGGCGGCGGGACCATCAGACGCGCCGCGCCATGGCCCTCCTCGCCGAGCCACAAGCCCCAATGCTCCGGCGCCAGCCAGAGCGGCGAGCGGTGATGAATCGGCGCAAGCTCGGCGTTGGCCTCCGTCGTGACGATGGCGCAGGTCCGGAGCCGCCCGCCTGAAGCAGGGTCCGCCCATTCCCGCCAGACGCCCGCCATGACCATGGGCGCGCCGCCCTTGCGCCGCACGAGCCAGGGCTCCTTCCCCTTGCCCGCGCTCTCGGTCCATTCGTAGAAGCCGGAGGTCGGGATGAGGCAGCGCGTGCGCCGCGCCGCCTCGCGGAAGGCGGGTTTCTCCGCGATCCCCTCCGAGCGCGCGTTGATGATCAGAGGTCCCGCGCCGGGCGCGCCATACCAGGCCGGAATGAAGCCCCAGCGCATGGACGTCAGAAGCCGCCCGCCCTCCGGATCGCGCCGGAGGACGGGAATTTCTTGCGTCGGGCGGATGTTGAAGCGCGGCTCGGCGAGCTCCGGCCTTTCTGCAAGGGCCGGATCAAGCTGCGCCCGAAAGAGCCCCGCCAGATCGGCGAGGCCTTGCGTCAGGAAGAACCGCCCGCACATGGGCCGCTCACTTCACTTCCGAGATGCGCCCGTCGAGCTTCGGCTCGTAGGCCCCGCCGAGAGACAGCAGATATTCGACCGTCACATCCTCCATGTTCGGGCCGTAGTCATAGGGATTCACCGCATTGGAGGCGAAGAGCGCATAGCCGTCGCCGCCGTTGCGCATGAAGTTGTTGGTCGCCACGATGTAGGAGGCGGCGGGATCGATGAGCTTCCAGCCGCCCGCGCCGTCGGAGACCTCGACCTTGATGATCCGGCCTTCGTTGGCGGGACGTTCGCGCGTCCAGGTGAAGCGCAGACCCGCCACCTGCGGGAAGCGGCCCGCCCCCTCCTCGACGCGGCTGACGCCCGATTCCAGAGACTGCACGATCTCGGAGCCCTTGAGCTGCATGGTCGCCAAGGTGTTCTGGAAGGGCAGAACCGTCAGCACTTCGCCCATGGTGATCTCGCCCGCGTCGATGGAGGCGCGCAGGCCTCCGCCGTTCTGGATCGCGATCTGGACGCCCTGAGCCGCCCCGCGCGCCAGCATGGCTTCGGCCACGAGGTCGCCCATGGCGCATTCTCCGGCGCGGCAGGTGTCGCGCGAGCCGTCGATGGGCGCGGCGGCCTGAGCCACCACCCGGCTGCGGATCTCCTCCAGCGGCCTGGCGAGATCGGTCACGCGGGCGGAGATCTCGTTGTCCTCGGGGATGCTGTGGTCGAGCAGGATCGGCTCGCCCTCGGCCGAGACCACGTTTCCGGCGGCGTCGAAGGCCACCGTCACCTCGCCGAGATACTTGCCGTAGGCGTAGGCCTGCACGATGGGCGTGCGGCTTCCGTCCGGCGAGTCGACCCAGGTCGGATAGGCGCCTTCGGGCTTCTGGGCGCCCTCGGCGGGCTCCTTCGAGGAGAGGTAGGTGTGGGAATGGCCGCCCACGATCAGATCGATCCCCGGCACCTGCGCGGCGATCTGCTGGTCGCGGCGATAGCCCGAATGCGACAACAGGATCACCTTGTCGATTCCGGCCGCCGTCAGAGCCGCCACCGCGCCGCGCACGGTCGCCACGGCGTCGAGGAAGGCCACCTCGCCGGTGGAGGCCAGCTCCCAGGTGTCTTCGGGCGTCAGGCCGACGACGCCGATCTTCTGGCCGCCCGCCTCAAGAATGGTCGCGCCGCGGACGAGGCCCTTCAGGGCCGCCTCCTTCTCCGGCGCGATGTTCGCCGAGAGGACCGGCACCCCGCCCGCATTGCGGATGAACTCGCCGAGGGACTCCGGCCCGCTGTCGAATTCGTGATTGCCGATGGCCATCGCCTGATAGCCGAGCGCCTTCAGGAATTCGGCCTCCACCGCGCCCTTGTAATGGGTGTAGTAGAGCGTGCCCTGAACCTGGTCGCCCGCGTCGAGCAGCAGCCAGGGGCGTCCGGCGGCGTCGAGTTCGCTGCGCCGCGCGCGGATCGCGCTCGCCAGACGCGCCACGCCGCCGAAACATTCGTTCTTGCCCGCCTCTTCGGCCGAGCAGGTGGAGTCGAAACGGTTGATCGCCTCGACCCGCGAATGGAAGTCGTTGGTGTGCAGGATGGTCAGGGCGAAGGGCTCCGCCCCCTCCTGGGCGCGGGCGGCGGGCGCGAAGCCCGAAAAGCCGGCCAGAAGCGCCGAGGCCGCGGCGCCGACGAAGAATTGACGCATGGGGGATCCCCTCTCCCGGATGATGTCGTGGCGAGGACGCGACGCGTCCTCGCCTTCCGCAAGCCTTGATGGCCGCGCAAGCGTGACGGTTTCTTCACCCTCTCCGCTTGCGGCGGGATGTCAATCCCGTTCGCGCACGTAGGCGCCCGGCGCGTCGTCGATCACCCCGAGCTTGCGGCCCGGCGGACGGGCGGCCACCATCTCGCCGGACTGCTCCGCCAGCCACTTGTCCCAGTCGGGCCACCAGCTTCCGGCGGTTTCGGACGCGCCGGACATCCAGGCTTCGAGGGTCTCGGGCCATTGTCCGTCCTCGCGGGTCCAGTACTGGTACTTGCCCTTGCCCGGCGGATTGATGACTCCCGCGATGTGCCCCGAGCCGCCCAGCACGAAGCGCACCTCTCCGCCCATCTTGCGCATGCCCCGATAGACCGAGGCGGCGGGCGCGATGTGGTCCTCGCGGGTGGAGATGGAGTAGATCGGCGTCATGACCTCCTCCAGATTCACCTCCTGGCCGAAGACCGTGAGCTTGCCCCGGCTCAGCAGGTTGTCGCGATAGTAGTCGCGCAGGTAGTTGAAGTGCAGCTTGGCGGGCATGCGGGTGGAATCGCTGTTCCAGTAGAGCATGTCGAAGGGGAAGGGCGTCTTGCCGAGCATGTAGTTGCTGATGACGTAGCTCCAGATCAGATCCGAGCTGCGCAGCATGTTGAAGGATTGCGCCATGTATTGCGAATCGAGGACGCCGCCTTCGCTCTCCATCTTGTCGCGCAGGGATTCCAGGATCTTGTCGTCCACGAAGACCTTGAGGTCTCCGGCGAGGTCGAAATCGGTCTGGGCGGTGAAGAAGGTGGCCGAATTCACCCGGGCGTCTCCGGTCTTGGCCATGTAGGCCAGAGCCGTGGCGACCATGGTGCCGCCCACGCAATAGCCCGCCACGTTGGTCGACTTGCGCCCGGTCTCCTTGAGCACGGCGTCCACGGCGGCGAAGAAGCCCTGACGGATGTACTCCTCCATCCCGAGGCGCGGGCCGCCCGGAACCGGATTGCGCCAGGAGATCATGAACAGCGTGTAGCCCTGATCCACCAGCCACTTGACCATCGACTTCCTGGGGTCGAGGTCCATGATGTAGAACTTGTTGATCCAGGGCGGCGAGATCAGCAGGGGCCGCGCATAGACCTTCTCGGTGGTCGGCGAATACTGGATCAGTTCGATCACGTCGTTGCGGAAGACCACCTTGCCCGGCGTATTGGCGATGTTCTCGCCGAGCTTGAAGGCGCTGGTGTCGGTCTGCGAGATGGTGAGCGTGCCTTCGCCGCGCTCGATGTCCTTGATCATGTTGCGCATGCCGCGCACCAGATTCTCGCCGCGCTGGGCGAGGGTCTCGCGCAGGGCCTCGGGATTGGTGGCGAAGAAGTTCGTCGGCGACAGCGCCTCGACGAAGCGCCGCATGAAGAACTCGACCTTCTGGCGCTCGTGGGCGGAGAGGTCGTCGCGGTCGGCGATGGTCGAGAGCAGATGGTTGCCCGCCAGCAGATAGCTCTGCTTCACATGGTCGAAGAGCGCGTTCTCGGTCCAGGCGGGATCGGCGAAGCGCTTGTCGCCCCTGGAGGAGGCGAGGGCCTCGGGCTTGGCGCCGAGCGCGCGCATCCAGCTCTGGCGCCAGAGCTGGGCGTAGTCGGTCCAGAAGTTCATGGCCGTCTGGGCGGCCTTGTCGGGCCGGGTCATCATCCCGCGCGCGAACTCGATCCAGGCGGGCATGACGTTGAAGGGGTCCACCGCCGGAGAGCCGCTTCCGGCGAGGGGGCCTTTCTGTCCGGTGGCCATGCGCGCCCAGGCCTGCTGGCCGAGCGTCCAGGCGGTGGCGAGGTTCTCGCCGAAGGCGCTCAGATCCTCGATGGCGTCGGCGGGGGTGGCGGGGATGGCCTGCGGGTCTTTCTTGTCGCCCGACGAATCGGCGGGCTTGGTCGTGGACATGCTGTCTCCTCCCTGGCGCGCTCTCTGATCCGGGCGGACCGCGGAACGCTTCCTGTTTCTTGTATAGAGGCGGCGGCTCCGGCGCGGGCTTGCGCCTGCGGTCGGGGCGCCGACGCCTCCCGGACATTCTGCGCATCCCGGAGCGCGGCGTCGCTCAGAAAATTAGCAAGACGTTCGTCTTCTGTCACTCGCCCCTTGGCGCCCCGAGGCCGGGGCCGCATCCTGAAGGGCCCCTTCTCCGTCCGATCCTCTTGCCGGAGGCGCGCAGGGAGGGCTATGACCGCCAAGGCGCGTGTGAAATCAGTCAGGAGGCGTCCCTTGCCCCCCCTTCGAGGCTCCCTCCCGCTTCTCGCGCTGCTGGCTCTGGGCGGCTGCGCGCTCAAGCCGATCCCGGTCCTGCCCGAAAGCCCCTGGGTCGAGGCCGCGCCCTGGCCGGATCTGGCCGAGGCGCCGCTCGCCCCCACGGATCTGGGCGAGGCCGTCGCCCGCGCCGCCGAGGCTCGGGCGATTCTGGAGCCTCAGGCGCAAGGCCTGGCCGCGCGGGCGGTCGTGGTCGGCGCGGTGGACGTGGCCCCCGAGGCGCGCGGCGTGACGCCGCCGCCCCAGCCGCAGGGCGCGCCGATTCCCGATCCCGCCGCGCTGGCGGCTCTGGGGGCGCGCGTTCCGGCTTCTCCGGGGGCTCCGGCGGACGTCGGGGCTCTGGAGGCCCTCGCCCGGCGCGCCCCGTCCGCGAGCCCCGCCGCCCCCTTCGATTCGACGCGCCTCGCCGCTCTGGCCCGCCAGGCGCCGCCGCCCGCCGCCGCGCCCTTCGACGTCGCGGCGCTGGATTCGGCGGGAGCCGAGGCCCGGAGCCGGGCCGCCCGCCCCGCCCCCCGGATTTCGCCGCAGATCGCCCGCCCGCCGCCTTCCGCCCCCGCTCCGGGGCTCTCGGCTGCGGACGCCGCCGCTCTGGCCGAGGCCCGCGCCCGCGCCGCCCGCCCCTTCGGCGCAGGCTCCGCCCGCGCCGCCGGCTCCCCGGCTGCCGACGCCGCCGTTCTGGCCGCCGCCCGGGCCCGGGCCTCGGGGGCCTTCGATCTGGACGCGGGCGCGCTCGACTCCCTCGCCGCCGAGGCCCGCCGCCGCGCCGCCGAAAGGATGCGCGCGCCGGATCTTCCGGCCGCGCCCGCCTCTCCGGAGGCCGGGGCCGAAGCCGGGGATCCGGAGGCGGAGGAGCTGCTCCGCCGCGTCGAGGAGCTGCGCCGCCGTCAGGAGGAGATGCGCCGCGAGGCCTCCCCTGCAGAGGAGCCGCCCGCCGCCGCGCCCTGAAGCCTCCTCCTTCCGGCCCATTCCGGCGCGCGGTTTTGACTCTAGGATTCACGCGGGCGCGGGCTTATAAGGCCCGCAGCGCGCAATTCCACCGCGTTTCCCTCGCAATCATGAAGTCCGCCATGCAGACCGATTTCTATCGCATCAAGCGCCTGCCGCCCTATGTGTTCGCCGAAGTGAACCGTCTGAAGGCCGCAGCGCGGGCGGCGGGCAAGGACATCATCGATTTCGGCATGGGCAACCCCGACATGGACACGCCCGCCCATATCGTCGAAAAGCTCGTGGAGACCGCCAGACGCCCCGGAGTCTTCGGCTATTCGGCCTCCAAGGGGATCAACGGCCTGCGCCGCGCCCAGGCCGCCTATTACGAACGCCGCTTCGGGGTGAAGCTCAACCCGGAGAGCGAGATCATCGTCACGCTCGGCTCCAAGGAGGGCCTCGCGAATCTGGCTCAGGCGATCACCGCGCCGGGCGACGTGATTCTCGCGCCGAATCCCTCCTATCCGATCCATCCCTACGGCTTCATCATCGCCGGAGCCGCGCTGCGCCATGTGCCCGCGCTGCACGAGGGCAAGTTCAACCCCGAGGAATATCTGCGCGCCCTCGACCGGGCGGCGCGTCATTCGGTGCCTTCGCCTCTGGCGACCATCGTCTGCTTCCCCTCGAACCCGACGGCCCATGTCGCCGACCTCGATTTCTACAAGGAGATCGTGGCCTGGGCGAAGCGCTACGACGTCTGGGTGCTGTCGGATCTGGCCTATTCCGAGATCTATTACGGCGACGTCCCGCCGCCTTCGATCCTCCAGATTCCGGGCGCCAAGGATGTGGCCGTGGAGTTCACCTCCATGTCCAAGACCTTCGCCATGGCGGGCTGGCGCATGGGCTTCGCGGTGGGCAACGAGCGCCTGATCGGCGCCCTGACGCGCATCAAGAGCTACCTCGACTACGGCGCCTTCACGCCGGTCCAGGTGGCCGCGGTCGCCGCGCTCAACGGCCCGCAGGACTGCATCGCCGAGATCCGCGCCACCTACAAGAAGCGCCGCGACACGCTCATCGACAGCATGGCCCGCTCGGGCTGGGAGATCGAGCCTCCCGAAGCCAGCATGTTCGCCTGGACCCCCATCCCCGAGCCCTTCAAGGCGCTCGGCTCCATGGAGTTCTCCAAGCTGCTGGTCGAAGAGGCCGAAGTCGCCGTGGCGCCGGGCATCGGCTTCGGCGAATATGGCGAAGGCTTCGTGCGCATCGGCCTCGTGGAGAACGAGCACCGCATCCGTCAGGCGGCCCGCAACGTGAAGAAGATGTTCCAGAACGCCGACGCGATCATGGCCCGTTACGGGCAGTTCTCGCCGGCCTCGAAAGCGGCGAAATCGGCCTGAGGGGTGGGGTTTTCATGAGGGAGAACGGGTTGCGCGTCGGGCTTGCGGGCCTCGGGACGGTGGGCGGCGGCGTGGTCCGGCTTCTGCGCGACCGCGCCGAAGCCCTGACCGCGCGGGGCGGAGGCCCCCTCGCGCTGACCGCCGTCGCCGCCCGCGACAGGAGCAGGGACCGCGGCTTCGACCTCTCCGGAGCGATCTGGCACGAGGATCCCGTGGCTCTGGCCCGCTCGCCCGAGATCGACGTCTTCGTCGAGGTCATGGGCGGCTCCGAGGGTCCGGCCAGGGATTCCGTCGAGGCGGCGCTGAAGGCGGGGAAATCCGTCGTCACGGCGAACAAGGCGCTTCTGGCGGTCCATGGCGGGGCTCTGGCCCGGCTGGCCGAGGCCAACGGCGCGCAGCTGCGCTACGAGGCGGCGGTGGCGGGCGGCGCGCCCGCCATCAAGCTGCTGCGCGAGGGGCTGGCCGCGAACGAGGTCTCCCGCGTCTACGGCGTGCTGAACGGCACCTGCGCCTACATCATCTCCGAGATGGAGTCCTCGGGCCGCGACTACCCCGAGATCCTCGCCGAGGCCCAGGCTCTGGGCTACGCCGAGGCCGACCCCACCGCCGACGTCGGCGGCTTCGACGCCGCCAACAAGCTCGCGATCCTGGCCGCCATCGCCTTCGGCGCCGAGCCCGACCTCTCCGCCATGGAGATCGAGGGCGTGGACCGGCTCAGCGTGGCCGACATCGACCTGGCCAAGGATCTGGGCTACCGCATCCGGCTGCTGGGCGTGGCGGCGCGTCACGCCGACGGACGCCTCGAACAGCGCGTGAGCCCCTGCCTCGTGCCCGCCAAGTCGGACATCGCGCGGCTCAAGGGCGTGACCAACGCCGTCGGAATCGAGGCCGAGCCCGTCGGGCGGATCTTCCTGACCGGCCCCGGCGCGGGCGCGGGCCCGACCGCCTCGGCGGCGGTCGCGGATCTGCTGGACCTCGCGCGCGGAGACCGGCGTCCGGTCTTCGGCGTGGCGGCGGCGGATCTCGCGCCGATCCGGGCGCGGCCCATCGAGGATCATACGGGACGCTTCTATCTGCGCTTCCTGCTCCAGGACCGCCCCGGCGCCCTCGCGAGCGTCACGGCGGCGCTGGGCGCGGAGAACGTGTCCATCGAGTCGATGCGCCAGCTGCGCCCCACCGACCAGACCGCTCCCGCCGCCATCGTCACCCATGAGGCGCGCGAAGGCGACCTGCGTCGGGCTCTGGCGCGGATCGGCGCCCTGCCCGCCCTGGCTCAGCCGCCGGTGGCGCTGCGCATCGAAGAGATCTGACGCGCCCTCCGGGAGCCGGAGCCGGCTTCCGGAGATCCGCGCGGCCGCATGAAACGCCGAAGCGCCGGATCGGCCAGACCCGGACGGCGCTCCCGCTCCCCCAGTCGTGTTTGTGTGAAGGAAGAGGCCATGGCCGAGACCGTGACGCCGGAATTCAAGGATCGTCTGCTGTCGCTCGGGCTCGCCCGGGTCTCCGAGGCGGCGGCCATCGCGGCGGCGAGACTCATGGGACGCGGCGACGAAAAGGCCGCCGACGCCGCCGCCGTGGACGCCATGCGCGACCAGCTCAATCAGCTGGAGATCAAGGGCGTGGTCGTCATCGGCGAGGGCGAGCGCGACGAAGCCCCCATGCTCTTCATCGGCGAGGAGGTCGGCGCCGGCAACGGCCCCGAGGTCGACATCGCCCTCGATCCTCTGGAGGGCACCACTCTGGCCGCCAAGGCCATGCCCAACGCCCTGACCGTCATCGCCATGGCGCCGCGCGGCTCGCTGCTGCACGCCCCCGACGTCTACATGGAGAAGATCGCCATCGGCCCCGGCTATCCGACGGACGTGGTCGGGCTCGACGCCACCCCGGAAGAGAACGTGCGGGCTCTGGCCAAGGCCAAGGGCGTTTCGCCCGAGGGAATTTCGGTCTGCGTGCTGGAGCGCCCCCGCCATGAGGGGCTGATCTCGGCGCTGCGGGCCTCCGGAGCGGCGGTGCGGCTCATCACCGACGGCGACGTCGCGGGCGTGATCCACACCGCCGACGCCGAGAACTCGGGCGTCGACATGTACATGGGCTCCGGCGGCGCGCCCGAAGGCGTGCTGGCGGCGGCGGCGCTGAAATGCATGGGCGGCCAGATCCAGGGCCGTCTGCTCTTCCGCAACGACGCCGAGCGCGGACGCGCCCGCAAGGCCGGTATCGAGGATCTCAACCGCATCTACCGTCTGGACGACATGGTGCGCGCCGACGTGATCTTCGCCGCCACCGGCGTGACGGACGGGTCGTTCCTGCGGGGCGCGCGCCGCACCCGCACCCATCTGGAGACCGAAACCGTGCTGATGCGCTCCAAGACCGGATCGGTCCGGCGCATGAGCTATCGCACCCCGCTCGCGCGGGCCTGAGGGCGGTCTTCGCCCCGGGCTGGTCTTGTGGTTTTCTGGGGATCTCGGGAAGGGGCGCTCTCTCGCGGGGCGCCCTGACCAGTTTCCAGCCGCCCCGGACGGCGGCGGAAACTGCTACAGGTCTGACGTGGTGGACGCGAAGGCCTTCTGGACCCTTTCGCGGCTCACTGATCCTCCGGCGTGGCGGAGGCGAGGGTCTTCACGAGCTCCACGATGCGCTTGCGGGTCTCGGAATCGGAGATCTTCGAGAACGCCGTATTGAGCTGCAGGCCTTCGGAGCTGTTGACGAAATCCATCACGATGGGGGTTTCGTCGTCCTCGGCCACGCCGCCCTCGGCGAGCGCCAGCGACGAGATGTCGATGTTGGCGGGCATGTCGTCGAAGAAGAACTGGACAGGCACGTTCAGGATCGACGCGATGGTGTAGAGTCGGCTGGAGCCGATCCTGTTCGCGCCCTTCTCGTATTTCTGCACCTGCTGAAAAGTCAGATTGAGCTTTTCTCCCAGTTTCTCCTGACTCATCCCGACCAGCATGCGACGGAGCCGCACGCGGGATCCGACGTGTACGTCGATGGGATTGGGGGATTTGGACACAGAGCCTCCTTTGGCTTGCGAAAGGTCAAAGGCGCTCAGAAAACACGAACGCCCGGCGTTGAAGGAACATATTGGGGATCACACGGAGGCGGATCAACCGGCGACGGCTCAAGATGCGGTGTTCCCACATGAACATGACCGTAAAGACCCGGTTCGCCGGAACGCCCTCCTCCAATGCTCCACCCGCAGAGCTCAGGAGTTCAAGATGACGTTCGGTTCCCAAGCTCCGCGACAGTCGCGACATATAGGGATTCGCCTTCCCGCACGCAACAGGAACCCGTATGCGGAGCGTTGGAAAATCTTCGCGCAACCTCGCCCAAGGCATACGATAGAATGAATTCGGAGTCTGTTCCAGACCCGCCCCGGGCGGAGGGCGCATTTTCGCAAATTCATCCGCCGCGATCCGGGCGTTTATTTCCTGCGAGGCGACGTCCGGCGACGTCTTCTTGAGTCAAGGGCCGGCAAGGGGCGGCTTCAGGCCCCGCGCCCCCTCCGCGGCTCCGGAGCCGCAGGCGCGCGCCGCCGCCAGCCGAAACCCGCCAGCAGACAGAGCCCCGCCATCCCGAGGAAGATCGTCTCGCCCCAAAGGGCGTAAGGCGTCGGCGCCGTCGGCGAGGGCGGACGCGCGAGGATCATCCCCCGGACGCCGATTCCGCGGCTCTCCAGAATCCGGCCCCAGGGGTCGATGACGGCGGAGATCCCGGTGTTCGCCGCCCGCAGCAGAGGCAGGCCCTGTTCGATCGCCCGCGCCCGCGCCTGAGCCAGATGCTGCCAGGGGCCCGCGCTCACGCCAAACCAGGCGTCGTTGGTCAGATGGAGCAGCCAGGCGGGGCGCTCGCCGCCGCGCTCGACGATCTCGCCGGGGAAGATCGCCTCGTAGCAGATGAGCGGCGCGAAGGGCGGCAGGCCCGGCGCCCGCATCAGGCGCGGCGCGGAGCCCGCCTGGAAGTCTCCCGGCGCCTGGACCAGCTTGCTGATCCCCAGCCGCTCCATGAGCGCGCCGAAGGGCATGTATTCGCCGAAGGGCACGAGATGACGCTTGTCGAAGCGCTCGCCCGCCTCGCCCGAGGCCTCCACCACCATGACCGAGTTGAACCAGCGGTCCCGACCGGCGGCGCGGGAGAGGATCCCGACCTCTTCGGGCGGCGCGGGCTCCATGCGCTGGGTCCCGGCGATCAGGACCGCCCGGCTCTCCGGCGCCTCCCCCCTCAGGGCCGAGGCGGCCAGCTCGCGCATCCGCGGATGCTCCAGAGGCCAGGGCGCCGCCGATTCCGGCCAGACGACCGCCGCCGCTCCCGCCTCCACGAGCGCCCGGGTCTGGTCGAGCAGAAGCTGGAGATGTCCGGGCATCAGCGCCGGATCCCATTTCTCCTTCTGCGGAATGTTCGGCTGGACGATTCCGATCATGGGCGCATCGGCGCGGGCGGCGGGGATCTCCGCCAGACGGGCCGTCCCGTAGAGCCAGCCGCCGCCGATCAGCGCCGCCGCTCCCGCCAGACGCAGAAGCCCCCGGGAGGCTCCGCTCCGCCAGAAGCCCGCCAGCAGCGCCGCCGCGACGAGAATCACGAGAGTCTGGCCATAGGGGCCGATCAGGGCGCCGGTCTGGGCGAAGGGAGTCTCCACGGCGGCGTAGGCGAAGAGCGCCCAGGGAAAGCCGGTGAGGACATGGCCGCGGGCGAACTCCGCCAGCGCCCAGATCCCCGCCAGAGCGAGGCCTCCCGCCAGTCCCCGCCCCCTCGGCGCCAGAGCGAAGGCCGCGCCCCAGAAGAGCGCCAGTCCCGCCGCAAGCCCTCCCACGGCGAAAGGCGCCATCCAGGCGTGAGCGGCGGCGTCCACCTGGAAGGCCTCGGCGATCCAGCGCAGCCCGAAGGCGAAAGAGGAAAACCCCGCCGCCCAGCCGGTCAGGAAGGCGCGCAGGCGCGTCTCGGCGCTCCCCTGGAGCAGGAACAGCGACGGCAAGGCCAGAGCCAGCCCCGCGAAAGCCCAGCCCGGCGCCGGCGGCTGACCCGCAGAGGCCAGCAGGCCCGCCGCGAAAGCCGCCGCGAGCCGCGGCCAGAAGGCCGCGCGCAGATCGCTCCCGACCGCAGGCGCGGCTTCAACCGCCACCCGGACCCTCGCCGGAGCCGGAAGAGGCTCCTTCCGTCTGGGGCGCCGCAGGCGCCTCCTCGGGACGCGCCCGCGCCACGCGCAGCCGCAGCCGCTTCACACGGCGCGGATCGGCTTCGAGCACGTCGAATTCATGGCCGTCGGGATGCGCCACGACCTCGCCGGTCTGCGGCACGCGCCCGCCCAGAGCCGTGACCAGCCCCCCGAGCGTATCCACCTCTTCGTCCTCGTCGTAGAGCTCGACGCCGATCTCGCGTTCGAAATCCTTGATGGAGGCGCGGCCGTCCACGAGCCAGGCGTCTTCGCCCTCGCGCGTCCATTCGACGTCCTCGTCGTCATGCTCGTCGACGATGTCGCCGACGATCAGCTCCACGAGGTCCTCGTTGGTGACGAGCCCGTCCACGCCGCCGTATTCGTCGATGACGAAGGCCATGTGGACGCGTTCGGTGCGCATCTGCTGGAGCAGCGCCGCCGCAGGCATCGTGGGCGGAGTCATCAGCGCGGCGTGCATGTGGTCGCGCAGGTGGAAGGCGCGCAGACCCCCTTCCGCTCCGTAAAGCTTGAAGATGTCCTTCACATGGACGAAGCCGATGGGATCGTCCAGAGTCTCCCGATAGACCGGGAGGCGCGAATGGCGCCCGTTGCGGAAGGCCTCGACCACTTCGTCGAAGCTGGCGCCTTCCTCCAGCGCCTCGACTTCGGCGCGCGAGACCATCGCGTCCGCGACGGTGTATCCGCCGAGACGGCGCACGTTCTCCTGAATGGTCCGCAAGGCCGCCGAGGACGAATCGCGCCCTGGACTGGGAGGCTCGGAGGCCTCGTCGGCGTTCTCCGAAGCGCCGGATTCGGGGGCGCCCCTCGGGGCCAGGCCGGCGAAACGCCTGAAACGCTCGAACAAAGGGGATGCGCCGCTTGCGGAGGGCGAGCCTCCGCCGGATGAGCCGTCGCTCATTAAGGGTCAAACTCCCGAGGCCGCGTCAGGCCGCATAGGGATTGACCACCCCCATGCGCGCCAGAGCGGCGATTTCAACAGCCTCCATCTCTTCGGCCTGCGCGTCGCCGCGCTCATGATCAAAGCCGAGAAGATGCAGAGCCCCATGCATGATAAGATGCGCGAGATGATCCGCCAAGGGCTTTGCGCCCTCCTGCGCCTCGCGCGCGCAGACCCCGAAGGCCAGCGCCAGGTCGCCGAGAAAGCGCGGCGCGCCGGGCGGAGTCCCCCCGAAACCTGAGGAATCGGCGGGGAAAGAGAGCACGTTGGTGGGTCTGGGCTTGTCGCGCCAGCGCGCGTTGAGCCCGGCGATCTCGGCGTCGTCGGTCAGCAGGACCGCCAGCTCCGCCGCCGGAGCCCCCTCCAGAGCCGCCCGCGCCTCCTCTCCGGCGAAGAGCGCCGCGAGAGCTCGCGCGACGAGCGATTCGGCCTCGGGGAGCGCCGCCTCCCATGCGGGATCGGCGATCCTGAGGTCGACCTCCACTTCGGGCGCTCCGCTCACGACTTCAGGCCCGGCTGCCGCGCCTCGGAGCGGCGGGCGCCCTCGGCGTCATAGGCCTTGACGATCCGCGCCACCAGAGGATGACGCACGACGTCGTCTCCGGTGAAGCGGGCCACGCCCACGCCCTCGACGTTCTCCAGCAGCCTGACCGCATGAGCCAGCCCCGATTCCACTCCGCCGGGCAGATCCACCTGCGAAGGGTCGCCCGTCACGGCCATGCGGGCGTTTTCGCCGAGGCGGGTCAGGAACATCTTCATCTGCATGACGGTGCAGTTCTGGGCCTCGTCGAGCACCACATAGGCGTTGGCGAGGGTGCGGCCGCGCATGAAGGCCAGAGGCGCCACCTCGAAGGCGCCGCTTTCGAGATTCCGCGCCACCTGCTCGGGCGGCAGCATGTCGTGCAGCGAATCATAGAGCGGGCGCAGATAGGGGTCGACCTTCTCCTTCATGTCGCCGGGCAGGAAGCCGAGCCGCTCGCCCGCCTCGACGGCGGGGCGCGAGAAGACCACGCGCTCCACCTTGCGGTCGAGGAAGGCGGCCACCGCGGCGGCCACCGCGAGATAGGTCTTGCCGGTGCCCGCAGGCCCCATCCCGAAGACGAGATCCTTCTTCCCCAGCAGATCCAGATAGGCGCGTTGCGCGGGGGTGCGCGGCTCGATGAGCTTCTTGCGGGTGCGGACGGCCTCGGCGCGGCCCGAGGAGCGCCCTCCTCCGGATCCGCCCGAGGCTTCGCCGACCTCGTCGCCTTCGCGGGCGAAGCGGATCGCGCCGAGCACGTCGCCCGCCTCGATGGGCGCGCCGCGTTGCGCGCGCTCGCGCAGGCGGGCCAGAGCCGCCAGAGCGGCCGCCACCTCCAGCTCGGGACCGCGGATCCCGAGGCGGTTGCCGCGCTGGTCGATCTTCACCCCGAGGCCCCGCTCGATCTCGGCGAGGTGGAGGTTGAACGGCCCGAAGACGGCCGCCGCCACACGATTGTCTGGAAATTCAAGGACCACCCCCTCGGGAGAGGATGGAGCGTCGGACGGAAACCCGGTCTCGTCGGTCAAGCGGCCTCCAGCGCGCGTGGTCTGTCTCTGACCGGATGCTGGCTCAGGACGCGCATCGGCGCAAGGGCGAATTCGCCCCCGCGCCGCCGCCAGCCCCCGCCAGAAGCGCCGCCCGGCCTCAGGCCTCGTCGGGACGGGCGGGCTTCTCCATGCGGGCGTATTGCCCGTAGGGGCGGAAGCGGTAGAGATAGCCCGGAAGCACGCTCTCCAGGGATTTGGGCTCGATTCCGAAAGCCTCGAAGCCCGCCAGCTCGCCCGAGGCCACATTGTCATGCGCGAGCATCTTCAGCTGGTCGCGGGTGACGGGCGCGAAGGGCAGCCAGTCGGTGAGCGCCGCGCCGAAGCGCATCAGCCCCATGGGCACGTCGGCCACCACGCGCTTGCGCTGGGTGATCCGGAGCATGAGCTCCATCAGCTCCTTCATGGTCAGGACCTCGGGGCCGCCGAGCTCGAAGATGCGGCCTGCGGCGATCTCGCCCTCAAGGGAGCGGACGGCGGCTTCGGCCACGTCGTCCACATAGACCGGCTGGAAGCGCGTCTCGCCCCCCGCCACGGGCAGGACCGGCGTGAACTGCGCCATGCGCGCGAAGCGGTTGAAGAACGCGTCCTCCTCGCCGAAGACGATGGAGGGCCGCAGGATCGCGGCTTCGGGCATGGCCGCGCGGACCAGAGCCTCGCCTTCGCCCTTGGTGCGGGCGTAATCGGCGTCGGATCGCGGATCGGCGCCGATGGCCGAGACCTGCGTGAAGCGCCGGACGCCCGCCTCGGCGGCCAGACGCGCCACGCGTCCGGCGCCCTCGGCCTGGACGGCGTCGAAGCTCTGCTTGCCCGAGGGGCTGAGGATCCCGACGAAATTCACCACCGCGTCGGCGCCTTCGAGGGCGCGGCGGCAGGAGTCTTCATCGCGGATGTTGGCCTGGACGGGCTCGATCTGCCCGACGTCGCCGTAAGGACGCAGGAAATGCGCCTCGTTGGGGCGGCGCACCGCCGCCCGCACCCGCCAGCCGCGTCGGGCGAGCTTGCGCGCCGCATAGCGCCCGATGAATCCCGAACCGCCGAACATGGTCACTATCGGCATGAGGCCCTCCTCGCCGGCGCCGCTCCTGCGCCGTCATCCGCTGTCCCGAACGGGGGTAGCGCATTCCGCGTCCGGGCGAAAGGGGCTTGGGCGTCACAGGCCCGGCGCGGAGGCGGGCGCACGAGGGGGAGAAGGGAGCCCGAAGCCTCTCCTTCTCCGTCCTGATCCTGAGCGCGCGCCCGGGCGCGATCGGCTCTTGCCTCGGGGCGACGAAGCCGTTAAGGTGCGCGCCACGAAGACAGGCGCCGCCTTAGCTCAGTTGGTTAGAGCACCAGATTGTGGATCTGGGGGTCCCCCGTTCGAGCCGGGGAGGTGGTACCATCTTCGTCAGTCCTCCTCGCGAGGCGACGCCCCCTCAGGAGGGCGTGCAGCCCTTCGGATTGGCCACCAGCCAGCGTTCGAACTGGGCGTAGGGATCCACGAGATCCTCCAGACGCAGACCCACCCGCCCGAGATGGTCGAGGAAGGGTCGGCAATCGGCCGCGAGAATCACGCTCGGGCCGCCCGGCTTCACCCCGCAGACCTGAGTCACCGCCCGGGGATGGCGGTTCAGCCATTCCTGAGCCGCCCGCAGACGCGTCCAGCCCTGGATCGAGGCGCCCAGATCCACGTCGCACCAGTTCGCGTTATATCCGCCCGGCCCGTCGTTGAGCTCGTGGCGGGCGTCGAAGAAGGCGTTGATGAAGGTCTCCACCCGGCCATAGCGCTGACGGGTGCGGGCGCTGTTGTCGGCGTCCCAGTTGTAGACCGCCAGAACCGCCGGAACCGCCCAGCCCGAGACCTCGTCCTCCTCCTCCGGAACGAGAAGCGGGTAATCCTCATGCCGGAGGACGGCGGGCTGATAGGGCGCGCCCTCGCCCGGAGGCGGCGGCAGGGAGACGAAACCCACGCCCTTCTCCCGCAGACGCTCCTGCATCTCCTCCGAGAATTCGCGGAAGATCGGCGAGCCCCTTCCGGCCACGTAGACGAGGGCGTCCACGTCGGGCTCCTCCGAAACCATGTCGTTGAGCGCGGCGCCCGGGCCGAGATCCGAGCTCTCGAACTCCACCCCGAGCAGGTCGCGCAGCACGACCGGCGCCGTGATGGCGCTGCCGCCGCCCGCGCCGCCCACCGCGACGGTCTTGCCCTGAAGATCCTCGGGCCTGCGGATTCCCTCACGCGCGAGAATGTGGATGATCTCGGGATGCAGGCGCGTCACATAGGAGATGCGCCGCTTGAGGAAATCGAACTCCTGCGGATCGCCCTGCTGGATGGAGAGCAGCACGTCCGCCTGGACCAGCGCGAAATCGGTGTATTCCAGATAGAGCAGATCCTGAAGATTGCCCACCGAGCCGCGTCCCACAATGGGCAGCACCCTCAGGCCGCCGTCCTGCGCCTTCTCGACCAGGCCCTGGAGATCCGCCCCGAGCTGGATGTAGACGCCGCCCGGTCCGCCGGTCATGATTCCGATCCGCGTCTCGCGGAGATTCCGCGCGAAGGCGCCCGGATCCGGCGCGACCACCTGCGCAAGTCCCGGCGTGGCGAAACACGCCGCCAGACCGCCGAGAATCCCCCATTTCAGCATCATTCCCTCCAGTTTGCGATCTTCTTGCGCGATTCGGCGCGCTTGCGCGCCGTCTCCGACGCGTCGACCCTCGCCTCCTGGAGCGCCTTTCCCCTCCGCCGGACCGCGCAAGCGGAGCCCGACGTCGACGCTCTGGCCGCGCATGCTACGACAAGTTTTCCCGAAGCGTTACGAAGAATGACGTCTGGTCCCGAAGATAGATAAATCCTTATACGGACATTCATCACACCGATGATGATCCGCATCAGGATTCCCTTCGAAGGAAAACCGGGAGCCGCTCCGCCGCGGCCTCCCCGGAGGACGCGCGCTCCGGAGCGCGCGAACCCCCGCGGCGGGCCGGGAGATCCCCCGAGGCCGCGGCCGACGGAGACCGCTCACATGGGCGGAAAGGCTCCCGAAGCTCAGAGCGTGCCGGCGCAGCCGTTCGGATTGCTCTCCAGCCAGCGCTCGAACATGGTTTCGGGCTCGGCCAGATCCTCCAGACGCAGGTCGATCCGGGCGAGATGCGCGTGGAAGGGCGCGCATTCGTAGGCCATCAGGAAGCCGACGTCTCCGGGCCGCGCCGCGCAGACCGCGGTCTTGGCGCGCGGATGGGCGGTCAGCCATTCCTGTCCGGCGCGCAGACGCGTCCAGCCGTCCCAGCCGTCGAGGCTCTGGCCGATGTCGACGTTGCACCAGTTTTCGTTATAGCCGCCCGGCCCGTCGTTCAGATCATGGCGGCGGCTGAAGAAGGTTTCGATGAACTGCTCCATCCGCCGATAGCGCTGGCGCGTGCGGGAGGTCTGGTCGGTGTCCCAGTTGTAGACCGCCAGAACCGCCGGGACGCCCCAGGCCGAAACTCCCGCGCCCTCCGGAATCAGCGCCGGATAGTCGGAATCGCGGATGGTCATGCGCTCGTAGGGCGCGCCGGAGTTCTGCGGCGGCTCGGGCAGGGCCACGAAGCCCACGCCCTTCTCGCGGATGCGGGCCTCCATCTCGGGCGAGAAGAAGGTGAAGAGCGGAGAGCCCCGCCCGGACACATAGACGAAGGCGTCGATGGTCGGGGAATCCGAGAGCAGATTGTTCAGCGCCTCCTGAGGCCCCATGGGCGAGGCGGCGAACTCCACCTTCAGCAGGTCGCGCAGCACGATGGGCGCCGTCAGGGCGCTGCCGCCGCCCGCGCCGCCGATGGCGACGGTCTTGCCGCGCAGATCCTCGGGCCTCCGCGCGCCTCCGCGCGCCACGATGTGGATCACCTCGGGATAGAGGCGCGTCACGTAGGCCACGCGGCTCTTGAGATATTCGAACTCCTCGGGCTTCTTCAGCCGGATCGAGTGGAGCACGTCGGCCTGGACGAAGGAGAAGTCCACGTTCTCCAGATAGAGCAGATCCTGGAGATTGCCCACCGAGCCGCGCCCCACCGTGGGCAGGACGCGCAGATCGGAGCCCTGGGCGGCTCCTTCGACGAGGCGCTGCAGATCAGCCCCGAGTTGCAGATAGGTCCCCCCTGCGCCGCCCGTGATGATCCCCACGCGCGCGTCGCGCAGGCTCTGGGTGAAGGCGGCGGGGTTGGCGGCGACCACTTGCGCAAGGCTGGGAGATGCGGCGGCGGCGAGCAAAGCGCAAGTCAGGAGCCCTGTCTTCAGCATGATATCTCCTTATGGTTCTTATGTTCACTGGTGCACTCTCTCATACTTCGTAAGGCATATGCCTCAGCCCGCCCCCTGCCAAGCGCCAGACTCCCGAAGAATAACGATTTTTCAGAACTCACGCGGAGCGGTGAAGAACTCAGGGGGTTAATCAGAATACAGATAAATATCGTCAAAGAAAAAAATCGCCGGATTCCGGACAGGATTCGAGAAAATCCGCAAGAAACCTACGTCTTTGGAATAGTCCTCCAAAGGTCATCCGAAGAGATTCCGCCCCCTGCGCCGAAAAGGCGAGAGACACATAATAACCACAGTGAAAAAGCCCCGGAACGACCTCGCGGAGGCCGCAAGGTCGTCTCGGGGCCGACGGAGACTTCGTTTCCGGAGATTTTTACGCCATAAAAGATATTTCTTCTTCGCAGACTCTCGCGTGAAGAGAAAGAATCAATCTGCGGAGACTTGGGCCCCGACTCGTCGGGCGGGCGCCTTGAGGTCGGAATCGGGCGGCCAGGGCCGGGCGGCGTCGGCCTCGATCCAGGCCCGGACCCAATCGGGCGTCGGCAGGGAGAAGTCGGGGACGCCCAGGGCGGCGGCCACTTCGGCGGTCGGCACCGTGCCCGAGCCGCGCGTCACGGCGGTGCGCATCAGCGCCGAGGAGCAGGCTTCGCCCTTGCGGATGAGGCTTTGCTGGAAATAGAACCACTTGTCGTCCACCGCCGCCAGGCGCGTGCGGATCGAGAAGCGGTCGAAGGGCAGAAGCCGCCTGCGGTAGCGCACCGAGCCGCCGCCCACCACCAGACCCCAGCCCTGCTTCCTGAGCATCTCCATCATGCCGATGCGGATGGCGTAGTCGAAGCGTCCGAGATCCAGCAGGGTCAGATGGCGGCCGTTGTTCATCTCGCCGAACATGTCGCAGTCCCAGGGGCGCGTCCAGGTGGAGAACTCGCTCGTCTCCTCCCAGGTCAGCGCGGGACGGCGCCGCGCGGAGGCGTAGAGCCCGATCAATCTGACGAAAGGATACATGCGCGCCCCCCTGCGAACTCGTGGAAGGCGCAGAGGTAGACCCCTCCGGCGCGCCGGACAAGGGAGACGGCGCCGCATCCGCGACGGCGCCTGACGCGAGGTCAGGAGGCTTTGGGGGGGGGGGGTCCGGCGGAGGTAAAAAGCGGCGGACGCGCATGCATAGAGGGGGGAGCGGGGGGCGCGTCCGCCGCCAGATCGCGCAGCAGAGGGACTTGGTGCGCTGAATCAGGATATAGGGGCGTCGCGCAGGGGAA
>NZ_JAQTXI010000010.1 GCF_028688855.1 Neomegalonema sp. | reverse complement strand
GTTTTGGAGCGCTTGTTGAACTCATGCTCGCCCATATAGGTGCGGCGGGTCAGGATGCGGTGAACCTGACCAATGCCCCAACGTCCGCCGTCACGGGTAAAGATGCGGCGGCTGTTGAGATAGGAGACAATGTTTTTGACGCCCATCTGGCCGGTGGTGCCGTCGCCCTCCAAGGCAAGCCGATAGATCAGCCGCACCGTGTCGGCGTGCAACGGATCAATCTCCAATTTCTTCTTGGTCTTGGCTCCGCGCTGCTCGGCGGCGACGGTGCGATAGCCGATAGGGGGAAGCGAGCCGTTCCAGAAGCCTTGCCGTGCGTTCTCCTTCAAGGCACGCATGACGTGCTTGGCGTTTTCCTTGGACTGATATTCATCGAACAGCGCCATGATCTGCCGCATCATGACGTGCATCGGGTCGTCGCCCATTTCCTGTGTAATCGAAACCAGCTTCACGCCGTTCTTCGCCAGCTTGCGGACATAGAACTCAAGCTCGAAGTGGTCGCGGAAGAAGCGGCTGAAAGAATGAACCACGACCACATCGAACGGCGCGGGCTTGCTGGTCCCGGCCTCGATCATGCGCTGGAACTCGGGGCGGCGGTCATTGGTCGCCGATGCGCCCGGTTCGATGAAGGTTTCGACCAGTTGCAGCCCGCGTGACTCGCAATAGGCTTCACCCTGCCGCTTCTGGTCGGGAATGGAAACATCATGCTCGGCCTGTCGCGCCGTCGAAACACGCAGATAGAGGGCGGCGCGTAGCGGCACGGTGGAAGCGGTCATGACGATGTCTCCTTTTAAACCCGGTTGAACGAACGAGGCCGCTATTCAGCGGCCTCCCTGATCGTCCCGACAATCCATTCATTCAGGCTCTTGCCCGATGCTGCTGCGGCAATGACTGCGGCGGCATGGTCGTCAGGGGTGAGGCGGACATTGAACTTGCCGGAGAACTTCCGGCGCGGCTCAATGCCCTTCTCCCGGCACATTTCCAGATAGACGGCCAACGACTTGCGGCCTTCCTCGATCAGATCGTGGACGCTCTCGGCATAGAAATCGGCCCCGCCATTGAGGCTGACAAACTCGCCGCGCAGCATCTGAATCTCGGGATCGAAAGCGATGACCGCCCTCTCGCCATTGATTTCAACGACATTGTTCATGGCTTTACTCCGTGTTCGTCCAGCCATTTACGGATGCTGGCAACTGCACCTTTGTCCGTATCCGGTGACGGATGCGGACGATGAAAGACGCGCACTTCACCGAACAGGAACACGCCGACGCGCGAACCTTCCCGCTCGCTGACCTCCGCCCCGAGGCTCACAAACAGCGCCTCTATGTCGGCCCAGCGGATCGAACCGTTGACCGGGCGGGCGAAGATCAGTTCCAGCGTGGCTCTGTGACGCTTTTTCATGGAGTATCCAGTATCATTATTTAGTACCGATTTCAAGATCAGTCTCAGCCCCGGCATCAGGCGATCCGATGTCGGGGTCAAAGAGTTCATCGAAGAGGTCGCCGAACCATCGCTCGAACACCTCGATCTCGGCTTCTGCGACCGGAACGGGGTCTGGCCAGTCGTCGGTGACGGTCCATGTGCTGAGGTCGTGCTTGGGCGGCCTGCCGGGGAACGGCCACGGATAGCCCAACAATTCCTCAAGCTGCTCGGACGCTGTAGGCGGTCGTTTGGTGCGCGGGGAGCGAGATGCCGTCACCGGCTTGTGGTCGCCGTTGCGGTCAGAAGTCATCGAGGAAATCAAATTCGTTGAACGAACGCTGCCGCCATCCGACGGGGTTAGCGACCCAGCGATTGATGTCGGATTCCTTCCAGCCCGCGCCATTGGTGCTGATCTTGATCTGGGCGGGAAATGTGCCTTCGGCGATCTTGCGATAGATGGTGGACCGAGACAGCCCGGTGCGGGCGAGAACGGTCTTCAAACGGACGATACGGTCTGGTTGATGCATGGCTGCGTTGCCTCCTCCTGGTTGTTTCTGACGATTGCAGATACCAGACAGAACAGTGATTTATCGTTGTGCAACTGATATTTAGGCAGCGTAGGGCTATGGCGTAGAAACGGCGGCAAATAGGAAAGATCTTCGCTCTACAATCCGATGCCCCGGCCTCTGCCAAGGCCATGACTGAGGGAAAGTTGCCGCCCCAGCCTCATGCCTGAGTCGAAATCCATGTCGATGCCGAGTTGCTTCTTGCGAACTTCGAGCAGGGATTCCATCTGGGGATCGCGCTCAAGGCTTTTTGCCATGTTGCCCATCTCGGTGCGGGCGGCCTTGTAGCCAGAATAGTTGCCTGCCGCATACTGCCGGTCGCCGGTCTCCTTGAGGTTCCGGAACCGCTCCACGAAGCGGTCGGCGCGCAGTTCGGGATTTTGGCGCATCTCGGTTTCCCGTTGCACGGCGTTCCTTGCGGGCATGGCTCGCTCACGATCACCAGAAGCCACATCAGCCGCAAAGCCGGGATTCCGCTTATAAACCGCCTCGGCGTCTTGGGAACCGTGGGGCCTCAGATCATTGAAGGCTGCGCGGGCCTCGTTGAGTTCCTGCGCCTGCTCGGGCGTTGCAGCGATGTCTCGGTCTTGCGCCTTGAAGATCGCATCCACGGCACGAGCATGACGGACAAAGGCCCGGCCACGGGCGCGGCGCAACGCGGCCTCCGGGTCTTCCCCGATTTGCTGCCCTGCCACAGGTTTCCCGGTCCTTTCCCTTTCCCGGCAAGTTCCGGCCTCGGGGCCAGGAACGCCGTCGCCCGGCGCGCGCAATCTGTCGAGCATGTCATCGACGGCATCGCGCACGCGCTCCGGCATCAGCCTTCGCATGATCTGGGCGACACGGGCGCGGAAGGTGATGCCGCGCCGCTCGGCATAGTCCTGCGCCGGGTCGTAATCCGTCGCCATGTCCTTAGCGCGGTCGCGCGACAGGGTGCGGGCAAGACGATCCTGACTGGCGAAGTCGTCGCGGCCATAATGCAGGTCCATGCCGTCGCGGTGACGTGACAGGGCAACATAGCTGCCGTGGGCGTCCATGCCGGGCGTTGCCAACACATGCGTCCGGTCCACCGTCATGCCCTGCGCCTTGTGAATGGTCGCAGCCTAGCCGTGATCGATGCGGTCATAGTCTTTCAGGTCAAAGGCAATGGAGCAGCCATCGTCGGTCTGCACGGTCATGCTCTGGGCGCTGACCTGTTCGACGGTCCCCAATGTACCGTTCTTCACGCCAAGGCCCCGCTCGTTTTGCAGGAACATGACGCGATCCCCGGCGGCGAAGTTCCGTTCGCCGCGCTCGACCGTGACGCGCACCTCCTCGCCCAGATCACCAGCCTCCCGCATCCGTTCGCGGGCGGCCTCGTTGAGTTCGCGCACCTCGGCATTGGTATGGGTGAGGATGATGCGGCTGCTGTCCGGCGATGCCTGCCGGTCGCGATCCCATCTGTCGATTAGATCGCCGCGCGCCTGCTCGCGCGTTTCGGCGGAATGCACCATGCCGTGACGGTCGTAGGCGCTGATCGCATTGCCGGTTCTTCCTGTCGCCAGATCACGGGTCGCGTCACGCTGCCAGTCCTCGCGCTGGCGGCGCACCTCATGGATTTCGACGCCGCCATGACGGTCATGGATAGACCGGAACGCCGCGCCCGCCTCGATGGATTGCAACTGCTGCGGATCGCCGACCAGAACAACCTTTGCGCCAGCCTCGGCGGCATGGGACAGAACGCGCTCCATCTGCTTTGTGCCGACCATGCCCGCCTCGTCGATAACCAGCACGTCGCGACTGGTGAGCATGTCGCGGCCCTGTCCCCAGCCGTGTTCCATGCTGGCGATGGTGCGCGAGGATATGCCTGATCCGCTTTCCAGATTCTCGGCAGCGATGCCGGACAGGGCAACGCCGCGAACCCCATAACCCGACGCCTCCCATGCCTCGCGGGCAACACCAAGCATGGCGCTCTTTCCCGTCCCGGCATAGCCGATGACAATGCCGAGATCGCGCCCGTCTGTGACATGCGCCAGCGCATCGGCTTGCTCGCCGGATAGGATAAGGCCGCGCTGTTCCGCTCGGGCAAGAGCTTCCGCCAGAGCTCCACCATCTCCGTGCGGTTCCAGTCCCGCACCTTCTGACCGAAACCGTTCTCGTCCACGCTGCGCATAGTCAGCATGACATGGGCATGAGGTTTGGGGCTGCCGTCCTCGGCAAAATCCCAGTGCACATTCAGGCCGGCGATCATGCCCTGATCGACAAACTCAGCCTTCGCAAAGTCGCGGGCCAGCGCGATCCCCTGCGCCTGCGTCATCTCGCGCGGAATGGCGAACTCGACCTCACGGGCAAGCTGCGCGTCCTTCCTGACCTCGAACGCCTCGACATCGTTCCAGAGCCGTTCGCGGTCGGACCAATGCTCGGGCGCACCGTCCGGCAGCAGGATTTCGGAATGGACGACGCCGCGCTTGTTGGAAAAGTCCTGCACGCGGTCGATGCGCTCGTCCCGCATCCGCGAGGCCGAGCGGTAAGCGGCGGACGCCACCGCACTGCTTCCGGCCTTGCGGCCAATGACCTTGACGTGAAGATGATAGATCGCCATCGCGATCAAGCATTTCCACGGTCAAGCGCACGTCGGAACGACGTATAAGCGCGCCCTCCCTCGAAAAAATCTCGGGATGGACCGGGCCGTGCCACACCGTCCCGGCAACAATACTGCGTTTTGCGTCCTGCACAACTATCCTTACCGCATCAATCACTTGCGACCGGGAAAGGATACGACAATGCGGAAACCGAGAGACTACGACGCCGAACTGAAAGCACTGGAAGAGAAGTCGCGCGAGCTGAAAACTCGTAAGGTGCAGCAACTTGGCGAACTGGTGATCGCTACGGGCGCCGATGCGCTCACCGCCGACGAACTGGCCGGTGCGCTGGTCGTGCTGGCGGAAACCACCGATACGGACAAGAGGGGTGCGTGGGCCAAGCGCGGAGCGGCGTTCTTTCAAGGTCGAGCACGGCGATCTGCGCCAACGCCTGACCGCGACAACGGCGGCGCTCAAACGCAACCGGGCGGCGCGCAACCGGCATCAGGCGGCGCGGGCGCGACATGACATGCGGACGTGGCAAGTCGAGCGTCGCAAGCACACCCGGCATCTGATCGAACTCGGCGCCCTCGTCGTCAAGGCAGGCATAGTGGACCTGACCGGCGATGATCGCGCCATGATCTACGGTGCGCTACTCTGGATGGCTGACAAGCTCAACAGCGAGGACGGCGGGCGAGCGCGAGAATTGTGGGCCGAAAAGGGGAAAGAGGCTTTCGCGGACGAGTACGCAACACATACGTCCGCGATGCCGAATGAAAATCGCGATAAATGAATATGATCGCGAGACTCGGAACTGCTCACAGTTCTGGTGGCGTCAAGGCAGTAAGGGTAGCCTTAGCTCTTTGAGGAAGCGATTATGATCAGTGGTCGCAGTCTTTACCTGCTGATCTAGCCGAACGAGTTCCTCATGGGTCGCCGCTAGGTCGATCTCTTCGTCCGCCGTCGCCGTGCTTATGTAACGCGAGATGTTTAGGTTGAAGTCGTTGCCTTCAATCTCTTCCAGCGGAACGCGACGGGAATAGCGCGTCTCCTCCGTGCGGAACTGATAGGTCGAGACAATTTTCTCAATATGTGCGTCGGTCAGGCGGTTCTGCCGCTTGCCCTTCTCGAAATGGTCTGCCGCGTTGATGAACAGCACGTCATCAGGCTTCTTGCACTTCTTCAGCACCAGGATGCAAACGGGGATTCCAGTGGAATAGAACAGGTTGGCAGGCAGGCCGATGACGGTGTCGATATGGCCGTCTTTAAGCAGTTTGGTACGGATGCGTGATTCCACCCCGCCACGGAAAAGCACGCCGTGGGGTAGAATGATGGCCATTACGCCATCATCCTTTAGGTAGTGAAAACCGTGTAGCAGAAACGCGAAGTCGGCTGCGGACTTCGGCGCAAGGCCGTGGTTTTTAAACCGTACGTCCTCACCCAGCGCTTCGCTGGGGTCCCAGCGATAGCTGAACGGAGGATTGGCAACCACGGCATCGAAACGCGGCATCTTGGCCGGATTTGTTTCGCGCAGGATGTCCCAATCGTTGGTCAGCGTATCCCCGTGGAAAATCTCGAACTCGGTATCCTTTACCCCGTGCAGCAACATGTTCATGCGGGCCAGGTTGTAGGTGGTGATGTTCTTTTCCTGCCCGAAAATCTTACCGATCCCATGTGTGCCCATTCGGTGGCGTACATTGAGCAGCAGTGAACCAGACCCGCAGGCAAAATCCATCAGGCTATCCATGTGAGCGCGCTGGCCTGTGGCCGGTTCCTGCCCATCGAGGGTGACAATCTGCGAGAGGATGTCTGAAACGAACTGCGGGGTGTAAAACTCGCCCGCCTTCTTGCCGGAGCCTGCAGCAAACTGTCCTATCAGATATTCATAGGCGTCGCCCAGTGCATCACTGTCGGTCGAAAAGTCCCTCAGCCCGTTGGCGATTTCCGTGATGATCTTGCACAGTTTGGTATTACGCTCACGGTACGTTTTACCGAGCTTGTCCGAAGACAAATTAATTTCCGAGAACAGGCCGCGGAACGTACTGGCGAACGATTCTGTCTCGATGTAATCTAGTCCCTTCTGGAGGGTATCGAGCAACTCGTCCTGTTGATTGCGCGCCAGCTCTGCGATGCTGGTCCAGAGATATTCAGGCCGGATGACATAGTGCATCCGACGTCGCATCTGCTTCTCGAAAACTCCTGCGTCATCGGGGTTGTCTTGATACCAAAGCTCAAGTCGCGAATTGACACCCAGTTTCCTAAGTACGTCGGCAGGTTCGGTAGGATAGTCTGCTCCTAGCTCTTTGGCGGCGGCGGCTTCATAATTGTCCGACAGGTAGCGCAGGAACAGGAAGGCCAGCATGTAATCACGGAAATCATCCGCGTTCATGGCTCCGCGCAATGTGTCGGCGATGGCCCACAGGGTCTTGCCCAGTTGCTTTTGCTCTTGGTCGGTCATTGGGTCTCTGCCTGCGCGGGCGCTTGGGGGAGTATCGCGGAATTGAAGGGGTAATATTCGAGGAAGTCGGTCAATATCTTCTCGAAGTGCTCCCGATTTTCGGGAAGCATCTCGACAGGGTCATAGAACGAGTAATTCCCATGGCTCAGGAAGTTGACGAGACGCCCATATAGCGTGCTGTCCGGGTCATCCTCTTCCCGCTTAATGCAGGCGGCGAAATCCTTGTAGCCGTGAAAAATCGACGACTTTTCGAGCAGACTGCGCAGGGAATGGAAGTGATGCGTGAAGACCTGACCGGTTTCCTTCGCGTGGCAAAGGTCTTGCAGCAGGGCCAAGTGATGGAAGAACGGCGTGTCGCCTGTGTAAGCCAACTGAAATTCGCCTGTTTGCCGTGACTTCGATAGCAGGCAAGGCACGAACTTGCGGTCGATCCGTTTGATTTCATTCCACATGACATTGTAGAAAAGCGAATGATGTGAGGAAATCACCGTTCTGATCGCGTGATCTTTCCGTTCCAGAAATCTGGCGAGATGGTTGCCTACTGTTATAGCGTTATGCTCGTCGAGCGACGAGATTGGGTCATCAATGTAGATGTACTTGACCCATTGATAGGCATCGGCACCGTCCATCGCCAATTCGACGATGGCGAGGAAGAAGCACCAGATGAAGATATTCTCTTCACCGCGAGAAACCTTAATGTTCTGATCAGGATCGTCGTCACGGAAAAAGCGCACGAACCAATCTTCGGTGTCGATCCGGAAATCGAAATCGACATAGCGCCGCAGCAAGGGACGGATGCGGTTGTCCATTTCCAGTTCCGCGAGCCCGTCAAAGAAATGGGAAGCGGAGTTGAGCTTCAGCTTGCGGTCAATGTCCCCATCCAGATCGTTATCCCAGGAAAACAGGTCTTCGGTAAAGGCGTTGAAATAGAGCGTGTCGCGGGTATCTGCTTGTTTGCCGATTCCTCTGAACTCCATTGAAAGACGGGTCTTACCAGTACCATTGTAGGCATACAGCAGGACAAATTTCTTATTTTCAGCCAGCAACTCTCGCAAGTGAGTCGCCAGCGCGGTGAGATCAGCAAAGGTCTGACTAGTGCTCATGCACTTACCTCGTCAATTGCCGGAAAGAGCTGCTGCACTAAGCCAGATTTATGCGCTTTGAGGGTTGCGAGCCGTTCACGCTGTGCATCGACCGACCGGTCCATTGCCGAAAGGCAGTGTGCAATCTTCGCCTGCTCCACCTGATGAGGGGTCGGTATGGGGACTGATTTGATAATATCAGCCGACAAATTTCCTTGCCCTCCCTGAAGATACCTTGCCGTTACCCACTCCTGACGGGAGCACCAGTATTGGTATAAGAATTCATTATTCGTTTCATGACGTAGACAAAGTATCGCTTGATTTATAGCGCCAGAAATCTTCGAAATTGCAGCCTTCCCGCTGTTAGCGCCATACATCGCAATCAACACATCCCCAACATCCACCATTTTTGCAGACGAATTCTCAATACCTTGAATAGTTATGGTCAACTGAGCTTCAATGGCGTCGATCTCTCCCGATCGGATGAAGGGGATTCCCCCTCCGTAGTAATCTAGATTAGCTGTTGAGGGCGTGCCTCCGCTGAAGCTTTTGGAGCTATTGCCAATAGTTTTCACTTCCCACTCTCCAGCCTCTTTAAACTCGGGAAAGCGGAGGCGGGGGGTGGTTTCGCCTGGGGCGGGGAAAAGCTGCTGCATCAAGCCGCGTTTGTGGGCCTTCAACGCCTCCAGCCTGTCAGCCTCGGCGGCAATCAACGCATCGATGGACGATAGGCAATCAGCGATTTTATGCTGTTCGCTGACCGATGGCAGCAGTAATCGCATTCGCGCGATGTCACGGTAGTAAATGCGAATACGCACCCCGCCATCGCCAGACTCGTTGGTGAACGCATCCCATTGCGTGGAACTACGGAAGTGATCGAGATATTCGGGAAGAATTGACGCGGAATTGGATCGAGCGAGGCACCGGAACACGACGTAATCCGGACTTACGAGAACCTCTTCATCCCCTTGCCATCGCGCAATTGACCCAATGTTCAATCGCATCGGGTTATACGCGAACCAATTTTTTCGAACCTTCTTGTAGCGGGCGATATCTCCGGACACTAATCGTTCCTCCATCGGAACGATGCCACCCTCTTTCCTGACACCCATCACCAATGCTCGAGCAAGCTTGTTGCCGTTTCGGGTCGTGGCCTCTTCGGTTACATCGCCAAGCCGAACGTCCTGTAACGGCTGCCCAAGAAACTCTGAAAATCGCAATGTCGGCATAAGCCCGCCCGACTGATCGTGTTCTCCCGGCACTGCGCCCGTACCCTTACTGCTCATATGCGCTAAGCCCCGAAATCTCGCGGCCTTGGGCCTGCTTGTGGAGCAAGGGGGCAAGATCCTCCATCAGCGCCAACTCGGCTTCCGTGCGCGCCTTCCAGCCCAGTTCCAGCGGGGCCATGAGGTCGCCAAGGCCATCGCCATCGAAAATTCGGCGCCGCAGCACGACATCGACAAAGGCTTGCAGCGCAGCAGCATCCACCCCGTGCTTGTCGGCAATGGCAGTCAGGGCCTGCACCTTCTTCGCGGCTTTGAACTGTTCGTAACCGGCGCGGATTTCTTTTTCGGCCAACGGCTGGTCAGCGGATAAGCCGCGAATATACTCGGCTATATCGTCCCGCTCATCGACAAACTTCGCATCGGATTGGATCAGACCAATCAACTGCTCGCGGCTCATTTTCAGCTTGCCGGGCAGGTTCTGCGTGTAACGCGCAATCAAGCCCATGATGTAATCATAGTCGATCACGGCTGAGTGGAAGAGCACAAACTCGAAATCGAGTTGGTCCACCGCCGGATCGTCGGAACCGCCATGTTTGTCCTGTTTTTCCTTCAGTCTCTTGGCTGTTTCCAGATACATGCTACGGAAGCCCTGTAAGGCGTCGCTTGGCACGGTCTGACTGATCGCTTCTGCCTGCTCTTCGCTCAGATCGGTGTACTGATCGAGCTGGGTTTTCAGGCGCTGCACCTCCTTGAACAAGGTGATGAACTGCCCGCGCGCGGCATCGCCCTTCAGATTAGGCACGTCCTCCGGGGCGTTGGACAACCCCTGTGATTCCATAAATGCGCCCAGCGTCTGCACAGCGGTTTGCAGGTTCTCAATGACCTTCGGGGCAGGATCGACTAGCCAGATTTGCCGGGGGTTGTCGACCTTCTCACCAGAGAAGAGCGCTATGGCTTCTTCCACTACCGCCTGCTGCTGCCGAAAATCGAGGATGTTGCCATAGGGCTTGGTGTCATTGAGCACGCGGTTGGTGCGCGAAAATGCCTGAATAAGTCCGTGGTACTTCAGGTTCTTGTCTACATAGAGCGTGTTCAGGAACTTGGAATCAAATCCGGTGAGCAGCATGTCCACCACGATGACGATGTCGATCTTCTCCGCACCCTTGTGGGGGAGATCAGCGTTGGGGAACTGCTGATCCTTGATGCGCTTCTGCACGTCCTGATAATACAGATCGAACTCGCCGATACGGTGGTTGGTGCCGTAACGGTTGTTATAATCGTTGATGATCGCCTTCAGCGCGGCCTTCTTGGCTTCGGGGTTCTGCGCATTATCGGCCTTTTCCTGCGGCAGATCCTCCTGAATCTGCTGCACATCCTTGTTGCCCTCGGCGGGCGGTGAAAAAACGCAGGCAATTTTCAGAGGTTGGAATTCAGGATCGGCGGCTTGTTGCTGCGCCTGAATTTTGGCGAACTTTTCATAGTAGTCGATGGCGTCATTGATCGATCCGGTCGCCAGAACGGCATTGAATTTCCGGTTAGCGGTAGCAGCATCGTGCTTGGCTAGGATCGTTTCGATGACCTTCTCTTTCTTGAGCGCTTCACCTGGCTTGGGCAGCTTTTCCCCTTCGGGCTTGTAGTAGTCGATGTGGAACCGCAACACATTGCGATCTTCGATAGCGTGGGTGATCGTGTATTGATGCAGGCTGCGCTGGAACAAGTCGTCCGTGGTGTGATAGCGGCCCTCTTCTCCCTCGATCTGCTGATAGCTGGCATTCTGCTCGAAGATTGGCGTGCCGGTGAATCCGAAGAGCTGAGCCTTGGGGAAGAATTCTTTTATGGCCTTGTGGTTGTCTCCAAACTGCGAACGGTGGCATTCGTCGAAAATAATCGCAATGCGCTCGTCACGCAGCGGCTCCAGCCGCTCCTTATAGGTCCGCGTCTTGCCAGATTGGCGACGATTGGAATTGTCAAGCGCCAAGCCCAACTTTTGGATGGTCGTGACGATCACCTTATCAGCCCGGTCATCTGACAACAGGCGACGCACCAGTGTTTCGGTGTTGGTGTTTTCCTCTACGCAACCTTCCTGGAAGCGGTTGAATTCCTCGCGGGTTTGCCGGTCGAGGTCCTTGCGGTCTACGACGAACAAGCACTTGGCTATGTCATCATTGTCCTTGAGCAAGGTCGATGCTTTGAACGATGTCAGCGTCTTCCCGCTGCCGGTGGTATGCCAGACATAGCCATTGCCGCAATTTTGATGAATGCAGTCCACAATCGCCTTCACGGCATAGATTTGGTAGGGCCGCATCATCATCAGCTTTTGTTCGCTGGCGACCAATACCATATAGCGGCTGACCATTTGGCCTAGGGTGCATTTAGCCAGAAATTTCTCGACAAAGCTGTCGAGATGAGTGATCTTCTTGTTATCTTCGTTGGCGAACTGATAAATTGGCAGGAAGCGTTCATCGGCGTTAAAGCTGAACTGGCGCGCGTTGTTGTTAGCAAAGTACCAGGTGTCGGTGCGGTTGCTCACTACGAAAATCTGGATGAAGCAAAGCAGGGTTTTGCCGTAGCCATTGCCCGGTTCGGCCTTATAATCGACGATCTGCTGCATGGCGCGGCGGGGGCTGACAGCCATCGTCTTGAGTTCAACCTGCACGACGGGCACGCCGTTGATGAGCAACATCACGTCAAATCGGTGGTGGCTGTTGTCCGTGTTGATGCGGAGCTGGTTGACCACCTCGAAGCTGTTTTTGCACCAATCCTTGATGTTGACCAACGTGTAGTTGAGCGGTGTACCATCATCGCGCTCGAAGCTGCTGTACCCGCGCAGGATGTTTGCAGCGGCGAACACGTCGGGCGTGGTGATGCTTTCCAGCAGGCGTTGAAATTCGCTATCGGTCAGGCGGACACGGTTCAGCGCCTCGAACTTCTGACGAAAGTTCAGCTCCAGCGCCGCGCGGTCACGGATGTCTGGGCGATATTCGTATTTAAGCTCTTGAAGCTTAGAAATAAGCTCTTTTTCTATAGCGCTCTCATTCGAAGCCATAACTCTAGATCACCGACGCAATAAAATTGCATATGATTATATATTTAGAAGACATCAACGCCCCTTCCGCCCATCTATTGAAGCCTTCACTGTGCTGAAAGGCTCGACATCAATATCTCCAGCGCGCTGCCTAACCTCGGCCAACTCGTGGTCGAGCTGCCGCATCAGCCACTCGCGTGCAGGTATTCCGAACGCCTTTTCTAACCGTATGGCCATCTCCGGTGAGATGCCCGATCTGGCGTTCAGTAAGTTGCTGAGGGTCTGTCGATCCACGCCAAGAACCCGAGCAGCGTCAGTGACGCTCAACCCGTTCTTTTCAAGGCAATCCTGTCGGACTGTTGTTCCTGGGTGCATCGTCAGTGATTCTCACCAAACCTTTGTGGCGCGACACTATAGTGATAATCGACACTCGACAACCTGATTCAGGTAGGATGCCGGAGTGACCCGGCACGACGAGACGCAATCTGATGATTGCCGGGGCTACGCGAAAGACCTGCACCTCGTTGGGTGGAGAGAGAAATTCAGAGGGCTATGGCGTAAACGTAGTGATCATCACTATCGGTCGCGGCCCGCCATTCTTCCAGTTCCGGCCAGATCGTGAAGCTCCGGCGCAGCCTGCTCCCGGGCGTGCGTCGTCTTCAGGGCGCTCGCCTCCGCGCTCGCCTTGTCTTGATTCCCCCCGCAGGGCTTCCGCATGTAGGCTCGTCGCGCAGATCAAGATCACAGGAAGGCGACGCCCATGACAGCCCCCGCCCCCCGCCTCACCGCCCGGGACTTCCCCCCCGAACTGCTCGAACTCTATGATTTCTACGTCCATGGCCGCATCACCAAGCGCGAATTCCTCGACCGCGCGGCCAGATTCGCCGTCGGCGGACTCACCGCCGCCGCCCTGCTCGGCAGCCTCGCCCCCGATTACGCCCTCGCGCAGCAGGTCGAGTTCACCGATCCCGAGATCCTCCCCGAATACATCCGCTATCCCTCGCCGAACGGACATGGCGAAGTCCGCGGCTATCTCGTGCGCCCCGTCGGCGCGACGGGGCCGGTTCCGGGCGTGGTGGTCGTCCATGAGAACCGCGGCCTGAATCCCTATATCGAGGATGTGGCCCGACGCCTCGCCAAGGCCGGATTCGTCGCCCTCGCGCCCGACGGCCTGACCTCCATGGGCGGATATCCCGGCAATGACGAAAAGGGCCGCGAGCTGCAGCAGCAGGTCGATCCGGCCAAGCTGATGAACGACTTCTTCGCCGCCATAGACTTCCTGCTCGCCAGCGATCTGACCACCGACAGGATCGGGATCACGGGCTTCTGCTATGGCGGCGGAGTCTCCAACGCGGCGGCGGTCGCCTATCCCGAGCTGGCGGCGGCGGTCCCCTTCTACGGGCGTCAGGCGCCGGCGGCGGAGGTCCCGAAGATCAAGGCCCCGCTCCTGCTGCACTTCGCCGAGACCGACCCCAACGTCAACGCCGGATGGCCCGCCTACGAGGAGGCCCTCAAGGCCGAGGGCAAGACCTACGAAGGCCATGTCTATCCGGGCACCAACCACGGCTTCCACAACGACTCCACGCCCCGTTACGACGAGGCGGCCGCCGAACTGGCCTGGTCCCGCACCCTGGACTGGTTCCGCAAGCATCTCGCCTGAAGCCCGACCTCCCGGGGCGCGTCCTCCCGCGACGCGCCCGACCTTCGCGCGTCTCGTGCGGAGGCGCTCTTAATCCCTCCTTCGTGGAAGCGCGCTATTCCTGCCGGAAGGCCCGCAGAGGCCATGCCGAGGGGAGAAAGCGGGCTTGACCGAATCGACCGATCTTCAGGAGCCGCGCTGGATGCGCGATCTGCGGCGCTTCCTGCCGCTCAAGAGCCAGTTCCTGCTGACCGGCAACGTGCGCGACCTGCAATTCCGCGCCACGGGGCGTTTCGCCTCCTCGGCCACGCTGGAGCAGTCTCTGGCGGCGATGCTCCGCGACATGGGCTACGCCGCCGTGCTGAGCTACGATCCCCTGCGCGGCGTGGCGCTCGCCGACGCCCGCGAGACCACCCCCGGACGCCCCTCTTCGGCGATCCTCAGTTCGCTCGGCCTCCAGGGCGCCGATCTCGGGGTCGGCCCCGATCTGCTGCGCGCGGTGCTGCGCCGCCTGACCTTCCATGACGGCCCGCCTCTGGCGCTGCTGGTGCATTTCGCCTCGCGGCTGAGCCTGCGCGCCGACGTCCAGACCGCCGAGGAGCACGCCTTCTTCACGGAAGCCCTGGTGCTCAGCCACAAGGCCGTCGCGCGTCCGGTGGGTCCGGACCGGGCGCCGCGCTTCAACGTGGCGCTCTGGATCGCCGACAAGGAGGGCGACCTCCCCGACTGGCTGGTGGTGAACAATCCGCGCTTGCGGCACATCCCGATTCCGCCGCCCGACCGCGTCCTGCGCCGGATGATCGCGCCCTCGGTGATCCGCAGCCTGCCCGACGCCCAGGGCCAGACTCCCGAAGCCCTCGGGCAGGCCGAAGACGCCCTGGTGGACGGATCGGAAGGCATGCTCCTGACCGATCTGAACGCCATCGCGCTGCTGGCCCGCTCCGAGGGCGTGGGGGTGGCCGCCATCTCCGAGGCGGTGCGCCGCTACAAGGTCGGCGCCACGGACGACCCCTGGCGCAAGATCGAGCGGCGCACCGTGGTCGAAGGCGAGAAGCGCCTCGCCGAACGGGTGCTCGGGCAGCCGCACGCCCTGCGGCACATGATGGACGTGGTCAAGCGCGCGGCTCTGGGGGTGGGGGGGCGCTCGGGCGACCGTCCGCGCGGAGTGGCCTTCCTCGCGGGGCCGACGGGCGTCGGCAAGACCGAGCTCGCCAAGGCGGTCACGCGGATGATCTTCGGCGACGAATCCGCCTATATCCGCTTCGACATGTCGGAGTTCAGCGCCGAGCATTCCGCCCAGAGGCTGATCGGCGCGCCGCCGGGCTATGTGGGCTACGACGTGGGGGGCGAGCTGACCAACGCCGTCCGCGAGCGCCCCTTCAGCGTGGTGCTCTTCGACGAGATCGAGAAGGCCCATCCGCGCGTGCTGGACAAGTTCCTCCAGGTGCTCGACGACGGCGTGCTGACCTCGGGCCGCGGCGACCGGGTCTATTTCTCCGAGACGCTGATCGTCTTCACCTCGAATCTCGGCGTCTCGGGACAGGATGCCGAAGGGCGGCGGCGGGCTCTGGTCTCGCCGGACCAGCCCTACGAGGCCATCCGCGCCCATGTGCGCGGCGCCATCGAGGATTACTTCACCCTCACGCTGAACCGCCCCGAGATCCTCAACCGCTTCGGCGAGAACTTCATCGTCTTCGACTTCATCCGCCCGGAGATCGCGTCGAGGATCTTCGACATGCTGCTGGCCCGCGTCCTTCTGGAGACCCGCGCGGCGGGCCATTCCGTGCAGATCGCGCCCGGCGCGCGGGTGGCGCTGAAGGCGCTCTGCACGGCGGACCTCTCGCAGGGCGGACGCGGCGTGCGCAACAGGATCGAGGCCCACCTGGTGAATCCGCTGGCGCGGGCGCTCTTCGCGCGCGAGCAGCCGGGCCCGGTGCGGATCGTGGACGTCCATTGGGACGAGGTCGGCGCCCATGTCACGCTCGAAGGCGTGGAGCCGCCTGCGGCTCCGCGCCCGCCCGCCCCCGAGGAGGAGGCCGCTTCCGCGCCCGCGCCCTTCGCGGGGCTGCCGCGCATCCAGCCGCGATTCTGAACGGAGAGGGGTCTCCCTCTCCGCCCGGAGCCGCCTGCGGAGGCCCCGTCAGACGGAGGTGGTCTGATCGAGCAGCTCGAAAGGCACGCCCGGCTCGCGCTTGGCGGTGCGGATCACGAGGCGCGTCTTGACGCTCGCCACGTTGGGCGCCGAGGTCAGATGATCGGTCAGGAACTTCTGGAAGGTCGAGAGGTTGGGCGCCACGCAACGCAGGATGAAGTCGATCTCGCCGTTGAGCATGTGGCAGTCGCGGACCAGCGGCCAGCTCCGGGCGAGGGCCTCGAAGGCTTCGAGATCCTCCTCGGCCTGGCTTTTCAGCCCGATCATGGCGAAGACCATGACGTCGAAGCCGAGGGCGCGTTCGTCCACGTCGGCGTGATAGCCGCGGATCAGCCCTTCCTCCTCGAGCGCGCGCATGCGGCGCAGGCAGGGCGGCGCGGAGATGCCCACGCGTTGCGAAAGGTCGACGTTGGTCATCCGTCCGTCGGCCTGGAGTTCGGCGAGGATCTTGCGGTCGATGGGATCCAGTTTGACGCCTGGCATTTCGGCTCCGTATGCGCGCCAGGACCCGCGAGGGAATGGAGCGGCTTCTGTGATTTTCTTGGGCTCCGCCGCCCTTCAGAGCGGTTTGGGCCTGATCATTGAAAGAAAATTACAGATTCGCGGCGAAAAAGAAACGGATTTTCTGGGATTCCGGGCCCTCCCCGACTTTCGGATCAGGTCCGGGGGTCTGCGGAGCCCTTTCCGGCCCCTCCGGAGCGGCCCGCCGCGCCCCGGATCCGGAGCCCGGAGAGGCCCGCGCCCGCTCCAGGTCCGCAAGGAGGGCCGGGACGCGCGCCCTCGCTCTGGACGCCCTGACGGCGGGGGTCTAGAGAAAGGCGATTCGCCGAGGGAGGATCTCCGCATGCTTCGTCCGCCTTTCCAGCGCGCGCCTCTTCTGGAGCGTCCGGAGATCCGTCACGGCTTCTTCGGGCGTCAGGGAGGCGTCTCTCCGGGGATCTACGAGTCCCTCCAGTGCGGACGCGGCGCGAAGGAGGACCTGCCCGAGCGCGTGGCCGAAAACCGCGCGCGGGTCGCGCAGGCTCTGGGGCTGGCGCCGGCGGCGCTGGTCTCGGCCCATCAGACCCACAGCGCCGCCGCCGTGGTCGTCGAGGCTCCATGGGCGCCCGGCCAGGCGCCGGAGGCCGACGCTCTGGTCACGCGCGTTCCGGGGATCGCCCTGGGAATCCTGACCGCCGATTGCGCGCCCGTCCTCTTCGCCGACCGCAGGGCGGGCGTGGTGGGCGCGGCGCATGCGGGCTGGAAGGGCGCGCTCGGCGGCGTGCTGGAGGCCGCGGTGGAGGCCATGGTCGGGCTCGGCGCCGAGAGGGGGCGCATCCGGGCCGCCGTGGGGCCCTGCATCGCGCAGCGCAACTATCAGGTCTCGGGCGAGTTCCGCGCCGGGTTCCTGGCCTCGGGCCCGGAGGCGGCGGCCTTCTTCGCCGAGGACCACGCCGATCCCGAACGCTGGCGCTTCGATCTGCCGGGCTACGTGCTGGCGCGGCTGAAGGCGGCGGGCGTCGGCGAGTCGCAGGGGCTCGGGCTCTGCACCTACGGCGCCGCGACGCGCTATTTCAGCAACCGGCGCGCCGTCCACTGGGGCGAGCCCGATTACGGACGCCAGCTTTCGGTCGTGGCGCTGAACCCCGCCTGAAGGCGGAAGGAAACGCGCCTCCTCCTTTCGCGCTCCGGCGGGGGAATCCTTCGCCGGAAGCGCGACCTGGCGCGTTTCCTGCGGTTTCCAGATGAAAATCCGCCATGGGACGGTCAACGACCGGTTAACGCTCTTGAGCCTATCTTCGCGGCGCTCCGACCGCATTTCCGAGGATAGGCGCCGCCCATGAACCCTCCTTCGTCCAACGCCTTGCGCCCTGTCCGTCTCCGCCCTCTGGCGCTGGCGCTGCTGACCGCGACCGCGCTGAGCGGATGCGAATTCACCCAGTCGCTCTTCCGGGGACGCTCCGCCATTCCCGAGGCGCCGACGCATCCCTATGCGGGCGGCCCGCCGATGCTGGTCAAGCCGCCCTCCATCGTGGCGACGCCGCAGCTGAGCGCGCCGCCGCTCGGGGCGGAGCTGCTCGTCACGCCCGCCGGACGCCACATCGCGGTGCTGCCGGTCGAGGGCGCGCCGCAGGATCGCGGCTACGTCATCCGCGAGGCCCTGTCCTCGGCGCTGGGGCTGCGGGTGGGTCAGGCGGCCTTCTCGGCGGCGCCCCAGGCCTATCGTCTGGAGGGCCGCGCCTTTCTGGAAGGCGGCGCGCTGCTGCTCGAATGGCGGCTGATGGATTCCGTCGGCCGCACGCTGGATCAGGTCTTCGAGCGCCAGGCCTTCGCCGCCCAGCCGGGAATCGACCCCTGGTCCGCCCTGAGCGACGAAGCCCTGAGCGCCGCGGGCCGCCGCAGCGCCGAGCGTCTGGCGCGCGGGCTCTCGGGGGGGATCTCGGGCGCCCTGCCCTCCTCCGCGCCGCGCCCCGCCGCGCCCGCCCCGATCCGCAGCGGCGCCGTGGCCTTCGGCCCGAACCCGACGCCTGCGCCCTCCGCCGCGCCGCTCGTCTTCGGACCGGCGCCGCTCGCCTCTCCCGCTCCGGCCCCGGTCTCGATCCAGGGCGGACAGGCCCTCCCGACGCGCCCCGCGCCCCCGCCTCAGATCCCGACGCAGAGCGGCGGATTCTCGCCCGGCGGCCCCGTCGCGCAGGGCTCTCCGGGATTCGCGCCCCTCCCGAGCGCCCCGCCCGCCGCCACGCGCCCGCCGATGGCGGTCATGGGGGTCCAGCCCTCGCCCCAAGCTCAGACCCTCCCGGCGCCGACGCCCGCGCCTCTGGCGAGCCCTCCCCGGCCCGTCGCCATGGCGCCGCCTGCTCCCGCGCCTGCGCCTCCTCCGCGCCCGGCGCCTGTTCCCGCGCCTCCTGCGCCCGTCGCGGCTCCGGCCCTCTCCGGAGGCGGCGGCTTCGGCCCGCCGACGCCCATCGCCTCCACGACGGCGACCGCGCCCATCGCCTTCCGGGGCGTCTTCGGCGCGCCCGGCGACGGAGACCGCAGCCTCAGCGCGGCCTTGCGTCAGTTGCTGATCAATGCGGGCGAACGCGTCGTGCCCGAGGGCACGCCCGGCGCCATGGTGCTGGCGGGTCAGGTCGAGAAGAAATCCGGCGGCGCGGGCGGCGACGTGATCAGCATCACCTGGCGGCTCGAAGACGCTCTGGGCGGCGGCGTGGGCCAGGTGCTTCAGGAGAACGAAGTCCCGCGTGGCGCGCTCGACGGCGCATGGGGCGAAGACGCCGGGTACGCCGCCGAAGGCGCCCTCGACGGCGTGAAGCAGCTGATCTCCGCCGCCCGCAAGGGTCCGGGCTGATTTCCGGTTGACCCCGGGCGCGCGGAGGATCATCCTGCGCGCCTTGTCCGATCCTCACGGCCGCCCCATCGGGCCCGCCGCGCCAGAGGAGCATAGATGTCAGGGATTGCGATCCGCCGCTGACGCCGTTTCGAAGCCCTTTCGAACGCCGTCGGCCTGATTCGCCTCCGGAGCCTCGGGCTCCGGGGAATTTCGGCCTGCCGGATCCCGGACATCTTCAATGAACATCTCGAAGCTCGAACAGCGGACGCTGCATGCGCTCGCGCAAGGCGGCGTCATCCGCCATGAACAGCAGAAAGGCCGCGTCCTCGCGGTGGACTGCGTCACGCGCGAAGGCTGGACCCTCGCGGACTGCACCCTCGACGTCTTCCGCAAGCTGCGTCGCCGGGGCCTGATCGCCTCGCGGAGCGGCGGCCCCTACCGCATCTCGCCGGAGGGGCTGAAGGTCGTGCGCGCCCAGCTCGACAACCGCTGAACCAGGAAGCGCCGCCGAGGCTCAGGGCTTCGGCGGCGCCTCATGCTTTGGTCTGCGGCGGACCTTGGTCGGAGCCGGGGGCGCTTGACCCTTCGAAGCCGCCCCCTCACCATTCCGGAGAGCTCGACACCGATACATCAGGAGGAAACCCCATGGCTCGTCTGGTCGCTTTCTACAAGACGCCCAAGGACAAGGCCGCGTTCGACGCCTATTACACGGCGACTCACGCGCCTCTCGCCCGCAAGATCCCCGGCCTGCGCGGCTACACGGTCAGCGACGGCCCCGTGACCGCCGTGGCCGGAGCCCAGGACGTCTACAAGGTGGCCGTGCTCGAATTCGACTCGCTGGCCGCCCTGCAGGCGGGCCTCGCCACCCCGGACGGCCAGGCCGCCGCCGGCGACATTCCGAATTTCGCCTCCGGCGGCGTGGATCTCGTGGTCTTCGACTCGAAGCCGGCCTGAAACTCTGCGCCGCTCAGGAGGCTTCGGCCTCCGGAGCGGCCCCCGCGCGGCGGGGATTGCGCGCCCGCTCGGTGGCGGACTTGAGCTGACCGCAGGCGGCGAGGATGTCGCGTCCGCGCGGCGTGCGGATGGGGCTGGCGTAGCCCGCGCGGTTGACGATCTCGGCGAAGGATTCGATCCGCTCCCAGCTGGAGCATTCATAGATCGTCCCCGGCCAAGGGTTGAAGGGGATGAGGTTGATCTTGGCGGGAATCCCCGCGATCAACCGCACCAGCCGCCGCGCGTCGGCGTCGGAATCGTTCACATCCTTGAGCATGACGTATTCGAAGGTCACGCGCTCGGAGTTCGAGAGCCGCGGATAGGCCCGCACCGCGTTCAGCAGAGCCTCGATGTTCCATTTCTTATTGATCGGAACCAGCTTGTCGCGGACTTCATCCGTCGTCGCATGCAACGAGATCGCCAGCAAGCACCCGATTTCTTCGCCCGCGCGCAAAATCTCCGGCGCCACGCCCGAGGTCGAGAGCGTCACGCGGCGGCGGCTGAGGCTGAAGCCCTCGCCGTCCATGACGATGGCCATGGCGTCGCGCACGGCGTCGAGGTTGTAGAGCGGCTCGCCCATGCCCATCAGCACGATGTTGGTGATGCGGCGACGGTCGTCGATCTTCTCGCCGGGACGCGGCCATTCGTCGAGATCGTCGCGGCAGACGAGCGCCTGACCCACGATCTCCGCCGGAGTCAGGTTGCGGACCAGCTTCTGCGTGCCGGTGTGGCAGAAGGTGCAGGTCAGGGTGCAGCCCACCTGCGAAGAGACGCAGAGCGTGCCGCGATCCTCTTCGGGGATGTAGACCGCCTCGACCTCATGGCCGCCCTCGATGCGCAGGAGATATTTGCGCGTCCCGTCGGAGCTGATCTGACGCGTGGTGATCTCCGGGCGCGCGATCTGGAAGGCCTGAGCCAGCTCCGTCCGCAGGCCCTTGCCGAGATTGGTCATCTCGTCGAAATCGCGGGCGCCGCGCTGATAGAGCCAGGACCAGATCTGAGCCCGGCGCATCTTCGCGGCCTTGGCGTCCATGCCGAAATCCATCAGCGCCTCGAGCATGCGCTCGCGGGTCATGCCGATCAGGTTCTTCGCCGATTCGGAGACCTTGCGCGGCGCGACGCGGAAATCAGGCGCCAGAGCCTCGGCTTGCGGCGCGGTCGAGGGAAAGGCGACGGCCTGAGCGGGCGTCATGGGCGGAATCTCCGGGCTTCGAGAATGCGAAAAGGGCGCGAGACCTCTGGTCCCCGCCGTCTGAAGGCTTAATATAACGCGCCTGCGCCCCGAGCGCAAAAGATCGCGCGCGACTTTCAGGGAGGCGCCTCCATATGTCCGATTCCGTCAATCCCGTCCTCGTCGAGACCACCCGCCGCGACCGCAAGGGCGGCGAGATCGTGGAGAACCTCCATCGCGGCGCGGTGGCCGTCGCGGGTCCGGACGGCGAGCTGATCTTCGCCCTGGGCGACGTCGGGCGCCGGATCTTCCCCCGCTCGGCGGTGAAGATGATCCAGGCGATTCCCCTGGTCTCTTCGGGCGCCGCCGAGGCCTATGGCCTGACCTCGGAGCATCTGGCGCTCTCCTGCGCCTCGCATGAGGGCTCGCACGAGCATGTGCGGCGGGTCTCCGCCTGGCTGGAGGCTCTGGGCCTCGGGGAGTCGGATCTGGGCTGCGGCCCGCAGGAGCCCAGCGACAGGGCCGAGGCCGAGCGTCTGCGCGGAACCGGCGAGAAGCCTTGCCGCCTGCACCATAATTGTTCGGGCAAGCATGGCGGCTTCCTGACCCTGACGCGCCATCTGAAGGCGGCTCCGGCGGATTACCTCGACCCCGAGGCCCCGACTCAACGCGCCGTGGGCGCGGCCTTCGCCGAGGCCACCGGACAAGACGCTCTCCCCGCCCATGGCGTGGACGGCTGCGCGGCGCCGAACTTCACGGCTTCTCTGGCGGGGGTGGCGCGGGCCATGGCCGGATTCGCCTCGGCCGGAGACGGCGACGCCCATGACGCCGCCCAGCTGCGTCTGAGGCGGGCGATGAAGGCGCATCCCTTCCTCATCGCGGGCGAGGGCCGGGCCTGCACGCGGCTGACCGAGGCTCTGCCTGACGAAGCGGTGGTGAAGGTGGGGGCGGACGGCGTCTTCACGGCGATCCTGCCGGGACGCGGGATCGGTCTGGCGCTGAAGATCGACGACGGCGCGAATCGGGCGGCGGAATCGGCTCTGGCGGCGATCCTGACGGCGCTCGGCGCGACGGGGGGCGCCGAAGCCCTGACGGAATCCCTCAAGGCGCCGCCCATCCGCAACAGCCGTGCGGAGGTCGTGGGCGAGATCCGCCCTTCCGCAGCGCTTTCCGGCCTGCGGCGTCTCTGAGCGCCCCCTCCCGAGGGGAAGGCGCGCCCGAAATCCGGCGCGCGACTCGCCGGGAGGGCGAATCGGCGGCGGCGCCCCGCCCGGCCCCCCGCCTGACCTCCGCGGAGTCCGGTCCCGGCGCCCACCCATGCGCCGGAGTCCGGGTTCCGTCCGGGTCTGCGTCCGGGGCTGCGGACGCCTCAGCGGCAGGCGGCCTGAGCCGCGTTGGAGGCCGCCGTGAAGCCCGCGAGCGAGAAGTTGTGCTCGACGCGCGATCCCCCCGCGACTCCGGCGGTGACGATGGCGGTGGCGCCGCCGCGCAGGGCGCTGAAGAGCCGACGCTCCTCCTGTTCGCCCTCGACCCAGGCGCCGTCGCCCACCGCGAAGAGGGTGAAGTTCGAGCGGCCCACCTGGAGCGTGACGGGACGCGATTCATCGAAGGGCACGCCCGAGATGATGCTGATCTCGCCCGAAACTCCGGCGCGCGGCCGGTAGGAGGCCATCAGGAAGGTCTCGCCCACCGTTCCCGGATTCTGGGAGTAGTTGGACTGGGTGGGCGTGGTGGCGGCCCAGCAGACCGGCCCGTCGGCGGGCTGCATCTTGAAGGCGCTCCAGAAGCGCGACTCCATCAGGCGCGTCCGGGCGTCCTGGGCGACCGCGGTTGTGGCGGCGGCCGTCGCGACCAGGGCGGCGCCGACGACGAACAGGGCGACGATCCTCACAGGGTGACCTCATAAGGTTGATCCGGTCCATCAAGACCGGAGAACACGGCGAAATCCGTCCGGATCGGGGCCGGGCCGAAGAAGCCCTCCCCTCGCCCCGGACCAGGGGTCCGTCGCCGAAGGAGGGGCGCCCCGCAGACGGCGGCGATGTCCGGACGAGGTCCGGGAAAGGACCTCCGCCGCCGTTTTCCCTGATTCGCGTCGGGATTCCAACCCTCTTGCGTGAAACCATCCCTTCGCGGCGCCTCCTAAAACAATTTTAGGACAAGACGCGCATAGTTCTCGGACCGATCGGAGGTCCGGATTCGGACTCTTCAAGACGGCGAAGTCATGCGGCGGGCCCTTCCAGGCCTCTCGTCAGCAAGAGGAGACGCAGCGTGCGTGGCGTCAGGATTTTCATTTTACTCTGCGCCTGTCTGGCGGCCATGGCGACGATGTGGCTGGTGAAGAGCGCGATGAACAGTCAGGCGGCTCTGCCGCGTCAACCCGTGATGGCGGGCGCCGCGGCCCCCGTGGCGCCCGTCGCCCGGACCGAGGACGTGCTGGTCGTCTCGCGCGACATCCGCATCGGCGAGACGCTGCGCCCCGGCGACGTGCGCTGGCAGGCCTGGCCCGCCGACGCCCTCGTCACCTCCTTCGTGACCCGCAGCTCGCGCCCCCAGGCTCTGGACGAAGTGACCAGCAAGGTCACCCGCACGCGCCTGACCCAGGGCGAGCCCCTGACCCAGTCGAAGATCCTCGATCTTCAGGGCGGCGGCCTGATGTCGGGCATCGTGCGCGAAGGGATGCGCGCGATCAGCCTTCCGATCTCCGACGTGACCGGCGCAGGCGGCTTCATCCTGCCGGGCGACTACGTGGACATCCTGCTGACCCGCGCCTTCACCATCGACATGGTGAACGAGGAGACCGGCGTGGTGAACCGCCAGATCTCCGAGAACCGCACCGACACCATCATGCGTCACGTGCGCATCCTGGCCATCGACCAGGTGCTCGGCGAGGGGGTGCGTCAGCCTTCGGTGGTCGGCGCGACCGCCACCGTCGAGGTGACGCCCGATCAGGCCGAGCTGATGGCTCTGGCGCGCCAGATCGCGCAGCAGTCGCGCGGCTTCATCACCCTGAGCCTGCTCAGCTTCGAGGAGCTGAATTCGGCCTTCGGCGGCGACGTCGACAAGATCATGCCGACCACCCGCCTCGACCTGCGTCAGGAGGCCGCGCGCCTCATCGCCGAAGCCGAGACCAAACGCGCCCAGTACGAGGAAGTGCGCCGCCAGACCCAGGAGGCCATGCGCGCCCGGTTCGGCGCCGCCTCCGAAGACGAGGCGCCTGCGGCGGCGGCCGCCCCGGCCGTCGCGCCCGGCGCGATTCCTCCGCCGCGCCTGCTCGTGGTGCGCAGCGGCTCCGCCGCGGCCGTGCCGACCATGCCTTCCGCCTCCCCCGCGACCGAGGAGACCCCGAAATGACGCTTCGCGTCCGCATCCTCCGCCGCCTGAGTCCGGCGGCCGTCCTCTCCGCCTGCGCTCTGGCCTGCGCGCCCGCTCTGGCCGACGCCTTCAAGGGCTCCTCGTCTCCCGTGGGCTTTTCGTCGGGGGTGGGCGGCCCGGTCTGGGATCCCGGCCAGTCCTATCTGCAGTCCGGGCCCCTCGAGACGGGCTCCGTGCCCTCCTCCGCGAACTACTACCTCGACCAGGCCGAAGGCCGCCCCGGCGCGGACATGTTCTCGCGCATGAGCGGCTACGGCGCCGACATGGTCCAGGACGGGCTCTACGGCCCCTCGATGATCGAGATCGGCGGCGAGGGCGCGGCCTCCCAGGCGGGCGTCGTGCACGTCTCCAAGACGGCGCTGCTCAAGCTTCCGGCTCCGGCGCGCGAAGTGGTGGTGGCTGACCCCGGCATCGCCTCGGCGACGCTGCGGACCAACCGCCAGATCCTGCTCTACGGGCTGAAGGTCGGCCAGACCAACATCTTCGTCTTCGACGAGAACGGCGCGCAGATCCTGAATCTGGAGCTCCGCGTCGAGGCCGACCTGCGCACTCTGGAAGCCTCGCTGCGCGCCAACTTCCCCGGCGCGAACCTGCGGATCGAGTCGATGCTCGGCCAGGTGATCCTGCGCGGCCAGGCCTCCAGCCTGCGCGAGGCCCAGGAGATCCGGCGCTTCGTCCGTCAGGGCGTGGCGGCGATCAACGCGGCGGGCGGCGTGCAGGTCAAGGGCGAGGACGTCGAGATCATCGACCGCATGGCCGTGGCCGGCGAGAATCAGGTGATGCTCAAGGTGCGCGTGGCCGAGATGCGCCGCGAGATCGTCAAGCAGTTCGGCGTGAATCTGGGCGGCAAGGGCGGGATCGGCGGCGCGGCCCAGGAGATCACCCTGAGCAACCCCTTCAACGTCAACGGCCTCGTGGGCAGCGGCCTGGCCGCGAGCCTGAGCGCGACGGTGGCGGACTTCACCCTCTCCAGCCTGGTGCGCGCCTTCGAGCGCCATGGCGTGGCGCGGCTTCTGGCCGAGCCCAACCTGACGGCGGTCTCGGGCGAGAGCGCCAGCTTCTTCGCGGGCGGCCAGTTCCCCTATCCGGTCTCGATCGACGAGCGGGGGAACATCGGCTACGACTTCCGCAACTTCGGCGTGGCGCTCGACTTCACCCCCGTGGTGCTGGACAACGGCCGCATCAGCCTGAAGATCTCGACCGAGGTCAGCGAGCTGACCAACGAAGGCGCCCTGACGACCGGCGCCGTGACCATCCCCGGCATCGCCATCCGCCGGGCCAACACGGTCATCGAGGCGCCTTCGGGCGGAGCGATCGCCATCGCGGGGCTGATCCAGCAGCGCGACGCCGGAGACCACGCCGGTCTTCCGGGCATCAAGAACCTGCCGATCCTCGGGCGGCTCTTCTCCTCCAGCGACTTCAAGCGCTCGGAGACGGAGCTGGTGATCCTGGTGACGCCCTATCTGGTGCGCCCCAACGCCCCCGACGCCTTCGTCCTGCCCACCGACGGCTTCGCGCCGCCGAGCGACGCCGACCTCTACATGCTGGGCCGCGTCCAGGCGACCTACGGGGCCGGCCCCTACGACCCCGCCGCCGCCCGCGCCGCCCTCCGGGCGCCGCTCGGCTTCATCCTGAACTGAGGGAGAGCGTGATGCTCGGACGCCTGAAACCTGCGGCGCTCGCCGGCGCGCTCGCCGCCCTCCTCGCCGGCTGCTCCGGCTCCGTCCCCAACGGGCCGGAGCAGGCCGCCCTTCCCTGGCAGGTCTTCCCCCCCGGGGCGACGACCCATTGTCCGCCCGCCGCCGAGGACATGCGCCTCAACCGCGCCAACACCCCGAGCCCCAGCTTCGGCTGCGCGACCTCGGTGAACATGGCGGCGCAGATCGCCTATCCCTCGGATCTGAAGGGCCCCCAGCCCATGACCGCGCCGGACTGGCCGCGCGAAGAGCGCGTTCTGGGCGACTGGCGCGAAGGCGAACTCACCCAGAGCAGCCGCGGCCAGACCGGCACCACCTCGATGATCGGCAACTGACGGTCGCTTCAGGAGAAGACCCCCATGGCCCGCACCGCCACCGCCAAATCCGCCGCCGCCCGTCCGATGGGCTCTCCCTCCGAGGAGGCCTTCGCGCCCATCGAGGGCGTGATCCCCCGCGTCAGCATCGAAGCCTTCTGCGAGACGGAGAATTTCGCAGACGCCCTGCGCGGCGCGGCCGCCGACCGGCGCATGGTCAAGACCAGCCTCGCCGTCTCGATGGGCGGCGTGGCGCGGGCGGCCAAGTCCTACAGCGACGCCAGCACGCCCAACCTGCTGATCGTCGAGAGCTCCGAAGGCGGCTTCGGCATCTTCAGCGAGCTGGAGATGCTGGCCGAAGTCTGCGACGCCTCGACCAAGGTGGTCGTGGCGGCGCCCTCCAACGACGTGACGCTCTACCGCGAGCTCAAGCGTCAGGGCGTGGACGAATACATCGTCACCCCCTCCTCGCCGATGCAGGTGATCGACGCGATCTCGGCGATCTACGCCGGGCCCGCCACGACGCCCATGGGCAAGATCCTGGCCTTCGTGGGCTCCAAGGGCGGCGTGGGCTCCAGCACCCTGGCGCACAACGTGGCCGCGGCCATCGCGCGGCGGCGCCAGAAGGAGACGATCATCCTCGATCTGGACATCGAGTTCGGCACCGCCGGGCTCGACTTCAACCAGGATCCGACGCGCAGCATCCTCGACGCCCTCGCCGACGGCGACAAGCTCGACGACGTGAAGCTCAAGCGCCTGCTGATCGAGGAGAACCAGCATCTGCGCATCCTCGCGGCGCCGAGCACGCTCGACGTGAAGGTGGACATCGACGAGACCGCGATCACCTCGCTGCTCGACGTGCTGCGCAAGAGCGGCGACTACGTGGTGATCGACGCCCCCCACGGCTGGACGCCCTGGGTGCGCCAGGCCCTGCTTCTGGCCGACGACATCGTTCTGGTCAGCGCGCCGGACCTGGCCTCGCTGCGCAACGTCAAGGGGCTCTACGATTCGCTCAAGAGCCGCCGCCCCAACGATCCGCCGCCGCGCATCGTGCTCAATCAGGTGGGCGTGGAGAAGCGTCCCGAGATTCCGCTCAAGGATTACGTGAGCGTGCTCGGCGCCCATCCGGACCTCGTGCTGCCCTATGACGCGGCGGTCTTCGGCGCGGCCTCCAACGGCGGCCAGATGCTCTTCGACAGCGCCCCGCGCCACAAGGTCACCACCGATCTGGACGCCTTCTCGGACAGCTTCTTCTCCACCACCCGCAACGGGCGGCGGATCCTGCGTTCGGGCGGCGCGCCCGGCGGCGTGACCACCGGCGGAGCCAGGAAGGGCGGCCTCAACCCCTTCGGCGCCGTCAAGGGCTTCATGGACAAGCTCCGCGCCCGCCGCAAGGACGAGGAGCCCGAAGACGACGACGACGAGGACGAGGACGACGACCGCAAATGACCGCTTGAGACGGCTCCGCGCCCCGGCGCGGAGCCGCGATCAGGACGGGCTCCGCCCGCTTCCGTCAGCCCCCGAGAGTGACGAGACATGAGCAACCCCCCGACGCCCCCCAAAATGTTCGGACGCCGTCCCCAGGGCGAGGCGCCCGCCGGATTCGGCGGCCTCGGGATGCCGACGGGCGCGCCGCCTCCGCCGCGGCGCTCTCCGCCGCCTCCTCCGCCGCGTCCCGGGATGAAGGCGCCTCCTCCGCCCGGCCCGGCCGGCGCGGGCGGTCTGGGGGGCCTGGGCCCGAGGATCAAGCCCAAGCCCACCGACGCGCTCAACATGGACCTGTCGCGTTCGCGTCCGCCTCCGGGCTTCGGCGGCCCCGCCGGCGCCCCTCCGCCGCGTCCGGGCGGGCCGAGGCCCGGAGGCGTCGGGCCGGGCCCGATCCGTCCGGAGGCCGCCGCCGCCCATGCGGTCGAGGAGGAATCCGGCGAGGTCGTGCCCGTCGGCAAGGTCACGAGCGTCTCGCTCGCGGGCGACTCCACGCCGAGCTCCGGCGGCGGCTTCGGCGCCCTGCGCGCCAAGGCCCGCGCCAACAAGAAGACCCCCGCCATGGCCGCCGCCGAGGAGGAGGCCAAGGCCGCCGCCACCGAGCGTTCGCGCGGCGATCCGATCCACACCCAGGAATATTACGCCCTCAAGACCGACATCTTCTCGGCGCTGATCGACGCGATGGACCTGTCGCGCGTGGTCGCGCTCTCGCGCGAGGACGCCGAGAACGAGATCTCGACGATCATCAACGAGATCGTGGCGGTGAAGGGCTTCGTCCTCAGCGTGGCCGAACAGCGCCGCCTCGTGGACGACATCTGCGACGACGTGCTCGGCTACGGCCCGCTCGAACCTCTGCTCGAACGCGACGACATCGCCGACATCATGGTGAACGGCGCCGATCAGGTCTACATCGAGACCAAGGGCAAGATCGAGCTGACCAACATCCGCTTCCGCGACAATCGCCAGCTTCTGGAGATCTGTCAGCGGATCGTGTCGAAGGTCGGCCGCCGCGTCGACGAATCGAGCCCCATCTGCGACGCCCGCCTTCTGGACGGCTCGCGCGTCAACGTGATCGCGCCGCCGCTGGCCATCGACGGCCCCACGCTCACGATCCGCAAGTTCAAGAAGGACAAGCTGAAGATGGCCGATCTGGTCCGCTTCGGCGCCATCACGCCGGAAGGCGCGAAGGTCCTGGAGATCGCGGCGGCCTCGCGGTGCAACATCCTGATCTCGGGCGGCACGGGCTCTGGTAAAACCACGCTGCTGAACTGCCTTTCGGGCTTCTCGGCCGACGACGAGCGCATCATCACCTGCGAAGACTCGGCGGAGCTTCAGCTCCAGCAGCCCCATGTGGTGCGTCTGGAGACCCGGCCCTCGAACCTCGAGGGCAAGGGCGAGGTCACCATGCGCGACCTCGTCAAGAACTGTCTGCGCATGCGTCCCGAGCGGATCATCGTCGGCGAGGTGCGCGGCCCGGAGGCCTTCGACCTCCTCCAGGCCATGAACACCGGCCATGACGGCTCGATGGGCACGCTCCACGCGAACAGCCCGCGCGAATGTCTGAGCCGTCTTGAATCGATGATCACCATGGGCGGCTTCGCGCTGCCCTCCAAGACCATCCGCGAGATGATCTGTTCGGCGGTCAACGTGATCGTGCAGGCCCAGCGCCTGCGCGACGGCTCGCGCCGCATCACCCACGTCTCCGAGGTGCTCGGGATGGAGGGCGAGACGATCATCACCCAGGACATCGTGCGCTTCAAGGTCACGGGCGAGAACGCCCAGGGCAAGCTGGTGGGCAAGCATCTCTCGACCGGCGTGGGCCAGCCCGCCTTCTGGGAGCGCGCCCAGAGCTACAACCGCGAGGTGGAGCTCCAGGGCGCCCTGACCAGCATGGACGAGGATCTGAGCTGAGACGCAGAGGCGCCGTCCCCCGGCCGGAGATTCCGCGCCGGGGACGACGCGGCGCAAGGATTTGTGAGGCTTCGTCGCCCTATCATCCCGCGCAGGATCGGAACGGGCCGGCTTCAGGAAAGGGCCTCCCCCCATGGACATCTTGACCAACATCATCGCGAACCTGCCTTCGCAGCACGTCGTCTACCTGACCGGCGCGACCACCTTCCTGGCGGTGGCCGGACTCCTGACGGCTCTGGTGGGCATGCGCGCCGACGGCGCGGGGACGCTCTCGCGGCGCAGGCTGACCGGCGGCGCCATGACGCGCAAGTCGTCGGCGGCCTCGCTCACGGCCTCCACCGCCGCCGACCGCAAGAAGACCATCCAGGACCAGATCAAGAAGAGCGAGAAACGCCGCCTCACCCAGACCAGCTCGAACAACCTCGGCGTCCTGCTCGAACGGGCGGGCGTGCCGCAGAGCGTCCTCGGCTACATGGGGATCTTCGTGGGCGTCGCTCTGGCGGCCCTGGCGGTGCTGATTCTGGTGATGAAGGTTTCGCCGCTGGTGTCTCTGGCCTCGCTGCCGGTGACGCTCTACTTCCTGCCGCGCTGGTGGCTCAAGCGCATGATCGCCAAGCGCGAGAAGAAGTTCATCGAGGAGTTCCCCAACGCCATCGACGTTCTGGTGCGCGGCGTGCGCACGGGCCTTCCGGTGAACGACGGGCTCAAGCTCATCGGCCGCGAGATGCAGCAGCCGGTCGCGGGCGAGTTCCAGCGCCTCGTCGACAGCTTCACGGTGGGCGTCTCGATGGAGGACGGGCTCAAGCGCATGTACGACCGCCTGCCTCTGGCGGAGGTCAACTTCTTCTCGATCGTGCTGATCATCCAGAAGCAGACGGGCGGCAACCTCGCCGAGGCCCTGACCAACCTCAGCACGGTGCTGCGCGACCGCAAGAAGCTCAAGAACAAGATCAAGGCCCTCTCCTCGGAGGCCAAGGCCTCGGCGGCCATCATCGGCTCGCTGCCCTTCCTTCTGGGCCTGGTGCTCTACTTCATGTCTCCGGAATACATCGCGCTGCTCTTCACCGAGGAGCTCGGCAACATCCTGCTCGGCATTGGTCTGTTCTGGATGGGGCTGGGCATCTTCGTGATGCAGCAGATGATCGCCATCGACATCTAGCGCGTCGTCCGGCGGCGCCCGAAGGGCCGCCCGCCGCGGGAACGCGACCACGAGAACAGAAGCCGGAGCTTCCGCAGGATCCAGGGGGATCGCCGGAGGCTCCGGGGCCGCGGCTGGAGATTCCTTCATGAATTCCGATCTGATCCTCATGATCACGCCCTTCGTCGCGCCGCTTCTGGCGGGCTTCGCGGTGGGCGGCATCCTCTACGCGCTGATCGGCATGAGGAGCTCCGAAGCGAGCTCCCTGACCGAGCGCCTCGAAAGCGTGCGCCGTCGGCGCGAGAATCTGCGCGGCCTGCACCGCATGGAGTCCGGCGGACGCGGAAACCAGGGCCCCGCCGCCGACAAGAAGATCCGCGCCATGCGGAACACCGTGGAGAAGTTCCGCCTCCAGGAGATGATCAACGACACCAGCCTGCGCCAGAAGCTGGCGCGGGCGGGGTTCCGCAGCCGCAACGCGGCGATCGTCTACGTGTTCTTCTGCGCGATGCTGCCCATCGTGGCGGGGTCGATGGCGCTGGTCTACATGTGGATGTTCCGGGCGGGGGACTTCGACCTCTTCCGGACTTCGGTGGCGATCCTGGTGGCGGCGGCGGCGGGCTATTACGCGCCGACGGTCTTCCTGAGCAACCTGACGCAGAAGCGTCAGAAGGAGATGCTCCGGGCCTATCCGGACGCGCTGGACCTGATGGTCATCTGCGTGGAGTCGGGCATGTCCATCGAGAAGGCCTTCCACAAGGTGATGCACGAGATCACGCCGCAATCCAAGGCGCTGAGCGAGGAGATCGGGCTTCTGACCGCCGAGCTCTCCTTCCTCGGCGACCGCGGCCTGGCCTACGAGAACTTCGCCAACCGCACGGGGCTCCAGCCGGTGAAGGCGCTGATGGGCGCTCTGGTGCAGGCCGAGAAATACGGCACGCCCGTCGGCCAGGCCCTGCGCGTGCTCTCGGAGGAGAGCCGCAACGAGCGCATGTCCCTCGCCGAGCGCAAGGCCGCCGCCCTGCCCGCCAAGCTGACCGTGCCCATGATCATCTTCTTCCTGCCGGTGCTGTTCATCGTGATCATCGGCCCGGCGGTCATCCAGGTGCGCGAACTCATGTGAGGCCGCGACAGGACGTTTCCCGGCGAGCAGGCCGGAAGGGCGCGTCCGCAGGGGCGCGCCTTCCGTTTTCATCCCGGGCGCCGCAGACGCCTCCTCCGCGCGCGCCTGCTCACGCGAAAGCGAGCGCCCCGCCTTGCGGGCTCCCTTGCTCCGGCGGCGAGGGCGGGCCAATCTCCGGCGCTCCGGGTCCGGCCGCAGCCGCCTTCCGCGCGGCGGCCTTCCGCGTGAAGGCCGGCCAGGCCTGACTCCGCCCGTCCATCCTCCCTCCGGAGTCCGCCCGCCCATGCCCGTCGCCAGATCCTCCGCCCCCTCCGGCCTCCGCCTGACGGATTCCCCCGCCGCCTACGGCCTGATCAGCAAGCTCCTGCACTGGGGGATGGTCGGGCTTTTCCTCTGGCAGATGGCCAGCGTGCTGCTGAGGGTCTTCTTCTGGGAGAGCGGCGGCGAGGCTCAGGCCGCCGCCCGCGCCCTGTGGCGGACCCATCATCAGACCGGCGTGCTGATTCTCGCGCTCGCGCTCCTGCGCGGCGCCTGGGGGCTGCTCAACGCCCGCAACCGCCCTCCGCACGAGGCCTCCTTCCTGGGGCGGGCGGCCTGGCTGGGGCATCTGGCGCTCTACGCGCTGATGATCCTCGTGCCGAGCCTCGCGGTGCTGCGCTTCCACGCCATGGCCCGCGCGCCGCTCAACGCCTTCGGCTTCGAGATCCTGCCCCAGGCTCCCGCGCCCGACGAGGCCTTGCGGTCTGTCGGCGACGCGCTCCACGGCCCGCTCGGCTGGACGCTCTTCGCGCTGATCTGCGGGCATGTCTTCATGGTGGTCCTGCATCAGGTCCTCTGGAAGGACGCGACCCTCTCGCGCATGACCGGAGAAGGCGCCCCGCCCGCCTCGTGATCCGCCCGCCTCTCCGAACGCGGAGAGAAATTCCACGGATTCGCCCCGATCCGGGCCGCGCCCGCTCTTTTTCCGCCATGATGGGCGGCCTATATGCGCCGCAGCACTTCCATCCTTTCCTTTCCCGCAGGAGCTTTCCATGTCGCGTCCCGTCCTCCGCCCCGCCGTTCTGGCCGCCGGTCTGGCCTTGTCCGGCCTTCTGGCCGCCGCGCCTGCGGCTTTCGCCGACGACCGCCTGATCTCGGTGTCCGGCGAGGGCTCGGCCACGGCGGCCCCCGATCTCGCGACCGTCTCGGTCGGCGTGCAGGTGGAGGCCGACACCGCCCAGGAGGCCGTCGCGCAGAACGCGACCCGCATGACCGCCGTCTTCGAGGCGCTCAAGGCCGCCGGAATCGAGGACAAGGACGTCCGGACCTCCAACTTCACCCTCGGCCCGCGCTACGACTGGGTGCAGGAGGGCGCCGGCGGCGGCGGACGCCAGGTGCTGCGCGGCTATGAAGTCTCGAACACGGTCAACGTCCGCCTGACGGACATCTCCAAGGTCGGCCCCACCCTCGACGCTCTGGTCGGCGCGGGCGCCAACCAGTCGGCGGGCGTGAACTTCGACATCGAGAACCGCGACGAACTCCTCAAGGCCGCCCGCCGCGAGGCCGCGCTCAACGCCCGCGCCAAGGCGCAGGAATACGCCGAAGCCCTCGGCGTGACGCTCGGCAAGCTCGACGGCCTGAGCGAACAGGTCTCCGGCCCGGTCTTCCCGGTGGTGGCCTTCGCCCGCGCCGCCGCGGCGCCGATGGCCGCTCCGCCGACCCCCATCGCGGGCGGCGAGCAGAGCATCACCGTGACCGTGACCGGAACCTGGCGGATCGCGGACTGATCCGCCTTCGCCTTTCGCCGCCTCTCCCGCGAGGGGCGGCCCCGAATCCTCCGGAGCCTTTCCCGATCCCGACGGATCGGGGAAGGCTCTGGCTTTTCGGCGCGGCGCGGCTTATCCCCAAGGCCTCCCGACGTCTTGAAGGCCTCTCCCGCGCATGACCTCCACCGCTCCCCTCGCCCTCGTGATCGGCGCCGGCCCCGCCGGACTCATGGCCGCCGAGATCCTCGCCCGGGCCGGAGCCCGCGTCGTGATCGCCGAGCGCATGGCGAGTCCGGCGCGCAAGCTGCTCATCGCGGGGCGCGGCGGCCTGAACCTCACCCACACCGATCCCGAAGAACGCTTCATCGGGCGCTATGGCGCGGCGGCGAAGCGGCTGGCGCCCGTGATCCGGGACTTCCCGCCCGAGGCCCTGACCGAATGGGCGGAGGGCCTCGGCCAGAAACTCTTCGTCGGCAGCAGCGGACGCCTCTTCCCGGAGAGCCTCAAGTCTTCGCCCCTGCTGAGGGCCTGGCTGCGGCGGCTCGGGGATCTCGGGGCGGAGCTGCGGCTCCGTCGGCGCTGGGTCGGCTGGACGCCCGAAGACGCATGGCTCTTCGAGACTCCCGAGGGCCCCGAGGAGATCCGGCCCGACGTCGCGGTTCTGGCGCTGGGCGGCGCGAGCTGGCCCCATCTCGGCCCGGACGGCGCATGGACGGAGCTTCTGGCCGCCAGAGGCGCGGCCCTCACGCCCTTCACCCCCGCCAACAGCGGCTTCCATGTGGAATGGCCCGAGGATTTCGCCGCCCGCTTCGCCGGGACGCCCCTGAAGCGGGTGGCCGTCGCCTGCGGCGCGACGCGGGTCATGGGCGAGGCCATGGTCGACCGTCGCGGACTCGAAGGCGGCGCGATCTACGCGCTCGGGCCCGCCATCCGGGCGGAGCTGGCCTTGCGCGACAAGGCCGCGATCCGCATCGACCTGCGCCCCGATCTGAGCCTCATGACTCTGGCGAAGCGGCTGGGGGCGCCGCGCGGCAAGCGCTCGCTCTCGACCCATCTGGAGAAGGCGGGCGGACTTTCGCCGGTGGCGCGGGCTCTGGCGCGCCTGGCGGGCCCCTTCGACGCCGAAGACCCGCGGACGCTGGCCGTGCGGATCAAGAACGCGCCCCTGACGCTCGGGGCCCCCTTCCCGCTGGACCGGGCCATCTCCAGCGCCGGAGGCCTGCGCTGGTCGGAGCTCACGCCGGATTTCGAGATGCGCCGTCTGCCGGGAGTCTTCCTCGCGGGGGAGATGCTGGATTGGGAGGCCCCCACGGGCGGATATCTGCTGCAGGCCTGTTTCTCTACAGGCGCGGCGGCGGGCGCGGCGGCGGCGCGGCGCCTCGGGCTCTCGCCGCCGGAGCAGCCCGCCGAACAGCTTGCCAATCCGCCGGATTCCCTGGAGTCCCGAGATCATGCGCCCTGAGATCCTCTATCCGCTCTTCGCCGAACCCCAGAGTCTCGAAGGCGTCGGGCCCAAGACCGCCGCCGGACTCGAGAAGCTCGGCGCGCGCAGCGTCGGGGACATGCTGGGGATCCTGCCGACGGGCGGCGTGGATCGCCGGATCCTGCCCGACGCGAGCCAGTCCGTCCCCGGCGCGGTGATGACGCTTGAACTCAAGATCCTGCGTCATCGCAATCCCGTCCGGCAGAACATGCCCTGGCGGGTCGAGGCCGAGGACATGGCGGGGACTCCGGTGAGCCTCGTCTTCTTCCATCCCAATCCGCAGCATCTCCAGAAGCAGCTTCCCGTCGGCGCGACCCGGATCGTCTCCGGCAAGCGCGAGGATTTCGACGGAACGATCCAGATCGTCCATCCGGAGCACATGCTCCCGCCCGAGGAAGCCGGGAGGCTCCCGGCCTTCGAACCGACCTATCCCACGGCGGGAGGCCTCGCGCCGCGCACCATCGCCAACGCCGTGGCCAAGGCTCTGGCTCAGGCGCCCGACCTGCCGGAATGGCTCGACGCCCCCCTGAAGGCCCGCGAGAACTGGCCCGGCTGGCTGGAGGCGGTCGCCTCGATCCATCAGCCCGCGAGCCGCGCCGATCTCGATCCCTCATCCCCCGCGCGGCGACGCCTCGCCTATGACGAGATGCTGTCCCATCAACTGGCGCTCGCGCTGATGCGGGCCCAGATGCGCCAGAAACGGCGGGGATTCTCCAATCCCGGCGACGGAAGCCTGCGGGCGAAGGTCTGGGCGGCTCTGCCCTTCGGCCCGACCGGCGCCCAGACCCGCGCCATCGCCGAGATCGAAGCCGACATGGCTTCGGAAAACCGCATGCTGCGGCTGCTGCAAGGCGACGTGGGCGCAGGCAAGACCCTCGTGGCGCTGATGGCGATGCTCATCGCGGTGGAATCGGGCGGACAGGCCGCCCTCATGGCCCCCACGGAGATCCTCGCGCGCCAGCACGCCGAGCGGCTCGCGCCTCTGGCGGCGCGGGCGGGCCTGCGTCTGGAGGTGCTCACCGGCCGCGACAAGGGCAAGGCCCGCGCGAAATTGCTGGAGGATCTGGCCTCGGGCGAGATCCATCTCCTGGTCGGCACCCATGCGCTGTTTCAGGGCGAGGTGGGGTTCAGGGATCTGCGGCTCGCGGTGGTGGACGAACAGCACCGCTTCGGCGTCAATCAGCGCATGGAGCTGGCCGCCAAGGGCCATGGCGTCGACATCCTGACCATGACCGCCACGCCCATTCCGCGCAGCCTCGCGCTGATGTCGCATGGCGACATGGATTTCTCCGTCCTCGACGAGAAGCCGCCGGGGCGCAAGCCCATCGTCACGCGGCTGATCTCCATGGCGCGTTACGACGAGGTGGCCGACGCCCTCGGGCGGGCTCTGGCCGCGGGACGACGGGCCTACTGGATCTGTCCTCTGGTGGAGGAATCCGCCGCCTCCGACCTGCCCGCCGCCGAGGCGCGGCGTCGGGCTCTGGCGGGGCTCTTCGGCGAGGAGCGCGTGGGGCTGGTCCACGGGCGCATGTCCGGCGCCGAGAAGGACGAGGCCATGTCCCGCTTCCAGCGCGGCGAGACGCAGATCCTGGTCGCCACCACGGTGGTCGAGGTCGGCGTGGACGTGCCCGAGGCCAGCGTCATGGTGATCGAGCAGGCGGAGCGTTTCGGCCTCGCGCAGCTGCACCAGCTGCGGGGCCGGGTGGGACGCGGCGCGGAAAGCTCGGCCTGCCTGCTGCTCCATGCGCCGGGCCCGCTCGGCGAGACGGCGCGCAAGAGGCTGGAGACCCTGCGCGAAAGCGAAGACGGCTTCCTCATCGCCGAAACCGACCTGAAATTGCGCGGCGCGGGGGATCTTCTGGGGGTGAAGCAGGCGGGGCTTCCGGCCTTCCGCTACGCCGCGCCGGAGGCCCATGACGACCTTCTCGCCGTGGCCCGCGACGACGCCCGCCTGATCATGACGCTCACGCCGGATCTGGCCTCGGAACGCGGTCGGGCGCTGCGGATTCTCCTGCACCTGATGAGACGTGACGAAGCCGTGAAGTACCTCTCTTCCGCGTAAGGAGAGGCAGGAATCCCTTGACGAATCCTTTCCGATTCTTCACCATCCGGAGGTCTGCGCCCCTCAGGAGACGCAGACAGGCGGCCCGCCGCCGCTTCGGGATTCGTCCCATCATCTCCGGAAAGGCCGAAAGACTTTCAAGCCGCAGCTTCGCTGCGGCTTTTTTTCGGCGTCGTCCGCTCACGAAGCGATCTTGCGCCCTGTGGGGGCGGGCGCCATGTGAGGCCTCATGACGCGCCCGACAGCCTCCTCGACCGCCGCGCGGAGATCGCGCAAGAGCCTGCTCCCCGCCTTCCTCTGGCGGAGCGGACAATTGCTCGCGGCCCTGAGTCTGGTGAACTGGGGCGCGCCCATCCTGCTCTCGGAGCGCTCTCCGGAGGTCCTGCTCCGTCAGGGCCTGATGGAGGCCTTCCAGACCGAGGCCACGCCCGAAAGGCTGATCCTCGACATGGACGCCGCCCTGGCCGCCGGAGAGATCGACGACGCGCTCCTGCTCAAGGAGGCGGCGGATCTCGCGGGCGTGACGCTGCCTCAGCGCCAGCTCGACCGGCTCGCCGCCGAGACCACCCGCCTGGCTCAGGCCCGCCGCACGGCCTATGACTGCGGACGCGGCTTCATCCTCGGCGCCGGAGAAGGCGCGGCGGGGATCGGCTGCGCGGTGATCTCGGATTTCTCGGTGGTCGGCGACGTGCGGGATCTGGCGCGCGAACTCCCGAAGGAGAACCCCAATGATCTGATCGTGGGTCTGGCGGCGGTGGGGCTGGCTCTGGAGGCGGGGATGCTGGTCAGCCTCGGCGCCACGGCGCCCGCCAAGACCGGAGTCTCGGTGGCCAAGTCGGCGGCGCGGTCGGGACTGCTCTCGGGGCCTCTGGCGCGCGAACTGCGGGTCGCGGTGGGCGAGGCGGTGGACCTCGGCCGTCTGCGCCGGGGGGGGCGCGTCGAGGAGGCGGGCGGCCTCCTGCGCGCGGACGGCCTCGGCCGCCTGACGCGTCCCATGGGCGATCTGAAGGCGGTCTACGACGTCGGGGGCTGGCGCGCGACGCGGCAGGTCCTGAAGATCAGCGACAGCGCCGACGACGTGGCCGACGGCGCCCGCGCCGCCCGGGCGCTCAGGGCGGATTCCGCGCCCGTGATGCGGGTGCTCGGCAAGGGCGCCCTGCGCGGAACGAAGATCGTCATGCGCGGCGCCTGGAAGATCGCCAGCGCCATCTTCGCGGTGATCGCGGGGATCTTCCAGATCCTGCTGGTGGCGCGGGATCTGCTCCGCGCGAGCCTGCGGCTGGTCTGGTGGGGGCTCAAGGGCTTCGTGAGGGCCTTCCTCGCCGGAGTCAGGCCCGATCCGCGCCCTGCTCCGCGTCCTGCTCCGCCTTCCTCCGCGCGGCCTGCTCCGCGCGCGGCGCCGGAGCCCGCCCGCCTGACGGCGGCCTCTCCTCCGCGGCTGGACGCGCCGCTGGAGATCCCTTCCGCGCGTCCGGCCTTCGCGGATCCGGCGCCCCAGGCCTGAGCTCCCCGCGGAGGCGCGCTTCCGCCGAAAGGCGCGAAGGCCATGGCGCCTTTCGCCGAAAGGCGCTATGAGCGGCGCCCATGCGCCAGGAAACCCGCAACGACCTCATACTCGCCGCCCTGTTCTTCGCCGTCGTCATGATGTGGACGGGGAGCTGGGAGCTGGCCCTCATCTTCATGTTCGCTCTGGGCTGGCATGAATACGGGCATGTGCTCGCCTTCCGCCACGCCGGACACAAGCGCGTGCGCTGGCGCTTCATTCCCTTTCTCGGCGCGGTGGCCTGGTCGGGCGCCCCGACGCGCAGTCAGGTCGAAAGGCTCTACATCGCGCTGATGGGGCCGGGCTTCAGCCTGATCCTTCTGGTCCTCTGCCTGCTCGCGCGGGCGATGGTCCCGGTGGGCAGCTGGGAGGGCTGGCTCCTGAGCTACGCCATCCTGACCATCGGCATGCTCAATGCGGTGAACCTGCTGCCGCTCTGGCCTCTGGACGGCTCGCATGTGCTGCGGGCCATGCTGGCCGGATGGGCGCCGCCGGGTCTGGCGCGCAACATCCTGATCGCCAGCGGCGGACTTCTCGTGATTCTGGCGGCGGTCAAGGGCCTGTTCGTCATCAGCATCTTCGCAAGCCTGCAGGTGATGGCCCTGATCCGCTTCGAAGCCGAAGCCGACGAGGCCGCCATGCGCCTGCTGACCCCTCGGGAGCGCTGGCTCGGAGCGGTCGCCTATTTCACCACGCTGGGCGCTCACGGTCTGGCGGGCTGGCCCTTCATCGCCAGCTTCACCGGTCTGGACTCCCTGTCATGACATCCGGAACGATTCCTCAGGCGGGTCTGCCCGCCCGGGCCGCCGCCGTCCAGATCCTCGAAGGCGTGCTGGCCGACGGCCGACGCCTCGACGAGCTCTGGGCCTACGCCGAAGGCCTGTCCGCGCGCGACGCCGGCTTCGCCCGCGCCCTGACCTACGCCGCCCTGCGCGAATTCGGACGGCTTCAGGTGGCGCTCGCGACCTTCCTGCCCAAGCCGCCGGAAGGGCGCGCGGGGGCCATCCTGCTCTGCGGCGCGGCGGAGCTTCTGGTTCTGAAGGGCGCGCCGCACGCCGCCGTGGATTGCGCGGTGCGTCTGGCGAAGGGGAGTTCGGCGCGGGCTCTGGCGCCTCTGGTCAACGCGGTGCTGCGCCGGGTCTCCGAGGTCGGGCCGGAGGCCTTCGCGGAGCTTGATCCCGAACTCAACGCCCCCGACTGGCTGATCAGGCGTCTGAAGGGGAATTTCGGCGCGGCCGGGACTCTGGCGATCCTCGCGGCCCATCGGGCGGGGGCGCCTCTGGACCTCACGCCGCGCGATCCCGCCGAAGCGGCGCTCTGGGCCGAGAAGCTCGGCGCGCAGCGGACTCCGGGCGGCGCCTCGCTGCGGCTTCAGCCTCAGGGCGCCGTGACGGCCCTGCCAGGCTTCGCCGAGGGCGCATGGTGGGCTCAGGACGCCGCCGCCGCCCTTCCCGCGCGGATGCTCGGGGATGTGCGGGGCCTGCGGGTGCTGGATCTCTGCGCGGCGCCGGGCGGCAAGACGCTCCAGCTCGCGGCGGCGGGCGCCGAGGTCACGGCGCTGGACGTCTCCGCAGAGCGGATGGAGCGCCTGAGCGAGAATCTCCTCCGCACGGGGCTCAAGGCGGAGCTCGTCGTGGCGGACGCCCTCGACTGGGGCGCCGAATCATCCTCCTACGACGCGATCCTCATCGACGCGCCCTGTTCGGCCAGCGGCACCATCCGGCGTCATCCGGATCTTCCGCATCTGCGGGGGGCGAAGTCGGGCGGGCCCGAGAAGGGCCTCGCGCTGGTTCAGGACCGGCTCCTGCGCCGGGCCGCCGAATGGCTCAGGCCGGGGGGCGCGATGGTCTATGCGGTCTGCTCGCTCTGGCCCGAGGAGGGGCCGCAGCGGGTGACCTCGCTGCTCAAGGCCCGCCCGGATCTGCGCCGCGAGGCGCCGCCCGCCGGAGCGGTCCCGCCGGAGCTTCTCGACGCCTCCGGAGCGCTCTCCACGCGGCCCGACCTCTGGCCGGAGATCGGGGGGATGGACGGCTTCCACGCGAGCCTGATGCGCAAGGCGCCCGCCTGAGGAGAGACATTCCCCGCGTGACAATTCCGAAGCTCTGGCCTAAGTCTTCCAAGGCTTTAACCATCGGAACGGGACCGGCATGGGGGGGAGCGCAGGCGCATGAGCAGCCCGAACGACAAGAGCGCGCGGGCTTCCGGAGCCGTCGCGCGCCGTCTCGCCCGCGGCTTCGACGGCGCGCGCGGCTGGTGGCGCGGAGTCTCCGCGCGGCGCCTGGCCGAGAACGGCCCCCTGCCCGACCATTTCCTGCATCGCTTCGAGCCCATCCGCGCCGGATGGCCCGAGCGCGCCGAGCGCATGGCCGAAGGGATCTTCCACGCCGAGGGCGTTTCGGTGAAGGCGCTCGACGCCGACCCCTGGGCGCAATCTCCGCCGGGCGAGCTCTGGGCCGAGGCCCTGCACGGCTTCGGCTGGCTGAACGACTTCCGGGCCGTGGACGGGGCTCCGGCGCGGGCGGCGGCGCGGCGGATCGTCGAGACCTGGCTTCAGCGGGCGAGCTCCTGGGATGCGGTGGGCTGGCGGCCTGCGGTGCTCGGCGACCGGGTGGCGTCCTGGATCCTCCATGGCGCATTGCTGACCGAAAACGCCGAGATGGTCTACCGGAGCGCGGTCTTCCGGAATCTGGCGGCTCAGGCGCGCTTCCTGCGGCGGGCCCTGCGCGACGAGCGCGTTCCGGCGCGTCGGGTGCGGGCGGCGATCGGGCTGGCGACGGCGGGGCTCGGGCTGGAGAGCCACGGCGAGCTTTACGCCGACGGCCTGGCCCATCTGGAGGAGGCGCTGGATCTGGCCCTTCTGCCGGACGGCGGGCCGGTCTCGCGCAATCCGGGCGAGGCGCTGGACCTGCTGGAGAAGCTGATTCAACTCCGCGCCAATCTGCTGACCGCCCGGCGCGAGATTCCCCCCGCCCTCGTGGACGCCATCCAGCGCATGACGCCCATCCTGCGGCTCTATCGCCAGGCGGACGGCGGGCTCGGGCTGTTCAACGGCGCCCGCGAGGAAAGCGACGGCCGCATGGATCGCGTGCTCGCGGCTTCGGGGGTGAATTCGCCCGCTCCGCCCCGCGCCATCGAGAGCGGCTTCCAGAGGCTCGCGCGCGGACGCACGGCCATCCTCTTCGACACGGGAGCTCCTCCGCGCGGCCCCGCCTCCGCCGAAGCCCACGGCGGGACGCTCGCCATCGAGATCGGCGTGGGGCGTCGGCGGATGGTGGTCAATTGCGGCTCGGGCGCGCATATGGATCCGCAATGGGACATCGCCTGCCGGGGCGCCGCGGCCCATTCGACGCTCTGTCTCGACGAAGCCTCGCCCGTGACCTTCTCGCCCGGCGAGAACGAACACAAGCGCCTGATCGTCTCCGGCCCGAGCCGCATGGAGAACGAACGCCGCGACGAATCCGAAGGCTCCTGGGCGTTGGGCGGCCATGACGGCTATCTGGACCGCTTCGGCTATCTGCATTACCGGCGGCTCTTCCTGGCGGCGGACGGCGCCGATCTGCGCGGCGAGGACACCTTGCTGCGTCCCGACGATTCCCGCCACGTCTCGCGCCGCGAGAAGATCCCCTTCGTGATCCGCTTCCATCTGCATCCCGAGGTCGAGAGCGAGCTCGACCCCGAGCGGCGTTTCGCGCTTCTGGCTCTGCCCAGCGGCGACGCCTGGGTGATGCGCCAGCTCGGCGGGCGGCTGGAGATCGAGGACAGCGTCTATATCGGACGCGCCGCCGCGCCGCGTCCCACGCGCCAGATCGCGGTCTACGCCGAGGCGCGCGGCCCCTCGTCTCAGGTGAAGTGGAGCTTCCGGCGCGCTCTGGAGGGCGGAGCCTCGCCGCGCGACTTCACCCCCGTGGACATGCGTTGGGCCGCCGATCCCTCGGAAGAGGCTCTGGCTCTGCCGCCGCCGCCCTTCCGGGGCTGAATTTCCGCGACGGCGCGGCGCTTCGCCCTCTGGCCGGATGCGCCGCGATATGCTTTGTCCGGCGCGACTTGCCGATTCTCAGCCGGGGGGCTTCTCCATCATGACCGACGTCGCGCCTGTGCGCCGCGCGCTGATCTCCGTTTCCGACAAATCCGGGTTGGAGGATTTCGCCCGCGCCCTCGTCGCCAGAGGCGTCGAGATCCTTTCCACGGGCGGCACCGCCAGAGCGCTCGCCGCCGCCGGAATTCCCGTGCGGGACGTCTCGGAGGTCACGGGCTTCCCCGAGATGATGGACGGACGCGTCAAGACGCTCCATCCCAAGGTGCATGGCGGGCTTCTGGCCCTGCGCGGAAACGCCGAGCATGAAGCCAGCATGGCGGCCCACGAGATCGGCCCCATCGACCTTCTGGCGGTGAACCTCTACCCCTTCGAAGCCACGCTGGAGAGCGGCGCGGGCTTCGACGACTGCGTCGAGAACATCGACGTGGGCGGCCCGGCGATGATCCGGGGCGCGGCCAAGAACCATGCGCATGTGGCCGTGGCCGTGGAGCCCGAGGATTACGCCGCCATCCTCGCCGATCTGGAGGCTCTGGGCGGCACCGGCGCGGCGCTGCGTCGGCGTCTGGCGGCCAAGGCCTTCGCCCGCACCGCGAGCTATGACGCGGCCATCGCCACTTGGCTGGAGGCCGAGACGGCCCGGCCCGAGGATCCGGCGCCGCGCTTCGCGGCTCTGGGCGGACGGCTGGCGCAGAGCCTGCGCTATGGCGAGAATCCGCATCAGCGGGCGGCGCTCTACCTCACCGCCGACACGCGCCCCGGCGCGGCGCGGGCCCGGCTGATCCAGGGGAAGGAGCTCTCCTACAACAACCTCAACGACGCCGACGCCGCTTATGAGCTGGTCGCGGAATTCGCGGGCGGAGCTCCGGCCTGCGTGATCGTCAAGCACGCCAATCCCTGCGGCGTGGCTCTGGGGGGCAGCCTGGTCGAGGCCTATGAGCGCGCCCATGATTGCGACCGCACTTCGGCCTTCGGCGGAGTGGTGGCGGTGAATCGTCCGCTGGACCGCGCCGCCGCCGAGGCCATCACCCGGATCTTCACCGAGGTCGTCATCGCGCCCGAGGCGGATGCAGAGGCTCGGGCCGTCTTCGCGGCGAAGAAGAACCTGCGCCTGCTGATCGCCGGGAGCCTGCCCGATCCGAGCGCGCCGGGCTGGGTCTACAAGCCCGTCGCGGGGGGCTTCCTGCGTCAGAACCGCGATTCGGGCCGCCTGATCCTCGCGGATCTGAAGATCGTCACGAAGCGCGCCCCCACCGAGGCCGAATTGCGCGACATGCTCTTCGCCTGGCGGGTGGCGAAACATGTGAAGTCCAACGCCATCGTCTATGCGAAGAACGAGGCGACCGTGGGCGTGGGCGCGGGCCAGATGAGCCGCGTGGACTCGACCCGCATCGCCGCCCGCAAGGCCGAGGACATGGCCGAGGTTCTGGGCCTGAGCGAAGCCCCGACCCGGGGCTCGGTGGTGGCTTCGGACGCCTTCTTCCCCTTCCCCGACGGCCTGCTGACGGCGGCGGCGGCGGGCGCCACGGCGGCGATCCAGCCGGGCGGCTCGGTCAAGGACGCCGAGGTGATCGCGGCGGCCGACGATGCGGGGCTCGCCATGGTCTTTTCGGGAATGCGGCATTTCCGGCACTGAATCCCGAGTCGCGCGCGGGAGGCCCGAGGCTTCTCCGCGCGCGGATCGCCAGAATCTGGAGGATCAGCCAGATCCCCAGAGTTATGACCGCGCCCTCCGCGCCCAGGCCTTTGAGCAAAGGCCATGCGGAGGCCGGACCGAAGATCAGCGCCACGGAGAACATCCCAAGCGCCAGCGGCAAGCCTCCGCTCAAGCCCGGCAGGCCCCCGTAAAATCCGAGGCCGAGCAGGCCCGCGAATCCCACCCCGACGCATTGAGCGCCCAAAAGAACCGCCAGCGGGAAGCTCCAGAGCGCGCGCAGCCAGCCTCGTCCGCCCTCGCGCCCGAAGCCGCCGGACAGCAGGACCCCGGAGGCGAATCCCGCCAGACCGGAGACCAGCGCCAGTTTGCGCAGCTCCTCAGGCCCGGATTCCGCCGCGACTCCCGTCAGAGCGCCGAGGGCGGCGCCCGCCAGAGCGGTCAGCGCGCCCATGGCGAGGCGCAGCCTGAAGCCGCCCTCCTCGCGCCATGGTCCGCCCCAGGCTTCGCGCCGCGACTCCATCGCCTCAGCGCGCCGCGCCCTTGGGCTTCACGCGGAAATAGCCGAGCCCCAGGAAATAGACGCCGATCACACAGAGGATCCACACCACCCAGGGCGCCGGATCCATGTTCTCCCAGATGGCGTAAAGCGCCAGAACCGACCACACCCCCATGAGGCTCAGCGTCAGCCCGCGCAGCATCTTCACCCGGAAGAGATGCACGAACATGTAGCGCGAGAAGGTGAAGACGCTCAGGAAGGCCACCACGACGAAGGTCGCCCAGGACGGCGGATCCAGAAGGAAGACGTAGAAGACCACCAGATTCCAGACCATCGGAAAACCCTGGAACCATCCGTCTTCGGTCTTCATCTCCTGATCGGCCATGTAGAAGGCGCTGGTCAGCAGGATCATGGCGGCGGCTGCGGCGTTCCAGCCCGGCGCGAGGTAGTCGGTCTGCATCAGCGCGAAGACCGGAACGATGGCGTAGGTGAAGTAATCCACGAGGCAGTCGATGGCCTCGCCCGAGAAACGCGGCGCGAAACGCTTCACGTCATAGCGCCGGGCGAGCGACCCGTCCACGCCGTCCACGAAGAGCGCGGCCGCCAGCCACAGGAACATCGCCCGCCAATCCTGACGCGCGGCCGCCAGAAGCGCCATGAAGCCCCAGACCGTTCCCGTGGCGGTGAAGATGTGGATAGCGAGGGCGCGATTGCGTTCGAAGGGCGTCCCCTGAGGCGAAGGCTCGTTCATGGCGCGGCGACCCCCTGTTCTATGGCGAATGGGCCGCGTCATGACATTGAACGCGCGTCGGGCGCAAGACCGCAATTCGGCCTTGCGCCCGCCAGGAGCTCTCCGGGACGCAGGACCGGAGCCCTCCCCGACCGGAAGATCGGGACAGGCTCCGGACCCGCGCCAGAACGCGCAGGATCAGTTGAAGAAGCCGATCAGCCCGCCGCCCGCGTCGCCGCTGGCGACCACGGTGGTGACCCGCCGCGTGACCCAGCCCCGACGCTCGGAGACCGGAGCCTCGAGGCGGCGCTCGACCGCGATCTGCACCGCGGAGCCGTCGTAGACCGGCGTGACGACGCGCGTGGTCGTGGTCGTGGTGGTCGTGACGGAGGGCGAGGCCTGGGCGATCTGGACCGGCTCGTAGAAGGGCGCCGGACGCGGAGTCGGCGACGTCCGGGGCGCCTGGGCGATCTGGACCGGCGCCGGATCATAGACCGGAGCCGCCGCCACGCGGACCGGAGCCGGATCATAGACCGGAGCCGCGACGAAGCCGCGGCTTCCGCGCACGCCCGCGTCGCCCGGCTCGTAGACCGGCAGCGAGGCCACCTGATGCGTGGGCAGGCTCAGCCCGCCGATGGAGCCGGTCTGAAGATCGGAGAAGCCGTTGAAGGCCAGGTCGTAGACCGGCGCGACCGGCGCCTGCGCGAGCTGGATCGGAGCATGGACCGGCGCGGCGGAGGCGAAGCTCGTGGCGGGCTGTCCGGTCCGGGCGGGCGCGCCGACGAAGCCGCCCGCGCCGTCGGTGAAGATCGCGGCGAGGCGCACGCCGCCGTCCACCACCTCCACCCCGAGCCCGACGCTGGCGTAGGAGCCGTCGAGCAGGGCCTGCATGTTGCTGGGCTCGCGGGCCCAGGTGTCGAGCATGGTCTGCGCGAGGTTCTCGGCGGACCAGGCGACGTTGTCGCCCTTCCAGACCGTGGCGGCCACGCGGCGGGCGCCGGTGGCGGCGCTGGCGCGTCCGAGCAGTCCGCCGTCGGCGTCCATGCGTCCGGCGCGGCCCATCTCGCGGCTGCGGTCGCGGGCGAAGCCGGCGAGGCGCTGATCCACCTGGAGCGCCGCAAGCCCGTTGCGGGCCCGCACGGCGTTGATGGCGCTCAGGGCCGAGGCCTCCATGGAGGAGCCGAAGCCCGCCGGCGCGACGACCGGCTGCGCCTGCTGCGGGGCGGCGGCCATGAGCGTCTCGCCCGCGGCTCCGCCGCCGGCGGCGCCGTAGAGCATGGTCACGTAGATGGCGTCGCCGCGCTGGCTGACGCCGACGCCTGCGGCGACGAAGTCGCGCTCGAGCAGGTTGCGGCGATGTCCGGGGCTGTCGAGCCAGTTCTCGACGGTCTGCTGCGAGACGCTGGCGGGGCTCCAGTCGATCTTGCCGCGGGCGGTCCAGAGGTTTTCGGCGGCCCGGCCGAGGCGCTGCATATGTCCGCCAAGACGGCTTTTCAGGGTGGAGCCGTCCGGGGAGACATGGTCGAAGAAGCCTTCCGCCATCATCTTGCGGCTGTATCCGGCCGCGACCGCGTCGAGCGCGGCGTCTCGGCTGAGGGGCCCGAGTCCCTGACGGGCGCGAGCCTGATTGGCCGCAGCCATCACCTCGTCGACCATCCGCGCCTCGAAATTCGCCGTGTCCCTCGGCGGCGGGGCGAAGCGCGCGACTTCCGCTGCGGTCAGCGAAACGGTCTTCGACCAGAGTTGCGGATCCGCCTGCGCCGGAGCGGCCAGGAGACACGCCAGCGTCAGAGCCGCCGTCGCGCCGCCGGTCGTCCTGAGAGAGCCGCAGGTCATGGAGAAGATGACTCTTTTCTGCATCACTGTGCCTATTTTAATCCGAAGTCCTTGACTTCGTTTGGCTCCCGTCCCTAGCGTCGTTTAGGCGAAGTCTTTCGACTCCGTCAAGACCATCCAAAGGGCGCGTCTTCATCCGTAGGAGGCCGAAGACTTGGGGTTTTCAAAGCAAATCCCGGGCCCTCAGGCTGACGTCCGCCTTTTTTCCCACAATAATATGATCGATCAGTTGAACCCCGACCGCTTCGAGCGCTTTTTTTACGTCTTTCGTCGTCCGGACGTCTGCGGCTGAGGGGCTGGGATCGCCTGTGGGGTGATTATGGGCCATGACCACGCCCGAGGCCCGCAACTCGACCGCCCTTTTGGCGACCTCTCTGGGATAGACGGGCGCATGATCCACCGTCCCCCGATTGCGGGCTTCGTCGGCCATGAGGGCGTTCTTCTTGTCGAGAAAGAGCAGCCGGACCTCCTCCACGGGCAGATGCGCCATGCGGGTGCGGCAATAGGCCACGATCTCTGACCATTGTGCGAAGACGGGACGGCCGATGACTTTCGCCTGAGCCAGGCGATGCGCCGCGGCCTCGACGATCTTGAATTCGACGATGGCCGAATCACCCAGACCCTTCACTTCGCGCAGACGGGCGGGCTCCGCCGACAACACGCCCTCCACGTCATGGAAACGTCCGAGCAACGCCTTGGCCAGGGGCTTGACGTCGCGGCGGGGGATCGCCCGGAACAGAAGGAGTTCGAGAAGCTCGTAATCATGCACCGCGTCCAGGCCGCCCTTCAGGAAGCGGGCCCGCAGACGGTCGCGATGTCCGGCGTGGAGCGGGATCTCGGAGGATTTCGTGGAGCGTTGCGGAGATCCGCGCCCGGATTCTCCAGCTTCTTCTCCGGCTTCCGGATCCTCGTCTTCGCCCTCCTCCTCCTCCTCGCGGGAGGCGGCGGAGGCGGGCGCGACGCCCCCGACCCTGGAGGGCGCGGCGTCCTCGAAGCCGGGCGAGGAAGGATCGGAAGGCTCCTCCGTCCCCTCCGCGCCGCCTTGCGGCGGGCCCTTGCGCCTTCCCCCCCTTCCCGTCATGGGTTCAGCGCAGCCAAGGAGGCGTGAAGCGTCCGGCGGGGGAGAGGGTGAATATCTCCACGCCCTGGTCCGTCACGCCGACGCTGTGTTCGTATTGCGCCGAAAGCGACATGTCGCGCGTGACGGCGGTCCAGCCGTCGGAGAGGATCTTGGTCTCGGGGCGGCCGAGGTTCAGCATGGGCTCGATGGTGAAGAACATGCCCGGATGGATCCGCTCGCGCGTTCCGGGCTTGCCGTAATGGAGCACGTTGGGGGAATCATGGAAGACCCGCCCGAGTCCATGACCGCAGAACTCGCGCACCACCGAGCAGCGCCGCGCCTCGGCGTAGGTCTGGATGGCGGCGCCGATGTCGCCGAAATGGCCGCCGGGGCTCACCGCCTCGATTCCGCGCATCAGCCCGTTATAGGTGGTTTCGATCAGGCGCTTCGCCTTCACGCTCGGCTCGCCCGCGACGTACATCCGCGAGGAATCGCCATACCAGCCGTCGACGATCACCGTCACGTCGATGTTGAGGATGTCGCCATCCTTGAGCGCGCGCTCGCCGGGGATGCCGTGGCAGACCACGTGGTTGATCGAGATGCAGCTCGCATGCCTGTAGCCGCGATAGCCGATGGTGGCTGAGGTCGCGCCGCCGGCCCTGACGAACTCCTCGCAGAGCCTGTCGAGCTCCGCCGTCGTGATTCCGGGGCGCACGTGATCCTCGATCATGTCGAGAACCTCCGCGACGGTCCGTCCGGCGCGGCGCATGCCCTCGAAATCCTCGGGCGCGTAGATGCGGACGCCTTCCGGCGAACGGGCGGCTTCGGTCTTCATCGCTTTCTGCATTCTCCTTCACCTGCGGAAGTGTGGTCCAGATCCGGCGGTCGATCAAGTCGTTTGGCGCGCGGCGCCCAGCAGGGCCGGGCCCGAGGGCGGAGCGCTCAGGGCGGCGGCGAGCGTCAGCCCGCCCATCAGCGCCAGAGCCAGCCCGAAGGCCATGGCGAGTCCGCCCGCCCATCTGCGGGCTCCGGCGGCGCGTCGGGCGCCGAGCCTCTCGGCCAGTCCGAGCGCGCCCGCGAAGCCGAGCGCCACGCCGCCCGTCGCGGCCCCCACGCCGAGGCCCATGGCCAGAGCCGCGAGGACGCCCGTCCAGGGCCATCCCATGGCCCAGGCGGCGGTCAGGATCATCAGCGCCCCCGTGCAGGGCCGGACCGCCGTGGCCGCGATCACCGCCAGACGCGCGCGCCATGTGTCGGCGGCGGCGGCCCGGGCGGGGTCGGGACCATGGGCGCAGCCGCATTGCGGGCCATGCTCGTGCGCCTCGGCGACGGCGGGAGGAGGCGCGGCCTGGGCCGCCATATGGGGAGCCTCGGGCGCGAAAGCCAGAGTCAGCGCCCGTCCCGAGACGGCGCCTCCCCGGGGCGCGGCCAGCCGGAAGGCCGCAGCGGGCGCAGGCCGGGCCTCAGGCGCCGATGCTCCCGAGCGCCAGATTCCGCGGCCTCTCCAGGCCAGCCAGAGCCCGAGCCCGATCATCAGCGCGGCGGAGAGCGGCGTGAAGACGCCCTCCACCAGCCCGACGGCCCGACGTCCGCCCCGGTCGAGGATCAGCAGCAGCCCGTAGACCAGGGCCACCGCGAAGACCGCCTGAGCCAGAGCCGCCGTCAGGGCGAGTCCTGCGGCGCGTCGGGCGTCGGCGCGGGTGGCGGCGGCGTAGGCCGCGACGAGCGCCTTGCCATGTCCGGGCCCGAGCGCATGGAGAACGCCGTACAGGAAGCTCGCGCCGACGAGGCTCGCGCGTCCGCCCCAGGGGTCTTCGCGCATCAGCCTCAGCCCCGCGGTGAGGCTCCGGTGGGCCTCCTGCTGGCGCATCTGCAGCCAGAAGGCGGCGTCGCTCCAGCCGAAGGCCGCAGCCGCCGCAGGCGACAGGACCAGAACCCCCGCCGCGCCCAGCGCCAGAAGCCCCCTCATCCGCATGAGAGGCCGATCCGGTCGGCGAAGACGAAGCCCGGCTCCTCCACGCCCTCGATCTCGGGAGTCTCCTCGGCGGCGAACTCCAGCAGGCGCTTCTGCAGGGCGCGGTCGACATGGGCGGGGGCGCGGGTCAGGCGGCAGCCCTCGACGTCTTCGGGTTCGAGCGTCGCGCCGTCCTCGGCGTCGAGCAGCTTGATGGAGGCGTAGAAATAGGGGTCGTAGATCCGCAGCTCGACGCCCTCGCCCTCCAGAGCGGCGGGCTCGGCCAGAGGCGCGACGTAGGAGAGCGCGAAGCGGTCGCCGATCTGCATGGCGTGGGCCTCCTCGGCGGGCCTGAGCGCCAGCTTCGCGCCGCCCCCCGCCGGACGCAGATGCACATACCAGTTCCACATGTCGAGGCCGTTGAGATTCTCCTCGGCGGCGAAGATCTGCTCCTCGTCGGTCCAGACGCCGTCCTTGTCGGCGTCCAGCTCCAGAGCCTCGGCCATGTAGGCGGTGTAGATTTCATCGAAGACCAGATGCAGCCGCACGCCCGTCAGGCGGCGCTGATCGTCGAGGAGAAGCTCCGCCTGGGCGTCCGCGAAGACATGCGGATGCGCCGCCAGAGGCCCCCCCGCCAAAGCCGCCGCCAGAGCCGCAGCCGCTCCCGTCCGCCTGCTCATCCGATCCGCCCTCCGCCGTTCTCGCCGACCTGTCCGCGATGGAGCAGCAGATGGTCGGCCAGAGTCAGGGCCATCATGGCCTCGCCCACCGGCGCGGCCCGGATCCCCACGCAGGGATCATGGCGCCCTTTGGTGATCAGCTCCACCTCCCGTCCGGAGAGGTCGATGCTGCGCCGGGGCGTGAGGATCGAGGAGGTGGGCTTGACCGCGAAGCGCGCGACCACCTCCTGTCCGGTGCTGATCCCCCCGAGGATTCCGCCCGCCCTGTTCGAGAGGAAGACGGGGCCTTCGTTCCCCATGCGCATCTCGTCGGCGTTTTCGGAGCCGGTGAGCGCGGCGGCGGCGAAGCCCTCGCCGATCTCGACGCCCTTGACCGCGTTGATCGACATCAGCGCGGCGGCGAGATCCTGATCGAGCTTGCCGTAGATCGGCGCGCCCCAGCCCGCCGGGACGCCCTCGGCGACCACCTCCAGCACGGCGCCGATGGAATCTCCGGATTTGCGCAGGGCCTCCAGCTTCGTCGCCCAGCGCTCGGCGGCGGCGGCGTCGGGCGACCAGAAGGGATTGCGCTCGGTCTCCTCCCAGTCCCAGGCGGCGCGGTCGACGGCGTCGGCGCCCATGGCGACCATCGCGCCGCGGATCCGCACCCGGGGCGCCAGAGCCGCGAGGATCACGCGCGCCACCCCTCCGGCCGCCACGCGGGCGGCGGTCTCGCGGGCGGAGCTGCGTCCGCCGCCGCGGGGATCGCGGATCCCGTATTTGGCGAAATAGGCGTAATCGGCGTGGCCGGGACGGAACTGCCGCGCGATCTCGCCGTAATCCTTCGAGCGCTGATCCTCATTGCGGATCATCAGGCTGACGGGCGTTCCGGTGGTCTTCCCCTCGAAGACGCCGGAGAGGATCTCGACCTGATCCCCTTCGCGGCGCTGGGTGACGTATTTGCTGGTGCCGGGCTTGCGTCTGTCGAGCCAGGGCTGAAGGTCGGCCTCGCTCAGGGTCAGGCCCGGCGGGCATCCGTCCACCACCGCGCCGAGGGCCGGGCCATGGCTCTCGCCCCAGGTGGTCACGCGCAGCAAGCGGCCGAAGCTGTTGACGGACATTCCGCCTCCCCATCAAACCAAAGAGGCCCGGGACGGCCTGTCAGCCTCCCGCGCCCCCTGTTTCCGAACCCTGGACGCCCCCGGACCAGCCGGAGGCGCGATCCCGCAGGCTCACGCCTCCGGATGCTTGATCTTCTTCCAGATCTTCTTGTTGGTGATCCAGAGGAGCAGGCTGAAGAAGGCCAGGAAGAGCACGTTGCGCAGACCCGCGCTCTTGCGGGCGACCATGTCGGGCTCGGCCGCCCAGGCGAGGAAGACCGAGACGTCATGGGCGTATTGCTCGACCGTGCGCGGCACGCTCTCGTCGGCGTATTCGACCACGTCGTCCGACAGCGGCGGCGACATGCTGAGGGCGCCGCTCTCGAAGGCGTGGTTCTCGTAGAGGATCGAGCCCGCCTGTTCGATCTCCTCGCCGGTGTAGCTGGTGAGGAGCGAATAGATGTAGAGCGGGCCGTTCGGACGGGCCTTGGCCATGAGCGTCAGGTCGGGCGCTCCCGCCGAGGTCACCGCCGGGAAGTTGTCCGAGAGCAGCGCCGTGCGCAGATCGCCCGGCTCGCCTTCGAGGTTGGGCACCTCGTAATGGCCCGCCATGGCCTGAGCCTGGCCGCGCGAGAAGCGCGGACCCTCGGCGTTGCCGAGTCCGGTCTGGTTCTCGTAGGCCATGATGTCGCGGATCGGCAGGTATTTCAGGCCGTGGCAGGCCTTGCACACCACGTCGTAGACTTGGAAGCCGCGCTGGAGCTCGGCCTGGTCGTAATGGCCGAGCGCCCCCTCGAAGGAGAAGCTCTGGTCCTTCAGCTGCGCATGTCCGCCAGCGGCGGAGGCGGCGGAGGCCGCGCCCAGACCGAGCGCAAGGCCCAGGGCCGCCGCGGAGATCGACGCTTTCGTCATTGTCCTGTCCCTCTGGCGCTTAGTGGCTGTGGCTGGGGCTGGCGGCGACCGGGGCCGGAGCCTCCGGCTTGTGGGCCGGCGGATGCTTGGCGGCGAAATCCGCCTCGATGGACTCGGGCAGGGGCTTCGCCTTCTCGATCATCCCGACGACCGGCATGACGATGAGGAAGTGGATGAACCAGTAGGCGGTGGCGAATTGCCCGATCAGGATGTAGGGCTTCTCCGCCGGCTTGCCGCCGACCCACATCAGCAGGAAGAAGTCCAGCGCGAGGAGCACGAAGAACCAGCGGTAGATCGGACGATAGCGCGTGGAGCGCACCCGCGAGGTGTCGAGCCAGGGAATGAAGGCCAGAACCGCGATGGCGCCGAACATGGCCAGCACGCCGCCGACCTGAGAGGGGATCGCGCGCAGGATCGCGTAGAAGGGCAGGAAGTACCACTCCGGCACGATGTGCGCGGGCGTGACCAGCGGGTTGGCCTCGATGTAGTTGTCGGGGTGCCCGAGGTAGTTCGGCGCGAAGAACACGAAGGCCGCGAAGACGGTCAGGAAGACCATGACCGCGAAGAGGTCCTTCACCGTGTAATAGGGGTGGAAGGGAACGGTGTCCTTCTTGACGTTCTCGAGGCTGTCCTTGCGGACCTCGACGCCGGTCGGGTTGCCGTTGCCGACATGGTGGAAGGCCCAGACGTGCAGCACGATCAGGCCGGCCAGCACGAAGGGCAGCAGGTAATGCAGCGCGAAGAAGCGGTTGAGCGTCGGATTGTCGACCGAGAAGCCGCCCCAGAGCAGCGTGCGCGCGTAATCGCCCACCACCGGCAGGGCGCCGACGATGTTGGTGATCACGGTGGCGCCCCAGAAGCTCATCTGGCCCCAGGGCAGCACGTAGCCCATGAAGGCGGTGGCCATCATGATCAGGTAGATCACGACGCCGATGATCCAGACCAGCTCGCGGGGGGCCTTGTAGGATCCGTAGTAGAGCCCGCGGAAGATGTGGGCGTAGACCGCGATGAAGAAGAAGGAGGCGCCGTTCGCATGGGCGTAGCGCAGCAGCCATCCGCCGTTCACGTCGCGCATGATGTGCTCGATGGAGGCGAAGGCCTTGTCGACGTGCGGCGTGTAATGCATGGCGAGGACCACGCCCGTGACGATCTGGTTGACCAGCATCACCACCAGCGCCACGCCGAAGATCCAGGCCCAGTTCAGGTTCTTGGGCGTCGGAAAGGCCATGAAGTCGCGCGCGAATCCGATGATCGGCAGGCGCTGTTCGAGCCAGCCGGCGGCCGAACCGGGCGCGGCTTCGTAATGCTCTTGCGGAATCGTTCCCATCTGGCGGTCCCCCCTCAGCCGAGCTTGATCACGGTGTCGCTCACGAAGATCGCGGGCGGCACGTCGAGATTGCGGGGAGCGGGACCCTTGCGGATGCGTCCGGCGGTGTCGTAATGCGAGCCGTGGCAGGGGCAGAACCAGCCGCCGAAGTCGCCCGCCTCGCCCAGCGGCACGCAGCCGAGATGCGTGCAGACGCCGAGCATCACCAGCCATTCCTCGCGGCCGCCCAGAGAGCGGTTGACGTCGTCGGCGGGGGCGTCGGCGGGCAGGTTCTCGTTGCGCGCGACGCGGTCGGGCAGATCGGCGACCGGCGTGGCCCGCGCGGCGGCGATCTCCTCTGCGGTGCGGCGGCGGATGAACACCGGCTTGCCGCGCCACTTCACGGTGATCTGCTGACCCGGCTCCACGGAGCCGACGTCCACCTCGATGGAGGCGAGCGCCAGCACCGAAGCGGCGGGATTCATCTGGTCGACGACCGGCCAGGCCACCGCTGCGGCGCCCACGACGCCCGTCGCCACCGTCGCCACATAGATGACGTCGCGCCGGGTGGGCTCCGCCCCCTCATGCGCTTTCGCCCCGTGAACATTCGCCATATTCAGCCGGCTCCCTTCCTTGGCCCATTCGATCGGCCTCGGGTCCCTCCCCCGTAGCTCCGTGACGCTTGCGCATGCGCTCGCGCGCGGAGACGGCGGCCCGCTTCCTTTCGCGTTCATAACCAGAAGCGGGGATCGGGTCTAGGGGGCGCGGGAATGAAATGGTCCCGTCGGGCGCGGCTTGCCGCCGCAACGCGCCGCCGCGAGCCGAAGACCGGAGCGAGGGCCGCAGGGCGCCTTTCTTCTGGCTTCCGGGCGCGGGGGAGGCTATCTTTCCTGAGAGAACATTCCAAGCACGCATTTCAAGCACGAGAGAACGGGAATCATGGCCGGCAGCGTCAACAAAGTCATCCTCATCGGGAATCTGGGGGCGGATCCCGAATCCCGGCAGACGCAGAACGGCGGACAGATCGTGCGCCTTCGCCTCGCCACCTCCGAGAGCTGGAAGGACAAGGCCACCGGCGAGAGACGCGAACGCACCGAATGGCACAGCGTGGTGATCTTCTCCGAGGGCCTCGCGCGGGTGGCGACGCAATATCTGCGCAAGGGCAGCAAGGTCTACGTCGAGGGCCAGCTCCAGACCCGCAAGTGGCAGGACAAGGACGGCGCCGACCGCTACAGCACCGAGATCGTCCTCCAGGGCTTCAACGCCACCCTGACCATGCTCGACGGCCCCGGCGGCGGCTCGGGCGGCGGCGGACGCGGCGGCCAGGGCGGCGGCTTCGGCGGCGACGACTTCGGCGGCGGCGGAGGCTCCTTCGGCGGCGGCGACGATTTCGGCGGAGGCGGAGGCGGCTTCGGCGGAGGCTCGGGCGGCGGCGTCCGGGAGGGCGGCGGACGCGGCGGCCAGGGCGGCGGACGCGGCTCGGGCGGCGGGCTCGACGACGAGATCCCCTTCTGAGGACTCCCCCCGGATTCCCGATCCGGCGGAAGCCCGATCCGGCGGAATCCGGATCTCCGGGAAGGCGCGGCGCTCGCGTCCTCCCGGTCGGGCGCGGGTCGGGCGGGTTTTAAAAATACGGCGTTCCACTTCCGCGTTAGATATTTATCCGCCTTTGTCGCGCCACAATCCGCCCGAGGATTCGCAGAAAAACGCGAGCGGGACGGAGCAGAACTCATGAGCGAGAGGGCGGAGGCCTGGCGAGCGGCGAGCGCCGCCGTGGCGGACATGGCGGCCAAGGTCTGCAGGGACGACGCGGGAGAGACTCACTGGCCTTCGGTCGTCGCGGCGCTGGGCGCCCTGACGGGCGAGGCCGCCCTGATCGCCTGCGAACGCGAACTGCCCCTGCAGGGGCCGGTGCTCAGCCAGAGGGCGAACGCGCTGTTCTACGACGAAACCGAATCGCCGGCGACCCTCTCGGGCTATCTGCGTCAGGCGATGATCCTGGGCATGGGCATGCCCGCCGCCGCCGCGCCCGATCCGGTGCATGCGATGCGTCGGGTGGGGGCTTCGATGGGCTCGCGGCCCTTTCCGCCCCTGCCGCCCGACGCCGCCCACTGGCCCCGGTTCTGGCCGCTCAACGCCGGACCGCGCCTGAGGCGCAACGCTCATGCGGCCATGGCCGGCTTCGGGCTCAAGCGCCATGAGGCGATGTTCGCCCTCAACGGCGCGCTGGTGGCGGCGATCCTGCGCGCCCGCGCGAGTCTGCCGCCGACCGCGGCGGCGATGATCGGACTCGAGGCCATGGCGGCGGCCCTGCGCTGGGCGCCCCAGATCGAGGAGGCGCCCGAAGAGGACCTCGCCTATCGGCCCGCCGGAGCTCCGGCGGTGACGGTGCTCTCCACGGACCTGCTCTGGGGCGGCCTCGACGGCCCGGAGGACGGGGCCCTCGGCGCCGAGGCTGGCGCGGAGGCCGATTCCGACGCCGCGCCCAGACGCGCCTTCGGCCGTCGGCGCACCTGAATCCTGCGCCGGAGACGGACGTGATTCGCTCCGGAGCGCGGGCTCCGGGGCTTCCGGGACGGCCCCTTCGCGGAGCGGGATTCCCGCCTTGCGCGACGGTCCTTCGGCGCCTTCTCCCGGGACGGAGCGGCGCGCGGGCGGCGCCTGCGGAGGCCTTCGGGCGCCCTTTTGCTCCGCTTTCATTTCAACCTCATGATCCGGAAGGCGTTTTCCGGGTTTCTCCGCGACAGCGCCCTGCGCCGCGCCCTGTTCCTTCGGCCAAGGGGCTGGCGCCGCAGCATTTTCAAGCTTCCTGAAACGGGACGCTTCGGCGATACTGCCCGCCGCTGAAGACCAAGCCTTCACAAGGCATTGATGAAGGCGTCATCTTTAAGGTTTGCGGACATGCAGAAAACTCTGGCCGAGTTCATCGGCACCTTCACGCTCGTCTTCCTCGCTTGCGGCGCGGCGATCATCGGTTCGGGCTTCGCCGGTCTGGGTCAGGCGGGCATCGGTCTGCCGGGCGTCAGCCTCGCCTTCGGCTTCGCGCTGATCGGCGCGGCCTACGGCATCGGCGCCATCTCGGGCTGCCACATCAACCCGGCCGTGAGCTTCGGCGCCCTGATCGCCGGACGCATGACCGTGGCCGAGTTCATCCAGTACGTCATCGCGCAATGCGCGGGCGCCATCGCGGCGGCCTTCGTGCTCTACGTCATCGTGCAGGGCAAGGACGGCGGCTATGCGGGCGGCTTCGCCACCAACGGCTGGGGCGGCCCGGGCGGCTACAACATGGTTTCGGCCTTCATCTTCGAAGCCGTCGCGACCTTCATCTTCCTGGTGGTGATCCTCGGCTCGACCCATCGCGCTTCGCATGGCGCCGTGGCGGGTCTGGCCATCGGCCTCGTGCTGGTGGCGATCCATCTGGTGGGCATCGGCGTCACGGGCACCTCGGTCAACCCCGCCCGGAGCCTCGGCCCGGCGCTGATCGACGCCCTGCGCGGCAATGGCGCGGCCCTCGGCCAGCTCTGGCTCTTCATCGCGGCTCCGCTGGTCGGCGCGGCGGTGGCGGGCTTCCTGTTCCGCGCCGAGCTGCTCTTCCACCGCGACCTTCCGAAGTAAGCTTCGGTCTTCTCGCGCGAGACATGGCCCGCTCCCGGAAGGGAGCGGGCTTCTTCATGCTCAGGCTTCGCCGAAGACGCGGGCGAAGATGGTCTCGACATGGCGGGTGTGGTGGCCGAGGTCGAAGAAGCCTTCGAGCTCCTCGGGGCTCAGGGCCTTCGTGACCTCGGCGTCGGCCTTGAGTTCGGTGAGGAAGTCCTTGCCCTGCTCCCAGACCTTCATGGCGTTGCGCTGCACGAGGCGATAGGCGTCTTCGCGGCTGACGCCCTTCTGGGTCAGGGCCAGCAGGATCCGCTGCGAATGCACGAGGCCGCGGAACCTGTTGAGGTTCTCCATCATCCGCTCGGGATAGACGATGAGCTTGTCCACCACGCCGGTCAGGCGCGCGAGGGCGAAATCGAGGGTGATGGTGGCGTCCGGCCCGATGAAGCGCTCGACGGAGCTGTGGGAGATGTCGCGCTCATGCCAGAGGGCCACGTTCTCCATGGCCGGAACCACGGCGCTCCGCACCACGCGGGCGAGGCCGGTGAGGTTCTCGGTCAGCACGGGATTGCGCTTGTGGGGCATGGCCGAGCTGCCCTTCTGGCCCGGCGAGAAATATTCCTCGGCCTCCAGAACCTCGGTGCGCTGGAGGTGGCGGATCTCGACGGCCAGCCGCTCGACGGAGGAGGCGATCACGCCCAGGGTCGCGAAGAACATGGCGTGACGGTCGCGCGGAATGACCTGGGTCGAGACCGGTTCGATCTCCAGCCCGAGCTTTTCGGCCACATGGGCCTCCACGCGCGGATCGACGTTGGCGAAGGTGCCCACGGCGCCCGAGATGGCGCAGGTGGCGACTTCGGCGCGCGCTGCCAGAAGGCGGGCCTTCGCCCGCGAGAACTCGGCGTAATAGCCCGCGAGCTTGAGGCCGAAGGTCACCGGCTCGGCGTGGATGCCGTGGCTGCGGCCCATGGTGGGCGTGTCCTTGTGCTCGTAAGCCCGGCGCTTGATCGCGGCCAGCAGGGCGTCGAGATCGGCCAGCAGAAGGTCGCTGGCGCGCACGAGCTGCACGTTGAGGCAGGTGTCCAGCACGTCGGAGCTGGTCAGCCCCTGATGGACGAAACGCGCCTCCGGCCCGACATGCTCGGAGAGATGGGTCAGGAAGGCGATGACGTCATGCTTCACCTCGCGCTCGATCTCGTCGATGCGGGCGACGTCGAATTCGACGTCCTTCGCCTTCCAGACGGCGTCGGCGGCGGATTGCGGCACCACGCCGATCTTCGCCAGGGCCTCGGTGGCGTAGGCCTCGATCTCGAACCAGATGCGGAATTTCGTCGCCGGCTCCCAGAGCGCGGTCATTGCGGGACGGGAATAGCGCGGAACCATGACGAGGCCTTTCAATCAGCGGAGAGGGCGGCGGAGAGGCGGAAGACGCCGCCGCGATAGCAGAGCCGCGCGAAGCCCGCAATCCGCCTCGCCCTCCCCGCGTCTTGCCTTTCGAGCCGGGGAGCGGCATGTTTCCGGCCTCTCGGATCAACCGGAAAGGCGCTCGCCGTGACCGCTCCCGCTCTCGTGCTTCTGCTCTCCGCCGCCTTGCAGGTCGCGCTGACCTTCGCGGTCTACGTCGTGCTCGCCCGACGCCGGAGCGCGGCGATCAAGGCGGGCCTCAAGCTTCAGGACACCGCTCTCGATGCGAGCCTCTGGCCTGCTCCGGCGCGTCAGGCTCAGGCCAATCTGGCCAATCAGTATGAATTGCCGGTGCTCTTCTTCGCGGGGGTGGGGATCGCCTTCGCCATCGGCTCGGCCAACTGGCTGCTGGCGATTCTGGCGCTGGTCTTCGCGCTGACGCGGGTCTGGCACGCCTCCGAGCATCTCGGGGCCAACATCGTGAAGCGTCGGGGTCTGGCCTTCGGACTCGGCTTCGCGGCTCTGGGGCTGTTCTGGGCGGCTCTGGTCCTGCCTGCGCTCTTCTTCGCATGACGCCCGCGGCGCGGCTCTCCGCCGCCATCGAGATCCTCGACCACTGGCTGGAGAGCGGCGGGCTGATCGACCGGATTCTGGTCGACTGGGGCCGCGCCCGCCGCTTCGCCGGATCGCGCGACCGGGCCGCCATCGCGGATCTGGTCTATGGAATCCTGCGGCGTCGGCGCTCTCTGCTCTGGCCGCTCGGGCTGGAGGAGACGGGGCGCAGCCTCGTGCTCGGGCGGGTTCTGGCCGAGGGCGGCGCGCCGGAGAGCCTCTTCACCGGAGAAGGCCACGCGCCCCCTGCCCTGACCGCCGCCGAGACGCGGGCCCTCGCGGCCCTGCGCCCTCTGGCCGAGGCCCCCGCTCCGGTGCGCCTCGACTGGCCGGACGCGCTCTGGCCCGAGGCGCAGGCCTCTCTCGGGGCGGATCTGGAGGCGACTCTCGCGGCCCTGCGCGAGCGGGCCCCGCCGGATCTGCGGGCCAATCTGCTGAAGGCCTCCCGCGAGGAGGCCCGCGAGGCCCTGCGCGAGGAGGGGATCGAGACGGAGCCTCTGGCGATCTGCGCCACGGCCCTGCGCGCGCCGGAGGGCGCGAAGATCCACGCCTCGCAAGCCTATCGGGAGGGGCTGGTGGAGATCCAGGACGCAGGCTCCCAGGCCGTGGCGGCGGCCAGCCTTCCGCTTCCCGGCGAGACCCTCGTGGATTATTGCGCGGGCGGCGGCGGCAAGGCTCTGGCTCTGGCGGCGCTGATGCGGGGCGAGGGCCGGATCTACGCCCATGACGTCGCGCCGCGCCGCATGGCCGAGATCCCCATGCGGGCCGAACGCGCCGGAGCGCGAATCACGCTCCGCCCCGATCTGCGCGGGCTGGAGGGGACGGCGGATCACGTTTTCGTGGACGCCCCCTGTTCGGGTTCGGGCTCCTGGCGGCGCGATCCTGAGGCGAAATGGCGCATGACTCCCGGGAAGCTGGCGGAGGTCTCCCGCCTTCAGCTGCGGATCCTGGAGGAGGCGGCGCGGCTGCTGCGTCCGGGAGGGCGTCTGTCCTATGTGACCTGCTCGCTGTTTCAGGCGGAGAATCAACGCGTGGCCGAGGCCTTTCTCGCCCTGAGGCCCGATCTGCGCGCCCTGCCCTCCGGCCCGGAGGGGGCGTCCTCCGGCTGGAGCCTCGCGCCGGGCGCCCTGAACACGGATGGTTTTTATCTGGCGCGCTTCGGGCATGGTTAAGAGAGCGTTCAGCGATTGGCTTTACGCTCTTCCTTAAGACGCCTCTGACAAATGACTTTCTCCTCAGGGTTTTTCACATGGCCGACTTCCTAGCCAGCCAGCCCCCTTCGCGCCCGGTCGGTCCGGGCGCAGGATGGCGCGTGGCGCTCGCCGCCGCCGCGGCGGGCCTGGGAGCAGGCGCGGCCGTCTGGATCGGCGCCGCCGGCCCCGCCGACCCGAGCCTGCGGGTGCTGCTCATGAGCGGCGCGGCGGCGCTGGGCGCGGCCACGGCGGCGGGCGTGGGCTGGAGCCTCGACCTCGCCCGGCGCGGACAGAACACCCTCGAAGCCATCTACGCCCTCGAAGAGGCCGCCGACGCCTATGTGCTGGTGGACGATCTCGGGGCGGCTCTGGGCGCCAACCGCGCGGGACGGCGGCTCTTCGCCCATGTCGCTTCGGGCCCGGGAGGGCGGCGGCGTCTGGCGGTGATGCTCGGGTCGGATTCCGACGCGGAAGGCCGGATCTATCGTCTGATCCGGGGCGCTCTGGACTCCGGCGCCGCGGAGGACGCCTTTCAGGCGCCCGGCGGCGCGCGGTTCCATGCTTCGGTCTCGCGCCTGGCGCGCGGCAAGGGGGAGACCCTCTGGCGCATCCGCCGCGAGGAGCCCGCTCCGGCGCCCGTCGCCGAACCCGAGGCGGCGGCGGTCGGGGCTCCGCTCTGCGCGGATCTGCCCATCGGCTATTACCGGGCGGATCGCGGCGGCGCCCTGCTGGAGGCCAATCCGGCGCTTCTGGCCCTCGCGGGCCGCGCCCCCGGCGACATGCCCGCCCGTCTCGAAGACCTCTTCGAGGAAGGCGCGGCGGCCCTTTCGCCCGCCCTCGCCCCCGAGAACGAAGAGATCCGCGTGGGGGCCCGTCTGCGCGGCGGCGGCGCGGCGGAGGTGGCCCAGCGCCTCCTGCGCGGCCCCGAAGGCGCCGCCGAGGCTCATGGCTTCGTGATGCGCGCCGCCCGCGCCCAGGCCCGCGCGCCGGGCGCGCCGCGTCTGCCGCAATATTTCGAGGCCGCGCCTCTGGCCATCGCGGTGGCCGACGCCGAGGGCCTGGTCATCGAGTCCAACGACCACATGCTGCGCCTGACTCACGGGGCGCTGAATCCGGGAGCCTCCCTGGCGGCGGCGGTGAAGCTCGAGGACCGGCGCGAATTCGACGCGGCCCTGCGGGCTCTGGCGGCGGGAGAGGCGGTCAAGCCCTTCGAGGCCCATCTCCCCGACCGCGAGGGCCCCCCGCGCATCGCGCAGATCTTCATGGCCCGCGAGGGCGGAGATTCCGGCGCGATCCTCGCCTATTTCATCGACGTCTCGGAGCAGCGTTCGCTGGAGCTGAAATTCGCCCAGTCGCAGAAGATGCAGGCCATCGGACAGCTGGTCGGCAATCTGGCCCATGACTTCAACAATCTGCTGACGGTCATCATCGGCCATTGCGACCTTCTGCTCCAGACCCACGAAGCCGGAGATCCCGGCTTCGCCGACATCAACCAGGTCAAGCAGACCGCCAATCGCGGCGCGGCTCTGGTGCGGCATCTTCTGGCCTTCTCGCGTCAGCAGACGCTGAAGAAGCGCCCCGTGCGGCTGGCGGAGTACTTCTCCGAGAACATCCACATGCTCCACCGCATGAGCAGCGAGCGCATCCGCTTCGAGGCGCCCCATTACGCCCGCGACCTCTGGCCGGTGAACATCGATCCGGACGCCTTCTTTTCGGTGCTGATGAATCTGGTCATCAACGCCCGGGACGCCATGCCTCAGGGGGGCTCCATCGCGATCTCCTCGCGCAACGTGGCCCGCGAGGAGGCCGCGCGGCTCGACAATCCGATCCTGCCGCCCGCCGACTACGTGCTGATCGAGGTGCGCGACACGGGCACCGGCATCCCGCGCGAGAATCTCGGCAAGATCTTCGAGCCCTTCTTCAGCACCAAGGGCGCGAACGGCACGGGGCTCGGGCTGGCGAGCGTCTACGGCGCGGTGAAGCAGATGGACGGCTTCGTCTTCGTCGAGAGCGAGCTCGGCCAGGGCACCTGTTTCCGCATCTTCCTGCCCCGCCACGCCCATGAGGCCGCCGCCGAAGCCGCCCTGGCTCCCGCGACGCGCGATCTCTCCGGCAAGGGGCTGATCCTGCTGGTCGAGGACGAAGCCGCCGTGCGCAGCTTCGCTTCACGGGCTCTGGAGGTGCGGGGCTATCAGGTGCTTCAGGCCGCCTCGGGCGAAGAGGCGCTGGAGCTGCTCGCCGACGAGAGCCAGAAGATCGACCTCATCATCTCGGACGTGGTGATGCCGAACATGGACGGCCCGACCCTGCTCGGGCGCATCCGCGAATTGGGCCGCGACACGCGGATCCTCTTCATCTCGGGCTACGCCGAGGAGGCCTTCCGCAAGAATCTCCGCAGCGGCGAGGAATTCCTCTTCCTGCCCAAGCCCTTTTCGCTGAAGGATCTGGCGCTGAAGGTGAAACAGGCGCTGAGTTAGGATCTCGCGAGGCGCCGGAGGAGTCCGGCCATGATCCTGCATGAAGGCCTGCCCGTCCTGAAGACTCCGGCGGAGCTGTATTACCATGACAGCCGCTCCGCGCTCCTGCCCCGCGCGCTCGCGCCCCTGGAGGCGTGGAATCTCCTCATGGAGCGGCCCCATCCCCTGCTGAAGGCGGCCTTCCGCGTCAGGGACGCGATCTCCGCGCGCTTCGGCGTGAAGCGGATCGGCGGATTCTCGGGCGAGCCCCGGACGCAGGTCGCCGTCGGCGATCATCTGGATTTCTTCCTCGTGGAGCACCTCGACCCGCGGATGCTGGTCCTCACCGAGCGGGACAGGCATCTCGACGTGATGATCTGCCTCTCCGTCGAAGGGCGCAGGCTCACGATCACATCCTCGGTCGTGACCCACAACGCCTTCGGACGCGCCTACATGCTGCCGGTCGGCCCCGCCCACAGACTGATCGTGGGCGGGATGCTCAGGCGCCTGAAACGACGCCTGGAGGCGGAGGCGGGCGGCTGAAGCTCAGAGCCGCCGCAGCGCGCGCCGACGCCACAAGGCCAGAGCCGCCAGAGCCAGAGCCAGAGCCGCAAGGACCACGCCCGTGACGGCGGGATCGGGCGCGCAGCCCTCGGCGCCCATGGCGAAGTCGGCGGCCTCCGTGCGCAGGAAGCGCAGCGCGGCCACGACGGCGCAGAGCCCCGCCGCCAGACCCAGCAGCCAGGCCCTTCCGAACATCAGCGCCACGCAGACCACGATGATCACGCCCAGACCCGGCGGCGTGATGAGGAACTCCACCAGATCCACGCGCCACGGAACCGGCAGGCCGTCCCAGTCGGGCTTGCGCTCGGCGCAGACCTGAGCCCAGGCCGGAGACGCCGTCAGAACGCCCGCCGCAAGACCCGCCGCCCGGGCGCCCCATCCCTTCACGATCATCTCCCCGCGTCTCCCCGCTCCGCATGGAGCTTCTTCAGTCGCACCGGAACCGCGCCCTCAGATGGCGAGCAGCTTGCCCACCACGTCGGCGGCCACCTGACGCGGCTTGGCGAGCTTGCTGCGGTCCTCTCCCGGATAGAACCGGCCGCGCAGGGCGGTCGGCATGGCGGGCGGCGCGTAGATCTCCACCTTGACCGTTCCCGATTCCTTCTCGGCGCGATAGGCCGCCGCGAAGGCCGCCCCCGCCGCCTTGGAGGCCGCATAGGGCCCCCAGTAGGCGCGGCTGGTCTTGTCGTCGGTCATGAAGAGCGCCCGCGCCGAAGGCGCCGCCGAAAGCAGAGGATCGAAGGCCCGCACCATGCGCTGGACCGCCAGGGCGTTCACCCCGAAGGCGCGGTCCACGTCCTTGAAGGAGGCGTGGCCCACCGGAGTCAGCGGCGGCGCATGGGCCGCGCAGTTGACCAGGATGTCCAGACGGCCCCAGCGCTCGAAGATCGCCGCGCCGAGACGGTCCAGAGCGGCGGCGTCCATCAGGTCGAGCGGCGCCTGCACCAGAGGCGGCCCGCCCGCGTCCTTCACCACGTCGTCGAGCTCGTTCAGGGCGCCCACGGTGCGGGCCGAGGCGATCACCTGAGCCCCCGCCTCGCCCAGCTCCTGGGCGATGGCCCGGCCCAATCCGCGCGAGGCCCCGAAGACCAGCGCGACCCTGTCCGCGAAACGCTTGCTCATGAGGCCTTCCTCGTCACCAGGATCGGCCGTTTCGGCGCGCAGCCCGGCCCCGTGAGCCCGGCCTCCGCGTCGCGCGGACGGATCGGATAATCGCCCGAGAAACAGGCGTCGCAGAATTGCGGCGCGGCGGCGCGGCGGCCCTCGGCTTCGCCGCAGGCCCGGTAGAGCCCGTCCAGCGAGATGAAGCCGAGGCTGTCCACGCCGATGAAGCGGCGCATGCCCTCGACGTCGTGATGAGCCGCCAGCAGCTTGTCGCGCTCGGGCGTGTCGACGCCGTAATAGCAGGGCCAGGAGGTCGGCGGCGAGGCGATGCGGAAATGCACCTCCCTGGCGCCTGCGTCGCGGACCATCTGCATGATCTTCAGCGAGGTGGTGCCCCGCACCACGGAATCGTCGACCAGGATCACCCGCTTGCCCTCGACGAGCGCGCGGTTGACGTTCAGCTTGAGCCGCACGCCCATATGCCGGATCTGCTCGCTCGGCTCGATGAAGGTGCGGCCGATGTAGTGATTGCGGATGATGCCGTAATCGAAGGGAATCCCCGACTCCCGGGCGTAGCCGATGGCGGCGGGCACGCCGCTGTCGGGCACGGGACAGACGATGTCGGCGTCCACGGGCTGTTCGCGGGCCAGCTCCTCGCCGATGCGGCGGCGGGTCTCGTAGACGCCGCGCCCGTCCACGAAGCTGTCGGGGCGCGCGAAATAGACGTATTCGAAGATGCAGAAGCGCCGCGCGGCCGGCGGGAAGGGCCGCGAGCTGCGCAGGCCCTCTTCGGTGATGGTGACCATCTCGCCGGGCTCGACGTCGCGCAGATATTCCGCGCCAATGATGTCGAGGGCGCAGGTCTCGGAGGCCAGAACCCAGGCCTCGCCCCGCCGCCCGATCACCAGAGGCCGCATCCCCAGAGGATCGCGCACGCCGATCATCATGCCCCGCGTCAGGGCGACCACCGAGAAGGAGCCCTCCACGGCGCGGAGGGCGTCCTCCATGCGCTCGCGGATCGGGCCCTGAATCGAGCGCGCCATGAGATGGATGATGCATTCCGTGTCCGAATCGGACTGGAAGATCGATCCGCGCTGGGTCAGATAGCGCCGCAGATGCACCGCGTTGGTCAGATTGCCGTTATGAGCCACCGCGCAGCCGCCGGGCTCGAATTCGGCGAAGAGCGGCTGGACGTTGCGCAAGGCCGTCTGGGTGCCCTTGCCGCCCGCCGTGGAGTAGCGGACATGGCCGATGGCCTTGTCTCCGGGCAGGGCCTCGATGGCCTCCTTGCTGGTGAAGTTGTCGCGCACCAGCCCGAGGCGGCGCTCGGCGTGGAATTCGCTGCGGGCCTCGTCGTAGACGACGATTCCTCCCGCCTCCTGTCCGCGATGCTGGAGCGCATGCAGCCCCAGCGCCACCAGAGCCGAAGCGTCGGCGGCTCCGAACACGCCGAAGACGCCGCACTCCTCGCGCGGCGCCTCCCCGTCCAGATTCCCTGTCCCCGAATCCCAGGGAGCGCCTTCGCGCGCATCGCGGGTCATGAGCGTCATCTCCTTGGAGCGCGGCCCCGACCCGAAAGGCGGAAGCGCCGTTCGAAGCGGCCGCGTCGCGTCATTAAGGAAGCGCGCCCCCGGATCCACAAGAGCCGACCCGGGGAATGGAGAGGGACGACCCGAAGGCCGTCCCCGCGCCTCACAGCTGTTCGGCCCCGGTCCCGACCGGAGCGGGGGCGGAGGTCGGCGCGCAGGTCGAGAGCAGCCCGTCCACGCGGCCCGAGGCCCAGCCGGGAACCTCGGTCGGCAGAGCCTTGGCCAGACCGTCGCGCAGATCGTTCAGGAAGCCGCCCGTGCGGGCCTCCTGCAGGGCGAGGCTGTCGGTCAGCCCCAGAGCATGCAGCGCCCAGGCCGCCACCGCCACCAGAAGCACGCCGCGCGCCGCGCCGAAGAGAAAGCCCAGCGCCTTGTCGAGACCCCCGATGGCCGATCCGCGCACCGCGTCGCCGAGCGACGGGGTGAGGATCCCGAGGATCGCCAGAATCACCGCGAAGGCGATCAGGAAGGCCGCCCCGAGCGTGAAGGTGCAATTGCCGGTCAGCATCCCGCCGACCACCGGCAGCCCCGTCATGTAGGGCATCAGCAGAGGCGCGGCCGCCGCGGCGCCCAGGGCGGCCAGAGCCCAGCCCACCAGCCCGAGCGCCTCGCGCGTGAATCCTCGCGACCAGGCGAGGATCGCCGAGACGAAGATCACGCCGATCACGACGCCGTCGATCACATTCGGAGAAATATCCATCAGACCTTATCCTGAAGCGACTCGCCGCTTTCGCGCGCAGAGGCATAACATAAATCGGCCGCTCGCCAAGAGCCGCGGGGCCGCAGGGCGCCCGCCGCCCGCTCAGAACCCGAAGATTTCCGGATCCATGAAGCGACGCGTTCTTTCGGCCCGTCCCGTCGGGACGAAGCCGGCTTTCTGATAGAGCGCCAGCGCGCCCGGATGATCGAGCGTGCAGGTCTCGACCTTCAGGCGGCGGAGCGGCCTCTCCCAGGCGCGCGCCAGAGCCGCTCCCAGAAGCCAGCCGCCCAGACCCAGACCCCGCGCCGACTCCACCAGACCCAGATAGGACAGCTCGCAAGATCCGGGCCCTCCGGCTTCGCCCTCCGGGTCGCGGAAGTCCAGCATGAAGAATCCCGCCGGAACGCCCTCGCGATGCAGGACGAAGGTCTCGACCTGCGGATGGCCCGCGAAGGCCTCGGCCTCGGCGCGCGGACGGGCGAGCCAGTCGCTCCATTGCCAGCGCCCGCCCACCGCCCGGTAGAGATAGAGGAAATAGCTCGCCGGAGGCTGCTCCGCCTTCATCAGCGCGAGACTCCCCACCCGCGCCCCCGCCGGAGCCGGAGCCGAAGGCCGCGCAGGCCGCTCCGTCATCTCCAGGAAGGTCACGACGTAGCTCAGAAGCTCGCCCCCGTTCATCCGCGCGGCTCCCTGCGGCGCGGCGGAGCGGAGGCCCGCAGGGCCTCGGCGCCGCGGATCAGCTCGCGCGCCGCCGTCTCGGGATCGGGCGCGAGGAAGAACCTCTCCCGCGCGCGCGGCGAGACGAAGCCTTCCTCCACGGCGTGATCGAGGAACTTCAGCAGCGGATCCCAGTAGCCCTTGACGTCCACCAGAGCCACGGGCTTGGCGTGAAAGCTCAGATCGCCCCAGACGAGGATCTCGAAGAATTCGTCCAGCGTGCCGATTCCTCCCGGCAGGGCCGCGAATCCCTCGGCGTTGGAGGCCATCACCGATTTGCGCGTATGCATGGATTCGACGATCAGAAGCTGAGTCAGATCCTTCTTGGCCCATTCCCGCCGCACCATGGTCCGGGGGATGACGCCGATGGCCTCGCCTCCGGCCTCCATGCAGGCGGCGGCGGCGGCGCCCATCATGCCGTCTCCGCCTCCGCCGTAGATCAGCCGCGCGCCCGACTCGCCCAGAGCCCGTCCGAACCGACGCGCCGACTCCAGATAGGCGGGGTCCTTCCCGCCGGAGGCGCCGCAATAGAGGCAGATGTTGACCGGAGGCACGGCGTCGGGCTCGGATCGGGACATGGGGCCGCCTTGGGAATCAGCTGGAGAGCATCCGTCTGGGCATAGGAAGCTTGCCCCCGCCGAGGCAAGCGCAAAACCTGCGCCTCCGGATAAGGCCTTGGTCTGACGGCGTCCAGTCCGGCTTTCGGCGCGGAACGCTTTGCAGCCTCGCCCCGAGCCCCTATCTCTCCCTCAGGCGCCTGACGCGCCTTGAGGAGGAATCCATGTCCAAGCTTCCGCGTTTCCTGCTGGCCGCGAGCCTCGCCGCCTTCGCCGCCGGCCCCCTGCGGGCCGAAGAGCCCGCCGCCGCGCCCAGGGTCGAGGCCGGAGCGGCCGAGAAGGCCGCGCCCGAGGCCGCAGAGGCTGAAGCGGCGACGCCCGAGGCCGCAGAGGCCGAAGAGGCCGCGCCCGCCAGCGAGGCCACGGAAGAAAACCGGGCGCTCGCCGCGCGTTACCTCCGCCTGCCCGCCATCCAGAAGATGAACGACGATCTCTACGGCGGCAACGTGATCGATTCGATGATGGCCATGCAGGACACCCTTCCCGAGGAGATCCGCGCGCAGCTCGTGTCGATCCTCACGGAGGAGTTCGCGAAGATCCGCCCCGGCATGGAGGAGGCCATGATCGAGAGCGCCGCCCTCACCTATTCCCCGGCGGAGCTCCAGGCGATGATCGATTTCTACGAATCGCCCGAAGGCGCGGGCGTGGCCGCCAAGACCGCCCCCTTCACCCAGAAGACCTTCGAGATCTTCGGGCCCCAGATGGAGGAGTTCCAGCAGGCGGTCGTCGCGCGCCTGATGGCCGAGATGCCGAAATAGGCTTCCCTGTCCTCCGGAGCGGCCGCTTGCGGGCGATGGGCCGAGGCCCCCGTCCGGAATCCGGCCGCGAAGGCCTCGCCCGGCGAGGCTTCAGGCCGCGCTCTCCTCCAGATAGCGCAGGGCGGCGAGGCGGGACTCCTCCAGCGCCGCCGCCAGAGCCTCCGCCGCCTCGGGTCGGGGCGACGAGGCCTCGGCCTGGGCGGCGCGGCGCGCCAGACGCGTCAGCCCCAGCGCCAGAGAGGCGCCGCGCAAGCCGTGAGCGGCGGCCGTCCAGGCCTCCGCCTCGCGCGCGACGACCGAGTCCCGCAGCATGTCGAGATAATGCGTCGCCTGATCGAAGAAGATCTGGAACAATTCGGCCTGCAGGCCGCGGTCGGACATGGTGTTGTCGTTCAGCGCCTGAGCGTCCAGCACAGGCTGCGCGGATTCGGTCATCTGTATCAGCCCCCGCCGTCAGGATCCTGGGGGCAGGATGGCGCGGGCGCCTTGCGGGGAGATTTATTCGTGCGCCGTCCGTCCGTCGCGCCGGGCGCGAGATGGCTAAAATGCGATCCATTCCCGCAGACCATTCCCCCCGGAAAGCCGGGCGAGGCGGCGGCCTGCGCAGGCCCCTCCCGATGCGAAAACCCCCTCCCGCAGGGCGGAAGGGGGCGAAGGATCGTCGGGGTTCCGGGCGGCGCGTCAGGCGCGGACCAGGATCTCCAGATTGCGCAGGTCGTTGAGCCGGGCCTCGGCGGCGCGGCGGGCGTCGCTGCCGTCCTCCAGCGAGGCCGCGAGCTTCTCCTGCTTCGCCACGAGATCGGCCACCCGGGCGGCGTCGAAGCCCTCGCGGGGTTCAGCCTCCTCGGCCAGCACGGTCACGCTGTCGCCGGAGATCTCGGCGAAGCCGCCGATCACCAGATAGGCCTTTTCGCCCTCGGCGGAGAAGGCCCGCACCAGACCGGGACGCAGCGTCGCCACGGTGGGCGCATGGCCCGGCATGGCGGTCATGTCGCCCGCCGCGGAGGGAATCACCACCTGCGAGACCGGGAAGGAAGCCAGCTTCCTCGCGGGCGAGACCAGATCGAAAGTCAGGCTGTCGGCCATGGGGCGTCCTCTTCGTGAGCGCGCGTCGCGTCGCGGCGAGGCGCCGGAGCGCCCCGCCTCGGGGGTTCAGGACCGGTCAGGCGGCGTCCTTGGCCAGCTTCTGGGCCTTGGCCACGGCGCTGTCGATGTCGCCGACCATGTAGAAGGCGGACTCGGGCAGATGGTCGTATTCGCCGGCCACGAGGCGCTTGAAGCCGTCGATGGTCTTCTCCAGCGGCACCTGCACGCCGGGCGAACCGGTGAAGACGGCGGCCACGTCGAAGGGCTGCGACAGGAAGCGCTGCACCTTGCGGGCGCGCGACACGGTCAGCTTGTCTTCTTCCGAGAGCTCGTCCATGCCGAGGATGGCGATGATGTCCTGCAGCGACTTGTAGCGCTGAAGGATGTTCTGGACGTCGCGGGCGACCTGGTAGTGCTCTTCGCCCACGACCAGCGGATCAAGGATGCGCGAGGTGGAGTCGAGCGGATCCACGGCCGGGTAGATGCCCAGCTCGGAGATGGCGCGCGAGAGCACGGTGGTCGCGTCGAGATGCGCGAAGGAGGTGGCCGGCGCCGGGTCGGTGAGGTCGTCGGCGGGCACGTAGATCGCCTGCACCGAGGTGATCGAGCCGTTGCGCGTCGAGGTGATGCGCTCCTGAAGGGCGCCCATGTCGGTGGCGAGCGTCGGCTGATAGCCCACCGCCGAAGGAATGCGGCCCAGAAGCGCCGACACCTCGGAGCCCGCCTGCGTGAAGCGGAAGATGTTGTCGACGAAGAACAGCACGTCGGTGCCGGACTGGTCGCGGAACTGCTCAGCGAGGGTCAGGCCGGTCAGGGCCACGCGCTGGCGGGCTCCGGGGGGCTCGTTCATCTGGCCGTAGACGAGGGCCACCTTCGACTTGGAGAGGTCGTCCTTGTTGATGACGCCCGAGTCGATGAACTCGTGATAGAGGTCGTTGCCCTCGCGGGTGCGCTCGCCGACGCCGGCGAAGACCGAGAAGCCCGAATGCACCTTGGCGATGTTGTTGATCAGCTCCTGAATCAGAACCGTCTTGCCCACGCCCGCGCCGCCGAAGAGGCCGATCTTGCCGCCCTTGGAGTAGGGCGCCAGCAGGTCGATGACCTTGATGCCGGTGGTGAGGATCTCGGCTTCGGTGGACTGCTCGGCGAATTCCGGCGCCGGGCGATGGATCGGCAGACGCAGGTCCGAGCTGACCGGACCCTTTTCGTCGATGGGCTCGCCGACGACGTTGAGGATGCGGCCCAAGGTGGCGTCGCCCACGGGCACCGAGATCGGCGAACCGGTGTCGCGCACTTCCTGACCGCGCACGAGGCCGTCGGTGGTGTCCATGGCGACGGCGCGCACGGTGCTCTCGCCCAGATGCTGCGCGACCTCGAGGATGAGGCGCTGGCCGTTGTTGTCGGTCTCCAGCGCGGTGAGGATCTCAGGCAGTTCGCCGTCGGCGAACTGCACGTCCACGACGGCGCCGATGACCTGCGTTAGTTTCCCGATGGCTTTCGTCACGGTTGATCTCCGATCCCAAGTTGTCCGTCGTGGTTCACAAGCTGAAGTTCTGCGGCAGATCGACGTCCGACAGCTTCCAGACGAAGCCGTCGAGCCTGAAGCGCAGCTTCACGATTTCTTCGCGGTCCGCCCTCGGCGCCAGATCGACGACGAAGGAGGTCGGGCTTTCGAAGAAGGCCCATTTGACGTTCTCGCGCGAGAATTTCGCGGGAATGATCCCTCCGGGCCCCGCCGTCCGGCCCGCCCCGCCCGCAGAGCCGCCGCTCTTCGAGCGGGCGATCATCTCGGAGACGGCCTGAGGGGTCAGGGCGGCGTCCACCGCCTGCCCCACCAGCGCCGAACCGAGATCGGCCGCGCTCGGGCCGACTCCGAGGCCGCCCAGGGCGCCTTGCGCCGCCATGAGGGCGCCGCCGACCTCCTCTTTCGCCGAGGTCCGCAGCGCGGGCCAGTCCACGTAACGCTCGAGCGCCGCGCGGTCTCCCGTCTCGGCCCCTTTGGCGAGGCTGTAAGCGCACCAGTAGGGCCAGGCGAGATAGCCCAGGGCCGCGACCGCGACCAGGAGGAGGAGGCGCCTCATCAGAGCGCCTCGGCGCCCGAGATGATCTCGATGAGCTCCTTGGTGATCGCCGCCTGACGCGAACGGTTGAACTCGACCGTCAGCTTCTTGATGATGTCTCCGGCGTTGCGCGTGGCGTTGTCCATGGCGGACATGCGCGCGCCCTGCTCGGAGGCGGCGTTCTCCAGGAGTCCCCGGAAGATCTGGGCGGTGAGGTTGCGGGGCAGCAGATCCGAAAGGATCGTCGCCTCGTCGGGCTCGTATTCGTATTGCGCCGAAGCGCCGCCGGTCTCCGCGCCTTCCGGCGCGGGGGGGATCTCGGCGGGGATGACGCGCAGGGCGGTGGGCTCCTGGGCGATCACCGACTTGAAGGTGGCGAAGAAATAGGTCGCCACGTCGAAGTCTCCGGCCTCATAGCCCGAGAGCACGCGGTCGGAGACCTGCTGCGCCTGGGCGTAGCCGACCGACTTCAGGCCCTGGAAGTCGATGGGCTTGCCGTAGAAGGCGTCGCCGAAGTCGCGCTTGAGGGCGTCGCGGCCCTTCTTGCCGACCGGCAGGATCTTCACGGTCTTGCCCTCGGCCTTCAGACGCCGGGCGTGCTCGCGCGCCAGGCGCACGATGGAGCTGTTGAAGGCGCCCGCGAGGCCGCGCTCGGAGGTGGCGACCACCAGCAGGTGGACCTTCTCCTCGCCCCGGCCCGCCAGCAGCGGATGAGCATCCGCGCCGGACTTGGCCGAGCCCGCGAGATTGGCCAGCACGGCCGCCATGCGCTGGGCGTAGGGCCTGGCGCTTTCGGCGGCCTCCTGGGCGCGACGGAGCTTGGCCGCCGCGACCATCTGCATGGCCTTGGTGATCTTCCGCGTGGACTTCACGCTGTTGATCCGGTTCTTGAGACTTTTCAGACTCGGCATGGCCGCCTCCCCTCTCGGTCAACAGGCCTCAGGAGAAGCTCTTGGCGTAGGCGTCGAGCGCGCCGCGGATCTTCTCTTCGAGCTCGCCCTTGACCGCGCGGTCGTTGGTGCGGATGTCGTCGAGGAGATCCTTCTTCTGCGTGCGCAGATAGCTCAGCAGGCCCTTTTCGAAGCGGCCCACGTCCTTCACCGGCAGCTTGTCGAGGTAGCCGCGGGTGCCCGCGAAGAGCACGATCACGGTCTCGGCGTTGGTGAGGGGCGCGTATTGCGGCTGCTTGAGCAGCTCGGTCAGGCGGGCGCCGCGGTTGAGCAGCTGCTGGGTCGCGGCGTCGAGATCGGAGCCGAACTGCGCGAAGGCGGCCATCTCGCGATACTGCGCGAGCTCCAGCTTGATCGAGCCCGCGACCGACTTCATCGCCTTGGTCTGGGCCGAGGAGCCGACGCGCGACACCGAAAGGCCGACGTTCACCGCCGGGCGCACGCCCTGGAAGAACAGTTCGGTCTCGAGGAAGATCTGACCGTCGGTGATCGAGATCACGTTGGTCGGGATATAGGCCGAGACGTCGCCAGCCTGGGTCTCGATGACCGGCAGGGCGGTCATGGAGCCGTTGCCATGGTCGTCGTTGAGCTTCGCGGCGCGCTCCAGAAGGCGGGAGTGCAGATAGAACACGTCGCCCGGGTAGGCTTCGCGGCCCGGCGGACGGCGCAGCAGAAGCGACATCTGGCGGTAGGCGACGGCCTGCTTGGAGAGATCGTCGTAGATGATCAGGGCGTGCATGCCGTTGTCGCGGAAATACTCCGCGATGGCCGCGCCGGTGTAGGGCGCGAGGAACTGCAGCGGCGCCGGATCGGAGGCGGTGGCGGCCACGACGATGGAGTAGTCCAGCGCGCCCTGCTCTTCGAGCTTGCGCACGAACTGCGCCACGGTGGAGCGCTTCTGACCGATGGCCACATAGACGCAATAGAGCTTCTTGCTCTCGTCCGAGGCGTAGGTCTCGTTGTAGGACTTCTGGTTCAGGATGGCGTCGAGCGCGATGGCGGTCTTGCCGGTCTGACGGTCGCCGATGATCAGCTCGCGCTGGCCGCGGCCGATGGGGATCAGGGCGTCCACCGACTTCAGGCCGGTGAGCATGGGCTCATGGACCGACTTGCGCGGGATGATGCCGGGGGCCTTGACCTCGGCGCGGGCGCGCACGACGTCCGTCAGGGGGCCCTTGCCGTCGATGGGGTCGCCGAGGCCGTTGACCACGCGGCCGAGCAGGCCGCGGCCCACGGGCACGTCCACGATGGCCTTGGTGCGGCGGGCGATGGCGCCTTCCTTCACGCCGCGGTCGTCGCCGAACAGCACGACGCCGACGTTGTCGGCCTCGAGGTTCAGCGCCATGCCGCGCAGGCCGCCGTCGAATTCGACCATCTCGCCGGCCTGGATGTTGTCGAGGCCGTAGATGCGCGCCACGCCGTCGCCGACGCTGAGGACGCGGCCGATCTCGGAGACCTCGGCTTCCTGGCCGAAATTCTGGATCTGCTCCTTCAGGATCGCGGAGATCTCTGCGGCCTGGATGTTCATCTACCGACCTCTTTCATGGCGAGTTGCAGGCGGGCGAGCTTGGCGCGCAAGCTGGCGTCGATCATTTTGCTGCCGATCCTGACCACGAGGCCGCCCAGCAGCGCGGGGTCGACGCGGGTCTTCAGCGAGACCTTGCGCCCTTCGGAGGCTTCAAGGCTGCGGATGAGTTCGGCCTTGCGCGCTTCGTCCAGCGGGCGGGCGGAGGCCACTTCGGCCTCGACGATCCCGCGATGGGCGGAGAGCAGGGTCTTGAAGCCTTCGAGCGCGGCGGGCAGCAGGTGGAGGCGGCCCTTGCCGGCCATCAGCCCGACGAACTTGCGCGACAGCTCCGAGGCGTTCAGCCGGTCGAGGATGGAGGCCATCACGCGGCCCTGATCCTCCCGGCTGTAGGCGGGGCTGGAGACCACGCGGCCCAGATCGGGGTTGGTGGCGATGAGTTCGCCCAGGCCAGTCAGCTCGCGTTCGACCGCGTCAAGCGCTTTCGCCTCGTCGGCGAGATCGAAGAGCGCGGAGGCGTATCGGCCGGCGGCTCCGGCGAGCGTGGCGGTTCCTTGCGTCACATGCGCCCCTTTCCGAAAGATCGCGCCAATCAAAGATCGCGTCGATCGCGGAAAATTGCGCGACTGCGCGCGGAGCGCCGCTTGCGCCTCGCTTTTCCCCCGATCCGGGCGCTTGCTAACACAAGGTTTTTCGGGTGGCAACGGGGGGCGAGCCGAAAGGATGGACTCAGGAGAGGGAAATTCGCCGCAGCCGGGTCTGCGCCCGAGCCTCCAGGGCGCCGCCAGGGCGCCTGCGCCGAGTCGCCTCCTGCGCGATTCCGCCGGAATTCACGAAGGATTCGCAAAAGCTTCAGACGAAAGAAGCTAGAGAAAGGATTGCGGATCAACGTCGAAGACGATCCGCACCCCCGGAGCGGGCTTCACCCGCGCCCGCCAGGCCCGCAAGGCGTTCTGCGGCGAAAGGGCGCGCTCGAAGCGGGCCAGCAGCCGCATGCGCCATTTTCCGCGCAGGCGCGCGAAAGGCGCAGGCGCGGGGCCGTAGAGAGTCGCCCCGAGATCGAGAATCGGGTCCGCCCGCCGCGCCAGATCCTGAGCCGCCGCCCGGACCTCCTCTTCGGATTCGCCCGCCACGATCACCGCCGCCAGACGCCCATAGGGCGGATCCTCGGTTTCGCGGCGCAAGGCGGCCTCGGCGCGGCGGAAGGCCTCGCCGTCTCCCGAGAGGATGGCCCGCATCACCGGATGATCCGGCGCGGTGGTCTGGAGGAAGGCGCGGCCCGGCTTTTCGGCCCGGCCCACGCGCCCCGCCGCCTGCAGCAGCAATTGCACCGTGCGTTCGCCCGCGCGCAGATCGCCGCCCTGAAGGCCGATGTCGGCGTCCACCACGCCCATCATGGTGAGATTCGGGAAGTTGTGCCCCTTGGCGACGATCTGGGTGCCGACGATCACGTCGGCTTCTCCGGCGGCGATTCGGGCGATCTCGGCGCGCAGGGCGGCGCCGTCCGGCATGAGGTCCGAGGAGAGCACCGCCAGACGCGCTTCCGGAAACAGCGCCTTCGCCTCCTCCGCGACGCGCTCCACGCCGGGGCCGACCGGAACGATCTGGTCCTCGGCTTCGCATTTGGGGCATTTGGCCGGAATGGGCTCGGCGTGGCCGCAATGATGACAGACGAGGCGTCCGCGCGCGCGATGCTCCACCAGCCAGGCCGAGCAATGGGGGCATCCGGCCCGCCAGCCGCATTTGCGGCAGATGGTCAGAGGCGCGTAGCCCCGGCGGTTGAGGAAGAACAGGGCCTGTTCGCCGCGCGCCAGAGATTCCTTCGCCGCCTCGACCAGCTTCGGACTCAGCCAGCGCCCGCGCTCGGGAGGATCGAGCCGCAGATCCACCGCGAGGATCTCGGGCGGTCTGGCGCCGCCGTGACGGGTCGGCAGCCTCAGGCGGCGATAGCGCCCGGCTTCGGCGTTGGCCCAGGTCTCCAGCGAGGGCGTCGCGGAGACGAGGACCACCGGAAAGCCTTCGGTCGCGCCGCGCAGCACCGCCATGTCGCGGGCGCTGTAGAGGACGACCTCCTCCTGCTTGTAGCTCGAATCATGCTCCTCGTCGACCACCGCCAGACCCAGATTCGCGAAGGGCAGGAACAGCGCCGAACGCGCCCCGATCACGAGTTGGGTCTCGCCCTCGGCGACGCTGCGCCAGAGCCGCGTCCTTTGCGGACCGCTCAGGCCGGAATGCCATTCGGCGGCCCTGGCCCCGAAGCGCCTTTCGACGCGGGCGGCGAAATCGGCGGTGAGCGCGATCTCGGGCAGCAGCACCAGAGCCTGACGCCCCTGACGGATCGTCTCGGCCACGGCTTCGAGATAGGTCTCCGTCTTGCCCGAGCCCGTCGCGCCGTCGAGGAGGATCCCCTGATAACGCCGCTCCGCAGCCGCCAGACGCAAGGCCGCGGCGGCCTCGGCCTGATCGGGGTTGAGCTTCGGCGGAGCGTGATCGGGCTTCAGCCCGGCGCCCGGCGCCTTGCGGGCCATGGCCTCGGGGACCAGAGCCCCGATCTTGACCAGCCCCTGGATCACGCCTGCGCTGACTCCCGCCGCCATGGCGATCTCCGAGGAGCTGAGCGCCCGCATGGGGCCCGTCTCGAAGACCGCCAGCACGCGCCTGCGCGCCGAAGTCGACTCGACGTCCGGCGGCGGAGTCTCCGCCAGACGCCAGCCGCGCTTCTCCTGAGGCGGCGCCTCCAGACCCGGGGCGCGGGCGCCCAGCCGCAAGGCCATGCCCAGAGGAGTCAGGGTGTAATCGGCCATGCGCTCCAGGAAGCGGCGGGTCTCGGCGCGCATCGGCGGCAGGTCCAGAGCCCGCAGGATCGGCTTGAGCTTCGACTCCGGCGGCCTGCCCTCCTCGCTCTGCGGCGGATCCCAGACCACGCCGAGGGTGCGGCGGCCGAGGATCTTCGTCTCGATCCAGGTTCCCGGCGCGAGGTCCAGCCCCTCGGGCGCGAGATAATCCAGAGGCCCCTCGAAAGGCAGAGGCAGCAAGACCGGAATCCGCGTCCCGCTCATCTGGCCGCCCCTTCGCGGAAGGAGAAGCTCTCTGGCGAAGCTCCGTCGAATGGCTTAGAAGCCGGGAAAGCGGCCTTGCGCCGCGCCCTGCGGCCGATCAGGAGAGCCTCCATGAAATTCTTCATCGACACGGCGGAGATCGCCGAGATCCGCGACCTCGCCGCCACCGGCATGGTCGACGGCGTGACCACCAATCCCTCGCTGATCGCGAAATCGGGCCGCCAGTTCCTCGACGTGATCGCCGAGATCTGCGACCTCGTCCCCGGCCACGTCAGCGCCGAAGTCGCCTCCACCGATTTCGAGACCATGCTGAAGGAAGGCCGGAAGCTCGCGGCCATCGCCTCCAACGTGGCGGTGAAGGTGCCCCTGACCTGGGACGGCCTCAAGACCTGCCGCGCCCTCTCCGACGCCGGGACTCCGGTGAACGTCACGCTGTGCTTCTCCTCGGCTCAGGCGCTGCTCGCGGCCAAGGCGGGCGCGGCCTACATCTCGCCCTTCATCGGGCGGCTCGACGACATCGGCCTCGAAGGGATGGAGCTGATCGCCGACATCCGCGAGATCTACGACAACTACCGCTTCAGGACCCAGATTCTGGCCGCCTCGATCCGCAACGTCAATCACGTCCAGCAGGCGGCCAAGATCGGCGCCGACGTCGCCACCATTCCGCCGAACGTGGTCAAGCTGCTGGCGAACCATCCGCTGACCGACAAGGGGCTCGCGGCCTTTGTTGCGGACTGGGCGAAAACCGGGCAATCTATCATTTAAGGAAGAGTTGACGGAGCCCGGGGGCTTCGGGGGCGGGGCTTCGAGGGGAGCATCGATGCGCGACGAACAGGCTCGGGACGTTTCTCTGCGCGAGGCCAGACGCCTCGATCCGGAGGCCGTCCGCAGCTTCCTGAAGATCCACCCCGGCATCTTCCGGGACGACCCCGATCTGGCGCGGGCCGCTCTGGAGGTCCGCAGCCGCCAGAGCGGCGACAACGTGCTGAGCTATGAAAGCGCCGCCATCCGGCGGCTCCAGCAGCGCGTCGCCGAACTGACCGCGCTGCGGGACGACCTGATCGAGACCATCGAGCTGAACGCCCTCGCGGCGGAGTCCATGCGCGCGGCGACCCTCGCCGTGCTGGACGCGGCCAGCTTCGCCGGCTTCGTCGAGGCCGCCACCGAGGGCTTCCGGACGATCTTCGATCTGGAATCGGTGGCGCTCTGCCTGGAGCGGGGCCTTCCGGCCCTGCCGGGCGGAGGCGGCGCCCGCTGGATCGACGCGGCGGCTCTGGCTCGGCTGATGGGCGCCTCGGGACAAGGCTGCGTGCTGCGTCCCGCCCTGCGCATGACTCTGGGCCTGCACGACCAGGGCGCGCCCATCGCGACGGAAGCTCTGGTGCGGCTCGACTTCGGCCCCGGACGCCCCGGCGGCCTGCTGCTCTTCGGCTCGGCGGCGCCCGACCGCTTCACCGAAGAGATGTCGGCGGATCTGGTGGCCTTCCTCGGCGGCGTGACCAGCCGAGCCGGACGCCGCTGGTTCGAACTCGCGGAGGCGGGGCGCTGAGCCTTCCCTCCCTCATGACTCCGGACCGGATCGACGAATTCTTCGCCCGGCTCGCGGCGCAAAGGCCCGAGCCGAAAGGCGAACTCGATTTCGTCGATCTCTATACGCTGCTGGTGGCGGTGGTCCTCTCGGCCCAGGCCACCGACAAGGGCGTGAACAAGGCCACGGGGCCGCTCTTCGCCAGGGTCCGGACGCCGCAAGCCATGCTCGCGCTCGGCGAAGAGAGCCTGACCGAGGCCATCAAGTCCATCGGGCTCTACAAGACCAAGGCGAAGAACGTCCTCGCCCTGAGCCGCCGCCTCGTCGAGGATTTCGGCGGAGAGGTTCCCGAGGATCGCGCGGCGCTGGAATCCCTGCCGGGCGTGGGCCGCAAGACGGCCAACGTGGTGCTCAACATCGGCTTCGGCTGGCCCACCATCGCCGTGGACACCCATGTCTTCCGGGTCTCGAACCGGACGGGTCTGGCGCCGGGGAAGGACGTCGCGGCGGTGGAGGCGGCCTTGGAGCGGGTCGTCCCGGAGCGCTGGCGGCTCCATGCGCATCACTGGCTGATCCTGCATGGCCGCTACGTCTGCACGGCGCGCGCGCCGAAATGCGGAATCTGCGTGGTGCGGGATCTCTGCGGCTTCGCGGAGAAGACGGCCTAATCCTGCGGCTTCCTGGGCCGGGGGATGGCGAAGACCCGCTCCACCGCCGCATATTCCTGATAGCCCAGCCGCGCCAGAGGCTTGATCCGGGCGAGATCCAGATGTCCCTCGGTGAGGGCTTCGTCGCGGATATGGACTCCGACGATCTCGCCCAAGATCATGGCCTCATCGGGATTCATCAGCGGGACCATCCTCCAGAGCCGACATTCCAGCGCGACCGGCGCCGCCTCCAGATGCGGCGTGCGGATCTCGCGGCCCGGCGCCAGAGCCAGCCCCAGAGCCTCGGCCTCGCTGGTTCCGGCGGCGTAGGCGGCGCTGCTGAGGCTCACGGCCTCGCGCTGATCCCAGGTCGCCATGTTGACGACGAACTCCCCCGCCGCCTCGACGTTGCGGCGCGTGTCCTTGGCCTCGTCGAGGCCCGGCTTGCGCCCGTTGCACGAGATCATGAGCGTCGGCGGCGCGTCGGAGACCATGGCGAAGAAGCTGAAGGGCGCGAGATTCACGACGCCAGCGGCGTCCAGACTCGTCACCCAGGCGATGGGGCGCGGCGCGACGCAGGCCTTGAGCGGATCATGCGGCAGGCCGTGCGGATCGCGGCCGGGACGGTAGAACATGGGAATCCTCATAGAGAAACCCCCTCGCCTTGCGGCGAGGGGGCGTCTTCATTCACTCACTCGTCGTCGCGACGGAAGGGAGGCCGACGCGGGCCGCCGAAACCGCCGCCGCCCCCGCGAGGACCGCCCCGGTCGTCGCGCGGACCGCCGAAGCTGCGTCCGCCGCCGCCTTCACGCGGGCCGCCGAAGGACCGGCCGCCGCCGAAGCCGCCGCCGCCGCCGAAGCCGCCCGGCTTGCGGAAGGGACGATCCCCGCCGCCGCCCTCACGCGGACGGAACGGACGGTCGCCGCCGCCCTCGAAAGGCTTGCGGAAGGGACGGTCGCCGCCCTCGCCGTCGCGCGGACGGAAGGGACGATCGCCGCCGCCCTCGCGCGGACGGAACGGACGGTCGCCGCCGCCCTCGAAAGGCTTGCGGAAGGGACGGTCGCCGCCCTCGCCGTCGCGCGGACGGAACGGACGATCGCCGCCGCCGAAGGGCTTGCGGAAGGGACGGTCGCCGCCCTCGCCGCCCTCACGCGGACGGAAGGGACGATCGCCGCCGCCGAAAGGCTTGCGGAAAGGACGGTCGCCGCCCTCGCCGCCCTCACGCGGACGGAAGGGACGATCGCCGCCGCCGAAAGGCTTGCGGAAAGGACGGTCGCCGCCCTCGCCGTCGCGCGGACGGAAGGGACGATCGCCGCCGCCCTCGCGCGGACGGAACGGACGGTCGCCGCCGCCCTCGCCGCCCTCGCGCGGACGGAAGGGACGTCCGCCCTCGTCGTCCTTGCGCCAGAAGCTCTTGGGCGCGCCGCCGAAACCGCCGCCGCCGCCGCCGAAGCCGCCGGGCTTGCGGAAGGGACGATCGCCGCCGCGGTCGTCGCGGCCGCGATAGCCTCCGCCGCCTTCACGGTCGAAGCTGCGGGGCGGACGGGAGTCGCCGTCGCGGTCGAAGCTGCGGCGGGGACGGTCGGAGAAATCGGAGGGACGGCCGAAACGGCCGCCGCCGCGGTCCTCATGATCGGGCCGGCGGAAGCTGCGGCCGGCGTCGGCCTCCTGCGGACGGGGCGTCGGCGCCTTGCGGCCGGCCTGGCCATGGGGGCGTCCGAAATCCGCCGAGGCCACGTCCTGGCCGGCCTGCACGATCCCCCGACGGATCTCGCGGGTGCGCCGGAAGTGGTTGAGCATGTATTCGCCGTCGCCCGAGCGGATCGCCCGGCGCAGCGCCACCAGATCCTCTTCGAGACGCCCGAAGGCCTCGAGCAGGGCCTCGCGGTTGTTGAGGAAGATGTCGCGCCACATCACCGGATCCGAAGCCGCGATGCGGGTGAAGTCGCGGAAGCCCGAAGCCGAATACTTCACGATCTCCGCCTTGGAGACGTCTTCGGCGTCCGAGGCCGTGCCCACGATGGTGTAGGCGATGGCGTGGGGCAGATGGCTGACCAGAGCCAGAGCCCGGTCGTGATGGGCGACGGTCATCTCGTCCACGTTCGCGCCGAGCTTCTCCCAGAAGCCGCGCAGCACCGCGACGGCCTCGGGATCGGCGCCCTCGAGCGGCGTCAGGATGGCCCAGCGGCCGTCGAAGAGCTCCGCGAAGGCGGATTCGGGACCGGAGTTCTCCGTGCCCGCCAGAGGATGGGCCGGAACGAAATGCACGCCCGGCGGCACCAGAGGCGCCACGGCCTGCGCCACCGCGCCCTTGACCGAACCCACGTCCGAGAGGATCGAGTCCTGAGCCAGCGCGGGCGCCACCTCGGCGGCGACGGCGGCCATGGCCCCGACCGGAACGCAGAGGATGGTCAGATCCGCGCCTTCGGCGGCGGCGGCGGGGGTGTCGTGGATCGAATCCGCGAGGCCCAGCCTTTCGGCGGCTTCGCGGCTTTCGGGGGTGTGGGCGTATCCGGCGACATGCGCCGCCAGGCCCGCCCGACGCGCCGCAAGCGCGATGGAGCCGCCGATGTGGCCCAGCCCGATGATCGCCAGACGGCTCATGCGGGGACCCTGGGCGTTCAGCGCCTTCGCGACGACGGCGGCGGCTTCGGCCTCGAGGTCTTCGTCCTCGTCGTCGCCGTCTTCGTCTTCGTCGTCCTCGTCGTCTTCACCATCCTCGTCGTCGCCGTCTTCGCCCTCTTCCTCGAAGTCTTCTTCGGAGAGCTGCGCGACTTCGGCTTCTTCCTCTTCGTTCAGGGCCTCGTCCTCGTTTTCGGGACCGATGGCGTCCAGATCCTCGTCCAGCCGCTCCGCGGCGATACGGGCGGCCTCAAGGTCCACGCCCGTCTTCTTCTCGTTCGTCACTGATGATTTTCCGTCATGAATTGCGCGAGCGCTTCGACCACCGCGCGGTTGTCTTCTTCGCGGCCGATCGAGAGCCGCAGCCGGTCGGGGAGGCCGTAGCCCTCCATCCGCCGCAAGATGTAGCCCCGCTCCTGCAGCCAGGCGTCGGCGGCGGGGGCGCTTCGGGGTCCTTCCGGATCGAAGCGCAGGAGCAGGAAATTGGCTTGGCTCGGCGTGACTTCCATCCCGATTCCGCCGAGCGCCTGCGCGAGCCAGCTCCGCCAGCGCAGCACATGGTTCCGGGAGGCCTCGACATGCGCCTTGTCCCGGATCGCCGCCGCCCCGGCGACCTGCGCCGGGATGGAGACGTTGAAAGGCCCTCTGATCCGATGCAGGGCGTCCGCGACGGCGAGGGGCATGTAGCCCCAGCCCACGCGCAGGCCCGCAAGCCCGTGGATCTTCGAGAAGGTCCGCGTGACGACGAGATCCTCGCGGGTCTCGACCGCCTTCAGCATCGAGCCGAAATCGCCCGCCTCGGCGAATTCGGCGTAGGCCTCGTCCACGACCAGCAGCGTTTGCGCGGGAAGCCCCGCGCGCAGCCGCTCCACCTCCGCGACGGGGAGATAGGTCCCGGTCGGGTTGTTGGGATTGTCGAGGAAGACCAGCTTGGTGCGCGGCGTGCAGAGATCGAGGATCTTGTCCACGTCCGCGCGCAGGCCCGTCGTCCTGGCGACGACCGGATCGGCCCCCGCGGCGAGGGCCGAGATCGGATAGAGCGAAAAGCCGTGTTCGGCGTAGATCACCTCGTCGCCTTCGCCCGCATAGGCTTTGGCGAGCAGCGAGAGGATCTCGCCCGAACCCAGGCCGCAGAGGATGCGGGCGGGATCGAGGCCTTCGACCTCCGCGATGGCTTCGCGGAGGAGTCGCGCGCTTCCGTCGGGATAGATCGGAAGGTTTCGCGCTGCGTCTTCATAGGCGGCCTTTGCGGCCGGGCTGGCTCCAAGCGGATTTTCATTGGCCGAGAGCTTGACGGCGGGCTTGCCGTTTCTGGTCTGCGCCGCTCCCGCGACGTAAGCGTGGATGCGCAGGACGCCGGGCTTGGGCTGGGGGCCGGAGGCTCCCTGATTTACGTTCCCGTGATTCTGGGTCATTTGGCGGCGTCCGAGAGAGGCCCCGATCCGCGACGGGGCGTCAGAATGAGAAGAAGAAGCGCCGAGGCGGGCGCGGCTGGAGAGATTCCGAAGATTGAAGATTCCGCCGGGAGAGGCTTTGCGGCTTCCGCTCGACGGTTCTGGTCGGGGCGGCGAGATTCGAACTCACGACCTACAGTACCCAAAACTGTCGCGCTACCAGGCTGCGCTACGCCCCGACCCGCCGGAGATACATCACTTGCGCCAAAGCCGCAAGGCGCGCGCGGCGCGAAGGGTCAGGGGTGGGCGGATTTGAAGCGGGCCCGCCTAGGCTTCGGGCAAGGCGGCGGCCCGGCGGCGCAGGGCCTCGCCGGAGACGCCCCGCGCCTCCAGAACTCCCGCGAGGCTCTCCAGAGGCGGCCGGACTTCGGCGCTCTCCGGCCCGAAGACCTCCGAGACGATGTCAAGGGTCTGGCGCAGCAGGCTTTCCGCCTCGGCGTGTTCGCCCTTTTCCGCGAGCAGGTCGGCGAGGGCCTGCAGATTGCTCGCATGGGAATAGCTGCGCGCGAAATCCTCTTTCGCGGTGATGGCCGCGCAACGCCGATACAAGGCTTCGGCCTCCGCGAGGGCGCCCTTTTCATGGAGCAGCCCGGCCAGATTCTCGAGCAGTTGCTCCAGTCCGACGCTTTCAGGCCCCGCCTCCTTCTCCTCCAGAGCTATCGCGCGCCGATAGAGCGCCTCGGCTTCGGCGGCGTCGCCCCGCCCATGCAGCAGGACCGCCAGAGAATTCAGGTCATGCGCGAGCCCGGGATCCTCCGGCCCGGACGCCCGCTCCCGCGCGGCGATCAGGCGCCGATAGAGCGCCTCGGCCTCGTCGGAGGCCCCCCGCGCGCGCAGCAGCCCGGCGAGCGCGTCCCCGGCGGAGAAGAAGTTCGGCCAGGCCTCGGCCTGACGCCCCTCGACCCGAGCCAGAGCCCGCCGATAGAGCGGCTCCGCGCCGGAGGCGTCGTCCAGGGCGTCGGCGATGAGCGCCGCGCCGTACAGGTAATCCTCGTTTTCGGGCTCGCGGCCATAGGCGGCGTCGAAATCGGCGCGCACGCCCGGATCCGACCAGAGCGGCCGCCCCTCGGCGTCGAGGGCGCCGCGCCGGTGCGCGGCCTCCAGAGCGGGCGTGATCGCGGCTCTGGCCCTCGCCATGGCCTGAGGGCCCGCCTCGGCCGCGCCGTCCCGAGAGCCGCCGCCCGACAGCCCCCCCAGAGCCGCGCGCGCCTCGTTCAGCTCCGCGAGCATGGCCTGATAGGCGCCTTCGACGTCGGCGAGCTTGCGGGCGACCTCTTCGCGCTGATGGCGCAGCAGGTCCCTTTCAGCGCCATGGGCCCGCTCCAGATCCTCGCGGAGGCCGGCCTCGCGCCGTTCGAGCCCTTCCTGATAATCCCGCAGGCCGAAGCCGGCGGAAGGCGCGGAGCCCGAAGAGGCCTCGCCGCCCTTCTTCGGCCAGATCGCCACGAGCACCGAGACGATCACGCCCAGAGCCCCCCATCCGGCCCAGCCCCAGCCCTTCCAGTCGAAGAATCCGTCCATGGGTCCTCCCTGCGCTCAGGTCGGCGTAACGCGACGCGCGCGGGAGGACAAGGCCGAAGACTCTCAGAGCTTGCCGAAGTCGTCGTCCAGGCGGGGGGTGTTCTGGGGCGAAGGCGCGCCCGGACGCGGCGCCCTCGGGGCGGCGGAGGGGGCCGCAGGAGCTCCGGGCGCCTCTCCCTCTCCGGAGGTCGGGCGTCCGCCCTTGAACATCCCCCCCGCCGCAAGCGCGCGCGGAGGGAAGGGGCGCGGAGAATTCGTCGGCGCCGCCGGAGAGATCGGAGAGGCCGGCCGCGCCGTCTGGACCGCAGGAGGCTCCTGGGCAGGCGCGGGGACGGCGGCGACGGGCGCCGCGGCGGGCGTGCGCATCTCCATCATGCGCTTCACCGGCGCGCTGGCCTCGCGGGGGCGGCGGAAGATCAGCACGGCGAACTCCGCCGTCTCGACCCTGCCGAAGAGCCCGGCGCGGTCGGGCGTCGAGAACTCCTGGACGCCCATGTACTCCCAGCCCTGGGCCTGCTCGCCGTTGAGGGCCGAGTCGAGCACTCCGGCCACGAAATCGGCGGCGCTCTGACGCCGGGCGCGCGGGCCTTTCAGCAGGCGCGGCAGGGCGAGGGTCTTGTATTCGTAGCCGGACATGAATCCCCCGTCGGTGCGGACCTCTGACAGGAGTTCAGCTACAATCCCCGCGCCCCCATGTCCAGAAGCATGACGGGCCCGGAAGGTCGTTTCGCCCTGCGCGAAAGGCTTGCGGCGAAACGCCCCGCCTCCTGCCCAAGCCCCCTGCGGAGCCCCTTCCGGAGCCGTTTCCAGAGCCCCGGAACGGGCTTTCGGGCGCGGTTGCAAATGACGTCCGGGGATATATAGTCCGCCGATCCTCTGGCGGCGGGCCGTCGCCGGACCCATATCCCTACCCGCCGCATCCGAAGCCCGTCTTCGGACCTCCGGAGACAAGCATGTTCATCACTCCCGCTTTCGCGCAGACCGCCGGCGCCGCTCCGGCGCCCAGCATGATCTCCATGCTGCTGCCCATGGTGCTGGTTTTCGGCATCATGTACTTCCTGCTCATCCGTCCGCAGCAGAAGCGCCTGAAGGAGCATCGCACGATGCTGACGGCGCTGCGTCGGGGCGACATGGTCGTCACGGCGGGGGGCCTCGTGGCGAAGATCTCGAAGATCGGCGCCGAGGGCGAGGACGAGATCGAGCTGGAGATCGCCGACGGCGTGCGCGTGAAGGCCCTGCGCTCGACCCTCTCCGCCGTGCTCAAGAAGACCGAACCCGCCGTGAAATGACCCGTCGCGGCGGGTCCGGGCGCCGGACCCGTCGGGACCAAGCCGGACGCCCCCCATGCTGCATTATCCGTTCTGGAAAAAAGCCCTCGTCATCATGATCTGTCTGCTCGGGGCGGTGATCGCCTCCCCGAACCTGATCGACAGGGAGGCCCGCGAGCGGCTGCCTGCATGGATGCCCTCCCAGGGCATGAATCTGGGGCTCGACCTCCAGGGCGGCGCGCATCTGCTCGTCGAGACCAGGGTCGAGGACGTCTGGAGCGCCCGCATGACCCAGGTGTCTCTGGATCTGCGTCAGGCGCTCTCCGACGCGGGCGTCACGCGGCGCGGCGTGCCCCAGACCCAGGCCGACGGCGCCATCCTCATCGAGATCCCCCTCCCCGAGGAGCAGGCGAAGGCGCAGACCGCGCTCGAAGGGCTTTCCCAGCCCATCGACGGCTCGCTGGGCGGCGCGCGCGACCTCTCGGTGACGCGCGTGGACGACCGGACCTTCCGCGTCGCCCTCTCGGACGCCGCCAAGACGGACCTCGCCGCCCGCACGCTCCAGCAATCGCTGGAGGTGGTGCGCCGCCGCGTCGATCCCGACGGCACCACCGAAGCCACCATCACCCGCCAGGGCGACCGCCGTATCCTGATCCAGGTGCCCGGCGCCGAGGACGCTGACGCCATCAAGGCCCTGATCGGCGATCCGGCGGTGCTGAGCTTCCACACGGTCAATCAATCCGTCTCTCAGGCCGATCTGGACGTGGGCATCGCGCCTGCGGGCTACAAGATCCTGCCCGAGGCCGATAATCCCGAAATCCTCTGGGCCGTTTCGGTCACGCCGCTGATCGCGGGCACCGAGGTCGCCACGGCCAGCCAGGGCTTCGACTCCAACACCAACGAACCCATCGTCGCCTTCCGCTTCACCACGGCGGCGGGCAAGAAATTCGCCGACTTCACCCGCGCCAACGTGGGCAATCCCTTCGCCATCGTGCTCGACGGCAAGGTGCTGTCGGCGCCGCGCGTGAACGAGCCCATCATGGGCGGCTCGGGCCAGATCACCGGCAATTACACCGTCGACAGCGCCCAGCGCTTCGCGACCCAGATCAGCGCGGGCGCCCTGCCCGCCTCCATGGAGTTCCTCGAAGAGCGCACCGTGGGCCCCGAGCTCGGCGCCGACTCCATCGACGACGGCAAGAAGGCGACCTACATCGCCTCGGCGCTGGTGGTGGTCTTCATGATCGTCATGTACGGGCTCTTCGGCGTGATGGCGAGCGTGGCGGTCGCGGTGAACGTGGTCCTGATCTTCGCGATCATGTCGGTGATCGGCGCGACGCTCACCTTGCCCGGCATCGCGGGCGTGGTGCTGACCATCGCCTTCGCCGTCGACGCCAACGTGCTCATCTACGAGCGCATCCGCGAAGAGCTGAAGGCGGGCAAGAGCATGCCCCGCGCCATCGACCTCGGATTCGAAAAGGCGCTGGCGGCCGTGGTGGACGCCAACATCACCACGCTGATCGCGGCGGGGGTGCTCTACAGCCTCGGCGCGGGTCCGGTGCGCGGCTTCGCCGTGACTCTGGCCATCGGCGTGGCGACCTCCATGTTCACCGCCGTGAACCTGACCCGCCTGATGGTCGTGACCTGGTATAACTGGAAGCGCCCCAAGACCGCCAAGATCGCGCTCTTCCACATGGTTCCCGACGGCACGAAGTTCAGGTTCATGAAGATCTGGCGCCCGGCGCTGATCATCTCGACCCTCCTGACCATCGGCGCCATCGCGATCCTGCCGATCCGCGGCGTGAACATGGGCATCGACTTCGCGGGCGGCGCGGTGATCCAGGTCCGCGTCGAGCCTCAGGCCGACGTGGGCAGGATCCGCGAGGTGATGAACGGCCTGAACGTCGGCGAGGTGGCGGTCCAGGGCTTCGGCGATCCGCGCGACGTCATGGTGCGCGTCGCCGCCGCCGAAGACGAGGCCGCCATGAACGAGGTGGTCCGGCGCTCCAGCGAGGCGCTCGCCGCCGAGGTGCCCGGCCTGGCCGTCCAGGGCGTGGACGTGGTGGGGCCGAAGGTCTCGGGCGAATTCGTCTGGACGGGCGTCGCGGCCATCGGCGTCTCGCTGCTCGGCGTGATGATCTATCTGTGGCTGCGCTTCGAATGGCAATTCGCCGTGGGCGCGGCGGTGGCCACGCTGCATGACGTGGCCGTGGCGGCGGCGATCCTCGCGATCACGGGGGTGGAGTACAACCTCACCCTGATCGCGGCCCTGCTGACGCTGCTCGGATTCTCGCTCAACGACACGGTGGTCATCTATGATCGAATCCGCGAGAATCTGCGCAAATACAAACAGATGTCCCTGTCCGACCTGATCGACCTCTCGCTGAACGAAACCCTGTCCCGCACGCTGATGACCACCTTCACCACGCTTCTGGCTCTGGTGGGGCTCTATTTCTTCGCCGGCGAGACCCTGCGCGGCTTCTCGCTGACGATGTTCTGGGGCTGCTTCATCGGCGTCTATTCCTCGATCTACATCGCGGCGCCGATGCTGCTGCTGCTCGGGGTCAAGCGCGACTGGAGCAAGGAAGCCGCCGAGAAGGCCGCCGGAGGCCCTGCGGGCATCCGCTTCGGCGGCGACGAGCCCCCGCCCGCCAGCAACTGAGGCGAGGGGCCCGTCTTGTGAAATCCGGGAATCCGGGGGGCGTCGCCTCCCGGATTTTTTTATGCGGCCCGGCCTTTCCAGAGTGGGCGGAAAAGCTCTATTCCCTGTCCGGACGCGATTCCGCGAAGCCTGAGGGAGAACGCCCCATGCGCATGACCGAAACCCCTTTCGAGAGCCCTCCGGGGGGCGCGCGGCCCATCGACGCCTATGGCGCGGGAGGCTTCCGCATCGGCGGGACGCGGCGCGAGGGCTCGCTGATCCTCCTGGAGACGGGCGAGGCCCTGCCCTGGTCGGGCGAACTGACGCCCGAGGCTCTGGCGCCGCTCTGGGCGGCGGCGGGCGACGTGATCCTGCTGGGATTGGGCCTGCGGCTCGAGGCGCCGCCTCCGGGAGCGCTGCGGGAGGCCGCGGAGGCGGCGGGCGCAGGGCTCGACCCCATGTCCACCGCCGCGGCCTGCCGGGCCTACAACGTGCTGATCTCGGAAGGCCGCCGGGTCTCGGCGGCGCTGAAGGCGGTCTAGAGCCTCGTCCGGCGAAGCCGATCAGGTTTCGCGTCGTGGAAATGCGGCCACACGGAAACCCGGAGCGTCTGAACGCTTCAGGCGCTCAGGCGGGTTGGGGGGACCGGCCCGCAGATCTCGACCAGCAGGCCGTTCAGATCATCCACCCCCAGGGCGACGGCGATCCGGCGATCCGGCGCGAAGCCCTGCATGAGATCTTCCCGCGCGAAGGCCGGAGCCTTGGCGCGGGTCTCCTTCATCTCGGCGCAATCGGCCCCGCAGGCCGAAGGCCTTGTCGCAGAGCGCCACGGTCGCGGCGAGGTCGGGCGCATGGAGGACCATCTGGCCGAATCCCGGCCTCGCCTCCCTTTGCTTCGAACATCAAGGGAACGGCAAGGGGAGGTGAAACGGGATCGTCCAGCGCCGCCGCCTCGGGCTCAGGCGATCAGGCGATAGCCGCCCGGCTCGGTCACGAGGATGCGGGCCTCGCCGGGCTCGCGCTCGATCTTCTGGCGGAGGCGGTAGATATGCGTCTCCAGCGTATGGGTCGTGACGTTGGCGTTGTAGCCCCAGACCTCGTGAAGCAGAACCTCGCGCGCGACCATGCGGTCGGCGGCGCGATAGAGGAACTTCAGGATGCTGGCTTCCTTCTCCGTCAGACGGATCTTCTTGCCCGACGCGTCGGTGAGCATCTTGGTGCTGGGCTGGAAGCTGTAGCCGCCGATGCTGAAGATGGCGTCTTCGTTCTGCTCGTGGGTGCGCAGCTGAGCCCGGATGCGCGCCAGCAGAACCGCGAACTTGAAGGGTTTGGCGACGTAGTCGTTCGCGCCCGCGTCCAGCCCGAGGATGGCGTCGGCGTCCGAGGCGTGGCCGGTCAGCATGAGGATCGGCGACTTCACGCCCGCCTTGCGCATCATGCGGCAGAGTTCGCGGCCGTCCATGTCGGGCAGCCCGACGTCCAGCAGCACGAGGTCGTAATGGTCGCTCTTGACCATCTCCAGCCCCCGGGAGGCGGTTTCGGCCTCGAAGACGTCGAATTCCTCGGTCAGGACCAGCTGATCCGCGAGGGCGCCGCGCAGATCGGCGTCGTCGTCCACCATCAGGATGCGGCGTATGGCGGCCATGTCGTCTGCTCCTTGTTCTTGCGGCGCTCCACGCCGGAGCGGCCGGAAGGCGCTTCCCGCTTTCCGGCCCGCGCTTCTGGGGATAGGAAGGCGACGGAACGGCTTTCGTCAAGGCGCGGCGGCGCATGGTCGCGCTCTCGCCAAGCCTCCCTACCTTTTGCGCCCTCGGAAAGGGAGTCCCTTCATGGCCGAAGACCTCTGGCTGACGCCTGCGGAGCGTCTGGCGCGCGCGGGCGCCGATCTGCGGGCCGGAACGCCCCTGCTGCTGGTTCAGGAGGGCGCGGCGCCGGTTCTCGTCGCGGCGCTGGAGGGCGTTTCGGGACGGGCTCTGGCTCTGGCGCGGCGACTCGGGCGGCCTCTGGCGGCGCTGAGCGCGCGGCGGGCCTCGGCGCTGAAGATCCGGGCCTATGACGGAGACCTCGCGCGGATTCTCCTCCCGGCGGCGACGCAGCCCGATCTGCTCGCGGCTCTGGCGGATCCGGCGCAGGATCTGGCCCATCCCCTGCGCGGCCCCTTCGAGACCCTGCGCGGCGAAGCTGAAGGCCTGCCCGAGGCCGAAGCCGCGCGTCTGGCGCTGAGGCTCTGCGCGCGGGCGGGGCTTCTGCCTGCGGCGCTGCTGGCCTCGGTCCCGGGCGAGGCGCCCCCCGATCTCCTGAGGATCGAGGCCGCGGAGCTGCGCGAGGCTCTGGACGCCGAGAAGCTGACCCTGCGGCCTCTGGCGGCGGCGCGGGTGCCTCTGGCTCTGGCGGGGATGACCGAGATCCACGCCTATCGCCCCTCGGACGGCGGGCCGGAGCATTACGCCGTGGTGGTGGGTCAGCCGGATCTTGCGCAGCCGGTTCTCGTGCGGCTGCATTCGGAATGCCTCACGGGGGATCATCTGGGCTCTCTGAAATGCGATTGCGGACCTCAGCTGCGGGCGGCTCTGGCGCGCATGGCCGTGGAGCACAAGCAGGGAAGCGGCGGCGGAATCCTGCTCTATCTGGCCCAGGAGGGGCGCGGCATCGGCCTCGCCAACAAGCTCCGCGCCTACGCCCTCCAGGATCAGGGCTTCGACACCGTGGAGGCCAATCACCGGCTCGGCTTCGAGGATGATCTCCGGGATTTCCGCGTCGCGGCCCTGATGCTGAAGGATCTCGGCGCGAAGCGGCTGCGTCTGATGACCAACAACCCCCGCAAGATCGCCGCTCTGGAGAAACAGGGCCTCGAAGTGGTCGCCCGCGCGCCCCTGCGGGTGGGCGAGACCGAACAGAACGCCGGTTATCTGGCGGTGAAGGGCGCGAAGAGCGGGCATCTGCTGTGATGGAGATGATTTCATCCGGATGAAACTTGACGCGCGGATTTCATCCGGGTGATAAGAGGGCCTGATCCTTTCAGGAGCCCCCTCCATGACCCTCTCCGAATCTCCCCGCTGGACCGCCTTCCTTGACGGAAAGCGCCTCGCCTCCGGCGCGCCGGGCTGCGTGGTCAAGGCCGCGCGCAAGGCGCTGGACGCCGATCCCTCCCCTGGTCCGGGCGCCGAATCCCGTCTGAGCTTCTTCTCCGACGAGACCGGCCGCCCCCTCGACGCCGATCTGCGCGGAACCCCCGACGAAGCCGCCCAACGCGTCGAGCCGCAGAAATCGACCAAGCCCGGACGCCCCAAGCTCGGCGTCTCTCCCCGCGAGGTGACGCTTCTGCCGCGCCACTGGGACTGGCTCTCCGTGCAGCCCGGCGGCGCCTCGGCGGCCCTGCGGCGGCTGGTCGAGGAGGCCCGCAAGGATCCCCGGGCCGAAGCGAAGCGCGCTCAGGCCGCCGCCGGAAACTTCATGACCGCCGCCCTCGGCGACGCCCCGAACTACGAAGAGGCCTCGCGGGCGCTCTACGCGAAGGATCAGGCGCGCTTCCTCGCCCTCACCGAGGCCTGGCCCGAGGATCTGCGCGATCATGCGCGGCGTCTGGCGGCGCCCGGCTTCGAGGCGTGACCCCGGGCCCTTTCCGCTCTAGTCTCGCGGCGTCCTCCCTCGCCGCGAGACCCCGACCATGACCGAATCTCCCGCTCCGCTCGCCCTGATCCAGCCGCGCTTCATTCCGCTGCGGCTGCACAGCAGCTACTCCATGCTGGAAGGCGCGATCCATGTGAAGGCCATGGCCAAGCTCTGCGAGAAGGCGGGAGTCCCGGCGGCGGCCCTGACCGACCATGGCAATCTCTTCGGCGCGCTGGAGTTCTCGGAGACTCTCGCCAAGGCGGGCGTCCAGCCGATCATCGGCTGTCTTCTGCCGCTGCGTCTGGAGTCGCCGGGGAACGCCGCCGCCGATCCGACGATCCTCCTGCTGGCGCAAAGCGAAGCGGGCTATCTCCATCTGCTGAAGCTGACCTCCAAGAGCTTCCTCGAATCCGGCGCCGATTCGCCGCATGTCCTGATGGAGGATCTCGCCCGCTGGAGCGAAGGGCTGATCTGCCTCACGGGCGGCGCCGACGGCCCCGCCGGAAGGCTGCTGCGCAGCGACCGCCGCGCCATGGCCGAGGCCCATCTGGAGGATCTGGCGCGGCTCTATCCGGATCGGCTCTACGTCGAGATCCAGCGCCACGGGACCGAGGGCCGCAAGCGCGCTCCCGACGAGGAGGAGACCGAGGCCGCCTTCCTGGAGATGGCCTATGCGCGGGATCTGCCCATCGTGGCGACTCAGGACACGCTCTATGCGGCCGCCGAGATGGCCGAGGCCCATGACGCCATGCTCTGCATCGCCTCGGGCGCGCGGGTGGAGGACGCCGAGCGCGTGCGGCTGACTCCGGAGCGTTACTTCAAGTCTCCCGAGCAGATGGCGGCGCTCTTCGCCGATCTGCCGGAGGCTCTGGAGGCCACGGTGGAGATCGCCCGGCGCTGCGCCCACCGCCCGAAGACCCACAAGCCCATCCTGCCCCGCTTCGCTCCCGACGAGGTCGAGGAGGCCAGGCGCCAGGCCGAGGAAGGCCTCGCCCGACGCCTCGCCACCGGCCCGCTCTACGCCGCGCGCGAGGCTTACGAAGAGCGCCTGGCCTACGAGCTGTCGATCATCGCGCGCATGGGCTTCTCGGGCTACTTCCTCATCGTCTCCGACTTCATCAAATGGGCCAAGGAGCAGGGGATTCCGGTGGGTCCGGGACGCGGCTCGGGCGCGGGCTCGCTGGTGGCCTGGTCGCTGCTCATCACCGATCTCGATCCCATCCGCTACGGGCTGCTCTTCGAGCGCTTCCTGAACCCCGACCGCGTCTCCATGCCGGATTTCGACATCGATTTCTGTCAGGAGAAGCGCCATTTCGTCATCGACTACGTGCAGCGGAAATACGGCCGCGATCAGGTGGCCCAGATCATCACCTTCGGAAAGCTCCAGGCCCGCGCGGCCCTGCGCGACGTCGGGCGCGTGCTGAACATGCCTTATGGGCAAGTCGACAAGCTCTGCAAGATGGTGCCGAACAATCCCGCCAAGCCGGTCACCATCGAGGAGGCCGTCGCCGGAGAACCCCGCCTGCGCGAGGAGATCCGGTCTCATGCGGCGGTGGCCAAGCTCTTCGACATCGCCACGAAGCTGGAGGGGCTTTATCGCCACGCCTCCACCCATGCGGCGGGCGTGGTGATCGGCGACCGGCCGCTGGACGAACTGGTGCCGCTCTATCTGGACCCCCGCTCCGAGATGCCGGTCACCCAGTTCAACATGAAATGGGTCGAGCCGGCGGGGCTGGTGAAGTTCGACTTCCTCGGGCTGAAGACCCTCTCGGTGATTCAGGAGGCTCTGGAGCTGATCCCGGCGCCGGTGGACATCTCCGCCATCTCGCTGGAGGACGACAGGACCTACGCCCTCTACAGCCGGGCCGAGACGGTGGGCGTCTTCCAGGTGGAAGGCACCGGCATGCGCGACGCCCTGCGCCAGCTCCGCCCGACCAGCATCGAGGACATCATCGCCCTGGTGGCGCTCTATCGCCCCGGCCCGATGAGCAACATCCCGCATTATTGCGCCGTGAAGCACGGCCGCGAGGAGCCGGAATATCTGCACCCCAAACTGGAGCCGGTGCTCAAGGAGACCTACGGCGTCATCATCTACCAGGAGCAGGTGATGGAGATCGCCAAGCTCCTGTCGGGCTATTCGCTCGGCGAGGCCGACCTCCTGCGCCGCGCCATGGGCAAGAAGATCAAGGCCGAGATGGACCAGCAGCGCAGCCGCTTCGTCGAGGGCGCGGTGGAGCGCGGACTCGACCGCGCCAAGGCCGACGAGATCTTCGACCTGCTGGCGAAATTCGCGGATTACGGCTTCAACAAGTCCCACGCCGCCGCCTACGCCCTGGTGAGCTACCAGACCGCCTGGCTCAAGGCGAATCATCCGCTGGAGTTCATGGCCGCCACCATGACCTTCGACATGCACAACACCGACAAGCTCGGCGTCTACAAGCAGGAGCTGGACCGGCTCGGGATCAAGCTCTCTCCGCCCGACGTGAACCGCTCGGGGGCGAAATTCGTCACGGGAGAGGGCGAGATCCTCTACGCCCTGGGGGCGGTGAAGAACGTCGGCGCCGAGGCCATGGAAGGCGTCGTCCGCGAGCGCAAGGCCAACGGCCCCTTCCGGGACGTCTTCGACTTCCTGCGCCGCATCGACCCCCGGCAGGTGAACAAGCGGGCTCTGGAGAATCTCGTCCGCGCCGGCGCCTTCGACAAGCTGGAGCCCAACCGCCATAAGCTCTTCGTGAATCTCGATTCCCTGCTCGCCTATGCGCAAAGCTCCGCCGCCGACCGCGCCAGCGGTCAGAATTCGCTGTTCGGCGGACCTGCGGCGGCGGCTCCGCCCCGGCTCAAGACGCAAGAGGATTGGCCCGCCATGGAGAAGCTCGACGAAGAGCAATCCGCCATCGGCTTTCACCTTTCGGGCCATCCGCTGGACGACTTCGAAGCGGCGCTGCGGCGCAAGAAATTCCTGACCCTGCGCGATCTGGAGCATTCCGGTGCGGCGGGGGGTCGGGTGGCGGTGGTGATCATCAGCCGTCAGGAGAAGAAATCGCAGTCGGGGCGGATGTTCGCCTTCGTGAAGTTCTCCGACCGGACGGGGATCTCGGAGGGCATGGCCTTTTCGGATCTGCTGAACGCCAGCCGCGACCTGCTGGAGCCCGGACGCCTCGTGGCTCTGGCGGTGGAGGCCGACCGCAACGGCGAACAGATGCGCCTGAAGCTTCAGGCCGTCGAGGATCTGCGCGAGGCGACGGCGGGCGCGGCGGCGGAATGCGTGCTCATCCGGCTGACGCCCGAAGCGGCGCCTCTGGCGCTGAAGGCGCGGCTGGATCCGGCCCGGACGACGCGCGGCGCGGAGGTCCGGATGACTCTGGAGACGACGGCGGGTCCGGCGCAGATCCGCCTGCCGGAGCGCTACGCCATGACTCCCGACCTCATGAGCAGCCTGCGCAGCGCCACGGGCGTTCTGGGCGTCGAGGAGGTCCTCTAAGCCGGGGGCTGGCCCATGTGAAAAAGGCGGGCGGCCTTGCGGCCCCCGCCTCATTTCTTCCGGCCCAAGCCCGCAGACTTCAGGGCGTCTCTTCGTTCAGCCGCAGCGAGACGAAGCGCAGGTCTCCCGCCCGGCGGACGAGCAGCAGCATGGAGGTGCGGCCCTCGTCGCGCTGGGCCTGGACCCGCGCCACGAGGTCTTCAGGCGACGTCACGGGCTCGCGGGCGGCCTCCACCACCACGTCGCCGATGCGGATTCCCTTCTGCGCCGCCGGGCCGGTCGAGGCCACGTCCGTCACGAGGGCGCCCTCCAGATCCTCCGGCAGATCCCGCGCGGCGCGGTTCTCGGCGGTCAGCGCCTCCAGGGCCATGCCCAGCGTCATGCGCGAGAGGCTCGCGGCGGCCTCGCCCTCCTCGGCGGCCTCGACGCGGCGACGGCGGATCTCCGGCGTCTCCTCCTCCAGCAGGCCCACGGTCACCTCGAGCGCGACCTCCTCGCCCGCGCGATTCACCCGCACCTCGACGGGCGCGTCGATCCGCGCCCCCGCCACGATGCGCGTCAGGGCGCGGGAATCGGCCACTTCATGGCCGTCGAACTTCAGGATCACGTCGCCTTCGAGCAGCCCGGCTCTGGAGGCGGGCGCCTCCTCGGTCACGGCCGAGACCAGAGCCCCGCGCGGCCGCGAGAAACCCAGCTCGCGGGCCTTCTCCGGCCCGAGGTTGCTCGTGCGCACGCCGATCCAGCCGCGCCGCGTGACGCCATGTTCGCGCAGCTGCTCGACCACTTCGGCGGCGATGTTCGAGGGCGTCGCGAAGCCGATGCCCACCCATCCGCCGGTCGGCGAATAGATGGCGGTGTTCACGCCGATCACCTCGCCCCGCAGATTGAACAGCGGGCCGCCCGAATTGCCGCGGTTGATGGCCGCGTCCGTCTGGATGAAGTCGTCATAGGGCCCCACGTCGATGGAGCGCCCCCGCGCCGAGACGATGCCCGCCGAAACCGAACCGCCCAGACCGAAGGGATTGCCGATGGCCATCACCCAGTCCCCGACGCGCAGGGTGTCGGAATCGCCGAAATCCACCGTCGTCAGGGGATCGACGGGCGCCTCGACCAGCTTGAGCAGCGCGAGGTCGGTCTTGGGGTCGCGGCCGACGATCTCGGCTTCCGCCGAATCGCCGTTGGGGAAATTCACCGTCACCTCGTCCGCGCCCTCGATGACGTGATTGTTGGTGACGATGTAGCCCGCCGCGTCGATCACGAAGCCCGAGCCCAGGGATTGCGCCGTGCTCGGGCGGTCTCCGTCGCCGAAGAAATCCTTGAAGAACTCCTCGAAGGGGCTGCCCGGCGGAAAGTCCGGCGCCCGGTCGAAGGCCGAGCGCTCGATGGTCTGCCGCGTGGAGATGTTCACCACGGCGGCGGAGTGGGCGCCCGCCAGATCGGCGAAGCTTTCGGGCGCTCCGGCGGGCCGGGCGCTCGCCGGAGCGAGGCCTCCCGAGCCGGAGAGCGCCAGAAGAACCGCCGCCAGAATGGCCGCCGGACGCGGCTTGCGGATCGGAATCTGCGTCATGAGGCGCCTCTCGCGGTTGCGACGGTCAGGTTCAGAGCGGCGCGGGCGCCGCCTCCTCCCCGCTCTCCTGCGGGGCGGACCCGCCGTCCAGCGGAGCGGGCTCGGGCGTCCCGGCTTCGGGAGCCGCCCCCAGCTCCGGCGCGGGCTCCAGGCCCGGCGCGGAGGGAGCGGGCGGCGCGAGCTCCAGCAGCGAGCCGTTGAAGCCAGATCCTTCGCCCGTCGGGGCCGGGAGCAGGCCCGGCGCTTCGATCACCGGCGCCTCGATGGCCGGGGCGCGCGGGAAGCTCGGCGGGACGTAGCCGCCGGGGATCTCGGGCAGGGGCGGCAGATCCGCGATCGGGTCCGAGCCTCCGGCCATGTCCTGGAAATAGCGCAGGAAGGGATTGCTCTCGGGGCTCAGCACCGCCGAGGTCCCGCCCGAGCCCTCGCCGAAGACGCGCTCGTAGGCCAGCATGTGGCGATAGAAGCCGTAGAACTCGGGGTCGCCGCCGAAGGCCTCCGCGAGGATGCCGTTGCGGGCGGCGTCGGCCTCGCCCCGGATGTATTCGGCGTCGCGGCGGGCGTTGGAGACCAGCTCCAGAGCCTGACGGTCGGCTTCGGCGCGGGTGATCTGCGCCGCCTCCTGACCCTTGGCGCGGAAGTCGGCCGCCTCGCGCTGACGCTCGGTGTTCATGCGGTTGTAGGTGGCGACGAGGTTGGCGTCCGGCAGATCGGCGCGGCGGATGCGCACGTCGATGATGTCCACGCCGAAGGCCGCGCTGGAGTCGCGCGCCTCATTGCGGATCTGGTTCATGGTGGTGGCGCGGTCGGCGGTGAGCAGGGCCGCGAAGTTCTGGCCCGAGAGCACCCGCAGCAGCGCCGTGTTGAGATTGGCCGAGATGCGCTGTTCGGCGGTGGGGATCGCCCGCACCGACTGATAGAACTTCAGCGGATCGGTGATCCGCCAGAGCGCGAAGGAATCCACCACGAGGCGACGCTGGTCGCGCGAGATCACTTCGCGCGAAGGCGTCTCCAGCCGCAGGATGCGGTCCTCGAAATAGAGCACGTTGTTGAAGGGCGGCGGCAGCTTGAAATGCAGCCCCGGGTCCTTGACCACCTCGCGGGGCTCGCCGAAGGCCAGCACCAGCGCCTGTTCGCGCTCGTCGACGGTGTAGGTGCAGAAGTAGATCACGGCGGCCGCCACGGCCGCGCCGATCAGGCCGAAGCGCAGGGCGCGTTGCGAAATCATGGTCGCCATCTCAGCGTCCCTCCCTCGACGGAGTCATCTGGTTCAGCGGCAGGAAGGGCACCGCCCCGCCGACGCCGTTCTGGTCGAGGATGACCTTCGGCGCGCCCGAGAGCGCGCGCTCCATGGACTCGAGATACATCCGCGTGCGCACGATGGCGGGAGAATCGCGATATTCCAGATAGATCGCGCCGAAGCGCGAGGCCTCGCCCTGGGCTTCGGCCACGACCTGGGCCCGGTAGCCCTCGGCCTCCTGCGCGACCTGCGCCGACTGGCCGCGCGCTCCGGCGAGCTTCTGGTTGCGATAGGCTTCGGCCTGGTTCTGGGCGGTCACCTGATCCTGCTGCGCGGCCTGGACGTCGCGGAAGGCCTCGATGACGGCGGCGGGCGGATCGGCCTTCTCCAGCTGGATGTCGTCGGCGATGAGGATGCCGGAGTCGTAGCTGTCGAGGGTGGTCTGGATGACGTCGCGGACCTCCTGCATCACCAGCTGACGGCCCGTCGTGCGGACGAATTCGGCGTTGTTGCGCCCGACCACCTCGCGCATGGCGCTTTCGGCCACGGCCTTCACGGTGGTTTCGGGATCGCGCAGGCTGAAGAGGTATTTCGGCGCGTCGCCGATGCGCCATTGCACCTTGAAATGCAGGTCGATGATGTTCTCGTCGCCGGTGAGCATGAGATTCTCGCCGTCGTCCGCCGAGACGCGCGGATTGCGGAAGCTCGCCGGGCCCGAGGTCTCGCCGCCGATGTTGATCTGACGCACCTCGGTGACGCGCACCTTCTCCACCGTGTCGATGGGCCAGATGCGCATGTTCAGACCGGGGGTGGCGGTCGCGTGGAACTGGCCGAAGCGCAGGACCACGGCCTCTTCGCCCGCGTCCACGGTGTAGATCGAGAGGAAGAGCCAGACGCCCAGCGCCGCAAGTCCGCCCAGCAGGAGCCCGCCCGCCGTCAGATCGCCGCCGGAGAAGGGCGAACCGCCCCCGCCGCCCGATCCGCCGCCGGAGCCGCCCCCGCCGCCCAGAGCCGAGCGCATGCGCTCGCGGCCGCGACGGAACAGCTCCTCGACCTCCTTCTGGGGGTCGCGGTCTCCTCCGCCGCCCGATCCGCCGCCGCCTCCGCCGGAGCCGCCGCCCGAAGGCCCGGAGCCCCACGGGCCGCGCCCGCGGTCGCCCTGACCGCCTTTTTTCCCCCAGGGGCCGCCCGAATCATTGCTCCAGGGCATGAACGCTCCTTCGCTCAGGCGCGCGGCGGAGGCCTGGCCTCGCGGATCCGCGCGCGGGATGTCTCGCTCTTGCGATGGGTTCGCGCCTCCCCGCGGAGACGCCAAGCCGCTTATAGGCCCCCGGGCCGCCCGGCGCAACGCGACCGGAGGGCTCGGAGAGGGGGCGGCGTGGCCGATGGAGCCGGACCATAAGGTCAGGCTCCGCCTCGGGAGATTCGGGATCGCCGGATCGCGTCCACCGATTTGGGCGCTCGGGCGGAGGACGTCAAGGAAGCGGAGATCACGGGGCCGTCACGGAGCGCCCGCCGCATGATCGCGGGAGGAGGCGACGGGGCGGAGAACCCCAAACGTGAAGGGAGGAGAGGGACCCGACGGATTTTCGTCCTGATCTCGCCACATATGAGGGCATGATGGAGAGAGGATCGGGAAAGCAGGCGATGATTCGGAGGTCGAGCGCTCGATGACAACAGCGAATCGTGCGAATCCGCGAGGTCTCGGGCTGGCGGCGGCCTGCCTGGGCGGCGCGCTTCTGGCGGGCTGCGCCTCGCTGCCGCCCGCCCGACCCCTGAGCCAGGCCCAGTGCGCAGCCATCGACTGGCGGGGCGTCGGCCATGACGACGGCGCCGCAGGCGCGCCCTCCACCGAGTTGGCCCGCCATGTCGCGGCCTGTCCGGGCCTGCCGCAGGAGGCCTGGGCTCAGGGCCGGGCCCAGGGGCTCATGAGCTATTGCACGGCGGAGAACGGCTATCGGCTCGGCCGCTCGGGACGCGAATATTTCGGCGTCTGCCCGGCGGGACCGGCCGAAGTCTTCCTGCGCGAATACGAGCGCGGCCTCGACTTCCGCCGTCCGACGGTGGTCTACGCCCCGAGCTTCGGCTACGGCTGGGGCGGACGCGGCCCCCGCATGGGCTGGGGCGTGGGCTGGGGCTGGCGGAGCGACTGGTGGTGAGCGCGCGCTCCCGGAGCGGCGGGCTGGCCGCGCTGCTGCTGGCGCCCTGGCTGCTGACGGCCTGCGCCACGCTCTCGCCGGAGGAATGCCGCGTCGTCGACTGGAGCGAGCAGGGATTCCGGGACGGCTCCGCAGGCGCCTCCGAGAGCCGCCTGAACGCCCACGCCGAAGCCTGCGCCAGGGCGGGGATCCTCCCGGACGCCCCCGCCTGGTCGGCCGGACGCGCGGAGGGCCTGAGGCTCTATTGCGTCGCCGAGGTCGGCTATCGCGAGGGTCTGTCGGAGCGCCCCTATGCGCGGGTCTGCTCGGGGCCCGCCGAAGCGGAGTTCCTCGCGGGCTATCGCGCCGGAGAGGACGAGGCCTATGTCCGCCGCCGCCATCAGGAGGCGCGCGACGATCTGCGCCGGGCCGAAATGGCCTATTCCGCCGCCGGCACCGACGAGGAGCGCGCCCGCTGGGGCTACGAGATCCGGCGGCTGCGCTCGCGCCTCGACCGCATCGACGGCTTCGGTCCCGGCTGGTTCTGGTGAGGCGCTCCCACGGCGCTCCTTCCATCTTCCGCGTCTTTCGTTCCCGCTTTCCGCACGCGCCTCGCGGCCGCGTCGGCCAGAACCTTCCAGGGAGGATTCCATGACCCCGACCAGAACCGTCCTCGCCCTCGTCTTCGCCTCTTTCGGTCTGGCGGGCTGTCAGGCGACCGTCGCGAATTCGGGGCCGGACTTCAGGCCCGGCTTCGGCGGACGCCCGCCCGCCGTCGTCTTCGCGGAGCGCGGCTTCCAGGATGGTCTGAACGGCCGCCCCTGGCCCTGCGAGCGCGAGGCTCAGGTCTGCGGCGCCCGCAGCCCCGATCCGCGCGGGGCCTTCGTCGCCTATCAGGACGGCTGGCGCGAGGGCTGGCGCAGGCTCTGCGCGGGCGAGGTCCGGGGTCGGGACGCGCGCCGCGCCTGCTCCGATTTCGCCGCGCAGGACGGCGGAGGCCGCAACCGCGACGACCGCCGCCGCGACGATTTCTTCCGCTTCGGCCGCTGACCGGCCTTCCGGACTTGATCGGGCCCGACGCGCCCTCCGGCTTCCGGAGGGCGCGCGCCGGAGGGCGGCTTCAGTAGATGTAGCGGATCCGCTCGCCCCAGAAGCGTTCGAGGTCGCGCATCACGGCGGTCATGCGCGCGAGGCTCTCGGCGTTCAGCGCGCCCTCCTCCGGAGAGAAGGCCGCGACATGAGTTTCATAGAGCCCGGCCACCCGACGCCTCAGCGCCTCGCCCTTTTCGGTCAGGCGGATGCGCACCGCGCGCCGGTCCACCTCGCTGCGTTCATGGTGGATGTAGCCGCCTTCAACCAGCTTCTTGAGGTTGTAGGAGACGTTGGACCCCTGGTAATAGCCGCGCGACTTGAGTTCGCCTGCGGTCAGCTCGTGGCCCGCGATGTTGAACAGCAGCATCGCCTGCACGCTGTTGAGGCCCTCCTGGCCCAGGCGTTCGAATTCATCCTTGATCACGTCCAGCATCAGACGATGCAGACGCTCGATGTACGACATGGCCGCCACATAGGCCTCGTAAGGGCCTTGCGGGGGCTGCGATTGGTCCGGCGCCGACGACCCGTCCTCCGCGCCCTCAAGGGCGGCTTTTTCGACGGGCTCCTCCAGAAAGGGGGAGGAATGCGGCGCGGTCGTCAAAGGGGGGGGCATGACGCGCCTCCAAACAAACTGCTCCGCCCTGGATTGTTCTCTGTTTTTCCTAAGGCTTGCTCAACGTAAAGGCGTTTTTGATCAGCTTGAGGATGAATTCTCCCCTTTCCGGCGACTCGAAGCCCGGCATCTCCCCTCCGGAGGCCGCGCCGCCCCGAGTCCGTCCCGAGTCCGGGCCCCTCGCGCCAAAAGAGCCCCGAATCGGAAGATTTCACGCGGGACAGGCTTGAGGAAGGGTTTTATAATGCTGTGTAAACCAGGGTTGAAAAACTGCGGCGGACTCCGGAAGGCGACCGCGGCCGTTCTCCGATCCCGGATGAAGAAACGGATGCGGCCGACGCCGGAACCTCACGGGGAATCCGGCGCGGCCCCAGGGCGCAGAGGCGCGCCCGATCCCGCCGACGCGCAGGCGTCGTGTTCCGGATGATGTCGAGCGACGAGGCCGCCCAATGACGGCGTTGACGAGATTCTGGAGATGGTGGACAGGGGAACTGTCCGACATCTGGCGCGGCAGAGGCGCCGATCCCCCCCTGGCCCTGGTGCTCGGGGCCGAAGAGGTGCATCTGGTCGAGAGCTCGGGCGGGGCGGCCATCGCCAGCGCCCGCATCGGCGCGCTCGACTGGTCCGAGCAGCTCGACGCCCTGCGCGAAGCCGCGGAGCGCAGGGTGGGCGCGCCCGCCTCGGTGGACGTGGTCCTGCCGCAGGATCAGACCTTCCTCAGCGAGGAGCGCTTCGAACCCCGCGAGATCGCCGCCCTGCGCGCCGCCGCCCTGCTGAGGGTCGAGCGTCTGGCGCAGCAGTCGGGCCAGCTTCTGGCCTTCGATCTGGCGCCCGCGCCGCGCAAGACTCCCGACGACGTCTATTCGGAAGTGGCCGTCGCCCCCGAGAAGACCGTCCGCGAGGCCGCCGAATACGCCGAACGCTGGGGCTTCCGCGCCGCGCGGGTCTCCGGGCCCTCCCACTGGCGCGAGACCGACGCCCGGCCCGTCTTCCTGCGCGACGAATCCCCCGATCCGGCGCTCAAGCCCCTGAGGCGGGCGGCGGCGGTCTTCGCCGTGATCGCCGTGGCCGGAGGCGCCTTCGGCGCGGCGCGGGCGCTCGCGGCGCGCTCGGCGCTGGTCGAGCAGACCAACGCCGCCTCCATCGCCAGCGCCCGCGACGAGGGCGCCCTCGCCGGAAGGGCCGACGCCCTGGAGCGGCTTTCCGCCGAGGCGCTGCAGCCCTCCAGCCAGCGGCGCACCTCGCCCGAGATCTCGACCCTGGCGGCGGCGGCGGCGGCGGCGCTGCCTCCGGCGGCGCATCTCGACAAGCTCTGGATCGAGAACAGCAGGATCCAGATGGAGGGCCGCGCCTCCGACACCCGCGGCATGCTGGAGGCCGTCGACGCCTCGCCCTATTTCGAGGGAGCGCGCTTCGTGCGCTCCAATTCGACCTCGACGGCGGGAGTGACGCAATTCACCCTCGAAGCCGCCGTGAAATGGAGCGGACGATGAGCTTCAAGCGCGGAACTCTGGCCAGCCGCTTCGCCGCCCTCGGGCTGGCCGCGACGCTGGGTCTGATCCTGGCGGGTCTGGCGGCGGCGCCGCTCTGGCGGGCCTGGAGCGCCCAGGGCGAGGAGATCCTCGCCCGCCGCGCCGAGACCCAGGAGGCCCGCAGCCTCGACGAGGCCGGACGACGCCTCGGCCTGGAGGAAGGCGAATGGCGCCGCCATGTGCGCGATCCGCGTTCGGGCTTCTCGCCGGAGGACACCGCCCAGCTCGCCGCCGACAGCGCCATAAGGCGCATCCGCAGCCTGATCACCGCCGCCGAAGGCCGCTGGGACGAAGGCGGGCTGATCGAGGTGGCCAAACAGGGCCAGCGCATCGAGAAGGTGCGCTTCTTCGCGAAGGGCGCCTTGCCCGAGTCGCGTCTTTCGGCTTTCCTCACGGCTCTGGAATCGGAGCCGCCCTTCCTCTTCCTCGACAAGTTCGGGGCGGTGGTGGAGAGCCGCCCGAACGGCCGTCCGCCCGTGCTGGCCCTGACCATCGAGGGCGAAGTGCAGCGCATGAGCCTAGAGGAGACGGCGGCGCGATGAAGCGGGAAACCTGGCTGGCGGTCACGGCGGCGCTCGCGCTCGCGGCGTTCGGAGGGGTCTGGTTCGCGATCAAGGCGCCTGCCCTGGCGGACCCCGGCGAACCCGCCGGGCGGCCTCAGGATCCTCTGAGCGGCCTGCGCGCGCCGCCCTCGCGGCGCTTCTACGCCCCGAGCGTGGATCACGCCCTCATGGAGATCGCCGCGCGGCGTCCGCTGTTCAACCAGCGGCGCGAGAGCTATGGCACGGCGGCTTCTCTGGCGCTGCATCCGGTGGCGAGCCCTGATCCGGGCTTCACCCTCGCGCCGCTGCGCGAGCCGACCGCGCGGCCGCTGACCGGCGCCGCAGGCCCCCCGGACGCCCTCGCCGCTCCGGCCCCGGACAGCGGCGGCGCCGTGATCGAGACTTCGGCGCTCTCTCCGCCCGCGACCGCCACGCCGCCGCCCGCGACCTCGCCCAACGCGACGCTGAGGGTCAATCTCGGCCCGACGACCGCCCAGCCTTCGGGCTCCTCCGCCACGGCGACGCCCGCCCCTGCGATCCGGACGCCGCCGCCCACGACCCCCGTCGCGCAGACGCCGCCGACCGCCGTCGCGGCCGCGACGCCGGTCCAGACTCCGGCTCCGACCGCGCCGCCTCCGGTCCCGACTCCGGCGCCCTCGGCGCCTGCGGCTTCGGGTCCGCCGCCCTCGGGGCCTTCGATTCATCCGGCCTCTCTGGCTCTGGCGGCGGTCTTCCCCCGCGAGGGCGGACGCAGCGCCGCCCTGATCCGCCTGCCGGACAACAACATCGTGGAAGGCGGCGTCGGCGCGACCGTGGCCGGATGGCGCATCGAGGGCATGACCGCAGGTCCGCCCTCCTCGGTGACGCTCTGGAACGGCCGCGAAAGGGTCGTGCTGCGCGCGGGACGCTGAAGCTTTCCCCGGCTGCGCGGAAACGCGGCCAGCTGAAGGATGGGAGCGCCCCCTCCGGCGAAGCCTCAGCCCCGCGCCCAGACCCGCTCATAGACGGCGTTGAGCGCCGCCGCCTCGACGGAGATGTCGAAGCGCGCCAGAGCCCGCGCCCGACCCGCCCGGCCCGCCGCTTCGCGGGCCTGGTCGTCGTCCATCCAGCGCGCCATGGCGGCGGTCAGGGCCTCGAGGTCGTCCACGGGAACGAGCGAACCCGTCTCGCCCTCGACCACCAGCTCCGGGAAGGCGCCCGCCATGGTCGCGACCACCGCCGTCCCCGCGCCCATGGCTTCGAGCGGCGTGACGCCGAAGCCCTCATGGCGCTGAGGCGCCACGTAAAGATCCGAAGCGGCGTAGGGCGCGGGCATCTCGGGACTGGGGCGCTCTCCGGCGAAGCGGATGCGCTCCGCGAGCCCCGCCGCCCTGACGCGCGCTTCAAGCTCGGCCTCGAAAGCCCGATGCTCCGCCGTGGCGCGGCCATAGACCACCCCCATCCAGCCCGGACGCTCCGGCAGAAGCCGGATCAGGGCCTCGACGAAGAGATCCGTCCCCTTCTGGCGGCGGATGCGCCCGAAACAGCCGACCATCTTCAGATCCGGCGGCAGCCCGAGGCTCGCCCGCAAGAGGGCGCGATCCTCCGCCGGGGCGTAGGCGGAGAGGTCTATGCCGTGCTGGACGACCGTCGCGGGGACTTCGAGATAGGCCGCCGTGCGGTCCGAGGTGGCGATCACGGACTCCATGCGGCGGATCAGGAATTTCGTCCAGCGGCTATGCTGGCGCTGCGAGGCGCTGGTGAAGACGCAGCGCAGTTTCATCCGCAGCAGATCGCGCAGAATCAGCCCCGCCAGCATCTCGACGTTGCGTCGGGCGTGCCAGATGCGGAAAGGACGCCCCTCGGGCGCCCTCCAGAATTTCAGAAGATCCCGGAAGCGAAGGCGCGGCGCGGCCTCGGAGAGCCCCGGCCCGAGAGTCGCGACTCCCACGCCGAGCGCCCTTTGCGCCGGGACCACCCGCTCGATGGTGGCGGTGACGCCCGAAAGCCGCCGCTTGAAGTTGGTCGCGACGACCTGCGTCGACTCCGCCGGAACGAAGCCCATCCCCTCAGGCCGCCCGGGCCTTGCGCACGGCCTCGGCGAGCGAGGCCGCCACGGCGGTCACCTTCTTGAGGAAGCCCGCGCGAGGCGTCCCCTTGAGCGTCAGATTCGCCTCGATGGCCGAGACGATGGCCGAACCCACCACCACGGCGTCGGCGTGTTTGGCGAGGGCGGCGGCGGTCTCGGGGGTGCGCACGCCGAAGCCCACGGCCACCGGCAGGCCCACGCCCTCGCGCAGACGCTTCACGGCGGCGCGCACCTCGGCGGGTTTGGGGACGGCGGCGCCGGTCACGCCCGCGATGGAGACGTAATAGATGAAGCCCGAAGTATTGGCCGCCACCCTGGGCAGGCGCTTTTCATCGGTGGTGGGGGTCGCCAGCCGGATGAAGTCCAGACCCGCCGCGCGGGCGGGGAGGCAGAGCTCGGCGTCCTCTTCGGGCGGCAGATCCACCACGATCAGACCATCCACGCCCGCCGCCTTCGCGTCTTCGAGGAAGCGCGCCACGCCATAGCTGTAGACGGGATTGTAATAGCCCATCAGCACCACGGGCGTTTCGGCGTTCTCGGCGCGCAGGGCCCGGACCATCTCCAGAGTCTTGGCGAGGGTCTGGCCGCCCTTGAGCGCCCGGAGTCCCGCCGCCTGGATGGTGGGGCCGTCGGCCATGGGATCGGTGAAGGGCATGCCGACCTCGAGGACGTCCACGCCCGCGCCCGGCAGCGCCTTGATCAGCGCCAGAGAGGTGTCGTAATCGGGATCTCCGGCCATGACGAAGCTGACGAAGCCCGCCCGGCCCTCGGCGGCGAGGGCCTCGAAACGCGCCTGAATGCGGCTCATTGGCCCATCTCCCAACCCAGATGCTTGGCGGCGGCGAAGACGTCCTTGTCTCCGCGCCCGCAGAGATTCATGACGAGCAGATGATCCTTCGGCAGGGAAGGCGCGATCTTCGCCACATGCGCGAGGGCGTGGGCGGGCTCGAAGGCGGGAATGATCCCCTCCTTGAGGCTGCAGAGCTGGAAGGCCTCCAGGGCCTCCTTGTCGGTGACGGCGACATATTCCACGCGCTTCCTGTCGTGGAGCCAGGAATGCTCCGGCCCGACGCCCGGATAATCGAGGCCCGCCGAGATCGAATGGCCTTCGAGGATCTGGCCGTCTTCGTCCTGGAGCAGATAGGTGCGGTTGCCGTGCAGCACGCCCGGACGTCCGCCCGTGAGGCTGGCGGCGTGCTCGGAGCCCTCGAGGCCCTTGCCGCCCGCCTCCACGCCGATGATCCGCACGCGCGGATCGTCGAGGAAGGGATGGAAGAGCCCGATGGCGTTGGAGCCCCCGCCGATGCAGGCCACCAGACTATCCGGCAGACGGCCTTCGCGCTCCAGCATCTGTTCGCGGGTTTCGAGCCCGATGATCGACTGGAAGTCGCGGACCATGGTCGGATAGGGATGCGGACCCGCCGCCGTGCCGATGCAATAGAAGGTGTCCGCGACGTTGGTGACCCAATCGCGCAGGGCCTCGTTCATGGCGTCCTTGAGCGTGCCGCGTCCGGCGGTCACGGGGCGGACCTCGGCCCCGAGCAGCTTCATGCGGAAGACGTTCGGCGCCTGGCGCTCGACGTCGGCGGCGCCCATGAAGACCACGCATTTCAGCCCGAAGCGCGCGCAGGCCGTGGCGGTGGCCACGCCATGCTGTCCGGCGCCGGTCTCGGCGATGACGCGGGTCTTGCCCATGCGCCGCGCGAGCAGGATCTGACCCAGCACGTTGTTGATCTTGTGCGATCCGGTGTGGTTCAGCTCGTCGCGCTTGAAGTAGATCTTCGCGCCGCCGAAATGTTCGGTCAGCCGCTCGGCGAAATAGAGCGGCGAGGGACGCCCCGCGTAATGGCGCCAGAGATGGGTCATCTCGGCGGCGTAGGCGGGATCCTTGCGGGCGGCCTGCCAGGCGGCCTCAAGATCGAGGATCAGCGGCATGAGCGTCTCGGCCACGAAACGCCCGCCATAAATGCCGAACCGGCCTTCGTCGTCGGGGCCGGCGCGATAGGAATTGGGCTGGTCTGAGGCCATGACGTCCTGTCCTGATCGGGTGAGGCCCCTACATGCCGCGTTTTATCCGCCATGGGAAGGGGGAATGCGTCCATGGCGGAGGAACCCCTCCGGCGAAGCGGCGGAAATCCTTCGCCTCATGAGCCTTCAGGGCCGCAGGAAGGGAGATCAGGGCCTCTCCGGCGCGCTTCCGGCTTCGGGATCTTCAGCTGGATCTTCGGCGGGCGCCTCGGCGGAGGCCGGGGCTTCGGGCGGCGGAGGCGGCTCTTCGGGCCGGGCGGCGAAGGCGAAGGGGATCTTCGGCGCGCCCGTCTCGACCACCGCCTCCTGATCGACGGCGGGCGCCTCCTCCTGCGGGTCCTGCGGGCCTTCCAGGATGCGCGGCGAGCGGGCGGGCTGGATGCGGCGCTTGAAGCAGTCGATGCGGGCGAGGGAGGGCGTCGCGAGGGCGTAGAGCTCTTCGCCGGTGAGTTCGGGCCCTTCCTCGGGGGCGACGTGGTAGGGCGCCTGCGCGCGGTTGAGGAAGGCCAGCAGCTCGTCGCGGGCCAGCATCACGCCCATCTCCTTGAGCAGCCTTCCGCTGCGCCGCCAGGCCTCGACGGAATCCACCTTGGCCTTGAGCAGGCCCGTCACGCGGCCCTGACTGTCCATGACGGGGCCGCCGGAATGGCCGCGCCGCACGTCGCCGCGCAGACCCGTGGCGCCGTCGCGCTCGGGATGGGCCACCGAGTGATCCAGATGCACCGGAGTCAGACGCGCCCTCAGAGGGATCATCCCCTCGTGGGGAAAGCCGAAGAGCGCCGCCGGATCTCCGTCGGGGGCGTTGCGGGGCGCGAAGCGCACGGGCGAGGCGCCGGGCGGCGGAGAATCCAGGCGGCCGATGGCGAGATCGCGCTCGGCATCCATGGCGAGCACATGGAAGGGCGTCAGATCCAGCCCCGCCGGACGGGCTCCGAGGGCGTCGCAGCCCATGACCACATGCGCCGAAGTCAGCACGTCGCCGGATTCGTTGATGAGGAAGCCCGCTCCGGCGCTGGCGAAGGCGAGCCCCGCCGCCTGAGCGGCCTCCTCGCGGGCGAGGGCGGCGCGCATCCTGTCGAGGCGGCGCTGACGGATCTCCTCGTCGAGGGCGAGGCCCGCCGCGTCGGAGAGGACGACGCCCTTGCAGTCGGCGCGGGAGAGGGGCTGGACGAGATCGCGCGGCGCGTCATGGCACCAGACGAGCTCGGAAGCCGCAGAAGCAGGAGTTTGCGCGGCGGCCGACCCGCCCGGAGCCGCCAGGAGGATCAGACCGATCCCCAGAGCGCCGGCCCGGAGGCCTCGCCGCGGTCCGCATGGATCCGGAGACGCCGTCTCCTGCGTTGATGAACCTCGCCGCATGCGCCCGCCCCGCTCGCTCCGCCCAGGCCATGAAACGCCATAATGCTTAACAAGATCTTCCCGGATTCAGGTTTTCCCAGGGCGCGCAGGGCGCTTCGGGCCGGTTTTCACGAGCCCTTTCCGCCCTCCTCGCCGAGCAGTTCGCGCAGCCGCTCCCGATCTTCCTCCGTCAACGGAGCTTCGGGCTCCGGCGCGAGGGCTCCGGCCCGGCGGCGCATGATTCCCCGCGCCAGCAGGATCCCCAGGCCCAGAACCCCCAGAGGCCCGAACCAGAGCATCGCCGTATGGGCGCTGAAGCGCGGCCTCAGGAGCACGAACTCCCCGTAGCGCGAGACGAGGAACTCCTTGACCTCGGCGTCGCTGTCGCCCGCGGTCAGGCGCTCGCGGAGCAGGATCCGCAGATCCCGCGCGAGGGGCGCGTTGGAATCGTCGATGTTCTCGTTGCGGCAGACGAGGCAGCGGACGTCTCTGGAGAGCGCGCGGGCGCGGGCCTCCAGCGCGGGGTCGTCGAGCATCTCGTCGGGCTGCACCGCGAAGGCCGGAGCCGCCAGAGCGAGCGTCAGCGCCAGAACCAGAGCGCGCGATCCCCCCTTCATTCGGCGGCCTGCATCGCCGGAGGAGCGGCCGCCGGAGCGCGGGCCTTCTTCGGAGCCGGAGCTCCGACCCTCAGCCGCCGGTCGGCCAGACTGAGCGTCCCGCCCAGAGCCATCACCAGAGCCCCGATCCAGATCCAGTTGACCCAGGGCTTCTCGTAGGCCCGCACCGCCCATGCGGCGCCGTCGGGCTGGCGGTCGCCGAGCACGACGTAGACGTCGCCGCCCAGACGCGCCCGGATCGCCGCCTCGGTCGTCGGAGAGCCCTGCACCGGATAGATGCGCTTCTCGGGACGCAGCACGTCGATGATCCGTCCGTCCTTCAGCACCGTGAATTCGCCGATCTCGGCGAGGTAGTTGGGGCCGCGCTCGCGGTCCACGCCCTCGAAGCGCATCTCGTAGGCGCCCACCTGGAAGCTGTCGCCGGGACGGGCCGCGCGGATGGTCTCCACCTCCCAGGCCGAGACGGCCATGATCCCGAAGAGCGTCAGACCCACCCCGAGATGCGCCAGAGCCGCCCCCCAGGCCGAACGCGGCAGATTGGCCAGACGCCGCAGCGACTCCCCGGCGGAGACCTTGCCGACCTTCGCCCGCTCGCCGAGATCGGCGACCGCGCCCCCGCCCACCCAGAAGGCCAGAGCCAGGCCGAGAGGCGCGCCGAGGCCCCGTCCGCCCCCCTGAAGAAGCGCGACCGCCGCCGCGACCAGCAGGGCCCCCGCCCCCACCCACCAGAGCTTGGTCAGCGCCTGGCCGAGATCCGCGCGCTTCCAGGGCAGCATCGCCCCGAAAGGCAGGCCGATCAGCAGGGGCAGCATGGCCGCGCCGAAGGCGCTGTCGAAGAAGGGCTCGCCGACCGAGATCACTTCGCCGGTCATCAGCTCCAGAGCCAGAGGCCAGAGCGTGCCGATGAAGACCGCCGCCGTCGCCACCGAGAGGAAGAGATTGTTGAAGACCAGGGCGCCCTCGCGCGAGACCGGCTTGAAGACGCCGTCCGAGACCAGCAGCGGCGCCCTCCAGGCGTAGAGCGCGAGGGCTCCGCCGGTGGCCGCCGCCAGCATCCCGAGGATGAAGACGCCGCGCGTCGGATCGCTGGCGAAGGCGTGGACCGAGGTGATGATTCCCGAACGCACGATGAAGGCGCCCACCAGAGACAGCGAAAAGGCGAGGATCGCCAGAAGCGTCGTCCAGGCCTTGAGCTCGCCGCGCTTCTCGACCACCACGGCGGAATGGATCAGCGCGCCGCCGATCAGCCAGGGCATGAAGCTGGCGTTCTCCACCGGATCCCAGAACCACCAGCCGCCCCAGCCCAGTTCGTAATAGGCCCAGTAGCTGCCGAGCGCGATCCCGAGCGTCAGGAAGATCCAGGCCGCCAGAGCCCATGGCCGCATCCAGCGGGCCCAGGCCGAATCGATGCGCCCCTCGATCAGCGCCGCCACCGCGAAGCTGAAGGCCATCGAGAAGCCCACATAGCCCAGATAGAGAAAGGGCGGATGGAAGGCCAGGCCGGGGTCTTGCAGCAGGGGATTGAGGTCGCGTCCGTCCAGCGGCGGGTCGGCCAGCCGCAGGAAGGGATTCGACGTGAAGAGGATGAAGGCCCCGAAGCCCACCCCGATCAGGCCCTGAATCCCGAGCACCCGCGCCTTGAGCGTCGCCGGGAGGTTGCGGCCGAAGACCGCCGCCAGAGCGCCATAGAGCGTCAGGATCAGCAGCCAGAGCAGCAGCGAGCCTTCGTGATTCCCCCAGACGCCCGACCATTTGTAGAGCCAGGGCTTGGCGCTGTGGGAATTGGCGGCCACCAGGGCCACCGAGAAATCCGAGGTCAGGAAGGCCCGGGTCAGGGCGGCGAAGGCCAGCGCCGTGAGCAGGAATCCCGTCACGGCCAGAGGCGCCGCCGCCGCCATGGCGCCGCCATGGCCTTTCTGCGCGCCCCAGAGCGGAAGGAGCGTCTGGGCGATCGCCAGAGCGAAGGCGAGGATCAAGGCGAAATGGCCCAGTTCGGCGATCAAGGCGGCTCTCCTCGGCGCTTGGAGCGTCTTGCGGTCACGCCGGACCGCTCGGACGCTCCAGGTTTTCATGTGGTCGCATTTTCACGACGCGAAGCCGTTTCGGCTTCGCAGGAAAACGCTCCGGCGGCTCGGGACGTGGCTGAGGCGAAGCATAAGCCCCTCAGCTCCATGCGCAAGCCGGGCTCAAGCGGCTGTGAGCCGCAGCCCCTGCGACCTTCGACGGAGAAGCCGCCGGGAGGGGCCTCCCCCCTGACCTCAGGGCGCCGTTTCCGGCGGGCGCGGCCTCTGGTATTCAGGACGCCGCACAAGAAATTCCGAGGGAGGAAGCGCCATGAGCGAGCGTTACGAGGCGATCCGGTATGCGCGGGCGGGCGACGTCGCCATCGTCTCGCTGGACCGCGCCGACACCCTGAACAGCCTCAACGGACGGATGCGCCGCGAACTGACCCGCGCCTTCGTCCAGGCTCCCAAGGAGGGCGCGCGGGCGGTGGTGCTCACCGGCGAGGGGCGGAGCTTCTGCTCCGGACAGGATCTCGGCGAGGCGCAGCGTCAGGGCATGCCGGACATCGGCCGCACCCTGCGCGAGGAATACGTGCCCATGCTGCGGGCCATCGCGGAATGTCCCGTGCCGACCATCGCGGCGGTGAACGGCGTGGCGGCGGGCGCGGGCGCGGGTCTGGCGCTGATGGCCGATCTGACGATCTGCGGGAAGTCCTCGCAATTCGTGATCGCTTTCGCGCGCATCGGCCTGATCCCCGACGCCGGGCTGACCTATCTTCTGCCGCGTCTGGTGGGGCTTCAGCGGGCCATGGGCCTGACGCTCACCACCGAGCCCCTGACCGGCGAGAAGGCCGAGGACTGGGGCCTCGTCTGGAAGGCCTTCGACGACGACAGGCTGAACGACGAGGCCATGGCTCTGGCGCAGCGTCTGGCGGCGGGCCCGACGCTCTCCTACAAGCTGGCGAAGCAGGCTCTGCGCGCGGGCTGGGAGGAGTCGCTCGCGGCGCAGCTGACCCGCGAATCCGAGCTTCAGACCGAGGCGGGCCGCAGCCGCGACTTCGCCGAGGGCGTCATGGCCTTCCTCGAAAAGCGCAAGCCGGCCTATGAAGGCCGCTGAAGCGTCGAAGGCGGCCTCCGGCTTCGGCTGGCGGGCCTTTCTGGCCTTGCAGATCCGGGCGGCGGCTTTCGGAATCCTCCTGCTGGTCCTGATCGGGCTTTCCGTGGCGATTCCCACGCCGGAAGGCCCGCTGACCCGTCTCGACTGGCTGTTTCTGGCGGCTTTCGGGCTTCAGCTCGGGCTGATCCTCGGCGGCTGGGAGACCCGGGGCGAGGCTCTGACCATCCTCGCCTTCCACCTCGCGGGGACGGCCATGGAGATCTTCAAGGTCTCGCAAGGCTCATGGCTCTATCCGGATCGCGGGATGTTTTCGCTCTGGGGCGCGCCGCTCTTCACGGGCTTCATGTATGCGGCGGTGGGAAGCTATCTGGCGCGGTTCTGGCGTCTGGCGGACTGGCGTCTGGAGCGGGCGCCGCCGCTCCGGGCGATCTGGGGCCTCGGGGCGGCGGCCTATCTGAACTTCTTCGCCCATCACTTCCTCCCGGATATCCGGATGGCGCTCTTCCTGCTGACGCTCCTCATCTTCGGCCGGACGATCCTGACTCTGGACTGGGGCCATGGACGCCGACGCATTCCCTTCCTCCTGCCCTTCACGGCGGCGGCGGGGCTGGTCTGGCTGGCGGAGAACTTCGCCACGGCGGCGGGGATCTGGCTCTATCCGCATCAGACGCAGGTCTGGCGCATGGTGTCGCTGAGCAAGTTCGGCAGCTGGTTCCTGCTGCTGCTGCTGACTTTCGCGCTGGTGGCGGCCTTGCGCTTCCTTGAGGAGAGACGGCGGGCTTGACGAAGGGCGGCGCCCTGGAGTTTCTGCGCGACGGACCCCTTTCCTGACGGAGAAGCCTTCATGCGCAGCGCCAGCGTCGAACGCGCGACCACCGAAACCCGCGTCTCCGTCTCGGTCGAGCTGGACGGAACGGGCCGTTACGACGTGAAGACCGGCGTGGGCTTCTTCGACCACATGCTGGAGCAGCTCGCGCGCCACAGCCTGATCGACATCACGGTGCGGGCCGAGGGAGACCTCCATATCGACGACCACCACACCGTCGAGGATGTGGGAATCGCCCTGGGACAAGCTCTGAACAAGGCCGTCGGGGATTCCAGAGGGATCAACCGTTACGGCTCCTGCTATCTGCCCATGGACGAGGCCCTGACGCGGGCGGCTCTGGATCTGTCGCGGCGTCCCTTCCTCGTCTGGAAGGTGGAGTTCCCCCGCGACAAGATCGGAACCTTCGACGTCGAGCTGGTGCGCGAATTCTTCACCGCCTTCGCGATGAACGGCGGGATCACGCTGCATGTCGAGACGCTTTACGGGGCCAACGCCCATCACATCGCCGAGAGCGTGTTCAAGGCGGTGGCGCGGGCTTTGCGCGTCGCGCTGGAGACGGACCCCCGCAAAGCCGATTCCGTGCCCTCCACCAAGGGGGTTCTGGGCTCCTGAATCGCGTCGCCCTCCTTCTTTCGGTTGATCCGCTCAGGGGCTTGCCCGAGTCCGGCGAAGGCGAATAAGACAAGATCCGCGCCTCCGCCGGGGGCGGGCTTCGCGGGGTTCTTCATGTCCATTCCTCAGCAAGGCGGCGGCTTGATCGACAGCCGCGCGCAATTGGCGGCTTATCTCGAAGCCGGCTGCAAACCCCGCTCCGCATGGCGCATCGGGACGGAGCATGAAAAGATCGGCTTTCGTCAGGCCGATCTGAGCCCCGTCCCCTATGAGGGCGAGGCGGGAATCCGCGCCCTGCTGGAGGGGCTGAAATCCCGCTTCGGCTGGGAGGGGCTCTACGAGGGCGAGATTCTGGTGGGGCTCAAGCGCGGGGCCGAGAACGTCAGCCTTGAGCCGGGCGGACAGCTCGAGCTCTCCGGCGCCCCTCTGCGCAGCCTGCACGAGGCCCGCACCGAGCTTGAGAACCACCTTGAGGAGGTCCGGGCGGTCGCCGGGCCGATGGGGCTGAATTTCCTCACTCTGGGCGCTTCGCCGCTCTGGACCCGCGCCGGGACTCCCGTCATGCCGAAGGGCCGCTACGGCCTGATGACCCGCCACATGCCGACCGTGGGCGGCTCGGGGCTCGACATGATGTTCCGCAGCTGCACGGTTCAGGTGAACCTCGACTTCGACAGCGAATCCGACATGGCCCGCAAGCTGCGGGTGGGCTTCGCCCTGCAGCCTCTGGCGACGGCCTGGTTCGCCAACTCGCCCTTCACCGAAGGCAAGCTCAACGGCTATGAATCCTGGCGCGGCGCCATCTGGGCCGACACCGATCCGGCCCGCACGGGAATCCCCGCCTTCGCCTTCGAGGGCTCCGGCGCGAGCTTCGAGGCCTGGGTGGACTACGCCCTCGATACGCCGATGTATTTCGTCTATCGCGAGGGCCGCTACATCGACGCTCTGGGGCAATCCTTCCGCGATTTCCTCGCGGGCCGCCTGCCCGCCCTGCCCGGCGAGCGCCCGACCCTCTCGGATTGGGCGGATCATCTGACGACGCTCTTCCCGGACGTGCGGCTCAAGAAGTTCATCGAGATGCGCGGCGCCGACGTGGGCGACGCGGCCCACACCCTCGCGCTTCCGGCGCTCTGGACGGGGCTGCTCTATGACGCCGCCGCCCTCGACGCCGCTTGCGACCTGGTGAAAGACTGGACCCACGCCGAGGTGCTGGCTCTGCGCGCGGCGGTCCCGACTCAGGGCATGGCGGCGCAGATCGGCGGCCGCGATCTCTGGAGCGTGGCGGATGAGGTCTTCGCCTTCGCCGAGGCGGGTCTGGACGCCCGCACAGCCGAGTTTGGGGCGGGCGTCAGCGAGGCGGCCTATCTCGCGCCGCTCCGCGAGATGCTGGAGCGCCGCGAGACGGCGGCGGGTCGTCTGATCCGGCTCTACAGGACGGAGTGGAAGGACAGCGTCCGCCCGGCCTTCAGGAGCGAAGTCTTCTTCTGATCTGGCTGGTCGCGCAATTCATCCGAAAACCGGCTCCCAGTTTTCGGATTGCGCTCCGGCTCACCTCACGCCGTCGGGCCAGAGCACCACGCGGGCCGTCTTCATGAGGATGTAGACGTCCAGGGCGAAGCTGGCGTTCTTCATGTAATAGAGGTCGTATTCGAGCTTCACCCGGGCGTCGTGTTCGGTGGCGCCGTAGCGGTAGTTGATCTGCGCCCAGCCGGTCAGGCCAGGCTTGACGCGATGACGTTCGGCGTAATGGGGGATGGTCTCCGCCAGCTTGCCGACGAAATAGGGGCGTTCGGGGCGCGGCCCCACGAGGCTCATCTCGCCCTTGAGCACGTTCCAGAGCTGCGGCAGCTCGTCGATGCGGGTGCGGCGCAGGAAGGCGCCCACCTTCGTGACGCGCGGATCCGACTCGCCCGCCCATTGCGGCTGTCCCGAGGCTTCGGCGTCGATCCGCATGGAGCGGAACTTCACGATCTCGAAGGGCTCGCCGCGCAGGCCCACCCGCGTCTGACGATAGAGCGCCGGGCCCGGGCTGTCCCGACGCACCGCCAGAGCCGCCCCCGCCAGCAAGGGCGAAAGCAGGATCAGCGCCAGACCGCTCACCACCAGATCCCCCGCCCGCTTGAGCAGACGCCCGATCTGGGTGTGGGCGCTGGTCTCCATGAAGACGAAGCGCTGCGGATAGAGATTGGCCAGATCCACCCGCCCCGTCTCGCGCTCGTGGAAGGCGGCGAGGTCGATCACCCGCAGACCTGCCATGCGCGCGTCGAGCAGGGTCTCGACGGGCAAGGGCGTCTCGCGGGTCGAGACCGCCACCACGATCTCGCCCGCGTCCAGCTCCGCGATCGCGGCGGCGAGGCGGCCCGGCTCGGCGGCCTGCTCCAGCGTCAGACGCAGGGCGTCGCGCTTGTCGCCGGGCATGGCGTCGAAGCGCGCGAAGCCCCCGGAATCGCCGACCAGGATCAGCCGCCGCTGCAACCGCGCCAGAGTCCGGCTGCGCATCACGAGGAAACGCGTCCCCGCCGCCGCGCCATAGGCCACCGAAGCCGCCGCCAGAGCGTAGAGCGGCGAGATCCACAGCGGACTCAGCAGATAGAGCGCCAGATAAGCCGCCGCGCCGCCCAGCAGGCTGGCCACCGCCAGACGCTCGCGCATGGCGGCGTAGCGGGCGCGGGCGTCGGGATCATAGACCCCGAGCGCCACCATCAGCACGAGAATCGCCGCCGTAGGCGCCAGCACGGCCTCGCTCAGGGCGACGGAGCGCCCCGGCGAAGGCACGAAGACCGTCGCCAGAATCCCCACCCCGACGAGAATAGCCAGTCCTTCCATGGTCAACAGCGTCCGGACGCGCGCCCGCGTCATGTGGCTGAAGGCCTGAGTCATGCCGTCAACTCCCCCCAAATTCCCCCAAGGAGCGCGGAAAAAACCTTACATCATAAGGCGTTGGGCGCTCACCCAATTGAAACCGCTTTTGGTGCAGAACCGGTTGACGATTGTGAAGAAGCGCCGCCGGACGCTCCATCCGGCCCGGCGCCCTCGTGAGGACGACGACGCCATGACGACCGCAGCGCGCGCTCCGATTCCGGCTCTGGCTTCGGCCCTGGCTCTGGTCCTCTTCGCGGGGGCGGCGCTCCCGACGGCGGCCCCTCCGGCGACGGCGGCGCCTCTGGCGGTCGATCCTCTGGCGCCCGCCGTCCCGAGGCCCCGGGAGGAAGGGGGGATCGTCGGGCTGAAGCTGGTCGAGCTCTCCGGCCGCGAAGGCGCGGTGCTGACCATCGGACAGGCCTTCCGCCGGGGCGACTGGCCGCAGGGCTCGGGTCTGCGCGCGACTTCCGGCGGGCGCCCGATTCCTCTGCAAGCCGACGTCAAGGCGCGCTGGGCGGACGGCTCCGTGCGCCATGCGGTCCTGAGCTTCGCCGCGCCGGGCGGCCGCGCAGCGGAGATCCTGCTCTCGCGCGGCCCCGCCGAGCCGCCGCAGCCCGCTCAGGGGGCGGCCTCCCTGACGGGGCTTCTGGAGCGCGGGCTCGATCTGACCGTGGAGCTCGCGCCTCGGGGCGGGGCTCCCGTCCGGCTGGAGGCCGCCCGCATGATCCGCGCGGCTCTGGCTTCGGGCGCGAAGCCCTGGCTCGACGGCCCCCTGGCTCAGGAGATCCGCGCGACCGAGACCCTGGCGAACGGCCTGACCGTGATCCTCGACCTGCGGGCCCAGGCCGACGGCGCGGCGCGGCTCTCGGTGGGCTTCTCCGCCGACCGCGCGCCCCTCGGCGAGGGCCCCCAGCCGCCCCTCGATCCGGTCTACGGCTTGCGGATCCTGCTCGGCGGACAGACGGTCCATCAGGCCGAGGCCTTCGCCCATCGCCGCTTCTCGCGCTGGCGCAAGGTGGTCTGGGCGGGCGCGGCCCCCGAGCCGGGACGCGCCGTGATCGACTACCCCTACCTCATCGCGGCGGGCGCGGTTCCGGCCTATGATCCCGAACTCGTGGTCAGCCCGCGCTTCTTCGAGGAGCAGGCCCGCCCCTTCGCCGAGGCTCAGGCGCGCGGCGATTTCGAGCCTCTCGGGCCGGGGACCATCTCGAAGGCCATGCCCAACACCGGCGGACGCGCCGACATCGGCCCGGTCCCCTACTGGATCCTCGCCCATCTGCGGCTCCAGAGCGCCGAGACCCGCCGCATGATGCTGGCGAACGCCGAGGCGGCGGGCTCCATTCCGTGGCGTCTGCGCGACCCGGCCACCGGCGAGCCCCCCACCCTCGACGCCTGGCCGAAGCTCTGGTTCGACGGCCGCGCCACCCTCGCCGAGAACGGCCATGGCCCCCTCGAAGCCAACGTCGAGGGCTGGCGGCTCGACAACGCCCATCAGCCCGATCCGAGCTACGTCCCCTATCTGCTGACCGGAGACCGCGTCTATCTCGACGACCTGAAGGCTCAGGCGGCCTATGCGCTGCTGCGCTACAATCCGCGCTATCGCGGCGACGCGGAGGGGAATCTCCGCAACGAGGAGGTGCGCGGCCAGGCCTGGGCCAATCGCGCCCACGCCAACGCCGCCTTCATCCTGCCCGACGACGACCCGGGCAAGGCCTCCCTCGCGCGCAAGCTCGGCCAGCGCTTCGCCTGGTATGCGCGGGCCTATGGCGAGGACGACGCGCTCGGCGGCCCGGCCTCCCACGAGACCTCGGGCTGGATCCAGGGCGCCAACGCCGAAGGCCTGGTCTCGAACTGGCAGCAGGACTACTTCCTGACCACCCTCGCCCAGGCGGGCCGCATGGGCTTCTCCGCCGAGGCGGCGCCGGTCTGGCGGCGGATCCGGCCCTATTTCCTCAACCGCTTCCTGCGGACGGACTTCAATCCGCGCTGGTCGACGGTCTATCAATACCGCACCCGCGACGACTCGGGCGCGCCGATCCCGACCTGGCGCCAGATCGCGGCGGCCAACCTCATGGGCGAGAAGCCCGCCTTCGAGGCCGATCCGCAGCATCAGGCGGGCGGCCATGACAAGGGATGGGATTACGCCTCTCAGGCGCGTTCGGGCTATGCGGCGGGAGTCTCGGCCTTCTTCGACCCCAACCTCGCCGAGGCCTACGCCTGGCTGGCGAAGGAGACCATCCCCGCCCTGCTCGACCCGAAGAACGGCAACGGCGCCGCGCAATATCCCATGTGGACGCTGGTCCCGGTCTTCCCCGACGGCTCGACCCTGGCGATGTCGCGCCACGCCTCGGCCTCGGGACGCGGGAGGGCTCCGGAGAGCTTCCAGGGCGATTCCGAGAACCGCCTCTTCATCGGCGGCGAGGCCGGAGACCGCATCCGGGGCGGCCCCGGCAACGAGATCCTCGTCGGCTGGGACGGCGACGACGAAATTTCGGGCGGCGGCGGCTACAACCTCATCGCGGGCGGACGCGGCGACGACTCGATCCGCATCGACGGCGGCGTGAACGCGGTTTCGCTCGGACTGGGGGCGGATCGGCTCTGGCTCGGCCATGACGGAGTCTGGGGCTTCACGGTGGTCTGGGATTTCGATCCCTCGCATGATCTGCTCATCCTGACCGCCCAGGGCGCGGCGATCCTGCGTCAGGCCCTGCGCGACGGGCCCGAAGGCGCGCGGGCGGATCTCGGCGAGCATCAGGGCGTGATCTTCCGGGGCCGCCCGGCGGCGGAGATCCTGCGGGCGATCCGGATTCAATAGCCGGATCCCCGACGGGAGAGCCGCCGCCGCCCATTCCTCCGCCCAGTGGCTTTTCGAGGCTTTCCGCTGTAAGCCCATGCGCCAGCCCGGAGCAGCTTCCGATCCCGCCGGATTCGGAAACCGCTCCGGGTCTTGATTCTGTCGCGTTTTCGCGACGCGCGGCCTTGTCGGCTGCGCTGGAAAACGCTTTGTGCGGCGGTTTGCGCGGGAGCCTCCCCTTTGAGTCTCGGAAGAGCCATGGCCGCCTTCGGCGGCGTCACCCTGCTGAGCCGCGTGGCGGGCCTCGCGCGCGACGTGATGATCGCGCGCTATCTGGGCGCGGGCCCCGCCTCGGACGCCTTCTTCGCGGCCTTCCGGCTGCCGAACATGTTCCGGCGGATCTTCGCGGAAGGCGCCTTCACCACGGCCTTCATGCCGATGTTCGCCAAGGCTCTGGAGCGCGAGGGCCCCGAAAAGGCCCGCGATTTCGGATCCCAGGCTCAGGCGCTGCTGGGCTCGGTTCTGGTCGGGGTGACGCTGATCGCGCTGATCTTCATGCCGGTTCTGGTCTATGTGATCGCGGCGGGCTTCGGCGAGGATCCCGACAAGCGCGACCTCGCCATCCTGCTGGCGCGGATCATGTTCCCCTATCTGGCGCTGATCTCGCTGACGGCGCTCTATTCGGCGATGCTCAACGCTCTGGGGCGCTTCGCGATCACGGCGGCGGCGCCGATCCTGCTCAACGTCTTCATGATCCTCGGGATGGTGCTGGCGGCGCGCTTCGACTGGCCCATGGCGCAATCTCTGGCGATCTCCTCGCTTCTGGCCGGATTCGGACAGCTCTGGATCGTCTGGCGGGCGGCGCGGAAGCTGGGGATGAGCCTCGGCCTGCGGCGTCCGCGCCTGACGCCCGAGATGAAGGGCATGGCGCGTTTCGCCCTGCCTGCGGCGATCTCGGGCGGCGCCATGCAGACCAACATCGTCATCGGCACGACCATCGCCAGCTTCTTCGCCGGCGCGGTCTCCTGGCTCTCCTCCGCCGACCGGCTCTATCAGCTGCCGCTCGGACTGGTGGGAGCGGCCATCGGCGCGGCGCTTCTGCCCGAGCTCTCCCGACGCGCCGCCGCCGAAGACGCCAGAGGCGCGCAAGAGGCCCTCAACCGCGCCATGGAGTTCGGCCTTCTGGGGGCTCTGCCTGCCGCGACGGCCCTGCTGGCGATTCCGGGGACGCTGATCTCGGTGATGTTCGAGCGCGGCGGCTTCGGCCCCGCCGACACTCTGGCGACGGCTCAGGCGGTGGCGCTCTACGCTCTGGGCGTGCCCGCCTTCGTGCTGCTCAAGGCGGTGGCCCCCATCTATTACGCCCGCGAGGATTCGAAGACTCCCCTGCGCTATGCGCTGCGGGGCATGGCGGTGAACACGATCCTGTCTCTGGGCGGCGTCTGGCTCTGGGACTGGCGCGCGATTCCTCTGGCGACTTCGGTCGCGGCCTGGGCGAATCTCTGGATGCTCTGGCGAGGGGCGGCCCATGACCCCGCCCGCGTGATCGACGCCAGGCTGAGGAAGCGCGGGCCCCTCTTCCTTCTGGCGGCGCTGATCATGGCGGCTCTGGCCTGGGGGGCGGATCGGGCGCTCATGCCGGAGCTGGAGGGCTCTTCGCTGCGGTATCTCGGGCTGGCGGGGATCGTGCTGGGCGCGATGGCGGCTTATGGCCTGTCGCTCATGGCTCTGGGGGCGGGCTCTCTCGCCGAGGTGAAGGCGGCGCTGCGACGCAGGGCCTGACCCGCCTTGCTTTCCGCCCCCGGAAGCTTATCTTGAACTGGAATTGTTCCAAAGTAACGCTTCGTCGCCGCGCGGCGTCGGGAGATCCCCCAATGTTCATCCAGACCGAATCCACGCCCAATCCGGCCACGCTGAAGTTCCTGCCGGGCCGCGAAGTCCTGCCGGAGGGCTCCGCCGACTTCCCCGACGCCGCTTCGGCGCGGCGCTCGCCTCTGGCCGAGCGGCTCTTCGAGATCGAGGGCGTGACCGCCGCCTTCTTCGGCGCGGACTTCATCACCGTCGCCAAGAGCGACGACCTCGAATGGGTCCACGTGAAGCCCGCCGTTCTCGGGGCGATCATGGACCATTTCACCTCGGGCGCGCCGATCCTGCGCGAGGGCGCGACCGACGGCCATCGGGAAGGCGCCGAAGACGGCCCCGATTCCGGGACCATCGCCCAGATCAAGGAGCTGCTCGACAGCCGGGTGCGTCCGGCGGTGGCTCAGGACGGCGGAGACATCACCTTCCACGGCTTCGAGAAGGGCGTGGTCTATCTGCACATGAAGGGCTCCTGCGCGGGCTGCCCCTCCTCGACCATGACGCTGAAGATGGGCATCGAGAACCTGCTCCGGCATTACATCCCCGACGTGCTGGAGGTCCGGCCGATTTGAGCCTGATCCTCGTCCTGGATGCGGCCTCCTCCGGAGTCTCGGCGGCGCTTTTCGAAGGAGAAGCGCCGCTCGCCTTGCGCCGTCTGGATGAGGACCGCGCCGGGGAAGGCCTCGCGCCGCTCGTGGCCGAGCTCTTCGCCGAGACGGGCCGCAAGCCGCAGGATCTCGCGCTGATCGCGACCACCACCGGACCCGGCAGCTTCGTCGGGGCGCGGATCGGCCCCGCCTTCGCGCGGGGGCTGGCTCTGGCGACGGGGGCGCGGGCCGTGGGAATCTCGGTGCTGGAGGCTCTGGCCGAAGGCGCCGGAGAGTCCGGGCCGCTGCTCGTCGCGCTCGACGCCAGAAGGGACGCGCTGTATCTGCAAGCCTTCCGCGCGGGCGCGCCTCTGGAGGAGGCCCGGGAAATCCCGCTGACGCAGGCCCCTCAGGCCGCGCCGGGTGGAGACTTCGCCCTGACCGGCTCCGGCGCCGCGCTCTGGCTGGCGGCTGCGCCCGAGGCCGCCCTCCGCGCCCGCCGCCTGCCCGAAGCCTTCGACCTCGTGCGGCCCGAGGCTCTGGCGCGGATCGCCCTGCGCCGCGCCGCCGCCGGAGAGAGCGCCCCGCCCTCGCCGCTCTATCTGCGCCCGCCCGACGCCAAGCCGCCCGCCGATGCGGCCTGAGCGCGTCCCCGCGCTCGACGCGGAGCTTGCGGCGGCTCTGGCCGAGATCCACGCGGCGGCCTTCGCCGAGGAGGGCGCGCGCGGCTGGAGCGCCGCGGAGCTTCTGGGGCTCTGCGCCCGTCCGAGCGCCCGCCTCTGGGTCTCCCGCGACGCAGAGGGCGAGCCTTGCGCCTTCCTGCTCTGCGACCTCGTGCTGGACGAAGCGGAGATCCTCACTCTGGCGACGGCCCCCGAAGCCCGCCGCCAAGGCGCGGCGCGCGGATTGCTGACTCTGGGCGGCGCGGATCTGCGCGCGGAAGGGGCGCAACTCCTGCGTTTGGAAGTCGCGACGGACAATATTTCCGCATCAGGACTTTATCAATCTCTGGGCTTTCAAGAAATCGCACGTCGAAAGGCGTATTTCCAGCGCCCCGACGGGCGAATCGACGCCAGGATATTTCTGCTGGATCTACAGGGCTTCGCCTGATTCAGGACTTTTCGTGTTCTCCAGAGCAGGAATTCCTGATGAACGACGGATTTTGCAGCTTGTTCGCAAGAAGAAATTCTGTCAGAAATATTCATCCTTGAAATCTGGGGATGCAGACGCGCGCATCTGCGCGACAGTCATTCGTTTTTCGTTTTTGAATCACGATTCATTTGGGTGCATACATGACCGAAGCCGCCTTGAGCCGCTCCGAAACTCTGGAGCTCACCGCGGAGATCGTCGCCGCTCACGTCGCCAACAATTCCGTGCCCGTCGCGGATCTTCCTGCCCTGATCCAGAGCGTCTTCCATACGCTGGCGAATCTCGGCGAAGAGAGCGTCGTCGTCGTCGAGGAGATCCAGGAGGAGCTGAAACCCGTCGTGCCGATCAAGAAATCGGTCACGCCGGACTACATCATCTGCCTCGAAGACGGCAAGAAGCTGAAGATGCTCAAGCGGCATCTCAAGACCGCCTACAACATGTCGCCCGACGACTATCGCGCGCGCTGGGGTCTGCCCGCCGATTACCCGATGGTCGCCCCGAACTACGCCCAGAAGCGTCAGGAGCTGGCCAAGCGCATCGGCCTCGGCCGTCACCGCAGCAAGGCCGAGGCCTGATCGCCGCTCGGCCTTCCGCCGCGCGGCGGAAGGCGGAAGGCGCCTCCTTCGAAAGGCCGGAGCGGTCGACGCCGCTCCGGCCTTGCGCGTTCAGCCGCCGATCTGGAGATCCTCCTCCACCGCCCAGTCTTCGCGGCGCTCGGGATCGACCACGGTGGGCCTGATCGGCTCGACCGCCGAGGCCGGAGGCGGCGGCCCCTGACGCACCAGAGGCCCCTTGCGGCCGCAGCCCGCCAGAGCCAGCGCCGTCATGAGCGCGAGAACCGCCGCCCTCATGCGAGCAGCCCTGTCCAGCGGGCGATCTGGGCCCGGACCTGATCGGGCGCCGTGCCGCCGTAGGAGACGCGCGAGCGGATCGAATTCTCGACGCCGAGGACTTCGTAGACCTCGGCCTCGATGCGCGGCTCGACGGCCCGCATCTCGTCGAGGGAGAGCTCCTCCAGCCCGATTCCCTTCGCCTCGGCGGCCTTGACCAGAGTCCCCGTCACGTGATGCGCCGAGCGGAAAGGCAGACCCAGCCGCCGCACCAGCCAGTCCGCCAGATCGGTGGCCGTGGCGTAGCCCGCCCCCGCCGCCTTGCGCAGAACCTCGGCGTTGGGCTGCATGTCGCGGACCATGCCGAGCGTCGCGCCGATGGCGAGATCCAGAGCGTCGGCGGCGAGGAAGGTCTGCTCCTTGTCCTCCTGCATGTCCTTGGAATAGGTCAGCGCGAGGCCCTTCATCACCGTCGAGAGCCCGACGAAGGCGCCGGTCACGCGGCCCGTCTTGGCGCGGACCAGTTCGGCGGCGTCCGGATTGCGCTTCTGCGGCATGATGCTGCTGCCGGTCGAGAACTTGTCGCTGAGGCGCACGAAGCGGAATTGCGCCGAAGACCAGATGACGATCTCCTCCGCCAGGCGGCTCAGATGCATGGCGCAGATCGAGGCCGCCGCGAGGAACTCCAGGGCGAAATCGCGATCCGAGACCGAATCCAGCGAATTGGCCGTCGGGCGGTCGAAGCCCAGCGCCGAGGCCGTGGCGTGGCGGTCGATGGGGAAGCTCGTGCCCGCCAGGGCCGCCGCCCCCAGAGGCGATTCGTTGAGCCGCGCGCGGGCGTCGCGGAAGCGGCCCCTGTCGCGGGCGATCATCTCGACATAGGCCATCATGTGATGGCCCCAGGTCACGGGCTGGGCGCTCTGCAGATGGGTGAAGCCCGGCATGACCAGATCCGCCCCGGCCTCGGCCTGAGCCAGAAAGGCGCGCTGCAGATCGGCCAGAGCGCGGTCGGTGCGGTCGATCTCGTCGCGGACCCAGAGGCGGAAGTCCACCGCCACCTGATCGTTGCGCGAACGCGCCGTATGCAGACGCCCCGCCGGTTCGCCGACGATCTCCTTCAGCCGCGCCTCGACGTTCATGTGGATGTCTTCAAGAGCGCGCGAGAAGGGAAAGGCTCCGGATCTGATCTCCGTGATCACCTGATCCAGCCCGGAGACCAGAGCCTCGGCGTCGGCGGCGGAGATCACGCCCTGGGCGGCCAGCATGCGCGCATGGGCCTTCGACCCCGCAACATCCTGTTCCGCCATGCGTTTGTCGACGTCGATGGAGGCGTTGATGGCCTCCATCACGGCGTCGGGACGCTCGGCGAAACGCCCGCCCCACATCTCGTTCGAGACCTGAGCGGAGGCTTGCGGCGCGGCGGAGGCTGTGGAGGAATTCGAGGAATCTGCGGTCATGATGCGGCGTTCCGGCGCTTGGGAGGTCAGACTCCGGCGTCTATATCAGGCCGGACGGCGGAAGGCAGGGAGTTTTCACCATGATCGGATCCATCGGAGCCTGGGGCGGCGCGAAGCCTTTCGGCGTTCTGGCTCTGGGGGCGCTGCTGCTCGCAGGCTGCGAGGAGCGCGCGACGCCCGCCGCCCAGACCGCAGCCAGTCCCGCAGCCGCGGTCTCCTCCGCCCCGACGCCCGTCCTTCCGGCGCGCTGGCGCGGCCTCGACGAGGCGGCCCGCGAAGAGCTGCGCGGCCTCGCCAGGGGGCCCATGGCGCGTCTGATCGTCCATCCCGAGACGCGGCCCTTCTGGGAGAAGGGCTTCGCTTCGGAATCCGGCGCGCCGATGGATCTGACCGCCTTCCGGGGCCGCGTGACGCTGCTGAACTTCTGGGCGACCTGGTGCACGCCCTGCCGCGCCGAGATGCCCGCCCTCGACGCGCTTCAGCGCGACCTCGGCGGCCCGGATTTCCACGTGGCGCCCCTCAGCGTGGATCGCGGCGGCGCCGAGAAGTCGCGCGCCTTCTACGAGGAGATCGGCCTGAAGGATCTGCCGCTCTATCTGGATCCGCGCTCGACCCTGGCGAAGGAGTTCGCGGTTCTGGCCCTGCCGGTGACGGTGCTGCTCGACCGCGAAGGCCGCGAGGTCGCGCGCCTGACCGGAGACGCCGACTGGCATTCCTCCGAGGCTCAGGCGGCGATCCGCCACCTCATCGCGGCCACGGCCCCCGCGCCCTGAGACGCTCTAGGCCAGCTTCCAGACCGCCAGAGCGGCGGCGACGAGCGGCGCCCCCGCCACGATCAGCAGGATGGGGGCCTCCTGCGCGACGCTGTAGCCCGCCCTGGTCACGCCCACCCACATGTTGACCAGCGCGACCAGAACCCAGACCGGCATGAAGAGCCGCGCCCCCCTGGCGACTCCCGCGAGGTCATGGCCCCAGAGCCAGCCGAAGAGCCCGAAGACGCTCAGCAGCAGAAGTCCGGCGAAGATCACGAGCAGCATGTGCATGAAGGCGGCCCCGTCAGCGGATCGAGAGCTCCCATCATGCGGGCCGGACGACCCGGCGCGCAAGATGGAAACCCTCCGCAGGCGTCCTCTGAATCGGTTTGCCCGCCGCCGTTCCGGAGTTACAAGGGCGCTTGCGACCCCCTGATCTTTCGGAGAGCCCTCCGCCATGAATCCCAAACCCGATCTGCAAGCCCGCCCCTCCCGGGAGGAGGCCGAAGAGGCCGTGCGCACCTTGCTGCGCTGGGTCGGCGAGGATCCCGGCCGCGAAGGTCTGCGCGAGACTCCGGCCCGGGTGGCGAAAGCCTATCTGGAATGGTGCGGGGGCTATGGCGAGGATCCGGCGCAGCATCTCGAACGCAGCTTCGGCGAGGTCGAGGATTACGGCGAGATCGTCCTCCTGCGCGACATCCGCTTCGAAAGCCTCTGCGAACATCACCTGGCGCCCATCGTGGGCAGGGCCCATGTGGCCTATCTGCCTTCGGGCGGCAGGGTGGTCGGCATCTCCAAGCTGGCGCGGGTGGTGGAAGCCTTCTCGAAGCGGCTTCAGGTGCAGGAGAAGCTCACCGCCCAGATCGCCGATTGCCTTGAAGAGGTCCTCAAGCCGCGCGGCGTGGCCGTGGCCGTCGAGGCGGAGCATCACTGCATGACCACCCGCGGCGTGCGCAAACATGGCGTGGGCATGATCACCACCCAGCTGCGCGGAGACTTCCGCGCGGATGCGGCGCTCCGCGCGGAGTTCATGGGCTTCGTGAACGGGCCTCGCAACAGGCTCTGATCAGACCTTGAGCAGTTCTTCCACCGTCTGGGCCAGCGAGGTCGAGGGGCGGCCGGTCAGACGGCGCAGGGCGTCGCCCTTGTCGTCAAGCGCGCCTTTCGCGATCTCGCCTTCCCAGCCCGCGAGCATGTCGGCCACGGCCTCGGGCAGGCCGAAGGCCTTCAGCAGGGCGGCGTACTGGGGCACGGGCAGATTCTTGTAGACCACGGGGCCGCCCCTGACGCGGGCGATCTCCACCGCGAGATCGCCGAGCGTCCAGGCGCGGTCTCCGGCGAGTTCGAGCGTCTCGCCCGGCCTGGCCGCGCCGAGCAGAGCCTGAGCCGCCGCCAGCGCGAAATCCGCCCGCGAGGCCGAAGCGATGCGGCCTTCGTCCGCCGCGCCGGCGAATTCGCCGGTTTGCGACGCCTGACGGATCGCGTCGGAGTAATTCTCGGTGTACCAGCCGTTGCGCAGGATCACATGGGGCAGGCCCGAGGCCTTCAGCGCCTCTTCGGTCTGGATATGCTCCGGCGCGAGGCTCAGGCCGGAGACCGGCGCATGCAGAAGGCTGGTGTAGACCACCAGACGCACGCCCGCCGCCTTGGCCGCCGCGATGACGTTCGCATGCTGGGCGAAGCGCTTGCCGATCTCGTTGGAGGAGACCAGCGCCAGGCGGTCCACGCCGCGCAGAGCCGCGTTCAGGCTGGCGGGGTCTTCGTAATCGGCCTTGCGCAGGACGACGCCCTGCGCAGCGAGGTCGAGGGCCTTGCCGGGATCGCGCAGCAGGCCGACGATCTCGGCTTCAGGGGCGGCCTTGCGCAGGTCTTGCAGGATCAGGCGGCCGAGCTGGCCGGAGGCGCCGGTGACGGCGATGGTCGTCCTGGGGGTCGTCTGGGGGGAGGCGTTCATGAGAGGCTCCTGTGAGGCGGGTTGCTCCGCGCTGTCTGGAACTTTATATAAATTAGCAGCTTCCTTTCCGGAAGCACGCACATTTCAGGAAGTTTTGAGGATGGACTCCCCGATCACCCGAACCCCCGCCGAGGACAGAGGCGATCTGTTCGCCGCCGCCTGCTCTTCGCGTCAGGTTCTCAAGCATCTGAGCAGCCGCTGGGGCCTGCTGACGCTCCGGGCTCTGCTGGAGGGTCCGCGCCGCTACAGCGACTTGCGGCGCAAGCTTCAGGGGGTCAGCGAAAGGATGCTCGCCCAGACCCTGCGCGAACTGGAGGCGGACGGCCTGCTCACCCGGCGTTCATGGCCGGAGGTTCCGCCGCGCGTGGAATATGCGCTGACGCCTCTCGGCCATGAGGCGGCGGAGAAGCTGCGGCTGCTGGCGGAATGGGTGGAGGAGAATCTCCCGCGCTTTCAGCCTCAGGCCGCGCCGGAAGTCTGAGCGCGAAACAAAGGAGGGGCCGAAGCCCCTCCCCTGATCTTCCAGAGCGTTTTCCGATCTCCGGGATCGTCCAGACGCTCCGGGTTCTTGTGATCGCGTTTTCACGACGCGAAGCCCAGGCGGCTTCGCTGGAAAACGCTTCAGCGATGGGTGAACTTCGCCGGGCGCTTCTCGACGAAGGCGGCCATGCCCTCCTTCTGGTCGGCGGTGGCGAAGAGCGCGTGGAAGATCCGGCGTTCGTAGCGCACGCCCTCCGCGAGCGTCAGCTCCTGAGCCCGGCGCACGGCGTCCTTGGCGGCGAGCGCGGCGGTCAGCGGCATCTCGGCGATGGCCTTCGCGGCGGCGAGGGCCTCCTCGCGGAGCTTCTCCGTCGGCACGACCCGCGCCGCAAGGCCCGAGCGTTCGGCCTCCTGAGCGTCCATCATGCGGCCCGTGAGGCACATGTCCATCGCCTTGGCCTGGCCGATCAGGCGCGTCAGGCGCTGGCTGCCGCCCATGCCGGGGATCACCCCGAGCTTGATCTCCGGCTGACCGAATTTCGCGTTTTCGGCGGCGATGATGAAATCGCACATCATCGCGACTTCGCAACCGCCGCCCAGCGCATAGCCCGCCACCGCCGCCACGCAGGGTTTGCGCAGCCGCGTGAACTCCTCCCAGATGGAGAACCAGTCGGCGAGGTGCATGTCGGCGTAGCTCTGCGCCTGCATCTCCTTGATGTCGGCGCCGGCGGCGAAGGCCTTCTCCGAGCCGGTCAGCACGAGGCAGCCCACGCCGGGATCTCTTTCGGCTTCGGTCGCGGCGGCCACCAGTTCGGTGGCGACCTGCAGATTCAGCGCGTTCAGCGCCTTGGGACGATTCAGCGTGATCAGCGTCACGCGGTCGATGCGCTCGACGAGCAAGGTCTCATAGGCCATGGTTCAGAGCTTCCCCCGCAGGAAATTGATGATCCCCGAGAAATCCTGACCGCCATGGCCGAGCTTCTCGAAGATGCCGTAGAGCTGGGCGGCCTCGGCGCCGAGCGGCGTCTGGACTCCGCGCGCCAGAGCGGCCTCCTGCGCGAGCTTCAGATCCTTGAGCATCAGCGCCGCGGCGAATCCGGGCTTGTAATCGCGATTGGCGGGCGAGTTTGGCACCGGGCCCGGCACCGGACAATAGCTGTTCACCGACCAGGATTGCCCCGAGGAGGTCGACAGCACGTCGAAGAGCGCCTGATGGGTCAGCCCGAGCTTCTCGCCGAGCGCGAAGGCCTCGCAGGCGGCGATCATCGAGATGCCGAGCGCCATGTTGTTGCAGATCTTCGCCGCTTGTCCCGCCCCCGCGCCGCCGCAAGGCACGATGCGTCCGGCCATGGGTTCGAGGATGGCGCGGCCCTTCTCCAGAGCCGCCTCCGAGCCGCCGACCATGAAGGTGAGCGTCCCGGCCTCGGCGCCGCCGACGCCGCCCGAGACCGGCGCGTCCAGCGTCAGGGCGCCGCGCGCCGCGAGCAGCTCATGCACGGCCACGGCGCTGTCCACGTCGATGGTGGAGCTGTCGATGGCCACCGTCCCCACGCCGAGATTCTGCGCGATCTCCGCCCAGACCTTGCGCACGATGGCGCCGTTGGGCAGCATGGTGACCACGGCTTCGGCCTCGCGCAGGGCCTCGGCGAGAGTCCCCGCGACCGTCAGGCCCCGTGTGACCGCCGCCTGACGCGCGGCTTCGGTCGCGTCGAAGCCGATGACCCGATGTCCGGCCTTGACCAGATTGGCGGCCATGGGCGCGCCCATGTTCCCCAGACCCACGAAGGCGATCTTCGCCATGTCCTTCCCCCCTTACTGCTGTTCTTCGACGAGCGCCCGCGAGACGACCAGACGCATGATTTCATTGGCGCCTTCGAGGATGCGATGCACCCTCAGGTCGCGCAGGATCTTTTCAATTCCATATTCCGAAAGATAGCCGTAGCCGCCATGCATCTGGAGCGCGGAATCCACCACCTCGAAACAGGAATCGGTGATGAAGCGCTTGGCCATGGCGCAGAGCTTGGGCGCGTCGGGCGTTTTGGCGTCGAGCGCCGTGGCCGCGCGCCAGAGCATCATGCGCGAGGCCTCGACCTGGGTCGCCATGTCGGCCAGATCGAAACGGATGGTCGGCAGATCCAGCAGGGGCCCGCCGAAGGCCTTGCGGTCGCGCAGATAGGGGATGGTCAGATCCAGCGCCCTTTGCGCTCCGCCGAGCGAACAGGCCGCGATGTTGATCCGTCCGCCGTTGAGCCCCGCCATGGCGATGTTGAAGCCCCGCCCCTCCTGACCGAGCAGATTTTCGGCGGGAATGCGGACCTTGTCGAAATTCACGGTTCGGGTGGGCTGGGCGTTCCAGCCCATCTTCTTCTCGTTGGCGCCGAAGCTCAGGCCGGGGGCGTCGCCGGGCACGATGAAGGCGCTGATCCCTTTCGGCCCCTGCTCTCCGGTGCGGGCCATGACGACGTAGACCGCCGCCGATCCCGCGCCCGAGATGAACTGCTTCTGCCCGGTCAGCACATAGTCGTCGCCCTCGCGGACGGCCTTCGTCGAGAGCGCCGCCGCGTCGGATCCGGCGCCGGGCTCGGTGAGGCAGTAGCTCGCGAGATCCTGCATGGTCGCGAGCCTCGGGCACCATGCGGCGCGCTGGGCCTCGGAGCCATAGGCGTCGATCATCCAGCAGGACATGTTGTGGATCGAGATGTAGGCCGCGAGGGTCGGGCAACCCTTGGCCAGAGCCTCGAAGATCAGCGCGGCCTCCATGCGGCCGAGGCCGGTGCCGCCCACGTCGTCGCGGGTGTAGATCGCGCCGAGGCCCAGTTCGCCCGCCGCCGCCAGCACGTCGAGGGGGAAATGCTTCTCCGCGTCCCATTCGAGGGCCTTGGGGGCGATCTCCGCGAGGGCGAAGGCTTCGGCCATCTCGCGGATGGCGGCCTGCTCCTCGCTCAGGGTGAAGTCGATCATGGGCGCTCCTCCATCGCGTCTTTTCTTCTTTAGACGACGAACCGGAGCGCAAACCAAGGCGCATTTTCGAACAGAGCCTGACGAATCTCGCGCAGGCTCCGTTCATTTTCGCAGGGTCAGGCGGAGGCGCGCCTCCGGCCGCCCGTCCCGAGCCCGAGCCTCAAGCCCGCCCAGATCGCGAAGACCATCGCGAAGGTGAAGACCCAGCCCGAGACCGCTCCGGCCATCACGCCCGAAAGGGTGTTGCCGATGGTGCAGCCGAGTCCGGTCATGGCGCCCCAGCCGAGCAGAAGGCCGCCCGTCAGGCCGCGAAAGACCTGCGTTCCCGTCGGGAGCTTCGGCGCGAATTGCCCGCTCGCCAGAGCCGCCGCGAAGGCGCCGCCGACGATCCCCGCCACGAGCAGGGCGTTGGGCGTGCGCCAGAGCGCCTCCGTGATCACGGTGACGCAGCCGGCGAAGCCGTCCAGCCCGTCGAGGCGCTCGGGGATCCAGCCCCAGGCGTCTCCGAGGCCCCGCGCCCCGCTGCCGAGGGCCGCCGTCACGCCCAGAGGCCGCAGACGAAGGATCACCACGGCGGCTATGGCCCCGACGATCAGCCCGCCGACCCAGGCGGGCCAGCGCCCTTCGATCAGCCGCCGCGCCGCCTCGCCGAGACTCCGCGCCGGAGGCGGAGGCGCCTCCTTGCGGGGCCTCCAGATCAGCGCCGCGATGAGGAGGATCAGCGCCAGCTGCGCCAGAATCGCCCCGACATAGCCGAGCTTCTGCGGCAGCCAGAGAACCCGGGATTCCGCGATGGTCGCGGAATAGAGCGGATTCCACGTGTTGAAGCCGAGCAGGAATCCGCCCGCCGCGCCGATCAGGGCGAAAGGCGAAGTCGGCGAGCCCTCCCCGAGCCGATACCAATGGGCGCTGATGCAGGAGCCGGAGACCACCATCCCGAGGCCGAAGGCGAGTCCCGCCGCGACCAGAGCCCAGCTCACCGGACCGATATGGGCTTCCGGCGGCAGACGCCCCCCCTGCGGATCGGGCAGCCAGCCGCTGATCACCAGCAGCATCCCGAGAATCCCCACCGCCATGGCGAGCAGGATGGCCAGAAGCCCGCGCGGATCTCCGCCTTCGACATGATCGCGGGCGTGGCAATAGAAGCAGAAGCGCGCGCGTTGCAGCACGATTCCGAGAATCGTCCCGATCCCCAGCGCGAAGGCGAGGTTGCGTCCGCCCGGCGCGGCGCCCAGAGCCCGGACGCTCCAGGCCAGAAGGCCGAGGACCGCCAGAGACGCCAAGACGGGCCGCAGAAGCTTCCGCGGCCCGTCAGGCCCTCCGCGCGAGGCGGAGGGCGCATCCTTCGTCAGGGCTTCGATCACTTCGAGGCCCAGATGGTCCCCGAAGGATTGCTGATCGGCACGCCGACGGAATTGCCGTATTCGGTCCAGGAGCCGTCGTAATTGCGGGCGTCGTAGCCGAGGATCTTCGTCAGCGCGAACCAGGTGTGGCTGGAGCGCTCGCCGATGCGGCAATAGGTGATGATCGGCTTCGAGCCGTCGATTCCCGCCTCGGCGTAGAGCTCGCGCAGGGCCTCGGCGGATTTGAAGGTGCCGTCCTCGTTGACCGCCTTGACCCAGGGCACGTTGGCCGCGCCGGGGACATGGCCCGCCCGCACCGCCAGCTCCGCCGCGCCCGGAGGCGCGAAGATCTTGCCGGTGAATTCGTCGTTGGAGCGGATGTCCACCAGCTTGTCTTCGGCGCGGCCCTCGGCGACCTCCAGCACGTCGGCGAGACGGGCGCGCAGGCTCGGATCCGGATCCGTGACCTTGAAGCCCGTCGCCTCGTAGACCGGCGTGCGGTTGTCGAGGATGCGGCCCTCGGCCTCCCATTTCTTGCGGCCGCCGTCGAGCAGCTTGACGTCCTCCACGCCATAGAGGTCGAAGACCCAGGCGCCCCAGGCCGCGAACCAGTTGTTGTTGTCGCCATAGAGCACGATGGTGGTCTCGGGCGTGACGCCCGCCCTGGAGAGCAGGGTCTCGAAATCCGCCTGGCTCACCACGTCGCGGCGGACATGGTCGTTGAGATCCGCATGCCAGGAGAAGTTCACGGCGCCCGGAACATGGCCCTTCTCGTAGACGCCCGGATCGACGCTCACCTCGATGACGCGCAGATTCGGCGCGCCGAGGTTCCGTTCGAGCCATTCGGTGGTCACCAGCGCCCCGGAGGCGTCGGCGGCCCCGGCGACGAGGGCGGCGGGAGAAACGGAGGCCAGCCCGGTCAGGGCCAGAGCGGCGAAGGCGGCGCGGCGCCACGTCGTCGAGGTCATCATGGGCTCCATCATCGGAAATTCGGGGAGGAAGTGCTTGAAGCCAGGCTAGGCGCGTTCCGCGAGACGGAAAACCCGCCTTCTCCCGATAAGGAAATCCGGCTTCCGGAAAGGCGGCTCCGGCTCATCCGGAATGCTGGCGGAAATCCTGTGGCGCGGCTGGCGAGGGCGGTCTAAGCTTCTGCGGATTCCTCATGACGAGACGCCTCCAGCGACGCCGCAGCCGCCTCCGGGACGCCTCTTGTTCGAAAGGCCGCCTCCTCATGTCCGCCTCCGCTCCGCCCGTCTCCCGGGCCGCAGATCCGGCCGCGCCGATCTGGCCCGTCCTGCTCGCCGGTTCGGCGATCCTTCTGTTGTCCTTCGGCCTGCGCGCCGGATTCGGCGTGTTCCAGACGCCCATAGCCGAGGAGATGAACTGGCCGCGCGCGGAGTTCTCCTTCGCTCTGGCGATCCAGAATCTGGTGTGGGGTCTGGCGCAGCCGCTCTTCAGCATGGCCGCCGACCGCTACGGCGACCGCAAGGCCCTGACGGCGGGCGCGCTGTTCTATGCGCTGGGGCTCTGGGTCTCCTCCATGGCCCTGACGCCCGAAGGTCAGGCGCTGGGCGCGGGGCTTCTGGTGGGCATGGGCGTGGCGGGCACCGGCTTCGGCGTGGTGCTGGCGGTGGTGGGGCGCATCGCGCCGCCCGAGAAGCGCAGCCAGATCCTCGGACTCGTCACGGCGGCGGGTTCGCTGGGACAGGTGATCGTGCCGCCTCTGGCGGAATGGCTCCAGCGCCTCACCGACTGGCGCGCCACTCTGGCGGTCTTCGCGGGGCTGGCCCTGCTCATGCTCCTGCTGACGCCCTTCGTGAAGGGGCCGCCCAGGGCCGCCAGCGCCCGGGAGGAGCCCATGGGCCAGGTCCTCGGCCGCGCCTTCCGCGATCCGACCTACTGGCTGCTGTTTCTCGGCTTCTTCTCCTGCGGCTATCAGCTGGCCTTCATCACGGCGCATTTCCCGGCCTTCGTGACCGAGGTCTGCGGCTCGGCGGCTCTGGGGGCTCAGGCCATCGCGGTGATCGGCGTGATGAACGTGGTGGGGACCATCGTCGCGGGGAGGCTCGGGGCGAAATACAGCAAGAAATACCTGCTCGCCGGAATCTACGCCGCGCGCACCGTCATCGGGGCCTGGTTCATCATGACTCCCATGACCCCCACCACCGTGCTGATCTTCAGCGCCCTGATGGGCTCGCTCTGGCTGGCGACCGTGCCGCTGACATCAGGCATCGTGGCCGATCTCTACGGGCTGAAATACATGGGCACGCTCTACGGCGTGATCTTCCTGAGCCATCAGCTCGGGGGCTTCATGGGCGTCTGGCTGGGCGGCGCCTTCTACGACGCCTACGGCTCCTACACGCTGGTGTGGTGGGTGGGGGTCGGCGTGGGGGCCCTTTCGGCGCTGGTCCATCTGCCGGTGCGCGAAACGCCGCCGCCGGATCGGGGCGGCCGGGGCGGGCTCGCCCCCGCCTGATCCGGCGCCCGGAACGGACAAGGGGCGGCTCCAGGCCCGGAGCCGCCCCTTCTTCATGTCCTTCTCCGGCTTCCTGCGCCGATGCGCCGCCGGAGCGTCGGGGGCTCAGCCGCCCTTCTTCTCGGTGGCGATGGCCGCGAGGGCGGCCGCCATGGCCTCGACCTGAGCGCGCAGCTCCTCGATCTCCGAGCGCGAGGCCTCGCGCTTCTCGGCGGAGGGCGGCGGCGCGATGGAGGGCGCGCCCGGTCCGCCCATCATGCTGAAGGGGGCGAACATGCTCATGGTCTTCTGATACCAGTCCATGTTCTGGCGGGCGAGGTTCTGCATCGCCTGGAGGCCCTTTTCGGGGCTGAAGGCGCGGGTCATCTGCGAGCGGACCTGATCCTGATTATGCGTGAAGCTGTTGAGGCTCATTTCAAGATAGGCGGGCAGGAAGCCCTGGAGGCTGTCGCCGTAGAACCGGATGAGCTGGCGCAGGAAATTGATGGGCAGCAGGTTCTCGCCCTTGGCCTCTTCGTCGAAGATGATCTGGGCGAGCACGGAGCGGGTGATGTCGTCGCCGGTCTTGGCGTCGTAGACGACGAAGTCCACGCCCTCCTTGACCATGCCCGACAGAGTCTCCAAGGTCACATAGCTGCTGGCGGCGGTGTTGTAGAGCCGCCGGTTCGCATATTTCTTGATGGTGATCGGCTCGGACTTGGATGCGGCGGTTGACACGGCGGAGTTGCCCTTCTTGAACGGAGAACGCGAAGAGGCGCCCTGAAGCGGGATCCGGCGCGGGGGCGTTCGTGCGGGCGTTCGGCGGCGCGAAAACTATCTGCGAATCTCGCATTTGCGAGAGAAAATTGCAACAGGAAATCCCGATCCGCGCGACAGGGGCGCGGCGGCCGCAAGGATGGGAACGTCGTGACTCAAGGGGATTCCGCGCTGCGCGCCGCTCCGCCTGCCCGCGCTCCTCCCTTCGGGAGCGCCCCGGACGGCGAGGCGCCTTCGCGTCCGCCGCATGAGCTTCCCCCTCCCCTGCCGCCGGGCCGGGATCGGCGCGGCTGGCCCATCCCCATCGCGCTGGCTCTGCTCGGCCCCTTCCTCGCGCTGCGCGCCGAGGCCTGCGCCGATCCCTCGAAGGCGCCCCAGCGGCTCAAGACCCTGCTCGACGAGGCGGCGGCGGTGCTGGCGGGGGTCGAGGCCTATCAGCGCCATCCCCTGCCGCCGCGCCGTCTGGATCGGCCCGTCCTCTGGAGCGCGGGCGGCGCGCGGCTGCTGGATTACGGCGGAGAAGGCCCGGTCCTGGTGGTGGCGCCCTCTCTGGTGAACCGCGCGACGGTTCTGGACCTGCTCGACGAACGCAGCTTCATGGCGGGCATGGCCCGTTCGGGCCTGAGGGCGCTGCTGCTCGACTGGGGCGAGCCCTCGGCGGAGGACCTCGGGCTCGGGCTGGAGGGCTACGCCCGCGAGCGTCTGGCGCCGGCGCTGCGGGCGGCGGCGCGGATCGGCGGCGAGCCTCCGGCGCTGATGGGCTATTGCATGGCGGGAGCGCTCTGCGTCGGCGCGCTGTCGCTGGAGCCGGGGCTGGCGCGGCGCTTCGCGGCGACGGCGGCGCCCTGGGACTTCCGGCACATGCCCGGCCTGGAGGGGCTGAGGCGGAGGTCCGCCGAGATCTCGGCGGGGCTGGAGGCGGCGGCGGCGGTCTTCGGCGCGGCGCCGGGCGAGGCGCTCCAGACGCTCTTCGCGCTGCGCGACCCCTGGACGGCGGCCCGCAAGTTCCGCGACTTCGCCGCCCTCGACCTCTCCGGCTTCGAGGCGCGGCTCTTCGTGGCGCTGGAGGACTGGGCCAACGACGGCGTGCCTCTGGCGCCCCGCGTGGCGCGCGAGGCCTTCCAGGACTGGTTCCTGCGCAACAAGCCGAGCCGGGGGCTCTGGCGTCTGGGTCCCGACCGCGTGGATCCGCGCCGCTACGACCGCCCCGTGCTGATCGCCTCGGGGACGCGGGACGCCGTCGCGCCCCCGGCGGCCACGCGCCCCCTGCTGGAGGCCCTGCCCCGCGCCCGGCTGCTGGAGGCGAACGCCGGGCATGTCGGCCTGATCGTCGGCGGCGGGGCCGCGGAGAAGCTCTGGGGGCCTCTGGCGGCCTTTTTCGCAGAGCGTACGGGCGAGGATCGGGCCGCTCCCCCCCCGGGAGGCGACCCCGCGAAAAGGGAGTCCCGGCGCCAGAAACCCCCTTGCGGCTCCAGACGCCCTGACGCAGTATCCGCCCAGGCGAACGCAATTATCTTGCGCTCTTCAGGCGTGCTCCGGCGTTCCTGAAATGCGCCACCCTTGAGGGAGAAAGCTCAATGACGGAAGTGGTCATCGTCGGCGCGGCGCGCACGCCTGTCGGCAGCTTCGGCGGCGCCTTGTCGAGCCTGCCCGCGCACAAGCTCGGAGAGATCGCGGTCAAGGCGGCGCTCGAGCGCGCGCAGGTCAGCCCGGCCGATGTGGACGAAGTCATTCTCGGCCAGATCCTCACCACCGGACAGGGCCAGAATCCGGCGCGTCAGGCTTCGGTCAACGCCGGTCTGCCCGTCGAGACGCCCGCCTGGGGCATCAACCAGCTCTGCGGCTCGGGGCTCCGCGCCGTGGCGCTCGGCTACCAGCACATCCTGACCGGCGACGACGACATCGTGGTCGCGGGCGGCCAGGAGAGCATGAGCCAGGCCCAGCACGCCGCCTATCTGCGCAACGGCGTCAAGATGGGCGAGATGAAGCTCCTCGACACCATGCTCCGCGACGGCCTGCTGGACGCCTTCCAGGGCTACCACATGGGCACGACCGCCGAGAACATCGCCAAGAAGTTCCAGATCGGCCGCGCCGAGCAGGACGAATTCGCCCTGAAGAGCCAGCAGAAGGCCTCCGCGGCCCAGAAGGCCGGCAAGTTCAAGGACGAGATCGCGCCGGTCGTCATCCCCGGCAAGAAGGGCGACGTCACCATCGCCGACGACGAATACATCCGTCACGACGCCTCGCCGGAGAGCATGGCCAAGCTGCGCCCCGCCTTCGACAAGGAAGGCACCGTCACGGCGGCCAACGCCTCGGGCGTCAACGACGGCGCCGCCGTCGTGGTGATGATGTCCAAGGAAGAAGCCGCCAAGCGCGGTCTGAAGCCTCTGGCCACGATCCGCAGCTGGGCCACCACCGGCGTGGATCCGGCGATCATGGGCGTCGGCCCGATCACCGCCTCGCTCAAGGCTCTGGAGCGCGCCGGATGGAAGCATGAGGACCTCGACCTCATCGAGGCCAACGAGGCCTTCGCGGCCCAGGCCATCGCCGTCAACAAGGAGCTCGGCTGGGACACCAGCAAGGTCAACGTGAACGGCGGCGCCATCGCCATCGGCCACCCGATCGGCGCCTCGGGCGCGCGCATCCTCGTCTCGCTGCTCCACGAGATGCAGCGCCGCGACGCCAAGAAGGGCCTCGCGACGCTCTGCATCGGCGGCGGCATGGGCGTGGCGCTCTGCGTCGAGCGCGAGTGACCTTTCGACCTGCGGGGGCGGCCGAAGCCGCCTCCGCCAGATCTTCATAATTTCTGGGGAGGGACTGCACATGGCGAGAACGGCTCTTGTCACGGGCGGCACGCGCGGAATCGGCGCGGCCATCGCGAAGAAGCTCAAGGCGGACGGCTATACGGTCGCCGTGAACTACGGCGGCAACGACGAGGCCGCCCAGAAGTTCACCGCCGAAACCGGCATCAAGGCCTACAAGTGGGACGTCAGCGACTTCGACGCCTGCGCCGCCGGAATCGCGCAGGTCGAGGCCGATCTCGGCCCGGTCGAGGTGCTGGTGAACAACGCGGGCATCACCCGCGACGGCTTCTTCCACAAGATGACCAGGGATCAGTGGTCGGCGGTGATCCGCACCAATCTGGACAGCCTGTTCAACATGACCCGCCCCGTCTGGGAGGGCATGCGCAACCGCGGCTTCGGCCGCATCGTGGTGATCTCCTCGGTCAACGGCCAGAAGGGCCAGGCCGGACAGGTCAACTACTCCGCCGCCAAGTCGGGCGACATCGGCTTCGTGAAGGCTCTGGCGCAGGAAGGCGCCTCCAAGGGCATCACGATCAACGCCGTCTGCCCCGGCTACATCGGCACCGAGATGGTCCGCGCCATCGACGAGAAGGTGCTCAAGGAGCGCATCATTCCGCAGATCCCCGCGGGCCGCCTCGGCGAGCCCGAGGAGATCGCCCGCGCGGTGGCCTTCCTCGTCTCCGACGACGCCGGCTTCGTCACCGGCTCGACGCTCTCCGCCAACGGCGGCCAGTACATGATCTGATCGCCGCGCGGCGCCTCGCGAGGGGCGCCGGACGGGGTCCGCGGGAATCCCGCCGAGACCCGAGCCTCCGGAACGTTCGCCTGAAACGGGGGCTTCAGGACCGCAGGATTCAAGGACCGATCTTCACGCGCCGCTCCCGGCCTCCGGGGGCGGCGTCGTTTCTTGCGCGGCGGCGGCGGCTTCGGCGGCGGCCTCGAAGGCGAGCAGGATCGAGGCGTGGCGATTGGCGTAGCCCCGCGCGGCGGTCAGCACTTCGAGATCATGGAAGGGGCCTTCGGGCGGCGGCGCGCCCTGCTTGAGCATGGCCTTGAGGGCGTCGCGGGCGGCGGCGAGCTCTTCGGGGCTGCGGCCGAGGATCCCGCCGCCGAGGATCGCCGAGGAGGCCTGTCCGAGGGCGCAGGCTCTGGGCTCCTGGGCGAAGGCGGCCACGCGCCCGTCGGGTCCGAGGGAGAGGTCCACGGTGGTCGTCGAGCCGCAGAGCGGCGCGCGACGGCTCACGCTGGCTTGCGGCGCCTCCAGACGCCCCAGATGCGGAATGGCGGCGGTCAGCGCGAGGATGCGCTTCGAGTAGAGCGCCATGAGGTCGGCGGAGAGGTCGGACATGAAGAGCCCCTTGTCTTGAGGGCTCAGGATAAGCGCCTCTCCCCCCGATTCCCAGAGGGCGGATCGCCGGAGGTCAGGCCCGCTTCAGGGTCAGGCGTCCGAGATCCCGAACCCCGATCTTCTGCGCCTCCGTCTCCCAGACGGCGGCGGCGGTCCAGAGCGTCCGGCCTTCCGCCGAGAGCACGCGCAGCGTCAGGCGATGGCGCGCCCCCGCCGGAGCGTTGTGGGGGATCTCCAGGGCGAAGCCGCCCTCGGCGTCGAAATCGGCGAGGGTCAGGCGGCGCTCATGGACGAGGCGCGGCGCCTGCCAGGCGTCGAGGATCTCCACGCGGGCCGCCGCCATCCAGCCGCCGCCGACTCCGCCGGGGAGCGCGGGCTCCAGAGCGGCGCGCAGACGGAGGGACTCCTCGCGGGATTCCTCCAGAGGCGCGGAAGCGGCCTCGGCGCGCTCGGCAGGGGGCGCGAAGGAGGCCAGAGGGCCAAGAAGCAGCAGGGTCAGGAAACGGAACGAAAAACGCATGGCGGAGCCCTCGGAGTCTTGGGAGGCCTGGGGAGAGAACGCGAAAACGAAGGAGACGATCCGGCTGGCTTGTGGTCTGATCGGCCTTTCCGGCTGGTCGGATCCTGCAAAGATAGGGCCGCGCCGCGCCGGAGGAAACCCCGGGGCAGGCTGAAAATTCGCCCCTCTCTCATAAATTTGAGCAATGTTCATGGATCATCGCCCCGGTTCCGCCCGAATTCGCCTTTAGGGGGCGCCCCGGATCGGGAAGGGCGGCGTCCCGATCCGGCGATCCGGCCTGGCGCAGGCGACGCGCTGGACGGGAGCGTCTTCCGGCCAGATTCGGGGCGTTCAAAGGCCTCTCCCTTTTGTCCGGCCGCATGTTCGCGACGCGAGGCCGTTCCGGCTTCGCTGGAAAATCTTCCCATCGTCTGGTCGCATTTTCGCGACGCGAAGCCGTTCCGGCTTCGCTGGAAAATCTTCCCATCGTCTGGTCGCATTTTCGCGACGCGAAGCCGTTCCGGCTTCGCTGGAAAATGCTCTAAGCATCTGGCGGCCGCGATTCGCGGCGCTCGACTTCCGCATCCCTCCAGGAGCCGCCGCCATGCCCTCCCCCTTCGACCCGGCCTCGCTGACCTACGACTCGCGCGGCCTGATCCCCGCCGTCGCGCAGGACCACGTCAGCGGCGAACTGCTCATGTTGGCCTGGATGAACGCCGCCTCCGTCGCCGAGACGCTGCGCACGGGGCGCGTGGTCTACTGGTCGCGGTCGCGGGGGGCCTTCTGGCGCAAGGGCGACGACTCCGGCCATATCCAGGAGCTGGTCGAGATGCGCCTCGACTGCGACCGCGACGCGCTGTTGCTCCTCGTGCGCCAGACCGGCCCCGCCTGCCACACCAATCGCCGCAGTTGCTTCTATACGGCGGTGCGCGACGGCGCCGAAGTCGAAATCCTCCAGCCGGAGTCCTGAGCCATGACGCGCCTCAGCCTCGCCGCCGCCGAGGACCTCGGCTCCCGGGCCTTGCGGGCGAACCGCGTCGGCGCGCTTCAGGCCCGCTCGACGGCCCGGGCTCTGGTCGCCGCCGACGCCGATGGTCTGGAGACTCACGGCGTGGCCCGCGTGCCCGCCTACGCCGCTCAGGCGCGGGTCGGCAAGGTGGAGGGCTTCGCCGAACCGAAGCTCGAACGCCTGCGCCCCGGCCTGATCCGCATCGACGCCGGACATGGCTACGCCTTTCCTGCGCTGGATCTCGCGGTGGAGGCCCTGCCGGAGATCGCCCGAACCCAGGGGATCGCGGCGGCCTACATCGCCCGCTCGCATCATTTCGGGCAGGGCGGACGTCCTTGCGAACAACTCGCGGAGCAGGGTTTTTGCGCCTTGCTCTTCGGCAATGCGGGCAAATCCATCGCGCCCTGGGGCGGGAGAAAGCCTCTGCTCGGGACGAATCCGATCTGCTTCGCGGCGCCCCTGCCCGAGGGCGCGCCTCTGGTGATCGACATGGCGGTCTCGCGGGTGGCGCGGGGCAAGGTGATCCTCGCGGCCAGGCGCGGCGAGAGCATCCCTGACAATTGGGCCTTCGATCCCGAAGGCCGCCCCACCACCGACGCCAGGGCCGCCCTCGCCGGGACCATGGCCCCCATGGGCGAGGCCAAGGGCGCGGCTCTGGCGCTGATGGTGGAGGTTCTGGCGGCGGGTCTGGTGGGCTCCAGCCTGGGCGCCTTCTCCTCGGGCGTGGTGAGCGCCGAGGGCGGGCCTCCGGATCTCGGACAGACGCTGATCGCCGTGGATGCGGCGGCCTCGCCCGCCTTCCCCGAGCGCATGGCGGAGCTCGCGGCGCTCTACGCCGAAGACGGCGCCCGCATGCCGGGGACTCGCCGCCTCGCGGCCCGCGCCGAGGCCGCCCGCGACGGACTCGACCTCCCTGAGGAGCTGGTCGCCGAGCTTGAAGCTCTGGCGGCTTCATGAGCGGCCCCGTCCTCCGTGAGGCCCGCGCCATGATCGCGGGCCTGAACCCGAAGCTTCAGCCCGGCGCTTACGTGTTTTGCGCCCCGCCTGAGGCTCTGACGGGGGCCTGCGCGGCGGCGGCTCTGGCGAGTTTCCGCGAACCGGAGGGGCCGTCCTTCCTGCTGCCCGCCGCAACCGCCGAGGCTCTGGGCCTGGAGGCCTCGCCGCCCATGGGCTGGATCATCCTGAAGGTCTTCAGCTCCCTGGAGGGCGTCGGCCTGACGGCGGCGGTCGCTCAGGCTCTGGCGGCGCGGGGAATCCCCTGCAACATGGTCGCGGCCTTGCGCCATGACCATGTCTTCACGCCGCTGGATCGGGCCGAAGAGGCTCTGAAGATCCTCCGCGCCCTGCAAGCGGAAGCCTGAACACGGAAAACGCCCCCGGTCTCCCGGAGGCGTTTCCATCTTGAATCGTCAAAGGGCTTATTTCAGCGCGGCGCAGAAGCGCTGGATCCGCGAGCAGGCGTCTTCGAGCGCGGCGTCCGAGGTGGCGTAGGAGATGCGGAAGAAGGGCGAAAGCCCGAAGGCCGCGCCCTGCACCACCGCGACGCCTTCGCTCTCCAGCAGCTCGGTGACGAAATCCTCGTCGGTTTCGATCTTCCGGCCCGAAGGCGCGGTCTTGCCGATGCAGCCCGCGATGGAGGGATAGACGTAGAAGGCGCCTTCCGGCGTGGGGCAATGGATCCCCGCCGCCTGGTTCAGCATGCTCACCACCAGATCGCGGCGGCGCTGGAACACCTCGCGGGACATGGGAATGTAGTCCTGCGGCCCGTTGAGCGCCTCCACGGCGGCCCACTGGCTGATCGAGGAGGGATTCGACGTCGATTGCGACTGGATCTTGGCGATGGCCTTGATCACCATCTCGGGGCCCGCCGCATAGCCGATGCGCCATCCGGTCATGGCGTAGGCCTTCGAGACGCCGTTGACGGTCAGGGTGCGGTCATAGAGCTTCGGCTCGACCTCGGCGGGGGTGCAGAACTCGTAGGGCGCGAAGGCGAGATGCTCGTACATGTCGTCGGTCATCACCCAGACATGGGGGAAGTCCAGCAGCACGTCGGTGAGCGCCTTCAGCTCCGCGCGGGTGTAGCCGGCGCCGGTCGGGTTCGAGGGCGAGTTGAAGATCAGCCATTTGGTCTTGGGGGTGATCGCGCCGCGCAGCGCCTCGGCGGTGAGCTTGAAGCCGGTCTCCATGCCCGCCTCGACCACCACCGGAGAGCCCCCCGCCAGCAGAACCATGTCCGGATAGCTGACCCAGTAGGGCGCGGGGATGAGCACCTCGTCGCCGGGGTTCAGCGTCGCCATGAGGGCGTTGTAGAGCACCTGCTTGCCGCCCGTGCCGACCGTCACTTGGGAAGGCTTGTAGTCGAGGCCGTTCTCGCGCTTGAACTTCGCGCAGATGGCCTTCTTGAGGTCGGGGATTCCGTCGACGGCGGTGTATTTCGTCTTGCCCGACTGAATCGCCGCGATGGCGGCCTGCTTGATGTTGTCGGGCGTGTCGAAATCGGGCTCTCCGGCGCCGAGGCCGATCACGTCCTTGCCCGCCGCTTTGAGCTCCGCCGCCTTGTTGGTCACGGCGATGGTCGGCGAGGGCTTCACGCGGCTCAGGGACTCGGCGATGAAGGAGGACATATCCTTAAGACTCCGCTCGGGATCATTGACGGCTTTCTTTACGCCGCGTCCTCCGCCGCGACAAGCCAGACTCGCTGTCCTGTCTTCAGTCCTTCGGCGAAGCCTCGGGGGGCGCCTCGCCCCAGCGCCGCACCTCGGGGGAATCGAGCCCGAAGAGGTCCAGAGCCCGCCCCACCGTCTGGGCCACCATCTCGTCGAGGGTCCTGATCCCCGCATAGAAGGCCGGGACCGGCGGCATGATCACCGCGCCGTTCTCGGTGGCCTGGAGCATCATCTTCAGATGCCCCGCATGAAGCGGCGTCTCGCGGACCAGCATGACCAGGGGGCGGCGCTCCTTGAGCGTCACGTCGGCGGCGCGCGCGAGCAGCCCGGTGGTCAGGCCCGTGGCGATCTCCGCCAGGCTGCGCATCGAGCAGGGCGCCACCAGCATCCCCAGCGTCCGGAAGGAGCCCGAGGCGATGGAGGCCGCCAGATTCCGCGGCGAATGGACATGATCCGCCAGGCCCTTCCAGTCGCCGGGCCTGAAGCCCAGTTCATGAGCCGCCGTCAGGGCGCCGCCCTCCGAGACCACGAGATGGGTCTCCACCCCCAGAGCGCGCAGCATCTCCAGCGCCTTCACGCCGTAGACGCTGCCCGAGGCGCCCGAAACCCCCACGACCAGCCGTCGCGCGCTCATGGGCGCCGCCCGGCGCGGATCGGATCAATTCTCCGCATCATCCGCCCCCAGACCTTAGGATGTAGTCGGCGGACCATCGACAAGCCTGCGTCATCATGCTGTAATCTCCGGACCTGCCACAAAGAGGAGGACGACTCGATGAGCCTTGCGAATCATGTCAAGGAGCTTGAGAAGAAGCACAAGGCGCTGGAGGACGCCATTTCCGCCGCCGTGAACCGTCCCGCCGCCGACGACCTCGAAATCCAGAGCATGAAGCGCGAAAAGCTGCGCCTCAAAGAGGAGATCGCCCGCTACGCGCAGGCCTGACCTTCATTTCCGCGCATGACGACCGGCGCGGCTCGCGAGAACCGCGCCGATCACGATCAGGCCGCAGGCCGCCGCCGAAGACCAGCGCGGCGCGACGAAGCCGCCCAGAGTCAGGGCCGCCGTTGAGAGCGCGGGCGTCAGATAGGACAAGGCGCCGAGCGTCTGCAGATCGCCCTTCTTCACCCCGTAGTCCCAGAGGAAGAAGGCCGCGCCCATCGGCCCGAGCGCCAGGAGCATGAAGAAGCCCCAGGCTTGAGCATCAGCGGGCCAGACCGTCGCCGCTTCGAAGAGCAGGTGGCAGAAGGTCGCCAGAATCCCCGCCACGAGGCAGAAGGCCGCCACCGCCGCCGTCGAGGTCGCGCCATGGCGCCGCGAGAGCACCGAATAGCTCGACCAGATCAGCGCCGCCGCCAGAGCCCCCGCATAACCGGCGAGATGCTCCGGCGCGATCTCCAGATGGAAGCCCGATTCGGCGAGGACCGCCGTCGCCGCGCCCGCCAGCCCCAGCAGAGCCCCCACCAGAACCATCGGCCGCAGAGGCTCGCCGGTGGAGAACCCCGCCATCAGCACGATCAGCAGCGGCCAGAGATAGTTCAGCAGACTCGCCGCCACCGGCGGCGCATGCCCGAGCGCGAAGAAATAGCTCGCGTGATAGCCGAAGAGCCCGCCCACTCCGATGGCCCAGGCCCGGGGCGTCTGGGTGAAGACCCGCTTCAGCGAAACGCCCTTCGAGGCCAGCCAGGCCAGCCCGAGGGCTCCGCCGAGAATCATGCAGAAGGCCGTCCGCTGGAAGGGGGGCATGGCCCCCGAGCCGAGCGTCAGCAGCACCAGCAGCGCCCAGAGGACCACCGCGCCGAAGCCGACCAGAGTGCCGCGCGCCGTCGCATCCGGCGCTTCGTCCGTGCGCAGGGCCATGTCAGGCCGCCTGCGCGCGACGGCGCGTCAGGGCGTCGAGGGCGCGCCGGGCGAAGTCGAGGGCGTCGAGGCTTCCGCCGAGCGAGGCCAGCGCCTGAGCGCGCTGCGCCTCGGTGAGGCTCTCGCGATTGCGGATCAGGGCGCCTTCATAGGCGTCGTCGAATTCGGGATGGGCCTGGATCGAGATCGCCAGAGGCGATTCGGCGCCGCCATAGGCGAGGATCGCGTTGGGACAGAACTCGGAGCCCGCCAGAACCTCGGCTTCGGCGGGAGTCCGGACCACCTGATCCTGATGCACGGCGTTGAAGCGCAGCGAATCGCGCGCGCCTTCGAGCCAGCCGGGCTTGCGGGTCAGGGCGTAGTCCTGCGCGCCGATGCCCCAGCCGCGTTCGGACTTCACCACCTCGCCGCCCAGAGCCTCCGCGAGGATCTGATGTCCGAAGCAGACGCCCAGAATCGGCCGCTCGGCGGCGTAGGCCGCCCGCAGGAAGGCCTTGAGCGGCTCCATCCAGGGGAGCTTGTCGTAGACCCCGTGACGCGAGCCCGTGACCAGCCAGAGGTCGGCCTCTTCGGGGGCGGCGGGGATCTCGCCATGGACCGTCCGCCAGACCTGGAACTCCAGCGCGGGGTCCACCTGGCGGAAGAGGCGCATGAACATCTCGGGATATTCGCCGTGCTCGACGGCGAGGGCGGGATTCACCTCGCCCGTCTGCAAAACGCCCATCTTCATGGCGTGGCTCCTGAAACGGCCTGCGGCGCGCGATCGGCGCCCGGGCCGGAGACAAGACGAAAACCGGAACCAAAAAAAAGGCCGCCTGATGGCGGCCCGAGTCTAGGGAGGAAACGCCCAGGAAGGGCGGTGGTCAGCGACCACGAGGAAAATCTATGTTTGCGTTGCACAAAACGCAAGAGGTTTTTTCCTGCGACTTTAGGAGGATTTCCCCGGAGACACGGGACTGAGGCCGGAAAGCCACATAAACCTTCGTAAATTCGGGAAGAGAATAACATTATTGCTCAAACCCATGATGAAAAGGTGGCGGAAAAACCCGGTCCTCTGCGCTCCGCCCGCCCTTTTGCAGTGCAACATATCCTGAGCCGCCCATCCGCCGGACCCGCAGGTTCGGCTTCGGGAAACCGCGCGGATCCGGGGCCTCGGCGGACGACTCAGAAGGGGCGCTGAAGACGGTTGAGATAATCCAGCTCCTCCAGACGGCGCTCGCGCTCGCTGGAGCGGCGGCGGATCTCGCGCTGGACCTCCAGAGCGCGGTTGCTGGCGCGCTCCTCGGGCAGCTCGACGCCCTCGCCGTCGTTGGACCCGAGGGCCCGGCGCGGACGCCCGAAGGGATCGCTCGATTCGCCCCCCGCCGACTCGCCCTCGCCGCCCGGACGCGCGGCCCGGCGCTGCTCGGCCAGACGGCGCGCCCCGTCGCGCAGAGCCTCCAGAGCGTCGGACTGGGCGTCGAGCGCGCCGCGGGAATCTCCGTCGCGCAAGGCCTGCTCGGCGCGCTCCATGGCTTCGCGGGCGCGATCCAGCGGCGCGGCGCGTTCGGCGTCGCCCTCGCCGAGATCGCCGAGTTCGCCCAGGCCCTGGCGCAGCTCGCCCTGACGCTCCGCGAGGCCGCCCTGACCCGGCGATCCCTGACCGCCCTGGCCCCGGCCGCCCTGCTGTCGGCCGCCCTGTCCCTGCTGACCCTGACCCTGTTGTCCCTGACCTTGCTGTCCTTGCTGGCCCTGCCCCTGCTGACCCTGGCCTTGCTGGCCCCGGCCCTGCTGGAAGGTTTCGTCGGCGAGCTCCTGCTGACGGCGCATCATCTCCTGGAGGGCCTCGGCCTGAGGATCGCCGCCCTGCCCCTCGCCTTCGCCGCCCGAGCCGCCCGCCTGCATCTGGGGCCGCAGGTTCTCGAGCATCTCGGCCAGCATGTCGAGCATCTGCTGCGCGTCGCCGCGGGCGCCGTCGCGGGCGGTCTGCTCCATCTGGCGAAGCATGCGCTCCAGCTGCTCGCGGGTGGTCTCTCCGCCGCCGCCGCCCTGTTGCTGCTGCTGGCGGAAGGCCTCGGGATTCTGCTGGGCCATCTGGCTCAAGGCGTCGAGATATTCGTTCATCGCCTGGCGCATCTCTTCGGTCAGGCGGGCGATCTCCTCGTCGGAGGCGCCGCGCTCCAGAGCCTCCTCAAGGCGGCGCCTGGCGGCCTGAAGGGCGTCCCAGGCGTTGGAGAGGCCTCCCTCCTCCAGCCGCAGCGCGGATTTCCACAGCAGGCTCAGGATCTCCGGACGCGCCTGGAGGGCGGTCCCCTCCTCCACGCCGCGCGTGAGGCCGTGCAGCGCCACCGAAGCCGCCAGATAGGCCGTGGGGTCGGTGAAGTAGTCGCCGGGCTCGTCCATGGCGGCTTCGAGCAGATCCTGAGCCCGCGCGCCATACTCGAAATCCTGCGCGAAGCCCCGACGCTGCTCCACGATGGCCTTGGCCATGGGCTCGGAGAAGATGCGCTCCGGCAGCTTGAAGCGGACCGCCGGGCTCGCGCCGAGGTTTCCGGCGTCGTCCTCGGCGTAGGCGACGGCCTCGACCTCCAGCCCGACCAGCGGATGTTCGGTCAGATCCGTTTCGCCGACGCGCAGGTCGCGGTCCTTGCGGTCGGGCTCCAGATCGACGCGCGGCAGCTCCTCCGCTGCGACCGCCCGGGGACCGGGCGCCTCCACGGCGCGAAGCTCCACCCAGGAGCGGGCCACGCCGTAATCGTCGGTCGCCTTGACGCGGAAGGTCAGGGCCTGACGGCGCCCGTCGCGGGGAGTCTCGGCGAATTCGACCACGGGCGCCGCGTCGGGAATGACCACGAACTCCCAGGAGCCGAGCTCCTCGCCCTGATGCCGCGCCGAAGCGGGGCCGGAAGCCAGAATCTCCGCCTTGAGCGCGAAGACGCCGGGGCCGTCTTCGGCGAAGACCTCCGCCGAGCCGGGAAGCTCGCCCACAGGCGCCTCGG
>NZ_JAQTXI010000031.1 GCF_028688855.1 Neomegalonema sp. | reverse complement strand
ACGCTGATCCCATCAAGACGCCAACCCGCCAGACACCGACGCTCATCGGACGAAAGATAACAAAAGCTCGCCATCTCGAAGACCACGCCTCCTCTCCTGAAATTCAAGAGCCTTGAAGCGCAGAAAGGCGCCCGCCTTCAAGAGAGCGCCCTCTTTTGAGCCCGGTTATCCCTTGACTTTCAAAACCCAGTCATCCGCATTCTGCATTCTCGAGACAGGCGCAACAACTCTTGCAATGCGGGAGTTTATAAAAAATTCAACCAAATTAAATCGCCGCAGTTCAAAACCTTGAAGCAAAAACCACCCGTTGCACCAATGTGATCACACGCCGCCAGAGTGGTCACACGCCTACTCTAATGAGTCACAAAGGCCAAAGAGAAAGTAACCCAGTGGATTATGATCGCCGCCCACTACCCCCCGCTTCCCTTCGTCGGAAGCGGAGCACATGCACCCCCATTCCCGCCTTATTCGACTTCCTTAGCGAATTGTCTGGGCGGAGGCGGGCAGTCAAGGCTGGTGCAGCCACCGCGCAGCGGTTTGGCTTGGAGGGGGCGCGCCTGACTGATCTCTGGCACCTACCCTTTTCATAGATGTTTAATGATTTCAATAGGTTGCAGAGCGGCTTGCAGCCGACCCGTTTCTATTTTATTGCCAGCGTGTTTCAAACTTTGACGTTTTGTCGCAACCGCTTTTCGATCTCAATTCAGTCTTTGATTGTAAATAGGCGCATGCGTGATCACCCAAACCACCCGAACTCATAAGGCAACGTACCGGACCCAATCGATATCGCATCGAAGTAGATCCGCTTTTGTCGCTCGACACGCGGATCGGCGTGGCCCAAACGAGCGCCTCGTTCTAAGCGAAACTCGATTTTCTTGACGCGTGCAAAATATCTCGTGGATAATAGCACGTTGCGCTGGCGATATGGCCGATCTCCTTGATTATCAAATAATCAGATCCCAGACTTTTAATCTCAAGTACGGAGGAGTCATGTGGGCGGATAGTGAAAGCAAAATAGACTACCTGAACTATTCCGAAGTCTCAGAAATGATCTGTGATCTAATATCTGACGATTCCATGTTGCCGATTTCACTAGGAGTTTACGGAACTTGGGGTGTAGGAAAATCAAGTATTCTACATTTGATTGGCTCACAACTCGAATCCGAAGATAAAAACCTTATCGTATTTTTTGATGCCTGGCTTTATCAAGATTTCGAGGAAGCGAAATCTGCTCTGATGACGGTCATTGCCAAAGCTATCTACGAAGCTGCTCCGGATTCGTTGAAGGAAAAGGCAGCCGACTTTTACCGCCGCGTGAACAAGCTCAAGTTGTTTGGGGTGGCGGCCGACGTAGGCGCATTGCTCGCGGGCGCACCCACGCTTGGACTGTTCAGGAAGGCCGCAGGCTCTGCGCAGGAGATGTGGGAAGGAACCGCCGATGAGGACGATGTCACAGCAGTGAAGGATGCCGCTGCGGAAGCGGGGAAAAAGGCCTCTGGTCTTTTGAAACCCAAGGAGAAGCGTAACGCTCCGGAGGAGATCGTCGCATTTCGAAGAGAGTTTAGCGCACTGCTCGAAAAGCTCGAGCGGCGTCTCATAGTCTTCGTTGACAACTTGGATCGATGCCTTCCCCCGAATGCGATCGCGACACTCGAGGCAATGCGCCTCTTCCTGTTCATGCCGAACACAGCGTTCATCGTCGCCGCCGACGAGGACATGATTCGCCTGTCCGTCGAGAAGCATTTCAAGGACCCCGGCAGCCAGCACATCACCGATTACCTAGATAAGCTAATCCAGATACCGCTTCGTGTGCCAAAACTCGGCCTTCAAGAAGTCAGAGCGTATCTATTCATGCTGGCTGCCACGAAATCCGACGTCGCCGCTGATAAAATCGAGGCCTTGCGGACATATCTTATCGAGAAGCTACGGCACAGCTGGTCTGACGACCCTCCATTCGACGTAAACCAAGTGGCAATTCGCCTAGGCATCGCGATGGGTCACGAGCTTCGCGGCACGCTTGAAACCATGGATCGCCTAGCAGGACTGCTCACGCATTCGAAACAGGTGAACGGTAACCCACGCATCGTGAAACGATTGCTGAATGTCGTGCGGATGCGTGGCCTCGTCGCCCGCCGCCGCGGGATGGCGCTGGATGAATCCACCATCGCAAAGCTCGCCCTCTTCGAGCGATGCACCGACGAGGGTGCCATCCGGACACTGAACGCCTTGATCAGCGCTGCACCCGGTGGAAAAGCCTCGATCTTCGCAGAGCTTGAAGCACCCTATGATGTGGTGGCTCCGGACAAGCTTCCAAAGGAATGGCAAAAGTATCCGGACTTCGTTTCGGATTGGCTCAAGCTTCACCCTCCCCTCGGCGGCACAGACTTACGTCCTGCGGTTTACCTTTCCAAGGAAACCATGCCGGTCAAGATGTCTCCGCAACGCATCAGCATGAAGACTTCGAAGGCCATTGAAGTCATCCTGAAGACCGCGACCCTGAGTTCAGTTGCCTCCAAGAAGGCTATCAGGGAAATCGATGCAGCCGAAATCAGGGAGGCGATGGACGAGATCATCGCAACGATGAAACGAAATCCGGAGTGGTCGAAAGCGCGCGATGACTTTCGAGGGGCCTTTTTGCTCGCCAAGAGTAACGAGATTGCCCACGAAAAACTGGTCGGCTTCATCACGACTCTTCCGAGCCGTCCAAGGTGGATGAAGGCTCTGATGAGGGACGAGACCACCGGAACGCCAGGGAGTGGTGTCTAATGGGGACTTCAGCGTCATCGAGAGGTTCTGGGGCCAACCAGCCGATGGTTCCGCCATGGGCGGATGATCAGTCAGGCGCACCGATCCCTTCCGCACCACCGAAACGATTTCAGGCTTTCAGGACTTCGTTCGGGAAGTATCTCAAGGGTGGAGACGGGAGCGACCTGCGCAAATCGCTTGGCCATTACGCCCGGACTTCAACGGGTGGAAGCGGAGTCGGCCCCTGGCGCTTCGGTTCCGTTTATACGACCGGCGGCCAGCTCTACGACGTCCTGAATTCTCTCGGTAGCGACGGAGCCGCGGCCGCGGCACAAGGATTGTCGCAGGCGTCGCTCGCAGGCCAGCCTCTGGACGTCGTATGCCAACGCCTCGCCGAACAGCTTGCCCCCCAGAACGGCGACAGCGACCGGATTCGTGCGGCGATCGACGAGGCGATGCTGGAAGTTCTCGGCGAAGGTGACTTCGATCCCGGTCGGCTTGATGCCGAAACAATCAACCGGATTCTCGGCGAATACTTATCGCAGTCAATTTTTCAGGAAATCGTCGAAGAGGTCGGCGGGTCATGGGCCAACGCTCCCGACGAGCAGCGGACATCAGAAGCGGAGGCCGAGCTACTCGAAGTCATCCGTGTCGTCGTGGACAAGAACCTGAGTCCTCGGTTGGCCAATTCTGGAAACATGACGACAACAGACGTCCATCGCTTCATGCGCGAAGCGGTAGACGAAGTCTGGCGCGAATGGGAAAGTTAAGATGAATAGACTCGTTTTCTATGTTGACGAGGCAGAGATACCGCCGACAGACAGCGCAAACACCAAACATATCTTCCTGTATGGTCCGAAACCAGTCCGGCCGGGGACCGGTTCGGTCGGAGGGAGTCTTGAAGTCGCGGTGCGCAGGCTCGCAGTGGCCATCAATCCCAAGGCTCTCGACTTCCTGTCGATAGCGCTCGCTGTCATCGCCGCCGACACCTTCGTCAGTCGCAAACGGTTTTCGGCGAATGGATGGACAAGGGAGTTCAAGCTCGAAATCCCTCTAGCTCGTCCAAGAATATGGGATGAAGTCGCAGAGGACCTTGAAGACGCATTAAATTTTCTCAGCGGTGATCGTTGGACGTTGTCCTTCAGGGGCGGCGGGATGGGGCCGCCAGTCAGAACGGCGATTAAGAGGCTAAGGAAGCACATCGCGATCGGATCAGCGGATTGCACATGCCTGTTCTCCGGTGGCCTGGACAGCCTCATCGGAGCACGCCAGCTTGCAGATGAGGGGCGGACGCCTCTACTGGTGAGCCATTCCTACAGGGGCGACCAGAGCTATCAGGAATATCTGGCACCCCGACTCGGAAGAGAACTGCCGAGGTTCGCCGCGAATGCGAATCCCGTGTTCAAAGGTCCCAATGAAAACGACACGACGATGCGGACACGAAGTCTCGGCTTCCTCGCCTACGGCGTCGTGTCGGCGAACGCCGTCCTCGCAAAGCAACCGTCGGTCGGCGTCATCGATCTGTTCGTACCCGAGAACGGTTTCATCGCTCTGAACGCACCCCTTACGCGACGTCGTGTTGGCTCCCATAGCACACGAACCACGCACCCGAGTTTCCTATCCCAAATCCAGACCATTTTCGACAAGGTCGGCCTAGGCGTCAGGGTGCAGAACCGATATCGGCACATGACCAAGGGCGAGATGCTCTGCGAGATGTTGCCGAACGAAATGGTGGTCCAGGCCGCTGTCAACACGGTTTCCTGCGGGAAGTGGAAGCGGAAGAGCAAGCAGTGCGGTCACTGCGTCCCTTGCCTCATCAGGCGGGCGGCTTTCGCCAAAGCTGAGGTCGTCGATACAACCACGTATCAATTTCCGGACCTGCAGAAGCTGTGGGATCGACCTGATATCCGAGACGATGTGATGGCCATGTTGGTCGCGACAGGTCGTGACGACCGAGGTCTCAAGCAGCGGGCAATTGCGAGTGGACCCTTGCCGCTCGATCCGGTAGAACGCGATAACTGGTTCGGCGTCCACAAACGAGGTCTTGAGGAGGTAGCGGCCTACCTGAAGACCCAAGGGTTCGCGACTTGATTGACTTCCATTGCCACGTAGACTTATTCCCCTCCCCAGAGCTCACCGCCGACGAGATTGATCTTGCGGGGACCTACGTGCTTTCGGTCACGAACACGCCCAAGGCGTTCCCAAAGACAGCCCAGATCGCGAAAGGGCGCAAGCGGATCAGGACGGCGCTCGGTCTGCACCCGCAACTCGTCGCTGAGCGTCATGGCGAGGTCAGTCTTTTCCGTCGGCTGCTCGGCGAAACCCGTTACGTCGGAGAGGTAGGAATAGATGGCGGCGACGAGAATGCTAAGCACCTCGACCTACAGAGGGAAGTATTCAATGACATCCTCGATGCGTGCGCAAAAATCGGTGGGCGTGTACTCTCGATCCACAGCAGGCATGCCAGCGGGGAGGTGATCGAAGCGCTGGATCGACACCGCGACGCAGGAGTAGCCATCTTACATTGGTTTACGGGATCGCTAACGCATGCGGACAAAGCTGTTGGTATGGGAGCGTGGTTCTCGGTTGGCTTGCCGATGCTGAAGAGCAAACGAGGCAAATCCTTGATAAAAAGAGTTCCACGGGACAGAATATTGACTGAAACCGATGCGCCCTTCGCTTCAAATTCGGGGGATCACTATCCCGCGGCGGCGGTGGCCGACACCCTGACGGCGTTGTCACGACTATGGGATTGCGACGAAATTGAGACACGAAGACAACTTCAGGGCAACCTCAGAGCATTGGGCAGCAGAGCAGAGGCCTTTAAGGTGAGGCTAACTTAAACTGAGGCTGGCTGCGTGCCTCTTTGCCAATCGTTACTGCGCCGATGGTTGATCAGGTTTATGCTTGAGCATTCGGGTATTGAGCTACTCCCCGATCTTTGGACAGATTTCTGGCTGATTTAAGCTACTGCCTTCGTCTGCTGATCAATTTCGATACTGTTGAAGTAGACCCCGGCGGGCGGCTGCCCGCCATGGGCGGTGTGGGGCCGTCGGTGATTGTAGAAGGTCATCCATCGACCGATGGCAGACTTTGCCTAGGATCCTGTGTCCCAAGCGTGCAGGTAGACGCATTCATACTTCAGGGATCGCCAGAGGCGCTCGATGAAGACGTTGTCGATGCAGCGTCCTTTGCCGTCCATGGAGATCCGGGCGCCAACGCGCTTCAGCCGATCGGTCCAGGCGAAGGACGTGAACTGTGAACCCTAGTCCGTATTCATGATCCCCGGCGCGCCGAAGCGGTGGATGGCCTCATTCAACGCCTCGACGCAGAAGTCGGCCTCCAGCGTGGACCCTGCCCAACTGGCTACTCAAGGCCCATCGCGGACCTTGGCGCTGCCCCAAGACCATCGAATACGCCCCCCATTGGTTCAACAACCGCCGCCTCTTCAAACCGATCGGGAACATCCTGCGACCTCTACCGAGGCCAACTTCTATGCAGTTCTGGAAACTGAGCCAATGGCCGTCCAAGGAACGAAATCAGCCTCCGGCAAACTCAGAGCGCATCAAGAAGCCTTCATTGATTGTCAGAAAACTCTATGATATTTTCTGATCAATGAAATCCAAGATCCACCCTCCCCCCGTTCAGGACCGGATCCTGAAACGTGTCCGCGCACAAGGACGCGGCGGCGTCTTCACGCCCCGGGATTTTCTTGATCTGGCCGGGCGCGCCGCCATCGATCAAGCGCTTTCGCGCCTCGCCAAAGGTGGAGATCTCCGTCGTCTGGCGCGCGGCCTCTATGATTTCCCCAAGATCCACGCCAAGCTGGGTGCTCTCTCCCCTCAGCCGGACGATGTGGCGAAAGCTTTGGCCCGGGAGACTGGATCCAACCTGCAGATCGATGGAGCCCGAGCGGCCAATGCGCTCGGCCTCGTCACTCAGGTGCCGGCGCAGAACCTCTACCTGACAGACGGCCCTCCGCGCCGCGTCCTGCTCGGTCGCCGCGTGATCGATCTGCGCAGAGCTTCGCCCAAACATCTGATCGCTCCCGGAAGTCCAGCCGGATCCGTCGTTCAGGCGCTTCGCCATCTTGGCCCTTCACGTGCGCCCGACGTCGTCCGGACGGCGAGCCGCAACCTCTCCGATCAAGACAAGCGGACCCTCGCCGTTCATCTTCTGCAAGCGCCGGCCTGGATGCGGCCGAGCCTCAGCGCCATAGCCCGGATCAACCCGGAGGCGCCGCATGGATAAGGTCGCGCTCCTGCCCGCTGAAGAACGAGCGGCGCTTTTCGGCGAAACAGCCGCCGCCAGAGGCGTCGCCGACGCCATCGTCGAAAAGGATTTCTGGGTCTGCTGGACTTTGAAGCGTCTCTTTCACCTGCCCCGGACGGACGCCCCCGCTCTCGTGTTCAAGGGAGGAACCTCTCTGTCCAAGGCCTTCAACGTCATCCGCCGCTTCTCGGAAGACATTGACATCTCTCTCGACCGCGCCGAGCTGGGCTATAGAGGCGAGCGAGACCCTGATCAGGAGGGGATCAGCCGTAAAAGGTCCGCGCAGCTGATCGGAGACCTCATGGGAGACGTCGAGCGTCATATAGCCGAGAAACTGCTTCCGGCCCTGCACGCGGCCATCACCGAACAGCTTGGTTCGCCAACTGACAGCGCCTGGTCTCTGGAAATCGATCCGGACGACGCCCAGACAGTGAATTTCTTCTACCCGCCGACTCTGGATCCGCCCGCCTCTGCGAACATGAGCTACATCACCCCACGCGTGAAACTTGAACTCGGCGCGCGCGGCGATCCATGGCCGACCGAGGAAAGAGTCATCCGCCCCTATGCGGCGGAGGAATATCCGGACTTCTTCGAAGACCCGGATTGCGTCGTGACCGTCTTGTCGGCGCGGCGCACGTTCTGGGAGAAGGCCACCGCGCTCCATGCGGAGGCCCACCGCCCAGCAGAGTCTCCGACGCCCCAATATTTCTCCCGCCATTACTACGACCTCGCCATGCTGTTCGCATCAGAGGAGGGCAAGGCCGCGGCCGCCGACCTTGAGCTTCTGGCGCAGGTGGCGAAGCATAAGGGGGTCTTTTTTCGCTCAGGATGGGCCAGCTACGAAACCGCCCGCCCCGGATCCCTGCGCCTCACGCCCAGCGAGGCGCGGATCAGAGATCTCCGCGCCGACTATAAGGCGATGGCGGCGATGATCTTCGACGCGAAGCCTCCGTCTTTCGACCGCATCCTCGCGGATCTCAGCGCCCTTCAGGACTTGATCAACGCCTCAGGCGAGAACAGCTGACAGGAGAGCGGCCATCAGCTCCATCCGATCTCTTGATCTGCGACTTGTGGACGAACTCGTCGAATTCATCCGAGGCCCCGGCTTCGTGCTGGACTTCTCTGACAAGAGCTTCGCGGAATTCTTCGCTTCCGAGGCAGGCGTCGACATCGACGATCCCCGCTACGCCCGGTATGGCGGCTCGAAAGGCAAGCGCTTGCGCGCCTTCCTGCAAGAGAGAGATGATAGTGAGGCCGTCCAAATCCTGAGGGCGCTCTGGGATCATCGCTCCGAATATCTCGCCCGTCAGGCCCTGTCCGATCCTTCAGTGAACGCTGAGGCGCGGTTTCGAGCGCTGGTTCGCAGATTATCCGGAGAGGCGGCGCCTCAGGCGGCGGCTGGGATCCCGCAGCCGCCAAACTTCTCCGTAATCAAAACCGACCTCCTCCAGATCTCGTCGCTGCCTCCGCAGGCGCGCGGCTACGCTTTCGAAGGATTTCTCAAACGCCTCTTCGATGCTTTCGGCCTGAAGCCGCGCGATCCCTTCCGCCTCCACGGCGAACAGATCGACGGCGGATTTCAACTGGGAAGCGACGTCTATCTTCTTGAGGCGAAATGGCATGGAAGCCCGACGGGCGCAGCCGACCTCCATGTCTTCCATGGCAAGCTCGAACAAAAGGCGGTCTGGGCGCGGGGGCTTTTCGTCAGCAGCAGCGGCTTCAGCGAAGAGGGACTCGTGGCCTTCGGGCGCGGCAAGCGCATCATCTGTATGGACGGCCGCGATCTTGATGAAATGCTGGAGCGCGAGCTTCCCCTCCCGCAAGTGCTGGAAGGCAAGGTTCGCCGCGCCGCCGAGACCGGCTCGCCCTTCGCCCGCATCCGTGACCTCTTCCCGCGCTGACCGACGCCAAGGGGGCCGATCTGTTCGGAGACATAGTTTGACACAGCATGAGCATATCCCGCTTGCGCGCAGATTTTCGCTCCTTCCACGAACGAAACAAGACGCTGAGAGCTATGAATTCATAAGTCGCGCCCAGAAACAGGCGGCGATCGGATGGGAAGCGTTTGAACAGAGTCCTCTCTGTGTGATTCTGGCCGGCGCAGGCGTCGGGAAGACGCATGAGATGCGGACGCGCGCCAAACATCTTCGGGGCGGCGGTTGCATCTCCTTTTTCATCCGGATCGAAGACATTGACCAGGATTTCGCCTCCGCCTTCGAGATCGGCGACGAGACCGATTTTCAAAACTGGCTTTCCTCAAGCGAGGAAGCCTGGTTCTTTCTGGATTCCGTCGATGAAGCGAGATTGAGCGCGCCTCGCGCCTTTGAGCAGGCCATCCGCCGCTTCGCCGCCCGTATCCGAGACGCTCGCCCCCGCGCGCATGTCGTCGTCTCCAGCCGCCCCTACGCCTGGCGCAGCCATTCCGACGCCGCGATGTTGGCGGAGCATCTGCCCTTCGTCAGACCTCGGGATCGGCGAGCGGAGGGCGATTCTTTCGACGGCGGCGCCATGTTCCAGAATGGGGGCGGAGAAACAGAAAGCGCTCTGGACGTCTATATGCTCGAGGCGTTCACCGAAGAGAACATCCGAACCTTCGCAGAGAAGCGCGGAGCGGAGCGCGTCGAAGATCTCGTCGACGAGATCCGCCGCAAGAATCTGCTCTCGGTCGCCAGCCGCCCCTTCGACCTTGATGAGATCCTCCGCAAATGGCGAGATCATGGAAAGCTGGGCGACCGTTTGGAGGTCCTGCAGTATGGGATCGAGGCGCGGCTTGCGGAGCATAATCCTCAGCGGCGTCAGGAATCCTTGAGCAAGGAGCAAGCACGCAAGGGCGCAAGACTTCTGGCGGCGGCTGTCGTCTTCACCGGCGCCGCGGGCCTGCGCATCCCGGATGGAGGCGCGGCTCAGGAGGGGATCGACGCGGAGACGGTCCTCGCGGATTGGGATCCCCTCCAGATCAGAATTCTGCTCGAACGCAGCGTCTTCGACGACGCCATCTACGGGATGGTTCGCTTTCGTCATCGCGAAGTCCGCGAATTGCTCGCGGCGGAATGGCTCCAGGAACATCTGAGCAAGGGCAACGCCCGCCACGCCGTCGAAGCGCTTCTCTTCCGGGAGACCTACGGTCAATTCATCATCCCACCGCGCCTTCGCCCGGTTCTCTCCTGGCTGATCCTGTGGGATGACGACATCCGCAGGAAAGCGGTCGAGATCAGCCCCGAGATCGCCATCGAAGGCGGCGACGTCGCTCGGCTCCCTGTCGGGGAGCGGCGTGAGCTTCTGCGGAAGATCGCGCGGCGCATCTCCGAAGAGCAGGATGTCAGATCCGCCTATGATTATGAAGCCGTCTCCCGGATCGCCTTGCCCGATCTGGAGGATGAGGCGCTGCGCCTGATCGAAGCGCATCGCAACGATGATCGCGCTCTGGTTTTCTTTGGGCGGCTCGTCTGGCAGGGAAAATTGACCGCATGTCTGACTGCTATGGCCAGCGTTGCGATGGATCCGAAGCGCGGCCTCTCCGCCCGCATCTTCGCCTTGCAGGCCGTCTTATCCATCGGCGCGCGCCGACAGGCCGAAGAGCTTTGGGACCATCTCTTGAACGCGGAGGAGATGATCGATCGTCAGTTGCTGGCTGTGATCGTTCAGGAGGCTCCTCCAGATATGGAGACCGTCGCAAGGCTTGTGGGGTCCTTCGCGAAACTGCATCCGGACGAACGATTTTACATCAGCGGCCTGACGGAGGATCTGCGCCAGTTCATCGAGCGGTTTGATCTCGCCACCTCCTCCGGTGAGGCGGCTCTCACAAGTTTCCTGCAGGGGCTGAATGAGCATCTGGGTCGCGCTCCACATCTGGAAGGGGGGCGGACGCCGCTGTCTCAGGAGTTCATCTGGCTTCTGGGCGCGGCGGCCTGCGCGGCTGAGCGGCTGATCGTTGCGCGCAGCGCCAGCGCCTTCGATATCGAGACCATGGAGGCTCTTCAGAAGATCTCGGCCGCCCGCTTCTGGAGTCAGGATATCGGCCTTGAAGATCAAGCGCAGAGTCTCGGCGCGCGCATTCGGGAGTGGACTGAATTTCACGACGCCCTCTTCTGGACCTGCGTCGGGGCGGAAAGAACGCATCGTCTGGTCACCACCGAGAAAGCTCTTACCGACGATTGGCCCGTTATAGCCTTTGAATCGCATTGCTTTTTCGACGGGGATGACTTCAACCGCGTTCTGGGCTTCATTGATGAACGCCCTCTGGAGGACGACAAGCTGGTGGCGATTTCGCTGGCCTGCCGACTGATCCGGAGTTTCGATCTGCCGCCTGCGGCGATGACGGCCTTAAAGGCGAAGCTGAAAGGTCGAAAGGCGTTGGAGCAGAAGCTCCAAACTCTCACAGCAAAGAAAAAACTCTCCAAAGCAGAAATCGCCCAAAACGCGCATTACGCCAAAAGCAAACTTGAGCGAGATAGGAAAAAACGAATTGTTGATGAGAATCGGCAAGGCTGGATCTCAGCCCTGAAAGCAGATCCTGATCTTGTGAATCGTCCGCCTTCCTGCGACGCATGGCGTTTTTGGCTGATGCGTCAAATCCCGGGAGGCAGCTACACCCGATGGGCGAATGGGAACTGGCGCGGCTTGATCGAAGTTTTTGGAGAGAGCGTCGCGGAAGCCTATCGGGACGCCGCAATGGCGCATTGGCGGGATTTCACCCCGCCCCTAGTCTCGGAAGGCCATGAGAAGGACGGCGTGCCTGAAGTGCTGATTTTCGGGCTGTCAGGGCTGGAGATGGAAGCCGCTGAGATTGAAGGATTTCCAGCACATCTGAGCGATGAGGAGCTCAGGCTCGCCCTGCGCTATGCGATCTGGGAGCTCAACGGCTTTCCGATCTGGTGCGAAACGGCTTATCGAGACCGACCGGAGATCGTCGCCGAGGCGTTTCTTACCGAATTGCATTGGGATCTGCGTCAGGACAAGGTCGAGCCCCGGATCTTGCATGATCTCGTCTATTACGCCCCATGGCTGCATGAGCGCATCGCGGAAGAGATTCTCGGCTGGCTGGAGACGAATGAAGCTCGCGACGTCGAAACTTTGCGATATCTTCTCTCCATCGCCAGCCGACATCCAGACGAGACACGGCTCACCGCCCTCGCGAAAAACAAGGTCGCGACGTCGGCTACTCTTGCTGAGCAGGCGCAATGGTTCGCGCTCTGGGTCGATCGGGATGCGCAAAGCAGCATTCCTGAGCTTGAGAACTGGCTGGAGGCGCCGCCGCCGGAGGATGCGTCTCTCGCCGCTCAGCATTTCATCACAAGCCTCCTCGGATCCCGACGAGGCGCTGGTTTCGCCCGCGTCAGGAGCTATCGGACGGCTGAGAAGCTCAAGCGCCTCTATCTCTTGATGCATCAGCATATTCGCGCGGAGGAGGACATTGATCGATTAGGAAAAGGTGTTTATACGCCTGAGTTGAGGGATGGTGCTCAAGATGGACGAAACGCCCTCTTCAACCTCATGACGGAACTCTCTGGCAAAGCGACTTGGGTCGCCTTGCGCGAACTCGCCGAGACGCACCCCATCCCGGATTTACGCTCATGGATGGCGTTGCAGGCCTTTCGCCGCGCAGAGAAAGACGGCGATCTCGACCTCTGGTCCGCACAACAGGTGCGGGAGTTCGAGACGAGTCAGACGCTGACGCCTGTCACGCACAGACAGCTCTTCGAACTGACGGTCGATCGCCTCCTCGATATGAAGGCCTGGCTTGAAGACGGCGACGACAGCCCTTACCGGACCTGGGCGCGCCCTGAGGACGAAACCGAAATGAGGAACCTCGTCGCAGGCCGACTGAAGGACAAGGCGATGGGGCGCTATGTCTGCGCGCAAGAGAATGAATTGCCGAACGGTCAGAGACCTGACATCTGGATGCAAAGCCCTCAAGCCTCGGCGCCGGTTCCGATCGAACTCAAGCTTCTGGATCAGAGGTGGTCGGGACCGAGCCTCTGCGAGCGCCTGAGAAACCAGCTCGCCGGCGATTACCTGCGCGACAAGGGAACGCGCTCCGGCGTGATGCTGCTCGTCTGGCAGGGACGTGGAGAACAGGGGCGTTGGACCATAGACGGTTGCAGGGAGTCGGTTGAAACTTTGGAGAGCGCCCTCCAGAATTACTGGCGCTCCATCTCCCGCCAATCGCCGGAAATCGACGACACCAGAGTCATCCTGATCGACCTCGAAAAACGCGCCCGAAAGGCGCGGACGTGATGCGGAGGGGGCATCCTCAGGCTTCGGAGCGTCCGAGGACCAGACGCCGGAAAAGAGCCGTCGCCTCCTCCCGATGATCCGGGCCCTCAGGCCCTGGAGGCGTCTGACGCGCGGCCTCGAATTCGGCGCGCATCAGCGCGTCGATCTCAGGAGGACGGCGGATCCGGGCGCCCTCCCCGCCCTGAGATTTGATCTCGATCAACTCGGCGATCCGGCCGACCGCGTCGGGCGGCAGATCCAGCCCGGCGACAAGCTCCTGCAGGTTTCTTCTTGGGCTGTTTCGCGCACCACGGATCATTTTGCAGAGCGATTGGGTCACCTTGCAATCTCAAGCGTCAGCAAATCTGTCTGTCTATGTGAATTCCTCTCAGCCTATGGCCCTGACGACTGAGGAGTTGAAGGCTCTGGCGGACGGGGTTTTGCAAGCTCTTTCGTTAACTTTAATTCTCTCAGAGAGAGGGAGGCGCCGCACGATCTCCATCGTGGACGATGGAGATATTTTTCGGTTGAGGCGAACAACTCGAAATGGCCTGACCCCATGAGGTGGTCCGGTTTCAGTCTTAATGCATGATGGGTTTTTGGGCCATCGCCTGGGCAGATGATGGCGCTGACCGCGCGTGACGGCGCGGGCCAGATAATGGCCTCCGGTGCTGGCGGCCTGTAGCCGAGTGATGAGTGCGGCCGTTCGATGTTATAGCAGCGCCGCCATGCCTCGATGATGACCTTGGCCTCTGCGAGGCTGTAGAAGATCTCGCCGTTGAGCAGTTCGTCGCGAAGCTTCGAGTTGAAGCTCTCGCAAGAGCCGTTCTCCCATGGGCTGCCCGGCTCGATGAAGGCGGCCTTTGCGCCAACGACCACGATCCATTCCCGCACGACCTTGGCGATGAACTCCGGACCGTTATCGGAACGAACATGGCCCGGCGCACCGCGTAGGATGACTAGGTCCGACAGAGCGTCGATGACGTCGGTCGAGTTGAGCTTGCGACCGATCCGGATCGCCAAGCGCTCCCGAGTGAACTCGTGGATGATGTTGAGCATGCGGAACTTTCCGCCATCGAGGGTCCGGCCCTCGACGAAGTCGTAGGACCAGACATGGTTGGGATGCTCCGGCCGAAGCCGGATGCACGATCCCTCATTCAGCCAGAGCCGGCCTTTCTTCGGTTGCTTCTGGGGAACCTTCAGCCCCTCCCGCCGCCAGATGCGCTCGACGCGTTTGGCGTTGACCGTCCATCCCTCCGACCGCAGCATCGCCGTGATTCGGCGATAGCCATAGCGGCCATGCCGGGAAGCGAGCCGGATGATGTCGGCGGTCAACGCCTCTTCATCTGCACGGCCGCAAGGCTTCTTGCGCTGGGTCGAGCGATGCTGGCCAAGAACCTTGCAGGCAAGCCGCTCTGAGATGGAGAATTTCGCCACGACATGGTCGACGCAGCGACGACGACGGGCGGGGCTCAATAGTTTCCCGAGGCAGCCTCTTTCAGGATCAGCTTCTCGAGCGTCAGCTCCGACACAGCCTTGCGCAGCCGGTCGTTCTCTTTCTCGAGCTCCTTCAGCCGCTTCATCTGGTCACCCTTCAGGCCGCCGAACTCCTTGCGCCAGCGGTAATACGTGAACTGCGTCACGCCGATCGTGCGAACCGCATCGCTAACCGATTTTCCTTGCGACAGCAGAACATCGACATGGCGCAGCTTCGCGACGATCTCTTCGGGCTTATGCTTCTTCTGGGGCATTCCAACGTCCTCTCCAACGGCTCAATAACCGACTTCACGGAGGACCACTTTTCAGGGGGCAGACCAGAAACTGAAGGGCGCCGTAGTCGATTACCTGATGAATGGGTGATTCCACGCCAAGGCCTGACGCACCGATCTCCGCGCTGGCGCAAAAAGAGATCAGCCCTGATTGCCAACAGCGCCGCAAAGCCCTCCTTTTGAAGCAGATGGAGAGGCGTGCAAGCCTCCTCCCCGAGCATGTGGTCAACCGGAGCTGAAGCTATGAACCTCCCTTCCCCCGTCCGGATCGCTCGCCCGAGGCTGTCGCCAAGCGGCAGGATGCAGCCGATCAGGCCCGCGCGCTGAATAGCCATGCGGGCTATGACTCTGATCCGATTCTCGAGGAGGCCAAGGCGAGGTGGGTCGCGGGCGACATCACGTCTGAAGAATATATCGAAGAAATGCGGGCTTCGGCCGGCAAGTCTTGACCCGCCCATCATCGACCCGTCGACGCAAATGCGTTAGGTTCAATAAACGCTTCCGGCTGAAAAACGGGGCGCCCAGTTCATGGCGAAGGGCATCGTCTTGATGTCCGAAGAGGAAAGATCGACCCGGCTGCGATCAGGATATTCCGTTCGCGCTGGGCAGGATCAGTTCATAACTCGCGGATCGTCCCCCGTCGGCCGATTTCTGAAGCACGCCTTTCTCGACAAGATCGAAAATATCCCGCGTCGCCGTGTCTTGTGAAGTTTTGGCGATCTTGGCCCATTTCTGGCTGGTCATTTTCCCTTGAAACCCATCGAGAAGGCGGTCGACCACATACTGCTGGCGAGCGGAAAGGCCCTTGGCCCTGTTGCGCTCCCAAAACCTCGCCTTGGCGAGGCTCCGGTCAAGGACGGTTTGCGCCAGGCCGATCGAATGGGCCAAGCGATCAAGGAAGAAGCTTTGCCACGTCGTGACGTCGAGCGTTCCGTTCGAGGTCGCCTCAAGGGTCAGATAATAGTCCTTCGCTGCGGATCTGATGGAGGCGGACAGAGTATAACACCGCGTGTCGGCGGGATGCGAGCGCGCCAGAGCCATGTCTGCGATCGCGCGGCCTATGCGGCCGTTGCCGTCGCCGAAGGGGTGGATGGCGACGAACCAATAATGCGCCAAACCGGCCTTGAGAAAGGGATCCTCCTCCGTCTTGGCGTTGAACCAGTCGAGGAGCCGCCTCATCTCCTGCGGAACGCGCTCAGGGGGCGGCGCGGTGTAGAAAACCCTCTCACGCGTCGGATCAAGGGCGCCGTCCGTGATGCGCACCGGATTGCTGCGCCATTGAGCGACGTCGATCTTGTGGAAGCCGCTGCGGCCGGTCGGGAACAGCGCGCCGTGCCAGCCGAACAGCCTCTCTTCTGTCAGAGGCTCCTGCGCATGTTCCGCAGCGTCCATGACGACTTGAACGATCCCCTCGACAGAACGGTCTTCATGGCCCGCCCCTCCAAGACCGAGCTTCCGAGCGATGGAGCCGCGCACCGCCTGCGGATTCAGAAACTCGCCCTCGATCGCGCTGCTCTGCATGACGTCGTCGATCAAAATCTCCAGCAAGACTTCCCGAGAAAAATCGGCGCCGAGGACGCTCATCTGTCCAAGGAGAAGGCCCTGTTTGTAACGCAGATCCGCCAAGGGCCGCAAAAGCCTTGCGTCGTCCCATCGGAAGTTCGGCCAGTCCGCCTCGGCCCAGATATGCCGCACTTGACCAATCTCCGCATGAGTTGCGGAGATTAGGGGTGTTTTTCTCCGCAAAATCAAGCGGGGCGCTTGGCTTTCATCACAAAAAGGCTCGCCGCTCAGGAGAGCGGTTTCCGCCCGTCAGATTTGGCCGTCAGAACCCTCACCCAGAGGCGCGTCAACCTCCGCGCCCTCCTTCCAAAGCCGCAAGTTCCTGTCGAAGGTCGTTGATGCGATCCTGAAACTATAGCGGGACACAAGGTTTGAGAAATCGGGACACAAGGTTTGAGAAATCCATTTTCTCCGGGCTGTCGCCGGAATTCCCTGACGCTGTGGTCCGTCGCGCAACCCGAGGCAGGGCTTCGACCTGCGCTGGACGCCCCCTATGGGCGCGCGGTCGTTTCTGTTGACTCCTCCTTAAATCCTCATTGAACCGCTCTTGATCACCTTCCCATGATCCTCATGGCGTCACGGATCTTGTCAGGCCGCAAAGGCGCATAGAAGTTGCGCGTTTCGTCGCCGGGGTCATAGCTGGAGACGATCAGCAGGGGCACGATCTCCCCGGAAGGCAACTCTCTTCCCGCCAGGCTGCCGCTACCGGCGCGGCGGATGCGACAAGCTCCAGCGCGGGTCTCGACAATGGTCCGGCGGACATCCACGACCTGTTGCGAGCACCGGCTCACCCGTTCCGACAATTCGCCTGCGCCGTTCAGGCCCATGGCGAAGATATGGACATGCTCTCCAGGCTCGATCTCGGCGCGCGGCGTCTGAGGCAGACCGAGGCCGTTCCCCGGATCATCCGGCAGCCTCAGGACGGCCCGGTCCTCACGAAATCCAGCCGCTCCATCTGGTTCATAGCCCAGATCGACAGCAGCCCGATGAATCACGTAAGCCGCACGACATGTCGAGCGCCCCTGCGGCTGGACGCAGATCTCGACCTGGAGCGGGGCGGAGCCGTCGCGATCCACGACGCAATGTGCGGCGGTGACCACCCAGCCGCCTTCGTAGAGCGCGCCGCCGCATTCGCCTCGCGACTGAGAGGCCCCTGGGAACCGAACGCGAATCTCCGGACTTGTCGGATAGATGGGGCGCACGAGCGCGAACCATTGCGGGGCGTCGATTTCCGATCCCCCCAGCAGCCCGACGGACGTCGCACCGGCCTCCAGCCGATGATCCGCTTCGCGCCGCCCCATGTCGACCAGTCGCCAGTCGGCGTCCGCCAGGCTCGCCCGGAGGGTGAGAGGAGGCGCTTGCTCGACGCCACCAGCCGCAGCGGCTGGTCCAGCCGGTTCGCCTTCCAGCGGAGCGCGCCAGCTCCCCCAGAGAAGGCCGATGATACAGAGGAAGATTGCAGGGAGCAGCAGAGCAGCGATCTTGGACTTCATTGGAGCGCCTCACATGCGTTCTGGACTTCTTCAATGGTCTGGGCCGCGGCGATGGCGGCGCCGACGGTCAGGCGCAGCGCCTCCAGCTGCGCGGCCGCCGCGCGCCAGAGCGCGCCCATGTTCATCCAGAGCTGCGCGAGCTGGTCGGCCGTCTCCGCCGTCACGCCGACCTCCGCCGAGAGCAGCGGATGATCCGCCAGATCCGGCGACGGAGCCGAGACCCAGTCCAGAGCCTCCGCTTCCTTGGCCAGATAGATCATCTCCTGACCGGGCAGGATGGTGATCAGACTGGCCCGCGCCGCTGCGACATGCTCGGCCAGAGCCGCCCGCGCCGCCGCCTTGGCCTGCTCCAGCCGCACCGCTGAGATGGCCGTCTCGGGCACGCCCGCCGCGAGCAGCCGAGCAGCCGTCATGGCGGCGTAGGTCACGCCCTCATGCGTGAGCGTCAGACGCTCGCCGAGGTCCAGCCCCGGCGGCTCCGGCTCCGGCTCCGCCTCCGGCGCCAGAGGGGCCAGGAGCGCAGGTGCCTCGCGCTGGAGAGGGTCGGGATAGGCTTCGATCAGATCCTCAAGGGGAATTCCCGTCATCTCGACCTCACAGGGTGGGCAGGTTGGATTCGACCATGTTGCCGTCTGGCGCAGCTCCGGCCGAGACGCACATGATCCATTTCCCCGCGCAGGCCGCCGCGTCATAGGTCATGGCGTCCAGCGTCAGAGCCCGCTTGCGGTAGACGGAGGCGATGACGCGCCCCGTCGACCCGGCCTCGCGGATCAGAGCGCCATGCGAGAGGGAGACGCTCAGCAGGGGCGGCCCCAGCGTGGAGGCCGTCCGTGTGACCAGACCATCCTGATATTCGCGGTTCGAGCGGCCTGCCGGGGCGGACGGAAAGACGAACTCCAGGTTCTGGAACCCGACATGGATCGGCCCGGCCGTGGGAGGGACCGCCAGAAGCCCCGCCCCATAGGTCGTCGTGTCGGGGGGCGTCCAGTTCGTCAGGGTCAGCCTGCGCCTGTAGAGCGCGCCGGAGCCGGAGGAGCCGAAGAGGCGCACATGGGAGAGGAAGCCGGGCAGACTGGCTTCCAGCTCGTTCGCCCCCCGGACGTAATCCGTCATCAACCCGATGTGCAGCACCGGCCCGCGCGCCGCCCGGAAGGCCTGCCGGATGCTCCGGAAGGGGCGGGTCAGGGTGCCTGCGCCGGTCGTGTCGTCGCCCGAGGTCTGATGCACGTAGACGAGCGTCTCGGCTCCTTCCGCGTCGGGCATGTCGCGGATGGTCTGATGTAGCCGCCCCACTTCGTGACGACGCCGGGCGTGACGCCGGTGAATTCGGCCTCGTTGTCGCCCAGCACCAGCCCGCCGCCCTCGACCGAGATGTCCGGGCGCTCGGCGATGAACTTCGTCAGGGCGTCGATCTTGACCAGGCTGGAGCCTGTCGCGCCCATGCCGAGGATGCGCGCCGAATAGCCGCCAGGCGCGGGGCGGATGTAGCTGCGCCCCGCCTGCGCCAGCCCCTCGGCGTCGATGCGGCCCTGCTCCTGCGCGAAGAGCGGGTGGCGGGCTCCGTGAGCGCGCGCGCCGGGGATCCAGACATAGGCGGTGTCGGCGAAGACCGCCGCGCCGGTCCCGCCGTGATACTGCGACTGGCTGGCGACGATGGAGCCGCCCGCAGACCCCACCAGCGCATATTCATGGGCGTGCGTCAGGGTGGCGCGATAGGTGTTGCTGACGAATCCCTGCTGGTTCTGGAGACAGACGCGGGCGTGGGAGACGCACAGACCGAAGCCATGGACGACGCCTGCGACGTTCCAGATTCCGCTGCGGACGCCGCCGGAGATGTTCAAGGCGTAGGGCGCCCAGGTGAGCGCGCCGCCGTAGAAGACCAGCACCGCGACGGAGGTGGCCGCCGCGGTCGTCAGGTCGAGCGCGACATTGAGCTCCATGCGCTGCGGAGGTCCGACGGTCACGTCCGAGCCGATCACGAAGGCGCCGCCCCTCCAGTCGGGCGGAGCTTCGAGCATGCTGTGGAAGACGCGGCACTCTCCGGAGACGGAGAAGGCGGGGAAATCGGTGCGTCCATAGGTGCGGCCATGGACGGTGATCGTCTTTGCGGCCGCGTTCACGGACTGGATCCGGAAGACGCCCGCGAGATTGTCGGCGGTTTCGCGCTGGTCAAGCGTCTCGCCTTCGGCGCTGGTCGGTACGAGCCGGACGAGCCAGCCCGGCGCAAGGCCGGAGACGTCGTCAAGGGAGACCGTCATGACCAGGTTCTGCAAGGCGGCGGGCAGGGCCGGGTTGACCGGCCCGGAGGCGCCGATGGAGCCGCCGGTGATCTGGAGGGTGCGCCAGAGCTTGCCATCCGCCCCGCGTGCGCCGTCGATGCGGGTCAGGGAACTCTGTGCGCAGCGGATCCCCTGCGTGAGGATGTGCCGTCCAGGGGTCAGGCGGATGACGACGGCGGGGGCTCCGCCCCACGCCGCCTGAAACGCCACGGCGTCCTGCAGGCGGGCGAAGGAGAGATGCCCGCCGGGCCCGACGTCGATATAGGCGACCTGGCCGGGGCGCAGGAGCAGTGGGGCTCCGCCCGTCACGGCGGCCGAGACGAGGGCCTGGATCGCTGGATCCTCGGGCGGCGCATGGATCGTCGGCGCCGGGATCAGCCCGCTCCAGTCCGCAGGGCCCGACACCTGCGCCGCCCCCCCTTCCGCCGCCGTTTGCAGCGCAGCAAGTCTCGCCGCGAGGTCTGGAAAGGCGCCTTTCGCCGTGTCCGCCTGCGCCTTCAGCCAGGCGGTGCGGTCGGCCAGCTGGCGCGCGGCGATGTTCGAAATCCCGTCAGGGCCTCCGATCACCGGATCGGTCACTTCGATCTGATAGATTCCCGGCCGCCAGGCGGCCTCCTCCGGCAGATTGGCCATATGTCGTCATCCCTGTCGTCAGAAAATGATGGTCCAGGATCCGTCGAGACTGATGTCGTCCGTCTTCTCGATCGGAGCGCGGGTCTTGCGGGCGAAGAGCGAACCGTCGGAGGCGATCAGGCCGAATTCGCGGATGATCTTGCCGTTGGCTTCCTCCTCCTCCAGCCTCCAGTCGAACCGGACACGGCCGGCGGCCGGATAATCATGGCCTGCGATGGCCTTGATGTAAGGCTCCGTCAGGGCGAGGTCCGACGGAGCCGGTCCCTCACCGCTCACGCCCAGACCGATCCGGGCGATCGTCTTGCCTGCGCCTTCTCCGGCGAGGAGGCGCGCCATGGCGTCGCGGGCTCCAGACATGATCATGTTGTCGTCACGCAAACTCCCGATCAGGACGCCGCTCCGGCGGACATCGATCAGGAGAGAGCCGCGCAGGGCGAGCGTTTCGGTGGCGCGCATGGCCCCCTCAAATGACGGTTGAAATTTCGGAGAGCGGGCCGGAATGGCGCAGACCCGTGAAGTGCCCCCGCATCCCGTCATGACGGAGCGCGCCGTCATGCAGATCTCCGGCGTGACGATGGCGACCGTCGTGACGGAAATGGCGCGTCGCCCGGATCTGCATGGCCGGATCGGTCGCCCAAGGCCGCTCCGCGCCATGGGAAATCCCTGAATGGGCGTGACGCCCATCATGAAGCGGCGTGATTTCGATGCGATCCCGATCTTGAAGACCCATCGACAGGGTCAGGTCGATCTGGCCCCCGTCATGGCGGACGCCGATCTCCTTCCACCCCGCATGGTCGCTTGCCGCGTCATGGGCCATGGCGGCGTCGTAGAGACGTCGAAGGGCGTGATCATGCCGCAAGGAGCCGTCGTGACGGCGCCCCCAGGGAAAGACGTCCTCATGAGCGAAGCCGGCCGTCATGGCGGCCTGATCGCGCATGTCCAGATCATCCTCGACGCGGGCGCGGAAACCCAGGCTGACCAGATGCGATCGGGCGTTCTTCCAGGTTTCGATCAAGGCGATCATCTGACGGATCCGCGCGGTCGAAAGTCCTTTGGTCTCGCCCAGCTCGACGAGAACGCTGAACGTCGCCCAGCGGAACCCGCCGCCATGATCGCCGGAGGCGTCATGAGCCTGCCCGCCGTCATGGAGGACGCCGGGCGGCCCTTCGAGAATGTCAGCACCGGCGTAGCCGACGGCCTTGATCGCTTCGCGGATCGCCCAGGGCGTTCCGCGCCGCCGATGCAGATCCAGACTCCGGCGAATGAAGGCGCGCCGCTCCTCAGGCGTCGCCGCGAGATCCCAGCCTGCGCTCCCCAGGAGGTCGAATTGCCAGGCGAGCAGAGGAAGAGCCTCTTCGGGAAGATCGTCCAGGCGATAGATCAGCAGGGTGGCGAGGTCGAGATCGTCGAGACGACCGATCAGCCGCAGCAGCGCGCGGCTGCGCTCATCGTCGATCCCGGCCGGAAGCAGGCGCAGATCCTCACCCATCGGCCGCCCCCGCCAGCAGAAGCCCGATCTCCGTGCAATCGGCCCACTCCTCTGGCCCCAGTTCGCGCCAGAGCGGCTCTTCCAGCTGGACGCGGTAGACGCCGGAGACGGAGAGGGCCGCGACGAGCTGGCTCTCCACGAGATCACGCCCCAGAGCCGCCCGCTTCGCCGCCGCCCAGACCTCGGCGGCGCGGCTGACGGCGGCCATCGCGGCGAGGGCGTCCACATCCCTGTAGAACGTGACGGATCCTCGGATCCGATAAGGCGCGCGGATCGGCGGGACCACTTCGACCCTGTCCGTCAGAGGACGAATCTTGTCGTTGGAAAGGCGGGCCTGAACGAGATCCAGCAGCTCCTGGCCTGGCGCGCCGACGTCGGTCAGCACATGGATGCGCACCAGACCGGGGCGCGGGCTGGTCACCGCCACATCCGTGATGGATTGATGCGCGCTCATCGCATGCCAGCGATAGGCGCCGACCGGACCGGCGACGGAGAAGCTGCGGGGCGCCTCTCGGATGCGCGTCCGCAGGCGGTCGTCGTCCTCGTGCGCACGGCCGCCATGAGAGGTCGAGACGTTGACGGCCGAGATTCCCGGCAAGGGATCGAGAAGCGCGGCGATCTGACCTTCCACATAGCCGTTGCCGGTTTCGCCAGCCTCTTCGGCGGCAGCGGCGATCTCGGCGGAGGTCGCGTCTGCGGGGATCTCCAGAGGCGCCGTCGCGGCGAAGACCGCGCGTCCGTCGCCTGTGCGCACCCGCGCCCCTTTCGGGATGATCGTCGCCCCGGCGCGCGGAGCCTCCAGAGAGAAACGCAAGGTCGTGACGGCGGGGGCCGCGTCAAGCCGCCGGACGCCCCAGAGATCCCCCAGATGATCGAGCATCGGAAAGGCGGCGTAGGCCAGCAGGTTCTGCTTGGCCGCCTCCTGAATGGCGATGCGGACCAGACTCTCCCGATAGGCGATGACATCGATCAGCAGCCGCTCGACCTGCGCCGGCTGAAGCTTGCGCCCGGTCATGGCCTCATAATTGGCGACCATCTGCGCGGTCAGGCCGCGCGGGTCGCGCTCGACGAAGCTGGGCTCGGGCAGCATCGGATCAGCCATCCCGCAGCTCCGTGACCATCATCTCGCCGCGCCCCTTCAGACGCCATTCGACGTCAAGGCGCAGATGCGTCGAGGTCAGCGCCTGCGGCGACACGCGCATCACTTCGATCCGAGGCTCCCAGAGCCGCAAGGCGTCTACGCTTTCGCGCACCGCCCGCGGAACGGCCTCGCGCATCGGAAGATCGAGGACACGCCAGAGGTCGGAACCGAACTCGGGCCGGTGCGGGACGGAGCCTTTCGGGGTCAGAAGGATGATCCGGACGCATTGATGGATGTCGTCGATCCCGGACGCGATCTCGCCATGCGCCCCGAGACGGGGCTGCCAATCGGCGGCGGCGATCTGTCGAACATCCTGAACCATGGGGCGGAATTATTCGGAATGAATAATCCCCTCCACCCGGACAGCGGTCCCGTGAAGCCAGGGCGGGGCTGAACACAGGCGACCCTATACCGAAAGTTTTTCCAGCGCCAAGCTCAAGACGGTCCATCCGTCTTCGCATCGCCGCGGCTGACGCCTGCATGAACATGATCCGCGCCCACGTTCACGCCGTTATGGGCCAGACTTGGACCCGAGACCGCCACGCCCTCGGGCGAGATCCTCACGCTGGTCCCGCCGGTGACGAAGGTGAAGGCGCGGGCGCCCTTGTCATAGGTCAGAGAGGCGCCGTCGCCATACTGGATCCTGTGGATCTGCGGGTCTGAGACAGGCGGCCGGTCCGCCGCGGAATAGATGGAGCCGAGGACCACGCCCGCCTCCTCATGCTCGTCCATCAGGGTCACGACATGCTCGCCGGCCGCAGGCATCCAGTAGGTCTTGTCCGCCTTCGTGCGCTGCTGGAGGACCTGGAGCCACCAGCTGACCACTCCGTCATGATCAGGGAAACGCACGCGGGCTTTGGCCTGCGCGGGATCGATCTCGGTCACGACGCCCAATCTAAGCTTCGACACGGCGCAGCTCGACCTCCGTCACATAGCCCGACCGCCGCTCGATGCGATGGCGGGACGCCTCGATGAAATACCGGCCCGACAAGGCGCCGAGATCAGGAATCTCGATCGCGACGCCCGCCATCAGCCGCGGATCGCCCCTGAGGCTGATCCGCCCGGTCAGAGCGCGGGCGTTGGCGCGCTTCAGTTCGGCGGCGGCGCGGATCCACGCCTGCGCCTCGCTCTCCACCCGCGCCTTGACCTCCAGCACGTCGCCGGTGGTTACGCCTTCCGCCGCCGCCGTCACCCTGATCAACCGGGAGGTTTCCGGATCGTGGTAGGAGAGGGTGCAAGCCTTGTAGACCCGATGCGAGGAATCCTGAAAGCTGAAGCGCCCCATCTCCCCCCGCGAGATCGAGGCTGCAGGCGCCTGGCGCTCCAGATCTCCCGCCTTCGAGAAGTAAAGCATCTTCTCCCGAACGGAGAAGACGTGATCATATTCCCCGGCGAGACGGCGCAGGAATTCGAGGTCGCGCTCGACATATTGCGTGACGCGCTCCATGGGTCCGCCTTCGATCTCCCCCTCCAGCGTCAATCCATGCTCGGAGGCGATCTGTCCGGCGATCTGCCTCAAGGTCTTGTTCTCGAAGGCGCGCGTCCGCTCCGTACGCAGCTCGGCGCTGATGGGCGCGGCCAGCCCCCGGATGGAGACGACGTCCGGCGGTCCCTCCCAGGAGATCTCGTCCACCTCGAATTTCCCGCAAGGCAGCAGCGCGCCGCCCGCCCAGCCGATCTCCAGAGCCATCGCATCGCCCTTGGCGGGGCGCCAGGAACCTTTCCACAAATGCGCCCGGTCATTCAGCTTCAGCTCGACCTCGTCGGATTTGCCATGGTCGAAATCCGCATAGGCGATCGAGACGGCCTCAGGAGCGACCTCCGCCGTGATGTCCGCCCCTGCGTAGATCAGGGACCATTTCGCCTCAGGGATTCTCACGCGCGCGCCCGCTTCCAGGGCGGCAGGCCTTGATCCGAGGGCGCGGAATTCTGAAGGACCGGCACGCGCAGACGGATCCCCGCCTCCAGAAAGGGGCGGATCGGAACCTCCGGATTGGCGACAAGGATGGGCTCGTAAAGATAAGCGTCGCCATAATAGGTCCAGGCCAGCAGATCCCAGCGGTCGTTCTCGACGGTCAGATGCTCGACATGATCCATTTCAGCGCCTCACGATCCTTGAAGAGGGCACGGAGGAAGCCTCGCCCGAGGGGGGAGGCGTCGGCGACGCCCTTTGCGTCTTGCCGCCCGCGCCTGAGGTTCGGGCCACGTCGTTCTCTTCGCGCAGATCCGGCGGCGGGCCGCCCCCGCCGTCATGCTCCATGAGGGCGAGCCTGGCCGTCAGGGCCACAAGCACGCCCGAGCCGTCCATATGCCGCGCCGTGGACTGGATCCGCCGGATCACGAAGAGGCCGGCGTAATGGCCGGAGCCATAGACGAGCGGCATGGCCTGACGCATCGATGCGGCGACGCGCAGTTTGGCCATCTCCGCCTCCGGATCGCAGTAAGCGGCGTGGAGGGCGAGGTCGATGGAGATCTCCCCCAGCTCCTCGCCGACATATTGCAGCTTCGGCTTGCCTTCGATCACGTCATGCTGAGCGTAATTCCAGGAGCGTTGAGTCGAGAGCCCTTCGAAATAGGCGGGCAGGCGGAAGCTGATCGGACCGAGCATGGCGAACATGGGGAATCCTCAATATTCAAGGCGCCGACGGCGTGCGATTTCGTCGCCGAGGATCTGCGCCAGCTCATGGCCCATCCCGCGCAGGGCCTGCCCGATCATCTCCCGCACCCGGGTCTCGTCGCCCTCGAAGCCGTCGCCGAAGGCGATGTTCGGCGCAAAGCTGACTTCGATTCTGACGCCGTCCGACCCGCCCTGGCCGGAAGATCCGGCGCCGGATCCTGTCGGCGCCTCTCCGGCGGCGAAGAAGCCGACCTGAGGCAAGGCGGCCTGCATCTGCGGGAGCCGTCCCGAGGATGCCGCAAGCGCTGGTGGAATCATCGTCGCGCCCGCCAGGGCTTCGGCCATCTCGGCCGTGAGGCGATGAACCGCGGCCACGGCCGGAGCCGGGCGCACGGCCTCGGCGAGAGTCTCGGCGAAGCGCACGCGATGCAGATCCGAAAGCGGTCCGATCCTGGCGGGCGAATGCGGAAGATGGTCGCGCATCGCCTGGACGGTCTCACGCAGAGCGGCCACCGCCTCGGAGGCTCCGGCGCGGATCCCGGCGGCCAGGGTGCGCATGAGAGAAACGCCATGGCTGCGAAAGTCGATTCTCGTCAGCTCGGCCGTGAGGCCGTCGCCGAGCGTTCCGGCCAGCGCCACGCCCTCGTCGTAGAACGAAGCGCGCGCCAGAACCCGCACGCCCATCTGGACGGCGGCGCCCATGGCCGCCTCCATCCCGGAGATCTGCGCCATGGTTCCCGCGGCTTCGGCGGCCAGAGCGTTCACAGCCAGAGAAGCCGCGCCTACATCCACCGCCGCCACGGCCTCCATGGCGGCGCGCAGCTCGTCCGCCGCCCGCGTGGCGCGTTCGACCGAAGCCGGATCTCTGGCGGCGATCTCGATCACGTCGCCGCTGGAGAAGACCCCCCGCAAACGCTCCCAGGCTCCGGAGGCCACGCTCACCGCGCCGGAGAGAATGCCGGCGAGGTGATCGGCGATCGGTCCGAAGGCCTCGGTGATGGTGGCGATGGGCGACCATTCCAGCAGCGTCTTCAGGCCGTCCCAGATCGCCGAGATGCCGGAGAGAGCCGCCTCGAAAGGGGCCTGCAAAGCCGCCGCCACGCCAGACCAGTCGACCTCGGGCAAGGCGGGCATGAAGCCCGCCCAGTCCAGATCGGGAACCAGAAGGCTCCAGTCGAAGGCTGCGAGCCTCCCGAGGATTCCGGACCAGCTGAACCCCGGAATGAAGTCGAGCCAGCGCAGCGGAACGAGCCAGGAGAGCCAGTCCAGGGCGGTGAGGAAATTCTCCCAGTTCAAGACTTCGACGACGGCGCTCCAGCTGAGGCGCGGAATCATGGCGGCCCAGTCGAGCCCGCGCCGCACCCATCCCGTCACCCGCTCCCACCATCCGGAAATCCAGTTCGAGAAGCTTTCAAAGGCGGTTTGAACGCCCGTCCAGACTCTCTGGAAGAAGGCGGAGATCGGCTCCCAATAGCGCCAGATCAGCAGAGCGCCGACCGCGATCGCCGCGATGATCAGACCGATCGGATTGGCGAAGAGAGCGAGTCCGAAGGTCCGCGCCGCGACTGCGGCCGCGCGGAAGGCGGCGACCAGACGGGCTTGCAACAGCGCGCCCATCAGGGCCAGGCGAACCATGAGGAAGGGCAGATTGGCGGAGGCGAGCCAGAGGCTGGCGGCGAAGGCGCGGACGGCCGTCACGGCCGTCAGGAATTTCGGCGCAAGCCAGACCACGGCGACGCCGATCTTCGCGAAGGCCCCGAGGCCTGCGCCGACCAGGGTGGCGAAGGCGCCGACCACCGCGAGGATCGGCGCGACGATCGCGACCACGGCGGCGGCGACCCCGCCGAAGATCATGATCGTCTTCGCGAGCTCCGGATTGGCCGCCACCCATTCGTTGAGGCTTGACGCCGCCTTCGCTCCCCAGAGCGCCAGTTCGGTCAGGCGCGGCAGGAGGATGGTCCCGAGCGCGATGCTGAGCGTCTCTATGGCGCTGGAGAACTCCGTCTGGGCGCCGCGGAAGTTGTCGGCCATCTTCCTGGCCACGTCAGCGGCGCGCCCCTGAGACTTCGTCACCTCCGTCACATAATCGCCGATCTTCTTGCCCTGAGAGAGCAGCTCCGCCGCGCCCGCCGCCGCCTCGGCTCCGAAGATGGTCCCGATGGCCTCCAGCTGCTTCTGGGTGCCGAGGCCCTCGACGGCCGCGCCGACCTCGGCGAGCAGGGTCACCATGTTGCGCAGGTCGCCCTTGCCGTCGGCGACGGAGACTCCCAGACTGCGCAACAGCTTCGAGGCTTCGCCCGTGGGCGCGGCGAGGCGCTGGAGCATGGCGCGCAGAGCCGTGCCCGCCTCGCTGCCCTGAATGCCCGCGTTGCCCAGAAGGCCGGCCATGGCGGCGGCCTCCTCCAGACTCATCCCGGCGGCGCGGGCCAGCGGCGCGATGTATTTCATCGTGTCGCCGAGCATGGGGATGTCGGTGTTGGCGGTGGTGAAGACCGCGACCATGACGTCGGCGACACGCGTCATCTGGTCGGCCTTCAGGCCGAAGCCGGAGAGGATGTTCGAGGCGATGTCCGCCGTGCGGCCCAGATCCACCGCTCCGGCGCGCGCCAGATCGAGCATGGAGGGCATGGCCGCCATCTGGGCGGCGGCGTCGAAACCCGCCTTGGCCAGAAACCCCATGCCTTCGGCGGCCTGGGTGGCGGAGAAGGTGGTGGAGGCGCCGAGCGCCAGAGCCTGCTTGCGCAAAGCCTCCAGCTGCTCGCCGGTGATGTCCTTGGTGACCGCGCCGACCAGAGACATGGCTTGCTGGAATTCGGCGGCGATCTCGATCGGCCCACGGATCGCGCGGACCATTCTGGCGCCGGTCTGTTCGACCAGAGCCCCCGCCACGGAGGCGCGCGTCCCCCAATCCTGTATGGCCGCGCCGCGGGCCGCGACGCGGTCCAGATCGCCCATCTGCGCCGCCATCCGCCGGACGGGACCGGTGAGATTGTCGACGGCGGCGATGATCACGGAGAGATTGAAGATGCCGTCCATGGCGCCGCCGTCGGTTCAGGTTCTGGAGGAGGCCTCCTCATGGGCGGCCTTCATGGCTTTGGCGTGCAGGATCGCCTCCTCCAGCCAGTCGTTGAGATCGGAGATCTCCATTCCGTCGATTTCCGAAGCGGCCCATCCCGTGACGGAGATCAGGGCGAAGAGGTCGCGGGGAGAAGGGACTTTCCCGGCAGCCCCGACATCAGCGCCGCGACGTCGTCCATCTCCATCTCGTCCAGATCCTCCGGCAAGACCGGAGCGCCGTCGATGGTGGCGAGCTGAGCGGCGAGGGCCATGGCGTAGCCGATGGGATCCTGAGCGGGATTCACGTGTCGCGCAGCCAGACGCATGTCGCGCCCTTTGCCCCGGCGCAGAACCGCGACGCGTCCCGAGACCGGCAGGGTGACGACGAGGGAGCCGTCGGCGTTGACGCTGGAGGGAGGCGCGGCGGCGGGAGGAGGAGGCGCGACGCCCGAAGTCTGATCGGTCATGATCGGTCCTTTGGATCAGGGGAGGAGGCGGCTTCAGCCGCCGATGTTGAAGCGATAGCGGGCGAGCACGTCCGCGCCGGCGACCTTGTAGATGTTCTCCATCACGTCGAGCTCGAAGATCTCCTGCCCGCCGATCTCCAACTTGGCGTAATGGACGGCGAGATTGCTTTCGGGCGAGACGGCTTCATGCTGCTTGAAGCTCCCGAGCGGGAAATCCTTGAAGACGGCTTCATGCTGCTTGAAGCTCCCGAGCGGGAAATCCTTGAAGGCGGCGGTCAGAGAGACCATGACGGCCGTCTCCGCCACGCGGCCCTGGCCGGTGTAGGTCTCCAGCGAGGCGCGCAGCTGAAGGCGGACCGCCTTGAAGGGGTCAGCGGCGGCGCGCAGCACCTCGGGATAGAAGGATGTCCATTTGATCTTGCACTCCATCTTCTCGACGCCGGCGAAGAATTCGCTCGCGCCGATCATGCCGAGCGCCTTGTGCTCGGCCATCTTGTGCTTGACCTGGGGCAGATCGACCTCTTCGGCGCGGCCGAGCAGCGTCCGGCCGTCCATATAGACATTGGCGTTGGTCACGCGGTTGACGGCGATCTTGCTCATCTGCGGCCCTCCTGGTTATTGTCCGCCGCGCAGGCGACCGAGCAGCGCGATGTTGATGAAGCTCTCGAAGCTGATCCGCTCGGCCGGAGTCGGCGGCATGAATTCGATGTCGAAGACGAGATGGCCCGCCGCGATCTGCGTTTCCTCATTCTTTCCCGGATCGAAGAGGCAGCGGCCGTCGATCAGCGCGCCGCGGCCGATCAGGGTCCGGATGAAGGCGTTCACCGTCTCCCGCACATCGTCGATCAGCGCCTGATTGATCGGACGATCCAGAAACTGGAGCATGGCCTGCTCGACGCTCTCATGGAGCATGTCGGCCACGCGGCGCACCGGGATGAAATTCTTCGGATGAGTGACCGAAGGCCAGGCGGCGGGGCGGTTGCCCCAGAGGCGCAGACCCGATCCGAAGGCGTTGAAGACCGTGACGATCCCCGCCTCGTTGAGTCTGTTCACGTCGGCCGAGGGGTCGTTGATCATCGCCGAGAGGCGTCGTTCGATCCCGACGATCCCCTTGATCTCATGATTGGAGGGGCTGACCCAATAGCCTTCCTCCAGATCCACGGCGCAGATCACCCCTGCGCAATATTGGCTGAGCGGCTCCAGCCGGGATCCGCCCTGCGCCGAATCGTCGGCGACCTTCACATGCGGATAGCAGAGCAGGCTGCGTTCGCTGGCGAGGTTGAAGTTGACGGCGCCGGAGGGACCGCGCCCCGCCACGACCTGCGCCACGGAAGCGCCGATGGGAGCGTCGATCAGAGCGACCGCCCGCAACTTCTGCGCCATGACGTCCAGCTCCGCCGAGACGCTGGCGAGCGCGCCGAAGCCCGGCGCGATCAGGATCTTCGGCCAGAAGCCCATCTCGCCATGGCAATCCAGCAAAGCCTGAAGGCCGGTGCGGTTCCCGGCCGCATCGACCGCGCCGACGACCGAGGCCGGCGTCACCCTGGAAAGATCCGCGTATCGGAAGGCCGCCCTGACGGTCGCCCCAACCGCGATGGCGCCGCCTTCAAGCCGCGTCGCGACGCCCGCGCCGGGATCCAGCGCGAAGTCGGTTCCGGCGACATAAGTCACGGTTCCGCCGCTGTTGGTCAGGACGAGGTCGAAGACGCCTTCGCGCCCCAGCTCCGCCCTTCCGTTCGCGGCGAAGGTCACATCCCCGGGCGCCTGCTCGGCGGCGTGGATCCCCGGATCGAAGACGTTGACCACGATCGCGACGCCGCGCCCCTGAGCGAAGATCGCATTCAGCGCCTGGGGGATCGTGAAGCCCGCGCGTCGTGTTCCGAAATGGCGGGCGGCGTCGCGGTCGGACTGGATCAGCACGGGCCTGTTCACACTGGCGAGCGTTCCGTCGACCTCGAAGATCGGCGCGGTTCCGACCAGACCGACGACGGCGGTCTTGACGGCGCTGACCGGCCGCGGGCCGCGGTCGATCTCGATGGTCTCGACGCCATGCAGGAAATTGGCGGCCATCACTTCTTCTCCTTCTCGGCCGGGGCCTCGGGTTTGGGCTTGTTCTCCGCTCTGGGCGCAGGCTTCAGCTCTTCGGGAGGCCGCGCGACGGCGTTGACGACCGGCGTCAAGCGCTTCTGGGCGATCATCTCCCTGACCCAGGCGTTCTCCGCGGGCAGCTCGACCTCGCCGCCGGGGATCAGAACCGCCTCCCGGCCGCCCTCCAGGGCGACGGCGGAGAGGGGGCCGCTATAAACGTATCTGCTCATGATTCTCCTCGACGAAGGCCGCCATCCGAAGGCGCATGGCCATGAAACTCAGGACGATGAGGCTCCGCGCAGATGCGCGCGACCTCGTCCGCAGGCAGGGCGAGCGCATCGCCGATCTCCCAAAAGGCCATTCCGGCCTTGCGCATCCTCCGGGCTCTGACGTCGCGCGCGGCGCGGCGGTCACGTTGAAGCTCGGCGAACCGCCGCCCGGTCAGCGCCTCCAGCGGGTCGCTCATGACGCCTCCTCCGCGCCGCAGCCCGGACGAGGCGCATGGGCGCCGCCGAATTCGTCCCGCATGTCGACGCGGGCCAGAGGCGGAAGATCGCAATCCGCCTCCTCCGCCTCGCCGCATTCGGCGACCGTGACCACATGATCCATGGTCAGGACATGGGTCCAGACGCCCTGCTTCTGATCCAGAAACTCGGCCCGGACGGGGCGCAGCTTGCCGGAGCCTTCCGGACGCCAGCCGGTCAGCGCCAGACGCAGGGCGTCCAGAACTTCATAGGCGCCGACATGGGTCCGCAGATTGCGCGTCAGGATGGAGATGTCCCATTCGATCCGGCGCTCCTGGACGATCACGTCGATGGCGCGCGGTCTGGAGTAAGTCTCGCGCCCGAAGGCGACCAGGACCGCGCCGGCCGGATGATGCAGATTGAAGCTCTCCGGCTTGTCCGGAAAGGCGGCGACATGCAGATCCGGAATCCGCTCTGCGATCCGCGCCACAAGGGCGGCCTCGATCTCCCTGATCATCGGCGCAGGCCTTTCGTCAGATGGTCGTTCAGGATTTCGGCGATCTCCTTGCGGTCCGCCGCGCTCACGCCGAGATAGGGTCGCGCCGGGATCTCCACCTTGCGGCCGCGTCCGGCTTCGCCGCCAAGCTGATGGATGCGGGCGTAGATCCGGTTGGTCCCGACCTCCGCCTTCAGGCGCGAGGCGCGCCAGTTCAGCGACTGGTAAAGATGGCCCTTGTCGCGCAGCTTCCTGGCGCCGGAGCCGCGCCGCAGGAGCGTCGCCGGAGAATGGGCAGGCCAGGATCGTCCATCGGGGTCTTCCTCATCTTCGAAGCGCTCTTCGGCGGAAGTCTGGAGCGCCGCGCCGATCTCGGAGAAGACCGGACGCAGATCCGAGGAGCGCCGGAGCAAGGCCTCCAGCGCGGGACGGAAGCCGTCGTCCTCGATCCGGACGGAGGCGGAGACGCCCGCCATCAGAAGCCCCTCATCCGCTGGCGGCTGAAGACGCGCTCGGGACCGGCGACGAGAGTCGGCCCTCCGGCCGGCGTCACGGTTTCGCCGCTCGGCGCGGGCCCGAGATTGATCTCTCCCTTGGCGATGGAGCGCAGGAAACGCAGGGCGTCCTCATAACGTTTACGTTGATCCTCCATCGCGTCGATCTGGCGCAGGGTGAGCAGGCGATACATGGCGATGTCGCAGGCGAGGAGCCTCAGGCTGGGCGGCGGCTTCGGCAGCGGCAGGCGGTAGCGCCCCTCCAGATAGCCGTCGATCTCCGCCGAGGCGTCCTCCAGCGCGCGCGCCAGCGCCTCCGCCCGGATCTCCGCGACGTTCTCCGGATCGGCGACCTCCCGCAGCTGCTGCGCGGAGAAGCGGTCGATCATGTCTTGAGCGGAGGCGTAGGCCATGGCTCAGCCTTCTCCTTCAGCCGCCTCGGTCGCGGCGGCGGTTTCGGCTTTGGCCGGAGACGACGGAACGGAGCGTGCGCCCTTGCGCGGCGCAGGAGAAGTCTTGGGTCCGGGGCCGGAGGCGCCGTCTTCCTCCGCCCCTTCAGGCGCCTCGATCTCGACCCCTTGAACGACGAGCATGGGCTCGGCTTTCAGAAGCGCGATCTGCGCCTCCGTCAGATCCTCCAGAGGATGAAGGACCGGGTGGGCGGGATGGGCCAGCCCGGCCCGGCGAAATCCGGAGCGGCGGGCCGCGATGCGCAGAGCCTTGATCTTCGTCATCCGCGCCTCCCTCAGAGCCAGCTGCTGACGAGGAGTTCGGCCGTGCCCTTGTAGACGTTGGTCGCCCCGGCCGCGTCGCGCTCGGCGTTGAGGATCTCCAGCGCCGCGAACTCCAGGCTGGATGGGACCACCAGCAGGCGCGGCTTCAGGCCGAGCGGGCGGCCGTAATCGCCCTTCATGCCCGTGAGCGCCTCGCGGGCCTCCCGATAGCTGTCCTTGTTCAGGGGCTGGCGGCTGCCATAGGCGAATTGCCAGAAGCCGAAGCCGACGTTGGAGCGCCCGTCCACGCCATAGACGTATTCCTTGCGCATGAAGACGTTGACATCCTCCTCGCGCTCCATGCGCACGAAGTTATAGGGCTTGCGGACCTGATAGATGATCGGCTTGAGCGCGCGGCTGTCGTCGATCAGAAACCAGGCCGGGCCGGAGCCGCCGCCCGAATTGGAGACGGAGACGATCTCGCCCGCGGCGTCGAGCGCAGGATGATCTTCGTCGAAGAAATATTGTCCGTCATAGCAAGGCGTCTCGAAGCCTTTCGCCAGAAGATCGAAGACCAACTGGTTCGGATGAGCGGCGGTGGAGCGGCCCATCTCCTCGAAGAGCGGAGCGAAGACGCCATAGGCGTCGTCCTCGATGTCCTCGCGCGGAACGCCGATGGTCTGCTCCCAGGACTTGTTCCGGATGGCGTAGTCATGGGCGCCGATGCTGGCGATCACGCGGTCGCCCAGCCATTCGCGCATGCTCGGCGCCTTGCCGAGCCAGCCGTATTTCTCCTCGCGCGTGGCGGAGGCCACGCGAGTGGCGAGGCGCGTCCACTGATCCTCGGCCTGGCCGAGGCCGCGATGGAAGGCGGCGCTATAGCCGGTGAAGAGATGGCCGAGATTGGCCTGATTGATGATCATCGAAGATCCCCTTACCCGAGCTTCACCCAGACGCCCTGGGCGTCCACATCCATGACGCGTCCGGCCTTCGAGCGTCCTTCGCCGACCTTGCCGACCGTCTGATCGTCGAGGACGAAGGCGTCGGATCCGACGTCCGTCATCTCGATCCGGTCTGCGCCCTCGCCATTGGCGAAGCGGAAGACGCCGAGGCGGACCCGCACATGGGCGTCGCCGTCTTCGCCCAGACGATTGTCGATCTGCGCCTCGGCGCGACCGGCCATGGCCAGCCCCTCTCCGGCTTCTCCCGGCTTGGCGAACCCAGCCTCCAACACGACGAGAGCGCCTGCGAAGACCTGAACGCCGCCCGCCACGGGGAAGGCGAAGTCCTCGCCCGAACGTTCGGGCGTGTTGCGGTCTCTGGTCAGGGCGACCATCAGAGGCCCTCCTTCTTGCGCGCTGCGCGGAATTCTTCGGGGGTCTGGCCCATGGCCGAGCAGATCGCGAGCTGCTGAGCGTCGAGAACGTCGCCGCCGGGCGGCTGGTCGGCCGCCGCAGTCTCGCCGGACGGAAGGAGGGCGGGCTGATTGCGCAGATATTGCGCGAAGCCCTCGGGATCCTTGGCGTGATAGGCCAGAGCCCAGTCCTTGTTGGCGGGCGGGATCTTGCCCGCCTTGACGGCCTGCTCCACCAGGTCGACGGCGCGCGCTTCGGTCAGCCCCTTGATCTGGGCCTGAAGGCTGGTCACCATCTCCATGGGCGCATAGCGGGAGGGATCGGGCGTCGCCGCGGCGAGGGCCGTGCGCAGCTTCGCCTCCAGATCGGCGGGCGCGGCGTTCGCAGGAAGCCCTGCGGTCTTCAGAGCCGAGGCCAGAGCCGTGGCGCTCCCGGCGGCGGAGGCCTTCAGCGCCTTGACGGCGGCCAGGGTCGCGGCCGCGTCGCTTCCTTGCGGCAAGCCGAGCGTGGCCGAGATTTCGGCGAGCGGGTCCATGTCGTCTCCATCGGATTGAGGTTCGGCTGCGGCCAGAGCCGTCAGGCGCAGGTTCGGATTATTCGTGAGGGCCGCGCGCAGCACGCGCCTGATCTCGCCGGAGGCGTCATGCTCGAAGACCGGCGAGAGATAGCGATATTCGCGGGCGGCGAGCGCCGCCGCGCCGCGGGGCGTCCATTCCATCCGCGCCCAGATCCCGTCCGCGCGGGCTTCGAAGGCCTTGATCCACCCGGCGGCGGGCGCCGTTCCGCCCACGCCGCGAACCGCGGCCAGATCCGTCTGATGGTCGTAATCGACCGGACTTTCGGGATCGCCGGGACCGCCCGCCGAAGCGAGGACCACGGCCTGGGCGTCTTTCAGGAGATAGGGCCCGCGCCCGTCGCGGCCGCGAAACGCGCCGGAGGGCAGGAGATGCGCCCATTCGGGCGGCTCGCCTTCGGGCAGGCTCATGGCGTGGGTCGCCAGCTGGATCATCGTCAGGCTTTCTTGCGCAAGGCGGCTTGATCGCCGCGGCGTCTTGCGCAAATCTGACGGGGTCCGAAATCGGATCACACCCGGACAGATGTCCCGTATTCCAAAGAGCGTGAGTTCTGGAAAACTTCGCCGTATGCTGGACGGTGGACGGAGGATCGACGGAGACCCCCGTTAAACCCATTTAGGGTCTGTTGACGTTCAGGATTTTTCCTGAGCTTTTGAGCCTCCCCATCTTCGTGTGAAGGAGGCGTCCTTGATCCGTCTGTCATTGAACGACGCTCAATGGGCGTTGATAGCGCCGCATTG
>NZ_JAQTXI010000009.1 GCF_028688855.1 Neomegalonema sp. | reverse complement strand
AACCTCGGCGGCGCGTCGGCGGCCGGACCGCTTCGCCCCTAACCGACGACAATTAAAGCACAAATCCCTCAAAATCCCTTCTCGTCCCGGCCCATCTCGGATTTCTCAAACCTTATGTCCGTCAATACCCAGAAGCTGACGGCCGCTCTCCAGGATCGCCTCGGAATATTCGCCCTGCGGAGTCTCCGGCGCGGATTGATCCGACAGCAGCTCCGCGAAGCCGATCACCGCGTTCAGAGGCGTGCGCAGCTCGTGGCTCATGTTCGCGAGGAAACGCGTCTTGGCCGCGCTGCCCTCCTCGGCCAGAGCCTTCGCCTCGCGCAAGGCCTGCTCCGCCAGAACGCGGGCGGCGATCTCGCGGCGCAGCTCGGCGTTGACCATGCTCAGCGCGGCGGTGCGCTCGGCCACCAGAGCCTCCAGATGCGCGTTCATGCTGCGCAGCGCCAGAGCCGCCCGCCGACGCTCCAGCTGCGCCTCGATGCGCGCCACGGCCACCATCACCTCGACCGGCTTGGCCACGTAGTCGTTGGCGCCCGCGTTCAGCGTCTCGACGATGGTCTCCTGATCGGCCCGGGCCGTCACCATGATCACCGGCAGATCCGAACGCCCCCAGGAGCGCCGCAGGATCTTCAGGGCGTCCAGCCCGCTCATCTCGGGCATCATGTAGTCGAAGAGCGCCACGTCCGGCGGCGAGCGGTCGATCAGCGCCAGAGCCTCGGGACCGGAAGCCGCCTCGGCCACGGCGTAGCCGCGCCGACGAAGCCGACGCGCGAGCATGTCGCGGCTCTCGAAGGAGTCGTCCACCACCAGAAGCCGGGCGGGCGGAGCGGCGCCATGGGAGGCGAAAGCCGTCATGAGGCCCTCCGGGGCTGGAGATGGCGGGAATCAGGCCGCATCCTCGACCTCCGCAGATCCGGCGGCCTGGTCGGAAGCGCAAGGCTCCTCGCGAGACGCGGCGGCGTGATTGGCGGGCGCCAGCGGCAGGTCGATGGAGAAGACGCTCCCCACCCCCACGACGCTGCGCACATGGATGTCTCCGCCGAGCAGCCGCGCGAGCTTGCGGCTGATGGCGAGTCCGAGTCCGGCGCCCTCGTGCTTGCGGGCGCTGGAGCTGTCGAGCTGGGCGAAGGGCTGGAACAGCCCCTCGACCTGATGCGGCGACATGCCCGGCCCGGTGTCGCCGACCTCGAAGACCACGCGCGGCCCCGCGCCGGGGACGTAGCGCATGGAGATCCTCAGGCCGACTTCGCCGTTTTCGGTGAACTTCGCCGCGTTGCCGAGCAGATTCACGAGGCACTGGCGCAGGCGCGCCTCGTCGGTGACGAAGCCCCGGGGCTTCTCCAGCATCTCGACGGTCATGCGGTTGCCCTTGCGGGCCGCCAGAGGCGCAAGCGAGGTGGTCACGTCGCGGGCGAGCTCTCCGGCGTCCACCGGCGACCAGTTGACCCGCATGCGTCCGCCCTCGGCGGTGGTCATGTCGAGGATGCCGTTGATCATCTCGAGCAGCCCCTGGGCCGAGCTGCGGATGCGGTCGGCGTCGGGGAGCAGCTCGTGCGGCGAGGCGCCATGGCGCAGCTCCTCCTTGATGAGCTCGGCGTAGCCGATCACCGCGTTCAGAGGCGTGCGCAGCTCATGGCTCATCACCGCGAGGAACTGCGTCTTGGCGCGATTGGCCCGATTGGCGGAATCGCGCGCCGAAGCCAGTTCGCCGATGGCGGCGTCATAGGCGAGGTCGCGCCGCTCGATCTCGGCGATCATGGCGTTGAAGGCCTGGATGAGTTCGTCCACCTCGGCGTCGGGCGAGCGGTCGAGCCGGCTGGAGTAATCCTTCGTCTCGGCCAGACGCCGCATGGCCCGGCGCAATTCGCGCAGAGGCTCGCCCACCGTCGGCCAGAGCCAGGAGGCCGCCGCATAGGACAATCCGCTCGCCAGGGTCAGGATGATCGCCGCCATGATCAGATGGTTCTGGAACAGGCTGCGCGCCTCGACGCGCCGCGCCATCAGCCGCACCGAGCCCAGAACCTTCCCCGCAGGCGAGATCACCGGCGCGTAGAAGAGCACGCTGGGCCTGTGGTCGGGCGTGTCGGGGTCGCGCACGAAGCTGGAGAGGATCGTCCCGTCGGGCGCCGCCAGCTTGACGCTGTCCACGCCCGGCGCGCGGGCCATCATGGCGAAGGCGTCGTGCATCCGGGCGTCGGGGCGGGCGGTGATGCCCACCGCCGCCGTCAGCGCGAGGCTCTGGGCGAGGCGGTTGTGGTGGTCGCGGAAGGTCAGGTTGTGCGAGATGTAGTCGCGCAGGCTCATGGCCGTGGTCGCGGACAGCACCGCCAGAAGGCTGGCCAGCATGGCCACGCCGAGGATCTTCGTGCGGAAGGAGGATCGGCGTTTCGTCTTCATGAAGCGTCGTGCGGCGGCCAGACCCGCAGGACGGCGGGCGCGCGGAGAGGCTGCCTCGCATCCTTCCCCGTCCTCAGGGATAGGCCCAAAGCGTAAAGCAAGGGTTCCTCCCGGAGAAAGGCCGCAAGGCCGGGACCAGAAATGCGCCCCGATCCTCCCAAACCGTTTCGAGCCCCATTGACGCAACCCGCAGGGCGCCCGATTGTGAAGAAGTTCATAACGCTTTGGAAGAAAGCGGAGCGCGCCTCGCGCCCCTTTTCCGGCGGCGCACTTCGTCGGAACGCCCCGAGGCGGCGTCCGGCGGCATGGGGAGGACCAGATGCAACTCGACGCGCCGCGCCGCCGATTGGCGCAACACTCCATGGCCTACGTGCTCGCGGGCGGACGCGGCAGCCGCCTCAAGGAGCTGACCGACAATCGCGCCAAACCCGCCGTCTATTTCGGCGGCAAGAGCCGCATCGTCGATTTCGCGCTCTCCAACGCGGTGAACTCGGGCATCCGGCGGATCGGCGTGGCCACCCAATACAAGGCCCACAGCCTGATCCGGCACATCCAGCGCGGCTGGAGCGGCTTCGTCTCGGGCCGCAACGAATTCGTGGACATCCTGCCCGCCTCGCAGCGCGTCTCCGAGGAGAAATGGTATGCGGGCACCGCCGACGCCGTGACCCAGAACATCGACATCATCGATTCCTACGCGCCGCTCTATCTGGTGATCCTCGCGGGCGACCATATCTACAAGATGGACTACGAGATCATGCTCGAGCAGCATGTGGACACCGGCGCCGACGTCACCATCGGCTGTCTCGAAGTGCCGCGCATGGAGGCCGTCGGCTTCGGCGTGATGAAGGTCGACGACAAGGGCCGCATCCTCGATTTCGTCGAGAAGCCCGCCGATCCGCCCGGCACGCCGGAGAATCCCGAAGTGGCGCTGGCCAGCATGGGCATCTACGTCTTCTCCTGGCCCTTCCTGCGCGAGCTGCTGCTGAAGGACGCCGAAGACGCCGCCTCCAGCCATGATTTCGGCAAGGACCTGATCCCGGCCCTGGTGGCGGGCGGCAAGGCGGTGGCGCATCGCTTCGCGGAATCCTGCATCATGAGCGGCTCCGAGAAGGAGCCCTACTGGCGCGACGTCGGCACGGTGGACGCCTTCTGGCGCGCCAACATCGACCTGACCTCCATCGAACCGGAGCTGGACCTCTATCATCGCGACTGGCCGATCTGGACGCACACCGAAGTCACGCCTCCGGCGAAGTTCGTCCATGACGAGGCCAACGGGCGGCGCGGAGAAGCCGTCAGTTCGCTGGTCTCGGGCGGCTGCATCATCTCGGGCGGACGGGTGCGCAATTCGCTGCTCTTCACGCGCTGCCACATCCACAGCTGGGCGCAGCTCGAAGGCGTGGTGGCTCTGCCCGAAGTCGTCGTCCAGCGGCGCGCCCGGCTGCATGACGTGGTGATCGACCGGGGCGTGCAGATTCCCGAAGGCCTCGTGATCGGAGAGGACCCCGAAGAGGACGCCCGCTGGTGGCGGCGCACGGATACGGGGATCTGCCTCGTCACGCAACGGATGGTGGATCGCTGGAGCGCGGGGCGGTGATGGCGCGACAGGTTCTCTTCGTCGTCTCGGAATGCGCGCCGCTGGCCAAGACCGGCGGCCTCGCCGACGTGGCCGGCGCCCTGCCCAAGGCGCTCCGGCTTCTGGGCGTGGAGACGCGCGTCCTCATGCCCGCCTATCCGGGACTGCCCGAGCAGCTCGAAGGCGCGCGCAAGCTCTGGAGCGGCCAGCTCCATGGCGTGGAGGCGCAGGTGATCGGCGGCCGGGCCAGAGGGCTGGACCTGCTGCTGCTCGACGCCCCCAGCCTCTTCGCGCGGGCGGGCGGGATCTACGCCGGGCCCGACGGGCGCGACTGGGCCGACAACGCCCTGCGCTTCGCGGCTCTGGGCAAGGCGGCCGCCGAGATCGGCTTCGGCGCGCTCTCGGACGGCTGGCGGCCGGAGGTCGTCCACGCCCATGACTGGCAAGGGGCGCTGGCGCTGGCCTATCTCGATTTCGACGGGCGTCCGCGTCCGGCGACGGCGATCTCCATCCATAACGTCGCCTTCCAGGGCGTCTTCGACCGCGAGATCATGGCCCGCATCGGCCTGCCCGAGGCGCGCTTCACGCCGGACGACCTCGAATATTACGGCCGTCTGAGCTTCCTCAAGGCGGGGATCGTCCACGCCGACGCGGTGATGACCGTCAGCCCCGCCTACGCCCGCGAACTCACCACGCCGGAATTCGGCATGGGGCTGGAAGGCCTGATCCGCAGCCGCGAGGCCGATCTCTTCGGCATCCTCAACGGCGTGGATCTGGAGGAGTGGAACCCCGAGACGGACCCGCGTCTGCCGGAGCGCTATTCCGCCCGCAAGCTCAAGGGCAAGGCCGCCGCCACGCAGGCGCTCTGCGCCGAACTCGGCCTCGAACCGGAGACGGGCGGGCCGCTCTTCGTGGTGGTCAGCCGCCTGACCTGGCAGAAGGGCCTCGATCTGCTGCTCGGGGCCATGCCGAGGCTGCTCGGCCGGGGGGGCAGGCTGGCGCTGCTCGGCTCGGGGGAAAGCGAGCTGGAGCGCGCCTTCCGCGATCTCGCGGAGCGTCATCCGGGCAGGGTCGCGACGCGGATCGGCTATGACGAGGGCCTGTCGCACCGGCTCTTCGGCGGGGGCGATGCGGTGCTCGCGCCCTCGCGCTTCGAGCCCTGCGGCCTGACCCAGCTTTACGGCCTGCGCTACGGCGCCCTGCCGGTGGTGGCCCGCACGGGCGGCCTCTCGGATACGGTCATCGACGCCAACGACGCCGCCTTGCGGGCGGGCGTCGCCACGGGCTTCACCCATGACCCCAACTCCATGGAGGCGCTGGAGCTCGCCATAGGCCGCGCCTGCGACCTCTACGCCCGACCGGATCTCTGGACGCAGACGGTCCGGCGGGCCATGGGGCATCCGGTGGGCTGGACGGATTCCGCTCCCCTCTACGCCGCCCGTTACACGCGGCTCGTCGAAGGAGGCTTGCGCGGCGGATGACAGGAGATCGGGGGAAGCGGAGGAGAATGGAGCCGGGCGAACCGACGCGCCTCGGCGCCTGGGCCGATCCGGAAGGCGTGAGCTTCTCCCTCTTCGCCGCCGCCGCCGAACGGATCGAGCTTCAGCTCTTCGACGCCCGGGGCGCGGAGATCTGGCGCGGCGACCTGCCCGAACGCGACGGCGCGGTCTGGCATGGGCGTCTTCCCGGCGCGGCGCCGGGGATGCGCTACGGCTATCGGGCCCATGGGCCCTGGGCGCCCGAACGGGGCTTGCGGTTCAATCCGGCGAAGCTGCTGCTCGACCCCTACGCGCGGCGGCTGGACGGCGAGATCCGCTGGAACGACGCCGTTCACGGCCATGTCCGGGGCGGGCCGGAGGCGGATCTCCGGCGCGACGACCGCGACAGCGCGCCCTTCGTCCCCAGGGGCGTGATCCTCGCGCCGGAGGAGGAGCGCCCCGCGCCAGGCGAGCGCCCGCCGCTGCGGCCCTTCGCGGAGAGCGTGATCTACGAGGCCCATCTCAAGGGGCTGACGCAGCTTGATCCGGGGGTCGCGCCGCAGGTCCGGGGGAATTTCGAGGCCCTCGGAGATCCGCGGCTGATCGAGCGGCTGCTGAGGCTCGGCGTGACGGCGGTGGAGCTTCTGCCTGTGCAAAGCTTCCTCGACGACCGCTTTCTGGTCGAGAAGGGCCTCCGGAATTACTGGGGCTACAACAGCCTCGGCTTCTTCGCCCCCATGGAGCGTTACCTCGGGCCGGGCGGAGTCCCGGCGGCCAAGGCGGCGATCCGGGCGCTTCAGGCGGCGGGAATCGAGGTGATCCTCGACGTCGTCTACAATCACAGCGCGGAAAGCGACGAACTCGGCCCGACGCTGAGCTTCCGGGGCCTCGACAACGCCGCCTATTACCGGCTGAAGCCGGAGAATCCGCGCTTCTACCTCAACGACGCGGGCACCGGGAACACGCTGAACCTCGCGCATCCCTTCGTGACGCGGCTGGTGATGGATTCCCTGCGCCTCTGGGTCGAGGTCTGGGGCGTGGACGGCTTCCGCTTCGATCTGGCCACCACCCTCGCCCGCATGCCCGAGGGCTGGTCTCCGGATGCGCCCTTCCTGACGGCGCTGAGGCAGGATCCGGTCCTGAACCGCGTCCGGCTGATCGTCGAGCCCTGGGACGTCGGATGGGGCGGCTATCAGGTGGGGAGCTATCCGGTTCCTTTCGCCGAATGGAACGACCAGTTCCGCGACGAGACCCGCCGCTTCTGGCGCGGAGACGTCGGCGCGGCGCGTCTGGCGCCCCGGCTGCTCGGCTCGGCGGACATCTACGCGAGCCGCGGGCGGAGGCCTCAGGCGGCGGTGAACTTCGTCACGGCCCATGACGGCATCACCCTGGCGGATCTCACGCGCTACGGCGCCAAACGCAACCAGGCCAACGGCGAAGAGAACCGCGACGGCAATGGCGGGGAGATCAACCTCCTGATCGGCCCCGACGGCCCGACCCGAGACCCCGAACTCGAAGCCCGACGCAGGGCGCGGGCGCGGGCGCTCCTGGCGACGCTGCTGCTGTCGCAGGGGGTGCCGATGCTCCTCGCCGGAGACGAGATCCTCCGCAGCCAGCAGGGCAACAACAACGCCTATCCGCAGGACAACGCCCTCGGCTGGATCGACTGGAGCGCCGAGGATCAGGATCCCTCCATGGCGGATTTCATCGCCCGCCTGACCGCGCTCCGCCGCGAGACTCCCGCCTTGCGCCAGAAGCGCTTTCTCCATGGCGAGCCCCGCGCCAGGGATGGCGCGCCCAACGTCTCCTGGCTGCGCCCCGACGGCGCCGAACCCTCGCCCGAGGACTGGAACGCGCCGGAGTTCCGCGCCTTCGGCCTGATCCTCCGCGCGGAGGAAGGGCCGGACGCCGCCATTCTGATCAACGGCGCCGCCGGACCCGTCGCCTTCGCGCCTCTGGCGGGCGCCTGGCGGCGCGAGATCTCGACGGCCGACCCTGTTCCGCCCGATCCATGGCTTCTGGCCCCGGACTCCCTGACCCTCCTGCGTCTTCCCGAAAGCCCCGCCTCATGAGCCGCACCGCCCTCGACGCCCTTTGCGACTGGATCGGCCTGACGGATCGCTTCACCGATTCCACCGGGCTGGAGCATGTCGCGCCGGATGAGACGCGCCGCGCGATCCTCGCGGCTCTGGGGCTGGCGGCGGAGACCGAGGACGAAGCCCGCGACCGCCTCGCCGGGCTGGAGACGGCGGAGGCCTCGCGTCTGGCGCCGCCGACGCTGCTCGCTTCGGCCTACGCCCCCCTGACCCTGGATCCGCGCGTGCGGCGCTGGCGGATCCTCTGCGAAAGCGGAGAGCAGCGGCGCGGCGAAGGCGCGGTGCGGCCTTCGGGACTTCCGGTCGGGCGTCATGAGATTCTGCTTGAAGGCGCGGGCCGCGAGGATCGCGTCTGGCTGCTGGTTCCGCCGCCCGAAGGCGCGCCCTCGGTCAAGGCGCTGACGGGCCGCGCAAGGCTCTGGGGCGCGACGGGCGCGCTCTACGGCCTGCGTTCGGCGCGCGACGGCGGGCTCGGGGATTTCGCCGATCTGGGCCGCCTCGCCGAAATCCTCGCCGAGAAGGGCGCGAGCTTTCTCGGGATCAACCCGGTCCATATGCTGGGCTCCAGCGACGGCGGGCTTTTTGCGCCCTATTCCCCGAGCAGCCGCCGTGCGGTGAACGCCGCTCATGTCGCGCTTGATCTTCTGCCGGAATGGGCTTCCCTGCCCGAGGCCCTGAGGAACGCGCCGCCCCCCGCCTCGGGCGAGTTGATCGACTATCGCGCCGTCCATGCCTGGCGCGCGCCGCGCATGCTCGCGCTCTACAAGGCCTTCGCCGCCGAAGCCTCCGCAGAGCGCCGCCAGGCCTTCGCCGATTGGCGTCAGGCGCGCGGCGAGGCTCTGGAGCGCATGGCGCTTTACGAGGCCATCGCCGAGACTCACGGCCCTTCCTGGCCGACCTGGCCCGAGGCTCTGCGCCGCCCGGAATCGCCCGAGGCCCTCGCCTTCGCCCGCAGCCACGCCCATGTCGTTTCGCGCCAGGCCTTCTGGCTCTGGATCGCGGAGACCCAACTCGCCGAGGCTCAGGCGCGGGCGAAGGCGGCGGGCATGGCTCTGGGGCTTTATCTGGATCTCGCGGTGGGCGTGCGTCCCGACGGCGCGGAGACCTGGGCCGATCCTGACTCCTTCCTGCGCGGCGTCTCGCTGGGCGCCCCGCCCGACGCCCTCGGCCCGACGGGCCAGCGCTGGGGCCTCGCGCCTTTCGACCCTCTGCGCGCCCGCGCCACGGGCTACGCCGCCCTGACCGAGACGCTGCGGGCCTCCATGCGGGGGGCGGGCGTGCTGCGCATCGACCACATGATCGGCTACGACCGCAGCTTCTGGCTGCCGGAGGGCCTGCCCGGCGCCTATCTGCGCCAGCCCCTCGCGGAGCTTCTGGCGGTGGCGGCCATCGAGGCCCATCGGGCGCGCTGCGCCGTGGTGGGCGAGGATCTCGGCCTTCTGCCCGAGGGCCTGCGCGAGAGCCTCGCGGGGGCGGGGCTGATGGGCTACCGGCTGGCGCTCTTCGAGCGCGGCGAAACCATCCGGGGCGGCGAGTTCCTGCCGCCCGAGAGCTATCCGGAGGCGGCTCTCGCGGCCTTCTCGACCCATGACCTGCCGACCCTCGCGGGCTGGCGGCGGGGGCGCGAAATCGACTGGCGCGCAAAGCTCGGCGACATAACTCCAGAGGCCGCCGCCCTCATGCGCGAGGAGCGCGCCCATGAGCGCTGGCGCTTCGCGGAGGCCGTCGCGGCGCCGGAGCGGGTCCCGATCCTCGGCGAGGAGCCGGAAGGCCATGACCTCGAAGCGGCGGAGGGCGCCCATGGCTTCCTCGCGCGCACGCCCTGCGCTCTGGCGGCGGTCCAGCTTGAAGACCTGCTGTTGCAGATCGAACAACCCAATCTGCCCGGCGACGTGGACCGCCATCCGAACTGGCGCCGCCGCATCGCCGCGAGCCTCGAAGAGATCGCCGGAGCCCCCGGCGTGAATCAGGCCGCCGCCCTCATGGCTGCGGCCGGAAGATCCGGTCTTGAAACCGGACGTCCTGCGGAGGAGACCTGACATGACCGCCGTTCGCCGCGTTCCGACGCAGCCCGTCGAAGGGCAGAAGCCCGGCACCTCGGGCCTGCGCAAGAAGACCCGCGTCTTCATGACGCCGGGCTATCTGGAGAATTACGCCGAAGCCACGCTTCAGGCGGTGGGCGTCCGGGGCGCGACGCTGATCCTCGGCGGCGACGGGCGCTTCTTCAACGACAAGGCCGCTCAAGTTCTGCTCAAGATGTCGGCGGCCCATGGCGCGGCGCGCGTGATCGTCGGGCGCGGCGCGATCCTCTCGACGCCCGCCGCTTCGGCCCTGATCCGAGCGCGTGGGGCGCAGGGCGGCTTCATCATGTCGGCGAGCCATAACCCCGGCGGCCTCGACGAGGATTTCGGCCTCAAGTTCAACATGGCCAACGGCGGCCCCGCTCCGGAGAGCGTCACCGACGCCATCTTCGCCCGCACGAAGAGCCTTGCCGAATATCTCATCCTCGACGCCCCCGACGTGGATCTTGCGCGGCTCGGAGAAAGCCGCCTCGGGGAGATGGTCGTGGAGGTGGTCGATCCGGTGGAGACCTGGCGCGAAACCGTCGCGCCGCTCTTCGATTTCGAGGCGATCCGGGCCTTGTTCGCTTCGGGCTTCCGCATGCGCTTCGACGCCATGCACGCCGTCACCGGGCCTTACGCGAAGGCGATCCTCGAAGGCGACCTCGGGGCGCCCGCCGGGACGGTGATCAACGGCGAACCCTCGCCGGATTTCGGCGGCGGGCATCCGGATCCGAACCCCGTCTGGGCCAGGGCCCTGATGGAGGAGATGTACGGCCCCGAGGCTCCCGATTTCGGCGCCGCCTCCGACGGCGACGGCGACCGCAACATGATCGTGGGCCGGAGCTGCTACGTCTCGCCCTCCGACAGCCTCGCGGTTCTGGCGGCCAACGCGCCCCTCGCGCCGGGCTACGCCGAGGGTCTGGCGGGAGTCGCGCGCTCCATGCCGACCAGCCGCGCCGCCGACCGCGTCGCCGCCGCGCGGGGGATGAACTTCTTCGAGACTCCCACCGGCTGGAAGTTCTTCGGCAATCTGCTCGACGCCGGAAAGGTCACGCTCTGCGGCGAGGAAAGCGCCGGAACCGGCTCGGATCATGTCCGCGAGAAGGACGGGCTCTGGGCGGTGCTGCTCTGGCTGAACATCCTCGCAGCGCGGCGGCAATCGGTGGCGGAGATCCTGCAAGCCCATTGGCGCGAATTCGGCCGCGATTACTACACCCGCCATGATTACGAGGCCCTCGATTCCGCCCTCGCCGAGGGGATCATGAACGACCTGCGCGCCGCCCTGCCCTCCCTGCCGGGGAAGAGCTTCACCGGGCTCGCCGTCGAGAAGGCCGACGAATTCGCCTATCGCGATCCCGTGGACGGCTCCCTGACCGAGCGTCAGGGGATCCGGCTCCATTTCGCCGGAGACTCCCGCGCCGTGCTGCGGCTTTCGGGCACCGGCACCGAAGGCGCCACCCTGCGGATCTATCTGGAGCGTTTCGAGCCCGATCCGGCCCGCCAGAACCAGGACCCTCAGGAGGCCCTTGGGGATCTGGCCGCCGCCGTCGAGGCGCTGACCCATTTGCGCGAGATCTCCGGGCGCGAGGGCCCCGACGTCCGCACATGACGATTTGAAAAGGACGCCCTCCCCGCCGGGAGGGGACCGAGAGAGGAGAAGAGCCGATGACTCCGCAGGATCTGAGCCAGGGAAATCTGGTGGACAACGTCGCCTTTCTGCGCCGCGAGATCGACCGCCGCATGCGCTACGTGATCGGCTGCGAACCCGGACGCGCCACGCTCAACGACTGGCGCCTGGCGCTGGCCTTCTCGCTGCGCGACCGGATCGTGGATTCCTGGCTGGCCAGCCGTCGGCGCGTCCGCGAGGAAGGGCTCAAGCGGGTCTACTATCTCTCGATGGAGTTCCTGATCGGGCGTCTGATCTCGGACGCGATCACCAACCTGGGCCTTGAAGACGCCTCGCGTCAGGCCCTCGCCAGCTTCGGGCAGGATTACGACGCCGTCGTCGCCGAAGAGCCCGACGCGGCTCTGGGCAACGGCGGCCTCGGGCGTCTGGCGGCCTGCTTCCTCGAAAGCATGGCGACCATCGGCCTTCCGGCCATCGGCTACGGCGTGCGCTACGACCACGGCCTCTTCCGCCAGAGCTTCCGCGACGGCTGGCAGATCGAATCCCCCGAGGACTGGCTCAAGCGGCGCAATCCCTGGGAGTTCGAGCGTCCGGAGGACAATCAGGTCATCGGCTTCGGCGGCGAGATGCGCGAAGACGCCTCGGGCCGGGCCGTCTGGACGCCCGGCGAAACGGTGATGGCCGCCGCCTACGACACGCCCATCGTCGGGTGGAAGGCCCGCTGGACCGACACGCTCCGGCTCTGGGCGGCCAAGCCGACGCGCATCTTCGATCTGGAGCGCTTCAACCGCGGCGACTTCCTCGGCGCCGCCGAACAGGCCAGCCTCGCGCAGACGCTCTCCCGGGTGCTCTACCCCGACGACACCACCGAGCATGGCCGCGAGCTGCGTCTGAAGCAGGAGTATTTCTTCACCGCCGCCTCGGTGCGCGACATCCTCGCCCGCTTCCGCGACGAACATGGCGACGACCTGCGCAAGCTGCCGCAGAAGGTGGCCATCCAGCTCAACGACACCCACCCGACCATCGCCGCGCCGGAGCTGGTGCGCATCCTCGTGGACGAGAACGGCTTCGAGGTGGACGAAGCCATCGAGACCGCCCGGGGCGTGCTGAACTACACCAACCACACCCTCCTCCCGGAGGCTCTGGAGCGCTGGTCCACGAGCCTGATGTGGCGCGTGCTGCCGCGTCACATGCGCCTGATCGAGCGCATCGACGACTGGCACATCCGTCAGAACCGCGCCGCCGGGCGCGACCGTCCGCCCTCGACCTGGCTGATCGACCAGGGCGAGACGCGCATGGGCAATCTGGCCTTCGTGATGGCGAACAAGGTCAACGGCGTCTCGGCGCTGCATACGGACCTGATGAAGAAGACCGTGTTCCACGACTTCCATCAGCTCCACCCCGACCGCATCGTCAACCAGACCAACGGCGTGACGCCCCGTCGCTGGCTCTACGCCTGCAATCCGCCGCTGCGCAAGCTGCTGCTGGAGACCATCGGCGAAGGCTGGACGGAGGACCTCGGCAGGCTGGAGGATCTGGAGCCCCATCTCAAGGACTCCGGCTTCCTGGAGAAATTCGCCGCCGCCAAGCGCGAGAACAAGGTCCGGCTGTCGAACTGGCTGAAGGCCCGCACTGGCGTCGAGGCCGATCCGGACGCGCTCTTCGACGTGCAGATCAAGCGCATCCATGAATACAAGCGCCAGCATCTGAACCTGCTGGAGACCATCGCCCACTGGAACGCCATCCGGCGCGAGCCCGACCGCGATTGGGTTCCGCGCGTCCGGATCTTCGGCGGCAAGGCGGCGCCGGGCTATGCTCTGGCCAAGCAGATCATCAAGCTGATCAACGACGTGGCGAAAGTCATCAACGCCGATCCGCTCATGAAGGGGCGGCTCGTCATCGCCTATCCGGAGAATTACAACGTCTCCGCCGCCGAGGTGATCATCCCCGCCGCCGATCTTTCGGAACAGATCTCCACGGCGGGCAAGGAGGCTTCCGGCACCGGCAACATGAAGTTCGCCATGAACGGCGCCCCCACCATCGGCACGCTGGACGGCGCGAACGTCGAGATCCGCGATCTGGTCGGGGCGGAGAACTTCTTCCTCTTCGGCCTCACCGCGGAAGGGGCCGTCGAGGCGCGCAGGCGTCCCGATCATGCGGCGGCGGCCCTCGCGGCCAGCCCGGCGCTCCGGGAGGCCGTCGACCAGATCGCTTCGGGAGTCTTCTCTCCGGACGATCACCACCGCTTCGCCTCCATCGCCGAGAACCTGCGGCGCTACGACTATTTCCTCGTCTGCTCGGATTTCGACGATTACGCCGCCGCTCAGCGCCGCGTGGACGAGGCCTACCGCAAGCCGCAGGAATGGGCGCGCCTCGCCGCGACCAACACCGCGCGCGTGGGCTGGTTCTCTTCGGACCGCACCATCCGCAGCTACGCCCGGGAAGTCTGGACGGCCGACACCGCCTTCTGAGACGCCCAGGACATCCGCCGCGTCCCCGCAAGCCGGGGGCGCGGCCCGCCAGAACAATCAGGGGAGGGAGACGAGATGACCGCAGAAGACAAGCCCGAGGCGAAGACCTCCGGACGCCGTCCCGCCCGCGCCGCCGCGCCCGAAGCCAAGGCGAAGAAGCAGGCGAAGAAGCCCGCCGAGGCCGCAGCGAAAAAAACTCAGGTCAAAGCGGCGAAGGCGCCTGAAGAAACGCCCGTCAAGGCGGCCAAGAAGGCGAAGCCCGCCTCCGCCGAAATCAAGGGGCGCAAGACGAAGCCCGCCGAACCGCCTTCCGCGTTTCCGCCCCCTCTCTCGACGCCCGAGGCCCGCGCCCTGGTCGAGGGCCGCCACGCCGATCCCTTCGCGGCTCTGGGGGCGCATCCGGTCGAGGGCGGCTGGCGGATCCGCGTCTTCGAGCCGGGAGCCGAAAGCCTCGAAGCCCTTGCGCCCGAGAGCGGCGAAGTCCTGCTCGCCCTGACGCCCCATCCCGAGGCGCCGGGGCTGTTCGAAGGCTTCTGGCCTCAGGCCGGACGTCCCGCCTATCGCCTGCGCGCCCGCCGCAGGACCGAAGCCGGCGTCGAGGTCTGGAGCTTCGAGGACGCCTATCGCTTCGCGCCTCTTCTGGGCGCATGGGACGAACATTTCTTCTCCGAGGGCGCCCATTGGCGGCTCTGGGAGGTTCTGGGCGGCCGCCCGACCGAACATGAAGGCGTGAAGGGCGCGCGTTTCGCCGTCTGGGCGCCTTCGGCGAAACGGGTCTCGGTGGTGGGGGGCTTCAACCTCTGGGACGGTCGGCGCCATCTCATGCGGCCGCGCGGCTCGACGGGAATCTGGGAGATCTTCGTTCCCGGCGTCGAGCCCGGCGCAGCCTATAAATACGAGGTCGTCGGGCCGGACGAAGCCCTGCGCCTCAAGGCCGATCCGGTGGGGCTGCAAGCCCAGATGCGTCCCGAAACGGCTTCGATCCTCGCGGCGCCCTCGCGCCACGCCTGGAAGGACGCCCCCTGGCTGGCTCGCCGTGAAGCCGCCCAGGCTCTGGACGCCCCGATCTCGATCTATGAGGTCCATCTCGGATCCTGGCGGCGGAATCTGGAGGAGGGCGGCCGCTCCCTGACCTATCCGGAGCACGCCCGCCAGCTGGTCGGCTATGCGAAGGAGATGGGCTTCACCCATATCGAGCTTCTGCCGATCACCGAACATCCCTTCGACGGCTCATGGGGCTATCAGCCCATCGGGCTTTACGCCCCGACCTCGCGGTATGGGACGCCTGACGAATTCCGCGCCTTCGTCGAGGCCTGCCATGAGGCGGATCTCGGGGTGATCCTCGATTGGGTGCCCGCCCATTTCCCTACCGACGCCCATGGCCTCGCGCGTTTCGACGGCACCGCCCTTTACGAACACGCCGATCCCCGCGAGGGCTATCACCTCGACTGGAACACCTACATCTACAACTTCGGGCGGCGCGAGGTGGCGAACTTCCTGATCGCCAACGCGCTCTACTGGCTGGACGAGATGCATCTCGACGGGCTGCGCGTGGACGCCGTGGCCTCGATGCTCTATCGCGACTACTCGCGCCCGGCGGGGGGCTGGACGCCCAACGTCCAGGGCGGCCGCGAGAATCTGGAGGCCGTCGCCTTCCTCAAGCGGCTGAACGAAACCGTCTACGGCCGCCTCCCCGGCGCGACCACCATGGCCGAGGAATCCACCTCCTGGCCGATGGTCTCGCGCCCCGTCTCGATGGGAGGGCTCGGCTTCGGCTACAAATGGAACATGGGCTGGATGCATGACACGCTCAGCTACATGTCGCGCGATCCGGTCCACCGGAAGCATCATCATCACCAGATGACCTTCGGGATGATGTACGCCTTTTCGGAAAACTTCATCCTGCCCCTGAGCCATGACGAGGTCGTCCATGGCAAGGGCTCGCTGCTGAGCCGGATGCCCGGCGAAGGCCTGACGCAATTCGACAATCTGCGGGCCTGCTTCGCCTTCATGTGGGCGCATCCGGGCAAGAAACTGCTCTTCATGGGCGGCGAATTCGCCCAGCGCAGGGAATGGAACGCGGATCAGTCCCTCGACTGGCATCTGCTGGCGGCTCCGGCTCACGAGGGGGTGCGGCGTCTGGTGCGGGATCTGAATCTCGTCTACCGCGCCACGCCCGCGCTCTACGAGCGCGATTGCGAGGAAGGCGGATTCCGCTGGATCCAGGCCGACCGCGCCGAGGAATCCGTCTACGCCTTCCAGCGCTGGGCCAGAGACGGCGGCTCCGCCGTCGGGGTCTTCAACTTCACCCCCGTCGAGCGCCCCGAATGGCGTCTGGGCGTGGATGGTCCGGGGCGCTGGGAGACCGTGATCGACAGCGACAATCCCGTCTACGAAGGCCATGGACGCGGCCCGGCGCGCTTCATCGTCTCGGAGCCCATCCCCGCCGACGGGCGGCCCTGGTCTCTGAAGCTGCGTCTGGCGGGACTTTCGGGCGCGATCCTGCGGCAGGTGGGCTGAGGGCTCTTGAAGCGGGCGCCCGCCGCCCCGACATGCCCGGAAGGCGCCTGAGGACCGCGCCTTCCGGATAGGAGATTCCATCATGCGGCTCTGGGCTCGGCTTCTTCTGGCGGGCGGCCTGACCTTCGCGTCCTGGCGCTCGGTGCGGCGACCGGATGCGGGCCCCGTCGGCAACGACGAGGTTCCCGAACCCCTGAAGCCCGTGGATCTCGGGCGCTATCTGGGCCTCTGGCACGAGATCGCCCGCTACGAGAACGGCTTTCAGCGCGACATGGAGGCCGTCACCGCGCATTACAGCCTCAAGCCGAGCGGCAAGGTCAAGGTGGTGAATTCGGGGCGTCAGGGCGGACTCGACGGGCCGCCGAAAAGCGCCGTCGGACGCGCCTATGTCGTCAGGAGCGCCAGGGGCCTGAACAACAAGCTGCGCGTCTCCTTCTTCGGCCCCTTCTTCGGGAATTACTGGGTGCTCGACCGGGCGGAGGATTACGGCTGGTCCATCGTCGGCGAGCCTTCGGGGCGTTTCCTCTGGCTGCTCTGCCGCCAGCCGCGCCCCGACGCCGCCACGCGCGAGATCCTGCTGAATCGCGCTCAGGCTCTGGGCTACGACGTCTCGATGTTGCGCTTCACGAAACACCCGCGCGCAGCCGCCCGAGGGGAAGGAGCCCGGAAAACTCCGCGACCTGAAGATCCGGGGATTCCGTCGGCTCGCCCTGCGTGAAGAAGCTCTGCGAGAGGACGACCTTCAGCCCCGCCCTCTTCGCCGCGAGGACGCCGTTGCGGGAATCCTCCAGCGCGAGGCAGGCCTCCGCAGGCAGCCCGAGCCGCTCCAGCGCGAGAAGATAGACGTCCGGCGCGGGCTTCTTGGCCGCGACCATGTCCCCCGCCGCCACGACCTCGAAGACCGCCTCCATGGGCGCGCCGAAGAGCGTCGGACAAAGCGCCGCGACGTTCTCGGGCGAGGTGGTGGTCGCCACCGCCAAGCGGACGCCCTCGCGGCGGGCTTCGGAGATGATCTCGCGGATTCCGGCGCGCGCCCGCAGGCCGCCTCCCGCGACGATCTCCGTGAAGAGGCGCGTCTTGGCCCGATGCAGATCCGCGATGGGCCAGGCCGCCGGATCTCCGCCCTGCTCCCGGACATGGCGCGCCATGCGCTCCTTGCCGCCGGTGGTGGTCAGCAGGGCGCGGTAATCTTCGGGACTCCAGCGCCAGTCCAGACCCGCCGCCGCGAAGGCCAGATTGAAGGCCTGAAGATGGGCCTGCTCGGTCTCGGCGAGGGTTCCATCCACGTCGAAGATCAGGGCTTGCGGCCAGTTCATGACCCGCCCTCCGGCGCGCCGATCTTCAGGCCGCCCGTGAACACCCGGCTGACGGAGATGTCTTCCGGCAGGATGGTCGAGAGGTCCTCCGCGCTGACGGGGGCGTCGCGGCTGAAGAGCCGGTTGGCCTGACGCAGGCGCGCGCGGTCGAGGGCGTTGCGGATCGAACGGGCGTTGGCGAAATGCGGCTGGGCGCGACGGATCGAGATGTAGCGGGTCATCACCTCGCGGGCTTCAGGCGAGAAGCCGTAGCCCTGGCCGTCCAGCATGGAGTCCGCGATGCGGAGCAATTCGCCGTCTTCGTAATCGGGGAAGTCGATGTGATGGGCCACCCGCGAGCGGAAGCCCGGATTGGCCTGAAAGAAGCGGTCCATGCGGTCGGCGTATCCGGCGAGGATCACCACGAGGTCGTCGCGGTTGTTCTCCATCACCTGGAGCAGGATCTCGATGGCCTCCTGACCGTAATCGCGTTCGTTGTCGGGCTTGTAGAGATAATAGGCCTCGTCGATGAAGAGCACGCCGCCCATGGCCTTCTTGAGGATCTCCTTGGTCTTGGGCGCGGTGTGGCCGATGTATTGCCCGACCAGATCGTCGCGCGTGACGCTGATCAGATGCCCCTTGCGCACATAGCCGAGCCGATGCAGCAGACCCGCCATCTTCAGCGCGACGGTGGTCTTGCCGGTGCCGGGATTCCCCGTGAAGGACATGTGCAGCGTGGGCGTCTCCTGCGAGAGCCCGAGGCTGCGTCGGGCGCGATCCACCAGCAGGAGCGCGGCGGTCTCGCGGATGCGCTGCTTCACCGGCGCGAGGCCGATCAGTTCGCGGTCCAGCTCCTCCAGCACCTCGCGCACGCCGGAGGTCTCGTATTCGGCCCGCAGATCGACGGTCCGGGAGGAAGCTTCGGCGGTCGGATGGTCGGTCATGGGGCGGCCCTCGATCTGTCGTCTGGTCGCGTCTTCACACGGAGGAAAGCCGGGCGACGGGGGAAGCCGCCCGGCTTTCCCACCCTCAGGCCAGCTGGACGGTGTGGGTGTAGCGGATGGAGCGTCCGTCGACCTCGGTGCGGGTCATGCGGATGGTCGGCTCGATCTTCGGGCGGTTGACGATGAAGCTCATGGTCACCGTCTCGAAGCCGCGGGTCGAGTCGAAGGCGTTGATGCGGATGTAGCGGTCGGGGAAGGCCTTGCGGCAGGCCTCCAGCTCCATCATGGCGCCCTTGGCGTCGCGCAGATCGAACATCGGATGGCCGAACATCTCCCAGTAGGTGTTGCGGGGATGGGGGTCGTCCGTGTGCTCGACGCCGATGGCCCAGCCCTGGCCCAGGCAATATTCGATCTGGGCGGTGATCTGCTCGTCGGTCAGATCGGGCAGGAAGGAGAAGCAACCCTGAGTGACGCGCATAGTTGGTTCTCCTTCAGGAGACGCTGGGGGTGGGGGCGAAGTCGGAGCTGTCGGTGGAGGCGTAGTTGAAGGTGATGTCGCCCCAGGTGTCCAAGGCGGCCTCCAGCGGCTTGCACCATTTGGCGGCGGCGCGCAGGATCTCCGGGCCTTCGTTGGCGATGTCGCGGCCTTCGTTGCGGGCGAGGGTCATGGCCTCCAGAGCCACGCGGTTGGCCGTGGCGCCGGCCTGAATGCCCATCGGATGGCCGATGGTGCCGCCGCCGAACTGCAGCACCACGTCGTCGCCGAAGAGATGCAGAAGCTGATGCATCTGGCCCGCATGGATGCCGCCCGAAGCCACGGGCATCACCTTGCGGATGTCGGCCCAATCCTGCTCGAAGAAGAGTCCGCGCTGGAGATCGACCTCGTTCTTCATCTCGCGGCAGACGTTGTAATAGCCTTGCACCGTCATCGGGTCGCCTTCCAGCTTGCCGACCGCCGTGCCGGTGTGCAGATGGTCCACGCCCGCCAGACGCAGCCATTTCGCGATGACGCGGAAGCTGATCCCGTGGTTCTTCTGACGCGTGTAGGTGCCATGTCCGGCGCGATGCATGTGCAGGATCATGTCGTTCTGGCGCGCCCATTCGGAGATCGACTGCGTGGCCGTCCAGCCGATGATGAGGTCCACCATCACGATCACCGAGCCGAGTTCTTTGGCGAATTCGGCGCGACGATACATCTCCTCCATGGTTCCGGCGGTGATGTTGAGGTAATGGCCCTTGACCTCGCCGGTTTCGGCGCTGGCCTTGTTGACGGCCTCCATGCAGTAGAGGAAGCGGTCGCGCCAGTGCATGAAGGGCTGGGAGTTGATGTTCTCGTCGTCCTTCATGAAGTCGAGGCCGCCCCGGAGCCCTTCGTAGACCACGCGGCCGTAGTTCTTGCCCGAAAGCCCGAGCTTCGGCTTGGTGGTGGCCCCGAGCAGGGCGCGGCCGAACTTGTCGAGCCGCTCGCGCTCGACGACGATTCCCGTCGGCGGGCCCTTGAAGGTCTTCACATAGGCGGCGGGAAGGCGCATGTCCTCCAGACGGGCGGCCTTCAGCGGCTTGAAGCTGAAGACGTTGCCGATGATCGAGGCCGTCAGGTTGGCGATGGAGCCCTCTTCGAAGAGGATCAGGTCATAGGCGATCCAGGCGAAATACTGGCCCGGATTGTTCGGCACCGGCTCCACGCGATAGGCCTTGGCGCGATACTGGTCCGAGGCGGTGAGGCGGTCGGTCCAGACCACGGTCCAGGTGGCGGTCGAGCTTTCGCCCGCCACGGCGGCGGCGGCCTCGACGGGGTCCACGCCCTCCTGAGGGGTGATCCGGAAGAGCGCCAGCAGATCGGTGTCCTTGGGTTCGTAATCGCCGTTCCAGTAGCCCATCTGGGCGTATTTCAGCACGCCGGCCTTGTAGCGCTCCTTGCCGCGCAATTCCTTGCTGTCGGACACGGGGGTGTCGGCCATGGGGATTTCCTCCTGAAGTCGTTCTTGTGAGGTTGGCTTGTGAGGGCGGAAGCGGGAGGCTCAGGCGGCTTTCGCCTGAGGCCGGGCCAGCGTTCCGGCGGCGTAGCGTCTGGCCATCTCGTCGAGCGGGACGGGTCGGATCCTGTGGGCCTGTCCGGCGGTTCCGAAGGCCTCGAAGCGCGCCTTGCAGAGCTTCGCCATGGCGTCCATGGCGGGCTTGAGGAACTTGCGCGGATCGAATTCGCGGGGATTCTTCACCGCGATCCGACGGAATTCGGCGGTCATGGCCATGCGGCAATCGGTGTCGATGTTGACCTTGCGCACGCCGTGCCGGATGCCGCGCACGATCTCCTCGACGGGAACGCCGAAGGTCTGGGGCATCTCGCCGCCATGGGCGTTGATGACGTCCTGAAGCTCCTGGGGCACGCTGGAGGAGCCATGCATCACGAGATGCGTATTGGGGAGCCGCCGGTGGATCTCCTCGATCACGCCCATGGCGAGGATCTCGCCGTCGGGCTTGCGGCTGAACTTGTAGGCGCCATGCGAGGTCCCGCAGGCGATGGCCAGAGCGTCGACTCCGGTCCTGGCGACGAAATCCACCGCCTGATCGGGGTCGGTCAGAAGCTGGGCATGATCGAGCTTGCCCTCGGCGCCATGGCCGTCCTCGGCTTCGCCTTCTCCGGTCTCGAGGCTGCCTAAAACCCCAAGCTCGCCCTCGACCGAAGCCCCGACCCAATGGGCCATCCGAGAGACGCGCTCGGTGATCGCCACGTTATACTCGTAGCTCGCGGGGGTCTTCATGTCGGCTTCGAGCGAGCCGTCCATCATCACCGAGGTGAAGCCATGACGGATGGCGGTCAGGCAGGTGGCTTCGTCATTGCCGTGATCCTGATGCATGCAGAGCGGGATCTCGGGATAGGTCTCGGCGAGGGCCTCGATCATCTTGCCGAGCATCACGTCTCCGGCGTAGCCGCGGGCGCCGCGGCTGGCCTGCATGATCACCGGAGCGTCGACGGCGCGGGCCGCCTCCATGATCGCGATGCCCTGCTCCATGTTGTTGATGTTGAAGGCGGGGACGCCGTAATCCTGTTCGGCGGCGTGGTCGAGAAGCTGTCTCAGCGTGATCAGCGCCATCGCGCGGTCCTCCCTTTTCTCTTTCTTGATTCAGGCTTTGCGCGTCAGCCGCTTCGCCTCGGCGGCGAGGGCTTCGGCGGTGATCCCGAAATGCTGGTAGAGCGCCGGGGCGGGCGCCGAAGCGCCGAAGCCCGTCATGCCGACGAAGCCGTCCTCGGGCCGGAGCAGCAGATCCCAGCCCATGCGGATCGCCGCCTCGACGCCCACCCGGGGCGCATCCCCCAGGAGCGCCGCGCGCTCGGCGGCGGGACGCGCCGCGAAGAGCTCGAAGCTCGGGACCGAGACGACCGCCACGCGCAAGCCCTCCTCGCCGAGGAGTTCGGCCGCCGTCATGGCGATCTCGACCTCGGAGCCGGTGGCGATCAGCGTCAGGTCGCGCTGGCTTTCGCCTGCATCGGGGCCGCCCCGCAGCAGATAGGCGCCTTCCGCCGAGCGGTTGGGCCCGTCCTCGCGGCGCAGGAGCGGCAGATTCTGCCGCGACAGAGCCAGAAGCGTCGGGCCTTTGCGGTTCGCCAGAGCGATCTCCCAGACTTCGGCGGTCTCCAGAGCGTCGGCGGGGCGCAGCACGGTCAGATTGGGAATGGCGCGCAGGCTGGCGATGGTCTCGACGGGCTGATGGGTCGGGCCGTCTTCGCCAAGGCCGATGGAGTCATGGGTCATGACGAAGATCGTCGGGACCCCCATCAGCGCCGCCAGACGGATCGCGGGGCGAGCGTAATCGGCGAAGGCGAGGAAGGTGCCGCCGAAAGGCCGGAAGCCGCCATGCAGCGCGATCCCGTTCATCGCGGCGGACATGCCATGCTCGCGGATGCCGTAATGGATGTAGCTTCCGCCGAAATCCTCCGCCGTGACCGAGCGCTGGCCCTTGCTGCGGGTGAGGTTCGAGCCCGTCAGATCCGCCGAGCCGCCGATCATGAAGGGCAGAGCCTCGTTCACGACCCCGATGGCGAGTTCGCTGGCCTTGCGGGTGGCGATCTTCGGACGCTCGGCCAGAAGCTTCGCCTTGTGGGCGGCCATGGCGGCGGTCAGGGGCGCGAGATCCTGCGCGCGGTTGGCCTCGAAGGCGGCGCGCTGCGGCGAGGCCTCCAGTCTGGCCCGCCAGACCCGATGCGCCTCGGCGCCGCGAGACGCCGCCGCGCGAAAGGCGGCGTAGGCCTCCTCCGGGATCTCGAAGGGCCCGTGGCTCCAGCCGAGATGCTTGCGGGCGGCGGCGATCTCCTCCGCGCCGAGCGGCGCGCCATGCACGTCATGGCCGCCCTGCTTGTTCGGCGCGCCATAGCCGATGATCGTCCGGCAGGCGACGAGCGTCGGCTTCTCCGAGGCGCGGGCCTGCTCCAGAGCGGCGGCCACGGCCTCGACGTCATGACCGTCGGCTTCGAGGGCGTTCCAGCCGCTGGCCCGAAAGCGCGCCGCCTGATCCACCGAGGTCGAAAGCTCCGTCGATCCGTCGATGGTGATGCGGTTGTCGTCCCAAAGCACGATGAGCTTCGAGAGCCTCAGATGTCCCGCGAGGTCGATGGCCTCCTGGCTCACGCCCTCCATGAGGCAGCCGTCTCCGGCGATCACGTAAGTGAAGTGGTCCACGAGATCCGGGAAGCGCGCCGCCTCCAGACGCTCGGCGAGGGCCATGCCCACGGCGGTGGCGATCCCCTGGCCGAGCGGCCCGGTGGTGACCTCGATTCCCTGGGCGTGGCCATATTCCGGATGTCCCGCCGTGCGGGCGCCGAGCTGCCGGAAGGCGCGGATCTGCGCCATGTCCATGTCGGAATATCCGAGCAGATGATGCAGCCCGTAAAGCAGCATCGAGCCATGGCCCGCCGAGAGCACGAAGCGGTCGCGGTCGGGCCAGCCGGGGGCGGCGGGGTCCAGCTTCATGAAGCGGTCGAAGAGCACCGCCGCCACGTCGGCCATGCCCATGGGCATGCCGGGATGTCCGGAATTGGCCTGTTGCACCGCGTCCATCGCCAGAGCGCGCAAGGCGTCGGCCATGAGCTTTTCCCGAGCGGCGCGAGGATCATGCAGGTTCATGGATTTCTCCTTTCAGCCGCGCCGCTTGGCGGAGACGAGCCGCTCGATGAGAGGGGTGAGGATCAATTGCATCGCCAGATCCATCTTGGGTCCGGGAACGACGATGGAGTTCGCGCGGCTCATCCAGGAGCCGGAGATCATCTGCGTGAGATAAGCGAAGTCGATCCCGCGCGGGTTCTTGAAGCGGATCACCACCAGGCTTTCGTCGGCGGTGGGGATCCAGCGCGCGATGAAGGGATTGGAGGTGTCGACCACCGGAACGCGCTGGAAATTCACGTCGGTCTCGGCGAATTGCGGGCAGATGCAATGCACATAGGCGTGCATGCGCCGCAGGATCACGTCGGTGACGGCCTCGGTGGAATAGCCGCGCTGAGCGCGGTCGCGATGGATCTTCTGGATCCATTCGAGGTTGATCACCGGCACCACCCCGACCTTGAGATCCGCCAGAGCCGCGAGATTCACCTCGTCGTTGATCACCGAGCCGTGCAGGCCCTCGTAGAAGAGGACGTCCGAACCGGAGTCGAAGGGCGCCCAGTCGGTGAACTCGCCCTGAGCCACGCCATGGCGCGCGGCCTCGGCGTCGTCATGGACGTAATGGCGGGTGCGGCCCTCGCCGGTCGCGCCATATTCGCGGAAGACCCGCTCCAGTTCGTCCAGAACATTGGCCTCATAGGAGAAATGCGAGAAGGTGAAGTCTCCGGCGGCGGTGCGCCGCGCGAGTTCGGCCTTCATCTCGACGCGGTTGAAGCGGTGGAAGGCGTCGCCCTCGATGGAGACGGACTTCACGCCCTCGCGACGGAAGATCTGGTCGAAGGTGTGCTTCACCGTGGAGGTTCCGGCGCCCGAAGAGCCGGTGACCGAAATGATGGGATGCAGACGGCTCATGAGGATCAGCTCCGGAACAGGCCGCGGCCGCCGAACAGCGCCGAGGTCTCTTCATGGGAAAGCTCGTGATAGGCGGCGATGCGGGCCACATTGGCCGCGCCGCCGAAGACGAAGGGCGTGCGGGCGTGCAGGGCGTCAGGGGTCTGCGCGAGGATCGGCGAAACGCCGTCGGTGGCCGCGCCGCCCGCCTGCTCGATGAGAAAGGCGATGGGCGCGCATTCGTAGAGATAGCGCAGACGCCCGCGCTCATAGCCCTTGCGGGCGTCGCCGGGGTAGAGGAACACCCCGCCGCGCGTCAGGATGCGGTGGGTTTCGGCCACCAGGGAAGCCACCCAGCGCATGTTGTAATTGCGGCGGCGCGGCCCCTCTTCTCCCGCGAGGCAATCCTCGACATAGGCCCGGATGGGCCGGGGCCAATGGCGATGATTCGAGGCGTTGATGGCGAATTCGCCGAATTTCCCCGAGAGGTCGAAATTCCGGGCGAGGCGATGAAAGCGCCCGTCCTCGGGGTCGAGCAGGAAATGCAGCACGCCCTGTCCGAAGGTCGCGACCAGCAGGCATTGCGGCCCGTAGACCACATAGCCCGCCGCCAGAAGATCGCGGCCGGGCCGCAGGAAGCTCGCCCGAGCCGTCGCCCCGGCGGAATAGACGCCGAAGATCGTGCCGATGGAGAGGTTCACGTCGATGTTGGAGGAGCCGTCCAGAGGATCTATCGCCAGCGCGAGGCCGCCCGCGCCATTGAGATCCACGGCCTCCTCCTGCTCCTCGGAGGCGTAATAACGGACGGCGGAGCCGCGCAGAGCCTCCATGAAGGCCTCGTCGGCGATCACGTCGAGGGCCTTCTGTCCGTCGCCGCCCGCGTTCTGGCCGCGCGCTCCGGCCAGATCCTCGTCGAGCCCGCCCCGGGCGATCCGCCGGGAAAGTCCCGTCGCCACCAGGGCGATGCGGTTCATGAGATCTTCGAAAGGCTCGGGGATCGCGGAATCCCTGAGGATTCTCGTCGCGTCGCGCATGGGGGCCTCCTCCCTGGGAGCCGATGGACGGGCCGGTTTTTTCCGGTCCCTTGATCTTTTCGGACTTACCTCATCCCGCCGCGCCGGATGGCTCGGAGAAAAGATCTAAGCCTTTCTTTTGAGGGGCGTTTTTCAGAAGATCCGTTTCGATCCTCCCGCCTCGGCCCTAAGCTTGCGGATCGGAGGCCAAAAAGAAATTTTAAAAATCAGAAGCCGCATTCAGGAAAATCGAATGATCCGCACCGACGCCCTGACCTTGCGTCAATTGCGCGCCCTCGCCGCCGTCGCGCGGGGGGGATCTCTGGCCGCCGCCGCGGGCGGCCTCGGGCTGACGCCGCCCGCCATTCATGCGCAAATCCGCGCCCTGGAAGGGATTCTGGGCGTGGCGCTCCTTCAGAGACGCTCCGATTCGGCGGGCTCCTCGCCCACGCCCGAAGGCGAGATGGCCATGGAGGCCGGGCGCAGGATCGAGGAGATCCTGCGGCGCCTCGCCGCGGATCTGGAGGCCCGGGCTCAGGGCAAGACCGGGCGCGTGGTGCTGGGAGCGGTCTCGACGGGGAAATATTTCGCGCCGCGTCTGGTTGCGCGCCTGCGGGAGATCCTGCCGGAGATCGAGGTGGTCTTGCGCGAATCCAACCGCGAACGCGTGCTGGAGGGGCTGGAGCGTCAGGAGCTGGATCTCGCGATCATGGGGCGTCCGCCGGACGGGCCCGAGATCGAAGAGGATGTGCTGGGGCCTCATCCGCACGGGCTGATCGCCGCGCCGGAGAATCCCCTGACCAGGCTGGAGGAGGTCGGGGCGAAGGATCTGCTCCGCCATTCGATCATCTCGCGCGAGCAGGGGTCGGGCACGCGGCTGCTGATGACGCGCTATCTCGACAGCCTGGCCGACGGACGCGGCTTCACGCTGATCGAAATGGGCTCGAACGAATCGATCAAGCAGGCGGCCATGGCGGGCCTGGGCGTGGCCTTCCTCTCGCTGCATACGGCCATGGAGGAGCTGCGTCAGGGACGCCTCGCTCTGGTGCGGGCGCCGGGGCTGCCTCTGGTGCGCCAATGGCGCCTCGCGAGGGCCCGCGCCGCGCCGCTCGGCCCGGCCACGGCGCGCATCCGCGCCGAGATCCTCGCCATGAAGGGCGATTTCCTGCCCAAGTGAGGGACTCCCCTCGCCTCAGGCCACCTTGTCGAGATCCGGCACGGCGTCGAGCAGCATCCGGGTGTATTCGGCCTTGGGATGGTCGAAGATCTCGTCCACCGGGCCGCTCTCCTCCAGCACGCCCTGACGCATCACGCCGACGTCGTTGGCCATCTGCCGGATCACCGCGAGGTTATGGCTGATGAGCAGATAGGTCAGGCCGTATTCCTCCTGAAGCCCGCTCATGAGGTCCAGCACCTGGGCCTGAACCGAGACGTCCAGAGCCGAAGTCGGCTCGTCGCAGACGATGAAGGCCGGCTGCGTCGAGAGCGCCCGCGCGATGGCGATCCTCTGGCGCTGGCCGCCCGAGAACTCATGCGGATATTTGCGCATCGCGACGGGATCGAGCCGCACCTTGCGCAGGAGATCCGCCACGCGATCCTCGATCTCCGCGCGGCTGGAGGTCAGCTTCAGCGCCCTGATCGGCTCCGCGACGATGCTTCCCACCTTCCAGCGCGGATTCAGGCTGGCGTAGGGATCCTGGAAGATCATCTGCACGTTGCGTCGCCGCGAGGCCAGGCCCTCGGCGGACCAGACGTCGGCGCCGTCCACGAAGATGCGCCCCGAACTCGGCGGAATCAGCCCCGCGATCATCTTCGCGCAGGTCGATTTCCCCGAGCCCGATTCTCCCACCAGGCCATAGGTCTCCCCGCGCCGGATGGAGAAGCTCACGTCGTTCACCGCGCGGAAGATCCGGCTCTCGCCGCCGAAGAGCCGCCCGAAGAAGGAGCCCCCTCCCCCGAGGCTGAAATCCCGGGTGAGGTTCTCGACGCGCACATAGGCGTCCTGCGCCGCGGCCTCGGGGGCGGCGGCCTCGGCGGGAACCGGCGCCCCGGGATCGCGGTTGAGCGTCGGGATGCTGTCGATGAGCTTGATCGTGTAGGGCTCGCGCGGATGACGGATCACCTGACCCACCGGCCCGCTCTCGACGATGCGCCCCGCGTTCATGACGAGGATGCGGTCGGCGATCTGCGCGATGACGCCCATGTCATGGGTGATCAGCATGATCGCGGCGCCCCGGCTCTCGCAGAGCTTCTTCAGCACCTTGATGACCTGAGCCTGAACCGAGACGTCCAGAGCCGAGGTCGGTTCGTCGGCGATGACGAGTTCGGGGTCCGCCGCGATGGCCAGAGCGATCACCACCCGCTGACGCATGCCGCCCGAAAACTGATGCGGATAGGAATCGATGCGTTCGGCGGCGCGGGGAATCCCCGCCTCCTCCAGCAGCGAGACGGCCCGCGCCCGCGCTTCGGCTTCGTTCAGAGGCAGATGCTGGCGGATGGTCTCGATGAGCTGCTGACCCACCGTGAAGAGCGGATTCAGGCTGGTCAGCGGATCCTGCATCACCATGCCGATCCGCTTGCCGCGCAGCTTGACCATCTCCGCCTCGGGCAGCTGGTCGATGCGCTGGCCCTGGAGATAGACCTCGCCGCTGGTGATCCGCCCCGGAGGCGTCAGCAGGCCGATCACCGCCGCGCCGGTCATGGATTTGCCCGCGCCGGATTCCCCCACCACGCCCAGCACTTCGCCGGGCGCGATGTCGAAGCTCACGCCATGCAGGGCGCGGAAATTCCCGCGCCTCAGGGGGAAATCCACCACGAGGTCGCGCACCGAAAGGACGGGCGTTCGGACGTCTGACGTCTCTGTCATTGGCGCAACTTCGGGTTCAGGGCGTCGCGCAGCCAGTCGCCGAGGAGATTCACCGAAAGCGCGAGCAGGATGAGCATCAGCGCGGGGAAGAACAGGATCCACCACTCGCCGGAGAACAGGAAGCGCTGGCCGATGCGGATCAGCGTCCCGAGCGAAGGCTGGGTCGGCGGCACGCCCACCCCGAGATAGGAGAGCGTCGCCTCCTCGATGATCGCCAGCGCGAGGCTGATCGTCGCGATCACCAGCACCGGACCCAGCACGTTGGGCAGCACATGCCTGAAGGCGATGGAGGGGCCCGGCACGCCCATGATCCGCGCGGCGGAGACGTAATCCTTCTGCCGCTCGACCATGGCGGCGCCGCGCACGGTGCGGGCGAACTGCGCCCAGTTCGCGAGGCCGATGGCGAAGATCAGAACCCAGATCGCCATGCTTTCCTGTTTGTTGGGCGGAATCACGCCCTGCGCCACGCCGAAGATCAGCAGGGCGATGAGGATCGCCGGGAAGGAGAGCTGCACATCCGCCACGCGCATGATGATCGTGTCGGCGAGCCCGCCGCGATAGCCCGCGAAGAGCCCCAGACTCACCCCCAGGGTCATGGAGAAGAGCGTCGCCGCGAAGCCCACGAAGAGCGAGACCCTCGAACCATACAGGATGGTCGAGAGCAGATCGCGGCCCTGATCATCCGTGCCGAAGCGGTAGACCGTCCCCGACATGGCGGCCTCGCCCGGCGGCGTGAAGCCGTCCATGAGCTGGAGCGTCGCGGGATTGAAAGGGTCGTGCGGCGCGATCCAGGGCGCCAGGACCGCCGCGAGGATCAGCGTCAGCGCCACCAGCGAGGAGACGATCGCCACCGGATGATGTCGCCAGGACCAGAAGACGTCGCTGTCCCAGAGCCGCGCCCGGAATCCCCGCGCAGGAGCCGCGGCCTCGACAGGCGCTTCGGGAGGAGAAGCTTCGGCCATGGCTCAGGTCCTCCCGGCGCGGCCGTCCACGCGCAGGCGCGGATCGACGAGATAATACAGAAGATCGACGATGAGGTTGATCACCACGAAGACCAGCGCCACGAAGAGCAGATAGGCCGCCATCACCGGCACATCCACCGCCTGCACCGAGTTCACGAAGAGCGAACCCACGCCCGGCCAGTTGAACACCGTCTCGGTGATGATCGCGAAGGCGATGATCGAGCCCAGCTGCAGGCCCGTGATGGTGATCACCGGAACCAGCGTGTTCTTCAGGGCGTGGCGGAAGTTGATCTTCGATTCCGGCAGGCCCCGGGCCCGCGCGAAGCGGATGTAGTCGCTGCGCAGCACCTCCTGCATCTCGGCGCGGACAAGCCGCATGATCAGCGTCATCTGGAAGAGCGAGAGCGTCACCGCCGGAAGGATCAGCGAGAGCAGACCCGATTTCGTCAGGAATCCGGTGCTCCAGCCGCTCCAGACCTGCACCGTCTGGCCGCGTCCGAAAGAGGGCAGAAGCTTCATCTCCACCGCGAAGACGAAGATCAGACCTATGCCGATCAGGAAGGTCGGCAGCGAGACCCCCACCAGCGAAACCGCCATGATCGCCTGAGAAAAGAAGCGCTTCGCCCAGAAGGCCGTCGAGACGAAGACCGCCGCCCCGCCGCCCAGAGTCCAGAGCAGCGAGCCCCCCCCGAGCAGATGGAACGCGACGCCAGCCCCCAGAACGGCCCCGAGCGCCAGCAGCGTCTCGCGGGTCGAAGGCGGGAGGCGGCCGTGAATGGCCGTGAAGACGCCCAGCGTCACCCCGACGATCAGCGCCAGGCTCGCCGAGACCACCGCCAGTTCGAGCGTGGCGGGCAGACGGCTGAGGATCAGTTGCGTCACCGGCTGCTGAAGCCGGTAGGAGATGCCGAATTCGCCCTGGACCGCGTTCTTCACGAAGGTCCAGAACTGCATGTAGAAGGGATCGTTCAGCCCGAGCCTGTCGCGCAGGGCCTCGCGGTCGGAGAGCCGGGCGTCCACGCCCATCATGCCCTCGACGGGATCGCCCACGAAGCGGAACATCAGGAAGGCGATGAACGCGACCGCCAGCATCACGATGAGCGATTGCAGCAGCCGCCGGAGAATGAAGGCGAACATGGGATCTCCGGGCTGTTGAGGGGAGGCGCGCAACCACAGCCGGTTTCGCGTCCGCCATCGAAACGAAGGGGGCCGAAGACGCGCGCGCCTCCGGCCCTCCCGCCGAAGATCTTACTGGCCGTAGGTGACGGTGGTCATCAGCGGCTGGTTCTCGGGATGAACCGCCAGAGTGACGTTCTCCTTCATCGCATAGGCGAGAAGCTGGTTGTGGATCGGCAGCAGCACGCGGTCGCGCTGGACCTGAGCCCAGATCTCCGCGACGTCGGCGTCGCGCTTCTCGACGTCGACTTCCGTGGCGAGGGACTCGATCTTCGCATCCAGCGCCGGATCGGCGTAGCCCGAGGGGTTGTAGGCGCCGAAATGCCCGGTGCGGCTGTGGATCAGGTCGTTGAAGATATAGGCGGAGTCGAAGGTCGGGACGCCCCAGCCGAGGAGATAGAAGTCGGTGTTGTCGCCGGTGATCAGCGGCGAGTGCTGCGCCACCGGACGCGAAGCCAGCGTCACCTTGATTCCGATGCGCCCCAGCATGCTGACCACCGCCTGGGAGATCGCCTCGTCGTTGACGTAGCGGTTGTTCGGCGTGTCGAGCGTGACGCTGAAGCCGTCCGGATAGCCCGCCTCGGCGAGCAGCGCCTTGGCGCGCTCGGGATCGGGGGCCGGGAAGGCGTCGAGTTCGGGCGTCCAGCCATGGACGAAGGGCGGCATGGCCACGCCCGCCGGCAGCGAATTCCCGCGCATCACCACGCGCCTGATGGCCTCGCGGTCGACGGCCAGATGCATGGCCTCGCGCACGCGGGGGTCGGCGATGGGGTTCTTGTCGGTGACGTTCGAGGATTTCAGCGGCTTGTCGTCCATGCGGTAGCCGAAATAGATGATGCGGTTCTCGGGGCCGGTCTCGACCTTCAGACCCGCCGTGCCCTTGAGGCGCTCGATGTCCTGCACCGGCACGTCCTGCACGAGATCCACCTCGCCCGAGAGCAGCGCCGCGATGCGCGTGGCGTTCTCGGCGATGGGCAGATAGATGATCTCGGTGACCTGGGGTTTGGTCTCGGCCCAATGGGCCTCGTTGCGCTTGAGCACCGAGCGCACGTCCACTTCGCGGGAGTCGAGGATGTAGGGGCCGGTGCCGTTGGCGTTGCGCACGGCGTAATTGTCTTCTCCGGCGGCGTAGTCCTGCACGCTCTGGAGGTTGTGCGCCTCGGACCATCCCTTGTCCATGACGAAGGTGTTGGTCAGGTTGTTCGGATAGAGCGGCGAGGGGCCGGTCATCTTGACTTCGACGGTGTGGTCGTCGACGGCGGTGACGCTCTCGATGGCCGAATGCAGCTGGCGCATGTTCGAATGTTCGGAGCGGGCGCGATCCAGCGAGAAGACCACGTCCTCGGCGGTGAAGTCGGCGCCGTCATGGAACTTCACGTCATGGCGGAGCTTGAAGACCCAGACGCTCGGCTCGCCTTCCTTCACATACCACTCGGTGGCGAGGCGCGGCGTGAGCGAGCCGTCCACGGCGCGATCCACGAGCGTTTCGTAAATGTGGTGGGCGAAGTTATGGGTCACGCCCTGGTTCTGGGAATGGGGATCGAGGGTCAGGGCGTCGCTGGCGCGGGCCCAGCGGAGGGTCTCGGCCATGGCGGAGGAGGCCATGAGCGTCGAGGCGAGCAGAGCCGCAAGCCCCGCGAAGCGTTGGATTTTCATAAGTCTTCTCCTGACGGGTCGTCTGTTTTCACGGGCGCTCGCGCCTTTCATGCCCCCAGAGTAAGCAGAGGCCGCCGCCCCGCGCAAGGGCCTCCGTCATCCTTTCGTCGCGGCGCCCGGGCGGCGCGGAGGGAATTCCGCGCCCCGGAGGATCTTTCGCAATGCGAAAACCCCCCCGGCGGGATCCGGAGGGCTTCAGGGAGGATTCGGGCGGAAGGAGAGCCAGACTTCAGCTCGCCTCGCGGACTTCCGAAGCGCGCGCGACCAGCGTCGCGCGATCCAGCACGAAGTCGCTCGCGACCCAGTCGCGCTCGGCCTGGGTCAGCGCCGCGCCCAGCCGGGGCCCCGGCGTGAATCCGACGTCGATCAGGTCGTTGGCGGTGACCGGAAGCTTCTGGCGGGCGCCTTCGTTGATGTCGCCGAACCAGCGCGCCTGAATCGCCGGACCGCCGTCGGCGGCGGCGATGAGCATGACGTCCCGGGCGGCCTCGGCGCCGCGCTCGTAGCCGAGGCGCCGGGCGGTGGAGGAATCGGTGATCGGATAGGAGACGCTGCGCGCGGTCAGTTCGTTGGCGGCGTGGCGCGAGAGCCTCAGGCGCTCCATCACCTCCTCGGGGGCGGCGCCGCGGGTCAGCAGGGCCAGCCGCCGCATGGGATCCACCGGCTGCACGCCGTAGCGGCGCTCCATCGCGCTGAGGGCCGCGAAAGGCCCGTTGCGGCGCGCCTCCGGCAGGGCGTATTCCATGACTCCGGTCTCCTCCATGGCCTTCATGGCGATGGAGGGATCCGGCGCGGCCATGAGCTTCATCATCTCGGCGCCGACGCGCTCGCGCGACACGCGCTCCAGACCCGCGGCCAGGCCTGCGCAGGCCACCAGTCCCGGGGGCTCCATCTCGCCCTCGCCATACCAGGCGTGGAAGCGGAAAAGCCGCAGGATGCGGAGATAATCCTCCTGGATCCGCTTGGCGGGCGAGCCGATGAACCGCACGCGCCGGGCCTCCAGATCGGAGAGCGCCCAGCCGATGGGATCCTCGACGCGGCCGGTCCGGTCGGCGTAGAGGGCGTTGATGGTGAAGTCGCGGCGCTGGGCGTCTTCGAGGACGCTGGCCCCGTATTCGACCTTGGAGCGGCGGCCGTCGGGCGTCACGTCGCGGCGCATGGAGGCGATCTCGAAGCCCTGGCCGTCGAGCACCGCCATGACCACGCCGTGATCGAGCCCCGTGGGTTCGGCGCGCAGGCCCGCCTTGGCCAGAAGATCGAGAGTCTGCTCCGGAGGCTGGTCGATCACCAGATCCACGTCGGTCGGCGGGCCGTTGATCACCGCGTTGCGCACGCAGCCGCCGACGAAGCGCACGAAGGCGCCCTCGGCGGTCAGGGCCGCCCAGACGGCCCTTGTGGTCTCGGCTTCAAGCCATGGCGCCCGGATCTCCAGACTCATCTGCCCACCCCTATCTGCTCTGCGGCTGAAGCTCCTCCGGGACGATCCGCCCCGGCGTCACCCTTCCGTTTTCCAATCGCGCCGGCTCGTAACGACCGGTTTCGCCGCCCGGGTCCATGACGATCGCCATGGCCAGAGATCCCGCCGCCGCCAGAAGCAGCCCCAGAAGGGCGAGCCTCAGCAGCCTTTCCCGCGCCCAGAGCCCCCGACGCCGCCAGCCTCCCCGGTCGCGGCTCCATTCGTAGAGGGCCGCCAGCGCGAAGGGCAGACAGCCCAGAGCCAGAATCAGGATCAGGATGCGCCCCACGTCGCGCCTCCCGGACCCGCTCCGTCTCCTCCGGACCGCCCCTCGCTCTCGCGCAGGGCCAGGACGCGTTCCGACAGGGATTTGAGCATCCCCGCCGTCGCGCCCCATATGTTCCGTTCATTATAGTCGATGGCGTAATAAAAGCGTTGACGACCCGCATATTCCCGCTGGAGCCGGCGGATTTTCTCGGGATCGAGCAGCAGGTCGAGCGGAGCCTGGAAGGCTTCGGCGATTTCGTCCCCGTCGGGTTCGGGCCGGAAATCGGGCGCCACGAAGCCCACGAAGGGGATGATCAGGAAGCCGGTCACGGTCAGATAGGGCGCGAGCGCCCCCGCCACCTCGACTCCGGCGGGATCGAGGCCGATCTCCTCGCGGGTCTCGCGCAGGGCGCCGGCGAGGGGCGAATGATCCTCGTCCTCCACCTTGCCGCCGGGGAAGGCGATCTGTCCGGCGTGACGGCGCAGATGGTCGCCGCGGCGCACCATCCAGACCCAGAGCCCGTCCTCGCGCTCGACCACCGGGCAGAGCACCGCCGCCATGCGCGGCGCGACGTCGGGCGCGACCTCGTCGCCGCCCGCCGCGAGCGGCAGGGTCTGGGCCACGGCGCGCCGCAGCTCGGCGCGCTCGACGGGGGGAAAGAGTCCTGGCGAACTTCGCAGGGACCGCAGGGAGTTCGTGGTCATGTTCATGGCTCCGCCTCCGAGGCCGGGGCCAGCGGGTGGAAGATTCCCCCCGACCAGATTCCGAAGGCCGCCTCTTCGCCTTCGCCCTCCGCTTCCCCCAACTCGATCAGCCGATAGGTCGTCTTGCGGTCGAGCCGCGCCTCCAGACCATCCCGCATCCGCAGATAGGGCGTCAAGCCGCCCGAGGCGCCATGCGCCGCGCGCAGGCCTCCGGGCGAATCGAGCGCCGCTTCTTCGTCCAGATTCGTGGCGAAGATCAGGCGGCGCGCGCGTCCCTCGCCTTCCTCGCGCATGTCCACGGCGAGAAAGGGCGCGTCCTCGACGCGGATCCTCATCTTCTCGACCGGCGTGACCAGATGATGTTCGTCGCCCTCGCGGCGCAGGACCGAGGCGAAGAGCTTCGTCAGCTCGCGGCGCAGGATGGGGCGGCCCTCGTGGATCCAGGTCCCGTCGCGGCGGATCACGATGTCGATCTCGCCGCAAAAGGACGGATTCCAGAGATGTCTGGGCAGACGGGTCTTCTTAGCCTCGCCCAGGCCCGCGAGGCTCGGGGATGCGCTTGAAGGCGGATGGGGGGGCTCCGACATGACTCCTCTCAGGCCGATCCGCCTCCCGCGTCGGCTCACAAGCTCTTGTGCGACAATACGGAGGGCGGGGGTTTAATCTCGGCGATATAGCTTAATATAACGTCTCGCCCCCAGAGATGAGGGCGCAGCCCCTTGGACGCAAGGCCTTCCGCCTCTCCCAGCCGCGCTTCGGGCCGGGACGGCCCCCAGAAACGACAGGATCCGGCATGACCGCACCCGCCGACAGCCTCGCCGCCGCCCGCTTCGCGGACGAAGACGCCCTCCTGCGAATCGTCGAGGAGGCGCAAGCGGCGCTGTCTCTGGCGCGCGCCGAGATCGGCCGCCGCGTCATCGGACAGGAGCGCGTGGTGGATCTGACCCTCGCGGCGATCCTCTCGGGCGGACATGCGCTGCTGGTCGGGGCGCCGGGGCTCGCCAAGACGCTGCTCGTCGAGACCTTCGGGGTCGTGCTCGGCGTGGACGCCCGGCGCATCCAGTTCACGCCCGACCTCATGCCCTCCGACATCCTCGGCGCCGAGGTGCTGGAGCAGGGCGCCGACGGATCGCGCGCCTTCCGCTTCGTGAAGGGCCCGATCTTCGCGCAGCTGCTCATGGCCGACGAGATCAACCGCGCCAGCCCCCGCACGCAGTCGGCGCTGCTCCAGGCCATGCAGGAGAAGCACGTCACCATCGCCGGAGAGCGCCACGACCTGCCCGCGCCCTTCCATGTGCTGGCCACGCGCAATCCCATCGAGCAGGAAGGCGCCTATCCTCTGCCGGAGGCCCAGCTCGACCGCTTCCTCTTCGAGATCGACGTGGATTATCCCGACCGCGACGCCGAGCGGGCCATCCTGCTCGCCACCACCGGCGCCGAAACCGTGACGCCGCATGCGGCGATCACCGCCGAGCAGCTCCAGAGGTTCCAGGGGCTGGTGCGGCGCATTCCCGTGGGCGAGAAGGTCACGGAGGCCATCCTGACCCTCGTGCGCTGCTGCCGTCCGGGCGACCCTCAGGCCCTGGAGAGCGCGCGACGTCATGTCGCCTGGGGCCCCGGCCCGCGCGCGGCTCAGGCGCTGATGCTGACCGTCCGCGCCAAGGCCCTGCTCGAAGGCCGCTTCGCGCCCGACCTCCAGGACGTGGCGGATCTCGCGATTCCGGCCCTGCGCCACCGCATGGCCCTGAGCTTCGCCGCCCGCGCCGAGGGCGTCAGCCTCGACGGCGTGATCGCCGAAGCCCTCCGCAAGGCCGGAGCATGAGCGAGCCGCGCCGCCCGGAAGCGGCCTCCGCGGTCCCTCCAGGCGCGCAGGCCGCGCGTCTGCGCCGCGACGCGGAAGGCGCCGCCTCGGCCCTGCCGCCGCTGCTGCTGGCCGCCGAGCGCCTCGCCAGCCTCGTGACGGGCGCTCATGGGCGGCGGCGCTCGGGCCGGGGCGAAACCTTCTGGCAATATCGCCGCGCGCTCCCCGGAGACGCGCTCTCGGACATGGACTGGCGCCGCTCCGCCCGCGCCGACGAGCTCTACGTCCGCGAAACCGAGTGGGAGGCCGCCCAGACGCTCTGGCTCTGGCCCGACCGCTCGGCGGCGATGCGCTTCCGCTCGAAGACCGCGCCCGCGACCAAGGCCGAGCGGGCCGCCTTGCTGGCTCTGGCTCTGGCGGCTCTGGCGGCGCGCAGCGGCGAGCGCTTCGCCCTGCTCGATCCGCCCCTTCCCCCGACCTCCCGCGAACCGGGCCTGCGGCGCCTGGCTCTGGCTCTGGCCGCGACGGATCAGGAGACGCCGCCCGATTACGGCGCTCCGCCCGCCGCGCCGCTGGGCCGCAGGGCGCGGGTGGTCCTGTTTTCGGATTTCTTCGGCCCTCTGGAGCCTCTGGCGCGGCGTCTGGCCTCGGCGGCGGCTCAGGAGGCGGGCGGCGCCCTGGTGCAGATCCTCGACCCCGCCGAGGAGGCCTTCCCCTATCGCGGGCGGCTGCTCTTCGAGAGCATGGGCGGCCTGCTGAACTATGAGGCCGACCGCGCCGAATCCCTCGACGCCGCCTATCGGGGCAGGCTCGCCGAGCGGCGCGCCCGTCTCGAGGATCTGGCGCGCGGCGCCGGATGGCGGCTGTTCCTGCACCGCACCGACCAGTCTCCCGCGCCTCTTCTGCTCGCGCTGCATGGCGCCCTGAGCGCCGCCTCGCACAGCTGGAGCGCCCCCAGATGATCCCCGCCCTGAGCCTCGGCTCTCTCGCCTTCCTGAATCCCTGGCTTCTGGCGGCTCTGGCGGCCTTGCCGATCCTCTGGTGGCTGCTGCGGGCGACGCCGCCCGCGCCTCTGCGCGAGCGCTTCCCCGGCGTGGCGATCCTGCTGGGGGTGGAGCCTCCGGAGAAGACTCCGAAACGCACGCCCTGGTGGCTTCTGGCCCTGCGGATTCTGGCGGCGGCCCTGCTGATCCTCGCCTTCGCGCAGCCGGTCCTCGATCCGCGCCCCCGGCTCTCGGAGGGCGGAGGGCCCGTCGTGCTGGTCATGGACGACGGATGGGCCTCCGCCCCCGACTGGGAGGCCCGACGCGAGGCCGCCCGCGAGATCCTCGCCCAGGCCGAACGCGCCGGACGTCCCGCCGCGCTGATCGGTCTGGCGGAGCCGCCGCTGTCGGAAGGGCGCCTGCTCGTCGAGCCCCGCGCCGCCGCCGACGCTCTGGGGCTGCTGGAGAACCTGCAGCCCAGGCCCTGGGCCTCTCATCGCGAGGCTCTGGCTTCGGCCGATCTGCCGCCGGATTCCCATGTGGTCTGGATCCACGACGGGCTCGACGGCCCCGGCGCCGCGGAGTTCGCCGCGCAGCTGGCCGGAGTCTCCGCGCGGGCGCTCGGGCCGCTGGAGACCGCGCGCGGCCTGCGCGCCGAGCCTCCCGGAGAAGAGCCCGGCAAGCTGAAGCTCACCGCCCTGCGCGCCGAGGCCTCCGGCCCGGAGACCCGGCGCATCCTCGCCTGGGAGGCGCCCGACAACGCCGCGCCGCGTCCCGTGGCTTCGGCTCAGGCGGATTTCGCGGCGGGCGCGACCACGGCCTCGGCCGAGATCGAAGCTCCGCTGGATCTGCTCAACCGCGTGGCCTTCCTCAGCCTGGAGGAAGGCCGCAGCGCAGGCGGCGCGGCTCTGCTGGACAACCGCTTCAAGCGCAAGCGCGTGGCCCTCGTCAGCGGCGAGCGGGCCCGCGAGGATCAGCCCCTCCTCTCCGGCGGCTACTTCCTCCGCGAGGCCCTGGCGCCTCTGGCCGAGACGCAGAACGTCGACCTCATGACCCTGACCCAGGCCGACGGGGCCGGACTCGCGGCCTTCGACGCCGTGATTCTGGTGGACGTCGGCGCCTTCGCGCCCTCCGAGGCCGCCGCGCTGGACGCCTGGGTGCGTCAGGGCGGAACCCTGATCCGCTTCGCGGGCCCGGCCACTCTGGCCGCCGCCGACGATCAGAGCGGCTTCAAGACGCCTGACCCCCTGCTGCCGGTGCGGCTGCGGCCCGGACGCCGCACGCTCGGCGGCGCCATGAGCTGGGGCGAGCCTCAGCCCATCGCGCCCTTCGACGAGGTCAGCCCCTTCTTCGGCCTGACTCCGCCCGCCGACGTGCTGATCTCGCGCCAGATCCTCGCGGAGCCGGACGTGGATCTGCCGCCCAAGGTCTGGGCCGGGCTCGCCGACGGCTCGCCGCTCGTGACGGCGGAGCGGCGCGGCGAGGGCAGCGTGGTCTTCCTGCATGTCAGCGCCGAGCCCTCATGGTCGAGCCTGCCGCTGTCGGGGCTGTTCATGGAGATGCTCGGGCGCGTCCTGGAGCGGGCGGCGGCCTTCGACGGACGCGCCGCCCAGAGCCTCGCCTCGGAGGCGGAGGCGCTCTGGACGCCCGTGACCCTGCTCGACGCCTGGGGCCTCCCGCGCGCCGCCGACATGGCGGGCGACGCGGCGGCCCGTCCCGCGACGGGGGCGCGGCTCGCCGAGAACCGCCCCGATCACGACGCCCCTCCGGGCGTCTACGCCCGCGACGGCGCGCAGATCGCCCTGAACCTCATGGCGCCCGGAACGAGCCTGGCGCCTCTGCCCGCCCTGCCCGCCAACGTGGTCCGGGAGCCTCTGGGCGGCGCGCCGGAGCGTCCGCTCAAGCCGCTTCTGCTGACCCTCGCGCTGCTGCTTCTGGCGGCGGACGCGCTGGCCACGCTCTTCGTGACGGGGCGCCTGCGCCTCCCGGCCCGGGGCGCGGGCGGCGCGGCGCTTCTGGCGCTCGGGCTGGCGCTGAGCCCAGGTCCGGGCCTCGCCCAGAGCGCCGCCCCCGAAAGCCTCGACGCGGCGGCTCTGGCCAGGGCCGAGAAGGCGGCGCTCGAAGCCTCCTTCGGCTATGTGCTGACCGGAGACTCCCAGCTCGACGAGATCAGCCGCGCCGGGCTCTACGGTCTGGCGCAGCATCTGACCGCCCGCACCTCCATCGAGCCCGGCCCGCCCGAAGGCGTGGACGTGGAGCGGGACGAACTCAACGTCTATCCCTTCCTCTACTGGCCGATCACCGCCGGGCAGGAGGCGCCGAGCTCGGCGGCGGTGGCCCGGCTCAACGCCTATCTGCGCCAGGGGGGGATGATCCTCTTCGACACGCGCGACGCCCATCTGGCCTTCGACGGACGCCCCACGCCGGGCGCCGAGGCTCTGCGCCGCGTGGCTCTGGGGCTGGATCTGCCGCCGCTGGCCCCGCTGGACGAACGCCATGTGCTGGCGCGGAGCTTCTTCCTGCTCAAGGACTTCCCCGGACGCTGGGACGGCGGCGAGGTCTGGGTGGAGGCCGCGCCCAACGCCGCCGAACTGGAGGACGCCGAGGCGCTCGGCTTCTCCAACGACGGGGTGTCTCCGGTGATCGTCGGGGGGCGCGACTGGGCCGGCGCCTGGGCGCTCCGCCCGAGCCGCGACGGATGGGGGCCGGGAGATCCCGTGCTCCCCATGCCCGAAGGCGGCGAGCGGCGGCGCGAGACGGCTATCCGTTTCGGCGTGAACATCGCCATGTACGCCTACACCGGCTCCTACAAGTCGGATCAGGTGCATATTCCCATGCTGCTCGAGCGGCTCGGAAGATAAGGGGGCGCGAGCTTGGACGCGGAACTCACCTGGACCGGCGCGCGATTCGCGCCTCTGGTCCCGCTCTGGGCGCTGGGGCTTCTGGCGGCTCTGGTTCTGGCGCTTCTGGCGCTGGGGCTCTGGCGGCGGGCGCCGGGAGTCTGGCTGCGCTTCGCGGCGGGGCTGGCGGTGCTGACGGCTCTGGCGGGGCCCTCGCTGGTGAAGGAGCTGCGCGAGCCCCGGGCCTCGGTGGCGGCGCTGATCCTCGACGAGACCGCCAGCGACGGCGTGGACGAACGCCCCGAACGGCTCGCCGCCGCCGAGGCCGCCATGCGCGCCGCCGTCGAGCGCATGAACCTCGAACGCCCCATGGAGCTGAAGGTGATCCGCGTGAGCTCGGCGATGAACGCCGCGGGCCACGACCTCGGCTCGCCGATCTTCGGCGCGCTCAACGAGATCCTCGCCGAGACCGATCCCGAGCGCATCGCGGGGGCCGTGGTGGTCTCGGACGGCCGCGCCCATGACGCGGCTCTGGCGGGATTTCCGGCGCCGGTGCATCTGCTCTCGACGGGCCGGGCGGGCGAATACGACCGCCGCCTGCTGCTGGAGAGCGCCCCGAGCTTCGCCGTGGTGCGCGAGAACATCCCCATCCGCATCCGGGTGGAGGATCAGGGCGCGGCGCCGACGCGGCCCGGTCAGAGCGTGGTGGTCAACGTGCGGGTCAACGGCGAGATCGCCGTCCAGCAGAGCGTGACGCTCGGAGTCTCGGAGACGATCATGGCCACGGTGAACGCGCCGGGCCTGGCCGCGGTGGAGGTCTCGGTGGAGCCTCTGGCGGGGCAGCTCACCGGGCGCAACGACCGCGCCGCCTTCACCCTGCGCGCCGCCCGCGAGCGGCTGAGGGTGCTGCTGGTCTCGGGGGCGCCCCATGCGGGGCAACGCGCCTGGCGCAACCTGCTCAAGGCGGATCCGGCGGTGGATCTGGTGCATTTCACCATCCTGCGGCCCATCGAGAAGGATCCCGGCGCGGGCTCGGACGAGCTGTCGCTGATCCCCTTCCCGACGCGCGAGCTCTTCATGGAGAAGCTCGACGATTTCGACCTCGTGATCTTCGACCGCTACGCCGAGCGCGACATCCTCGACCCGACCTACATCATGAACGTGGCGCGCTACATCCGCGCGGGCGGCGCGGCGCTGATCACGGCGGGTCCGGAGTTCGCGGGGGTGGACAGCCTCGAACGCAGCCCCCTCGGCGCGACTCTGCCCGCGCGCCCGACGGGGCGGCTTCTGGAGGGCGCCTTCCGCCCCCGGCTGACCGTTCTGGGCGGGCGTCATCCGGTGACCTCCGACCTCGCGCGGGCCTGGCCGCCCTCGGAGGAGAGCGCGGGCGCGCCGGGCTGGGGCTCCTGGCTGCGGATCGTGGAGGTGGAGCCGCGCGAAGAGGCGACCGCGCTGATGGAATCGCCCGAAGGCGAGCCTCTGCTGATCCTCGACCGCGTGGGACGGGGGCGCGTCGCGCTGCTGTCTTCGGACACGATCTGGCTCTGGGCGCGCGGCTTCGAGGGGGGCGGGCCTCAGGCGGAGCTGTTCCGGCGTCTGGCGCACTGGCTCATGAAGGAGCCGGAGCTTGAAGAGGACGCGCTGATCGCCGAGGTGGTGGGCGCGCGGATCGGCGTCACGCGCCGCAGCCTCGCCGAGGAGGGCCCGGAGCGGGCGCGGGTGGTCACGCCTTCGGGGGTCGAGCTGCTCGCGCCCTTCGAGGCGGCGGGGCCCGGCCTCTGGCGCGCCGAGGTCGAAACGCCCGAACTGGGCGTGCATGTGGTGACGGACGGCGAATGGCGGACTCTGGCGGCGGTGGGCGGCGCGAGTCCGCGCGAATTCGAGAACGCCGTCTCGACGGACGAGATCTTCCGCCCGCTTCTCGACGCCACGGGAGGCGCCTCCCTGCGCGTCGCCGAGGGGCTGCCGGACATCCGCCGGGCGCAGGAGGGCCGCCCTACGGAGGGTCGGGGCTGGATCGGTCTGGTGGAGCGCGACGCTTCGGTGTTGCGCGCGGCCAGCCTGACGCCTCTGCCGCCGGCCTGGCTGGCGCTGCTGATCGCGGCGGGCCTGCTGCTTGCGGCCTGGCGGCGCGAGGGGCGTTAGCTCAGTCTTCCGTCGGCCAGCACGAGCAGCCGCCCCCGGGCGCAACGCTCGACGCGGCCCGCAACGCCGTAGACCTCCGCCAGCATGGCGGAGGTCAGGACCTCCTCCGGCCTTCCATGGCCCCAGAGCTCCCCTTCGCGCAGGATGAGGATGCGGTCCGCCCACTGGGCCGCCATGGTCAGGTCATGCAGCGCCGCGACGAGAATCCGCCCCTCTCCCGCGAGGCGCCGCGCCTCCTCCAGAAGCTGGATCTGCTTGGCGAGATCCAGCGCGCTGGTCGGCTCGTCGAGGAGCAGGGCCTCCGGATCGCGCGCCAGAGCCTGAGCCAGACCCGCCATCTGGCGTTGTCCGCCGGAGAGCTTGTCCAGCGCCGAAAGCGCCAGATGGCCGATCCTCAGCCGCTCCAGAATGGCGAAGGCGCTGCGGGCCGCCTCGGCCACGGGAATCGACTCGCCTCCCGCCCGCATGGCCGCCACCACCGAATCCAGAACGCTCAGGCCCTCGGCGGCGGAAAGGCTCTGCGGCATGAAGCCGATCAGACGCGCCCGCTCGGCGGGCCTCATCCTCTTCAGGTCGGCCTCGCCCAGACGCACCTCCCCCTGACAGGGGACCAGCTGCGCCAGAGCCCGCAGCAGCGTCGATTTTCCCGCGCCGTTCGGCCCCACCAGAGCCGTGAACTCGCCGGGATGAAGCGGCGGCAGGTCCAGACCCCTGAGGATCTCGCGCGCCCCATAGCGCACCTTCAGGCCTCGCGCGGCCAGATCTCCGGAAGCCCTCACGCCGCGCGCCTCCTGAGGATCAGGGCGAAGAAGACCGGCAGCCCGATCAGCGTCGTCATCAGCCCGATGGGCAGGAGCCCCACCCCGTTCCACGACGCCATGATCTTGATCGCCGCCGAAGCGAAGGACATCAGCGCCGCCCCGCAGAAGAGGCTCGCAGGCAGGAGGAAGCGGTGATCCTCGCCCACGATCCGCCGCGCCACATGAGGCGCCGCCAGGCCCACGAATCCCACGATCCCCGCCATGGAGACCGCCGCCGCCGCCAGCAGGCTCACCCGCGCCAGAGCCCCCCGCCTCAGGCGTCCGACGTCCACGCCGAAGCCCTCGGCCCGCTCGGCGCCCAGCCGCAGCGCCGTCAGACGCCAGGCCGCCCGCAGCGAAAACGGAACGCAGAGCGCCAGAACCACCGCCATCAGAGCCACCTGCGCCCAGCTCGCGCCCTGCACGCTGCCGAGCGTCCAGAAGACGAGCTGCTGGAGATCCTCCGGCGAGGCGAGATATTGCGTCAGCGAGACCATGGCCGAAAAGGCGAAGGCCAGCCCCACCCCGAAGAGGATCAGCGTCTGAGGCCCTCCCGCCCGCCAGCGCGTCAGCGCCTGAAGCGCCCCCAGAGCCGCGCAGGCCATCACGAAGGCGTTGGCCGAAACGGCCCATTCCTGCGGCACGAAAGGCAGGCGCAGGCCCAGAGCCAGAGCCAGCCCCGCCCCCAGAGCCGCCGCGCCGGAGACTCCCAGCGTGAAGGGCTCGGCGAGGGGATTGTCGAGGAGGGTCTGCATCTCGGCGCCCGCCAGGGCCAGAGCCGCCCCCACCAGACCCGCCATCAGGGCGGGCGGCGCGCGCAGGTCATGCATGATGAAGCTCTGACGCGAGGTGGCCCCGCCGATGCCCCAGAGCGCGTTCCAGGATTCGCCCGGAGTCATGGCCGTGCCGAGGAAGAAATCCAGCGTCAGCGCCGCCAGAGCCAGAAGCCCGAGCAGCCCCGTCCAGAGCGCCCGACGGCGATTGCGGCGGCTCCAGGCCGCGAGGGCCTCGTCCGCGGCGGAGGTCAGGACGGGGGCGCTCATGGCTTGAGCCAGTAGATCCCCGGCGTGGGAACCGGCGAGAACCGCGCCTCGATCTCGGCGAGGGTGGCCGCAGGGTCGAGATCCGCCGTCCGGTCGGGATGGAAGGTCTTCGCCAGAAGCTCGATCAGCACGACATGCAGAGGCGAATCGTTGAAGAGATGCCAGACGCCGAGCGCCCGCCCCTGCTCCACGGCGGTGAGCTGCGCGATGCCCCGCGAGGCGAGCAGCTTGTCCAGCCCCGCCCGCGCCGTCTCCTCGGAGACCCCCGGCCCGAGCACCAGACCGCCCCGCGCCGCCATATGGGCGCCGCCCGTCGCGACGTAGAAATCCGGATCGGCCAGCAGCACGGATTCAAGGCTGGCGTCGCCCACCACGCCCTTCACCAGATCCGCCCCGAGGTTCTCGCCGCCCGCCATCTCGATGAAGTCGTTGAAGACGCCCCCGCCCGCCGTCGAGCAGCAGCGTTCTCCGCCCGCATGGACGTGGAAGAACACGCTCGGGCGCTGAAGCTCCGGGTCGTCCAGAGCCGCCCGCACCGCCTTGAGCTTGCCCTCGTAGAAGTCGATGAACTCCTCGGTCTTCGCCTCGGAGCCGGTGAGCGTCCCGAGGATGCGCAGGCTCGGAATGGTGTTGGATTCGGGATGGGTGAAGAAATCCACATAGGCCAGAGGAACCCCGGCCTTCTCCAGCCGCTCGCGGGCCCGCAGCAGGCCCGGCGCGCCCGAATCCGCCAGAGGCAGCACCACGAGATCCGGATCCGCCGCGAGAATCGCCTCCACCGAGAGATCCCGCCCGGCGCCGCCCACGTCGCGGATGGCGTCGATCTCGGGGAACTTCGCCCGCCAGGCCTCCAGGGTGCCCTCGTCGAGCGGCTTGCTCAGACGCCACCCCGCCACCAGAGACGCCGGATCCTCATGCGTGAGCCCCAGAACCGCCAGATGCCGCCCCTCGCCCAGCACGATCCGTCTGGCGGGCTCGGCGAGCACCACCTCGCGCCCGGTGAGGTCCTCCGTGCGGACCTCCGCCGCCGCCGGGAAAGCCGTCAGGAGAGCCAGAGCGAAGGCGCCCGCCGCCCGTCTCCAATAGGTCATGTCGTCAGAGCCCTTTCCGGCCGGAGCGCCGCGCGCAAGGCGCGGCTCAGGGCGGCGAAGGCCGCCGAAGGATGGTTCTCGCCCTCGAGGACGGCCTGAACCACCTCGAGCTTTCCGGGGTCCAGCGCCGCGAGCCGCCGCCCCATCTCCATGAGGTTCTCGACCATGCGGTTCCTGCGCACCCAATGGGCGTAGGGGTCGGTTCCCGCGCGCAGATGCTCGGGCGGCTCCGATTCCAGCGACCCCACCGTGAGGCTCAGCAGCACCGGATGGGGCGAAACCCGCAGACGCGCCGGGAATTCGGCCTCGGCCTTGAGAATCCAGCGTTCGGCGAACCAGATGGAGGGGCTGGAGGCGGCGTAGCGCTGGAACCGCTCCGGAGAGCGGAAGGCCGCGTAAAGCGCGCAGAGCCCCCCGAGCGAATGGCCGAAGAGCGTCTGACGGCTGCGGTCCACGGGGAATTTCGCCTCGACCCGCGGCTTGACCACGTCCTCGATCCAGTCGAGCAGCTCGCCCGCCGCTCCGGTCTCGCCCCAGGGCCGCCCATGAGGACGCGCCGGAAGCAGCTCGCGCGGGGCGGGCGGGGTGAAGTCGCGGCAACGGCGGAATTCGCGTTCGTCGCGGGTTTCGTCCTCCTGCGGCGCGATCCCGACGATCAGCGCGGGCTCGACGCCCGTCGTCTTCGGGCGCAGCGACAGGGAGCGCGCCGCAGCCAGCATGGGCGCGAAGTAGTTTTCGCCGTCGAGCAGATAGACCACCGGCCAGCCTTCGGGCGGCGCAGGCTCCTCGGGCCAGCCCACGAAAGCCCGCAGATCTCCCTCGCCCGCGCGGGGAAGATCCAGCGTCATCGTCCGGGGAAGAGAGACTTCGCTCAAGGCCCGGCGGCTCCCGGAGCCGGGAGAGCGCCGGAGGCCTCGCCCCCGAAGCTCTCTCTGAAGGCCCGGCCCTCCTGAGGGGCCATCCTCATGATGGGGAAGTCGGAGACAGCAGGATCGACGACGAGCCCGTCGCTGGTCGGCCGGGGAGGCCGCACGATCCCGCCGAACGTGATCTCGCCGGCGTGCTGTCGAGACTGAGGCGAATAGGGCTTCGCATAGAAGCCCTCCTCGTTCCCGACGAGCCCGTCGCTGGTCGGCCGGGGCGGAGGGGGAGGCAGCATGATGCCGCCGACCGTGATCTCGCCGCCGAGCGCCGCCGGATGATGCGGCGCCCAGCCTTGGCCGTGCGGCATGAAGAGCGAGCCTCCCGAAGGCCCGGAGCCAAAGCCGCCCGGCCCGACCTGCGCAAAGGCCGCAGGCGCGCTCAGCGGCGCCGCAAACGCCGCGAAAGCCGCCGCCCGGAGCAGGGCCTTGGCTCCCGACGCCGACGAGCCGCGAAGCCCATGAAGAAATCCCGAGATCGTCATGTTGCATCTCCTCCGACATTCCCGCCTGAAGCGCAAAGGAGCTTAAAACGAAAACCGGCCCGACGATAGCGCGAACCTCCCCCGCTCGGGCGAGGGAGATCCGGCGTCTTCGCTCCAGGAGGGCCCGAGCCGCCCAAGGGATCAGCGGCTCGCGGATTTCGGCGAGATGCGGCGGATCATGTCGCCCGCCGGATCCTTGTCGTCGATGGCGCGATCCGTCGTATAGACATGCCCCAGCCCGTCTTCGGAGACGTGGTTGGCGTAGACGCCGCCCGGCAGATCGCCCAGCCGCTTCCCTTCGGCGTCGAGGACCGTGATGGTCCCCGCGCCGCGATTCGCCACATAGACGAGGCGGTTCTTCGGCTCGAAGGCGACGTTCAGCGCGATGGCGCCCACCAGCACGTCGGCCACCACGGCGTTGGTGGTGGTGTCGAGGATCACCAGATTGTCGCTCTCCTGCGAGGCGACGTAAAGGCGGTTGGTCTGCGGATCGAAGGCCACGCCGCTCGCGCCCCTGGCGCCCGGAACCGGGCCGACATAGGCCACTTCGCCCGTCAGCAGATCCACCGCCGCCCATTCGTCGGAAGGCATGCTGACCGTATAGAGGCGGTCGTTGACCGGATCGAGCTCAAGGCTCATCGCCACGAACTCCTTGCCGGGGACCTTCGAGACCAGAGGCGTCGTTCCGACATGCTCCAGCGTCCTGGCGTCGAAGACCTCCAGCGCCGAGCCGCCGCGGGCCGTCGAGACGTAGACGCGGCCGCGCTCCTCGTCCACGACCAGATCGCGCGCATGGAGCGCCGCGCCGGGCGGGAACTGCTTGACCAGCGACAGGTCGGACTGACGATAGACCGCCACCGTGTCCTGACGGGTGTTGCTCACCCAGATGTTGCCGTTCGCGTCGTCGAGGCCCAGGCCGTAGACGGCGTAGAGGCCCCAGGCGGAGCCGTCGGGACGGGCGGGCGCCTCGGCGGGCGTGACGCGGGCCTCCACTTCGAGCGTCTGGGGGTTCAGGCGCAGAAGCTCCGATTCCTTCACCGGCGGACGCCCCACCGCGGAGGTCGCGAAGAGCTTGCCCGTCTTCGGGCTGTAGGCGGTCTGGTAGAGCCCGCGCGAGGTCTTGCGGCCGAAGAGGTCGAAGGCCTCCTGTCCGGCGAGGTCGAAATGGGGCGAGACATGCAGGTTCAGCGTCGCGGAGCCCGCCGGATTGCTCAGGGCCGCCTGCACGGGGTGATCTCCCGGCGCGACGCCCGCAGGCAGGGTCACAACCGTCTCGAACTTGCCTTCGGCGTCCGCGATCCCGCCGCCCAGAGCCGCTCCGCCGAGGGCGGCGCTGGTCAGGCTGACGGCCTGTCCGGGCTTGAGGCCCGTCCCGCTCACCTTGGCCTGGCCGCCCGGAATCACGGAACGCGCCGAAGCGGCGGGACCGGCGCTCAGCCGGGGTCCGGCGTCCTGAGCCGGAGCGACGGGCGCGCTCAGCCCGAGCAGGAGGGCCGCAAGGGCGGCGCCCCGGAAGGACGTCTTGAGTCTGGAGGCCATCGCTCGAATCTCCCTGATGATCTTGTCCGTCCGGCGAAGGGAGGCCGAGGCCCCGCGCCTTCGCCGCCTTCAGGCTCGCGCAGAAGGCGGAGCCGGGGCCGTGAACGCCTTAGATCCAAAGCCGACGGATTCTGTCAAGATTTTTTTCCCTCATGGGGAAGGCTCGCGAAGTTGCGGAAATCCCATGCGCTTCGCCGGCCTCCAAGGCTCGAATCACAGGGCCGAGAGGCGCGGCGGGTCATAGTTGACCGAAATTCTCGGATAGACTAGTCAAAAGATCGGAACGCCGAGGCTTCGCGCCGCGGCGGAGATTTCAGGAATCCCGGCCATGGCTCCCAGCCCGATCTCGCCTCTTGAGCCCGCCCGTCAGGTCGTGGGCGAGGACCCGACCGCCTTCGCCCTGCAAGGCCCCGAAGGCGGGCTTGCGGCGCGCGGCTTCCGGCGGCTTCTGCCGGGCGGCCCGGTGGAGACTCTGGCGACGCGGGCGGCGACCTTCTTCGCCGCCGAGTCCGAGGGTCCGAGACGGCTGCTCGGCGCCCTGCCCTTCGACCGCGAGGCCCATGACCGGCTCCATCAGCCCGAGAAGATCCGCAGGCTCGAAGGGCCCGCCGAATTCCGGCGCCGCGCCGCGCCGCCTCTGGCGGAGGGCGGTTCTCCCTGGGGCGTCTCGCCCGAGCCGAGCCGCGCCGCCTACATGCAGGCCGTGGCCGAGGCGCTGAAGCTCCTCCGCCGCGAGGAGGACGCCGAACTGCGCAAGGTGGTGCTCTCGCGGAGCGTGGCCATTCTGGCGGACCGGCCCATCGACCGCGAGGCCCTGCTCGCGCGGCTGGGCGAAGACCCGAGCGTGACGGTCTTCTGCGCGCCGCTCTCGGGGCTCGGCGAGCCGCCGAGGGCGCTGCTCGGCGCGACGCCGGAGCTGCTCGTCTCGCGCAAGGGGCGGATGGTGGCGTCGCATCCTCTGGCGGGCTCGGCGCGGCGCGGCGCGGATCCCGAGACGGATCGTCGCCAGAGCGAGGGGCTGCTCGCCTCCGAGAAGGATCAGCGCGAGCACGCCGCCGTGGTCGAGGCCGTGGCCGACGCCCTGGCGCCGCTCTGTCTGCGGCTGAACGCGCCGAAGTCGCCTTCCCTGCGCGCGACGGCGGCCATGTGGCATCTGGGCACGCGGATCGAGGGCGAATTGCGCGAGGACGTCCCCGTCGCGGAGCTTCTGGCGCATCTGCATCCGACTCCGGCGGTCTGCGGATTGCCGCGGGCGGCGGCGGCTCGGGCGATCTCGCGTCTGGAGGGCTACGACCGCGGATTCTACGCAGGCGCCGTGGGCTGGCTCGACGAGGCGGGCGACGGCGAATGGCATGTGTCGCTGCGCTGCGCCGAGATCGCGGGCGAAAAGGCGCGGCTCTACGCCGGAGCGGGCGTGGTGCCGGGCTCCGATCCGGCGGCCGAGGCCGAAGAGACCTCCGCCAAGCTGGTGACCATGCTGCGGGCGCTCGGAGTCGACGAGACGGGCCGGCCTCTGGCGGAGAGGGCGGCGTGAGACCTCAGCAGATCTGGCCGGAGGAATTCGCCTCGCTCTATCGCGCCAGGGGCTATTGGCGCGGCGAGAGCTTCCCGGGGATGCTCCGGGCTCTGGCCGCCCGGCATGGCGACCGTGAAGCCGTGGTGGGGGGCGATCAGCGCTGGAGCTACGCCGAGCTTCTCGCCCGCGCCGAACGCGCGGCGGCGGGATTCCGGGCGCTCGGCTGGGAGCCGGGGGACCGGGTGGTGGTCCATCTGCCCAACATCCCCGAATTCTTCAGCGTGGTCTTCGGGCTGTTTCTGGCGCGGCTGGTTCCGGTCTACGCCCTGCCCGCCCATCGCCTGACGGAGATCCGCCATTTCGCGACGAAAAGCGAGGCCGTGGGCTATATGGCGGCGGATCGCTGGGACGGCTTCGATCATCGCGGCCTCGCGCGGGCTTTGCGCGAGGAGCGCCCGGAGATCAGGACCGTGATCCTCGGCGAGGCGGAGGAATTCACGGACTTCCGCGCCTTCCCGGACGAGAAGCTCAAGGGCGAGCCGGAGCCTTCGCCTTCGGAGGTGGCTTTCCTCCAGATTTCGGGCGGCAGCACGGGATTGTCGAAGCTCATTCCGCGCACCCATGACGACTACATCTACAGCTTCCGCGCCAGCGCCGAAATCTGCGGCCTGACGCCCGACAGCGTCTATCTGGTCGCGCTTCCGGCGGCGCATAACTTCCCGATGTCCTCGCCGGGCTTCATGGGCGCCTTCTGCGTCGGGGCCAAGGTGGCGCTCGCGCCGAGCCCCAGCCCGGAGGCCGCCTTTCCCCTCATCGCCCGCGAGCGCGTGACCATCACGGGACTGGTGCCGCCTCTGGCGCTGCTCTGGGCTCAGGCGGCGTCGGCCGCGACCGAGGATCTGTCCTCGCTGCAGGTGCTGCAGGTCGGAGGCGCCAAGCTCATCCCGGAGGCGGCGCGGCGCATCGGCCCGGCGCTCGGCTGCAAGCTGCAGCAGGTCTTCGGCATGGCCGAGGGCCTGGTGAACTACACCCGCCTCGACGATCCCGAAGCCGTCACGCTGGAGACTCAAGGCCGCCCCATCAGCCCCGACGACGAGATCCTGATCCTCGACGACGCGGGGAATCCGGTTCCCGAAGGCGAGCCGGGGAATCTGCTGACGCGCGGCCCCTACACCATCCGCGCCTATCACGACGACGAGTCCGCCAACGCCCGCAGCTTCACTCCCGACGGCTTCTATCGCACCGGCGACGTGGTCAAGCGCACGCCGGAGGGGAATCTCGTGGTTCAGGGCCGCGCCACGGACCACATCAACCGCGCGGGCGAAAAGATCTCCGCCGAGGAGATCGAGGACCACCTCCTCGCCCACCCCGAGATCTTCGACGCGGCGGTGGTGTCTCTGCCGGACCCCTCTCTCGGCGAGCGGATCTGCGCCTTCGTCATCCGCAATCCCGGCGCCGAGGCTCTGAAAGGGCCGCAGGTCAAGGCCTTCATGAGGGGCCGCGAGCTCGCGGGGTTCAAGATTCCCGATCAGGTGGTCTTCGTCCCCGATTTCGAGACGACCGCCGTCGGAAAGATCAGCCGCAAGGCGCTGCGGGCGGCGCTCCGCGCGCGTTATCTCGCTGAACAAGAGGCCGGAAATTGAGTCTGCCGCAGATCGCGCCCTATCCCCTCCCGACCGAAGCCGAACTCCCGACGGCGAAAGGGCCCTGGGTTCCGGAACCCGCCCGCGCGGCGCTGCTGATCCATGACATGCAGCGCTATTTCGCGCGGATCTTCCCCCCCGGCGAGTCGCCTCTGGCCCCCGCCTTGGCGAACATCGCGCGTCTGGCGGCCCATTGCCGGGCCAGAGGAATCCCCGTCTTCTACACCGCCCAGATCGGAAATCAGGATCGTCGCGACCGGGGCCTTCAGGCCGATCTCTGGGGGCCGGGCATGTCCCATACGCCCGAGCATGAGGAGATCCTCCCCGAGCTTGCGCCCCAGCCCGGCGACTTCACCCTTGTGAAGCATCGCTACAGCGCCTTTCAGCGGAGCAATCTCGAAAGCCTGATGCGCGTGCGCGGCCGGGATCAATTGCTGATCACCGGGATCTACGCGCATATCGGCTGCATGGCGACCGCCGTCGAGGCCTTCCAGCGCGACGTCGAGGCCTTCATGATCGCCGACGCCCTCGCGGATTTCTCGCGCGAAGAGCAGGACATGGCTCTGAAATGGGCCGCCGGACGCTGCGCGGGCGTCCTCTCGACCGCCCAGACCCTGAACCGCCTCGCCTGACAGGAGCGCCGCCATGGCCCTGACCCTTGAGCGCATGCGCGCCGACGTCGCCGCCAAGATCCACGAAGAACCCGACGCCGTGAGCGATCACGAGAACCTCATGGATCTCGGCCTCGACTCCATGCGGCTGATGGAGCTGACGCTCCTCTGGCGCGAACTCGGCACGGCGGCGGGCTTCGCGGAATTCGCCGAGAAATCGACGCTGGCGGAATGGTGGGCCCTGGTCCAGGCCCGCCCGAAGGCGGCCTGACATGACCACGGATCCTTTCGACCTGACCGCGCCCCAAGGCCAGCCTCTGACCGAAGCTCAGGAAGGGCTCTGGCGCTTTCAGGCGATGGACCCGGATAATCCCATCCTCAACGCGGGGCAATATCTGGAGATCCTCGGGCCTCTGGACGTCGCGGCCTTCGCGGAGGCCGTCGGCGGGATGATCGCCGAAACCGAGGCTCTGCGCCTGCGCTTCCGGGAGACGCCGCAAGGCCCGCGCCAGCGCCTCGCGCCCGAATTCCCCGCCCTGGCGGTTCACGACCACCGTCGCGCCCCCGATCCCGAGTCGGCGGCTCTGGCGATGATGCGCGCGGATTCCGACAAGCCGCTGGATCTGGCGCGCGACGCCACGGCGGCCTTTCATCTGCATCTCCTCGGGCCGGAGCGCGCCTTCTGGTATGAGCGCGTGCATCATCTCTGCCTCGACGGCTATGGCATGGCGCTGGTCACGGATCGCGCCGCCGAGCGTTACGCGGCCCTGAAGGGCGGCCCGGCGGCGGGTCCGGATTTCGGGCCCTTGCGTCTGGCTCTGGAGGCCGACGCCGAATATCGCGCCTCAGCCCGCCGCGAGCAGGACGCCGCATGGGGACGCGCCGCCATGGAGGGCGCTCCCGAAGCGCTCGGGATGAAGCCCGGACGCGCCGTCTCGGGCCATGGCTTCCATCGCGCGACGCGGCTTCTGCCGCCCGAATTCCTCGCCCGCCTGCGCGATTTCTCCCGCAGCCGAAACGCCACTTGGCCGGATCTCGTCACGGCTTTGACCGGAGCCTATGTCCAGCGTTTCACGGGCGGGCCGGAGGCGGTGCTCGGCGTTCCCTTCATGGCGCGGCTGGGCGGTTCTCTGGCGCGTCTGCCCTGCATGGCGATGAACGTCCCGCCGCTGCGGATCATCCCCGATGAAGGAGCGGTTTTGGGCGATTGGCTCAAGGGCGTTTCGAAAAGCCTGATCGCCTTGCGTCGCCATGGCCGCTATCGCGCCGAGGCTCTGCGCCGCGACCTCGGCCGCATCGGCGGAGGGCGGCGGCTGCATGGTCCGCTCATCAACATCCAGCCTTTCGACTCGGCGCCGAAAATGCCGGGGCTGGAGACGCGCCTCCATATCCTCAGCGCGGGCGCGGTGGAGGACTTCACCTTCAGCTTTCGCGGCGACGCTCATGAAGGCGCGATCTTCGAGGCGGATTCCAATCCCGCCCTCTATTCCGCCGAAGAGACCGAGGCCCATGCGGATCGCTTCCTCGCCTTTCTGGAGGGCGCGCTCAAGGCGGAGCGCCTCGCGGATCTGCCGACCGCCAGCCCCGCCGAGGCTCGGCGCTTCCTCATCGACGTCAACGCCACGGAGCATCCTTTCCCGACGGACCGGACGCTCATCGATCTGATCCTCGACAAACTCCGCGAAAACCCTAAAGCCGAGGCCCTGCGCTTCGAGGGCCTCAGCCTGACCAACGCCGAGCTGGACGCCCGCACGGGCGCTCTGGCGGCGAAGCTCAAGGAATTGGGCGCGGGGCCGGATCGGGTCGTGGCGGTGGCTTTGCCGCGTTCTATGGAGTTGATCGTGGCGCTTCTGGCGATTCAGCGCGCCGGAGCGGCCTATCTGCCCATCGACCTTGAGCATCCGCCCGCCCGCCGCAAACGCGTGCTGGATCTCGCGGCCCCGGTCCTGACGCTCCGCCGCGCCGAAGACGCCGAGGCCTTCGCAGGCTTCCCCGCCCTGACGCCCGACCAATGGCCGACGACCGGCGAGGCTCCGCCGTCTGCCACAGGGCCGGAGAACCTCGCCTATGTGATCTTCACCTCCGGCTCCACCGGAGAGCCCAAGGGCGTGATGATCGAGCATCGGGCCATCGTCAACCGCCTGATCTGGATGCGCGAACATTACGGCTTCGCCCCCGGAGAACGCATCCTGCAAAAGACTCCGGCGGTCTTCGACGTCTCCGTCTGGGAGTTCTTCCTCGCCTTCCTGAGCGGCGAGACTCTGGTGGTCGCGCCCCCCGGCGCCCATCGCGATCCTTCGGCTTTGGCGCGGATCATCCGCGAGGAGCGCATCGACACCCTGCATTTCACGCCCTCGATGCTTTCGGCTTTTCTGGCGGCTCCGGAATCTGCGGGGCTGAAGGTCAAGCGCGTCTTTTGCAGCGGCGAGGAATTGACCGCCGATCAGCGCGAACGCTTCCATGCGCGGATTTCCGGCGAACTCCATAATCTCTACGGCCCGACCGAGGCCGCCGTGGACGTGACCTTCTGGCCCGCGACGCCCGAAGACCATTCCTCGCCGGTGCCGATTGGCTTTCCGGTCTGGAACACGCGGCTTTACGCTCTGGATTCCCGTTTGCGGCCTCTGCCCGCCGGGCTGGCCGGAGACCTCTATCTCGGCGGCGTGCAATTGGCGCGCGGCTATCTCGGGCGGCCGGACCTCACGGCGGAGCGCTTCCCGCCTGATCCCTTCCGCCCCGGCGAACGCATCTATGCGACGGGCGACCTCGCCCGCTGGCGGCCCGACGGCGCCATGGAGTTCCTCGGGCGCTCGGATCATCAGGTGAAGATCCGCGGCCAGCGCATCGAACTCGGCGAGATCGAGGCGGCGATCCTTGGGACCGGCCTCGCGCGAGAGGCAGCCGTGATCGCCCGCGAGGATCAGCCGGGCGTCAAGCGTCTGACGGCCTATGTGGTCCCGGCGACGGGCTATGACGCCGAACAGCTGCGGACGGCTCTGGCGGCTTCCCTGACTCCCGCCATGATCCCGAGCCATCTCCTCGCCCTGCCCGCCTTGCCGCTGAACGTCAACGGCAAGCTGGACCGCGCCGCCCTGCCCGCTCCCGCTCTGGAGGAAGGCGGCCCGAGCCGTCCCGCCTCACCGGAGGAGGCGCGGCTCGCGGGTCTCGTGGCGGAGGTTCTGGAGCTTCCCCATCCCCCCGGCCCGGAGGCGGATTTCTTCCGGCTCGGCGGAGATTCGCTTCTGGCGATGCGCCTCGCTCTGCGCATCCGCGAGGCCTTCGGCAAGGATCCCGGCGTGGGCGCGATCTTCGATTCCGCCAGCCTCGCCGAGATCGCGGCGCGCATCCTCGCGGCGGAGGGCCCCGCCGAAGGTCTGGAGCCTCTGCTCCTGCTGGCCAAAGGCGACCCCGAAGCGCCGCCGATCTTCCTCGCGCATCCGGCGGGGGGATTGGGCTGGGGCTATCGCGCTTTGGCCAAGGCTCTGGCGCCCGCGCGTTCGGTCTATGCGCTGCAAGCGCCTTCGCTCACCGGAGCGGCGCCTTTCGCCAGCCTCGACGCCCTCGCCGAGGATTACGCCGCCCGCGTCGCGGAGGCCGTTCCGCAAGGGCCGATCCATCTGGCGGGCTGGTCGGTGGGCGGGGTGATCGTTCAGGCGATGGCGGCCAGGCTCGCGGAGCGGGGCCGGGAGGTCGGGCTTGCGGCTTTGCTCGATTCCTATCCCGCCGAAGTCTGGCGCGGTCGCCTCGAACCCAGCGAGGCCGAGGCTCTGCGGGCCTTCGTGGCCATCGCGGGGCTGGACCCAACCGAGGCGCCGCCTCTGGCGAACCGGGCCGAGCTTCTGGCTTATCTGCGCGAGAAAGGCGGCGGCCCGATGACCCTTTTGCCGCCCGAGGTTCTGGAAGGCGTGGTCAAGGTGGCGCTCGGGGCCAACGCCCTCGTGCGCGGCCATGAGCATCGGCGCTTCCCCGGACGCCTGACCCATATCCGCGCCGGGCTTGACCACCAGAACGATCCCGGCTTGCAGGCGGATCTCTGGCTGGCGCATTGCGCCGCGCTGGAGAAGCTGGAGGCGCCTTTCCTCCATCCTCAGCTTGTTTCGCCCGCCGCCGTGGCCGTGATCGCGCCCCTTCTGGCGGAGCGGCTCAAGGCTTTTGATAAGGAGCGCGATCCGAAAAGTGGGAACCGGTTTTCGGATCAATCGCGCGACCCACAAAATAAGGAAAACGCCTGATGCGCCCTTCCGGCTTTGAGGGAAAGCTCGCTTTCGTGACCGGCGCCGGGCGCGGCATAGGCGCGGCTCTGGTCCGGCTGCTGCTGGAGGAGGGCGCGAAGGTCTTCGCGGCAGATCTCGGCTTTTCGCCGGAGATCGAGGCGCTGGCGGGCGAGAATCTGCGGCTTCATCCGCTGGACGTGCGGGATCCGGCGGCGGTCGAGGCGGCGGTGGAGGCCGCCGAATCTTGGGCGCCCGTCGCTTGCGGCGCGAACGTCGCGGGAGTTCTGACCACCGGCCTCGTCGAGGAGACGACCGACGAGGCCTGGCGTCAGGTCTTCGCGGTGAACGTCGACGGGGTGTTTCATGTCTCGCGGGCTTTGGCCAAGCGCATGAAGCCGCGCAAAAGCGGCGCCCTCGTCACGGTGGCGAGCAACGCCGCCGGAGTACCGCGTCACGCCATGGCGGCTTACGGAGCCTCGAAAGCGGCCTCGGCCATGTTCACGCGCTGCCTTGGGCTGGAATTGGCGCCTTTCGGAATTCGAGCGAACATCGTCGCGCCGGGCTCGACCCTGACGCCGATGCAGACCGGCATGTGGGCCGACGACCAAGGCGCCGCGCGGGTGATCGCGGGCTTTCCGGAGCAATATAAGGTCGGGATTCCGCTCGGCAAACTCGCCACGCCGGAAGACGTGGCGGAGGCGGCGGCCTTCCTGCTCTCGGATCGGGCGGGCCATGTCACCATGGCCGAGATCTATGTCGACGGAGGCGCCACGCTCAAAGCGTGACGCCTGATTTCGTCTTTAGATTTGCGCGCAATTTATCCGAAAAGTCTGCCAACTTTTCGGATTGCGCTTGGCTCAGATAAAGCAATCCTCGATGAGCTTGCGGGTGTTCTCCGGAGTCATGGCCACGGGATTTCCGCCCACGCTCGGATCTTCGAGGGCCTTGGCGGTCAGCTCTTCAAGACGATCCTGCGGGACTCTGAGTTCGGTCAGATTCCTGGGCGCGCCCACCTCGTCGCGGAGCTTCAGCGCGGCTTCGTAAAAGCCGTCGAAGCCGCCGGAGATCCCGAGATAAGCCGCCGCCTGAGCGAGCCGCCCCTCCACCGCCGGACGGTTGAAGCGCAGCACCGCCGCCATGGCCGCCGCATTGGTCGCGCCGTGATGCGTGTTGTAGATCGCCCCGACCGGATGGCTGATCGCATGGATCGCCCCGAGGCCCTTCTGAAAGGCCACGGCGCCCATGGCCCCCGCCGCGAGCATCTGGGCGCGGGCCTCCATGTCGCCGCCGTCCTTCACCGCGCGCGGGAGATAGTCCCGCACGATGCGCAGACCCTCCAGCGCGATCCCCTGAGACATCGGATGGAAGAAGGGCGAGCAATAGGCCTCGAGGCAATGGGCGAAGGCGTCCATGCCCGTCCAGGCGGTGAGGTTCGGCGGCAGATCGCGCGTCAGGCCCGGATCGGCGATCACCACGGTGGGGAGCATCTTCGGGTGGAAGATGATCTTCTTCATCTCGGTGACGGTGTCGGTGATGAGGCTGGCGCGCCCCACCTCCGAGCCGGTGCCCGCTGTGGTCGGGACCGCCACGATGGGCGCGATTCCCGCCGGATCGGCGCGGGTCCACCAGTCGCCGACGTCCTCGAAATCCCAGAGGGGTCGCGTCTGGCCGGACATGAAGGCCACCGCCTTGCCGAGGTCCAGTCCCGAGCCGCCGCCGAAAGCCACGACGCCGTCATGGCCGCCCGCCTTGTAGGCCTCCAGACCCGCCGCGAGGTTCTTCTCCGTGGGATTGGAATCCACCTGAGAGAAGATCGCCTCGCCGAGGCCCGCCTCGCGCATCAGACCCAGAGTCTTCGCCACGATGGGCAGAGCCGCCAGCCCCCGGTCGGTGACCAGCAGAGGCCTCTTGAGGCCCGCCGCCGCGCAGGCCTCGCCGATCTCGGAGATGCGGCCTTCGCCGAAACGGATGGCCGTGGGATAGGACCAGTTCGCCCGCGTCATGATCAGAGCCTCTTCAGGTGGTAGGATTTCGGACGGGTCAGATTGTGATAGCCGATCACCGAAAGCGCGCCGCCGCGTCCGGTGTCCTTGCGGCCCGTCCAGACCAACGCGGGGTCGAGGTAGTCGGCGCGGTTCATGAAGACCGTGCCCGTCTCCAGCAGAGCCCCCAGCCGCTGGGCGCGCTCGGGATCCTGCGTCCAGAGGCTGACCGTCAGGCCATAGGCGCTGTCGTTCATCAGGCGGAGGGCTTCCTCGTCGCCGCTGACCGGCATGATTCCGACCACCGGCCCGAAGCTCTCCTCGCGCATGACGCGCATGTCGTGGTTCACCTGGGTGAGGATCTGCGGCGTGAGGTAAACCCCGCCGTCGTCCTCGGCCATGGTGGGGACATGGGCCTTCGCCCCCGCCGCCACGGCTTCGGCGGTCTGGGCGCGCACCAGATCCGAAAAGCGCCGGTTGGCCATGGGGCCCAGAGTCGTCGCCTGATCCAGCGGATTCCCGAGCTTGTAGCCGCGCGTCAGAGCCACGGCCTTCTCCAGAAAATCGCCGTAGAGGCTTTCATGGACGTAGATGCGTTCGATGCCGCAGCAGCATTGTCCGGCGTTGTACATGGCGCCGTCGATCAGGGTCTCGACCGCCGCGTCCAGATTGGCGTCGGCCATGACGTAGCCCGGATCCTTGCCGCCCAGCTCCAGCCCGAGCGGCGTGAAGGTGCCCGCCGCGGCGCGCTCCATGGCCTGTCCTCCAGCCACCGAGCCCGTGAAGTTCACGAAGTCGAAGGCCCGCGCGGCGATCAGGCCGCTGGTGGTCTCGTGATCGAGATAGAGGTTCTGCACGACGTCTTCCGGCACGCCGCCCGCATGCAGCGCCTCGACGATCCGCGCGCCGGTCAGCAGGGTCTGCGTCGCGGGCTTGAGGATCACCACGTTGCCCGCCATCAGCGCCGGAACCACCGTGTTGATCGCGGTCAGGAAGGGATAGTTCCAGGGCGCCACCACCAGCACCACGCCATGAGGCTCGCGGCGGATGCGGCGGATGAATTTCGCGCTCTCCTCGATCTCGATGGGCGCGAGGGTCGCGGCGGCGATCTCGGCCATATAGGCGGTGCGGTCGCGGACGCCGCCATATTCGCCGCCGTAGCGCGTCGGGCGGCCCATCTGCCGGGCCAGCTCCGGCACGATCTCGGCGTTGCGCTCGCCGAGGATCTCGATCCCCCGCGAGACCAGAGCCACGCGCTCCGCCAGAGGACGGGCGGCCCAGGCGGCCTGAGCCTTGCGGGCGCGGGCCACGGCGGCTTCGGCCTCGGCGCGGCTGGCGGCGGGGCGCTCGGCGTAGACGGAGCCGTCCACGGGCGAGACGCATGTCAGGATGGTCGTCATCTTCGTCTCCTCAGAAATTCTTCCCGGCGAGGCTCAGCAGCGCTCGAAGCCGCGCGCGACCTCCCAGTCGCTGACGACGCGCTCGGATTCCTCGACCTCCCAGCGGGCGGCGCGGACGTAATGCTCCACCACCTCCTCGCCGAAGGCCGCGCGCATCAGCGCCGAGCCTTCGAGCGCCGCCGCAGCCTCCTTGAGCGTGCGCGGCAGAGGCGTCGCGTCGCCGTCGTAGGCGTCGCCCGAAAAGGGCTCGCCGAGCTTCATCTTCTTCTCGACCCCGGAGATCCCCGCCGCGATCAGCGCCGCCATGGCCAGATAGGGATTGAGGTCGGCGCCGCCGATGCGGCATTCCATGCGCACGGCCTTCGTGCCCTCGCCGCAGAGCCGGTATCCGGCGGTGCGGTTGTCCGGAGACCAGACGGCGGAGGTCGGCGCGAAGCTGCTGCGCGCGAAGCGCTTGTAGCTGTTCACATAGGGCGCGAGGAAGACCATGAACTCCGGCGTATGGGCCAGCTGCCCCGCCGTGAAGGCGCGCATGAGCTTCGACATGCCCCGCTCGCCCCTGGGGTCATGGAAGGCGGGATTGCCTCCGGCGTCCCGGAGCGACATGTGGACATGGCTGGAGGAGCCCACCCGGTCATGACGCCATTTCGCCATGAAGGTGATCGACTTGCCCTTGCTCCAGGCGATCTCCTTGCAGCCGTTCTTGACGATGACGTGGTTGTCGGCGGTGTCGAGGGCGTCGGAATAACGGATGTTGATCTCTTCCTGTCCGGCCTCGGCCTCGCCCTTGGAGTTCTCGACCGGCAGGCCCGCGCCGTAAAGCCCGTTGCGGATGGCCCGCATCACGTCTTCTTCCTTGGTGGTCTGGAAGATCGCGTAATCCTCGTTGTAGCCGCTGACCGGCTTGAGGTCGCGGAAGCCCTGGTCGCGCAGATGCTCGTAGCTCTGTTCGAAGAGGAAGAATTCGAGCTCGGTGGCCATCATGGGCTTGAGCCCCATGGCCTCCAGCCGGGCGATCTGCCTTTTGAGCATGGCGCGCGGCGCATGCGCGATCTCGTGATGGCCGTGATGGTCCAGCACGTCGCAGAGGACCAGCGCGGTCTTCTCCAGCCAGGGGATGCGGCGCAGCGTGGAGAGATCGGGCTTCATCATGTAGTCGCCGTAGCCCGCGCGCCAGCCGGTCGAGAGATAGCCCGCCACCGTGTTCATCTCCAGATCGGTCGCGAGGAGATAATTGCAGCAATGGCTCTCCGCAAAGGCGCTCTCGACGAAATGGCGCGCATGGAAGCGCTTGCCCATCAGACGGCCCTGCATGTCGACGATGGCGGCCACCACCGTGTCGATCTCCCCGGCCTCGACGGCCTTGCGCAATTCGTCGAAGCTCAGATTTCCCGGCATTCGTCCCCTCATGTCTTCTGTATGGGCGCTCTTGTCGGCTGCAAGGGCGCGTCGAACGGCCCGACGCTCCCCCCGGGCGCCTCTTCCTGAGGCCTCCGCGCGCCGACCCCGGGCATAGTAGAGGGCAATCCGGAAACTGGAAACCGCTTTTCGGAAGCCCCCGGACCAGGCTTGCGCGCGGGCTCCGGAGGCGGAGGGCGGATCAGGTTATCCGACAACTTGTCAGACATATATTGACATCATGCCGGACGAATGTCTTACTCCCTCCCGCGGCCAGCCCGATTCAGAGGCCGGGCCTCAGGCGGACGCCTTCGAAGCTTCAGGGAGCGAGCATGATCATCACCGATGTCGAGGTCCGGGTCTTCCGCACCATGACCCGCCGTCATTCCGACAGCGCGGGCCACGCCCATCCGGGTCCGGCCCATCAGGTTCCTCAGGCCATGCTCACCCTGCGCACGGAGGACGGCCATGAAGGCCATTCCTTCACCGCCCCCGAGATCCTCCGTCCGCATGTGATCGAGAAATTCGTCCGGAAGGTGCTGATCGGACAGGATCACCGCGACCGCGAAAGGCTCTGGCAGGATCTGGCGCATTGGCAACGCGGCTCGGCGGCGCAATTGACCGACCGCACCCTGGCCGTGGTGGATTGCGCGCTCTGGGATCTCGCCGGACGGACGCTGAACCAACCGGTCTACAAGCTCGTCGGGGCCTATCGCGACAAGGTTCCGGCCTATGGCTCGATCATGTGCGGCGACGAGATGGAGGGCGGCCTCGCCACCCCCGAGGATTACGGCCGCTTCGCCGAGACCCTCGTGAAGCGCGGCTATCAGGGGATCAAGCTGCACACCTGGATGCCTCCGGTGAGCTGGGCGCCCGACGTGAAGATGGACCTCAAGGCCTGCGCCGCCGTGCGCGAGGCCGTCGGGCCGGACGTCCGCCTGATGATCGACGCCTTCCACTGGTATTCCCGCAGCGACGCCCTCGCGCTCGGCAAGGGGCTGGAGAAGCTCGGATTCGACTGGATCGAGGAGGCCATGGACGAGCAATCCATGTCTTCCTACAAATGGCTGGCCGACAACCTCGACATCCCGGTGATCGGGCCGGAGAGCGCGGCGGGCAAACATTGGCATCGCGCCGAATGGATCAAGAGCGGCGCCTGCGACATCCTGCGCACCGGCGTCAACGACGTGGGCGGGATCACGCCGGCGCTCAAGACCCTGCATCTCGCCGAGAGCTTCGGCATGGATTGCGAAGTCCATGGCAACACGGCCATGAATCTGCAGGTGGTCGCCGCCGTGAAGAATTGCCGCTGGTATGAGCGCGGGTTGCTCCATCCCTTCCTCGAATATGACGACGGGCATGATTACCTGAAATCGCTCTCCGATCCGATGGACCGAGAAGGCTTCGTCCATGTGCCGGATCGCCCGGGCTTGGGCGAGGAGATCGACTTCGACTTCATCGAGAACAACCGCATCTCCTGAGGAGCGAACCGCCATGAAGGAGATCCTCGCTTTCGGCGACAGCCTCACCTGGGGCGCGGATCCCTCGACGGGGCTGCGTCATCCTCCGGCCTTTCAATGGCCTCGCGCGCTGGAGGCCGAATTGGCCGGACGCGCGCGGGTGATCGCCGACGGCCTCGGCGGGCGGACCACCTGCCGCGACGATCATGGCGGACCCGCCTGCCGCAACGGCGCCAAGGCGCTGCCGGGGGCTCTGGCGGCGCATATGCCGCTGGATCTCGTCATCTTCCTGCTCGGGACCAACGACCTCAAGGCGATCCACGGCGGACGCGCGGTCTCGGCTCAGGCCGGGATGCGGCGGCTCGTCGAGATCGTCGAGACTTTCCCCTTTAAGCCCCGCTCCGCCAAGCCGAAGATCCTGATCGTGGCGCCGCCGCTCTGCGGCGAGGGAAGCGGCGGCAAGGCTCCGGCGGGCGGGCGCGAGATCGCGGAATCCCGGCTTCTGGCTCCGCTCTACGCCGAACTCGCCGCCGCGACGGGCTGCGGCTTCTTCGACGCCGCCAACGTGGCCGATCCCTCGCCCGCCGACGGCGTCCATCTGGAGGCCGAGGCCACGGCGGCCCTCGGGCGGGCTCTGGCGGGGCCGGTCGCGGCCCTGCTCGACTAAATCAAACGCCGCAGGACGGCGCTGGAACAGCCGCGCATCGCAAGCGGCCCCCGCCGGAAAGGCGGGATCGGGAGGAGATCATGAACCGCTTCTTCGCCTCCGCCGCTCTGGCGGCCCTGACCTTCACGACCTGTCTGACGGCTCCGGCTTCGGCCCGCACGCCGGAGGATCAGTTCGTCGTCGCCACGACGATGAACAACATCCTGACCCTCGATCCCGCCGCCATCACCGGGCGCGAGACCGTGCAGGTGCTCAACAATATCTATGACACGCTGGTCATCCTCGACGAGGACAAACGCATTCTCCCCCGCCTCGCGGAAAGCTGGGAGATCGCCGAAGACCGCATGTCGGTGGTCTTCCATCTGCGCAAGGACGCGGTCTTCGCTTCGGGGAATCCGGTCACGGCCCGGGACGTGGTCTGGAGCCTCACGCGGCTGATGAAGATCAATCTGGCGCAATCCTCCTTCTTCAAGTCGCGGGGCTTCTCCGCCGAGGGCTCGGAGCGGCAGTTCCAGGCCCTCGACGACCATACCTTCCTGCTGACCCTGCCCGAGCCCAACGATCCCCTGATGCTGCTCATGCTGCTGGCGCAGAACGGCCCCGGCACCATCCTCGACAGCAAGGTCGTGCAGAGCCATGCGCGCGGCGAGGATCTCGGGGCGGGCTGGCTGACGCTGAACGCGGCGGGCTCGGGGCCTTTCCTGCTCGGGGAATGGGCCTCGAACGAGCATATCCTCCTCTTGCGCAACGACGGCTATTGGGGCCCGGCTCCGGCGATGTGGCGGATCATCGTGCGGCATCTGCCGGAATCCCAGACTCAACGCCTGATGCTCCGGCGCGGCGACATCGACGTCGCCTATTCGCTCCAGGCGCCCGACCTCAAGGCTCTGGCGGCGGACGACGAGATCACGGTGGCCTCGACGCCGGGCTCGGGGTTCTATTACCTCGCCATGTCGATGAAGGACGAGCGCTTCCAGAACCTGAAGGTCCGCGAGGCCCTGCGCCTGCTCATCGACTACGAAGGCCTCGACCGCGCCGTGATGCCCTATTACGGCAAGCTGCATCAGCGGCCGATCAGCACCGGCGCCATGGGGCTTCTGCCCGATCCGGGCTATCGGCTGAACGTGGCGCGGGCGAAGGCGCTGCTCGCGGAGGCGGGATATCCCAACGGCTTCCGCGTGACTCTGCGGGCCTTGTCGGAGGATCCCTTCATGAAGGCCGCCACCGCCATTCAGAACACCCTGACTCAGGGCGGACTTCAGGTGGAGCTGATCACCGGCTCGGGAGATCAGATCTACGGCGCCATGCGCGACCGGAATTTCGAATTGCTCATCGGGCGCGGCGGCGGCGGACAGCAGCCCCATCCCGACAGCAACCTGCGCTCCATGGCCTATAACCCCGATAATTCCGACGCCGCCCGCCTGACCAACTATCAGAGCTGGCGCGTGAGCTTCTACGACGCCAAGCTGAACCGGATGATCGAAGAGGCCCTTCTGGAGCGCGATCCCGCAACCCAGATCCGCGATTACGAAGCGATTCAGATCCATATGGATGAAGTCGCCGCGCCGATCATGCCTTTCTCCGAAGTGGTGGACACCGCCGCCTATCGCGCCGACGTCGAGGGCATGATCGTCAGCCCCTGGGTTTCGCGCTTCGAGGGCGTCACGAAGAACCGCTGAAGCTTCCTCCCCAGCGGCGGACTGGCGCGCTCCCTCGTGGAGCGCGCCCTTTCTTTTGCGCAGGGGCCGCCCATGAAAAAAGGCCGCGCGGGAAGCGCGGCCTCAAGTCTGGGGAGAAAGAAAGCGAAGGGGCTCAAGCCCGCCCTTCGTAATCCAGCGAGGCGCCGATCAATTCGCGGGCGTAAGGATGCGTCGCCTGATTGCCGGGGATGGCCTCGCGAGGCAGGATCTCGGTGATCTCGCCGCGCAGCATCACCGCGAAGCGGTCGCACATGTGGTCCACCACCGCGAGGTCGTGAGTCACCATGACGTAGGTCAGCCCCCGCTCCTCGCGCAGACGCGCCAGAAGATTGAGGATCTCCGCCTGCACCGAGACGTCCAGCGCCGAAGTCGGCTCGTCGAGGAGCAGCAGCGCCGGTTCGAGGATCAGCGCCCGCGCGATGGCCACGCGCTGACGCTGGCCGCCCGAAAGCTGATGCGGAAAGCGGTCGAGGAATCCGACCGGCAAGCCCACCTCGATCATGGCCCGCTTCATGCGGCCTTCATGATCGTCCAGCCCATGGATGCGCAGAGGCTCGGCGAGGGTCGTCCGCACCGACTGGCGCGGATGCAGGCTGCCATAGGGATCCTGAAACACCATCTGGATCAGGCGGCAGCGCTGTTTGAGCGGCAGTTCGCGCAGATCCCGGCCGTCGATCTTGACCTCGCCGCTCCAGATGGTCGTCAGCAGCGAGACGCAGCGCAGCACGGTGGATTTGCCCGAACCGCTCTCGCCGACCAGCCCGAAGCATTCGCCCGGCGCCACGGAGAAGCTCACCGACGGCAGCACCTTCACGGCGTCCGGGCCTTCGCCGAAGGTGATGGAGAGGTCGCGGATCTCGAGGGAGGCGGTCATGCGGGCAGCTCCTCTGTCCATTCGGGGCGACGGTCCAGCACCGCGAGCGGCTTGCGCGGCCCGCCGATGCGCGGCTGGGCGGCCAGAAGTCCCCGCGTATAGGGATGCTGCGCCTTGTCGAATTCGCCCGCCTTCAGGGTCTCGACCACCCGGCCCGCATACATGATCAGCACGCGGTCGCAGAAATTGCGGACGAGATTGAGGTCGTGGCTGATCATGATCAGCCCGATTCCGCGATCGCGCACCAGCCCGTCGAGGATGTTCAGCACCTGAAGCCGCACCGTGACGTCCAGCGCGGAAGTCGGCTCGTCGGCGATGACGAGATCCGGATCGGCCAGCAGCATCATGGCGATCATCACGCGCTGGCCCATGCCGCCGGAGATCTCGTGCGGATAGAGGTCATGCACCCGCTCGGGATCGCGGATGTTCACCGCCGCCAGCATTTCGAGGGTTTTGGCCTTAGCCTCGGCGCGGCTGACGGGGAAATGACGCAGACAGGTCTCCGCCACCTGACTCCCGACGCGCTGGATGGGATTCAGCGAGAATTTCGGATCCTGGAGGATCATCGACATTCGTCGGCCCCGGACCTTCAGCATCTCGGCTTCGGAAAGCGCGAGGAGGTCCAGATCCTCGAAACGGAGCCTGTCCGCCGTGATCCGCGCGCCGGGCAGGAGCTTGAGCAGCGCCCTCCCCACCGTGGATTTGCCCGAACCGCTCTCGCCCACCACCCCGAGCCTCTCGCGGCCCAGCGTGAAGGAGACTCCCCGCACCGCCTCCGAAGACGCGCCCGGATAACGGATGGAGAGATTGGAGACTTCCAGAATGGGATCCGTCATGGCCTCACCTCCGGTTCATCTGTCTGGGGTCGAGCGCGTCGCGCAGGCCGTCCCCGAGAAGGTTGAAGGCGAGGCTCACGCAGAGGATCGCCACGCCCGGACAAGCCACCAGCCACCAGCTGTCGATCATGTAGCGGCGGCCCGTGGCGATCATCGCGCCCCATTCGGGCTCGGGCGGCTGGGCGCCGAGGCCCAGAAACCCGAGTCCGGCCGCCGTCAGGATCACCGTGGCCATGTTCAGCGTCAGCCGGATCACCACCGAAGGCAGACACATCGGAATGATGGATTTCAGGATGATCCGCAGCGGCGAAGCTCCCTGAAGCCGCGCGGCGGCGATGTAGTCGGCCTTGCGGAAGGTCATGGTCTCGGCCCGCGCCAGACGCGCGATGGGCGGCCATGACGTCAGGGCGATGGCGATGATCGCATTGCCGAGGCTCGGCCCCAGAGCCGCCACGAAGGCCAGCGAGAGGATCAGCGAGGGAAAGGCCAGGAAGATGTCCGTCACGCGCATGAGCACGGCGTCCATCCAGCCCCCGACGTAGCCCGCCGTCGCCCCGACGATCAGCCCGATGGGCCCCACCACCACGCTCACCAGGAAGATGATCCGCAAGGTGATCCGCGCGCCGTAGACGAGGCGGCTGAAGATGTCGCGGCCGAGTTCGTCCGTGCCGAAGAGATGGCCGCTCCCCGGCGGCTGGAGCACGTTGTCCAGATTCTGCGCGAAGGGGTCATGCGTGGCGATCCAGGGCGCCAGAGCCGCCGTCAGGACCAGAACCGCGATCACCGCCAGCCCGAAGGCCGAAGTCGGAGAGCGCAGGAGATAGGCGAGGATGTTGCGCAGCGCCGACAGCCATCCCGGCAGGCGCGCAGGAGAAGATGCGATGTCGGTCATTTCGTCCTCGGGTCGAAGAGGCGATACAGGACGTCGGAGAGCAGATTCAGCAGGATGAAGATCACCCCCACGATCAGCACGCAGGTCATCACCGCGTTCATGTCGCCGATCACGAGGTTGTTCGTCAGATATTGCCCGAAGCCCGGCCAGGCGAAGACGGTCTCGATCAGCACGGCGCCTTCGAGCAGCGCCCCGTAGGAGAGCGCCACGATGGTCACCAGCTGCACCCGGATGTTGCCGAAGGCGTGACGCCAGATGGTCTGGCCGCGCGAAAGACCCTTCACGCGGGCGGTGGTCATGTATTCCTGGTTCAGCTGGTCCAGCATGAAGCTGCGGGTCATGCGGGTGATGTAGGCCGAGGCCGAATAGCCCAGCAGAGCCGCCGGGAGGATCAGGTGGTTGACCGCCGAGCGGAAGACCTCCCAGCGGCCCGCCAGCAGGCTGTCGATCAGCAGGAAGCCCGTGCGGCCCGGAACCATGCCGATGTAGAAATAATCCATCCGCCCCGAGCCGCCGACCCAGCCCAGCCAGGCGTAGAACACCAGAAGGCCGATCATGCCGGTCCAGAAGATCGGCATGGAATGGCCGAAGAGGCTGAAGACCCGCACCGCATGGTCGATCCAGCGGTCCCTGTTCACCGCCGCCAGCACCCCGAGCGGAATCCCGAGCCCCGCGCCGATCACGATGGCGAAGGTGGCCAGCTCGATGGTGGCGGGCATCACATGCAGGATGTCCTGGATCACCGGCTGGCCGGTGCGGATCGACTGGCCGAAATTCCCGGTCAGCACGTCGCCCATGTAGCGCAGGAACTGCGCCCAGAGCGGGCGGTCCAGGCCCAGCTGGGCGTGGACCATGTCGTAGGTTTCGGGCGTGGCGTCCTCGCCGACGATGGCCCGCACAGGATCGGCGGGCATCATGCGGCCGATGAAGAAGGTGAGAACCAGAAGCCCGAGCAACGTGATCGCGACGCTCGCGAGCTGCCCGGCGGCGCGTCTCAAGCGCCGGCGACCTGTGGACATGATTCCTCCCTGACGCGCTCTTTTCCCGTCGCCCCTTGCGACAAGGCAGACAGAAGCGGCTATTTGTATGACAAGTTAGGAAGGACTGTCACACGGCAAGCCGCCTGTCAAGCAGGTCGTCAGAGAAAATCCTCGCGCCGAGGCGTGAATCCGTCGATCAGCTCGCCCGCCTCCAGACAGCGACAGCCATGCTCGACGCCCGAAGGAACGATCAGGCTGTCCCCCGCCTTGAGCAGATAGGTCCGGCCGCCGCGCTGGAATTCGAAGATTCCGCGCGCCACATAGGTCGATTGCACATGCGGATGGCTGTGCGGAGCCCCTACGGCGCCCTTTTCGAAGCGGAAGGACACCACCATCAGCGCCGGATCCTCGGAGAGGACCTGGCGCTCCACGCCGGGATCGGCGCGCCGGACGGGGAATTCGGGCAGGGAATCGGTCTGGGTCATGGGGATCTCCATCAGGGGAAGATCGCCCTATATCTCCGGCCTTCCTGTCTGACAAGAGCGCATCAACCCTCGGCCAGGCTCCGCCCGCTGCGCAGGAGCGCCTTGTAGCGCTCCAGACTGCCGCGCAGATGGGCGCGCATCCGCTCGCGGGCCTGGTCGGCGTCGCCTTCGATGAGGGCGTCCACGATCCGGCCGTGCTCCTCCTGGAGATGCAGGTTGTAGTCCTTCGGACGAGCCCCCGGCTCCGCGCCCTGCAATTCGCCCCGAGGGATGACCCCCGCCCGGATCAGATGCAGGAACTCCGGGAAGCGGCGGTTCTGAGTCGCCTCGGCGATGGCGAGGTGAAAGGCGAAATCGGCGTCTCGGGTGGGCTCTCCGGCGCGCAGAAGCTCGCCGATCCGGGCGTGGGCTTCGAGAATCCCCTCCAGCTGCGCCGGAGACCGCCGCGTCGCCGCCAGAGCCGCCACCTCGATCTCGCAGGCGGTGCGCAGCTCCAGAAGCTCGATCACCGAGGAGATGCGCGAGCTGGTCAGATCGTCGAAGGGCCGCGAGGGGCGGTCGGCCGGATCCAGCGCGAAGATCCCCGCGCCCTTGCGCGCCTCCACAAGGCCGTCGGCGCGCAGGGCGGCCACGGCCTCGCGCACCACGGCCCGGCTGACGGAATGGATGCGGGTCATCTCGTGTTCGCTCGGCAGCTTCTCGCCGGGGCGGAAGGCGCCCGCCTCCAGCTCCTTGCGCAGGGCCTGGGCGAGCTGTCCGGCGAGCGTCTCCTCGCCGCGCGGACGCGCGGCTCGGGCTGGTTCCTTCATGGGGGTCTCCCGATGGCCTGCCGGACAGATCATCCGCCAGTTCGGCAGCTAGCCCGAGATCCCGCGGCTTGACAAGCTCCGCCGCGCCTGCGCCGCCTCACGCGAAGGGCTGTTCGTGGCTCCAGGCGGGGATGCGCCGCCGCGCCTCCTCCACGGCGGAGAGGTCCAGATCGACCACCGTCGCCGAGACGCCTTCGCCCGCGTCGGCGAGGATCTCGCCCCAGGGCCCCACCGCCAGCGAATGGCCGTAGCTGGCGCGCAGGGTGCCGGAATCCGAGCCCCCATGCACGCCCCATTGCGCCGGCGCCAGCACGAAGGCTCCGGTCTCGATGGCGCGGGCCTTGAGCAGCGCATGCCAGTGGGCCTTGCCGGTGGGCACCGTGAAGGCGGCGGGAATGGTCAGGAGCCGCGCGCCGCCGATGGCCAGCCTGCGATAGAGATGCGGAAAGCGCAGATCGTAGCAGACCGTCATGCCGAGCCCGCCCCAGGGGGTTTCGGCCACGACGGTCCGCGCCCCCGGACGCACCCTTTTCGCCTCGTCATAGGTCTCGCCGCCGGGCAGATCGGCGCGGAAGGCGTGGATCTTGTCGTAGCGGGCGCGGATCTCGCCGAATTCGTCGATGAGGATCGAGCGGTTCGCCGCCCGCGCGGGATCGTCCTCCGCCTTGAGCATCAGCGAGCCCAGCAGAAGCCACACGCCCAGCTCCGCCGCCAGAGCCTGCGAAGCCTTCAGGAAGCCGTCCTCGCCCTCGGGTCTGGCCTGAGCCGAAACGCCCGATCCGGCGGCGGCGATGCGGTTGGTCACCTCCGGCGTCAGGATGAGCCGCGCGCCCTTGCCCGCCGCTTCGCGGATCAGAGCCTCGGCCTGTTTGAAATTGGCGGCTTCGTCGGGGCCGCCCCGCATCTGGATCAGCCCGACGCGCAGAGTTTTATTCTCGCCCATCATGCGCCGATCCCCAGCTTCGCGTCGAGTTCTCCGGCCCGCTCCAGCGCATGCAGATCGTCGGAGCCCCCGACATGCTCGCCCTCGATGAAGATCTGGGGCACGGTGCGGCGCCCGCCCGCGCGACAGATCATCTCCTCGCGCAGGGCCGGATCTCCGCCGACCTCCTTTTCCTCGAAAGCGACGCCCTTGCGCTTGAGCAGCGCCTTGGCGGCCATGCAATAGCCGCAGGCGGGTCCGGTGTAGATCTCGACTCGCGCCATGGGCGCCTCCTTCATTCCGCGTCTTCCTCTGCGTCCCAGACCCGCGCGAAGGCGAGGACGTCGACCCTCGCCCCGGCCGCGGTCAAAGCCTGAGCCGCCGCGCCTAAAGTGGCGCCTGTGGTGCTCACGTCGTCCACGATCAGAACGCGCCTTCCGCGGATCTCCGCCCGGAAGCGCTCCGGGACCGCGAAGGCGCCGACTAAGTTCGCCCGTCGTTCTTCGGCGGTCAAGCCGCCTTGGGAGGGCGTCGCGCGCAGACGCCGCAGCCATTCGGGACGATAAGGCTTGCCCCCGAGCCGCGCCAGAGCCCGCGCCAGCTCCGCCGCCGGATCGAACCGCCGCCGCAGAGTCCGGCGCCAATGGGCCGAGGCCGGAGCCACCGCCTCGCATTCCTCCAGCAGAGGCCCCGCCGCCCGCGCCATCCAGCGGGCCATGAGCGGCGCCGCCTCCAGACGATCCGCCCGCTTGAGCGCAAGAGCCAGAGCCCGCCCCGCTCCGCGATAGGCCATGGCCGCGCGCCCGCGCTCCCAGGGCGGAGGCCGCTTGAAGCAATCCGGACAGAGCCGCCGCGTCTCGGGCCAGAGGGGGGCCTCCGCCGGGACGCCGCAAGCCTCGCAGAGCTCCGGGCCCTCGAAGAAGCGCGCCTCGCGCCAGCAGGGGCCGCAGAGCCCTTCATCCTCGGTCTCCGCCTCGCAGATGGGGCAGAGGCGCGGAAAGAGCAGATCCGAAAGGGGCGTCAAAAGGCGCAATGCGGCGGCTCTGGTCAAGGCGGCCTCCGGAGAATAAACCTGAGAACCATTCTAAGCCGCCTCCTTCAGCCAAGAGAAGCCCCCAGCCTTCATGTCCGCCGCGCCCTCCCTCTTCGACCCCGCCCTGAGGCGCCTGAGGCGCGACCGCGCCGCCCGCAGCCTCGGGGAGGCGGATTTCCTGCTGACGGAGGTCTCCGAACGGCTGGCCGAGCGGCTGGAGGACGTCTTGCGCAGCTTTCCGCGAGTCGCGATCCTCGGGGCCTGGGACGGGACTCCGGCGCGGATTCTGGCCGGGCGCTCCGGAATCGGGAGTCTGATCCAGGTGGAGTCCTCGCCGCTCATGGCGGCCTGCGCGGCGGAGTTCGGTCCGGTGGTCGTGGCCGACGAGGAGGCGCTTCCTCTGGCCGAAGGGAGCTTCGACCTCATCCTCGCGCCCCTGACGCTCCATGGCGTCAACGACCTGCCCGGCGCCCTGACCCAGATCCGCCGCGCGCTCAGGCCCGACGGCCTGTTTCTCGGGGCCATGCTGGCGGGCGAGACCTTGCAGAACCTGCGCTCCGCCTTCGCCGAGGCCGAGATCCAGACCGCAGGCGGGCTCTCGCCGAGGGTGGCGCCCTTCGCCGATCTGCGCAGCCTCGGGGGCTTGCTGCAAAGGGCCGGATTCGCCCTGCCCGCCGCCGATCTCGACCGCATCGAGGCCAGCTATCGCGAGCCTCTGCGGCTGCTGCACGACCTCAAGGCCATGGGCGAGTCCAATCCGCTGCGCGAGCGCCGGAGGGCCTTCCTGCGCCGCGACACCCTGCTCAGGGCTCTGGAGATCCTCGCTCTGGATCCGCCGCTGAAGATCCGCTTCGACGTCGCCTTCCTGACAGGATGGGCGCCGCATGAAAGCCAGCAGAAGCCGCTGAAGCCGGGCTCGGCGCAATTCCGCCTCGCGGAGGCGCTGAAGACCCCCGAGCATCCTCTCGACGACAAGCCCGAACCCCTCTGAAATCCCGGAGCCCTCCATGACTTCGCCCAACGCCTCCCGCCTCGGGGTTCTGCTGCTGAACCTCGGTACGCCCTCCGGGACCGATTACTGGTCCGTGCGGCGCTATCTGAAGGAATTCCTCTGGGACGCCCGCGTGATCGAGCCCCCGCCCTCGCGGGCGCTCTGGTGGCTGATCCTCAATGGAATCATCCTGACCAAGCGGCCCTTCTCCTCCGGCGAGGCCTACAAGGGCATCTGGAACAACGAGCTGAACGAATCCCCCCTGCTCACCATCACCCGCGAGCAGACGCGCAAGCTCTTCGAGGCCTTCACCGCCCGGCGCCCCGAGGCCGACGTGGTCTTCGACTTCGCCATGCGCTACGGCGAGCCCAACACCCCCGACGCCCTCCGGCGCATGGCCGAAGCCGGATGCGACCGCATCCTGACCTTTCCGCTCTATCCGCAATACGCCGCCGCCACCACCGCCACCGCCAACGACCAGGCCTTTCGCGGCCTGATGAAGCTGCGCCGTCAGCCGGCGCTGCGCACGGTCCCGGCCTATTACGATCATCCGCTCTACATGGAGGCCCTCGCCGGGAGCGTCCGGCGCCATCTGGAGGCCCGCAAGGCCGAGGGGGCTCCGGCGCCTCAGCGCATCCTCTGCTCCTATCACGGCCTGCCGGAGCGCTATGTGGCCTCGGGCGATCCCTACGCCGATCAATGCCGCGAGACCACCCGCCTGCTCGGCGCGGCCCTCGGCGGGCCGGAGGGCTGGGTGGAGAGCGCCTTCCAGTCGCGTTTCGGCAAGGAGGAATGGGTCAAGCCCTACACCGTGGCGCGCGTGGCCGATCTGGCGCGCTCGGGTGTGACGGACATCGCGATTCTCGCTCCCGCCTTCTCCGCCGACTGCGTCGAGACCCTGGAGGAGATCAACGAGGAGATCCGCGAATCCTTCGTCCATGCGGGCGGGAAGCGCTTCGACTACATCCCCTGCCTCAACGCCGAAGACGCCCATGTCTCGGCGCTGCTGGCCATCGTCGAGCGCGAGCTTGCGGGCTGGCTGCCCGAGGCGCCGGCGGGCGTTCCGCAGGCCTGAGTCCTCCCCTTCCGCAGAATCTCCAGCGGCCCGCGCCTTCCGACGAAGGGGCGGGCCGCTCCGTTTTCCGCGCGGCGGCGGGCCGGGAGGCGGGGGCGTCCGGCCTCCGGAATTTCTTCCAAAACGCTTTGAGAAATCGGCCCGACCGGCGCCCCATCTCCCTTGACACCTTGTGGCTCTTCAGGGATTTTAATCTTCAAAGCGTTTTGACAAAACGCGATCCGGAATCGCCGCGCCGCGCCCGGACCGCTTTCGGTCGACGCTTCGACAAAGGCCCTCCGCGCTTCGGCGTCCTCATGAGAGGGCCGTCCAGGAAAGACGCTCCAGGGAGGAGTTTCATGAAGTTTCGCGCATCTCTCGCCGCTCTCGTCGCGGGCGGAGTCCTGACGGCGACTCCGGTCCTCGCGGCCGACATCTCGATGGTCCTCGGCTCGGTCGGCCAGGACGCGACCTTCATGGCCAAGGAGGTCAAGCTCTTCGAGGAGGCCACCGGCCACAAGGTGACCATCGTCCCCATGCCCGCCTCGACCACCGATCAATTCGGGCAATACCGGCTCTGGCTGGCCCAGGGAAAGAACGACATCGACGTCTATCAGACCGACGTGATCTGGGCGCCCCAGCTCGCGGATCAGTTCCTCGACCTGACCGAAGCCGCAAAGGATGTGGTCGGGGCGCATTTCCCCGCCATCATCGAATCCCAGACCGTGGGCGGCAAGCTGGTCGCGCTGCCGATCTTCACCGACGCGCCGGGGCTCTACTACCGCACCGACCTTCTGGAGAAGCACGGCGAACAGCCCCCGAAGACCTGGGACGAACTCGCCGCCACCGCGAAGAAGATCGTCGAGGCCGAGCGCGCCGCCGGAGCCAAGGACATGTGGGGCTTCGTCTGGCAGGGCGCGAGCTACGAAGGCCTGACCTGCAACGCGCTCGAATGGGTGAAGTCCTCGGGCGGGGGCCAGATCGTCGAGGCGGACGGGACCATCTCGATCAACAATCCCGAAGCCGCCGCCGCTCTGGACCGCGCGCGCGGCTGGATCTCCGACGGAATCACGCCGCCGGGCGTGCTCTCCTATCAGGAGGAGGAGGCGCGGGGCGTCTGGCAGCTCGGGAATTCGGTCTTCATGCGCAACTGGCCCTACGCCTACGGGCTGGGCTCCAGCGCGGATTCCGTCATCAAGGGGAAATTCGCAGCCATTCCCCTGCCCTCGGTCGAGGGCCAGGCCTCGGCGGCGACGCTCGGCGGCTGGAATCTCGCGGTCTCGCGGCATTCGCGGGTTCAGGAGCCCGCCACCGAGCTGGTGCTCTTCCTCACCTCCGCCGAGGCCCAGAAGCGCCGCGCCATCGAGAATTCGCAGTTCCCGACCGTCATGGCGCTCTACGACGATCCGGAGATCGCCGAGAAGCAGCCCGTCACGATCATGTGGAAGGACATCCTCACCAACGCCGTGCCGCGCCCCTCGGCCCCGACGAAGCTGAAATACAACGAAGTCTCCTCGCGCTTCTGGAACGCCGCCCACAGCGTGCTCTCGGGCCAGAAGACCGGCGCCGAAGCGCTGGAGGAGCTGGAGGTCGGTCTGGCGCGGCTTCAGGGCCGCGGCTGGTGAGGCCCGCGGAGCTTCCGGCCCTCAGGGGCTGAAGGGGCTCCCTTCTCCCGGAATTCGCCGTCCCGCGTGCGCGCGGGGCATCCGCATCGCGTCCGGCGCTGCGGGCGGAGGCTTCACGCCTGCTCCCGAGGCCCGGACGCCCGCTTCGTCGGGATTCCCATGACTGCGGAGACCTCCTTGTCCCAGGCGCCGCCTCCGGAGGCGACGCGGCGTTCGCGCCTGACGGCGCAGCGCATCAGATCCGCCTGGATCTTTCTGACGCCCATGATGCTGGCTCTGACGCTGGTCGCGGGCTGGCCTCTGTTCCGCAACATCTATTTCTCCTTCACCGACGCCTCCCTGACCAATCTGGGGGCGGCGCGGTGGATCGGCTTCGACAATTACTATTCGAAGATCACCCTGGCCAGCGGCCGCGAAGTGACCTCCGGGCTTCTGGTGGATCCGGCCTGGTGGGGGGCGGTCTGGAACACCCTGCGGTTCGCCTTCCTCTCGGTGGGCTTCGAGACGGTCTTCGGGCTGATCGTGGCTCTGGTGCTCAACGCGGAGTTCAAGGGCCGCGCTCTGGTGCGGGCGGCGGTTCTGGTGCCCTGGGCCATCCCGACCATCGTGTCGGCGAAGATCTGGGCCTGGATGCTCAACGACCAGTTCGGCGTGATCAACGACGCCTTCCTGAGGCTCGGGCTGATCTCGGAGAAGGTGGCCTGGACCGCCTCGCCGGACACCGCCATGACCGCCGTGCTCATCGTGGACATCTGGAAGACCACGCCCTTCATGGCGCTGCTGATCCTCGCGGGGCTTCAGATGGTCCCCAAGGACATCTACGAAGCCGCGAAGATCGACGGCGTGCATCCGGTGAAGCAGTTCTTCAGGATCACCCTGCCCCTGATCTGGCCCGCGGTGATGGTGGCGGTGATCTTCCGCCTGCTCGACGCGCTGCGCATCTTCGACCTCATCTACGTGCTCACGCCCAACAACGCCCAGACCCGCACCATGTCGGTGGCGGTCCGGGAGAACCTCTTCGATTTCGACAATTTCGCCTATGGCTCGGCTCAGGCCACGATGCTGTTCTTCATCATCGCGCTGATCACCATCCTCTACATCACCCTCGGCCGGGTGCGCTTCGATGGGGGCAAGTGATGGCGGTTCCAAAGATCGTCTGGCGGATCGGATTCTGGCTTCTGGTGGCCTTCATCGTCTTCATGTCGGTGTTTCCGTTCTATTACGCCATCGTCACCAGCTTCAAGAAGCCCGGCGAGATATTTCAGGTCAGCTATTGGCCGACCTCCTTCTCGCTGGAGAATTATAAAAGCGTCCTGACCTCCGGCGATTTCCTGCGCAATATCTGGAACTCCATCGTGGTGGCGGTTTCGGTGGTGGCTCTGGCCATGCTCATGGGGATCACGGCGGCCTATGCTCTGGCGCGGGTGCGCTTCAGAGGCCGGGGCGCTTTGCTGCTCATCATCCTCGGCGTCTCGATGTTCCCGCAGGTGGCGGTTCTCTCGGGCCTTTTCGAGCTGGTCAGCGGCGTCAATAACTTCGGGACGCGAGTTTTAGGGATCAACCTCTCCAACACCCATTGGGCGTTGGTCTTCAGCTATACGATCTTCACCCTGCCCTTCACGGTCTGGGTGCTGACCACCTTCATGCGCGATCTGCCCATGGAGATCGAGGAGGCCGCCATCGTCGACGGCGCGACGCCTTGGCAGATCGTCAGCAAGGTCTTTCTGCCGCTCATGTGGCCCGCTCTGGTGACGACCGGGCTTCTGGCCTTCATCGCGGCCTGGAACGAATTCCTCTTCGCGCTGACGTTCACCTCTTCGGCGCAGATGCGCACGGTTCCGGTGGGGATCGCGCTGCTCTCCGGCTCGACCCAATACGAGGTTCCCTGGGGCAACATCATGGCCGCTTCGGTGATCGTGACCCCTGCCGATCATCCTCCTCGTGCTGGCCTTCCAACGCAAGATCGTGTCCGGCCTGACCGCCGGCGGCGTGAAAGGATAAGAGATGGCTCGCATCCAGTTGAACGGCGTGCGCAAGAGCTTCGGCGGCGTGCATGTGATCAAGGGCGTGGATCTCGACATCCGCGCGGGCGAATTCATGGTCTTCGTGGGGCCTTCGGGCTGCGGGAAGTCGACGCTGCTGCGGCTCATCGCGGGGCTGGAGGACATCACCTCCGGCGAGATGCGCTTCGACGACCAGCGCATGAACGACAAGACCCCCTCGGAACGCGGAATCGCCATGGTCTTCCAGAGCTATGCGCTCTATCCGCACATGAGCGTCTATGACAACATGGCCTTCGGCCTGCGTCTGGCGAAGGGCGAGGAGGCCGAGACCCGCAAGCGCGTCGAGCGGGCGGCGGAGATGCTGCAGATCAAGCAATATCTGGAGCGCCTGCCGAAACAGCTTTCGGGCGGCCAGCGTCAGCGCGTGGCCATCGGGCGGGCCATCGTGCGCGATCCGAGGGTCTTCCTCTTCGACGAACCCTTGTCGAACCTCGATGCGGCCTTGCGCGTGGCGACCCGTCTGGAGATCGCCAAGCTGCATCACGACATGGGCAAGGCGACCATGATCTATGTGACCCATGATCAGGTCGAGGCCATGACCCTCGCGGACCGCATCTGCGTGCTGCGCGACGGGCTGGTGGAGCAGGTCGGCACGCCGCTGGAGCTTTATGAAAAGCCCGCTTCGGTCTTCGTGGCGGGATTCATCGGCTCGCCGAAGATGAATTTCTTCTCGGGCGCCCATGCTTCGCCTCTGGGCGCGCACACCATCGGCGTGCGGCCCGAACATCTCGTGGCGGCGCCGGAGAAGGCCGGGACATGGAGCGGACAGGTGGCCCATCGCGAGGTCATGGGCTCCGACACCTATCTCTACATCGACGTCGGCGGGCCGGAGCTGATCACTCTGCGCGAAACGGGGATCTCCGGGCGCAATCCCGGCGATTCCATCGCCCTGACGCCCATGGCGCCGCATTACGTCCATCGCTTCGACGAAGCGGGACGTCCCGTCTGATTTTCCTTCGGGGGCGGGCCTCGCAGGTTCGCCCCTCTCACTTCATGAGGAGTTCGGGCCATGCCCATCCGCGCGCTCGTCTGGGGCGAAAACATCCATGAGCGGACGAACAGGACCGTCGCTCAGGTCTATCCCGACACCATGCACGAGACCATCGCCGCCGCCCTGCGCGAGGATCCGGAGATCTCCGCCTCGACGGTGGTCATGCAGGATCCCGAGCATGGCCTGACCGAGGCGAAGCTCGCCGAAACGGATGTCCTGCTCTGGTGGGGGCATCAGGATCACGGCGGCGTCGCCGACGCGGTCGTGGAGCGCGTGGCGGCCCGCGTCCATGAGGGCATGGGGCTGATCGTGCTGCATTCCGGCCATTTCTCGAAGATCTTCAAGCGGCTGATGGGCACGCCCTGCGCCCTCAAATGGCGCGAGGCCGGAGAACGCGAAAGGCTCTGGGTCACGGCGCCGCATCACCCCATCGCGAAGGGTCTGCCGCAATGTTTCGAGCTGGAGATGGAGGAGATGTACGGCGAACATTTCTCCGTGCCGGAGCCTCTGGAGACGGTCTTCATCTCGTGGTTCCAGGGCGGCGAGGTCTTCCGCTCCGGCCTGACCTACAAGCGCGGCGCGGGGAACGTCTTCTACTTCCGCCCCGGCCACGAGACCTATCCGAGCTATCACGACGCCAATGTGCGCCAGGTCCTGCGCAACGCCGTGCGCTGGGCCCATAATCCGCAGGGCGCCTACAAGGCCATCCACGAGGCCCCCAACGTGCCGGTGGAGAAGGCCCTCGAACCTCTCGTGGAGCGCGGGCCGAAGCTCCACGCCCCCGGCGAAGCGGGATATCGGTGAGCGCCATGCGGCTTTTGATCCTCGGAACCGGCGGCATGGCCAACACCCACGCCGAACATTTCGCCGCCATCCCCGGCCTGGAGATGGTCGCGGCGGTCGACCGCGATCCGGCGCGCGTCGAGGCCTTCGCGGCCAAACATGGCGTGGAGCGGCGTTTCCTCTCTCTGGAGGAGGCGCTCGCATGGGGCGAATTCGACGCCGCGGCCAACGTCACGCCGGACGGCGCCCATCACGCCACCACCATGGCCCTGATCAGGGCGGGCAAACATGTCTTTTGCGAAAAGCCCCTCGCCACCGACGCCGCGAAGGCCTTCGAGATGGCCGAAGCCGCCGAGGCCGCCGGGCTGATCAACATGGTCAACTTCACCTATCGCAACGTGCCGCAGCTTCAGGAGGCGCGGCGGCGCGTCCTCGCGGGCGAGATCGGCGCGGTCAAGCACATCGAGGCGAGCTATCTGCAAAGCTGGCTGGTCTCGAAGGCCTGGGGCGACTGGAAGACCGAATCGCAATGGCTCTGGCGGCTCTCGAAGAGCCATGGCTCCAACGGCGTGCTCGGCGACGTGGGGGTGCATATCTTCGACTTCGCCGTCCATGGCGCGGGCGCGGACGTCTCGCGGGCCTTCGCGCGGCTGCTCACCTTCGACAAGGCCCCCGGCGGGCGCATCGGAGAATATCCCCTCGACGCCAACGACAGCTTCGTCATGACCGCGCAATTCGCCAATGGCGCGGCCGGAGTCATCCACGCCACGCGCTGGGCCACGGGCCATTCCAACGATCTGCGCCTGAGGATCTACGGCGACAAGGGCGCTCTGGAGGTCAATCACAGCAACAAGGAGGGCTCCGGACTGCGGGGCTGCCTCGGAGCGGATACAGAGGGCTTCGTCTGGCGCGATCTGGAGGCCCCGAAAACCCCCACCACCTACGAAGGCTTCGTCGAGGCCGTGCGGACGGGCGTCAACGGAGAGCCCGATTTCCGCCATGCGGCGCGGATCCAGCAGATCGTCGATCTCGCCGCCCGCACCGAGGAGACCCGCAAGGAGGCCGAAGTCTGAAGCCTCTCTGAGGGCCTCCATGATCCGGGGAGCATGATTGCCGGAGCTTCCCCGCGTCGGCGCGAAGCCGCAGGATGACTGCGGTTGCGAAAGCTCCTGCGCTCCTCTCCACTGCGCCCGTCCGCCCCCCCGGACGGGCGTTTTTTTCAGGCGCCCTGGCGCGGATCACTCGTCGTCCTTCGTCCAGTAGATCTCGCCGCCGATCACCAGGTTCTCCGGGGCGGAGAGGTCTTCGTCGTCAGGGACGCCGAGGAAGACGCGATCCTCCCGGCCGTCCTCGCCTCGCACGACGAGGGCGAAATCCTCGAAGCGATAACGCCCCTTGAGGATCGGTTCATCGGGACCCACCACGGTCAGGAAGCCCCCCGCCACATGCCCCGCCACGAAGCCGCCCCGCGAACGCTCGATGCGGCCATCCGCATGGAAGGTCGCGCCCCGGTCGCTGCGGCCGCCGCCCATTCCGACGTTCAGATAATAATAATGATGATCCAGCCGCGTCTCCGGCGACAGGGCGACCAGCCGTCGCGCGTCTTTCAGCTCCCGGCTCTCGCCCCCGGCCCGGATGGTCGTCTCGCCGCCGCTGTCCGACCAGCGGCCCCATTGCTCCGGCTCGCGGCGCTGCGAGAGCGCCACGTCGAGGTCGGCGAAGGGGAAGCTCCAGTCATGCCGATAGGAGGTTCCGTCCTTCAGCAGCACGTAGATGTCTTCGCGGCGGTTGGTGTAGAGATTGCCGAAGCCGTCGAGGCCGGTGGTGAAATCCGCGTCGTAGAGCACGCGGTCCACGTCCTTCAGGGCGACGCCCTTCCCCGGCCCGGCGTAGGCCTCCTCCTCGCTGGGCGGACGCGGGCTCAGGCCCTCGGCGGGCGGCTCGCCCGGCGCCAGACTCCCCGCCGCCGCCAGCGTCGAGACCTTGCAGTCGTTCAGATAGAGCACGGCGCGGATTCCGCTCCTGACGTCGAAGATGCGGCGCGCCTCGCCGGAGACGACCATGTCCTGTCCCTTGCTCGCCGCCATGAGGGCCTTCGAGCGGTCGTCGGCGAAATTGCGGCAATCCACCTCGAAGATGGAGTGATGCTCCGCGGTCCATTCGCGCAGCTCGTCGCGGCCGGTCACGCGGCCGTAGAGCGTCAGGCGCCCCCCTGAGGCTTCGAGGACCTCCATCAGACGCGCTTCGCGGGCGTCGCGGGTCTCGTCGCTCATCTCCTCGCGGGCGGGAGCGACGCGGGCCATGATCTCCATGGCCTCGGCGGAGAACTGCGACAGGCGCCGGACCTCTCCGCCCTGCGGAGCCGGAAGCGTCGCGCCTGCGGGTCGCCCCTCCGGATTCAGCCCGATCTCGCGCGCCATCCGCAGCGCCTGTTCGAGCCCCGCGCGCAGATCCACCTGATCATCGGCGAGGAAGACCTCGATATGGGCGCAGATGGAATCGTCCTTCTCCAGCACGCTCCCGATGACGTCATGCATCTGCGCCCGAGCCTTCGCGAGGGCTTCCTCGGCGATCAGGGCTGCGACCAGGGCCTCATAACGCTCGAGCCGGTTCCTGGCGGCCCAGGCCTCGAAATGCGCGCGACGCTCGCCGGAGCGCGAGGGGTCGCGCCGGTCGCAGATCTCGACGGCGCTGCGGGCCATGCCCGCCTGAATCCCGAGGACCGCGACCGCCTCGGCGAGGCCGCGCGCCTGGGCCTCCGTCTGGGCCCGCGCGGCGGGCGCCCCGCCCAGAGTCGGCGCCAGGCCGAGGAGGACCGCCAGAGCGATCCCTCGGGCGCCGCCGGAGAGGGATCCGGGCTGATCGGAAGACGCTCTGGATCCGGACATGAGGATCTCCTTGAAGCGGGATGCCTATGAACATCGTTCATACATACATCCTTTCCGGGAGATGGTCAAAACGGGATTTCCCCTCGCAGGAGAGCTGCCCCCGGAGCCCCCAAACCGAAGGGCCGCCCCTCGCGGGACGGCCCTCCGTGATCTTCAGGCGGAAGCCCGTGAAGGCTTACTGCTCTTCGCGCTTGCGCAGAGCCGCGCCGAGGATGTCGCCCAGCGAGGAGCCGGCGTCCGAAGAGCCGAACTGCGCCACGGCTTCCTTCTCTTCGGCGATCTCCAGCGCCTTGATGGAGAGCGAGAGACGGCGCGAAGCCTTCTCGACGCTGAGCACCTTGGCGTCGACCTTGTCGCCCACGGCGAAGCGCTCGGGGCGCTGGTCGCCGCGGTCGCGGGCGAGGTCGGCCTTGCGGATGAAGGCCTTCATGCCCTCGACCTGGACTTCCACGCCGCCGTCGTTGACTTCGCTGACCACGGCGGTCACGACGTCGCCCTTCTTCACGCCCGAGGCGCCTTCCTCGAAGGGATCGGAGTCGAGCTGCTTCACGCCGAGGCTGATGCGCTCCTTCTCCACGTCGACGTCCAGCACCTTGGCGCGGATGACGTCGCCCTTCTTGATGTCGGCGAGGGCCTGCTCGCCCGGACGGTTCCAGTCGAGATCCGAGAGGTGGACCATGCCGTCGATGTCGTTGTCGAGGCCGACGAACAGACCGAACTCGGTGATGTTCTTGACTTCGCCCTCGATGGTCGAGCCGCGGGGATGCTCGGCCAGGAAGGCCTCCCACGGATTGGCCAGGCACTGCTTGAGGCCGAGGCTGATGCGGCGCTTGTGCGGATCGACGTCCAGCACCATCACTTCGACTTCCTGGGAGGTCGAAACGATCTTGCCCGGATGGACGTTCTTCTTGGTCCAGCTCATTTCGGAGACATGGACCAGACCTTCCACGCCCGGCTCCAGCTCCACGAAGGCGCCGTAATCGGTGATGTTGGTCACGCGGCCGGTGAACTTGCCGCCCACCGGATACTTGCGGTCGACGCCGTCCCAAGGATCGGACATCAGCTGCTTCATGCCGAGGCTGATGCGCTGGGTGTCCTTGTTCACGCGCACGACCTGGACCTGGACGGTCTGGCCGATCGTGAGGATCTCGGAGGGATGGTTCACGCGGCGCCAGGCCATGTCGGTGACATGGAGCAGGCCGTCCACGCCGCCGAGGTCCACGAAGGCGCCGTAATCGGTGATGTTCTTCACCACGCCCTCGACCACGTCGCCTTCGGCCAGCTTCGCGACGATCTCGCTGCGCTGCTCGGCGCGGGTCTCTTCGAGGACGGCGCGGCGCGACACGACGATGTTGCCGCGGCGACGGTCCATCTTGAGGATCTGGAAGGGCTGGGGCGTGTTCATCAGCGGGCCGACGTCGCGCACCGGGCGCACGTCCACCTGGGAGCCCGGAAGGAAGGCCACCGCGCCGCCGAGGTCCACCGTGAAGCCGCCCTTGACGCGGCCGAAGATCGTGCCTTCGACGCGGCCCTGGGCTTCGAAGCCCTTCTCCAGACGGTCCCAGGCCTCTTCGCGGCGGGCCTTGTCGCGGCTCAGGACCGCTTCGCCCTTGGCGTTCTCGACGCGGTCGAGATAGACCTCGACCTCATCGCCCGGCTGCAGGTCGGCGGTCTTGGAAGGGGTGTTGAACTCCTTCACGTCGACGCGGCCTTCCATCTTGAAGCCGATGTCGATGATCGCCTGGCCGTTCTCGACGGCGATGACCCGGCCCTTGACGACGGTGCCTTCGACCGGGCCTTCGCCCAGCGATTCGTTCAGAAGCGCCTCGAATTCGTTCATGGAGGGGGAAGCGCTGGCGGCGTGAGCCATATATCTACTCCTAGGGGTTCATCAGTTACGGGCCGACCGGTTGTCTCCGGCGGTCTGGGAGTTGGCGGACGCCTCAATGCGCCCGAATCCCCGATCATGCGAGGAGGCGGACGCGACGAAGGCGTTGGACGAAGCGTCAGACGGCGGGAGTCCGGAGCCCTCCGGGCCTCAGGAGAGGCGGGGAGCGGCGAAGACGAGCGCCTGCGCGACGGCCTCGTCTATAGTCAGATTCGTCGTGTCAAGCAAGAGCGCGTCGTCCGCCCGCTTCAAGGGAGCCGTCGAGCGGGCGCTGTCGCGGGCGTCGCGGGCGAGCAGCTCCTCGAGGATCGTCTTGAGGTCGGCGGAGGGATCGGTTTCGCGCAGCTCCTTCCAGCGGCGTTCGGCCCGCACCATGGGGTCGGCCACCACGAAGATCTTCGCGGGCGCCTCCGGACAGACCACCGTGCCGATGTCGCGTCCGTCGAGCACCGCGCCCGCCGCGCCCTCGGGCGGGTGATGCGCGAAGCGGCGCTGCCACTCCAGCAGGGCGGCGCGCACCTCGGGCAGGACCGCCACCCGCGAGGCCGCCGCGCCCGCTCCGGCGCTGCGCAGGTCGGGGCGCGCGAGATCCCCCGGCGAGAGGGCAGCGGCGATCTCCGAGGCCCGGGCGAGGTCGCCGCCCGCCTCGACGAGCCGCACGCCCACGGCGCGATAGAGCAGCCCGGTGTCGAGATGGGCGTAGCCGAGCCGCCCGGCCATCCGGCGCGCCAGACTGCCCTTGCCGGAGGCGGCGGGACCGTCCACGGCGACGATTTTCGGAGAACTGGAGGCTGAAATGGCGGAACCCTCCCGAAACCGGACATCTCCCCTGAGGAGCGGGGCGCACTCAAGCCAAAGACGCGCCGCTTGTCCAGTCCCAAGCCGGGCGCCCTGGCCGAATCGCGGCGGCTCGCGGGCGCAAAAGGCCCTCCGGAGGCGGCCGCCTGCAAGCGGAGGCGCCTCATGAAGGGAGTCTTCACGTTTCGCGGGGCCTATGGGGATGGCCCTCGCCTTCGGGCGCGGCTTCGCTTATCCGCTGATCCGGAGGTCCGCCGTCCGGGCCCTCGTCAAGGATCGCCGCCTCATGCCCGACCGCCTGTCCATCGCGATCTTCTTCGCCTTTCCTCTGGCCATGGCCGCGGCTGCGGGGATCGTCGCCTCTTGCGGAGGCGCGGAGGGCGGGGGGCTTCTCTGCGTGAGGATTCAGGCGGCCGACCTCACCGACGGCGATTCGGCCCGTCTGGGCGGCCGCTCCTACCGGCTGACCGGCGCGAAGACCCCGATCAACGCGCCCGAGACCCGCGCAGGCGCGGCGGGTCGGGCGGGGGCGACGGTCACCCGGCGCGAGGCGGAATGGGGCGCGAAGGCTCTGGAGCACGGGCGCAGGCTGCTGGCCGGAGGCGGGGCGCTCTGCCTGACGGGCGAGGACGGCGGCTTCGGGCGTCCTGCGGCGGTGATCCGGCTGCCGGACGGACGCGACTACGGCGCCGCCATGGTGGAGGCGGGCCTCGCCACCCCCACCGAGCGTCGCGAACACGACCACTGGAACGCGAAGGAGCCCTGAGGCTCAGGCGCGCGCGATCTCATGACGGCGCAGGAACTCCGCGACGGCCTTCAGAACCTCCTCCGGCCTTTCCCGATGCGGGACATGCCCGCAGCCCGCGAGGATCCGCATCTCCTGCGGCCCCCGGGTCAGGCGGGTCAGGCGCTCGGGATGGGCGAGGGAGCCGTATTCGTCCTGATCGCCGTGGAGCGCCAGAAGCGGCGCGGTCAGGCGGCCGAGGGCCGCGTCCAGGCTCCAGTCGGCGAAGTCCGGCGCGAGCCAGGTCTCCGTCCAGGCCTCCAGCACCCAGCGGGCCTTGTCGCCGTGATGGCGCTCGAGGCGTCCCATCTCGCCGGGCCGGGCGAACTGCGCCCGCGCCGCCCTTACGCCCTCCAGGGTGCGCGGCTCGACGAAGGCCTGGGCGGATTCCGTCGTCACCGCCGCGCAGGCCTCGGGGAAGGCGGCGCCCGCCTCGACGGCCATGCCCCCGCCGACGCTGTGGCCGAAGGCGACGAAGCCTCCGATCTCCAGCCCCGAGAAGAGCGCGGGCAGGATCTCGCGGGTCTCGCGCGCGACGAAATCGGGCTGCGGAAGGTCGCGCCGGGCCTCCGAGGCGCCGAAGCCGGGGCGGTCCCAGGCCAGCGTGCGCAGACCCGTCGCGCGGGCGAGCGCCTCGGGGAAATCGCGCCAGAGCGCCACAGAGCCGAGGGAATCGTGAAACAGCAGGAGCGCCGGAGACTCCGGACTTGCGCCCTCCGGCGTCCATGACCGCGCGAAGACCTCGCCCCGGGGCGTCGCGACGCGATGATCCTGCGCCATGGCTTTCCTCCCTCTGCGGAACCGCGTTCCGACGCGCCGCGCCGGGCCTCGGATCCTAAGCCGGGCGACGCCGCCTTTCCAGAGCCCAGCCTCCCGGGAGGGCTCCGGAGGGCGCGGGAAGGCGGATCCTCGGACTTCTGCTTTTTCATTGAACGCCTTGCGCCGCTCCGATAGGTTGAAGGCCTCCAGGTCGACGGGCGCGCAGGATCGCCTTGCGCAGCAACCCAACCCGCGGCGGGCCGACCTGCAAGGCGGGCCGCCCGCAAGGCGGACGGACGGCGGCTCGACCTGGCGTCGAGTCGCGGTCGTTCCGGGAGGAGCCCCTTGAAGCCTGGAGATCCGTCGGCCCTCTCCGCCATCCGGACGACGCGTCCGTCCCCCGTCCCGAGCCCTTCCGCAGACGCCCCGCGCGCCGCCCTCCCGGGAGGGCCGCCATGAAGATCATGGACCGGATCTCCCGACTTCTGGGCTTCCGGCGCGAGGGGCGGGAAGCGGCGCAGGAGACCCCAGACGTCAGGCCCGACGCCGGGGAAGACCTCGCCGTCCGGATCGCCGCGCCGCCCGCGCAGGCCGAGGCCCTCCGGGAGGCCCAGCCCCCTCCCGAGCCCGAACCTCCGGCCTGGCGCGCCGATCCGGAGCCGACCGCCGATCCGGAGCCGGATCCCGGTCCCGGACCCCTCCTCGCCGAGCCCGCCCTCGCCGAGCCCTTCCCCGCCGATCCCCTCCCCGACTCGAGCGCGCCGCGCGAGGCTCTCGAAGATCCCTTCGGCTTCGCGCCCGAAGAGGCTCCGGCGGATTTCCTCCGGCGCTCCCTGGCCGCGCGCGCGGCTCCGGCCTCCGGCGGGCCCGAGCCTCCCCCGCCCCCGCCCTTCCGCGCCGAGGATCCGGAAGAGGTCGACTGGGAGATGGACGAGGCTCCGGCCCGGATCTCCGGAGAGGGGATCCTCTCGGGGCCGACCGCCCCCCCCTCGCCCGACCCGGGCGGCGCCCATGACTTCCTCAAGACGCGCGGCCGGGGCCGCAGGTCGGTCAGGAGGGTCGTGCTGCGGTCGGGGACGCGGCTCTCGATCGATCCCGCGCTCTGCCGGACCTGGGCGGAGGAGATCCTCGGCAAGGGCTGGTTCGACGAAGACGATCTGGAGACGCTGATCTCCGCCTGCGCAGGCGACGGCGCCTTCCCCGAACTGCGCGCCCATCTCGCGCGCATCCTCGAAACGGCGGGAATCGAGGCCCGCGAATCCCTCTGGGAGGAGCCTCCCCTCTGGGAGCCCTGCGGCCTGATCGAGGTCGAGGAGCTGGCGGAGGCCCTCGCGGCGGGCCTCACGCGCGACGTCCGCCCGCCGGGCGCGACGCGCCGGTTCCACATGGACAGGGCCGAAGAGGCCCGGATCCTCGATCCGGCGATCCGGGCGCGTCAGGAGCTCGAACTCGAGCTTCTCGGCTGCGCGCCCGCCCTCGACCTCATCCTGGAGCGGGCCGGGCAGGTGCTGCGGGGCGCGGCGGATCCCGCCGCCATGACCCTGCGGAGCGTCCTCCACGCCCGCCCCGACCATCCGGAGACCGCCCGCTTCGCCGAAGCCGCGGAGACTCTGGAGATCTGGCGCGCCGAAGGCCGGGTCATGGACGGCAGACGCCGGAGGACGGCCCTGGCGGCGCTCGACGCGCTCGACCTCTCGACGGCCTTCCACCGCGAGGCCACGGAGGTTCTGGCGGAGCGCGGCGCAGGCCCCGAGGCCCGGCGTCTGGAGGAGGCCGCCGCGCGGTTCGACGCCGCCACGGAGCGGATGGCGCTCGCCCATCTTCCCTATGCGCGCCGCTTCTCCTCGCGCAGCGTCCGGGAGGGCGAGGATCCCGAAGACGTGTTCCAGGCGGCCTTCATCGGCCTCCAGCGGGCGACGCGCCGGTTCGATCCCGCAGGAGGGCGCCGGTTCGTCGTCTTCGCGGCCATCTGGATGCATCAGACCATCGGCCGGTGGCGCGCGGAGGAAGGCGCCGAGATCCGGCTGCCCGTCCATCGCGGCGAGAGGCTCCGCCTGCTGGATCAGGCGATCTCCAGGCTGGACCTGAACCACGACCGCACCCTCACGGACGCCGCCCTGGCCGCCGCTCTGGAATGGTCGGCGGAGGAAGTCGCCCTTCTGCGCCGCATCCCCCGTCTGGCCTTCAGCCCCGAAAGCGCCGGAGACTGGGACGAGATCCCGCCCCAGGCCGGAACCGGCGCCCCAGAGGCCGCAGAGGAGGAGAATTCCGTCGAGCGGACGGAGACGACGCGCATCGTCGCGGAGCTTCTGGAGGAGCTGCCCGAACGCGACGCGGAGGTGATCCGCATGCGCTTCGGCTTCGGCGGCGAGGCGGAGATGACCCTCGAGGAGATCGGCCAGCTCTACGGCCTCACGCGCGAGCGCATCCGGCAGATCGAGGCCAGAGCGCTCCGGCATCTGGCGCATCCGGGACGCCGGAAGCGTCTTGCGGCCAGCCTCGGGATCTGAAGCATGAAGGTGAGGAACGCGCCGCCGCACGCCGGCTCCATGCTCGAATCCCTGCGGGGCCTCGGCTATGCGCCCGAGACCGCCCTCGCGGATCTCGTCGACAACTCCATCGCCGCGCGGGCGGGCGAGGTCTCGATCCGCCTCGACTGGGCGGGCGCCGCCAGCCGGGTCCTGATCCTCGACGACGGCGAGGGCATGGACGACCAGGCCCTGGAGGCGGGCATGCGCCTCGGCGCGCGCGATCCCCGCGCCGAACGGGCCGCCCATGACCTCGGCCGCTTCGGGCTGGGGCTCAAGACGGCGAGCTTCTCCCAGGCGCGGCGGCTGACGGTCGCCAGCCGGCGCAAGGGCGGCCCCGTCGTCGCGCTGCGCTGGGATCTCGACCTCATCGGCGCGGAGGCCGGCGCCGAATGGCCCCTGTTCGAGGGTCCGGCGCCCGGATCGGAGCCCCTGCTCGAACCCCTGGAGCGCATGGAGAGCGGGACGCTCGTCCTCTGGGAGAACCTCGACCGCATCGTGACCAGGGGCTTCTCCGCCGACGACCTGCTCCATCTGGCCGACCGCCTGGAGGAGCATCTGGCGATGGTCTTCCACCGGCTCCTCGAAGGGCCGCGCCCCGCCTTGCGGCTGCTGCTCAACGGGCGGGCCGTGAAGCCCTGGGATCCCTTCCTGACGGGTCATCCCGGCAAGGCGCTCGAAAGCCCCGAATACCGGATCCTCCATGCGGCGGGCGTGACGGCTCAGGCCCATGTGCTGCCCCATCGCGACATGCTCGGTCCCGCAGAGCACGACAGGGCCGCAGGGCCGGGCGGATGGATCCAGCACGAAGGCTTCCACGTCTACCGGAACCGGCGTCTGCTGCTGGCGGGCGGCTGGCTCGGCCTCGGAGAAGGCGGCAGGCCCTGGCCCCGCGACGAAGCCCACCGACTCGCCCGCATCCGGCTGGACATCCCCAACGACGCCGACGCCGAATGGAAGATCAACGTGCTCAAGTCCGCCGCCAGCCCTCCGGTGCGGCTGCGCGCCCAGCTGCACCGGCTGGCCTCCGAGACGCGCGAGACCGCACGGCGCGTCTTCGCCTGGCGCGGACGCCTGTCTCCGGCCTCGGGCGGCGGAGGCCCCCAGGCCCTCACGGAGCTCTGGCAGGTCCGGCGCTCGCCCCGGGGCGCCTCCTACCGGATCGCCCGGGACCATGATCTGCTCGCCTCGATCCTCGACCGCGCGGGGCCGCTCAAGCCCGATCTCCTCGCCCTGCTCAGGCTGATCGAGGAGACGGTCCCCGTCCAGCGGGTCTGGCTGGACGTCGCCGAGGCCCGGGAGGCTCCCGTGACCGGCTTCGCCGAGGCTCCGGACAGCGAGATCAGGGAGGCTCTGGCCTCGCTCTTCGAAGCGCTCGTGACCTATCGCGGGCTCAGCCCCGCCGAGGCCAGGGAGCGCCTCGGCCGCACGCCGCCTTTCGACCGGCGCCCCGATCTGGTCGCCGCTCTCGCCGCAAGGGATTCAGGATGAACGCCGCCAGCCCGAACGTCTTCGACCAGATCCTGTCGATGGCCCAGAACATGCTCCGACTCGCCGCCGGACGCGCCGGAGGCGCCGTCACGCCCGGGATGATCGACAAGGAGCTGCGGAAGCTCGAACTCCTCATGCCGGAGGACTTCGCCCTCGTCGACCGCGAGGCGCTGCTCGAGGAGCTCATCCGCCGCTCGAGCCGCACCGTCGGAGACAACGCCACCCTCAGGAACGCCCAGGGGCATGTCGACTGGCTGAACGCCGCCCGCAAGAAGAACTGGACCTACTGGCGGCGCTACTCCGAATACATGGAGGCCCGCATTCCCTGGACGGCCCTCGACGCGCTCGATTCGGCCACGGATGAAATCCTCTCCCAGCTGGAGGATCCGACCCGCGAAGGCGTCTGGGATCGCCGGGGCCTGGTGGTCGGACATGTGCAGTCGGGCAAGACCGCGAATTACGCGGGCCTGATCTGCAAGGCCGCCGACGCCGGATACAAGATCGTCATCGTGCTGGCGGGCCTGCACAACAACCTCAGGGCCCAGACGCAGATCCGCCTTGACGAGGCGTTCCTCGGATTCGCCAGCTTCGCCGACGCCGAAGAGCTTCCGGCGGTCGGAGTGGGGCTGACCGACGCCGATCCCTCGGTCCGTCCGAACGCCGCGACCAACCGCAGCGAGAAGGGCGACTTCAACAGCGCCGTCGCCTCCAGGATGAACGTCTCGCCCGAACAGAGGCCCTGGCTCTTCGTGGTGAAGAAGAACAAGACCGTCCTCGAACGCCTGCTCTTCTGGATCCGCAACCGCGCCGCCGACCACGTCGACCTCCCGAGCGGGCGCAAGATGGTCGGGAGCCTGCCGCTGCTCGTCATCGACGACGAGGCGGATCACGGATCGGTCGACACCGGCGAGAACGTCGTGGATGAAAACGGCGTTCCGGACCTCGAACACGAGCCCAAGACCATCAACCGGCTCATCCGCTCGATCCTGCATCATTTCTCGCGGAAGGCCTATGTGGGCTACACCGCGACGCCCTTCGCCAACATCTTCATCCACGACCGCGCAGAGACCGGCGAACATGGCCCCGACCTCTTTCCGTCGGCCTTCGTGACCAATCTGGCGGCGCCCTCGAACTACGTCGGGCCGGGACGCGTCTTCGGCCCGGACTCCGGAGACCTGCCCCTCCTGCGCCCTCTGGCCGACGCCGAGTTCGCGCCCTGGATGGAGCCCCGCCACAAGAGCGGATATCGCCCGAAATGGCAGGGAGAGGCCCGCATTCCGGAATCGCTGGCCGAGGCCGTCCGCGCCTTCGTCTACGCCTGCGCCGTCCGCAAGCTGCGCGGACAGGGAGACCGGCATTGCTCGATGCTCGTCCACGTGACGCGCTTCACGGCGGTGCAGCATCTCGTGACCGAACAGATCTCGACGCATCTGCGGGATCTCAAGGGGCGCTATCTGCGGGGAATCGACCTCGCCGGACTCGAGGCCATGATGCAGGCCGAATACGAGGAGTCCTTCCTGCCGGGGGCGCGGCGCATCCGCGACGCCCTCGCGGAGGGGGAGAATCTCGCGGAGTTCGGCTGGAGCGCCCTGCGGGAGGTGCTGCCCGAGATCCTGTCCGACATCCAGGTCCGCGAGATCAACGGCTCGGCGAAGGACGCGCTCGACTACGCCGGAAACGAGGCCCTCGGCCTGAAGGCCATCGCCGTGGGCGGCGACAAGCTCGCGCGCGGCCTGACCCTCGAAGGGCTCTGCACGAGCTATTTCCTGCGCAGCGCCCGCATGTACGACACCCTGATGCAGATGGGCAGATGGTTCGGATATCGCGACGGCTATGTGGATCTCTGCCGCCTCTACGCCCCCACGGAGCTGATCGAGTGGTTCGGCCACATCGCCGACGCCGCCGAGGAGCTGCGCCAGGAATTCGACAACATGGCCGCCGCAGGCGCGACGCCCCGACAATTCGGCCTGCGCGTCCGGTCCCACTCCGTCCTGACGGTCACCTCCCGGGCGAAGATGCGCAACGCCCGCGCGATGCGTCTGACCTATTCGGGCGATCTGCTCCAGACCATCGTCTTTCCGAACCGCAAGCCCGAGATCGCGGCCAATCTCGCGGCCGCCGACCGCTTCGTCAGGGGGCTGGGGCCCTCTCTGGACCTGAACGCGCAGCGTCATGCGCCTGCGGGGCGCAGCTGGAACGGCCATCTGTGGCGCGACGTCCCCGCCCTCGACGTCGCGTCGTTCCTGCGCGACTACCGGACCCATCCGGCCAGCTTCCGCATCATGAGCCCCCTCATCGCCGATTTCATCGAGGAGATGAACAAGGACGGAGAACTCGTCAGATGGACCGTCGCCCTCGTCGGCAAGGAGCAGGCGGGCCCCGAACATGAGCTCGGCGGAGCCCGGGTCCGGATGCTGGAGCGCCGACGCGGCGTCGAGCATCCCGACCGCTATTCGATCAAGACGCTGATCTCGCCCCGGGACGAAGCCATCGACCTCTCCGAAGCCGAATGGGAGGCCGCCCTGGAGCTCAGCCGCAAGACCTGGCGCAACGACGCCGACCGCAACGAAGGCAAGGGCCCCCCTTCCGAGCCCAGAGGACCGCAGATCCGCCGCATCCTCGGCCAGGGCCTGCCCGAAGCGGGGCTTCCCCATCGCCGGGACCGGGGCCTGCTGACGCTCTATCTGCTGGATCCGGCCGGATCGGGCGTTCCGGATCTGGCGGAGGTCGGGCCGATCGCCGCATGGGCGCTCAGCTTCCCGGCGAGCGATTCCGAACGGCGCGTCTCCAATGCGAACTACATCGCCAACAGCGTCCTCTGGGGGGGGCTCAATGACGGGATGGACTGAGGAAGGGCTCGCCCGGGCCTGGCGGGCGCTCGCCCGACCGGAGGCCGGAGAGGCCTGGCGCTTCGTGCGGCTCGCGGAGATGGGCGGAATCTCCGTCGAGGCCGGGCGCCGCTTCCCCGAAGGACGAGAGGCGCTGATCGTCGTCTTTCCCGGCAGCCGTCCGCTCGATCCGGCGCGGCTCCCCGAAGGCGGAGGCTTCGACGTCGCCTCTCTGGAGGACCGCGCGCATTTCGCGGGACGAACCGCCGTCGCGCTCGTCCGGCGGGCCGAGGGGCCTGCGGACATCTTCGCGATCATCGCCGTCGACATCCTGCGGACGCTCGAAGCCGCGGCGGGCGCGGCCTGGCGCGACGTCATGGACGCCTTCCTCGACCGGGTGCGCGAATGGCAGGACTTCATGGCCCGAACCCGTCGCCCGCTCTCTCCGGACGAACAGACGGGCCTCTTCGGCGAACTCTGGACGCTCCGCCTCCTGACGGAGACGCCGCTCGGCGCGGCGGGCGCCCTGGAGGCCTGGCGCGGACCCCTGCGCGCGGCTCAGGACTTCCACCTCGGGGAAGGCGCCCTCGAGGTCAAGAGCGCCCTGAGGACCGGCGCCTTCCTGGCGCGCATCAGCAGCGTCGAGCAGCTCGATTGCGCGCGGGCGCCGCTGTTTCTCTGCGCCCTGCGCCTGGCGGAGACTCTTCAGGGCGCCTCGCTGGCCGATCTGGCGGAGGAGCTGCGCGGACGCTTCGCCGCGGCGGGCCTCCTGCGCCGCTTCGAGGCGCTGCTGATGACGGCGGGCTATCTCGACGAACACGCTCCCTTCTACGGCCGCCTCCTGGAGATCCGGGAGGCCAGGGCCTTTCCGGTCGAAGGCGACATGCCGCGCCTCGTCCGGGCTGCGCTGCCCGCCGCCCTGCGCTCGGCGAGCTATGTGCTCGATCTCGACGCCCTGGAGGCTCCCGCCCTCGGACTTCCGCAGATGCTCCACGCCTTCGGACTGGATTCCCATGAGCCTTGAAGATTTCCACCGCAATTTCCGCTCCACCCTCCAGAGCCTCGTCGTCGGGCGCGCCGAAGCCGACGAAGGCCCCTTCCCCTCCGAAGAGCTGGTCTTCGCGGAGATGGTCATGGAGCATCTCGCCGCGGCGGGGATCAGCGAGACGCCGACCGTCGGCCACTGGAGCGGCCGGGTCGGCAACGCGCAGCTGCGCGTCACGGGCCACGCCCTGAGCGCGGACGAGACGGCTCTGGATCTCTTCGTCGCCCATTATTTCGGAACCGACGAGCTTTCCGAACTCAAGGACGCCGAGGCCGCCGCGACCGCCGCCGAAGGCGTGCGCTTCCTGATCCGGGCGGCGAGCGGAAGCCTCGATTCGAAGCTCGACCCCACCCATCCCGTGGGCGATCTCGTCGCGACGATCCGCGCCCGCTGGAGCGGCCTCGACAGGCTGCGGGTCTTCGTGATCACCGACGGCCGCACGAAGGTCAAACGCTTCGCCGACAAGGAGATCGAGGGGAAGATGGTCGGCGTCGAGGCCATGGACATGGAGCGCCTCTTCCGCCACGCCGAGGGCAGGCCGCGCGACGAGATCGCGGTGAGCTTCGTCCAGTCCATCGGGCGGCCTCTGCCCTGCGTGCATGTGCCCGATCCCGACGCCGATTACGAATACGCCCTGACCGCCCTTCCGGGCGGGCTTCTGCGCGACCTCTATCTGCGCTTCGGCGCGCGCCTGCTCGAAGCCAACGTCCGGACCTTCCTCGGGGCCAGGAAGACGGTGAACAAGGGCGTCGTCGAGACGCTCCGCAAGGAGCCGGAGCATTTCCTCGCCTTCAACAACGGGCTGGTGCTCGTCTGCGACGAGGCGGTCTTCGAGAGATCCCCCGAGGGCGGCGTGGGCCTGACCTTCCTGAGGGGCATGCAGATCGTCAACGGCGGCCAGACCACCGCGACGCTCTATTTCGCCTCGCGCGAGGACAGGACCATCGATCTGAGCCATGTGATGGTCCCGGCGAAGATCGTCATCCTGAAGGAGGCTCGGGACGAGGCGCGCGAAAGGCTGATCTCCAGCATCTCGCGCTACGCGAACAGCCAGAACGCCGTGAAGATGTCGGATCTCTCGGCGAACCGCCCCTTCCACGTCCAGCTTGAAAAGCTGGCGAACGAAGTCTGGTGTCCGGACGGCGCGACGCGCTGGTTCTACGAACGCGCGGCTGGAGCCTACAACGTGATGCTGCTGCGCGAGGGAACGGCCGCCCGACGCCGCAAGCTCCAGGAGACGATTCCTCCGAAGCGCAAGCTGACCAAGAACGACGTCGCCCGATATCACGAAGCCTGGCGCGCCCGGCCCGATCAGGTCGCGCTCGGCGCCGAGAAGAATTTCGCCGCCTTCATGGCCGCCCTCGACGAGACTCCCGGGATCGTCCCCCATCCTCTGGACGCGCGCTGGTTCCGGGGGATGATCGCCCGGGCGATCCTCTTCAGGGCCGTCGAGAGCCTGCTCCGGACCGGAGACGCCAGGCGGATCTTCCGTCAGGGCCTGATCAACATCGCCGCCTATGTCGTGTCTCTGGCGGCGGAGAAGTTCGGCGAGAGGCTCGACTTCGAACAGATCTGGATGCGTCAGGGAATCTCCGACGGGCTGCGCGACCTGCTCCGGGACTGGGCCGTCGTCGTGAACGACGGCTTCGCCCGGCACGCTCCCGGACAGCAGATCTCGGAGGCGGCCAAACGCCCCGACGTCTGGCGGGCCGTCCGGGCCGAGGCCTATCCCCAGCCGACCGGCCGGATCAGCGAGATCGCCGGAACCTGACCGGTCCCGGCCCGGAGGACGGAGCGCGCTCCGGCGGAGAGGACGGAGACAGGGCCGCGAGCAGCAGCTCCGCGATCCGCCGCGCCAGAAGGGGCGGCACCGCGTTCCCGACCTGGACGTATTGCTGCGTCCGGTTGCCGAGGAACAGGTAGTCGTCGGGGAAGCTCTGCAGCCGCGCCGCCTCGCGCAGAGTCAGGCTGCGGCACTGGGCGGGATCGGGATGGATGAAGTAATGTCCGTCCTTGGAGATGTGGCTGGTCACGGTCGTCGCGGGCTCTGCGGCGAGCTGCGTCCGGAAGCGGTCGCTGAAGACCTCGCCGCCCCAGCTGCGGTGGTCGGGACTCAGGCCGGAGGGGAAATCCGCCGCCCTGGGGCTCTGGCCGCGCAGCTCGCCGAAGACCGCCGCGAAGAGATAACGCCCGAGATCCGAAGCCATGTGGCCGCGGGTCTCGTGCTGGGCGAGGGCGCGCAATCCGGGCCTTTCGAGCCAGCGCAGCAGCTCGTCCTGCGATTCGCCGTAGCCCTCCGGCAGGGCCGAGGAGGCGCGCGGCGGCGGAGGTCCGGCCGCCAGGCTGCGCGCCAGATCCGCGAAACGCGCCCGGAGCGGATCCGCCGCGCCGCCCGCGCCCGCCAGACGCAGCGCCGCCCCGATCACCTCGTCGCGCCAGGCCTCCGGGCTGTCGGCGCCCCGGCTGAGGCCGCTGCGCAGGGCGGGCAAGGCGCCTGTGGCGTCCCGCACGGTCCTCCGCGCGCCCGGGAGCGCGAGGCGCGCCCCGGCGGCGCCCGCCGCCAGATCCGAGCGGATTCCCACCACGATCACCCGGTGACGGCGCTGGGGAACGCCGAACTCCTCGGCGCGGACGATGAAGTCGGCGGGCTTGCGGGCCTCGCGCAGCCGCGCTTCGCCCTCCTCGATCCGGATGGCCCGCAGCTCGTAGAGATGGCCCCGCCCCGCCCCGAGCGAGGACAGATCCTCCATGAGCATCTCGAAGACGAGCCGGCTCTCGACCGTCGAGGAGAGCATCCCCTTGACGTTCTCCATCACGAAGGCGGCGGGGCGGATCCTGTCGAGAACCCGGACATATTCCCGGAACAGATAATGCCGGTGGTCCTGCTCCGGCACGTAATCGCGGTTGCCCTTCGAGCGGGCCCGTCCCACGAGCGAATAGGCCTGGCAGGGCGGTCCGCCGATCAGGATCAGATCGTCGCGGGCGCCGCGCATCCGGACGACGGCCTCGTCCACCGCCGAGGCGGCGGACTCCGATCCCAGCTCCAGAGCGCGCGCCTCCGCGCAGGCTTCGGCCCAGGCTCCGGCGTCGAGGGCGGCCCAGTCCGGTTCGGGCCTCAGGCCCGCGTGGAATGCGACGAATTCTCCGGGGAGAAGGCCGCGCCGCGCCTGGAAGGCCCGCAGGAAGGCCCGCAGACGGAGCGTCCGGTGGGCGGAGGCCTCCTTCTCCACGGAGACGCCGATGTGGAAGGGCTCCCGGCCTTGCGGACGGAGGGAGGCGAACCCCTCGCCCAGCCCGCCCGGCCCGGCGAAGAGATCGACGACGCCGAAGCTTGCTGGCAAATCACGAACCTCTCGAATCGAAGGCTCTTGGTGTACACCAGTCCGGCGCGCAAGGGCAGGAGGCGCATGATGGACGTCGTCGACCACCAGACCCGCTCCCGCATGATGGCCGGGATCAGGGGCAAGGACACGAAGCCCGAACTGACGCTGCGTCGGGCGCTGCATGCGCGCGGCTTCCGGTTCCGGCTGCATGCGCCGACCCTCGAGGGTCGGCCGGATCTGGCCTTCGCGCAGCATCGGGCGGCGGTTTTCGTGCATGGCTGCTTCTGGCATCGGCACGAGGGCTGCCGCTACGCCTCGACTCCCTCGACGCGGCCCGAATTCTGGCGGACCAAGTTCGCGGCGAACCAGGCTCGGGACGCCGCCGTGCGGACGAAGCTCCTTGCGGCCGGCTGGCGGGTGGCGACGGTCTGGGAATGCGCCCTGCGCAAGGCCGGTCAGGCGGAGAGGTCGACGGAGGTTCTTGCGGCCTGGCTTCTGTCGGAGGCGCCCGAGCTCGACCTCGGCGCGGAGGCCCCGGAGCGGTCTTCCTGATCTCAGGGGCTTTCGGGAAACGCCCTTCGCCGGGCGGGGCAGGTGGCGGAGAGAAAGTCCGCCATACTGACGTTCGTTCATGTTCGCATTCGTTCCATATTATACTGTTTTCAATGATATAAATCATCCGTATTTTTTGTAATGGTTCTTTTTCGTTCTTAATCATTCGTCTAAAACCGCGTTCAGGTGTGGGAACGAATGTGGGAACGCAATGCCTCTCTCCGCTCGAAAAGTCGAAACGGCGCAGCCTGGAAAATATGGCGACGGACAGGGCCTCACGCTCTTCGTCAAACAGAGCGGCGCCCGCTCCTGGGTGCTGCGCTATCAGCTCGCCGGAAGGCGCCGGGATCTCGGTTTGGGGGCTTGGCCGGAGGTCACGCTGGCCCGCGCCCGCGAAAAGGCTCTGGAGGCCCGCCGCATGATCGCCGAAGGGCGCGATCCTCTCGCCGAACGCGCCAAGGCCCGCCGCCTGACTTTCGCCGCCGCCGCAAAGGCCCTGATCGAAAGCAAGCGCTCCGGCTGGAAGAACGCCAAACACGCTGAACAATGGTCCTCGACGCTGGAAGCCTACGCCTTCCCGATCCTTGAAGCTTTCGACGTGCGGCGGGTCGAGACGGCGGAGGTTCTGGAGATCCTGCGCCCGATCTGGACGGAAAAGCCGGAGACTGCGAGCCGCCTGCGCCAGAGGATCGAGGCGGTTCTCGACTACGCCGCCGCCATGGGTGCGCGCGAGGGTCTCAATCCGGCGCGCTGGAAAGGGCATCTGGATCATCTTCTGCCCCAAGCCTCGAAGGTGAAGAAGGCGGAGCATCATGCGGCGCTGTCTTTCAAAGAGATCGCCGCTTTCATGACCGACCTGCGCCAGCGCGAAGGGGTTTCAGCGCGGGCGCTGGAATTCGTGATCCTGACCGCCGCCCGGTCGGGCGAAGTGCGGGGGATGCGCTGGGGCGAGGTGGATCTGGAGGAGAAGCTCTGGCTCGTCCCGCCTGAGCGGATGAAGGCGAGCAAAGAACATCGCGTCCCTTTGACGGCGGGGGCTCTGGCGGCGATGGGCGAACCGGGCGCGCCTGACGCCTTAGTTTTCGGAAGCCAGACGAAGCCCGGCGCTCCTTTAAGCGACATGAGTCTGAGCGCGGTTCTGAAGCGGATGGGGCGCGAAGAGATCACGGTGCACGGCTTCCGCTCAACCTTCCGAGATTGGGCGGGCGAGACGACCTCCTTTCCGCGCGAGACGATTGAGGCCGCTCTGGCGCATCGCCTCAAGGACAAGGCGGAGGCGGCTTACGCGCGCGGGGATCTTTTGGCGAAGAGGCGTGATCTCATGGAGGCTTGGGAACGCCATATGTTCGCCAGTTAATTGCCTACCCAAACGCGCGCATAAGGACGAACCTGCACGGCGATTCACGGATTTTAACTATGATTCGGAGCCGCGTTTTATGGCCAAGGACATACGCAGCATGCTGCGCAACGCGCCGCCTCAAGCCCTCAAGGTCTATTTCGAGAGCGTGGCGCCGGAGATCGCCGCAACGCTTGACGGCGAAGCCCTCTCGCGTGCGGCGCTTGAGCAATTGATGGAGAGGATCGATCAAGCGCCGGAAGAACTGGCGGCGCTGATCTACAGCGATTGCGATCTGATCGAACAGATGCGCGACGCCAAGGGCTTGAATTGCATGCGTGGTCTTTATCTGCTCGATCAAGAGACGCAGGCCTTCTTTAACGAGCAAGAGGATCCGCGCGGCTGCGCTCTGCACCTGATCGCACGGAGCCGAAAGGCCTTCGAAACGGCGCATGCGATTTTCTATGCTGAACGCCTTTATCACGGCAAAGACTGGAGCGGTTTCCTGCTCTCAGGCGTCACCACTTCTCGGGAGTGGATCACGGATAAAAGCCTTCAGGAGCGTTTCCGCCTGCGCGTCGAAAAAATCCTGAGGGCGCGACGCGACGGACGCCGCCGCTGCAAGGTCGAATGGTTCGCCCGGCTCCGCAAAGAAGAGGAAGCGCTTCAAATCACAATCCATCAAGAGGATTTCGCGCGCCGGGAAACCGCTTTCGATGAGAAGGACGAACTCACCTCACAGACGCGCCGCCCTGTCGTCGAGGCCTGCATCGTCTTCAACCCTGCAACGGGCGATCTCGAAGTTTGCGCCAAAGGCGGAAGAGACCTTCGTGAAGAGATCAGCCGGGCTTTCTGCGATGTTCTGGGGCCTGAGGTGGGGCGCGCCTCCCGTCTTCCCCGCAGATTGAATCTGGATCGCCTCACGACGATGACGCATTTCCCTCTGAAGGCGGAGGATGGCGTTGAACGCGTGTCGCTGGAGGCGCTCTCTTTCATCATGTCGGACGCTGAAGCGATGAAAACGACGCTGGAAGGGCGAGCCGAACCTGTGGAGGGCGCTTTCCACAGGCACCTGAAAAATCTGCTGGGCGGCGATCCGGAGGAGCGGATTTCTCAGGTGCGGGCGGCGAACCTGCGCCTTGTTCTTCGACCCTCAGAGGAAGGGGCCAGAGCGCGCGAGCCAGTGCTGAAGTTAAAAACGCCCAATCTCACCAACCTGCGCGATTTGCGCGAGGAAGAGCAGGAGTTGGCGCGGGAACTGATGGAGCGTTGGGGCCTCTATGCTCAATCGGGCTGACCCAAGGCGCGGCGCTCTGCGCCTCCTGCTCCGTCTGCTGGAAGGCGAAGCCTCCCGCCTTCGCCGAATAAGCGGAGCTGCGGCTGATGATTTCGAGAATCTGCTTCGGGCGCGCTTCCTGACGGAGGACAACCTTGTTTATTCGACGATTTGCGACGAATGCGGGGAAGGCGAATCCGCCTTGGTTGAGGTCAGGAATGGGCGAACCGGAATCCTCTGCGGGATCGAGGGCTTCGTCGAACGCGATCCGGAGAGCCTCGCCGCCTTCCGTCTGGAGCGCGACGGCTTCGCGCGGGCGCTGCGAGAGGCTCTGACCGAAGGGGAGGAGGGCGGGGCTTCTTTCTCGAAAATTTCGGATCATCTTTGGCGTTTGGGGGGATTCTCGCGGGGTGGCGCTTCAGGAACGGCCTTTTTGGCTTTGCGGCTGAAAACTCCTGATGACTTCGTGTTCTTGGATCAGGCGATCACCTCACGGCCTCGCCCCTCTGTCGGCGCCGTGTTCACGCTCCAGAGAGAGGCCGCGCCCGGCTTGAGACTATCTCTGGGTTATCGGCTGATCCCTTGCGCAGAAGCCCTCCAGTTGACTGAAGGCGGCCTTCGTCTGCGCATCGCCGCTTTGGCGGAGGCCTTCCCGGAGATTGCAAGGTTCTCCCCGGAGCTTCGGGATCGGGGGCGTCCCGGAAGATCGGAGGAAACGGAGCGCGTGATCCGCCATTTGCAGGAGCAAGGCTCTTGGCCGAAAGGGACGAACGCTTGCATTCGTGCGATTCAAGAGGCTTGGAGCGGGGTGCATCCCGCATCGGAAATTCCTGCGATCTCAACGATTAAAGATCATCTCAGGAAACTCGCTTCTGTAGCCTGATCTCAGGCGGGTGGAAAAATAGGGCGGAAAATCATTTTCCGTCTCCTTTTTCCGTCCGCCTGCTCTGTCGTTCCATGCGCTGGCATTCACCTAAGCATGAGGACGCCATGACGAACGACGCCAACCTGCAATCCAGCCCCTCCCTTGCGCCCCTTGCGGTTTCCCCCGCCAAGGCGGCGCGTCTGGCGGGCGTGGGACGCACCACGCTTTACGCCGCTCTTTCGGCGCGGCGGCTGCGGAGCTTCAAGCTCGGCAAGCGTCGCCTGATCTCCATGGCCGCCCTGCGGGAGTGGCTGGAGGCCTGCGAGGCCGCCCAGATCGAGGAGCCGCGCCATGTCCAGGGCTGAGACTTTGACCAAGGCGCTCGGCGGGCTTTGGTCGAGCGGATCGGGTCTCGCCTGCTGCCCCGCCCATGAGGACCGCGCGCCCAGCCTCTCCCTTCGCGAGGGCGAAAGCGGCAAGCTTCTGCTGAACTGCTTCGCCGGATGCGCTTTCGCGGCGGTGCTGGCGGCGCTCAAGGCGCGTGGGCTGATCTCGGGCGAGGTCCGCCCCGATCCCCAAGCGCAGGCCCTGCGCCGCGAACAGGAAGCCCGGAGACGGGAGGCGCGGAGCCGCTGCGGCGATTGGGCGGCGCGGATCTGGGGGGAGAGCCTGCCGATCTCCGAAACGCAGGCGGAGGCCTATCTCCGCAAGCGCGGCGCCCTTGGGCCATTGTCGCGCAATCTGCGCCACCATCCCCGCCTGAAGCATCCCTCCGGCTGCTTCGCGCCCGCCCTGCTGGCGCGGATCGAGGGCGGAGAGGGCTTCGCCTTGCATCGGACCTGGCTCGATCCTCGGGGCGCGCCCGCGAAGATCGGAGCCTTGCCGCAAAAGGCGATGCTGGGTCCGGCGCGGGGCGGCGCCGTGCGCTTGCGCGAAGGCGGATCCGGGCTGCTCGCCGTGGCGGAGGGGATCGAGACGGCGCTGGCCCTCGGGCGGGCGCTGGAGCCGGAGGCCTCCCTTTGGGCGGCGCTCTCGACCTCCGGGATGAGGAGCTTGCGCTTGCCGCTTCAGGCGGGGGCGCTGCTGATCGGCCTCGACGGGGATGCGCCCGGAAGGGCGGCGGGCGCGGTTTTGGCGCATCGCGCGGCGGGCTTGGGCTGGCGGGTGCGGCTGGCCGATCCGGGCGAAGGGCGGGATTTCGCCGATCTGGCGGCTTTGGCGGATGGAGGCGGGCATGGCTGAGGATCTGATCCGCGCCGCTCTGGAGGAGGCGCAGGGCTCCAGGCCCGCCCGTCCCGACGGGCTGCTGAATCCGGAGGCGTGGCCTTATCGTCTGGCGGAGGCGGGCGTTCAGAAGCGTCAGAAGATCGGCGATGAACTGCAATGGCGCGTCTTCGCGCCTCCTCTGGAGGTGCTGGCCGATCTGCGCGACGGCGAAGGGCGCGGCTGGTCCCGGCTGATCGGCTTCAAGGACCGCGACGGGCGGCGCCATGAGATCCCGCTCGCCATGGCGGAGATCGGGGCTGGGCGCGGGGCGGAGCTGCTCGCGCTGCTGGCCTCGGGCGGCTATGAGACGCCGATCCAGTCCGCCGCGCGCTCCGACCTCCTGAACTGCATCATGCAGGCCCGTCCCGCCGCGCGGCTGCGCAAGGTCGAGCGCCTCGGCTGGCATGGCGGCGCCTATGTCCTGCCGGATCAGGCGATCGGGGCGCCGCAGGGCGAGCGGATCGCCTTCCAGCCGCCCGGAGATTTCGAGCACGCCTTCCGGGCGGCGGGGTCTCTGGAAGGCTGGCGCGAGGAGATCGCCGCGCCTTGCGCCGGAAATTCGCGGCTTGTTCTGTCGCTCTGCATGGGCTTCGCCGCGCCGCTGCTGGGGCTTCTGGAGGAAGAAGGCGGCGGGGTTCACCTGCGCGGGGGCTCCTCGCTCGGCAAGACGACCGCGCTGAACGTGGCGGCGAGCCTCTGGGGCGGCGGCGAGCCGGGCTATGTCCGCTCATGGCGCGCGACCTCCAACGCCCTGGAGGGCGTGGCGCTGGCGCATAACGACGGGCTGCTCTGCCTCGACGAACTCGGGGAATGCGATCCCCGCGCGGCGGGCGAGGCGGCCTATATGCTGGGCAACGGCTTGGGCAAGGGCCGGGCCTCGCGCTCGGGATCGGCGCGGGCCGTGGCGCGCTGGCGGCTGCTCTTCCTCTCGACCGGAGAACTTTCGCTTTCCGACAAGATCGCGGAGGCGGGCGCGGGCAAGCGGGCGCGGGCGGGTCAGGAGCTGCGCTTTCTGGACCTCCCTGCGGATGCGGGGGCGGGCCTCGGGATCTTCGAGCGCTTGCCGGAGGGCCGGGCGCCGGGGGATTTCTCCAAGGCGCTGAAGGAGGCCGCGCGGCGTCATCACGGATGGGCCGGGCCTGCCTTCGTCGCATGGATCGCGCCGCGCCGGGAGGAGGTGCGGGAGGCGGCGAAGGCCTTCATGACCGAATTCCTGCGCCGCGCGACCTCTGAGAAAACGGCGGGCCAGGCTGGCCGCGCGGCGCGGCGCTTCGCGCTGATCGGGGCGGCGGGCGAGCTGGCGCGGGAGGCGGGGATCCTGCCCTGGCCTCCGGGCGAGGCGCTGCGGGCGGCGGAGATCTGCCTCCGGGTCTGGCTGGAAGAGCGCGGCGGGGATGGATCCGCCGAAGCGCGGGCGGCGGTCGAGCAGGTGCGCGGCTTCCTCGAAGCCCATGGCGCGAGCCGCTTTCAATCGGCGGAGGTGGCGAGCGAGCGGGTGATCGAGCGTCTGGGCTATTGGCGCTCAGGTCCGGACAGCGCCCGCGAATATCTGATTCCGACCTCCAGCTTCAAGCGGGCGCTGGCGGCGGGCCATGATCCGAAGCTCATGCTGCAAGCCCTCAAGGCGGCGGGGATCCTCCGGACGGAGGGCGAGGCTCTGGCGGCGCAATCTATTTACATCGGCGCGGAGGGGCGGAGCCTGCGCGTCCATGTGCTGCGGCTGGGCGAGGAGGGTCCGGGCCATGGCTGAGGATCTCAAGGCGCGGCTGCTTGCGGCCTTTGGTGAAAAGCCGCGTGAGGCGCGCAATAAACGTGAGGATATGTCCAAGACGCTGATCTTTCAGGAAAAGAAGCTCACGTTTCCACCCGGCGCCGTCTCACGTTCTCACATCTGCGGCGTGAGGCCGGATCCGGAGACCCGTGATAAAAATTCTCAGGTAAATCAATATTCTACCGATGATCTCACGTTTCTTACGCTCTCACGCGAGGCGACGATCCTGCGCCGGATCCTTGACGATGAAGCTTTCTGCGCCTTCGAGGAGCGGGCGGCGATCCTCGAATATGAGGCGGGCCTCTCCCGCGCGGAGGCGGAGCGGCGCGCCGCCGAGGAATGGCTTCCCCCATAGGGGGTCGGTTTAAGGATCGGGCGGAGGCAGCGAAGACCGCGCCTCCCTCGCCACGCGCGCGGCTGCAGGTTTCGAGGAAAAATCCGGAAGGGGATTTTCACCGATCAACCCGGCTTGCGCCTGATGATTTCGAGAAACCTGGAGGCCCCCATGGGCGGATGGAATTCAGGCGGCGGACGCGACGCGCCGCGCGAGGATGGTTTTTTGCGCCTCGACCTCTCCCGGCTGAAGGCTTTGGGCTTTCTCAAGCCTCATTGGCGCCAAAGCCTGATCTGGACGCGCGGAGGCCGCGAAGAGGGGAATATCGTCATTGAGAGTTATCCGGATCATCTGATGCTGATCTACCGGACGCGGCGAAACGGGGGCGAGTGGCGGAGCATTCGCGAGCGGGTTTCGCTCGCCTTCACAGAGCCGCATTACGGCGGGCGGCGGATCTGGATGCTCTGTCCGGGCTGCGGGGCGCGCAAACGCACGCTCTGGGGATCGGAGCGCTTTCTTTGCCGCGCCTGTCATGGGGGCGTGACCTATGAAAGCCAATACGCCGACCGGATGGAGCGGAAGCTGATGCGGATCCAGAGCCTCCGGCGCAGGCTGGGCGGGGAAATCAGCCTCGCATGGCCTTTCCCAGAGCGCCCGAAACGCATGCGCCTCGCGACCTATGAGCGGATGAAGGAGGAGGAGGCCCGCCTCCGCGAAGAGCTGGACCGCCTCGCCATCGAAAAATTCGGATGGAGCCTCTGAAGGCGCGCCGCCTCAGGCCGCGAGCCTCTTCAGCATGGCCTCCGGATCGGCGTCGATCAGGCGGAGCAAGGCCCGCGCCGGGCCTTGAGGAACGCGACGCCCCTGCTCCCAATTCTCCAGCGTGCGCCGGGAGACTCCGATCCGCCCGGCGAACTCTCGCTGAGTCAGTCCGGTCGCGGCGCGGATGCGCGCCACATCGAAGGCGGCGGGAATATGCGCCTTGAGACCCGGAACCTTCTTCCCGCCCAGATGCGCCTCGACTTCGGCGAGGCCGCGCATCACGCTCTCGAAAACTTCACCCATCGGAGCCTCCATAGGTCAGGCCGATCCGCGAAGCGGCGGCGCTTAAGGCGTTCTGCTCGGCTTTGGTCAGAGACGCTTTCGCGTTCTTGGCGTAAATCGTGATGAGGAAAACCGGAAGATCCAGGGAACGGAAGAAATGGATCGTGCGATATCCGCCGCTTTTCCCGCCGTCCGGTCGAGGGATCCGCGCCTTGAACAGGCCTCCGCCAAGCGCAACGCCCAAGGCTGGATCCGCCGCGAAAAGCCCGACGATTCGCGCGCGCTCCTCCTCGGAAACGCCCGCCGCCTTGGCGGCGCGGATGAATTCCCCCGTCTCGACGACGGTATGAAGCGCGGCTCCGGCCATGCCTCATTCTACGCCATTGGCGGAGCTCAGGGCAAGCCGCCAGAATCAGGAGGCGACGGCGAAGCGTCCATCATCCAGCGCATGAGCCTGAGCGAAGCCTACGAGCGCCTTGAGCGTCTCTTGCACCTTCTCCGCTTTGACGCGCTGGAAATGCGCCGCGACGGTCTCCGCCTTGAGCGGTTCGGGGGCGGCCTGCAAGACGGCTCGAACCGCCTTCATCTGCTCCAGCATCTCCGCAGGCCAAGGCGTCTTTTTCGCCGCTCCGCCCGTCTGAGGCCTCACAAGATCCATTTCTCCGGTCTTGCGGGCGGCGTCTCCGCCCGAGGGATTCTGATATTCCGGCCTCAGCCAAAGCACCTGGCCGCGCGCCTCTTCATCGGCGCGGGCGTGGTTCAAAGCCACAAGGCGCTTGAGGATCTCCGGCTCCGTCAAATCCGCAGGCCAGCCATAGGCGGCGGCGGTCGCGGCGTCGATGTCGTCGTGAAGCTGGCGCAGGATCCCGATCAGACCCTGATCGTAAATGGTTTTCGCCTTGCCCTCGATCAGCTCTCTGGCGCGCAGGGCGGCGAGCACATTATACATCTCGGTGAGCGTCAGTTTGGGATGGAGTTTTTGTCTGCTCTTCCGATGAGCGTCCAGTTGCTCGCCAAGCTCGGCGAGGCGCGCCCGGTCGGCTTCGGCGAGCGCCGGGAAGGGGAAGGGATCAAAACATTGGGATTTGTTATATCTTGGCCGATCTTCGAGCGTTCCGCCCGTCGCCAGCGCCCAAAGGACATGAATGCGGCTGGAGAGGATCGCCAGATGCTCCGCGCTATCGAGCGCGATGGCGATCAGCATATGATCAGGCAAAGTCGATTGTGGAAGGAACTGAAAAACCCGATGCTTTGAGGTTTCCGGCGTGGCGATATAGCGGGGGATCGTCTTCAGGGCTGGCCTGATGACGCTGCGCGGCTCTGCGAAAACCCACCACCGATCACGATGGCTTTTGCGAGCACTCTCCATCCGTGACGGTTTGATTTTATCTAAAACATGCTGGTAAACGTCCGGGAATTGGCTGACGGCCTCACTCTCAGACAAGCCGAATAAATCAATGACGAAAGCGTCCCTTGAGATGGACATGAAATCGCGACCGTTCATGTAAGGGCGGATATGGCTCTTCAGACCTTCAACCCGACCTAAACCAAGTTTCTGCGCATGTTGTCTTGAGACGATGAAACCCTCGCCCGCCAGCATCACGCCGTTTGAGGAAAGTCCTTTATTCGCCTGCAAATCCTGAGCCCCGGACACATCCGCTCCGATCTGAAGATTGGCGAAGATCTTGCCGCGCTGCTCGGATAGCGTTACGGCGATTCCGCTGTCTTCGACCTCCGCCTCGCCTTCAGACATGACAGTTAGCAAAAGCCCGTCCTTGCTGCCCCGCTCGGCGGCGGTCATGGAGATGCGCACGGCGGCGCCGTCCGTCGCATCCACCCAAGGATGATCCGGAATCGCATAGATCAGCGAAAGCGGCTTCTTTTTATCGTTCAGGAAAACCTCCAGAACGCGGCGGTTGAAGGTCTGGCGCAGGCTGTTGGTGGCGACGAAGCCGAAACGCCGGATCAAGCCCGCCTGAGCGAGCTGCGCCGCCTTGTTCCACCAGAACATGACGAAATCGGCGGATTCCGGCATGTCCGGCCAAGCCTTGCGCAGGGCCTCGACGTAACCATCGCCAAGGGCGCTTCGCATCGGCTCGCCCTTGCCCAGAAAAGGCGGATTGCCGATCACCACATCCGCTTTCGGCCATGAGGCGGCGCGCGGGGCCTTGTAATCCAGCACCGGAACCCGCGCGGCGGGATCGGGAATCACGGCGCCCGTGCTCGGGTTGAGGATCATGCTCACGCCGTCCCAACGGGTGACGGGCTGGCCCTTGTCGTCAAGGCGCGGGGCGGGTTTTCCAGTCCAGGCCAGAACCGCGTCGCGGTTTTCGATGTTGCGGAAATCCCGGAGGATCGGCTCCGAAGGCTTGGCGTCCTTGAAAAGCCGGAAATGCTGCTGAAGCGAGCCGATCCAGAGCACAAGCTCCGCGACCGCCGCCGCCCAGGGATTGACCTCCAGACCAAGGAATTGCTCGGGGCTGACCGTCTCGCCGGAGAGGCCGAAATCCGCATCCCGCAACTGCGCCCGCAATTCGTTCACTTCGCCTTCGAGGCGCTTCATCTCCTCCAGCGCCACATACAGGAAGTTGCCGGAGCCGCAGGCGGGATCCAGCACCTTCAGGGCGCAAAGGCGCTTGTGGAAATCCTGAACGACCTTGCGGGCCTCCTCGATCTCGTCCTTCTCCGCCAGAGCGAGGGCGGCGCCCTTGGCGGTCATCCAGTCTTCGCGCAAGGGATCGATGAGGACGGGCCGGACAAGCCGCTCGACATAGGGCCGGGGCGTGTAATGGGCGCCGAGCTTGTGGCGCTCCTTCGCGGCGAGGGCGCGCTCCAGAAGGGTTCCGAAAATCGCAGGCTCGACCTGGCTCCAATCGGCCTCCGCCGCTCCGATCAGCAAGCCGAGCTGCTCGGGGCGCAGGGGAAGGGCTTGAGTCTCCTTGAAGAGAAAGCCGTTGAAGCGGCTGACCTGCTTGCGAAGGCTGGTCGAGAAGCCGCCTCCGTCCATCTTCTGCCAAAGCTCCGTGACGAGAGGCGGGAAGCTCTCAGGCGCTCCGCGCGCGGCGCGCAGCAGCTCCTTGAAGCTGTCCTTCGGCAAAAGCTTCACGTCTTCGGCGAACATCGTGAAGAGGCAACGCATCAGGAAGCGCGCCACGACCTCGGAAGGATGACCGTCCTTCTCCAGACTCACGGCGAGAAGGGAGAGATGCGTGGCGATCTCCCGCGTGACGCGGGCGGCTTCGCGGCTGCGGTCCAGAGAGAGGGGATCCGTCCAGATCGCCAGAAGGCGGGCGCGGATCTCGGGCTTGAGCAGATCCTCCAGCTTGATGCGGTAGCTTTGAGGATCGGGGAAAGGCGCGTAGTTCTTCCCGATCAGAGAGAAATCCGCATAAACGTCGATGATATGCCCGATATCGACCGCGATGATGAAGGGCGGCCAACCGTGATCCTTAGGCAAGGCCTTCGCATATTTCTCGGCCTGGGCACGGGCCTTCCACATGGCCGCGTCGAAGCTTGAGGAGGTGCGCGCCACTTTGCCGGATTTGGGGCCTGACTTCGGAGCGAGCAAGGGCAGTTGAGGGAGATCGGCGGGTTTCTCGGGCTTGGCGCTTTGCTTGGCCTCCAGAACGAAGCAACCGCGCTTGTAGAGGTCTATGAAGCCCGGAGAGGTCGCGCCGCCCGCGTGATGGAAGGTCACGCGCCTTTCAAAAACATAATCATCTTTAAGGCCGTTGGCGGGATCATGACGCGGCGCGCCCAGAAGCTCGGCGAGTTCGATCAGGAAGCTCTGATAATTCGCCCGTTCGCTGGCGCTTGAAGCCGCCCAGCGCTCTATGAACTTCGCCGCCCGCGCATTCTCGTCGTCAACGGACACTTGCAGACTCCCCCGCACGCAAAACGCTCCGCCTCCCCTCTCCCATATTTCGGAGGCGTCGTCTCTAGTCTTTGGGGCGCAGGGCCTGAGAAGGCGCGGAGGATCCGTTATCGGCTTTGCGGAGGGGATGCGAATCTAGGGGAGGAGCGAGGAAAACGGTCCAGCAATCCCCCGTCGAATGTGGGAACAGATGTGGGAACGATTTTTTCTGATTTCATAATTCCCAATAAAAACAATGATTTATTGGGATGGGTGGCGGAGAGAAAGGGATTCGAACCCTTGATACGCTTTTGACGTATACACACTTTCCAGGCGTGCGCCTTCGACCACTCGGCCATCTCTCCGTGCGCGCCCCCAGAGGACCGGAGGCGAAGCGCGCGCACCATATGCCGCGTCGCACGGAAGCGCAAGGCTCCTTTCTCCTCTTTTTCTCCCTCAGAAGGAGGGTTTCGTCAGCATCAGCCAGACGATGGCCGTCACCGCTCCGAAAGCCGGAAAGCCGAAGGCGAACCACACCCGGTAAAGCCGTCGATACTCCTCCGGAAGCTCCGTCCCGGAATCGCGGGCCTCCTCCGCCAGACGCCTCAGGCGGATCTGGATCCAGACCACCGGCAGCCAGAACATCCCCACGAAGACGTAAAGCCCCAGAGACGCCAGAATCCAGCCCTCGGTCAGCGGCCAGCCCACCTCCCGCGCCAGAAGCCACCCCGTGACCGGCTGAAGAACCGCCGCCGTCGCGGTGAAGACCGTATCCGCCAGCACCACGATCCCCGCCACATGGGCGATCAGCGCCGGATCCCGGCTCAGGTTGGAGATCACCATGAAGAAGGCGATCCCCGCCCCCGTCCCGAGCAGCACGCAAGCCCCGATCACATGGGCGAAGAGCAGGATCTCGTAGGTCATCGCTCCTCCAGCAGCGCCGCCGCGACCAGGGCCAGAATCATCGAAGGAAAGACTTTCACCAGCGGCCCCAGAGGATCCGCCCAGAGACCCGGCGCGAACAGCGTCGCGCCGAGCAGATAGGCCAGCGAAACCGCGATCATCCCGAAACAGGCCGCCCGCGCCCAGGAGCGCCGCAGAATCGCCAGACCAAGCGCCAGATCGACGAGGGAGCCCGCCCCCACCGCCAGACCCGCCCAGAAGGCCCCCATCCCCCGTGAGGTCAGCACCTCGCGGGCGGCGCCGAAGCTCGCCAGCCCCATCGCCCCGGAGAGAATCCAGAACCCCGCCAGAACGCCGACGATCACCGGAAACAGCCCGTAGAGCCGCGCGAACCAGACCTCCTGAAGCGGGGCGGGCATGCGCGCCAGAGTCGCCTCCAGAGAGCGGCAGGGCGCGCCGCCCGCCTGCGCCCAGGCCTTCGGCGAACCCGTGACGCCCCCCTCCAGGCTGAGCAGCGCGTTGCGCCGCAAGGGCGAACGCCAGCCCAGCCAGCCCAGGACATCCGCGCCCCGACTCGCCAGCCGCAGGAGAGGCCGAGGGATAGGCAGCTCGCGCCGCCAGTCCGGCAGGCCCAGCCAGCGCCGGAGGATCCGCGTGGTCTCCGCGAAGCTGCGGGCTTCGGGCTCGGTGAGTTCGGCGATGGTCCAGGCGGGGATCTCGCCGCGCGCCGCCTGGACCACGGCCTGAGCCAGATCCTCCACCCAGACGGTCTGGATCCGCGCCTCGGGCAGAACCCGCGGATGACCCAGAGGAAAAGCCGCCGCCGCCCGCAGGAGCGCCGTCCCCCCGTAAGCCTGAGCCCCGATCACCAGGGTCGGACGCAACAGGATCCAGTCCACGCCGGAGCCGGTCACCAGCCGGTCGCCGCGCGCCTTGGAGCGGAAGAACTCCGTCGGGGCGGAATCCGAGACGCCCGCCGCCGAGATCTGGATGAAGCGCGTGCGCGTCCCCTCCAGAGCCTTGAGGATCTCGCCCGCCGCCGTCTCGTGAATCGCCGTGAGGTCGTCGCGGGCGCCGTCCTGAAGGGCTCCGGCGGCGTTCACCACCACATCCGCCTCCGTGAAGATCTCCCGCCAGCGCGCGGCCGGGGTCTTCGCGACGTCCAGAAAGATCCAGCTTCCGGCGCGCGAACCGAGCGGATCCGCGCGCCGCGCCGAGGCCTCCGAACGCACCACCCCCGTCACGGAGAACCCCGCCTCGCGCAGCGCCCGCAGACAGGCCGCGCCGATCAACCCGTAAGCTCCGAGAACCACCGCCCGCGCCATGCGTCTCTCCCTGCGCCCGATCAGCCCCCGCAGGATAATCCCAAGCCCTTGACGCGCCCTCTCCGCCGATCGCCGCAGCCTCGAAGCCCGAAACCGGATAATCTCTGCGGCTTGATTCTCCTCCCGTCCGAAAGGTCTCGCGCCATGGAGCCCATGACCGCGCTTCTCGCCTTCTCCGCCGCCGCCTTCCTGATGACCATCACGCCGGGGCTCGACACGGCCCTCGTGCTGCGGACCGCCGCCGTCGAGGGGCCGCGTCCGGCCATGATGGCGGGCCTCGGGATTTCGCTCGGCGTGCTGTTCTGGGGAATCGCGGCGGCGCTCGGGCTGAGCGCCCTGCTCGCGGTCTCCGAAGCCGCCTTCCGGGCGCTCCAGATCGCGGGGGCGGGCTATCTCTTCTATCTCGGGCTGAAGCTGCTCCGGAGCGCGCTCCTCGGCGGGGCCGCGCAGGCCGCCCCCAAAGAGGCCCAGCAGCCGCGCGGAGGCCGGGAATGGCTCCTGCGCGGGCTGACGACCAATCTGCTCAATCCGAAGGTCGGCATGTTCTACGTCAGCTTCCTGCCGCAGTTCCTGCCGCCGGGGATCTCGCCCGGAGCCTTCGGCGCCCTGCTCGCGGGGATTCACGGAGCGATGGGGCTGGCCTGGTTCGCGGCGCTCACGCTGGCGACGCGGCCTCTGGCGCGGCTTCTGCGCAAGCCTGCGGTCTCGCGGGGGCTCGACGGCGCCCTGGGGGCCGCGATGGTCGGATTCGGACTGCGGCTGGTCCTGGAAGGCGGACGGCGCTGAAGCCCCTCAGCCCCGCCAGTCCCGGAGGATCATGTCGGCGCCCTTCTCGGCGATCATGACGGTCGGCGAATTGGTGTTGCCCGAGGGAATGCGCGGCATCACCGAGGCGTCGATCACCCGCAGCCCCTCGACGCCCCGCAGGCGAAGCCGGGGATCCACCACGCTCTCCGGATCCGAGCCCATGCGCGCCGTGCCCACCGGATGAAAGATCGTCGTGCCGATGTCGCCCGCGGCGCGCTCCAGATCGGCGTCGCTCTCGAAGGCGGAGCCGGGCCTGTATTCCTCGGGGCGGAATTTCGCGAAGGAAGGCTGAGCCGCGATGCGCCGCGTCAGACGGATCGAACGCACCGCCGTCTCGCGGTCGCCGGGGGTGGCGAGGTAATTGGGCCGGATCGCCGGAGCCTCGCGGAAATCGGGGCTTTTCAGGTGGATCGAGCCCCGGCTTTCAGGTCGCAGATTGCAGACGCTGGCGGTCATGGCCGGGAAGGCGTGGACCGGATCGCCGAACTTGTCCAGAGACACCGGCTGCACGTGATATTCGAGATCCGCCGTCGCCTTCGCAGGGTCGGAGCGGGTGAAGATTCCCAATTGGCTCGGGGCCATGGACATCGGGCCGCTGCGCTTCAGGGCGTATTCGAGGCCGATGGCCGCCTTGCCCCAGAGGGAGCTGGCCTTCTCGTTGAGCGTCGGCACGCCGGAGACCTTGTAGACCAGGCGCAACTGCAGATGATCCTGAAGGTTCTCGCCGACGCCCGCGACGTCGCGCAGCACGGGAATCCCCGCCGCCTGCAGAATCTCGCCGCGCCCGATCCCCGAGAGCTCCAGCAGATGCGGCGAGCCCACCGCCCCCGCGCTGAGGATCACCTCCTTGCGGGCCCTGAAGCTTCTGACCGCGCCCTCATGCTGGACCTCGACGCCGACCGCGCGGCCCTCCTCGACGATCACGCGGCGGGCCTGAGCTTTCGTCAGCACCGTGAGGTTCGGCCGGTTGCGCGCGGGCTTGAGGAAGGCCCGCGCCGTGTTCACCCGGATTCCCGAACGCTGGTTCACGTCGAAATAGCCCGAGCCCTCGTTGTCGCCGCGATTGAAATCCGGGCTGCGGGGGATGCCCGCTTCCTCGGCGGCCTTCTGGAAGGCGTCGAGCACCGCCCAGCGCACGCGGGATTTCTCCACGCGCCATTCGCCGCCCGCTCCGTGGAGTTCGTCGGCGCCGCGCCAGTTGTCTTCGGATCTGCGGAACCAGGGGAGCACGTCCTCCCAGGCCCAGCCCTCGCAGCCGAGCTGCCGCCAGCCGTCGTAATCCTGAGCCTGGCCGCGCATGTAGATCATGCCGTTGATCGAGGAGCAGCCGCCCAGCACCTTCCCGCGCGGATAGCTCAGCGCGCGGCCGTTCAGGCCGGGCTCGGATTCGGTCCTGAACAGCCAGTCGGTGCGCGGATTGCCGATGCAGTAGAGATAGCCCACCGGGATGTAGACCCAGTGATAGGCGTCGCTGCCGCCCGCCTCCAGCAGCAGCACCCGATGCGCCGGGTCCGCCGAAAGCCGGTTGGCGAGAAGGCAGCCCGCGCTGCCCGCTCCGACGATGACGAAGTCGTAAGCCTCGGACATGGACGCCCCCTCCCCTTTCGCCTAACGCCGCAGATCGAAGCCCAGACGCGCCCCCAGACGCGAGGCGTAGAACTCGCCGACGATCCCGCGCCGGAAGAGCAGCACGCAGATCATGAAGACCGCGCCCGTGAGGATCGTCACCGGGAATTGCGAGGTGGCGAAGTAGTTCTGGAGCGTCACCACCACCCCCGCCCCGAGGATCGGCCCGATCAGCGTCCCGATGCCGCCGAGCAAGGTCATGAGGATCACCTCGCCCGACATCTGCCAGGTCACGTCCGTCAGGGTCGCGAACTGGAAGACCAGAGCCTTGACGCCCCCCGCCAGACCCGTCAGCGCCGCCGACATCACGAAGGCGATCAGCTTGTAGCGCGCCACGTCGTAGCCGAGCGACACGGCGCGCGGCTCGTTCTCGCGGATGGCGCGCAGGATCATCCCGAAGGGCGAATTCACGAAGCGCCAGATGATCAGCAGACCCAGAACGAAGACCGCCAGCACGAAATAATACATGTTCAGCGAAGGCGCGAGGTCGATCACGCCGAAGAGTTTTCCGCGCGGCACGCCCTGAAGGCCGTCCTCGCCCTTGGTGAAGGGCGAGCGCAGGCAGATGAAATAGAACATCTGCGAGAGCGCCAGCGTGATCATCGCGAAATAGATGCCCTGACGCCGGATCGCCAGAAAGCCGATGATCAGCCCGAGCGCCGCCGCGCCCGCCGCGCCGACCAGAATCGCGAGCTCGGGCGTCAGGCCCCATTCCTTGGCGGCGTGGCCGGTGAAATAGGCCGCTCCGCCGAAGAAGGCCGCATGGCCGAAGGACAGAAGCCCCGTATAGCCGAGCAGCAGGTTGAAGGCGCAGGCGAAGAGCGCGAAGCACAGGAACTTCATCAGGAAGACCGGATAGGCTCCGAGCCAGGGCGCCGCGATCAGTCCGAGCAGCCCGAGGCCCAGAAGTCCGAACTTCAGGGCCGGGTTCACGCCGGTCGCCGCAGGGGCCTCCAGAGGCGAGGAGATCGTCATCTCAGGCGTCCTTTCCGAAGAGCCCGGCGGGCTTGACCAGCAGCACCACGGCCATGATCACGAAGATCACGATGTTGGAGGCCTCGGCGTAATAGACCTTGGTCAGGGCCTCCGCGAGGCCGAGCATGTAGCCCGTCACGATGGCCCCCATGATCGAGCCCATGCCCCCCACCACCACCACCGCGAAGACGATGATGATGATCTGAGAGCCCATCAGCGGCGAAACCTGCTGGATCGGCGCCGCGAGGACTCCGGCGAAGGCCGCCAGGCCGACGCCCAGCGCATAGGTGAAGGTCAGCAGCAGAGGCACGTTGACGCCGAAGGCCTGCACGAGGGTCGGATTCTCCGTGGCCGCCCGGAGCGTCGCGCCGAGCCGCGTCTTCTCGATCAGCGCCCAGACGCTCAGGCACATGATCAGCGAGGCGACGATCACCCAGATCCGGTATTTCGGCAGACGCATGAAGCCGAGATTCGCCGCGCCCTGAAGATCCGAAGGCGGCGTATAGGGTTTGCCCGCCGCGCCGAAATACCAGCGGAAGATTCCCTCCAGCACCAGCGCCAGACCGAAGGTGAAGAGCAGCCCATAGAGCGGATCGGCCGCATAGAGCCGCCGCAGCATGGTCCGCTCGATCACCGCGCCCAGCAGCCCGACGATCAGAGGCGTCAGGATCAGCGCGAACCAGTAGCCGACCCCGAGATGGTTCAGCAGCAGCCAGGCCGTGAAGGCGCCCAGCATGAACTGCGCGCCATGGGCGAAGTTGATCACCCGCAGAAGTCCGAAGATGACCGCCAGACCCAGACTCAGCAGCGCGTAGAAGGAGCCGTTGATCAGCCCCAGCACCAGTTGCCCGTACAGCGCGACGACGGGGACTCCGAAGATGGTCTCCATGTTCAGACTCCCAGAAGTTCGTGAAGGTCATCCATCCGCGCGGCGAGCTCCGAAGCGGGGAAGCCCAGAGCGACCCGGCCATGGTCCATCACGTAGAACCGGTCCGAGACCCTGGCCGCGAAGCGGAAGTTCTGCTCCACCAGCACGATGGTCATGCCGCGCGCGCGCAAGGCCCCCAACGCCTCACCGATCTTCTGCACGATCACCGGCGCGAGGCCCTCGGTCGGCTCGTCGAGCAGGAGGGTGTCGGCGCCGGTGCGCAGGATCCGCGCGATGGCGAGCATCTGCTGTTCGCCGCCCGAAAGCTTCGTGCCGGGGCTGTTGCGCCGCTCGTGGAGGTTCGGAAACAGCGCGAAGATCTCGTCGAGGCTCATGCCGCCCGGCGCCACCTTCGGCGGCAGGAGCAGATTCTCCATCACCGTGAGCGTGGCGAAGATCCCGCGCTCCTCCGGCACGAAGCCGAGGCCCCTGTGCGCCACCCGATGCAGCGGCGTGCGGATCAGATCCTCGCCCTTGAAGCGGATCTCGCCCGTGCGCTTGCGCGCCACGCCGACGATGCTGCGCAGGGTGGTGGTCTTGCCCATGCCGTTGCGGCCGAGGATGGTCACGGTCTCGCCGCGATCCACATGCAGGTCCACTCCATGCAGGATATGGCTCTCGCCATACCAGGTCTGGAGATTCCTGAGTTCAAGAACCGGGCTGCTCATGGTCAGGCCTCCTCCGAACCCATGTAGGCGGCGCGCACCTGCGGATTGCGGCTCACTTCGGCGTAATCGCCCTGCGCCAGCACCTCGCCGCGCTGGAGCACCGTCACCTCGTCGCAGAGGTCGGCCACCACCGAGAGGTTATGCTCCACCATCAGCACGGCGCGCGTGCGGGCGGCGTCGCGGATGACTTCGGCCACCCGGCGGATGTCCTCCTGACCCATGCCCGCCAGAGGCTCGTCCAGCAGCAGCACCGTCGGATCGAGCGCCAGGGTCGTGGCGATCTCCAGCAGGCGCTTGCGGCCATAGGAGAGGTCCGCCGTCAGGCTTGCGGCCTCGCGCTCCAGCCCCACCAGCCGCAGCAGCTCCATGGCGCGGGGCGTCAGCACGTCCAGCGCCGCGGGCGAGCGCCAGAACTGCGTCGCCAGACCATTGGGGCGCTGCAGCGCCACGCGCAGATTGTCCAGAACGCTCAGATGCGGAAAGACCGCCGAGATCTGGAAGCTGCGCACCAGACCCATGCGCGCCACGCGGTCGGGCCGGGCGCGCGTGACGTCCTCGCCCAGAAGCCGGATCTCTCCCGAGGTCGGCTGATGGAATTTCGTCAGCAGGTTGAAGACGGTCGTCTTGCCGGCGCCGTTCGGCCCGATCAGCGCGTGGATCCGCGCAGGATGGACGTCGAGGTCGACGTTGGAGACGGCCTTGAAATTCCCGAAGCTCTTGGTGAGGCCCCGGGCGGTCAGCACCGCCCGAGGCTCCGCCGCGCCCTCGGGACGAGGGTCTCTGAGGGTCATGCTCGCTCCCGTCGCGAAAAGGCGCAGCGCGCGGCTTCACTGAACCAGCGGGCAACCGCTCCTGGCCGGGTCCATGAAGGCCTGATCGCCGGGGATCGTCGCGAGGACGTTGTAATAGTCCCAGGGCTCCGTGCTTTCGGCGGGCGTCTTGACCTGCATCAGATAGACGTCGGTGATCATGCGGCCGTTGGCGGCCACGCGGCCTTCGCGGGCGAAGACGTCGTTCACCGGCATCTCGTGCAGCGCCTTGGAGACGGCGTCGCCGTCGTCGGTTCCGGCCTGCTGGATCGCCTTGAGGTATTGCGTCACGGCGGAATAGACGCCGGTGTGGTTCATGCTCGGCATGCGGCCGGTGCGCTCGAAATAGCGGCGGCCGAACTTCTCGCTCTCTTCGTCGCGCTTCCAGTAGAAGGATTCGGTCAAGGTTGTGCCCTGCGCCGCCTCAAGCCCGAGGCCGTGGACCTCGGCCAGCGTGAAGAGCAGCGCCGCGATCTTCTGTCCGCCCTCGACGATCCCGAACTCCGCCGCCTGCTTGATCGCGTTGGCGGTGTCGAGTCCGGCGTTGGCGAAGCCCACCACGTTCGCGCCCGAAGCCTGGGCCTGGAGCAAGAAGGAGGAGAAATCGGTGGTCGCCAGCGGATGGCGCACCGAGCCCACCACCTGACCGCCCTTCTCCTTGACGAAATTGGAGGTGTTCTCCTCCAGCGAATAGCCGAAGGCGTAATCGGCGGTGATGAAGAACCACTTGTCGCCGCCCTGCTCCACGAGGGCGCCGCCCGTGCCCACCGCGAGGGCGTGGGTGTCGTAGGCCCAGTGGAAGCCGTAGGGCGAGCATTGCGCGCCGGTCAGTTCGGTGGTGGCGGCGCCGGTGTTGATGGTGATCTTCTTCAGATCGCGGCTGAGCCCCTGAACCGCCAGACCCACCGAGGAGGAGGTCAGCTCCATGATGCTGTCGACCTTGTCGACGTCATACCACTGACGGGCGATGTTCGAAGCCACGTCGGGTTTGTTCTGGTGGTCGGCGGTGACCACCTCGATCTTCGCGCCGGCGACTTCGCCGCCGAAATCCTCGACCGCCATCAGGGCCGCCTCATAGGACCAGCGTCCGCCGAAATCGGCGTAGACGCCCGACTGGTCGTTGAGGATGCCGATCTTGACGACTCCGTCCGAAATCTGCGCCAGGGCCGGACCGGCGCCCATGACCAGAGCCGCCAGAGAGGCGGCGAGCATGCGATTCATCGGGTTCTCCTCCCAAGAGAATTCTTTCCGGGGTTTTTCCCATCGGATTTTTTGTCGGATGTGTCCGGGCCGCCGTCTTCCGGATGTTTCCGGCATGCGCGACGGCCTCGACCGGTCGCAGACTGGCCCCGGAATCCGGGTTGACGCAAGATCGCATCATTTCTAATTTCGCACAAGTCCTGTTCAAATCTGAAAGGACAGGAGGACGCCGTGACCTACGCCGAAGGCTTCGACTGGGACAACCTCCGGTATTTCCTCGCGGTGGCGCGCACGGGCCAGCTCTCGGCCGCCGCGCGGCGCCTGCGCACCAGCCACGCCACGGTGCTCCGGCGCATCGACCGCCTGGAGTTCGGACTCAAGGTGCGGCTCTTCGAGCGCAGTCCGCGCGGCTACGCCCTGACGCCCATGGGACGGCGCTTCCTCGAAACCGCCGAGAGCGTCGAATCGGAGACCGGGCGCCTTCAGGACGAAATCGCCGAAGGCCGCAGCGCCCAGCGCGGAGTCGTGCGCTTCAGCGCGCCCGAGGGCTTCGCCAATCATTTCTTCGTCGAGCTTCTGCCGGAGTTCGCCGCCCGTCTGCCGCATGTGACGCTCGAACTGGTGACGATCCAGCAGATCCTCTCCCTCTCGCGCAAGGAGGCGGATCTCGCCGTGGGCCTGGAGCCCCCCAAGGGCGGGCCCTATCTCGCGGAGAAGCTCTGCGACTACACCCTGCGCGTCTACGGCTCGCGGCGGAGGCTCGCCGAGGGGCCGCCCGTCGCCGACCGCGCCGCGCTGCTGGATCAGCCCTTCGTGGGCTATATCGAGGACATGATCTTCTCGCCGGGGCTGGATTACCTCGGCGACGTCCACAAGGGGCTGAAGGCCCGCTTCCAGAGCTCCAGCCTTTCGGCGCAGCTCGCCGCCGCGCGCTGCGGAATCGGACTCTGCGTGCTGCCCGACTTCATCGCCGGAGACGATCCGGAGCTCGTCTGCGTGCTCGGCGAGGAGATCGCGCTCTCGCGCAGCTACTGGATGGTGCATCACCGCGACCTGCGGGATTCCTCGCGCATCCGGGCGGTCTCCGGCTTCCTCAAGGAGGCCGTGAGCGCCCGGACCTCGCGATTCCAGCGGCTCTGACGACACAGGCGGCGGATCGCTCCGCCGCCCGTCTCCTGAGACCTCAGGTCTTCTGGGTCGGGATGGTGAACTCGGGCCCGGAGCTGCCGTCCAGCGGCCAGCGCGAGGTCACGGTCTTGACCTGGGTGTAGAAACGCACGCCCTCCGGACCATGCTGGTTCACGCCGCCGAAGGCCGAAGCCTTCCAGCCGCCGAAGGTGTGGAAGCCCAGAGGCACCGGAATCGGCACGTTCACGCCCACCATGCCGACGTTGACATGGGTCGCGAAATGCTGCGCGAGGCGGCCGTTCTGGGTGAAGATCGCCACGCCGTTGCCGAACTCATGCTCGGAGGGGAGCTTCAGCGCCTCCTCGTAGCTCGCGGCGCGCACCACCCCGAGGACCGGTCCGAAGATCTCCTCCTTGTAGATGCGCATCTCGGGCTTCACGCGGTCGAAGAGGCAGCCGCCGAGGTAATAGCCGTTCTCGTAGCCCTGGCGGTCCATCTTGAAGCCGCGTCCGTCCACGACCAGCTCGGCGCCTTCCTCGATCCCGAGGTCGATGTAGCCGCGCACCTTGTCGCGATGGGCCGCCGTCACCAGCGGACCCATGTCGAGATCCTCCATCGGCGGCGCGATGCGCAAGTCGCGCACGCGCGGCGCAAGGGCCTCGATGAGGCGGTCGGCGGTCTTCTCGCCGACGGGCACCGCGACCGAGATCGCCATGCAGCGCTCGCCCGCCGAGCCGTAGCCCGCGCCGATCAGGGCGTTGGTCACGACGTCCATGTCGGCGTCGGGCAGGATCAGCGCATGGTTCTTCGCGCCGCCCATGGCCTGGACGCGCTTGCCGTTCGCCGCGCCGGTCGCGTAGACGTAACGCGCGATGGGGGTCGAGCCGACGAAGCTCACCGCCTTGATCGCCGGATGCGCCAGGATGGCGTCGACCATCTCCTTGTCGCCGTGGATGACGTTCATCACGCCTTCCGGAGCGCCCGCTTCGAGCATCAGCTCGCCGAGACGGATCGGCACGCCCGGATCGCGCTCCGAGGGCTTGAGGATGAAGGCGTTGCCGCAGGCGATGGCCACGGCGCCCATCCAAAGCGGAATCATCGCCGGGAAGTTGAAGGGCGTGATCCCCGAGACGACGCCCAGAGGCTGGCGATAGCTGCGGATGTCGATGCCGGAGCCGTCGACGTCGCTGTTCTCGCCCTTGAGCAGATGCGGGATGCCGCAGGCGAAGTCCACGACGTCGAGGCCGCGCTGGATGTCGCCCTTGGCGTCGGAGAAGGTCTTCCCGTGCTCGCTGGAGAGCATTTCGGCGAGGCTGTCGAGTTCGTTCAGCACCAGCTCGCGGAACTTGAACATCACCCGCGCGCGGGCCATCGGAGAGGTGTTCGACCATTTGGCGAAGGCCTTCTCGGCCGAGGCCACGGCCTTCTCCAGATCCGCCGCCGTCCCGAGGACCACCTGAGCCTGAACCTCGCCCGTGGCGGGGTTGAGCACGTCGCCGCGCCGGGAGCCCTCGCCCTCGACGGACCGGCCGTGGATGTAATGGCGTAAAAGACGCGTCGTCTGGCCTTGAGCCATCCCGGATCCTCCCTGAAGCATCGTCGGTCCCGAGCGCCTTCAGGCTCCCTTGATCAGGAGTCCCCACGCCCGTCCGCGGCTCCGACCATGGCCCATGACGAAGCCGGAGCCAATATGATTCCGAACAGAAACCAGGGGATTTTCCGTCATATCCGGCGCGAATCGTCGCAATCCGGCTGAAAAGGCCTCTCGGTGGGGGGAGTTCTGTTCAGAAACGAACAGGCCTTGTCGAGCCCTGCGCCGCCCGCCGCCCGACGCCCCGCGCCGCAGACGAAAACGGGCGCCGGAAGACTCCGGCGCCCGAATCGCTCGTCCTGTCGTCCGTCCTGAAGCCCGCAGGCCCGCAGGGGTCAGAAGCGCACTTCGCCCGTGAGGGTGAAGGTGCGGCCCGGCCCGGTCCCGCTGGTGGCGAGCCAGGGGGTGTATTGCTTGTCGCCGACGTTGGCCGCCTTGGCGCCCACGCGGAAATTCTCGTTGATCCGGTAGTCGGCGAAGAGGTCCACGAGGCCGTAGGAGGCTTCGTTCTGGGTCGAGCCGCCCGAGCCGTCGGCGGTCAGGCCGCCCGAGACGTAGCTGTAGCTGCCGCCAAGGGTCAGCTTGCGGTCCAGAAGCCGGACGCCCGCCGTCGCCGTGAAGGTGTCGTCCGGCTGATACTGGCTCGCGCCGAGGCCGGGAAGCTGGCTCGGCAGCCTGGAGGCGTCCATGTGAGCGTAGCCCGCCCGCAGGAACCAGGGGCCCGCGTCGTAGGAGCCTTCGAGCTCGAAGCCCTGGAGCTTCGACTCGCCGTCGAGGTTGATGAAGCTCGGGCGACCCGTGCCCGGCGCCGCGAAGGTGCCGACGATGTAGTCGTCCACGTTCATCCAGTAGTAGTTGGCGCGGCCGGTCAGCCGGTCTCCCGGCTGGAAGGCGTCGTCGCGGTCCAGCCCGACGCCGAGCTCGAAGGTCTGCTGACGCTCGGGCTTGAGGTTCGGGTTGGGGCCGAAGCTGCCCGTGGTGCCGCCGCCGGGCGGATGGGTGCCGCCGAGCATGGTCTCCTGAAGGGTCGGCGCGCGCAGCGAACGCGACCATTTGGCGTAAGGCCGCACGCCCTCGACGGGCTCCACGCCGAGGGTCACGCTCGGATTGAACACGCCGTCGGAGTTGTCCACGTCATAGGGCACGCCCGCGAAGGCGAAGCCCGAGCCCTCCAGCTTGTAATGATCGTAGCGCAGGCCGACGTTGAGGTCGAAGATCCCGTGGCTCAGGGTGTTGTCGGTGAAGGCGGCCAGATAGGTCGCCTGGCCGTCGCCGGGGTTCACGCCGCCCCTGGTGGCGCTCACGTCGTCGCGGAAATACTCCACGCCGTTGACGCTCACCAGATCCACCGGGCCCAGACGCGCCGCGGAGCGGTTCGAGACGTCGCCGCCGAAGCCCTTGTCCTTGATCACGCGGCCCGAGCTGGTCGCGAAGGGCGAGGGGACGATGGCCGCGCCATATTCCATCTCCGTCTCGTTGAGGCGGAGGTTGGCCCGCAGATCGACCAGATCGTTCTCGGGATTGTAGCGATAGCCGCCCGTGAAGGTGCGGTTGGTCACGGTCTGGTGATAACTGTTCGCGGCGAAGTCGTTCTCGTAGAAGACGCCGCCGAGATTCACGCTGTGGTCGCCGAAGCCGGCTTCGGCCTTGATCAGGCCGGAGGTCAGCTCCTGTCCGGAGCTGGCCACGGTCGCGCCGTCGCCGTTCTTGTAGTCTCCGGCGTCGCGATAGCCCACGGCGCCCGCCAGACCGAAATTCCGGAAGCGCAGGCCGCCGCCGACCACGCCCGACCAGTCGTCCTCGTTGTCGCTCCAGGAGAGGCGCGCCAGAGCGCCGTAATTCTGGCCCGGACGCACGATGTCCGAAACGCCCAGCGTGCGGAAGTTCACCGAACCCGCCAGACCGCCGCCGCCCACGCCCGTCTCGGCGCCGCGCGAGACGTCGATCCCGGCGAGGAGGTTGGGATCCACATAGCCGTAGCCCTGGGCCTCGTGGCCGGTGAAGCGGAAGTTCTGGCGGACGCCGTCCACCATCATGTTGACGCGGCCCGAGCCCTCGAAGCCGCGGATGTTCGCCGCCACGCCGGGCTGTCCGGAGTTCACGCGGGTGAAGACGCCGGGGACTTCGCGCAGCACGTCGTCGAGCTTGCGCACGCCGCTCTCGACGAACATGGTCTCGCCGGAGATCTCGGCGGCGCCGGTTCCGGCCGCGCGGACCTCCGAAACGCCGGAGATGTCGATGGGCTCCAGATAGACCACCGCAGGCTGAGCCGCCGCGGCCGCGACCGGCGCAGGCGCCGGAACGACGGGCGCAGCCGGAGGCGCGGCGTAGAAGCTCGGCAGAGGCGCGCGGACGGGCTCGACCGCCGCGACCGGCGCGGCCTGGACCGCGACCGGCGCCGCATATGGGGTCGGAGCGGAGACCGGAGCGGCCGGAACCACGAGGGGCGCGCCGTAGGAGACGCCCGAGACGGCCCCGGAGGCCGCGCCAGGATCATAGATCGGAGCGGAGACGCTCTGGATCGAGGCCGCGACGGCCTCGGTCGGCGCGGGACTGAAGACGTAGGGCTGAGCCGTCGCCCCGTCGTAGATCTGCGCCTGCGCCATCCCCTGCCATGCCGCAAGCGCCATGCCGACGGCCGTGCCCGTCGCGCGCCAAGTCCTTCGCATCGCCAAAATCTCCCGAAAGGCTGTCAAGCCGTCGTTTTCATCGCTGGCTTGAGTCGGGAGCGGGGCCTGGCTTCCAGGCGCGCCGTTCGGCTCTGGCTGACATGGCGGCGTGGTCCGGACTCGCATCCGGAGCCTTGCGCGCGACGCCGTTCCCCTGAGGCGTCCTTCCTGTGCGGAAGGCGCTCCCCCGAACGCCGCACGCCGTCGCTCGCCCCCTGATTTCAATTTCCGACTCATTCTGTCAAGATGTCTTCGCAAGAGCCCGCCGCCTCGGGCCGGGTTGCGGCGCGAAAGACGCAGCCATGGACAGCCGCCTCCGCCCGCGCCATGATCCGCGCCCCAGATCGGAGCCCCGAACCCGGAGCCCCCGGACCGGAGCGGAACGGAGCCCATGGCGGATTTCTACGAATTCTTCGCAGGCGGAGGCATGGCGCGGGCGGGGCTCGGGCCGGGCTGGCGCTGTCTGCTCGCCAACGACTTCGATCCGCGCAAGGCCGCCTCCTATCGCGAGAACTGGGGCGAGGGCGGAGAATTCCGGCTCGGCGACGTGGCCGCCCTCACGCCGCAGGAGGCGCCGGGGCGGGCCGATCTGGCCTGGGCCTCCTTTCCCTGTCAGGATCTGTCGGTCGCGGGCGCAGGCGGAGGCCTCAAGGGCGCGCGCTCGGGCAGCTTCCATCCCTTCTGGCGGCTGATCGAGGCGCTCGGGGCCGAGGGCAGAGGGCCGCGCATCGTGGCGCTGGAGAACGTCCTCGGGACGCTCGGCTCTCATGGCGGCGCGGATTTCGCCGCGCTCTGCGGAGCCCTCGCCCAGGGCGGATACCGCTTCGGGGCTCTGGCGATGGACGCGGCCTTGTTCCTCCCCCAGTCGCGGCCGAGGCTCTTCCTCATCGGCGCGCGCGAGGAGATCCACATTCCCGAGGCGCTGCTCGGGGCGGGGCCTCAGGCGCCCTTCCACACCCCCGCCCTGAGGCGCGCCGCCGCCGCCCTGCCGCTCCAGACGCGGCGCAAGCTGCTCTGGTGGCGTCCGCCGCCGCCGCCGACGCGGAGCCTCGTCCTGGCGGATCTGATCGAGGAGGCGCCGGGCCTCCCCTGGGATTCCCCGGAGGAGACCGGAAAGCTCCTCGCCATGATGGCCGAGCCCCATCGGGCCAAGGTCGCGGCGGCTCAGGCGGAGGGCCTGCGGAGGGTCGGGACGCTCTACAAGCGCACCCGCCGCGATCCAGGGACCGGCGGCAAGATCCAGCGCGCCGAAATCCGCTTCGACGGGCTGGCCGGATGTCTGCGCACGCCCGCCGGAGGCTCCAGCCGACAGACGATCCTCGTGGTCGAGGGCGAAAGCCTGCGCTCGCGGCTGCTCTCGCCGAGGGAGACGGCGCGGCTCATGGGCCTGGACGACGCCTATCGGCTGCCCCCGACCCAGGGCGCGGCCTATCATCTGACCGGAGACGGCGTGGCCGCGCCGGTGGTGCGGCATCTGGCGCGGCATCTCTTCGAGCCGCTGCTCGCCGCCGCTCAGGCCTCGGAGCCCGCCAGAACCTGCAAGGCCTCATAGGCGGCGAGGGCGGCGCGGGTCTGGGCCTCGTGGCCCCGGACGAAGGCGGGCCCGAGGATCGTCTCGTCGGGATATTCCGTGACGAGCTCCACCTCCGTCCGCAGATCGGACCGGACGGAGACCAGACAGGGAAAGCCCTCGACCAGCCGGAAGCCGAGCGGCCCCGCATGGGCCTCGGCGAGGCGCATCTGAGCGCGGGTGAAGTCGAGCAGGCCGGGCGCCTCCGCCAGATCCCGCGCGATGCGCGTCAGCAGCGCCTCGGCGAAGGCGGTCGAGCCCGGCTTGTGGCGCAGGATCAGGAAGAACCCTTTCGGCAAGGTCCAGGTCTCGTAGCCGCGCGGGAGATAGCCGCTGAAAGGCCGCGTCCATTCATGGGCCGGATAGCCATGCAGATTCACATGCAGACGCGCCGGACAGAGCTTCAGGGCGGCGCTCCGGATGGCGGCTTCGGCCTCGGGCGGGCCGCGCTCCAGATCCTCGCCCCAGGCGGTGAAGCGCGCCGCATGATGCATGTGGCGCGGATTCTCCCGCGTGAGCCGTCGATGCAGGGCGTAGCCGTCGGGATTGTCCAGAGGCGTCACGGCCAGATGCGCCCCCGGACGCGCCGCGATCTCCCGCGCCGCCCGCAGAGCCCCCACGATTCCGGTGGTCTCGTTGGCGTGCTGCCCGGCGGTCAGCAGCATGGGCGCGTCCGAGCCCTGGAGATGAACCCCGCGCAGGACGCGCCCTGCGCGGCTGCGGGCCTCGAAGGAGACGCCGCCCAGAGCCGCCAGCTCCCGCGCGACGCGCTCCGGCGAGGGCGGCGCCTGAAGCCCGGCGAGGGGCGCGGAGTCCCTGGCGGCGCTCTGGGGGTCGTTGGCGTCGAGAGGCCGCGCCTCGATGGTCAGGCGCGCCGCTTCGGGAGGCCCGAGGCCCACCTCCGGGACGATCTGGCCGGGGCGCTCGCCCAGAAGCTCCAGAAGGGAGAAGTAGAGGTCTTCATGCAGCGCCTCCTGAAGGCTGACGACCTCCTCGCCGAAGCCCAGAGGCTGGTCGGGCATGGGAATCCGGGCGCTGAGACGCAGCTCCTCGAAGCCCGCCTTTGGGACCGCCCTCAAGGCCGCCGCGAAGAGCGCCTCAAGCTCGGTTTCGATCCTTTCGCCGGGATCTCCGGCGCCGATCTTCAGCCAGCCCGTCGGCGAGAGGACCAAAGCCCCCGTCGGATCAGGATGGAGGCGGTTGGGCGCGAAGACCTCCATCTCCTGCTCCGGGCCGTCGCGCCGGAAGAGCCGGAGCCGATAGGTCAGGTCTTCGCCGGAGGGCGCGGGGAGGAAGGCGAACTCTGTTTCAGGAAACAACCCCGCCAGAGGATAGGCCTCCAGCTGGAAACGCCGCCTCGTCGCCGCAGGATGGACCGGATGCAGGATCTCCGCGCGGATCAGGCCTTCGGTCGGGATCTCTTCGAGGAAGGCGTGGAGCAGAGGCTTGTAAGCGCTGCGGATCCTGGCCTCGACGCCCCGGGCCCCGAGCCGCGCCTCATGATCCCGACGCGCCTGCGGGCCGTCGAAGCTCCAGATTTCGACGGGGGCCGCCGCATCGCGCAAGCGGCGCGCCAGAATCTCGAGAGTCCGGGGGAAGCTGGCGGAGAGGATCACAGGCGTTCTCATGGCTCTATGGCGCCCCGGCGTTGACCTTGGCGCGGGGCGGGGTCTAGCTTGGACCTCCCGGCATTTGTTCAGAGTCCCCCCGATGTCTCAAGTCTCGCCTGTCGATCCCGTGAAGCTCGCCCGTCTGGCCGAAACCATCGTCAAGGTGGGGCTCGGCCTGAAGCCCGGACAGGATCTTTTCCTCACCGCCCCGATTTCGGCGGCGCCCCTCGTGCGGCTGGTCGTCGAGGAGGCCTACAAGGCGGGCGCGGGGCTGGTCACGCCGCTCTACGGCGACGAGAAGCTGACCCTCGCGCGCTTCGTCCATGGCCAGGACCAGAGCTTCGACCGCGCGCCGGGCTGGCTCTACAAGGGCGTGGCGGAAGCCTTCTCGGAGGGGACGGCGCGTCTGGCTCTGGTCGGCGACGACCCCATGCTGCTCGCCGAGCAGGACCCCGACAAGGTGAGCCGGGCCAATCGCGCCACCTCCAGGGCCTACAAGCCCGCTCTGGAGCATATCAGCAATTTCAGGATCAACTGGAGCATCGCCGCCTGGCCGGGCGCGACCTGGGCGAAGCGCGTCTTCCCCGATCTGCCCGAGGACGAAGCCGTGCGCCGTCTCGCGGAGGCGATCTTCGCGGCCTCGCGTGTGGATGGTCCCGATCCGGTGGCGGCCTGGGCGGCGCATAACGCGGCGCTCAAGACCCGCTCGGCCTGGCTGAACGGGAAGCGCTTCTCGGCCTTGCGCTTCCGGGGGCCGGGCACGGATCTGACGGTGGGGCTCGCCGACGGCCATGAATGGCATGGCGGCGCCAATTCCGCCCGCAACGGCGTCGTCTGCAATCCCAACATCCCGACCGAAGAGGTCTTCACCACGCCCCATAAGCTGCGCGTGGAGGGCCATGTCAGCTCGACCAAGCCGCTCTCGCATCAGGGCGCCCTGCTGGACGGCATCCGCGTGACCTTCAGGGAAGGCCGCATCGTCGAGGCCCACGCCGCCAGAGGCGAGGCCGTGCTTCAGAAGCTCATCGACACCGACGAAGGCGCGCGCCGTCTCGGCGAGGTGGCGCTGGTGCCCCATGGCTCGCCGATCTCGGCCAGCGGGCTGCTGTTCTACAACACGCTTTTCGACGAGAACGCCGCCTGCCACATCGCGCTCGGGCAATGCTATTCCGAATGCTTCGTCGGCGGCGCCTCCCTCAGCGAGGAGCAGATCGCGGCCCAGGGCGGCAACTCCAGCCTGATCCATGTGGACTGGATGATCGGTTCGGGCGAAATCGACATCGACGGCCTCGACGAGAAGGGCGCCGCCACGCCCGTCTTCCGCAAGGGCGAATGGGCCTAACCCTGCAGGGGGGTCCTGCGGAAGCTCGCCGCCTCGGCCACATGGCCGGGGCGGAGGCTCTCGCTTTCCTCCAGATCCGCCAGAGTCCGCGCCAGACGGAGCAGGCGCAGATGTCCGCGCGCCGAGAGCCTCAGGGCCTCGGCGGCCTTCAGCGCCAGAGTCCTCGCGGCGGGCTCCATGGCCTCCTCCAGAGCCTCCGCGCCCACCTCCGCGTTGAGCCGCGCCCCGAGCCCCAGAGCCTGATGACGCGCCGCCTGGATCCGCCGGGCCCTGGCCACGCGGGCCGCCGCCTCGCGCGAGCCCTCCTTCGGCGGAGGCGCCGCCAGATCCGACAAGGGCAAGGCCGGAACCTCGATCTGAAGGTCGATGCGGTCGAGGAAGGGCCCCGACAGCCGCTCCTGATAGGCCATGCCGCAGCGCGGAGCCCGTGAACAGGCCCGCGTCGGATCGGTCAGATAGCCGCAGCGACAGGGATTCATCGCCGCGATGAGCTGGAACCGCGCCGGATAACGCACATGGGCCTCGGCCCGCGAGACGAGGATCTCCCCGGTCTCCAGAGGCTGGCGCAGGGCCTCCAGCACCTGCGGCTGGAACTCCGGCGTCTCGTCGAGGAACAGCACGCCGCGATGCGCGAGGCTGGCCTCTCCCGGCCCCGCCCGACGCCCGCCCCCCACCAGAGCCGCCATGCTCGCCGAGTGATGCGGCGCGCGGAAGGGCCGCCGCATCGAGACGCGCCCCTCCTTGAGCAGCCCCGCCACGGAATGGATCAGACTGACCTCCAGCGCCTCCCGAGGCTCCAGCGGCGGCAGAAGGCCCGGCGCCCGCGCCGCCAGCATGGATTTCCCCGCCCCCGGAGGCCCCATCATCAGGAGATTGTGGCCGCCCGCCGCCGCGACCTCCAGAGCGCGTTTCGCGCCCTCCTGCCCGCGCACCTCGCGCAGGTCGGGGAGGGCCGCGGACTCCGCCTCAGGCGCCGCCGCGCCGCCCGGCTTCGCCGGAGCGATCCGCGTCCTTCCGTTGAAATGGTTCAGCAGGCTCAAAAGGCTCTGCGCCCCGAGGACCTTCGTCGCGCCCACCCAGGCCGCTTCGGAGGCGCAGGCGGCCGGACAGATCATCCCCCTGCCCCTTTCGGCGGCCAGAAGCGCGGCGGGCAGCACCCCCGGAACCGGATTCAGGGCGCCATCCAGAGACAGCTCCCCCATGGCCAGCCATTCCGCGAGCCGCTCCGCAGGCGCGGCCTCCATGGCGCCGAGCAGCGCCAGAGCGATGGGCAGGTCGTAATGCGAGCCCTCCTTCGGGAGATCGGCGGGGGCGAGGTTCACCGTGATCCGCTTCGCAGGAAGCCCGATCCCGAGCGACGTCAGAGCCGCACGCACGCGCTCCTTCGATTCGGCCACGGCCTTGTCGGCCAGCCCCACCAGATTGAAGGCGGGCAACCCCGCGGAGAGCTGACATTGCGCCTCCACCGCCTGAGCCTCGATTCCCCGGAAGGCCGTCGTCAGGATCCTCGCGAGCATGTCCCCTCCCCGCTTGCCGCCCGCCATGGAAGAGGGCCGCGCGCGGCTTGGCAAGCGCGAACTCCCGCGACCTGCGCTTTTCCCGCGCAAGCTGGGACCGAACGTCGCCGTTCCGCGGCTCGCCGCGAAATATCCTTCGCCTTTGCGAGGAAGCCCGATATGACTCCGGCGCAAAAACTCCTCAGGAAAGGGACGACGCATGTCGAATGTGGCGGTCATCGGCGCCCAGTGGGGCGACGAGGGCAAGGGAAAGATTGTGGACTGGCTCTCCGAGCGCGCCGACGCGGTCGTGCGCTTCCAGGGCGGACATAACGCAGGCCATACGCTCGTCATCAGCGGCCAGACCTACAAGCTTTCGCTCCTGCCTTCGGGCGTGGTGCGGGGGGGCAAGCTCTCCTTCATCGGCAACGGCGTGGTGCTCGACCCTTGGGCGCTGCTCGCGGAGATCGCGAAGCTGGGGGCTCAGGGCGTGCAGATCGGGCCGGACAAGCTCTTCATCGCCGAGAACACGCCGCTGATCCTGCCGCCGCATCGCGAGCTGGACCAGATGCGCGAGGAGGCCGCCGGCGCGTCGCGCATCGGCACCACCGGACGCGGCATCGGCCCGGCCTACGAAGACAAGGCGGGGCGTCGCGCGATCCGTCTGGCGGATCTCGCCGATCCCGAGACGCTGGAGGCGCGGCTCGACCGCTTCCTCGCCCATCACGACGCGCTCCGCAGGGGCCTCGGCGCCGAGCCCATCGACCGGGCCGCGCTCAAGGCCTCCCTCGAGGAGATCGCGCCTCAGGTGCTGCCCTATGCGGCGCCGGTCTGGCTGCGGCTCTCGGAATTGCGCAAGCAGGGCGCGAAGGTGCTGTTCGAAGGCGCCCAGGGCGCCTTGCTCGACGTGGATTTCGGCACCTATCCCTACGTGACCTCCTCCAACACCATGGCCGGACAGGCCGCCAGCGGCTCGGGCATGGGGCCGGGCGGCGTGGGCTATGTGCTGGGCATCGCCAAGGCCTACACGACGCGCGTCGGCGCGGGCCCCTTCCCCACCGAGCTCTTCGACGAGATCGGCGAAAGGCTGGGCGCGCGCGGCCATGAATTCGGCACCGTCACGGGGCGCAAGCGCCGCTGCGGCTGGTTCGACGCGGCCCTGGTCCGTCAGACCATCGCCACCGCCGGAATCCACGGAATCGCCCTGACCAAGCTCGACGTGCTCGACGGGCTGGATGAAATCCGGATCGGCGTGGGCTACGAGATCGACGGCGTCCGCCACGACCATCTCCCGACCGCCGCCGCGCTCCAGGCCAGGGCCAAGCCGATCTACGAGACTCTCCCCGGCTGGTCGGAAAGCACGCAGGGCGCGCGGCGCTGGGCGGATCTGCCCGCCGCCGCGATCAAATACGTCAAGCGGCTCGAGGAGCTGATCGACTGCCCGGTGGCGCTGCTCTCCACCAGCCCCGAGCGCGAGGACACCATCCTCGTGACCGACCCCTTCGCGGGCTCCGATTCCCGCTGAAACGACGAAGACGCCGCGCGGAGGGCTCCGCGCGGCGTCCCTGTTCGAGGACCGGGCGGCGGCCTCAGGGGCGCGCGAGCATCATGGCCACGGCGATGCGTCCGTCGCGGATGGCCACGCCCACGCCCGCCGTGAAGAGATTGGCGTCGAGCAGGGCCTCGCGATGGCCCTTGTCGCTGTTGAGCCAATCCTGGATCGCGCGGCGCTGATTGTCGGGAATGGTCCAGTTGATGCGGCCCTGAGCCTCCCAGAGATTCTCGGCGACCTCCTCGTAGGAGGGGACGGCGTTCTGCTGGAGGCGCTCCTTGAGGGCGCGGCCGTCGGGGGCGAAATGGCCGAAGAAATCGCCCGAGATCATGTCGGCGGCGTGGGCGCCGGCGGCCTTGGCCAGAGCGAAGTCGGGCGTCAGGGGCCGCAGGCCCCGCTTGCGGCGCTCGACGTTGGCCTCCTGGAAGACCGCCAGGCTGAGGTCCGTGGCGAAGCGGTTCGAGGAGACGCCCCAGGGCCCGCGCAGATCGCCCGCCATCTGCGGCGTCGAGGAGGCCGGGACGATGGGCCGGTAAGACCCGTCGCCCGAGGGCGCGCGGCGGTCGAGGGAGGACAGGTCGAGCGAACCGGTGGACGTCAGGTCGATGGGCTTGTAGATCGACGGATCGCCGCCGCGGATGGTCGGCAGACCGGCGCTGACGATGTAGGCGGTCTGGGCTTGCGCCTGAACCGCGCCGAGCGTCAGGATCGCGCCGGCCAGCAAACGGCGAAGCAGAAGAGAGGTGCGCATGGTCGGGCGGCTCCGAAAGGGCGCCGCGCGGCTCGGGAGGAACGAACCGGCGGCGAAAGCGCGAAGAGATTCCGCGCAAGGGCCCCCGCAGGTTGAACGCTTGTGGTTACCGAGACATAAACACTCTCCCTATCCGCATGGATCATGTCCGCCGGGCGGGCCGGGCCCTGGTCCGGCCGCGCGGCCCCTCCGGGAGCCGTCTCCCGGTTTCCGCTGTCAGGAGTCCGAAGCGCCGTGAACTACCGTCACGCCTATCACGCGGGCAACGCCGCCGATGTGGTGAAGCACGCCCTTCTCTGCCGGGCCCTGCTGGCCATGACGCGCAAGGACAAGCCCTTCCTCGCGCTCGACAGCCACGCGGGCGCGGGGCTCTTCGATCTGGCGATGGACGAACGCGCCCTGCGCGGCGGCGAATGGCGCGGCGGCGTCGGGAGGATCCTTGAGGATCCCGCGCCCCATCCCCTGCTCGACCCCTGGCTGGACGCTCTGGACGAACTCAACCTCGACCAGCCCGAGCGGCGCTTCTATCCGGGTTCGCCCTGGCTCATGGCGCGGCTGACCCGCCCCGGAGACCGGGTCATGGCCTGCGAGCTGCATCCCGAGGAGGTCCCGCTTCTGGAGGAGACGCTCCGGCCCTTCGCCCGCGCGCGCGCCTATCACATGGACGGCTACGACGCCCTGAGCGCCTTCCTGCCGCCGACCTCCCGGCGGGGGCTGATCCTCGTGGACCCCCCCTTCGAGCGCAGGGACGAATATGAGCGCATGGTCAAGGGGTTGAAGGCAGGGTTGAAACGCTTCGCCTCCGGAGTCTGGCTGCTCTGGCGCCCGATCAAGGCGGGGGGCGCGGACGCCGGATTCCTCGAAGCGCTCCAGGAGGTCTCGGCGCCGGTGCTGGACCTGCGGCTGGATTTCGCCCCCCGCGAGGCGCCGGGCCTGACCGGCACCGGCATGACGGTGGTCAACCCGCCCTACGGCTTCCCGGAGGAGGCCGCCACGCTGCTCGAATGGCTGACCCCACGCCTGGCGGTGGAGGGATTCCGGGGGCGCTGGTCGGGAGAATGGATCCGCCCGGAGAGCTGAAGCCTCCATGAAAGATGGGGCCCGGGCGCGGAGATTCCGGGTTTCCCTCCTCCGGATGAATCGTATGATGTGCGCGGAACATCCGGACAGCTTCACGCCGCCTGCGCTGCGCTCCGGGTCTGGGGCGAAGGCGGCTTCAGGAGGAAGATCCCATGCGACGCCTGAGTCTCGCGTTCAGCCTGCTCGCCGCCCTCCCCGCCGCAGCCCAGGACCACGGGTCCTTCGGGGGACAGGGAGCCCGGGCGGAGATCCAGGCTCTCCGGAGCCCCCAGGCCGGACTCCTCCTCGCGCCCGAAGGCTTCGACCCTCACGGGGCTCAGGGCGGCCCGCAGGTCGGCCCGCCGCCGGTCTACGGCGGGGTTCCGGTCGGGCGCCCTCCCGAAGCGGAGCTTTACGAACAGATGTTCCAGGCCTGCCTCGCCCGGGCCTTCGGCGCCTTCGACAGAGCGATCTGCCAGAGGGAGCGCGACGCCGCCAGAAACGCACGGCTTCTGCGCTCGAGCCGCTGAAGGCCCGCAGGACTCGCCCCGCCGGAGCGACGGAATCCGCCCCTGCGCGTGGACGGATCATCGCCCCCGGGGCCGGAGGATGAGCTATCATGGACTCCGCATGGCGTCCGCGGATGATCCGCGAGACGCAATCCCCGGAGGCTCCCTGTCATGAAATCCTTCGTCTTCGCCGCGCTCGGCGTCGCCCTGCTCGCGGTTCCGGCCTGCAGCCGCCAGGCCGCCCACGCCCCGACGCCGCGCCCCGTCCCGACGCCGCCGACCGAACTGGCCGAGACTCCGCAGGATCTCTGTCGGGCCGCCGCGCTCCAGAGCCTCGTCGGGGGGCCGCTTTCGGCTCTGCCCGCCGTGCCGGACGGCGTCTCGCGCCGCGTGGTCGGCGAGGGAGATCCCATGACCATGGATCTGCGCCTTGATCGCCAGACGGTGGTCTATGACAAGGCCACCAGCAACATCCGCTCCATCACCTGCGTCTGAGACGCCCGAGCGCGCCCTCGCCGCGACGCGGGGGCGCTCTCTCTCCCCTGGAGGCGCCGGGCGCTTCAGCGCCCTCCGCGCGGCCCGCCCCGCCATGAGCCGCGGGGAATCACCCGCGTCACGCCGAGCGAGCCGCGTTTCGGCGGCGTCGGGGTCTGCGGCGCCAGATGCCTGGGCGGAGGCGCCTTCGGCGGCGGAGGCGGCGCCTTGAGGACGTCGATCTCGCTGGATTCGGCGGCCTTGACCAGATCCCGCGCCAGAGTCAGCGCGCCCTTGAGCCGGGCTTCCGGAGTCTCCCAGTCGCGCAGGACCACCAGAGAGGAATCCGGCTTCAGACGCGCCAGAGCCCCCTGACGCATCGCCCAGGAGGCCACCCCCGCCGGATTCTTCACCGCGCCCTCGCGGAAGGAGATCGAAGCGCCCTTGGGTCCGCCGTCCAGCCTGGCGATCCCCGCCCGACGGCAGAGCCCCTTCAGACGGATGAGCTTGATCAGCCCCTCGACTTCCGGCGGCGGAGGCCCGAAGCGGTCATGGAGTTCGGCGGCGAAGCCCTCCAGCTCCGCGCCCTCCTCCAGAGAGGCGAGGCGGCGGTAAAGCCCCAGACGCACGTCGAGATCCGCGGCGTAGCTCTCGGGGATCAGCGCCGCCACGCCCAGATTGATCTGCGGCGACCAGACTTCGGCGACCTCGGGGAGATCCGTCTCGCCCGAGCGCATCCGCTCCAGAGCCTCCTGCAGCATGTCCTGATAGAGCTCGAAGCCGACTTCGCGGATATGGCCCGATTGCTCCTCGCCGAGCAGGTTGCCCGCGCCGCGAATGTCGAGGTCGTGGCTCGCCAGAGTGAAGCCCGCCCCGAGCGAATCCAGCGAAGCCAGAGCCTTGAGCCGCTTCTCCGCCGCCGGAGTCAGAGCCTTGCGCGGCTGGGTGGTCAGATAGGCGTAGGCGCGGGTCTTGGCCCGCCCGACGCGCCCCCGGATCTGATAGAGCTGCGCCAGGCCGAACATGTCCGCCCGATGGACGATCAGCGTGTTCGCCGTCGGGATGTCGAGGCCCGATTCCACGATGGTCGTCGCGAGCAGCACGTCATAGGCGCCGTCGTAGAAGGCGTTCATGATCTCGTCGAGCGCCCCGGCGGCCATCTGGCCATGCGCGACCGCCACCTTCACCTCCGGCACATGCTCGCGGAGGAAGTCCTCGATGGCCGCCAGATCCGCGATGCGCGGCGCGACGTAGAAGCTCTGACCGCCGCGGTATTTCTCGCGGAGCAGCGCCTCCCGCGTCGTGACCGGATCATAGGGCCCGACATAGGTCCGGATCGCCAGACGATCCACCGGCGGCGTCGCGATGAGCGAGAGCTCCCGCACGCCCGTCATGGCCATCTGCAGAGTGCGCGGAATGGGCGTGGCGGTCATGGTCAGCACATGGACGTCGGATTTCAGCTCCTTGAGCCGCTCCTTGTGCTTGACGCCGAAATGCTGCTCCTCGTCGATGATCAGCAGCCCGAGCCGCTTGAATCCGACGTCCTTCGCCAGCAGCGCATGGGTGCCGACCACCACATCCACCACGCCCTCGCGCAGGCCGGATTTCGTGTCGGCGGCCGCCTTCGTGGAGGTGAAGCGCGAAAGATCCCGCACTTGCAAGGGAAAGCCCCGGAAGCGGGTCTCGAAGTTCTTCGCGTGCTGGCGCGCGAGCAGGGTCGTCGGGGCGATCACCGCCACCTGAGCCCCCTCCATGGCCGCCACGAAGGCCGCCCGCAAGGCGACTTCGGTCTTGCCGAATCCCACGTCGCCGCAGATGAGCCGATCCATCGGACGTCCCGCCGAGAGGTCGCCCAGCACGTCGGAGATGGCCGAAAGCTGGTCGTCGGTCTCCTGATAGGGGAAGCGGGCGCAGAACTCCTCGAAGAGCCCCGAGGCCGGATGATAGGCCTCCGCCGTCCGCAGGCGACGCTCGGCCGCCACGCGGATCAGGCGCTCGGCGATCTCCAGCACCTGTTTCTTGAGCCGCGCCTTGCGGGCCTGCCAGGCCCCGCCGCCGAGGCGGTCGAGCTGCACGCCCTCCGTGGCCGAGCCGAAGCGCGACAGAAGCTCGATGTTCTCGACCGGGACGTAAAGCCTGGAATTGCCCTCGCCGGCGTATTCCAGCGCGAGATAATCGCGTTCGGCGCCGTCGGTCTTGAGCATCTGGAGTCCGAGATAGCGCCCCACGCCATGCTCGACATGCACCACCAGATCCCCCGGCGAGAGGCTCGCCGCTTCGGAGATGAAGTTGTCCGCCCGACGCTTCTTGCGCGCCGCCCGCACGAGCCGGTCGCCGAGGATGTCCTGTTCGGAGATCACCGCGAGGTCTTCGGTCTCGAAGCCATGCTCCAGAGGCCAGACCAGCAGACGCGCCGTCTCGGCGCCTTCCCTCGCCGCCGGGAGATCGCCCCAGCGCGGCAGGATCACGGTCTTGAGCCCGTGGTCCTCCAGCAGGCCGCCCATGCGCTCGCGCGAGCCCTCGGAATAGGCCGCCAGCACCACCCGTCGCCCCGACTTCATCCGCTCGCGGGCGTGAGCCGCCAGAGCGTCGAAGAGGTTGATCTTCTCCTGAAGCCGTTCGGGGGCGAAATCCCGGCCCGGACGCCCCCCGGCGTCGGCGAGATTGGGCCCCGCGCCCAGAGGAAAGGGCGAGAAGCCCCGCACCGCCCGATCCGCCAGAGCCGCCGCCCAATCCCGATCGGTCAGATAGAGCGAGGCGGGCGTCGCAGGCCGATAGGGCGAACCGCCGATGCCCGGCTTCTCCAGAGCCTGACGGCGATTGTCGTAATGATCGCGCACCACCTCCATGCGCGATTCCCGCGCCTCCTCGGCCTGGTGGTCGAGCGAGACGGGCGCGCCTTCGGGCAGATAGTCGAAGATCGTTTCGAGGCTGTCGTGGAAGAAGGCGAGCCAATGCTCCATGCCCTGATGACGGCGCCCCTCGGAGACGGCTTCATAGAGCGGATCGTCGCCCGCCGCGCCGAAGGTCTCGCGGTAACGCTGGCGGAAGAGCCGGATCGAAGCCGGAGTCAGCGGCGTCTCGGAGATGGGCGCCAGCTCCAGACGCTGCAACTTGCCTTCGCTGCGCTGGGTCTCGGGATCGAAGCTTTTCAGACTCTCCAGCATGTCGCCGAAGAGATCGAGCCGCACCGGCTTTTCGGAGCCCGGCGGAAAGGCGTCGATGACGCCGCCCCGGATGGCGTAATCTCCGGGCTCGGCCACCGAGCTCGCCCGCACATAGCCGTTTTCGGCGAAGAAGGCCTGAAGCTGGTCGAGGTCGATCCGCGACCCCACATCCGCCGCGAAGCGCGCGCGGCGCAGGCTCTCGCGGGGCGGAACGCGCTGCGCCACGGCGTTGACCGTGGTCAGGATCACGCAAGGCCGGTCGAAGCCCTCGGCGAGATGGGCCAGCGTCGCCAGACGCTCCGCCGCCACCGCCGGATTGGGCGACAGCCGGTCGTAGGGCAGGCAGTCCCAGGCGGGCAGCCTGAAGACCGGGACTCCCGGCGCGACCACCCCGAGGGCGGTCTCCATGGCGGCCATGCGGGCGTCGTCCCGCGCGACGTGCAGCACGGGGCCTCTGGCCCGCTCGACGAGCCGGATCAGCAGCAGGGCGTCATAGCCTTCGGGCGCCCCGCCCACGACGATGCGCCCGGGCGTCAGGGCGGGGGTCGAGGGCTGCGGCGGGCGCTGAGGGGTCTTGCTCATGATGCCCCGAGCTAGCATTCCGGCCCCGGCCTGACAAGCGCGCCTTTTCAGGGGGGTCTGACGGAAAAACGCCGCCGGACGGGCCATCCGGCGACGTTTTTCCCGACTTTGCGAGGCCCGGAGCGTTTCGCCGCGGCGAAAGGCTCCGGACTCCGGTCACGCGTCAGAAATTGTAGCGCAGGCCCATGTTGACCAGATGCGCGTCGTAGTCGATCTCGCCGTCCTTGCGGCCGGAGCCGGTCTTCAGATCCACGCCGGGGACGCCGATGTAGTTGTATTCGGCGAAGAGGTCGAGCTTGGGATTGACCTCGAAGGTCACGCCCGCGATGCCCTTGTAGGCGAAGCCCCAGTCGTTCTCGTAGCCGTCATGGCCGTCGCCGACGTTGATCCCCGCCGCGCCCACGCCCGCGCCGATGTAGGGACGGATCCCGCCCCAGCCGAGGTCCGGCGCGTATTCGACCTGAGCGAAGAAGGCCTCGCCGTTGATCGCGTCCTTGTTGAGCATCCGGCGGCCGTTGATGATCTGGCCGCCGCGGGGCAGCTCATGCCGGATGTAGTGGTTCTGCAGCGAGACGCGCACCTGGTCGTCGCAGCCGACGCCCTGGCCGCGCAGCCGCACGCCGAGGCCGCCCGCGACATGATAGTTCTTGTCCAGGCCGCGGCTGGCCAGACGCAGACCGTCGATGTTGTCGCCGGCGTAGGCGTAGCCGCCGCCGATCTGGCCGTAGAAGTTCCGGTTGCCGCCCCAGGGCGCGCAGTAATCAGCCACCGGCTCGACCACCACGGGCACCACCACCGGAGGCGGCGGCGGCACATAGGCCGGCGGAGGAGGCGGAACATAGGCGGGCGCGGGCGGCGCCACGTAGACCGGCTCGGCGTAGACCGGCGCGGAGACCACGACCGGAGCCGGGGTGTAGATCGGCGCCGGAGCGGGCGTGTAGATCGGCGCAGGCGCCGGAGCCACATAGGCCGGAGCGGCGTAGGTCGTGGTCGTGACCGGCGCGACCGGGTTCAGCGTGATCGTGCCGGTGATGGTGCCGGTGATCTGGCCCGTGAAGGTGCCCGACATCGGTCCGGAGATCGCCGCCGTGATGGGCGCCGAAATCGTGCCCGAGGTGTAGCTCCCCGGCGCGACGCTGGTCGCGTAGGAGACCGGCGCGTAGGAGGCGGGGAGGACGCCCGTCGAGGAGACGACCTCGGAGGCCGCGTGATACTGGGCTCCGGACATCGCCCCCGCGGAAGCGTTCAGAGAGCCGCGCAGCACGTCCGCCGACACGAAGACGTCGCGGGGGGAATAGGCGCCGTACGCCTGCGCCGCCGCCGTTCCAGCGAGCAGCGTCGCCACGCCGGACGCCACTCCCGAGAGGGTGAGGAGTTTCATGATTGCCTCGAAACGCTACATTGACCTGAAGGATATATTGCGCACGAGTCGCAAATTTCTCAATCCTGTTTCTGTCTTTCGGGAAATTCGTCGAAATACGTGGCATTATCGCCGATCATGCGGAGTTCATGAAGTTTAATCATGAACTTAGCTTGTCCCGATTTCAGACGATGCGGTCCAGAATGGGACGAAGGGCGAAGCGACAGGGATTTCAGTCCGAACTCCGGCCTTCCGCGCCCCGGCTCCGGCCCGGCCTCCGGCGGCTCGCCGGAGGACCATGACGAAAACTCATGGGCGCAGGGATGATTTCAGCGGATTCCGGCGACGCAGACCTCGCGCCGCCGGAGTCCGCGGAACGCGCTCCCGCTCGGGAGGCGCTCAGTTGAACGAAATGCGCAGGCCCGCCGAGAGCAGATGGGTGTCGTAATCCACCTTGAGCAGGCCGTCTTCGCCGCAATCGCACTCGACGTCGGGCGCGATGACGTAGGCGTATTCGCCGAAGGCCTCGAGGTTGTCGCTCAGCGCGACGCTCGCGCCCACCGAGGCCTTGACGCCGAAGGAGCCCTTCAGATCCAGGCCGTCCACCTTCGGATCCACGTAGCCCACGCCCAGGCCGACATAGGGCTGGAAGGTCTTCGAGACCTCGAAGGCCTTCTCCACCGTCACGAAGCCCGCATTGGCGCTGTGGTCGATCTCGTAGGTGGTGGAGCCTCCGCCGCCGTTTCCGCCGCCGCCGTGCTTGCCGCCGCCCCAGGAGGGCTTGCCGCCGCCGCAGCCCGGCTTCTGCGATCCGCAGTCGCCGCCGCCATGTCCGCCGTCGTAGCCGGCCACCTCGATCTTGCCCGCCAGGCGCAGATACTCGACCTTGGCGCGCCATCCGCCGCTGAAGCCGACGCCCGCATGGACGCCGAAATTATAGCCGCGGTCGATCTTGAGCCGGTCGCCGTCGCCGGAGAAGGCCGCGCCCAGAGCCGCGCCGCCCTGAACGCCCACGAAGACGCGGGGGCCCCAGCCGCCGCGGGTCTGGACGAGGGTCGGCTGGACGCTCGTCACGGCCACGATGTCCTGGGTGGTGGTGGTCTGCTCGTAGACCGGCGCGCCGACCACGGCGCCCTGATGCGCGACGCCGTAGCCGTAGCCGGTCTGGACCTGGCCCTGGGAGACGCCGTAGGCGGCCTGCTGCTGGAGGAGGTATTCCTCGCTCACCACCTGGCTCTCGACCAGGGGCGCGCCCTGGGCCGAGCCCGCGAAGTCGCCGCCCCAGATGGCGCCGCCGGTCTGGATCGCGCCGCGGTCGTCGTAGACGGGGCGGCCGTTGACGAAGATCGGCTGCCCCGGCGCGGCCTGGACCGCTCCGACGGGAGCGCCGTACTGGACGCCGGCGCCCTGAGGCGCAGCCGCGTAGCCGCCCGCCAGCGCGGATCCGGCGACCCCCGCAAACAGAGCCGTGTAAACAAGAAGATGGCGCTTCATCTGCGAGTCTCCGCAAAATTCCCGTTGAGGACATCGATTGCGGAGAAAACAGCAAGAAGCGTTCCAGATGCGGATGAACAGGGAGTTTACGTTAAAGGATATCCGGAGAAGGCGCCCCCTTCAGGTCGAAACCGGATTTCTCGCCTCCAGATGATCCACAATGAAACAAGACCGCCGCCCCTTGCGGAGCGGCGGCGAAGATCGGACCGGAAAGGGACCAGAAGGGGAAAAGGCCTCAGAAGCGCTTCTTCAGACCCACGCGGCCCACATGGATGAGGGAGTTGGTCTGGTCGAACTTCCCTTCCGCCGCGATCATGTCGTACTGGCCGTAGAGGGAGATGGTGTCGCCCACGGCGAGGTCGCCGCCGAGCTGGAACTTCGTCGCCCAGAGGTAGTCGTCGCCGTCCGAGCCGAAGTCATGGGTCAGGAAGCCGAGGCCGAGGCCCAGATAGGGCCGGAAATAGCCTTCCATCGGAATGCGGTATTGCCCCGTGACGAAGCCGGCGAAGAGGTGGTCCTCCTGATCCTGCATGATGGTGCCGATCTCGCCGCCGTAATGGAGGAAGAGATTGCGGTCGAGGCCCAGATACTGGGCCTCCAGCTGGAAGGCCCAGTCGCGGCCCACCTCCACGCCGAAGTTGGCGCCCAGAGCCAGGCCCTTGCCGCGCGTCCTCTGCTCCCAGTAGTCGGATTCCTCGTAGACCCGGACGTAATGGCCCAGCTTCGTCTGACCGATTCCGGCGTCCACGGAGGCGGTGAAGCGCACCTGTCCGCCCCAGCCCGAACCCTCGGCCCGCGCCGGGAGAGCGGCGGAAAGCGCCGTCGACGCGGCCGCTGCGATGATGAAAGAAGTCCGGCGCATGCGTTGTCCCCTGCTGCCTGTCGACCGATTGCGTGCTGGGCTCAAGGTAAAAGGCTTGTATTGACAATCGGTGCATGAGGATGGTCCGAAGCCTCCCGACAGGCGCGGCCGGGGGGCTCCCCTCGCGCCGCATTGACAGAGCCGCGCGGGCGTGCCTCCCTGCGGGCTCTCGTGGAGAAGACGTCATGAGCTCATCCTTCGCCGCCTTCGCGCCCTGGGCGCCCTATCCTTCGTCGCGCCCCCGGCGCCTGAGGGCCGCTCCCTGGAGGCGCGCGCTGGTCGCCGAGACGCGGCTCGGGCCCGAGGACCTCATCTGGCCGATCTTCGTCATGGAGGGCGAAGGCCGCGAGGATCCGGTGGAGTCGCTGCCGGGAGTCTCGCGCCTGACCCTCGACCGGGCGCTGGTCCGGGTGGAGGAGGCGGCCAGGCTCGGGATTCCCTGCGTCACGCTCTTTCCCTATGTGGATCCCTCGCTGAAGAGCCTCGAGTGCGCCGAGGCCTGGAATCCGGAGAATCTGGTCTGCCGGGTCATCCGGGCGCTCAAGCGCGAGCTTCCGGAGATCGGCGTCATGACCGACGTGGCGCTGGATCCCTACAGCCTCCACGGCCATGACGGGATCCTCCGCGACGGGAGGATCGCCAACGACGAGAGCGTGACGGCCCTCGTGCGGCAGGCCATGGCCCAGGCCGAGGCGGGCGCCGACGTCATCGGCCCCTCGGACATGATGGACGGGCGCATCGGCGCCTTGCGGGCGGCTCTGGAGGCGGGCGGCCATCAGGACACGCTGATCATGTCCTATACGGCGAAATACGCCTCGGCCTTCTACGGCCCCTTCCGCGACGCGGTGGGCTCGGGCGGGAATCTCGGCAAGGGCGAGGACGTCCCCAAGGACAAGAAGACCTATCAGATGAACCCCGCCAACGGCGACGAAGCCCTGAAGGAGGCCGCCCTCGACCTCTCCGAAGGCGCCGACATGCTGATGGTCAAGCCGGGCCTGCCCTATCTGGACCTCTGCCGCCGCTTGAAGGACGCCTTCGGCGCGCCCACCTTCGCCTATCAGGTGAGCGGGGAATACGCGATGATCCAGGCCGCCGCCCGCAACGGCTGGATCGACGGAGAACGCGCCATGATGGAGACGCTGATTTCATTCAGACGCGCGGGATGCGACGGCGTGCTGACCTATTTCGCCGTCGAGGCCGCGAAACGCCTGCGGGCGGGGGCTCCGTGACTCCGCCCTCCCGCGCAGGGATCGGGCGTCGGCTCCGGCGGGCCTGGGCCTCGCTCGCGCTCCTCTGGGCCGCGGCGGCTCTGGCCGCGCTGGCGCCCTGGAGCGCCGCCGCCCAGCAGGCGCCCCGGGAGGCTCCGGCGGAGCCCGCCGCCTGCCGCGCGCAGATCTACGAGAGCGGCTTCTACAAGGTCTGCCGCTATGATCCGGCGAAGATGCGTCTGGCGCTGTTCAACCTCGACCCGGCGGGCCAGCCCTTCGGCGCCTTCGGGACTCTGCGCGACCATCTGGCCGCTCAGGGCGAGCGGATCGTCTTCGCCTTCAACGCGGGCATGTTCGACGAGGCCCTGAAGCCCATCGGGCTCTACATCGAGGCCGGGCGCAAGCTGAAGGCCCTGAACCGCCGCGCCGGATACGGCAATTTCCATCTCAAGCCCAACGGCGTCTTCTACATCCGCGAGGGCCGCCCCGGCGTGCTCGAAACCGAGGCCTACGCCCGCAGGTTCGAGCGCGAGGACGTGAAGCCTCCGGAATACGCCACGCAATCGGGGCCGATGCTGGTCGTCGACGGGAAGATCCACCCCGCCTTCATGGAGGACAGCGCCTCGCGCAAATTCCGCAACGGGGTGGGCGTCACGGCGGGGGGCGAGGCGATCTTCGTCATCTCGGATCTGCCCGTGACCTTCCACGCCTTCGGACGCTTCTTCCGCGACGGGCTCAAGACGCCCAACGCCCTGTTTCTGGACGGCTCGCTCTCCAGCCTCTTCAGCCCCGAGCTGCGCCGCGACGACCGCGCCCGGCCTCTGGGGCCGATGGTGGCCGCCATCGCCCGCGACGCGCCCCAGCCGGAAGCCGCCGCCGCGGCTCCGGCCCGGGACGAAGCCGCCGCCGCCCAGCCCCCCTCGGCCCAGCCCCAGCCCCGCCCCCGTCCGGCGACGCCTCCGGCTGCGCCGCCTGCGGTTCCTCCCTCCGCCCCCTGATCCGGGCCGCGCTCCGGAAGCGGCCGGAGGCGCGACTCCGTTCTCGCCGCTTTGCGCCGCAGCGCGAAAGGGCTATGAAGGAGGGATTCGCAGGGAGTTTCCGGTCTCATGGCGCGCATCCTCATCACCTCGGCCTTGCCCTACATCAACGGCGTGAAGCATCTGGGCAATCTGGTCGGCTCGATTCTGCCCTCCTGCGCCTACGCCCGCTTCATGCGTCAGCGCGGACATGAAGTGATGTTCCTCTGCGCCACCGACGAACACGGCACCCCCGCCGAGATCGCCGCCGCCAAGGCGGGCGTTCCGGTCGAGGCCTATTGCGCCGAGATGTTCGAGGTGCAGAAGAAGCTCTGCGAGGGCTTCGGGATCTCGTGGGACTGGTTCGGCCGCAGCTCCAGCGCGCAGAACCGCGCCCTGACGCAGCATCTCGCGGGCGAACTCGACAAGGCGGGGCTGATCTCCGAGGTGGAGGAGCGGCAATTCTACTCGCCCACCGACGGCCGCTTCCTGCCCGACCGCTACGTCGAGGGCGCCTGTCCGAACTGCGGCTACGCCCGCGCGCGCGGCGATCAGTGCGAGAACTGCACCAAGCTGCTCGATCCGACCGACCTGCTCGACCCGCATTCGGCGATCTCGGGCGCGAAGGATCTGGAGATCCGCGCGACGAAGCATCTCTATCTGCGCCAGTCGGCCATGCGCGAGCGGCTGCGGGCATGGATCTCCTCCAAACAGGACTGGTCGAATCTGGTCTCCTCCATCGCCCGCAAATGGCTCGACGACGGCGACGGGCTCCAGGACCGCAGCATCACCCGAGACCTCAAGTGGGGCGTGCCGGTGCGCAAGGGCGATCAGCCCTGGCCGGGCATGGAGGGCAAGGTCTTCTACGTCTGGTTCGACGCGCCCATCGAATACATCGCCTCGGCGGCGGAATGGGCCGAGGCCAGGGGCCTGCCCGATTCCGCATGGCGGCGCTGGTGGCGTACGGACGAAGGCGCCGCCGACGTGCGCTACGTCCAGTTCATGGGCAAGGACAACGTGCCCTTCCACACCATCAATTTCCCCGCCACCATCATGGGCTCGGGCGAGCCCTGGAAGCTGGTCGACCTCATCAAGGGCTTCAACTGGCTGAACTATGACGGCGGGAAGTTCTCGACCAGCCAGGGACGCGGCGTCTTCATGGACCAGGCTCTCGAAGTGCTGCCCGACTCCGACGTCTGGCGCTGGACCTTGCTCTCCAACGCGCCCGAAGGCAGCGATTCCGATTTCACCTGGGGAATCCTCCAGACGGCGCTGAACAAGGATCTCGCGGACGTCCTCGGGAACTTCGTCTCGCGGGTGACGAAGTTCTCCGCCGCGAAATTCGGCGAGACCCTGCCCGAAGGCGGGGCGCCCGGCCCGCTCGAAGCCGAGCTGACCGAGGCCCTCGACAAGGCCCTGACCGCCTACGCCGCCCATTGGGAGGCGGTGGAGATCCGCAAGGCCGCTTCGGAGCTGCGGGCGATCTGGTCGCTGGGCAACGACTACCTGCAACGCGCCGCGCCCTGGTCGAGCTTCAAGACCGATCCGGCCCTCGCCGCCCAGACGGTGCGGGTGGGGGTGAATCTCGCGCGGCTCTACGCGATCCTGTCGGCGCCCTTCATCCCGGAGGCCTCCGGCAAGATCCTCAGGGCGCTGAACCTGCCCGAGGAGGAGACGCTGAAGGCCTGGCCTGCGGACGCCGCCTCGGCGCTGACGGCCCTTCCGGCGGGCCACGCCTTCGCCGTGCCCGAGAACCTCTTCCGCAAGATGGAGGATTCCGGACGCGAGGCTCTGGAGGCGCGCTTCAGCGGCGTCGCCGCGTAAGAGCGCCCGCAGAAGGCCCAGGGAGGCGAGCCTCATGACCGAGGTGCTGATCGTCGTCGCGCCGATCTTCGCGCTGCTCGCCGGGGGCTGGCTGGCGGTGAAGACCGGATTCTTTCCGGCCTCGGGTCTGGATTTCCTGCTCTCCTTCGTGAACCGGGTGGCCAGTCCGGCGCTGCTCTTCACGGGGGCGGCGAATCTGGAGTTCGGGGTGGCCTTCGATCCGCGGGTGGTGGGGGCCTTCTATCTGGGCGCCGTCACGAGCTTCGCCGTGGGCATGACCATGGGCCGCAAGGCCTTCGGCATGACGCCGGGCGAGGCCGCCGCCTTCGCCTTCGCCTGCACCTTCTCGAATTCGCTCTTCATCGGCTATCCGGTTTCGGTGCGCGCCTTCGGGCCCGAGGCCGAAGGCCCCGCCTTCGCGATCATCGGCCTGCATGCGCCCTTGCTCTATCTGGTCGGGACGCTGGTGATGGAGACCTCGCGCCGCGACGGAAAGGGCGCTCTGGCGGCGGTGCGGGAAGTGGGGCTCGGACTCTGGCGCAATCCGCTGATCTGGGGCGTGGCGCTGGGGCTGATCGTCAATCTGCTGAATCTGCCGGTGCCCTCGCCGATCATGGAGGGGGCGCGCATGCTCGGCGAGGCCTCGCCGGCGGTGGGGCTCTTCGGGGTGGGCGGCGCCCTCGCGCAGAGCCGTCTGCGCGGTTCGCTCAAGCCCGCCTTCACGGCCGCCCTGACCAAGACCATGCTGCATCCCCTGCTGGTGCTGGGTCTGGCGCTGGCCTTCCGGGCGCCGCCGGATCTGGCCAAGGTCGCGGTGGTGGTGGCGGCCTCGCCGGGAGGGCTGAACATCTATCTCTTCGCCACGCTCTTCAAGCGCGGACAGGACGTCGCGGCCGCCACGCTGCTGGTGGGCACGCTTCTGGGCGCGCTGACGATTCCCGTCTGGCTCTTGATCGCGCGGGCGGCGTTCTGACCCCCGCTCTGTGAGGAATCCGCCATGAGTCTCTCCGCCCGTCGCCTGATCCGCGCCGCCGGGACTCCGCCGACCGCCTGGGACGTCGCGGTTCTGCCGCATCACGCCTGGCGGCTGGGGACCGGAAGCCTGACCACGGTTCACGAGGAAGCGGTCTCCTACGCCTTCGACCCGCCGCTTGAGGCCGCCCCCGGCGATCTGCTGGAGCTCGAGGATGGGCGCGGCGTTCAGCTTCTGCCCGCCGAAGAAGAGATTCTGGAGATCGCGGCGCAAGGCGCGGCTCTGGCCGAACTGGCCTATGGCGCGGGGGCTGCGGGTCTGGCGGCGCAGATCGAGCCCGAAGCCCTGCAGCTTCTCGATTCGCCCGAGGCCCGCGCCTTCTGCCGCGCGCGGGGGCTGGAGCCTGCGAAGCTCTGGCGTCCCTTCGCGCCTCTGCTCGGCGCGCCCCGGCGCAAGGCTCTGGCGCCTTTCGTGGCGGCTCTGGCGCGCGGCCCGTCGAAATCGCGGCATCTGACCCGCGAGGAGGCCCGCGAGGCCTTCCGTCTGGCTCTGGCGGGCGAGGCCCGGCCGGAGGCTCTGGGCGCGATGCTCATGCTGCTGCGCTATCGCAGCGAGGACGCGGCCGAGGCGGCGGGGATCGTCGAGGCCATGCGCGAGACTCTGGCGCCGGGCTGGAGCGAGGTCGGCGCCGCCGTGGACTGGCCCGCCTACGCCGCAGGCGCGAGTCGGGGCCTGCCGCTGTTCCTGCTCTCGGCGAAGCTTCTGGCGCGGGCGGGTCTGCCGGTGCTGCTCCATGGCTGGACGCCGCTGCTCGGCCCCACGCCGGAGGCCGGATCGCGGGCTCTGGGAATCGCCGTGACGGAGACTCCGGAGGCCGCGAAGGCGGCCCTCGCGGCGGAGGGAATCGCCTTCGCGCCTCTGGCGGCGCTGAACCCGCGCTTTCAGGAGCTGATGAAGCTGCGCGAAGTCTTCGGGCTGCGCTCTCCGGTGAACTCCTGCCTGCGGGCGCTGAATCCTGCGCGGGCCGAGACCAGCCTTCAGGGGGTGTTTCATCCGCCCTACAGGGACTTGCAGCGCGATGCGGCGGTTCTGCTCGAACAACCGCGCTTCATGGCCCTGAAGGGCGGCGGCGGCGAATTCGAGCGTCATCCGGCCAAGGCCGTCGAGCTTTACCGCCTGGAGCATGGCGCGATCCTCGACGACTCCGCTCCGCCCGTCTGGAGCGAGAAACGGCGGCTCGCGGCGGAAAAGGGCGGCGATCCGGCGGATCTGGCCGCGCTCTGGGCAGGGCGGCTGGAGGATGAGTTCTCGGCGTCGGTGGCGACCGGAACGGCGGCTCTGGCGCTGCTGGCGGCGGGCGCGGCGCCGGACGTCGCGGCGGCTCAGGCCCGCGCCGAGGAGCTCTGGGCGAACCGCCGATGAATGAAATGAAGGCCTTCCCGCTCTTCGTGAAAGTCGAAGGGGAGCGCGCCCTGATCCTCGGCGGCGGCGAGGAGGCCGCCCGCAAGGCGCGGCTGCTGCTGAAATCCTGCGTGAAGATCGAGGTCTTCGCCGCTGATCTGAATGAGGAACTGGCGGCGCTGGTCGCTTCGGGGCGCGCCACGCGCCTCGCGCGGGAGTCGGATCTCCAGGGCGCGCGCGTCGCCTTCGTCGCCACGGGAGACGAGGCCGAAGACGCCAGGCTGGCGGCTCTGGCGCGGGCGGGGGGCGCTCTGGTCAATGTGGTCGACCGCCCGGAGCTCTGCGATTTCTATACGCCCGCCCTCGTGGACCGCGCGCCTCTGGTGGCGGCCATCGGCACCGAGGGCGCGGCGCCGGTCCTCGCCCGGAGGATCAAGACGCGGCTCGAAAGCCTTCTGGAGCCTGATCTCGGAGCCCTGGCCGCTCTGGCGGCGGATCTGCGCGAACCTCTCGCCGAAAGCCTGCCCCCCGAGGCACGGCGCGGCTTCTGGCTCTGGGTCTTCGCCGGAGAGCCGCGGCGTCTGGCGGCGCAAGGGCGGCTCGCGGAGGCCGAAGCCCTGATGCGTCGCGCCATGGCGGAGGGGCGCCTCCCCGAGACGGAGCCCGGCGCGCTTGCGGTGATCGGCGCGGGGCCGGGGGCTCCGGATCTCCTCAGCCTGCGGGCCGCCCAGAGGCTCCAGGAGGCGGATCTGATCCTGCATGATCCCGGGCTAGACCCCGGCTTCCTGGAGATCGCCCGCCGCGATTCCGAGCGCCTGGCCTTCGCAGGCGACGCCTCCGCCCTCATGCGCGCGGCGGCGGAGGCCGGCCGTCGCGTCGCGAGGCTGCGCGCCGGAGAAGCCCGCGAGGCGCCCGAAGCCGCCCTCCTGCGCGCGGCGGGCTTCGAGGTCGAGCATCTGCCGGGGCTTCCTCCCCTCGCCTGAGCGCCTTGCGCGCCCTTGTGAGCCGTTTCGGGAAAGCCGGGGTTTCCTTATCGTTGAAAAATGTTTATCTCCATCGGATCGATGTGAGGAGACCCATCATGACCGCCTCTTGGAGCAAAGAAAGCTGGCGCAATTTCACCGTCCACCAGAGCCCCGTCTATGAAGACGCGGCGGCTCTCTCGGGCGTCACCTCGAGGCTCGCCAGCTTTCCGCCGCTTGTTTTCGCAGGAGAGGCGCGCACCCTCAAACAGCGCCTGGCCGCCGCCTCCAGAGGCGAAGCCTTCCTGCTTCAGGGCGGAGACTGCGCCGAGGCCTTCGCCGATTTCCGCGCCAACGCCGTCCGCGACACCTTCCGGGTGCTGCTGCAGATGGCCGTCGTGCTGACCTGGGGCGCCAAGAAGCCGGTGATCAAGGTCGGGCGCATGGCGGGGCAGTTCGCCAAGCCGCGCAGCGCCCCCACCGAGACCATCGACGGCGTGGAGCTGCCCAGCTACCGCGGCGACATCATCAATGATCTGCCCTTCACCGCGGAGGCGCGTCGGCCCCGGCCCGAGAAGATGCTCGAAGCCTACACCCAGAGCGCCGCGACGCTGAACCTGCTGCGCGCCTTCGCGAAGGGCGGCTACGCCGACATGCGCCGCGTCTCGGAATGGAACCTCGACTTCGCCGCCGGAGAGGGCGCCGAGGACTACCGCCGCATCGCCGAGCGGGTTTCGGACGCGCTGGACTTCATGCAGGCCTGCGGCGTGGGCACCAAGGAGGCCCCCGCCCTGCACGAGGTGGATTTCTTCACCTCGCATGAGGCGCTGCTGCTCGAATACGAGCAGGCCCTGACCCGCGAGGACTCCACCCATCTGGGCCAGATGGTCGCGGGTTCGGCGCACATGCTCTGGATCGGCGACCGCACCCGTCAGCTCGACGGGGCGCATGTCGAATATTGCCGCGGCGTGCTCAATCCCATCGGCCTGAAATGCGGCCCGAGCCTCAAGCCCGACGAGCTGATCCGGCTCATCGACCGGCTCAATCCGGAGGACGAGGCGGGCCGCCTCACGCTGATCGGCCGCTTCGGCGCGGGCAAGACCCAGGAGCATCTCCCGAGCCTCGTCCGCCGCGTGCAGGCCGAGGGCCGGAAGGTCGTCTGGTGCTGCGACCCCATGCACGGCAACACCATCAAGGCCGAGAACGGCTACAAGACCCGCCCCTTCGAGCGGATCCTTCAGGAAGTGCGCGAGTTCTTCGACATCTGCCGCTCCGAGAACGCCCAGCCCGGCGGCGCGCATATCGAGATGACCGGCGCCGACGTGACGGAATGCCTCGGCGGCCTGCAGGACCTCAAGGCGGCGGATCTCTCGGACCGCTACCATACGGCCTGCGATCCGCGTCTGAACGCCAGCCAGTCGCTGGAGCTGGCCTTCCTCCTCGCCGAGGAGTTCGACGAGATCGCCCAGGCCGCCAAGGCCGAACGCAGGCGTGAGGATGAACGTGAACGCGCCCGGCTCGCCGCCGCGAGCTGAGATTCCGGATGAAACGCGAAAGCCTCCCCGTCGCAGGACGGGGAGGCTTTTTTCATGGCGTCGCAAGGGCTTGAACCGGGATCCTCAGGCGCCGCCTCCGGAGAAGGCTTGGCGCGCCCGCCCGCCGCATCAGAGGCTTCGCGCCTCCTCCACGAGGCAGACGGCCAGATCGCCCAGCTCCAGCCCGACTTCGGCGGCGCGTCCGCCCGCGATCTCCAGCACCGCGCCCGAGACCGCCCGCGCGGGGCCCCTCGGGGCGAGATCGCCCGGAACCGCCTCGCGCTCGATGTGCTGGATCCGCCCCCGGGGATCGATGAAGATCATGTCCAGAGGAATGATCGTGTTCTTCATCCAGAACTGCGAAGGACGCGGCGGCGAGAAGATGAACAGCATCCCCGCTTCCGGCCCCAGAGCCTCGCGCCACATCAGGCCCTGGCGCTGGCTTTCGGCGTCGGCGGCGATCTCGACCGCGAAGGCGGCCTCCTCGCGTCCGGCGAAGCCGATCCGCCCCCTGGCGGCGGCGCAATCGAGCGTCTCGAGCGCGGCCTCCTCGGGATTCGACGCGATCAGCGCCGGAGAAGCCGCCGCCGGCGCGGCTCGGGTGGAGGCGCAGCCCGACCCGAGGGCCAGAACGGCCGTCAGGATCGTCAGGGACCGGCGCAGAGGCTCATTGCGGATCACAGGCGTGCTCCCAGGGCCGCACCTCGACCGTGATGCGCCCGCGCGGCCCCTGACCGGTGCGCACCAGAACGGCTTCCCCCGCGATCAGCTCGGGCATGCCGAAGCGCCGCAGGGTCTCCATGTGCACGAAGACGTCGTCCCGATGCCCCAGAATGTTCACGAAGCCGAAGCCCTTGGCCTTGTCGAACCATTTCACCCGGGCGGGCAGCAACGGCCCTTCGGCCGAAGCCGAGGCCGCGAAATCGGAAGGACGCGCGCCCTCTTCCTGCGGCGGCCGCTCGCGCGGCGGCAGGATCCTTTCATCCAGCTTGAGGATGCGCAGGGCCTGCAGCCCGCGTTCGCTCTGGGCCGCCTCCACCGAGACGGCCTCTCCCTCGACCAGGGTCTGCACCCCGGCGGCCCTCAGCGTGGAGGCGTGCAGCAGCACGTCCGGCCCGCCGTCTCTGGGGACCATGAATCCATATCCCTTGCCGGGATCATACCACTTGATCCAGCCTTCGACGATCGTGCCGCCCAGGTCCGCCGCCATGGCGGATTTCGCGTCGTCGTCATTCATGACTTCAGCCAACCGTGAACACCAGACACACCAAACACCCTCGCGCCCGGGAAGATCTCTCCCCGCGCGCATCCCCGTCCGGAGCTTAAGTCAACTGATTGCGCCCGCAAAACGCCTTTCGACGCACAAGCGCGTTAACTTTCCGGATGTGGCCTTGAGGTTAATGTTTTTTCCGTACGATCATCGCCGCCGCGCCTCTCGACGGCCCTTTCTCGCATCCGGAGTTGGTTTCATGGCCCCGCCCCTTACTTTCGCGTGCGTCCTCCGCTGGTCCGGATGGCTGCTTCCGGCGGTCCTCGCGGCCGGATGCGCCCATGGCGGCGCGACGGCTCCCTCCGGCGCGGGAGTCCGCCTCGAGGCCCCGGCCGCCGCAAGCGGATTCGCCGAAGCGATTCGCGCTCCTGCGGCGCAGCAAAGCTTCCTGAACCCCATCCGGCGGCTGGACGTGGTCGCCGGGACGCCCGCCGGAATAGAGGCCGCCGTCAGCCATGCGGCCACTCTGGCCCGCAGCGACGCCGCCTATCGCCCCACCCGTCTGGAGGCCGCCCAGATCGGACTTCTCTACGGCGATCCGCAGGGCCGCGCCTTCGTCGAGACCGTCGGGCCGCGCGCTTTGGCCCAGGGCGAGCCCGCCAGACAATGCCCCGCCCTGACGCTCGGGCGCGGAGCGGACGAGCCCGCCGCCGCCCGTTCGGCGCTGCAAGGCTGCTTCGCGGCGCTGCAAGGCCGGGAAGACTGCGGCTGCCGTCTGCTGGCGGAAAGCGACCGGCTTCTGGCCACGGCGGCGCATTTCTCCTACGCCCTCGGGGTTTCGGCCACGCTGGTCGATCCGGCGGCGCGTCAGGAGATGACGCTCGTGGCCGAAGAGCGCGTCCTCGCCAATCGCCCGGACGCCTCCGTGGTCTGGCTGCTCGGCTTCGACGGCCCCAAGGGGGCGCTCCATCTGGAGCCCGACGGAATCGCGGCTCTGGCGCTGCTCTCCGAAGGCCCGGTGCGCGATCCGCAATGGATCGGCCGCCATCAGGCCGAGGGCTTCCGGCGCGGACGCGTCGCGCGACGCGCCTTCCTGCGCAACGCCGCAGGCGAAGAGCGCGTCGTGCTCGTCGGCTTCGAGGCGCAGGAGCTGGCCGAGCGTCACGCCGAGTTGATCGAGCCGCCGCCCGCCCTGACCGCGCCCGTGCCGCCCGCTCTGGCGCAGGCCGCGCCCAGGCCGCCCGCTCCGGCGGAGCTTCAGGCCTCCCGCTGAGGATCTTCCTCCTCCGGTCGCGCCGCCGCCGCTTGACGCGCGCGGCGCGGGCGTCGATGCTGCCGCTCCCCTGAACTCCGGCGGGAGGGAGCCGCTCATGTCCGCCGCTTCCGAACCGCGGCTTCTCGCCGGGGCCTTCGCCCATGAGGCGCCGCAGCGCCCCCCGATCCGGGCGACGGAGCGCCGGAGGCTGACGCTCTGGGCGCCGGTGGGTCTGGGGATCGGAATCCTGCTCTGGTTCGCGGCGCCCTTCGAGCCGCCGCTCTGGACCGCGGGCGCCTCCTGGTTCGCCTTCGGCGTCTGGGTTCTGGCGCGGGCGCGCGGAAGCCTGCCGCTCGCGATTCTCGCGGGGGCGCTGCTGACGCTCTGCCTCGGCTGGAGCGCGGCGACGATCCGCGCCCGTCTGGTCGCCGCGCCGATCCTCGCGCATCAGGGGAGCTTCGTGCTGGAAGGCCGCGTGGAGACGAAGCTTTTCCGCTCCGAGGGCAAGCGGCGGCTGATTCTCGACCGCCTCGTCTTCGAGAAGCCGCCGCGCGCGGGCGTCCCCGAGCGGATTCAGGTCGGCGTCCCGCCGGATCTCGAAGTTCAGGCGGGCGAGCGCGTGAAGATGACCGCATGGCTCACGCCGCCCGGAGGCCCGCCCATGCCCGGCGGCTATGATTACGGCCAGAGGGTCTGGTTTCAGGGAATCGGCGGCGTGGGCTCGGCGCGCGCCGAGACCATCCTGATCCTTCCGCCCCGGCCCGAGGATCTCGACGCCGGGGCGCGGCTCTCGCGCTGGCGGACGGAGGTCGCGATGGCGCTCGTCGAGCGCCTCGGCGCCCGCACGGGAGGCGTGGCGGCGGCGCTGTCGGTGGGCGTGCGGGGGCTCGCGCCCGAAGAGGTCGAGATCGCCTTGCGGGATTCGGGCCTCGCGCATCTGCTGTCGATCTCGGGAGCGCACATGGCGGTGATGACCGCCCTGATCTTCGGCGCGGCGCGGACTCTGCTGGCGGCGGTCCCCGGTCTGGCGGCGCGGCGGCCGATCCGGAAATGGGCGGCTCTGGCGGCTCTGGCGGCGGCGACGGTCTATCTGGCGGCCTCCGGCGCGGACGCGCCTGCGCAAAGGGCCTATGTGATGTCGGGGACGGCGATGGTCGCCATCCTGCTGGATCGGCGGGCGATCAGCTTCCGGTCTCTGGCGGCGGCCTCTCTGATCCTGCTGATGCTGCGGCCCGAAAGCCTGCTGGAGCCGGGCTTCCAGATGTCCTTCGCGGCGACGGCGGCTCTGGTCGCGGCCTTCGAGGCCATCCCCGTCGGACGGATCTTCGCGGGCTCGCCGGACGAGGGCGCGGCCCGCAGATGGGCGCGGCGTCTGGTTCTGGCGCTGCTCGGCTCGGTGGTGATGAGCCTCGCGGCGGGACTGGCCTCGGGGATCTACGGCGCGGCCTATTTCAACCGGGTCCAGCTGTATAATCTGCCCGCCAATCTGGCGGCGGCGCCCTTGTCGAGTCTGGCGGTGATGCCCGCTCTGGCGCTTTCGGCGATTCTCGCGCCCTTCGGCCTCGAAGCTCCGGCGCTCCGGGCTCTGGGCTGGAGTCTGGAGGCGCTGAACCGGCTGGCGGAGTTCTTCGCCGGATTGCCCGGCGCGGCGCCGATCCTGCCTTCTCCTGCGCCTTGGGCTCTGGGGCTGGCGACGCTCGGAGGGCTGTGGCTCTGCCTCTGGCGCGACCGGCGGCTGAGGCTGGCGGGTCTGGCGCCTCTGGGTCTGGGGCTGGCCTTCTGGGGGGCGGCGCCGAGGCCGGATCTGCTCATCGACGCCGAGGGTCGGCTTCTGGGCCTGCGCGGCGCCGACGGGCTTCTGGCGCTGAGCCATGACGGACGCAAGAGCTACGAGGCCTCGGCCTGGCTGCGGCGCGAGGGCGACGGGGCCTCGCAAGAAGAGGCGGCGGCGCGTCCGGGCTGGCTCTGCGCGGACGCGGGCTGCGAAGCCTCGGCGCCGGAGGGCTGGCGCGTGATCGTCTGGTCCGGCAAGACGGCGCCTGAGGCTCTGACGGCCCGCTGCGCCCCGAAGACCCTGCTCGTGACGGGCGAGATATGGGAAGGGATCGAGGGCGGCTGTCTGCATCTGCCGGCCTGGCGTCTGCGCCGCGAGGGCTCCCAGGCCGTGAGCTTCTGGCCGGAGGGTCCGGTCTTCGCCTCCGGCCGCCGCGTCGGGCGCATCTGGACCCGCGCGAACCCCCTGGAGTTCTAGAGCCTTTTCCGATCCTGCCGGATCGCTCAAAGGCTCCGGCTTCTTGCTGGTCGCGTTCTCACGACGCGAAGCCCTTCCGGCTTCGCTGGAGAACGCTCTAGCTCCCCGGCGCGAGACGGCGGGTCAGGGCCTCGAATTCGCGGCGCAGCTCCTGATTCTCGAAGATGCGCTCGAGTCCGGGGCTCTTCATGCTGCCCAGAGCCTCGAAGGAGAGGTCCGCGTTCTCCATGAGGCGGCGCAGCTGGAAGCTGGCGTCCACCGTGCGCAGGGTGTTGTCGGCGACGTGCAGCTCCCGAAGGGTCTTCTCGCGCTCGGCGTGGATCTCGTCGCGCTGGCCCGACAGATGCCGACGATAGACCGCAGCCGCCTCCAGAGCCAGCCGCTGGCTCTCCAGATTGGCTTCGAGGGCGCGTTTCTGCTCCGGCGTGGGATCGCCCTGCAGCAGGCGCATGGTCTCGGCGCGGGCGGCGCGCAGATCCCGTTCGATCTGGTCGAGCTTGGGCAGATAGCCCCCGTCCACCGTCTCGATGAATTGCGTCTGGGCCTCGGCGAGCAGCGCGATGGTCGCGGCGTGCATGCCGTAATAGCGGCGGGCCTGGGTCAGATCCTCGCCGGAGTCGTCGAGCAGCGCCCGGAGCTGCTCGCTCACGCCGCGCGCCGCCTGATAGGCCGCCGCGATGCGCGTCAGGTCTCCGCCCGACACGCTGTCGAGCAGAAGCTCCGCCTCCTCCGGCGTGAGCGCCACGCCTGCGCCCTCCATGGCGGCGCGGAACTTCTCCCGCGCCTCGACCACGGAGGCTTCGTTTTCAAGGATGCGGTTCTGAAGCTCGGCGATGGCGGCGTCGATGCTCTGGCGGTCGTGGGCCAGGCCGAGGCTGCCCATCACGCCCGCGTCCTCGGGCGCCGACATGCGCCGCTCGCGCAGACGGGAGATCTCTTCCCGCAGGGCCTCGACGTTCTGACGGCGGCGGGCGATCTCCTCCTGGGTCTCGACCACCGGAAGCTCCGAGACCAGCCCGAAGGCCGAGCCCAGAAGCTCGCGCGCGCGGCTGTCGGAATCGAGTCCGAACTGACGGCGCAGGATCTGCGAGCCCCCTTCCGCCGAGCGGCGGCGGGCTTCGGCGGCGCGCTCCAGCACCTCGCGGAGCTCGCCGTAGAGGCGGCGCATGGCCGGATCCTCCGCCAGAGGATCGGAGATCGCCGCCCCCTGCGTCTGAGCCTGCGCCCAGCCCGGCGCGGGCGCGGCCAGAGCCAGCCCCAGAGCCAGCAGGAGGCCCGAAGAGGGCGCGAAGGCGGAGGGGCGGATGAAAAGCGTCATGACGCGGCTCCGTCTGGAGGAGGGGCCTCCGGGCCGGAAGACGGCGAGGAGGCGCGCAAGGCGAAAGAAGGCGAGGCTTCCGGGGCGATATAGGCGCGGTCGGGCGCGCCGCAAGGAAGAAGAAGGTTCACGCTCCGTCAAGACTCCTGATTTACCGTGAACGAACAAGAGCCGCCGCGCCTCTGTGGGTCCAGCGCCTCCTGATCGCTCGCCTCACGCCGCCTTTTCCCCGAAAGGCGGCGTTTTTTCAATCCAGCTGGAAGGCGAGAGTCTTGAGATAGCCCGTTTCGGGCAGGGCCGGATGAATCGGATGATCCGCCCCGGCGCGCCCCGAATGGACCAGACGACCCCGACGTCCCGAAGCGCGCATGCCCGCCCAGGCCTCTTCGCGCAGAGCCTCCGGCTCCACCGCCTGAGAGCAGGAGCAGAGCATGAGGAAGCCGCCCGGCTCCACCAGAGCCGATCCCAGACGCGCCGTGCGGCGATAGGCCCGGAGGCCCGCCTCCAGCGCGGCGCGGTTGGGCGCGAAGGCCGGAGGATCGCAGACCACCGCCTCGAAGCGGGCGCCCTCCTCCGCCAGACGCGTCATGGCGCCGAAGGCGTCGGCGCGGGCGGCGGCGAAGCGCGCGCCGAAGCCGTTGCGGGCGGCGGCCTCGCGGGCGAGGTCGAGCGCCAGCTCCGAACTGTCCACCGCCAGAGCCGAGGTCGCGCCCGCCGCCAGAGCCGCCAGAGAAAACCCGCCCGCATGGGCGAAGACGTCGAGCATCCGACCGCCCTTCGCCAGAAGCGCGGCGTAGGCGTGATTGGGGCGCTGGTCGAAATACCAGCCGGTCTTCTGGCCCTTGAGCAGATCCGCCAGATAGATCGCGCCGTTCTGGGGCACCTCCACGGGGCCGTCGAGCGTCCCCTTCACGAGGCGGCGTCCGGGCGGCAGGCCCTCCAGGGCGCGCAGGCGGGATTCGTCGTTGAGGACCACCACCTCGGGCGCGAGCGCGAGGTCGAGCCCCTCCAGCAGGGCGGAGAGATGCAGCTCCGCCCAGGCGGCGTTGGCCTGGACCACGCAGGCCGGGCCGAAGCGGTCCACGATCACGCCGGGCAGGCCGTCGCCCTCGGCGTGGATGAGGCGGTAATGCTCGCCCCCGATCAGACGCGCCCGCAGATCCCGCGCCGCCGAGAAGCGCGCCGCGAACCATGCGCCGTCGATCCGGGCCTCGGGATCGGAATCGAGCAGCCGCAGGGCCACCTGAGTCCCGGCGTTCAGCGCCACGGTCGCGACGAGGCGGCGCTCCTCGTCCTCCAGCGCCGCCACCGAGCCCGGCGGCAGGGCTTTGGTCCGGCGGTCGAAGGCGATCTCGTCGAGATAGGCCCAGGGCGCGCCCTCGCGCAGAAAGCGACCTCCGCGCTTCTCCCGGAACCGGATCCGGGGACGCGCGGAGGAAGAAACAGAATCGGCGGGCGCGAGGCTCATCCGGGAACTCCGATCTGGAGGGGCTTCAAGCGGGGAGAATCAGGGAGAATTCAGGGCGGCGGATCATAAACCCATCCCGGCGCGACGCAACGCGCAGATGCGGAATCAACCCTGAAATTCGTGATGTCCTCCGCTTTATCCGCATGGGTGAAGGCTGCGGCGTTGACAGTCCTTCTTCCTCTTTGGGACAAAGGAGATCGGGCGCGGATCCTCCCCTCGAAGACGGGACGGACGACGCCGGAGGAGAGCTCATGGAGACAGCCGCATCCGGAGGACCGCAGGCCGGAAGGCCGCCCATGCCAAAGGCGATCCGGCTTTACGTCAGATGGGTGGATTCCCTCAGCCGCTGGACGGGAATCTTCGCGATGCTCCTGCTCTTCGCCCTGCTGGGGATCCTGCTCTGGTCGGTGATCATGAAGACCTGGTTCCTGCCGTCGCTCTGGACGGTGGAGGCGGCGCAATTCGTCATGGTCTCCTATTACCTGCTCGGCGGCGCCTGGACGCTCAAGGAAGGCGAGCATGTGCGGATGGATCTGCTCTACAGCCGCTGGACGCCCCGCAGGAAGGCGGGCGTGGATCTCTTCACCGGGCTGGCGATGATCTTCTTTCTCGCGCTGCTGCTCGCGGGGGGCGTGGCGAGCTCCTACTACGCCTGGCAGACCAACGAACACAGCTTCTCGGCCTGGCGTCCGCCCATGCTGCCGGTCAAGCTGGTCATGACCTTCGGAATCTTCCTGACGCTCCTTCAGGCGGTGGCGATCTTCTTCCGCGATTGGGCGACCCTGCGCGGAGCCCCCATCGAATGAGCTATGAACTCATCGCCGCCCTGATGTTCTCGAGCATGATGCTCATGCTCCTGACGGGACAACGCGTCTTCGCCGTGATCGGCTTCGTGGGGGCCGTGGCGGCGCTGTTCCTCTGGGGCGGCTCGGGCAGCTTCAACATGGCCTTCTCCTCGGCGATGAAGCTGATGCGCTGGTATCCCATGCTGACGCTGCCGCTCTTCGTCTTCATGGGCTACATGCTCGCGGAATCGCGCATCGCGGACGACCTCTACCGGATGTTCCACGTCTGGATGGGGTCGATCCGGGGCGGACTCGCCATAGGCACCATGCTGCTGATGATCGTCATCTCGGCGATCAACGGGTTGAGCGTGGCGGGCATGGCGGTCGGGGCGACCATCGCCCTGCCCGAACTGCTCCGGCGCGGCTATGACAAGATCATGGTCACCGGCGTGATCCAGGGCGGCTCGACGCTGGGAATCCTGCTGCCGCCGAGCGTGGTGCTGGTGCTTTACGGCATGATCGCGCGTCAGCCGGTGGGCCATCTCTGGATGGCGGGCGTCTTTCCCGGACTGCTCATGGCGACGCTCTTCCTGCTCTACATCATGGTGCGTTGCCGGCTGAATCCCGAGCTCGGCCCCCCCATGCCCGAGGAGGAGCGCGCGAAGATCACCCGCGCCGAGAAGCTCCATGCGCTTCAGGCGGGGATCTGGCCCTTCGTCATCTTCTTCTCGATGACGGGGCTTTTCCTGACCGGCGTCACCAGCCTCGTGGAGAGCGCGGCGGTGGGCGCGTCGGCCTCGACCTTCGTGGCCCTGATCCGGGGGCGCCTGACCTGGGACGTGCTCCATCAGACCGCCCGCAAGACGCTCGGCGTCAGCTGCATGTTCATGTGGCTGATCATGGC
>NZ_JAQTXI010000045.1:3118-8139 GCF_028688855.1 Neomegalonema sp. | reverse complement strand
TTTATTATAAATCTTATTGCTATATCCATAAAAATTGCCCCATGAATGGAGCAATTTTTTAGATCATCATAGCAGTTAACCAATGATGATTTGGTTATTGTTTAATAAATCGTGCAAAGTAATTTCGCTAGATTGGTTGGTCAATATCAATAAATTTTCGCTTTGATAATGATCAGCATCCCCATCACGATCGATTGAAATCGTTGCACTATCTGTATCTGAATTGTAATTAATCTTAATGAACTTTTCGACATTGGTACTATTACTTGACATTAAATCACTATCTTGTAGCAATCCATTAAAGAAATCAGATGCGAATTTAATGGTATCTGCATTTGTATCATTTGATGGATTACCCAAATGAAAATCCGTCCAGGTATCAATGCCATGACCTGCTTTGGCATCGGCAGCAGCCAAAACATTATAGATTAAAGTATCGTTACCTGTGGTCCCTGTACTAATAATATCATCACCTATTTTCGCAACGATGGTACTATTTGGATTTGTTACTACCACAGAAAAATCAAATGTAGAATTTTGAGTACTATTATCTTCCGTTTCCGTTGCTGTGACATTCATTGTCACCTGATAAGTATGATCCACTGTCACACCCACAGGCAATTGTAACTTCATGTCAGTGAATTCAACTATATTTGTATCTCCTGTTACCATAATTTCACCAGAAGAATTTGCTACCGAAGTTTTTCCAGAAATAATAGTACCATCTTTATTAACAGTTGAATAAGTTAATATAGTGCCTGCGGCAAGACCAGTCATAGTCATGGAAAGAATTTCTGAACCATCGCGATCTGTTAATGATGCTTCAATCTTATTCAGACTAATCTGATCTGTTTCTGCACCAGAATAACCATAAACTACACCATAATAACCATTCCCTGATCCATATTTATCCTCATTTGCTGTGTCATTAAACGGTTTTAAGGTCATAAAATCAGGCAGCTCTGCAATAATTTGATTATAGTCACTAAAATATTTTACAGCTTCTTCACCAATGTTATTGCCATCAGCATCTTTTAAAACATGTTTAAGCTGGAAATTATAATTACCTACTCTATCTGCATTATGCAAATACAGTTTAAACGTATAAAAACCTGTTTCTGAAGCTACAAAAGATGCATCTGCCGAGGTTACCCCAGACCAATTTACATGATAACTGGACTCATCCCCAATAATAATGGTGCCACTATCATCTGCCTTACCCGTATATTGATAAGTTTGACCTTTTTCCAAATATAGATAACCTGTAATAAATACAGCATTATATGTTGGCAAGTTAGTAGATACAAAGGACTCGGCATGCGTTACAGTTGCACCATTGGTTGCTCTATTTTCATATAAATAATTCAATGCCTTAACCAGAGTATCATTGGTCGCGCCACTGCCACCACGTTCAAGTAAATTATATGTTGTACCATCAATAACAATTGATTTGATTCCAGTCCACGTATACATATTCATGGAAAATGACTCAACATCGTAATCCATAGTTTCCGTCGTTGTTGGCGTATCTGCTACAGCTGTTACAGTAATATTCTGTGTTACTTCCACACTATTACCGTATTGATCCTTCACCACAACCACAAAACTATCAACATCAGTTTCTGAATCTGAAGACCAGTTAGGCGCAGGAGTATAAGTAAAGTTACCAGTTACAGAATCCAGTACCACTGTACCACCATGCTGGGAGCCAGCACCGTCCTTAACGGTATAAGATAATGTATCTCCTGTAGGATCTACCCCCGTAATTTTTCCAGAAACAGCCACATCTTCATTAGTTGTTAAAGGAGTAGTAGAAGCTGTTGGAGCTGCATTCACCACGGCATCTTTCGTTGCCGGTGTTGCTGGATTACCTGCCTTATCACTTACATCTGCGCTAACAGTATAGCTTTGACCATCCTGTAAATTCAGTTGAGTGGTTTGTTGTGCTGTAAGGGAAATTGACCATGTTCCATCTGAACCAACGATGCCTGTAAAACTTGTTCCTTTAAGCTTTATCGTCACAGTCTGACCTTCTTCGGCACCAGATGTTGTCCCTTTAATCGTAAAGCCGTCTGTTTTTTCTGCCTGTGAAATAATTTCATCTTCAGCAACTGATGTAATTTCAATGGTCGGAGGAGTCACATCAACTGTAAATTTAAAGATAGGAGAGAATCCACCCAATACACCTGTCGCTTCATTATAAGTCGCCGCTTTAATGGTGACTTCACCGGGAGCTAGTGTACCCGTTGTGGTTACTTTATATAAATCAGAAACATTTGTCGTCCAACGATAATTGCCATTACCAGTTGATACTAGCTCTGCAACAGGAATAGAAATCCATTTACTGGTATTGTTATATAAATAAATTCTGACTTCATCAACCAGTGCCAGCTGCTCTGCTGTTAAGTTAATCGTACCAGTAATCTGACCTTGTTGATCATCAGTTACACCATTTGCATTAATCGTACCTTTAATTGCACCTACGTCATCTATATAGCCATCGACAACAGGTGTTGGCAAAACTAAAGTCGGATCAATGGTTTTATCATTACTTGTACCAGTGTTACCTGCTCTATCTGTAACATAGACAACAAACTGAGTATTTGTATCAACAACTGTTTTCACATCAGAATCTAATTGAATATTGATATTCAAATAGTTAGTTGAATCATACTGATTACCTACAACACCTTCGCCAGCGAAATGTTCTTTACCCTCTGCATCCTTATAAGTCACAATAACCTTATCACCTGTATTGGCATGTTTGGTACTGCTACTATCCCCATACACCAATGCACTAACCTTGCCAGAAGTTTCATCATAACTAACATTGGTCGCTTCAGGTGCTATAGTATCAACTACAAAAGTATATTTAGTTGATACCTCTCCAACTTTGCCTGTCACAGGATCAATAGCGCGCACCTGAATATAAATATTGTCATTATTTAATTGATCCGCCTCCCAGATATGTTCTAGTACAGCTTGTAACTCTGCTTCTGTAACGATCCAGTGACCATCAGTATCAACATTCACTTCCAGATATTTTGGATACGGCAAAGTACTTGGATTGTCGGAAGTATCCTGTTTATTAATATAGATACGGACTTTTTCCACACCAGATGCTACCGTTCCCTCTATACGACCAAGAGAGTCATTACTATAAATAGTAAATGTATTTCCATCACTGGCAATATTAGTTTCTGCACTTAATGAAGCAGTCGTTGCAGATATGCCAACCCAGCCTTCGGCATAACCATTCTCATTAATAGATACTTTAACTTCATACGCTTTTCCTAAACTATCAGTCACAGAAATAATATCAGTTAATGGAGCTTTCGTTAAATCAAGCGTACTTTGTAAATTAGTACTTAATTTATAAGTCCAGTTTCCATTTGCATCGATACTAAATGTACCATATGTAGTTGCCACATTACTCTGTTCGACGATAACGGCATTGGAATCCCAAGCAACAGTCACTTTGCTAGAGATGGAAACATCTGACAATACACCAAAAGTTGTTACTGTGTTTTGTACACTGTCAATATCATCATAATAATGCGTCACATTTGCTAGTGGAGCATCTACCACATAACTTGCAACCTCAGATGTTGCTGTATTATCCCCATGATCCCGTACAGTTGCTGTTGCCGTACCATCTAACAATTTTGCCGCTTGTTGTGCAGTTACAGTAGCAGACCATATACCATCGGCCTGTACAATACCTGTCACTGTAATTGCCTGACCATCAGACGTGTTGGCAAAAGTAACACTGACTTCTTGTCCTGCTTCTACTCCAGTACTCGTACCCGTTACTGTAAAAGGTTGTTTAGTCGATTTACTAAAATCAGCATCTATAGTATCGCTCCAAACCACATGCCAATCATTACCTACTATGGTAATTGCTATAGTAGGCTTAACCAAATCTAATCCCGGTTGATATTCATTGACATCTAGTGTATTCGAATCATCTGGTGTATAGCCTGATAAATTGTTATAAGCATATATATTAGAATTATCAATATCTATTGTATGTGCTTCCACCGTGATAGCAGAACCATCAACAATCCCATCACTTTCTAACAATTGATAAGAATACGAGCCAGTTTCAGTTCCATTTACATAACTTAAATCGACAGTTCTGGTAATAGTAATTGATTCTCCTGACGTGTTCAGACCTGTAATTATTAAAGTAATAATATTTGAACCTGCTATAACAAATTCTGTTGTACCTGTAATCAATCCATCAGAATTAATTGAAGTGGTAATTTCGCCTTGGGTGTTTTCAACATTCACCGTAATAACAGCTGTATCACTATTCCCGGCAGCATCTGTTGCTTTTATACCCAATGCGTAATATTTCTTATCATTCGGTAATGCTTCATAATCCAGCGTTTTACCTTCTGCTATAGTAATTTTACCTGTAATAGGATCAATAATAAAAATACCGTCTTCATTACCAGTAGTGATCTCATAGATTTTTACATCTTCATCATTACCTGTAGCATTATTATCAACATCATAAATTTCTGTACCAGATGCCACATTTTCTTTGAAAAAAACTTCGTTGCTAGTTATGTTAGGTAATGTCGTGTCAACGACATAGCCCTTATCAGATGTCACTGTCGCAGGGTTGCCTGCGACATCATGCACCACCACACTGCCTGCGATTGATTTGTCGCCGTCAGCCACCAAATCACTACCTGCAACATCAACACTCCAACTACCGCCTGCTTTAACATCAGTCGTGTATGTTTTCTCGTTGATGGTCAGAGTGACGGTATCGCCCACGGTAAATTCACCAGTCACCTTACCGGTCAACGTCACATCTGTTCCTGCCTCCGCAGCATTCACAATGTTGTCCGCTGTAACCGCATCAATGCTGAGCGTCGCTGTCGGTAATGTCGTGTCAACGACATAGCCCTTATCAGATGTCACTGTCGCAGGGTTGCCTGCGACATCATGCACCACCACACTGCCTGCGATTGATTTGTCGCCGTCAGCCACCAAATCACTACCTGCAA
>NZ_JAQTXI010000045.1:0-3018 GCF_028688855.1 Neomegalonema sp. | reverse complement strand
GGTAATGTCGTGTCAACGACATAGCCCTTATCAGATGTCACTGTCGCAGGGTTGCCTGCGACATCATGCACCACCACACTGCCTGCGATTGATTTGTCGCCGTCAGCCACCAAATCACTACCTGCAACATCAACACTCCAACTACCGCCTGCTTTAACATCAGTCGTGTATGTTTTCTCGTTGATGGTCAGAGTGACGGTATCGCCCACGGTAAATTCACCAGTCACCTTACCGGTCAACGTCACATCTGTTCCTGCCTCCGCAGCATTCACAATGTTGTCCGCTGTAACCGCATCAATGCTGAGCGTCGCTGTCGGTACAAGCGTATCTAATGTGAATTTAATGTCTGTCGAATCCGAAACATTCCCCGCTTTGTCAGTTTGACGAACGCTAAAGCTGTTCTCACCTTCCTGCGCAACAGGTTTATCGGCACTCCAAGTTTTACCGCCATCAGTGCTGTATTCAACGGTCGCACCATCTTCGATACCCGAAACAGTGTAGTCACCCTTGTTGGTGATGCCATCTTTATTGTCACTGCCACTGTCGGTGGTCAAGATAACTATGGGAGCCTGTGGGGAAATCGTATCTTTATCTTGTTGATGTTTATCATCACTATTTTGTCCGGCAATAATACCACCTATGATAGCTCCTCCACCTATAATCCATGGTAAAAGTGAACTACTACCCGATACAACAGGCAACAAAGCCTCTAATCCTGTAATTTCTTTAAATAAAGGTACACCACCATTCCAGTCAAACCATAAAAATCCACATTCATTATCTTCAAAAACTAGATCTGATACTTGTTTATCTTCATATTCTACAAAAAAATTCTCAATTATGATGGTTTCGCCATTCTTTAATTTTAAAATTAAATTATTGCCTTCTTTTACAAATTCCTGCACATCCTCTTCGTGCAGACTAAGATGAATAATTGATGCATCATTCAGAACTAACTGATTATTTTCAGGAACAAATTTGCTTAATGTATCTTTATTTACAACAATAATTTTTGACATTTATTTAGACCTAAAAGACATTATAAAATTGAGCAGAATATGAGTTATTATAAACTACTTTAAGCACATTTTAAGCAATTTTCACCAACTAATTCACAGTTTGATGTTTCTTCGCAACCATCTACTAAACCCCATATATATTTTGAATTCGGCTCAGGTTTCCACCGGTGTGAAACAATCCTTCTAGCTGAGTTGCTTTATTTGTTGGATACCTTCTTAGTAAATCACTCAAATAAGCATACAGATCCAGGATTCGGTTTGGCTGATTAATTTAAAGTCATGATATTAACCGCCTGCACACACTACGCAGCACACTTATAAATCACCTATTTTACGGACTAAATTCCACAAACATACCCACCCCTTGTGGAGCAATGCTCAGATTGGATGCTGCGGGGTTAAGCTGGCGCTATTAGCAGAAACCTTAAAAAAAACAGCTAGTGCTACAACAGCAGGTTATACATGCAGATGGAACACCAATGACTGTAATGCAGATTGCCAGGAATAAACCGAAGAAAGGTTATGTTTGGGACTATACCACTACACTACACAATCCCATTCAGGCCGTCATTTATGACTTCCAACTGAGTCGGGCAGGTCAACATGCTGAAGATTTCTTGATAAGCTGGCAAGGTCATTTGGTATGTGATGATTACAGTGATTATAAGGCATGCCTTAAATCAGACCAGGTCATCGATGTGGGTTACATGGCGCATGCGCATTGTAACTGTAGTGTCAAACACCGCGACCAACAAAGGCAACAGGACAGTCAACCGATCATGCGACAACTGTACGCTTGGCTGAAAGCAAATCAGAATAAAGCACCCAAGAGTTCGCCTACAGCAAAAGCGATCAATTACAGTCTAAAACGCTGACAAGCCTTAATCCACTATTTGGATGATGGGAATATACCAATAGGCAGTAATTGAATCGAAGTGCGACACGAAGTCGCTTAATAAAATTATCCCCCCGCAGGAAAACAACCCGTGTCACTGGACGAATCTAGAAGACTGAATAAAGAACGCTTTTAACAATGTAACGAGGCACCGTATGGTGCGGGGTATCAATCTTGAGAAGTAGACCCTTTTCGCAGCCATAGCCAAACAAGAACTAGATAGTCGGCATGGTGAACATACGTAAATCTGCGTAACGATCGTTAAGTTGACTGAGTAAAAATAGCTTAACGCTCAAACAAAAATCGTAATGGAAGTGGGAATCCCATCTTTCGATTGCAGATTCGTGCCTCCACATACCTCCCTGTCGACAGCAGACACCTAGGCCGATGTACTTCAGTAAGTGAAAAGTAAAAATCTCATATCAATCCCATTAGGAAAGCAGTTTGTAAAAACCCTCCTAGGGTGATGTGGACAAAGGAACAAGAAAAAAGCAAATGCCAATCTATAATGGGTTAGATAGAGGTTGAAACCACCTTACGCGAAAGCTCTGCAATGATTGCTGACGCACTCATTTAGTAGCAAAGCTTTGGCCGCAAAACTAGTGTTTAAAAACCGAGATAAAAACACGGCTGGAGGTCGACAAGGCAACTTGGAATCCCCCCTCAAACCAAGATTAGTCAGACAATGTTGTTGAAAAGACGGGTTACACACCTCTTCTGCTTCGGAGAGTTCTTATTCAAAGAAAAATGGCAGATGATACCTCTCAGGATACCCACGATGAAATGCCGCACCATACAGGAGCTCCATCTGCTGGCTTTGAAACCCATCGCGAATACCACCTCCGATCTTATGGGCTCAGACCGCAATACTCAACAGATCCTGCAGCACAGTGCTTTGCCGCACTGAAAAGTAGTCTCCGACAAACCCTGTACCACCCACAGCAGCTATATCGTAAAGCTAAGTCATAGTGGAAAAGATGCTGTCACTAATCTTGAGATCTACCACCTACATTGCCCAAGGAGTGTTCAATTTACCAATGTCAACGATGTATAATCAGGTGTCGAAGGTACCTTAGAAGAGGCTTGAGCCATGTTTTGGGAAAC
>NZ_JAQTXI010000030.1 GCF_028688855.1 Neomegalonema sp. | reverse complement strand
TATTGACGGACATAAGGTTTGAGAAATCCGAGATGGGCCGGGACGAGAAGGGATTTTGAGGGATTTGTGCTTTAATTGTCGTCGGTTAGGGGCGAAGCGGTCCGGCCGCCGACGCGCCGCCGAGGTTTGAGAAATTTCCCCGAAGCCCGCCTATGGGACAGAAGGTTTGAGAAGCGGGACGCCGATTTTAAAGGCGTTTAAATGGGCGTTTAAGGGATTGTTTAGATTGGTTGCTATCGTATTTTTACGGCATTGCTGATGCTCCCCTGCGTCCGAGTTCGCTATCCAAACTCGGACGCTCCTATGTGCCGGGGATCACCTGCGTCCGAGTTGTCTTATTCAATTGATGACAAAAGGTTATTTATCTTTTCCTGCTTTCTAGGCGTGCGCTCAAACTCGGACGAACTCGGACGCCTGTTTGACGATCTGTCGAGTGCTGAGGCTTTTTGAAGCACATAAATCCTTATGCGGATTATTCGTCTATAACGAGAATCAGGCCGTGCGTTTGCCTTCGTCGCTCTCGGTTTTCGCGGCGGCCCGCAGATCTTTTTCCAGTTGATCAAGCGCCAACACTAGCGCGCCATGGCGCCCCTCTTGGCCATCGACCAAGGCAGTAATTCTGTTGTGGACTTCTAGTCCCAACTCAACCTCATTGATCGTTGAGATTTGCCCACCGACGCGTTTGTAGATGCGCCTAACTCCATCAATGGCCCGAGAAAGCAGCCATCCATCCAATGGGGGTGGGGGTGAGGTTTCTTGCTGCACTGGGCTTGGGTGAGGGATTCTTTCCCCTTCGCCAGTTGCAAGCCATTGCACGGAAACGCCAGCTGCTGTGGCGAGGCTGATTAGCCTTTGCCGAGATGGGTCTGAGCCGGCAGCTATGTATTTGTCAATTACACGGCGCGATAGGCCGGATTTGCGAGCCAATTCCCCAGGCCCACCAACCATTTTGGATATTTGTTCTATGCGTTGCGCGAACACAGGGTCGGATTTGTCTTTTTCGTCCATCACAACGAGTTATCTCCTGCCCCTGATTCTCCCGAGGCGCGGGTATTAAATTCAAATTTGCCGTAAAAATTATTTAATTTCTTGTAGTTGGGAGAAATCAAGCGGCCGAAGCGATCTTTTCACAACGCACCCCCCCCACTAAGACTTTTGTGCTTTAATTGGGCTCTTCCGATCCTGATTAAGCATAATCGTGCTTGATGGGTTCGGATGAACATGCAATAACCTGTACGGAACGTCACAACATGCACCGCAATTTTCGCCTCCTGGATGGCAGTCCTGGCGGCGAAGCTGAAGGGAACGCAGTCTCATGAAGAGATCTGCACGGATCGCCCGCGCGCCGCGCGGCTGGCATCCCGAAGAGATCAAGGCCGCGATCCGCATGCGCGGGTCGAACATGGCCGAACTCTCGCGCCAGCATGGATATGGAGCGAGCGCAGTGCGTCAGGCCCTGCGTCGCCCCTACCCGGCCATGGAGCGGATCGTGGCCGATCATCTCGGCGTGGCGCCGGAGGCGATCTGGCCTGATCGCTATGACCCTGACGGGACGCCCAACCGCGGTCGTTCGGGCGATGCGAGCTTATACCGAACCGCACAAAGTGTCAGCGGTAAACCGGCTACGCGGTTTACGGGCCGCAAAGCAAAAACGACCTCCGCCACCGCCTCATCCCGCAATTCCGCCGCGCCCTCCGGGTTGCGCGGCGAGGTCTCCAGCCCGGTCGAGGCGCTCCGCGCCCCGGCCTCCATCCGTCTTGTCTCCAGCCAGGATTGACCATGACCAATCTCACCAAGCTCACCCTCATCGCGCAGGTCGCGGAGCGGACCGGCCTCCAGAAGGTCCAGGTCGGCGCCGTCCTCGACGAGGCGCTGGCCGTCATCGTCGCGACCACCGACGCCGGTCACGACGTCTCGATCAAAGCCTTCGGCGCCTTCGAGCGCCGCTCGCGCGGCGCGCGCGTCGGACGCGATCCTCAGACCGGCGAGGCCATCGAGATCCGCGCCAGCTCGACGCTGGCTTTCCGGGCCTCGCCCGCCCTGCGCAGGGAGGCGTGACGATGGGCGGCGGATCCCCTCAGGCTCAGGAACTGGCGGCGGAAGCCGCGCGCCAGCGCCTTTCGTCTGACTGCGGGGCCTCCTCAGAAGCCGCGGGGGCGATCCCTTTGGGCGATCATAGGGCTGCTGCGTCCGTCCGGCGCAAGGAAGCGTCCTTCGCATCGCCCGCATCCCAGGGTGTTGTGGCCGACCGGCTGAAGGATCGATTTGACGCCCTGATCGTAACAGCTTGCGCATATGGCGTGCGCGGGCTCGCCATTGGCGTGACTGGGCTTCAATTCATAAATCAGCGCGCCCAGCTCCGTCCTCTGGAGCGCGTAACGCGCCGCCTCGCCGATGAAGTGAATGCGGCGGCGCTCTCGCTCCTCAAGATCCAGCAGGTCGCGCTGAATCGACGCGTGCTTCGTCTGAATCTCGATGAGTCGATCCAGCAACTCCGAGACTTGCTGGCGGATCTGGACGGTGTCGGCGTCGGGCTTTCCGAGCAGCCCCTTGATGCTTTGGGCGGCGGTCGCCGCGCTGTTGACAAGTCCGGTCACGGCCCCGGCGTTTTGGAGGGCCGCTGAGATGTGCTCCATCATGAGAATCGTCCTTGGGTTGGTTGTTAACTTGAGGATGAAGGTGTCGGGGGAGTGTTGTGGCTCCCCCGACGCCGCCGGGCTCAAGGTCCGGCGAATCGATCATGGCGCAATTCCCCGCCCATTGCAGGACGGACAGCTGTCACCCTTGACGGCGGGAGCGCTCTGATGAAGCCCGCCAGCCCCCTTTCGCGGATCTCCACATCCGCCCGCGCTTCGGCGCGGGAGGGGGCTGGCTTCGTCACATCAGGAACGCAGGAGGCTGCGGCCATGTCGACTGGCGAAGACTTGAGGGGGGGGGGCTTCTCCCTGCCCATGGCCAGTCGAGATGACCGAATGGGGCCTGCAATATGTGATCCCCGGCTGCGAACGGCGGATTGCGCCCCGAGGGGGCCGCAGATGATCGAATGGATGTCCGCGGCGGATTGGGCCGCACAGGGGCTGCCGGGACTGCCTTCAACGGCTCGTAGAATCGCAGATCGTGCAAATCGTGATCAATGGCAAAGTCGCCCGCGCGAAGGCCGCGGCGGAGGTCTCGAATATCACTGGTCGAGCCTGCCGGAGGGCGCCCGCGCGGCCTGGCTGCTGCGCCATGGCGTCGCCCCGGCGGCTGCGCCCAAGTCCGAGCCCGAGCCCCTCGCCGAGGAGCCGCCGCAGGAGGAGGCCTGGACCGCCTATCAGGCCGCGCCGGACCATCTGCGTCAGGAGGCGGAGCGGCGGATGAAGCTGATCCTCGACGTCCTGACCCTGATCGAGGCGGGCTCCGGCCGGGTGTCGGCCGTGGAGCTGATCGCCGAGAAATCCGGAACCGCTCCGGCCACGCTGCGCCGCTGGATCGCCGCCGTGAAGCGCGTCGAGCAGCGGAACTGGCTGCCCGCCCTCGCGCCGCGCTATGCGGGCAAAGCCGAACGCCGCGCCGAATGCGACGAATCCGCCTGGGATTGGTATGCCGGGCATTATCTGACGCGCCGCCAGCCCTCGCACGCCGACAGCTATCGGCGGCTGGAGGAGGTCGCAGCGAACGAAGGCTGGCGCATCCCCAGCGCGAAGACTCTGGCTCGGCGGATCGAGACGGAGATCGACCCGCTGGTGATCGTCATGCGCCGCGAGGGCGTCAAGGCGGTCGCCGCGCGCCTGCCCAAGCAGCGCCGGGACGTGAGCGTCTTCGCGCCGGGCGAGGCGGTCAACGGCGACGGCCTCAAATTCGACAAGCTCTGGGTGCGCTTTCCCGACGGCGAGATCCTCAACACGGCCACGGCCTGGTTCTTCCAGGACCTCCCCACGCGCCGCATCCTCGCCTTCCGGCTCGGCAAGACCGAGCATACGGATCTCTTCCGCTTGGCGACCTATGACCTCACGGCGATCTGCGCGCCGCGCCTGATGTGGATCGACAATACGCGGGTCGCCGCGAACAAGCTCATGACCGCCGGGGTCGAGCATCGCCATCGCTTCCGAAAGGATGAGAGCGACGGCGTCGGCCTGTTGCCCGCGCTCGGGATCGAGCCCCATTTCACCAACCCGGACGGCGAGATCGGCAACCCCGGCGCCAAGCCCATCGAGCGCGCTTTCGGGATCGGCGGGCTGCATGACAAGGTCGCCACCCATCCGGCGCTCGCCGGGCGCGGCTATAGCAAGGCCACGGCCGTGCCGGTCGAGGAGGTTCAGGCGATCCTCGTCGATGAAGTGCGCCGCCATAACGCCCAGCCCAAGCGGCGGACGCAGCTTTGCCGCGGCCTGCTCAGCTTCGACGAGGCCTGGGCGGAGGCGGAGGCCTCCGGCCTGATCCTCCGGCGCTTCTCGGAGGCGCAGCGTCGCCTGCTGCTGATGGCGCGCGAGGCGGTGACGGTCGGACGGGACGGCGTGGTCAGCGTCAAGGCCGGAAGCGCCGCATGGCGGAAGAACCGCTATTGGGCCGAAGCCACGGCCCGGCTCGCAGGCCAGAAGGTGGTCGCTCTCTTCGATCCCGAGAATCTGAGCGCCGGAATCCACGTCTATGCGCTGGACGGGCGCTATCTGGCGGAGGCGACCTACATGCCGGACGAGGCTTTCAATAGCACGGACGCGGGGCGTGAGTGGTCGAAGAACCGCCGTCGCCAGATCAAGACCGTCAAGCAGGGCGCGGCCGCGGCGGAGCGCATGCGCGAGATCGAGCGCGCCGAGCTTTACGCCAAGGCGCGCCGCGCCGCGCAGGAGAATCCCGAAGCCCCGCCCGAGGCGGCGACCGGAGCGGTGGTGGCCGGGTATTTCGCCCGGACCCCCGATCCCGCCCGCGACGCGCGCGAGGCGCTGGGCTCGCCGGAGAGCGGCGCGGCCCAGCCTCTGGATTTCGCCGCCATGGCCGCCGCCCGGCGCGCCGCCCGAAACGCTCCCCAAGAACGGGAGGAGGATGAGGAGGAGGGCGGAGACGAATTCGTTCAGCAGGTTCTGGCCGGCGCCCGCGCCTTTCGCGGCCTGCCGCCCGCCGAATGACAGAGGCCGATGGGCGGTTGCATCGCCCATCGGCCGACCCCTGAAACCGTGAGCAACAGGAGCATCCTGAACCATGAATGCGAAACTTGATTCTGTCCAGACGCCCGATTTCGACGCGCCCGTTCCCGATGATCGCGCGCGGGGATCTCATGACCCGGCTCTTCAGATGCGCGTGCGCGGGCTGATGGAGCGCCGCGGCCTCTCCCAGGCGCAGGCCGCGAATGAGACCGGCGTCTCCCCCACGGCCCTCAGCCAGTGGCTTCAGGGCAAATATGCGGGGAGCATCCCGGCGATCGAGGGCAAGCTGGCCAATTGGCTCGCCGCCCAGGAGCGCCATGACGCCGCCGCCGGGATCCTGCCGAACCGCCCGGATTTCTTCCGTTCGCCGACGGCGGAGAAGGCCCTGGCCGTCTTCAGCTACGCCCAGATGATGGGCGACATCGTCTGCGTCTACGGCCATCCGGGCGTCGGCAAGACCCGCTCGATCCATCAATACCGCAGCACCAATCCTTCGGTCTGGGTGGCGACGATCTCGCCCAACAGCGCCTCTCTCGGGGCGACGCTGGAGGAGGTGGGGGACGCGCTCGGCGTGCGCGAGAGCGGCCGGCGCAAGCTGGCGCGGGCGATCCGCCGCCGGATGGAGGGGACGCGCGGCCTGCTGATCATCGACGAGGCCCAGAACCTCTCCATCGGCGCGCTGGAGGAACTGCGCTCGATCCATGACGCGACCGACGTCGGCCTCGCCCTCGTCGGCAATCCCGACGTCTACGCCCGGTTGACCGGCGGCGAGCGTTCCATGCGCTTCGCGCAGCTCTACAGCCGCATCGGCATGCGCCTCTTCCTGAAGGGCGCCACCGCCGGAGACGTGCGCGCGCTGGCGGCGGCCTGGGGCGTGAAGGGCTCCGAGGAGATCGCCCTCCTGCGCGAGGTGGCGGCGGAGCCCGGCGCCCTGCGCGCCGCGAGCAAGGTGCTCGTCCTGGCCGCCATGGCGGGCGGCGGCGAGGGGCTGACGCTGGAGACCCTGCGTCAGGCGCGCGGCAATCTCGGCGCGAAGGAGTGACGGCCATGCTAAGCGCGGAGATCCGTCACGCCATCGACCATCTCGCCGATCTGATCCGCGGCGATCGCCTGACCGTGGGCGCGGTGGTGCGCGCCTATGACGTGCTGGCCGAGATCGCGGAGCGGGTGGAGCTGCTGGAGGGGGCGGTCTTGCCGCCCGCCCTGACCATTCCCGAGGCGCGCCTTGGCGCCTCCGAGGAGACGCCCGAGGGCGTCGTCCGTCTGGATCGCTGGCGGATGCGCGCCCGCTCGGGCGGCGCGCCCCTGCCGCAAACCCCTGCGTAAACCCCGTTTGAAGGAGGTCGAGATGGTCACTCTCACTGAAGAACAGACGCAGGCGCTCGAAGCCTTTTTCGAGAGCTTCGATCTGCGCACCACGGGCGCATGGGCCTTGGTCGAAGAAGGGATGCGGGAGGATTGGGGCGTCGAAGATCCCGAAGCCGCCATCGAAGGCGTTCGTCGCGCGCTTCGCGGCGAGTCGCCCAACCCCGTTTGAAGGAGCGTTGAATGTCTGATTCCGACCCAAGCGACGCCTCGCGCGATGCGGGATCCTCCATGGATCCGCTCGACATCCTTCTCGGCGAAGAGGAGGACGCGGCCGTCGTCGTCGGCGTGGCGGCGGCGCTGCTGGCTCACGCCTGCATCATCCGCTTCTCCCGCCTGGAGGACGCGCAAAGGCTGGCCCGCGTGATCGCGCGGGCGGCGGATCTGACCATCGTCGAGAACTGGCCGCGTAAGACGGAGATCGAGGCGGGCGGCGAAGGCCGCGTGCGTCTTGCGCCCGCCGCGCCTTTTGGCCGCAGGCTGTCTTGAGAGGAAACTCCATGAACTCGCAGAATCACATCATGCCTCCCGCCGCCTCCGTCTCCCTCCGGTCGGCGGAGATCGTCGCGCCGGACTGGGGCGCGGACTTGCGCTCCCGCCTGCTCTGGTGGAGCTTCGACGCGGGGCTGGCTCCCGTCCATGCGCTGGATCAGGCCCGCGAAATGTGGGATTTCGTGCGCGGGCCGGAGGCGGGCGAAGCCGCGCCGCCCTTCGAGGCGGCGTCGGTCCTCGACCGCCTGAACGAAGGCGTGATCGGAATCGCCCTCGGCGAGGGCGGCGTCTGGCGGCGCGTCGATCACGACGGCGCCACGTTGCATGTCGATTACGCCAGCTTCCAGAAGCATCCGATCTATGGCCGCATCCGCGAGGTTTGGAGCGCGGAGGGCGTGGAGATGGTCGAGATCCCGCGCTTCTGGTTGCGGGGCGAACATCGCAGCGGGGAGCGCTTCTGGTGGATCTCCCCCCTGCCGTGCGAGGGCTTTCGCCTTCACCCGGCCTTTCGGGCTCCGGGCGGCGCGAGCCGCGAGTCCATCCGGATCAGCAAGCATCTCGCCAGCCGGAAGGCGGGCGGCGAGGGAATCGCCCTTACGGATGGGCGTCAGCCCTGGACCAATCTCAAGATCGAGGAGGCGCGTCGGTGCTGCCGGGATCTGGGCGAGGGCTGGCGCCTCTGGTCGATCTACGATCTTTCGGCGGTCCAGCTGCTCGCGCTGATCGACAAGGGCGCGCCCGTCGGCGGGGTTATCGGGATCTTCGAGGCGGAGGGCGTCGCGCCGACCGGCGTCCTGCCTGCCGTCTGGCGCGGGATCCGCGACCTCTGGGGCAACGCCTGGCAATTCGCGGACGGGCTACGGATCAACGCCCTGGGCGGAATCGAGATCTGGGGTCTTCCGGATCCGGGCGCGGAAGTTTGGATCGACACCGGCGTGGCCTATGGGCCGGGCGTGGGCGACGGGTTTCCGGTCGCCTTCCATGAGGAGAGCGGCGCGGATTTCGATCTCTCGACGATCTTCCTGCCCTCCCGCGTGGTCGGCGGCGCAGAGCGGGCGGCGACGCGGGATCATGTCTGGGGCTGCGGCGGAGATCGCGGCGGCGTCGCCCTGAGCGGCGGCAGCTGGATCAGCCGCCACGACTCCGGCCTCTTCTCCCTGAGTCTGAGCTGCCACGCCGAGCAGGCCAATCCGAGCATCGGCTTCCGCCCGGTCTTCGCGCCGTGATCCCTCGGCGGGCGGTTGGCCGCAGGGCCGCCGCCCGCCTACGCAATGAGGCGATGGAGTTTTGAGGTGAGGAAGCTTCGCAGCGAGAGAGAGGAGGCTCTTGTGGATTTCGTCGGTGAAAGAATGTGGAGGTTCGGGATCTTCTCAGTGGAGGAGATCGAGGATCTTGGTCTGCGCCTTGCCGAAGCCGCCGTCCCGAAGAAGGGTTTGGCGCTCAGGCTGGCGCGCGATGCGTCCAGGGGAAAGCGCTTGGGGGTCGCCCACTGGTTCTGGGGTCTGGCGTGTTTTTTCGGGGGCGTCGCCGAGATCGCCTTGGATGCGCTCTATGTGGTGATGGAGGAAAGCACGCCGCGCGACGCCGCCGAGAAGGTCGGCGCCCTTCTGGTGGGGCCGGCGATCGATGCGATCGGCCTAGATCGCGTCCTGGATATTCTCAAGGCTTGGTCTGAAGGGGCGGCCGGATCCTCTGGGTCGGCCATGTTGGCCGCCGCCCTTGATGACGCGCTGACTTTGGAGGCGGTCCGATGACTCATCTTCCTTATTTCGGCGCAGGCTCGCGCCTCAAATCCTTTTCGGGCGCGACGAAGGGCGCGGAAGGCGTGATCAAGATCGAGATCTCGACCTCCGATCTCGGAGAGTTCGGCTATTCGCTGCGGCGGTTGGCCGAATTGGAGCAGGAGCAAAAGCAGGAGGAGGCGCGCCGTCGAGCTGACGCCCGTCGCCAGAAGCTCAAGCTCGAACGCATCGCATCGGCGCCTCCGCTCTTGGGTCTGCCTGCGCCAGATCGGGAGGATTTCTGATGGGCTGGCCGCAATGGGTCTTCGCGGGTCTTCTGGCGATCAGCGTGATCGTCGGCTTCATGCTGGACGGCGAGCCGCGCGACCCCTGGAGCTTCACCGGCAGCGCGGGCTCCGCCGCGATCCTCGCGCTGCTTCTGCATGCGGGAGACTTCTGGCGATGAGCGATCTGATGAAGGCGATCCACGCCAGCCGTCGCCAACTGGTCGGCCTGGAGGATGAGGAGATCTGGCGGAGCTTTCTGGAGCAGGCGGCCGGAGGGCGCTCGCTGCGCGCCATGCCGGAGGCTGGCCTGCGGAAAGTCCTCGCCGCCCTGCGGGCGCGGGGCGCTGGCGGCGGGCGCTTTCGGCCCTCGCCCAAGGCGCATGTCCGCAAGGTCTTCGCGCTCTGGGGCGACATGCGCCGTCACGGCATCCTGGAGAACCCCACTCGCGCGGGCCTGCGCGGCTTCGTGGCCCGGATGACGGCCACCCAGGCGCGCCCGGAAGGCGTGGGAGATCCCGACTGGTTGACCCCGCAGGAGGCCGCGAAGGTGGTCGAGGGCCTGAAGGCCTGGCGGGGCCGCGTCCTCGCGAAACAGGAGCATGGCGAGCGATGAAGCCTTCCTGCGCCGGAGCCCGAAACGATCTCCCCTCCAGCCTGCGCCTCATCGCCGAGGTCGCGGGAAGGGAGGCGGCCGTGTCTCTGGCGCAGGATTACGGCGGCTCGCAGATCTATATCAACGCCCGGCTCGATCTCGATCATCCGCTGGTGCGCTCGATCGGCATGGAGGCGGCGGCCTCCGTTCTGGAGGCCATGGGCCCCGGCCGCATGGAGGTTCCGCTCTGGCTTGCGAGCCATAACCACAAGATAGCGCGGCGCATCGTGGAGATGCTGGCGCTGGGCCGTTCGGAAGCGCAGATCGCCCGCGCCCTCGGCTGCCATATCCGCACCGTGCGGCGCCATCGCGCGCGTCAGGGCGGGCACGCCGCCCAGATGGATCTGTTCGCCCTGCTGGGCGATGGGCGCGGGCCTTGCGCGCCGGAAGATTTCAGACAAGACTGAAGAGATCTTCGGGCGAGGCGGACATCTGTCCGGGCTGCAATCGGAGATAGGCTGCAACAAGGTGGAACGCATGCGGAGAGGCGGCGGTCCATCATGCGGATTTTCGACATTCAAAGAAGCTTGAAGGCGCTCGGACATGATCCGGGTCCGCTGGACGGCGTCTGGGGCGGACCCGCGCGGTCCGCCCTTTTCTCCTTGCTCTATGTGTTGCGGACGCAGGTCGCCGCAGGGGCGGAGATCTGGCCGCAGGTCCGGCTGCTGATCGCCGCCGAACAGGCGATCATGGCCGCCCATGGAATCGATCCTGGTGTGATCGACGGGCTGGAGGGCGCGCGGACCCTGGAGGCCCGCCGGAGGTTTTCGGCGGGCGCGGCGGCGCGCCCGATCCAGACGCCGCCGGGCGGCGCGATCCGTCAAGGGCGCGCGGGGCTTGCCGTCCGCGAGATCATCCTGCATTGCGCCGCCACCCGCCCGGACTGGATGGCGGGTCGCCCCTTGCGCGAGCAGGTCGAAGAGATCCGCCGCTGGCATGTGCGGATCAACGGCTGGCGGGACATCGGCTATCATTGGCTGATCGGCCGCGACGGCTCCATCCTGCCCGGCCGCCCCGAGCGCGAGATCGGCGCCCATGTGCGGGGCCGCAATTCCGGATCGCTCGGGATTTGCCTGATCGGCGGCCATGGAAGCGCCGCCTCGGACCGCTTCTCCGATCACTACACGCCCGCCCAGGGCGCGGCGCTGGAGCGGCTCCTGCACGAGATCTCCGGCCGCGCGCCGATCGCCCGCGTCAGCGGCCATAACGAATACGCCGCCAAGGCCTGCCCGGGCTTCAACGTCCTCCGCTGGCTTGAAAGGGCCGAATCATGAGCGCCTTCGCCTCCTTCGTGGATTTCCTCCTGCCCATCCTCTTGCAGCTGCTGGGGCTCGTCATCGGCGGCCTCCTCCTGAGCCTGTCGCAACTTGCGCGGCGGCGCTGGGGAATCGAGATCGAGGCGGCCCATCGCGACGCCCTGCATTCCGCCCTCATGTCGGGCGTGCGGGCGGCGGTCGCGCGGGGCTTGAACGGACAGGCGGCGACCGCCGCCGCCGTGGCCTACGCCGGACGCAGCGTGCCCGACGCCCTGACCGCGCTCAATCCGGGCGAAGGCGTGCTCGTCTCCATCGCCGAGGCGAAGTTGACCGAGGCTTCGGGCGGCGCGGCCCCATCCTCCCGCGCGCCGCGCCGGAGCCGGGCTTTCGGCCTGATCCGCGCTGGAGCGAGCGGTCCGCTCCGGCCGCGGAGGATCCTTGGGCCGGCGCGGAGCGCGTCGATCCGCGCCGGGGGGCGCCGCCGATTTACGACGGCGCTTCCACGCCGACCGGCTTCACGCGTCCGGTCGAGGGGCGCGGCTCGTGGACGTGATCTTCGTCGGGCTCCTCGCCCTAGCCCTCGCCGGGCTGCGCATGGTTCTGCGGAGGGCGGCGGCGGAGAGGCGGGCGCAGGAGGCTGAGACCGAACGGGACGCCCTGCGCGCCCAAACCGAAACCCGCCGGAGAATGGATGATGCCGCGCGCGCTTCTCTTGACCCTGACGCTGCTCGCGAGTGGCTGCGCGACTTCGCTTCCGGCGGAGGCGATCGGCCCGAGCGGTGAGGCGGTCTGCGCCGGGCTGCATGAATTGGCCCGGCGCCATGCCTCCGCCCTGCTTGACGACGGCGGCTCCGCCTCGGCGCGGACGGGGGCGGATCTGCTCCGGGGGCTGGACGCCGCCTGCCTTTATGACGATGGAACGGAACGAGGCTGATGGACTTCGCGAATCTGCTGAAATACATGCCGCTGCTCAGCGTCGTCGTCTTGCCGCTCGGCGCTTGGATGATCCGGGCGGCCACCGCCTCCATGGCCACCAAGGAGGATCTGGGCAGGCAGACCAGCCAGATCGAGGAGAAGGTCCAAGGCGTCTCCGCGCGACTGGGCGGCCTGGAGCGGCGCACCGACCTCATGGAGCGCGACATCAAGCATCTGCCTTCGGCGGAGGATTTCGCAGGGCTCAAGGATCAGATCGCCGCGCTCGCGGGCGCGGAGAGGGCGCAGACCCAGCAATTGGCGGGGCTCTCCCAGTCGGTCTCGCGCATCGAAGATTATCTCCTGCATAAAGGCGTGAAGTGAGGGGCGCGAAGTGAGTTTCAGGGATTTCATCGCGGAGCATCGCCGCTTCTATATCCTGCGGCTGCTCAGGGAGATCGGCGGATCGGCTAATGAGGACGTCCTCCAGCAGGGGATCCGGCGCGGCTTCCGGCCCCTTCAGGGCGTGACGAAGGACGCGGTGCGGCGGGACGCCGAATGGCTGCGCGAGCGCCATCTCGTCGCCTTCGACTGGCTGGACGATCTTCTGGTGGTCGAGCTGACCGAGCGCGGCGGCGACGTCCTCTCGGGAGTCGTCCGCGTCGAAGGCCTCTCGCGCTCCGGCCGCGGGGTCTGATCATGGCCCGCCGCGCCTCCAGCGTCCAGCGCCTGCCGCCTGAGATCCGCGAGACCATCGCCGCGCTTCGCGAGAGCGGCCGCACCATCGACGAGATCCGCGAGAAGCTCCTTGAGCTGGAGGCGGAGGTCTCGCGTTCGGCGCTGGGCCGCCATGTCAAGCAGCTCGACGCGATCGGCGCGGAGCTGCGCCGCTCCCGCGAGATCGCCGAGGCCCTGGTGCGCCGTTATGGCGAGGCTCCCGAAAGCCGGACGGCGCGGCTCAACATCGAGCTGATGCACGCGCTGATCAGCAAGATGATGGTGGCGGAGGACGGAGCGGTCGTCAGGCTGGACCCGAAGGACGCCATGTTCGCCGCCACGGCCATGCAGAAGCTGGCTCAGGCGGCCAAGCAGGACGCCGATCGCGAGAAGCTGATCCGTCAGGAGTTCATCCAGAAGCTGGATGCGAAGTTGGCCGAGGCCGCGGAGGAGATGGGCGACGCCGCAGATCCTGCGGAGATTCTGCGGCGCATCCGCGAAGACGTCTATGGGATCTTCTCGTGAGGGGGCCGGCGGTTCCCCTGCTGCCCTATCAGCAGGCGTGGCTGCGTGATCGCGCGCGCTTCAAGGTCGGCATGTGGTCGCGCCAGATCGGCAAGACCTTCACGACGACCCTGGAGGCGGTGGATGATTGCTTCGAGGCCTTCGTCCGGGGCGAGCGCCGCCGCTGGGTGATCCTCTCACGGGGCGAGCGTCAGGCGAAGGAGGCCATGGACGCAGGCGTCAAACTCCATGCGAAGGCCTATCAAATGGCCTTTGAAGAGCTGGAATATGAAGTCTCCGGAGCCGGAGAGACGCGCTACAAGGCTCTGGAGGTGGTCTTGCCCGGCGGCTCGCGCATCACGGCGCTGCCAGCCAATCCGGATACGGCGCGTGGCTTCTCCGCCAATGTGCTGCTAGACGAATTCGCCTTCCATCATGACAGCCGCGCCATCTGGAAGGCGCTGTTTCCCGTGATCTCCGCCGGCCACAAGATCCGCGTCGTCTCCACGCCCAACGGCAAGGGCAATAAGTTCTACGAGCTCATGACCTCCGGGGATTCAACCTGGTCGCGCCATGTCGTGGATATTCATCAGGCCGTGGCCGAAGGGCTGCCCCGAGACGTCGAGGAGCTGCGATCGGGCATCGCCGACGAAGAGGCCTGGGATCAGGAGTACGAGCTCAAATGGCTCGATGAGGCGAGCGCCTGGCTGCCTTACGATCTCATCATGGCGGCGGAGGATCTGGAGGCCGGGGATCCTGATGGGTTTGCAGGCGGCCCCTGCTTCATCGGCAACGACATCGCGCGGCGCAACGATCTCTGGGTCTCATGGGTCTGGGAGCAGGTCGGCGACGTCTTCTGGGCTCGGGAGATCCTCGCCCTCAAGGGCGCCAGCTTCTCCGAACAGGAGGACCGGCTGCATGACCTGATGCGGCGCTATAATCCCGTCCGTCTCGTCATGGATCAGACGGGCATGGGCGAGAAGCCGGTGGAGGACGCCCAGAGGCGCTATGGCGAATTGCGGGTGGAGGGCGTGCTCATGACCGCTGCGCGCCAGCTCGATCTGGCGACCCACGCCAAGCAGATCTTCGAGGACCGCAAGGCGCGGATCCCGGCGGGGGATCCCGTCCTGCGCGCCGATCTGCACAAGATCAGGAAGATCATCGGCCCTTCAGGGCGGCCGCGGCTGATGGCCAATCGTGACAGCGCGGGCCACGCCGACCGGACCTGGGCCGCCTTCATGGGTCTGGCCGGCGCGGCCCAGGGCGCGATCGATTACGGCTATCGTCCGGTCGATCGCAGCCGGATGGATGAGGATAGGTCCGAGCGCGCCGGGCGCGCTCGCTTTGGGCGAGGCGCATGGTGATGGCGAAGCTGCTCGACGCTTATGGGCGTCCCTTGAATCCATCCCTCCTCCGTGAGGAGCAAGCGGCCCCCTCGGTCGTTGGAGTGCGCAGCATCTTGGGCGGCCATCCGGCCCAGGGGTTGACGCCGGATCGCCTGACGCGCCTTTTGCGCAGCTCCGAACATGGCGACGCCACGGCCTATCTGGAGTTGGCCGAAGAGATGGAGGAGAAGGATCTCCATTATCTCTCCGTGCTCGGCACGCGCAAGCGGGCGGTGGCGCAGCTGGAGATCACGGTCGAGAGCGCCTCGGATGAGGCGACGGACGTTGCGAACGCCGATCTCGTCCGCGACTGGCTGCGGCGCGAGGAGCTGGAGGATGAGATCTTCGACATCCTCGACGCCGTCGGCAAGGGCTTCAGCGTCACCGAGATCGTCTGGGAATCCTCGGGTCGCGCCTGGTGGCCGCAGCGCCTCAAGCGGCGCGATCCGCGCTGGTTCGAATTCGATCCGGCGGATGGCGAGACGCTGCGCCTGCGGGGGGCGGGCGGACCTGAAGATCTCTGGCCCGGCAAATTTGCGATCCATGTCGTCGCCGCCAAATCGGGCCTGCCGATCCGGGGCGGGCTCGCGCGCGCCGCCGCCTGGTCCTGGCTCTTCAAGAATTACGTCCTGAAGGACTGGATCACCTATGTCGAAGTGCATGGCCAGCCCTTGCGGGTTGGCAAATATCACGAGGGGGCGACGGAGAAGGACAAGGAGATCTTGCTCCGCGCCGTGGCGAACATTGGTTCGGACGCCGCCGCGATCATGCCGCAAAGCATGCTCATCGAATTCGTCGAGGCGACGAAGGGCGGCGGCGCGGGAGCCGATCTTTACGAGCGCTTCGCCAATTGGCTGGATCGCCAGGTCTCCAAGGCGGTGCTCGGGCAGACCCTGACGACGGAGGTCTCCGGCGGCTCTCTGGCCGCCGCCCGCGTGCATGACGAGGTGCGCCGCGACATCATGCGCGCCGACGCCCGTCAGCTCGCCAGCTCCCTCAACCGCGACGTCCTGCGCCCCCTCATCGACCTCAATCGCGGGATGCAGGCGCGCTATCCGCGCATTCGCATCGACCTGCCGACGAGCGGCGATCTCAAGCTCTTCGCGGAGGCCCTTGCTCCGCTGGTCGATCGAGGCCTTCGCGTCGAACAAAGCGTCGTGCGCGATCGTATGGGCCTTCCGGACCCCGAAGAAGGGAGCGATCTTCTCTCTCCGCTCGGCGCGGGGCGAGATCTCGCCCCCGGCGCGACCGCTGGGGCTTCGACTCCGCTTCCCCGCGCCCTGCATGGCGCGAGGCCGCCCGGCCTTCACACGCCGGGCGCGGGGCATGTCTGTCACGCCGCCGCGCCGGACGCCCTGGATGATCTGAGGGGCGAGATGCTCGGCGAATGGCGGCTGGCGGCCGCGCCCATGGCGGATCCGGTCCGGCGTCTGCTGGAGGAGGCCGGGAGTCTGGAGGAGGCGCGCGATCGTCTGGCGGAGTTGATCGGGGAGATGGATCTCTCCGCCTTCGAGGATCTCCTGGCGCGGGGAAGCTTCTCCGCCCGACTCGCCGGCAGGCTGGAGGCGCCCCTTGAGCGGGATTGATCTGAAGCCCCTGCCGCCCCAGGAGACGATCGAAGCCTTTGCGCGCAAGGGGCTGCGCGCCAGCTTCGACTGGCGCGACATGGAGCGCGAGGAGCATAGCCGCGCCTTCACCGTCGCCAAGCTCATGCAGCTCGATCTGCTCGCCGAAATCCGCGAGGCGATCAGCGCCGCGATCACGGAGGGAATGACGCTTCAGGAGTTTCGCAAAACCCTGACGCCCGTCCTTCAGGCTGGTGGCTGGTGGGGGCGTCAGACCATGACGGATCCGCAGACCGGAGAGACCCGCGAGGTCCAGCTGGGATCGCCGCGGCGTCTGGAGATCATTTATGACACGAACCTGCGCATGGCCCATGCGGCCGGGCGATGGGAGCGGATCGAGGAGGTCGCCTCCAATCGTCCGTGGCTGCGCTATGTGGCGGTCCTAGACGGGCGGACCCGCCCTGCGCATCGGAGCTGGCATGGCGTGGTTCTCCCTTGGGACGATCCTTGGTGGGGCCAGCATGCGCCGCCCAACGGTTGGCGCTGCCGCTGCTCCATCCAGCAACTCTCCGACCGCGATCTCGCCCGCCGCGGCCTGAGGCCCTCCGACGCGCCGCGCGTCGAGACGCGCGACTGGGTGAACGGCCGCACCGGCGAGGTGAGGAGCATCCCCAAGGGCGTCGATCCGGGCTTTGATTATAATGTCGGCCGGGCGAATCTGGATCATCTGCGCGCCACGACCATCGGCCGGCTGGACGTCGTTGACGACGATCTCGCCCGGGCGGCCGTCGCCGCGCATCTTCAGGGCGGCGCCTTCGCAAGCTTCTGGCGCTCCCCTGATGGCCGCGCCGGATTTCCCGTGGCTCTCGGCGGCGCGCGCCTCGGGGCCGACTTCTCCACGATCGTTCTGCCGCCGCAAGTCGCCCGCGCGCTCGCCGCCGACAAGGCCGCGCCCGCGCCGGAGGATTGGCTGCTGGTCCAGAAGATGGTCGACGCCGCGCCGGAGCTCGTCGATCAGGGGCCGACGATGCGCTTGATGGGAGCGGAGCATGCTCTTGATCTGGAAATCGACGCGGCCGGACGGGTCGTCGTCAGCAGCCTGCGCAAAATCTCTCCGTAAGCCCCAAAATGGGACAGCCTTCCATCGTGCCGTCTATGGCGTATAGGAAAGCCGTAGAATGACCTCTCTGGATCGCCATGCCGTCGTATGGAAAATTCCTTAAACGATTTTTTAAACGCGTTTAAGGGGGGTCTCCGGGGATCCTCCGCCCACGGGCCGGATCGCCCCGCGTTTTTGCGCGATTGACGCCCTCCGGAAGGAGGGGGCGGACAGGACAGCTGTCCGGGTTTGTCTCATTTCCGTCTTCGGCCAGATTCGCCCAAGACGCCGCGGCGATCAAGCCGCCGTCGCGAGAAGCGGACGAAGCCGAAGATGCGCCTCCAACTGGCGACCCACGCCACGATTCTGCCCGAGGGGGAGCCGCCCGAATGGGTCCATCTCCTGCCGACGGGCGCGTTCCATGGGCGGGACGGGCGCGGCCCCTATAGCCTGAAGGACGCGGCGGCGGTGGCCGCGGCCTCCTTCGGCGCGCCGGGCGATCCGGAGGCCGTGATCGACTATGACCATCAGACGGATCTGGCCGCCGTCCGGGGCGTCGGCGGCTCGGCGCCCGCCGCCGGTTGGCTCAAGGGCTTCGAGGTCCGCGAGGACGGGATCTGGGCGCGCGCGGCATGGACGAAGCGCGGCGCGGCCGCCGTCGCCTCCCGCGAATATCGCTACCTCTCGCCGGTCTTCGAGCATAGCGCCGCCGGCGAGATCAGGCGCGTCCTGCGGGCGGCCCTGACGAATAATCCGAACCTGCGCCTGACGGCTCTGGCCAGTCGGGAGGCGGCGGATTTCACCGAACCCCAATCCCAAGGAGATGAGATGGACCTGCTCGCCGAACTGGCGTCCGCGCTCGACCTGCCGCAAGGGAGCGATCAGGCGGCGGCCCTCGCCGCCCTCAAGGCGCTGAAGGCGTCCGCCGCCGCGGGCTCCGCGGCCCTGGCCTCCGCCCGCAAGGCCGCGGGCCTGGCGGAGGACGCCCCCGCCTCCGCCCTGGAGAAGACGTTGCGCACCGCCCTTGCGGCGGCGACGCCCGACCCCAGCCTTTATGCGCCCATGGATCTGGTCGTCAGCCTTCAGACCCAGGTGGAGAGCCTTCAGGGCGAGCGTGCGGCCGCCCTCATCGACGAAGCCGTGAAGGCGGGCAAGGTGACGCCTGCGAACCGCGCCTGGGCGCTCACGCAGCACGCCGCCGATCCCGCAGCCTTCGCGGAGTTCCTGCGCAATCAACCCGCCTTCCCGCTCGGGGCCGCGGCGCTTCAGGCGCAGACCCCTAGCGCGGACGCCTTGAGCGCCGATGAGTTGGCGATCGCCGCCCGCATGTCGCTCACCCCTGAGGAATTCGCCGCCGCCCGTCGACAGGAGACGCTCTGATGGCCGCCTTGACGAAAGACCGCAACACGCCCGAGCGCTCGGGAGAGGATTTCGCCTATCCGGCGGCCGGCGGCGTCCAGATCTTCGCCGGCGCGCTCGTCGTGCTGGAGGAGGGCTTCGCCAGGCCCGCCGCCGAAGGCGAGGGTCTGGTCGTGGTCGGCCGGGCCGACGCCCGCGTCGACAACCGTTTGGGCGCGGATGGGGAGCTTCAGGCGCGGGTGCGCCTCGGGGTCTTCCGCTTCGCCAATTCCGACGGCGCGGACCGGATCCTGCCCGCCGACGTCGGATCCGACGCCTGGATCCTCGACGACCAGACGGTGGGCAAGGACGAAGCGGGCCGCTCGAAGGCCGGGCGCGTGATGGACGTCGACGCCCAGGGCGTCTGGGTCAAGGTTGGATAAGAGGGCTTCCCATGATCATCAATCAATCGAACCTCCGGACCTTGTCCACGGCCTATAACGCCGCGTTTCAGCGGGGCTTGGGCATGGCGGAGAGCCAATGGGAGCGGATCGCCACGCGCGTGACCTCCACCGGCCGCGAGGAGCGATATGGCTGGCTCGGCCAAACTCCCAACATGCGCGAATGGCTGGGCGACCGCGTCGTCAACGGGATCGGTCTGCATGATTACGCCATCCAGAATAAATCCTGGGAGCTGACCCAGGCGGTGCCGCGCGAAGACATCGAAGACGACAGATACGGCCTTTACGCTCCGCTCTTCGAAGAGATGGGCCGCTCCACGGCCGTCCATCCGAATCAGTTGGTCTTCGACCTTCTGGCGCGGGGCTTCGAGACGCCCTGCTATGACGGGCAATATTTCTTCGACGAGGATCATCCTGTCCTCGACGCCCGGGGCGAGACCATCTCCGTCTCCAATTCCGGCGGCGGCTCCGGTCCCGCCTGGTTCCTGATCGACGACAGCCGCGCGCTCAAGCCCCTGATCTACCAGCTGCGCAAGCCCTACAACTTCGTGCGTCTGGAGCGCGAAGAGGACGCCAACGTCTTCATGCGCAAGGAATTCGTCTATGGCGTCGACGGGCGCTCCAGCGTCGGATTCGGCTTCTGGCAATTCGCCTACGCCTCCAGGCGGCCCCTGAACAAGGAGAGCTATGCGGCGGCCCGCCTCGCCCTGAGGGGCATGAGGGGCGATTACGGCCGCCCGCTCGGGCTCAAGCCGCGCCTGCTCGTCGCGCCGCCTGAGCTTGAGGCCGCAGGTCTGGAGCTCCTCAACGCCGAAATGATCGCGGGCGGAACCAACATCTATCGGGGCACCGCTGAACTTCTCGTCTCCGACTGGCTCTGAGGAGGGCGTCATGACGAAGATCCGGATCCTGCGCATCAGCGCCCGCCGCGACGGCTTCCGCCGCGCCGGGATCGATCACTCCGCCCGGCCCGCCGATCACCCGCTCGACGGGTTGACCAGGGCGCAGATCGCGGCCTTGAGGGCCGATCCCATGCTCGTCGTGCAGGAGCTGGAGATCGAGGCTCCTGAGGCGGGAGCGGCGGAGGTTTCGGCCTCGATCGCCCCCGCCAAAAGCCTCCGGCCCAAGGCCGCGCCCCCCAAGGCCGCCTCCAAAGCCGTCGCCAAGGCGGAGGGCGTCGCAGGGGGCGAGAGCGAATCGTCTGAAGGAAAGGATTGACCTCATGGCCTACGCCAGCGCCCAGGACATGATCGACCGCTTCTCCGCGCAGCAGCTCAGGGAGGTGACCGATCCCGACGCCGCGGAGATCCGGACGGAGGCGCTGGAGCGCGCGCTGGAGGACGCCGCGGCCGAAATCGACGGCTATCTGGAGGGACGCTATCGTCTGCCGCTCGCCGCGCCGCCGCCCAGCCTGAAGCTGCTGGCCTGCGACATCGCCATCTATCGACTCCTGACCCTGCGCCAGATCGACGTGATGGAGGATCAGCGCAAGCGCTATGAGGACGTCCTGCGCTTTTTGCGCAGCCTGGCCAAGGGCGAGATCAATCTGGGCCTCGCCCAAAGCGGCGAGACGGTGGAGCCGGCGGGCGGGCCGACTCTGGTCGCCGGACCCGAGCGCGTCTTCAGCCGTCAACGGATGCGGGGCTTCTGATGGCGGGCGTCTCAGCCTCCGTCCGGATCGAGGACGACGGGTTCCGCGCGGCGCTGGAGGCTTTGCTCCGGCGCTCGGCGAATCTGCGCCCGGTCTTCGCCGAGATCGGCTCCGCGCTCCAGGCCTCGACCGAAGATCGCTTCGAGAATGAGGAGGGTCCGGACGGCCGGGCCTGGAGGACTCACTCTCCGGCGACCCTTCTGCGGCGCGGATCGGGCGCCCGCAAGCTGCGCGACAAGAACCACCTCTATCAGTCGCTGAACTGGCGCGCCTCCCGCCTGGAGGCCGCGGTCGGGACGAACCGGGTCTACGCCCGCATTCATCAGCTCGGCGGCAAGGCCGGGCGCGGCCGCAAGGTCGAGATCCCGGCCCGGCCCTATCTCGGCGTCGACGCGGAGGATCGCGAGATGATCGGCGAGATCCTGAACGACCACCTGACGAAGGGCTTGCGCAAATGACCCTCCAGGAGATCGAGGCGGCCATTGTGGCGCGGATCGCCGCGCGCCTTCCGGATCTGCATGTGGAGGCCTTTCCGGACAAGCCGGAGAGCTTCAGGATGCACCACCCGGCGGGAGCCGTTCTCGTGGCTTTCGGTCGGGAGAGCCATGCGAAGCCGCGCGCTCTCGACCTTGTGGTTCAGGAGCGCAGGATCGAGTGGGATCTCTCCATCCTGACACGCAATCTGCGCAGCCACGTCGGCGCCTATGACGTTCTGGACGCCCTGCGTCTGGCCCTGACGGGTTGGCGCGCGGAGGGATGCGGGAAGATGCGGCCTGTCCGCGCCGAATTCGTCGATCAAAAGCAAGGCGTCTGGACCTATGTCCTGACCGTGGAGCATGCGACCATGACGGTCGAGGTCGCCGATGAGGAGGACGCATCCGCCCCGCCGACGCTGAAGCGGATCGACACGCTCAGCGGCTTCGGAAGCTCCCGGACGCCGCGCCCCGGTTGCGGCGGGGAGGAGCCATGAGCGATCAGCCCCTATTTCTCCAGGCTCGGCTTGCGGGCCCCGACGGGCCCATAGGCGTAGTCGTTCAAGGGCAGGAGCCAGCCGAAGAGGCGTATCCAGACCGGGATATGAATCCGGTCGCCCGCAGGATAGCCGAGCGCCGTGCAGGCGGCGTTGCGCGCCATGGCGCTGGTCGGGGAATCCGTCGGGGGCTCCTCTCCCGTCTGGCGGGTCATGTCCGCGGCAATCTTGCGCAACTCCTTCTGGGGCGGCTCGGCTTCGGCCTCTTCGATCCGCGCAAGGATCCCGGCGTATTTGAGGCGCTGGAGCGCATGGAGCCGGGCGTTGGCGCTGAAGCCGAAGGCGAGCTGCGCCGCGCCGAACAGCGCGCCGGCGAGGGCCAGAAGCCCGCCCGCGAAATCGCTTCGCTGACCCAGAAGCTCGGGAGAGAGGAGCGCGCTCGCCGCGCCGGAGCCGCAGAGGACGACCGCGAAGGCGAACCATCTTTCGAGCCGCTCCATCCGCCTCTGGCGCATGGCGTGGTAGAAGCTGTTGAACAGCGCGTCGAAGCGCAGGTCGCCGAGAGTCAGGGGCGGCGCGGCGGGATCTTCTTGGGGGTTCGGCATTATGTTTCCCGTTTCGGCGGAGGAGGAGGAGGCTTCGGGGCCGAGGTCTTCGCTTCAGGCGGCCGCGTCGGTCTTGGCGCGACGCCCTGCGCGTTGATCGAGGTCTCCAGCTTCTCGGGCTTCCTCTCTCCGGACATGATCTGCTCCTGGTGGTTTGCGCTCAGGGGTGGATGGAGGCGGCGTTCCGACGCGCCGCCTCCGCCCTTCCTTATCATATGTGGGCGTGCGGATGAATGCGCCCGGCGGGCTTCCCAAGATTTTCCACATTCAGATGCGGGTGCTGGCGGCTTCAGCCCGAGCGCCCGGCGAGGAGAGACATGAGTCTGTATCGATATAGCGGCCCGGCCTCCGCCGTCACGCTGGAGGGGAGCGCGGAGACGATCCTGATCCCCGGCTCCGTGGTCGAGCTTCCTGCGGACAGCCCGTGGGTCAAGACGATGATCGCCCGGGGATTGCTGACGCTTGCGCGCCCCGCCGAAGAGTCGAAGCCCGCCCCGAAGGCGGAGGGCAGATCCAGATCCGAGGCGCCCGCCGAGAAGGAGAAGACGTGATGGCCGCTAATTTTCTGCACGGCGTCGAAACCATCGAAATCGATCGCGGGCCTCGGCCGATCAGCGCCGTGAAGACCGCCGTCGTCGGCCTGGTCGGAACTGCGCCGATCTTCGAAGTCGACGGGACGCTCGCCAGCGTCAACGAGCCTGTGCTGATCCAGTCGGATCGCGAGGCGGCGCGATATTTCGGAACCCGGCGCGAGGGCTTCACCATTCCCCAGGCGCTGAATGCGATCTTCGCCCAGGGAAAGGGCGTCGCGATCGTCGTCAATGTCTTCGATCCCTCGATTCACGCCGCAGACCAAGGGGCCAAAGACGTGACCTTCGCCGTGAGCGGCAAGGCCGATCTGGGCCGCGAGGGGGTCTTCGACCTCGTCCTGACCAATGCCGGCGGCACCGTGACCTATGTCGCCGGAACCGACTTCACGCTGGATCCGGGCGCGGGCGTCGCGACGCGGCTTGAGGGCGGCGCCATCGCGGCGGGCGCGACCGTCAAGGCCGCGTTCAGATACGCCGATCTCTCCAAGGTCACGGCCGGGACGATCATCGGCGCGGTGGATGCGGCCGGGAATCGCACCGGCCTTCAGGCGCTTCTGGATTGCCATGGCGAGATGGGCTTCCAGCCGAAACTTCTGATCGCGCCGGGATACGGCTCTCTGGCGAGCGTCTCGACCGAGCTGGACGCCATGGCGCACAGATTGCGCGCGCTCGCGCTGATCGATGCGCCCGCCGGGACCGACGTGGCTGATGTCGTGGCGGGGCGCGGGCCCTCCGGGGCCATCAACTTCAACAGCTCCAGCGAGCGGAGCGTGCTCTGCTATCCCCATCTCAAGGTCTATGATCCTGTGATCGACGCGATCCGGCTGGAGCCCCTCAGTCCATATCTCGCCGGGGTGATCTGCGCCGTGGATATGGAGGAGGGATATTGGGTCAGCCCCTCCAACCATGAGATCAAAGGAGTCATCGGGATCGAGCGCCGCCTTTCGGCGATGATCAACGATCCGTCCACTGACGTGAACCGCCTCAATGAGGCGGGGATCGTCACGATCTTCAACGCCTTCGGCTCGGGCCTGCGCGTCTGGGGCAACCGCACCGCCGCCTGGCCTTCGGTCACCCATCCGAAGAACATCATCCCGGTGCGCCGGGTGGCCGACATGCTGCATGAGAGCGTCGAGCAAGCCATGCTCCAGTTCATCGACCGCCCGATCAATCAGGCGCTGATCGACGACGTGCGGGAGACGGTGAACGGCTTCATCCGGACCCTGATCGGCCGCGGCGCCCTGATCGACGGGCGATGCGTCTTCGATCCGGCGAAGAATGAAGAGACGCAGCTCGCGGCCGGCCATCTCGTCTACGACATCGAATTCATGCCGCCGACGCCGGCCGAGCGCATCAGCTTTGAAAGCTTCATCAACATCGCGCTGCTGAGCCAGCTCCGCGGATCGTAAAGGGGAGCTCGCCGCTCATGAGCAAGATCGCCATCAATCGCTTGGCCAACGCCAATATCTATATGGACGGAGGATCGCTTCTCGGCCGAGCCGAGGAAATCGATCTGCCCCAGGTCAAGCACAAGATGATCGAGCACAAGGGGCTCGGCATGGTGGGTACGGCTGAATTCTTCTCCGGCGTGGAGAAGATGGAGTGCAAGATCAAATGGGCCTCCCTTTATCCGGAGGTCCTGCTGTCCGTCGCCAATCCCTTCAAGAGCGTGCGTCTTCAGGTGCGCTCATCGCTGGAGACCTACACCGGCCAAGGGCGCGTGGCGGAGACTCCGGTCGCGGTCTTCATGACCGCCACCTTCAAGGATTTCCCGCTCGGGAGCTTCAAGCAGCATGAAGCCGTATCGCTCGAAAGCAACCTCGCCGTCACTCACGCCAAGATGGAGATCGGGGGTCTCCCGATCTTCGAACTCGATGTGATGGAGAACATCTACAAGGTCGCCGGATCCGACGTCCTTGAGCGCTATCGCATCAATATCGGCGGCTGAGCCGCATCGCCTCCCGGCGATCCAAAGGATCACCCCAGACATCCAGCCCAAAGGTGAGGACCATGACCGAGCAGACTTCGACGATTCAAAAGGACGGCTCCCGCAGCGTCGTCCTGCCCGTTTCCGGCCGGACGGCCGTGCTGCGCGTGGGCAAGGGGCGCGACATGCGCCTGGCCGCCCGCCATGTCAATCCATCCCAGGATCCGATCGGCTACGCCATGGCGCTCGCCGCCCAGCTGGCCACCATCGACGGCGCTCCGGTGCTGCCGGAGGATCTGGACGAGATGGACATGGAGGACGTCTCGGCTCTGATGTCCGGCCTGCCGGGAAAGTCCCCTCTCCCCGCGACCTCTTCGCCCTGATCTCCGTCACGGGTTGGGCCGCCTCGGAGATCGACGGGATGGAGATCTCCGATCTCAATGATTGGCTGGAGGAGGCGATCCTGCACGCCAAAGCGACGAGGGCGGCGCGCGAGGGCGCCTCATCCTGACTTCTTCTTGTTGAGCGGTGGCGGTCTTGGACAGCGTCTTCAATCTCTCCGTGATCATCGCCGCCATCGATCATCTCACCGGGCCTGTCCGGCGGATGGCGTCGCAGATGGGCGATCTCGACCGCGTCGCAGGACGTGGCGCAGCCATGCGGGACTGGGGAACGCGCGCCTCCGTGGCGGGCGCTCTGGTCGAGGGCGCGGCGGGCAAGATGACCCGCGCGATCCGCGGACCGATTGAAATCGCCGCCGAATTCCAGGAGGCCATGTCGCTGGTCGGCGCGGTCACCAAGGACATCACCGGCGAACAGCTGGAGGCGTTGCGCAAGCAGGCGCTCGCGCTCGGCGCCTCCACCACCTTCTCCGCCACCCAGGCCGCCGAAGGCATGGGGTTTCTGGCCAAGGCGGGCTTTGACGCCGCGGCGCAGATGGCGGCCATGCCCTCCATGCTCGATCTGGCGCGCGCCGGAGCGGTGGACCTCGGGCGCACCGCCGACATCGCGTCCAACATCCTGTCCGGGTTCGGCCTGGATGCGGCACAGATGACGCGCGTCGCCGATGTGATGGTGGCGGTCTTCACCACGGCCAACACCGACATCCCGATGCTGGGCGACACGATGAAATACATCGCGCCCCTCGCTCGCGCCGCAGGCCTGAGTCTGGAGGAGGCCGCCGCCATGGCGGGCCTGCTGGGCAATGCGGGCATTCAGGGCAGCGAGGCGGGCACGGCCCTGCGCGCCATGCTCCAGCGCCTCGCGGCGCCCACGGGCGAAGCGGCGAAGCTCTTGCGCAGTCTGGGCGTCTCCATCGCCGACGAGAAGGGCGATCTGCGCAATATGGTGACGCTGCTGAACGAGGTCGGCGCGGCGGTCGAAGGGCTGGGCACCCAGAAGCAGCTGGAGGCCATCGGGACGATCTTCGGGGCGGAGGCGGCGGCCGGAGCGGCGGAGCTGCTCTCCAAAGGCAAGAAGATCGGCGATTATGTCGCGGAGGTGACCAAGTCGCAGGGGCGCGCCGCGGATGTCGCCAAAAAGATGGCGGATAATTTCCGCGGCGCCCAGACCGAATTCTCCAGCGCCGTCGAAACCCTGAGCATCTCCCTCGGAACCATTCTTCTGCCGCGCCTCACCGAGCTGGCGCTTTGGGGCGCCAAGGCGGCTTCGGGGCTGAACGAATGGGTCGCCGCCCATCCGGAATTGGCGAAGACGGGCATGATCGTCGCGGGGTTGGCCGCCGCCGTCATCGCCGTGGTCGCGCCGATCATGGCCGTGGTCGGGGCCTTCGCCACGATGGTCGGCGCCGGATTTGGCGCCTTCGCGAAGATCGGTCTGGCCGTGGTCTGGCTTGCGCCGAAATTCCTGGCGGCCGTCACGGCGATCCGCGTCTTTGCGGCCGGCCTCTGGCTCGCGGCGGGCAATCTTCCCTTCCTGATGGTGCGGCTCGCCCTTATGGGCGCCCTGTTGCAGGGGAGGCTGGTCGCCGCTTTCCGTATGGCCGCCGTCGCGGCGCGCGCTTTTGGCTTGGCCCTTCTGACCAATCCCATCGGCCTCGCCGTCGCCGCCATCGTGGCCGGAGCCTTGCTGGTCTGGCGCTATTGGGAGCCGATCTCCGGCTTCTTCAAGGATCTCTGGGCGCGCGTTCAAAGGGCGTTTGAAGGATTTTCAAACTGGGTTTCCGGATGGTGGGAGCGCATGTCCTCCGGAGCGCGGCGAGGCTTCGACTGGATGGCGGCGATTCCGCGTCTGGTCTGGGGCGACTTCGTCGCAGCCCTGACCTGGGAGAATTTTGTTTCAGCTCTCGACTGGGTCTCCTGGATCCTGCCGATCCGCTGGCTCGACTTCATTCCCGGCTTCAGCTGGTCCGCGATCCTCGGCGGCGCGCTCGACTGGGGTCGCTGGATCTTGGCCCTGAACTGGAGTGATTTCATTCCCGGCTTCAGCTGGTCTGGCGTTCTGGGATCAATCGCGGCTCTCGATTGGGGCGCCCTGATTCCGGATCTGGATTGGCGGCGATTCATCCCGACCATGCCGGATGTCGATTGGTCCAGTCTCGTCGACGCCATGCGGACGCCCTTCGACCTCGCCTTCGCCGGGATCTCCAGCGTCTGGGACGGGCTGAAATCTCTGTTGGCCTGGTCGCCCATCGCCACGATCACCGAAGCTTTCGGCCCCATCGCGGATCATTTGGCGGGCATCCTCTCAGGAGCGGTCGGCGTGGCCTCCGGCGCCTGGGAGAGGCTGCGCGGGATCTTCTCCCGCGGCGATGTGATCGAAATCGCCGCCGGGGATCCGGCCTCCGTCGAAAGAGCGACCCGCGCGTCTGACGAACTGCGCGTCGCCATGGAGGCCGTGGCGGCGGTGGACGTCGGCGCCTCCGTCGCCGCGGTCAACGCTCTGGCCGCCGAGGCCGCCGAGACCATGGCGCAGATTTCGGGCATGGAGGCGGCCATGGGCCGGGCCGTCCAACTCGGCGCGCGCGCTCTGGCGCGGGCTTCATTTTATGACGAGGGCGTCGCCTTGGCGGGGACGCTTGGCGATGGTCTGGCGTCTCAGGATTTCCGCAGCCATGGCGTTTCTCTCATGCGCACGCTGGCCGCAGGAATTCGCGCCGGAGCTTCCGACGCGGTGGCCGCGGTGCGCGAAACCGTTCAGGCTATGCGCGACCACCTGCCGCATTCGCCGGCGAAGATCGGCCCTCTTTCGGATTTGCATCGCGTGCGCTTCGCCGAAACGCTGGCGGAAGCCGTGCGTCCCGCTCCGGCGGTGGCGGCCGTCGAGCGGCTGGCGGCTGAAATGGCCGCCGCCCTGCGCGCGCCTCTTGCGGCGCCCATGGTCGGATCGGAGCGGCTTCCTGTGATGCAGGCGGCGAGGTCTTTGCCGCAAGTCGGCTTCTCCTCGTCAAGAGAGGGATTGAGATCTCCCGCCGCCGGATCTTCCGATTCGGCGGCGGGCGGCAAGATCGAGATCCACTTCGCGCCGAGCCTCTCCTTCGCGGCGGGCTTCGGCGGCGATGAGGTCCAGACGCGCGAGGCGGTCATGAAGGCCCTGCGCGAGATGGGGTATGAATTGGCGCAAATCCTGGGCGATGAGGCGGCGCGCCGCCAGCGCCTTGAATATTGAGGCTTCGACATGTTCGCCATGCTGGGTTCGATCAGATTTCAGACGTCGATCTCTTTTGAGGGGATCTCAAGCAAGCGCGCCTGGGATTACGCCCAGCATGCGGTGATCGAGGGCAAGCCGAAACTGCAATATGTCGGCGAAGCCTTGGGAGAGATCGTCATCGACCTCGTCCTTCATGTGGATTACTGCGATCCTGATGTGGAGCTGGCGAAGCTGCGCGTCGCCGCCTCGCGTCATGAGGCTCTGCCTTTCGTCTATGGCTCAGGCCATTATGTCGGGGTCTTCGTCATCCGCCAGATCGACGTCACGATGCGGCATACCGATGGAGCCGGCGTTCTCCTCTCCACGCGCGCCAGGGCCGTGCTTCTGGAGCATGACGCCAAAGGGGCCGCGACCTCTGACCTGCGGATTGAGAACAACGCCGCCCGGACCTCAGGCGCAGGCGGCAAAACGCGGAAGGCGGCTCCATCTGCGCCGCCTTCGGAGGCGGCCGACTCCACGCCGTCCTCCAGAATCGTGAGGGCCTGACATGGCGGAATATGTCGAGCATCTGACCAGCGAGGGCGATCGCTGGGATCTGCTCGCCTGGACCTATTATGGAGACGCCCATCTTTACGAGCCGATCGTCACGGCCAATCCGGGCGTCCCGATCCGGCCGTTTCTGGAGGCGGGCGTCCTCTTGCTCGTGCCTGTCCTGCCGGATGCGGTCGTCGTCGACCAGGGCCTCCCCCCGTGGAAGCGGAGGGGCTCATGATCATCCCCGCCGCGCAATGGGTTTTGATCTATGAGGGGAGCGACGTCACGGCTGATATCGCCCCAGAGGCGATCTCCATCGCCTATGTCGATTTTGAGCATGGGAAATCCGACGAAATCGAAGTGCGGCTCAAAGATCGCTCGCATCGCTGGAAGGGCGCCTGGCTGCCCTCCAAGGGCGATCTGATGAATCTGAAGATCGGGTGGGCGGGGGCGCTCTTGCCCTGCGGCGAGTTCGAGGTGGATGAAATCGGCTTCGAGGGGCCTCCGGATGTGGTCGTCATTCGCGGACTCGCCGCGCCGGTCAGCGCCGGTCTGCGCACGGAGCGGACGCGCGCCTTCGAGAACAAGACCCTGCGTCAGATCGCTGAACAGATCGCCTCCGAGCATGGGTTGACGCTGGAAGGCGAGATCGAGGAAGGCGCCATGCGGCGCGTCACGCAATATGTCGAGCGCGATCTCGAATTCCTGCGCCGCCTCGCCGGAGACTATGATCATGTCGTCTCCGTGCGGGGGAAGATGCTGTATTTTGCGAAGGCGGGAGATCTGGAGCGCCAGACGCCTGCTGCCTCCATTCCCAGAGCGAAGATGGGCCGCTTCAGCTTCAGGGATTCCTCGCGCCAGATCTACAAGGCTTGCGCGCTCTCTTATCATGATCCCGAGACCTCCCGGTTGATCAAGGTGACGGTGGAGGCGGAAGGGGTGACGACCGGCGACGTGCTGGAGGTCAAGGCGCGGGTGGAGAGCGAGGCTCAGGCCCGGATCCGCGCCGCCGCCGAGCTGAAGCGCGCCAACGCCCGCGCCCTGACCGGGCGGATCGACCTCAAGGGAGACCCACGGTTGGCGGCGGGCGTCGTGATCGAGATTCCGGATCTGGGCGCCCTGTCGGGGCGCTATCTCATCGAAACCTCCCGCCATCGCATCGAGCGCCGGGCGGGCTATGTGACGGAGGTCGAGCTGCGCCATGTCCAATCCTAGACTGGGGATCGTGGTCGAGATCGATCCAGTCGGCGTCAGGGCCCGCGTGCGATTCTCCGATCACGACGAGATTGTCAGCTGGTGGCTTCAGATCCTCCAGCCGCGCACGAAGGGCGACAAGGCTTACTGGATGCCCGCCGTCGGCGAGCATGTCGCAGCGCTCATGGACGAGCATGCGGAGGCGGGCGTCGTTCTGGGCTCCATCTATTCCGATGCGGACAGGCCGCCCGCCTCAGATCCGGGCGTCCACGCCATCCTCTATGGCGACGGCGCCTCGTTGACCTATGACAAGGGTGCCCGTGCGTTTATTCTCTCCGTCGGAGGAACGCGGGTGGAGATCTCCGCCTCCGGCGTAGCCATCTCAGGTCCACGCCTGACCCATAACGGCGTGAACGTGGGCGAGACCCATGTCCATGAAGGCGTGCGCCGTGGAGATTCGACGACCGACGCGCCCTCCTGACTTGGCCGACAGGCGGATTTGCGCATAAGCTGGGCAGACGCTTTCGTCTGGAGGGACTGCTGTCCGGGTCGGGGAGATCATGCAAAGCGCATAATCTCCCTGCATGGCTCAAGATGTTCGCGACATAGCCGCCGCCGATTGGCAGCCCCGCCTGGGGGCGCATGGCGAGATCGTGGCTGGCCTGGAGGACATCCATCAATGCGTCAGGATCATCCTCCTGACGCCCAAAGGCTCCGTTCCGCATCGCCCGGAATTCGGCTCCGATCTCTGGCGTTATCTGGATCGGCCCATCGCCGAGGCCCTGCCGCATGTCGTGCGCGAGAGCGTCGACGCGCTCCGTCGCTGGGAGCCCCGGATCGAAGTGATCCGCGTCGCTCCGCAGAATCTGGCGACGACGCATCTGCGTCTGACCGTCGAATGGCGCCTCAACGGCCGCGGCGAGATGATCGCCACCGAGGTGCGCGATGTCTGACGCGCTCCCCGAGCCGAGTTTCGTCGAGCGCGATCCGCGCGGGTTGACGGCGCAGATGGTGGCCGATTACGAAGCCATGGTCGGACGCAAGCTGCAACCCGCCCAGGTCGAGCGGCTGCTCGTCGACGTGATCGCCTATCGGGAAAGCTTGGTCCGCATCGCCATTCAGGAGGCGGCGAAGCAAAACCTTCTGGCTTACGCCGCCTTCCCCATGCTCGATCATCTGGGCGATTTGCTGGGCGTCCGTCGTCTGCCTCCAGCTTCGGCCGTCGCCACCCTGCGCTTCGTCTTGGACGCCGCCCGCTCCGGCGTGACGATCGTCTCCTCCGGAACGCGGGTCCGCTCCGGAGACGGACGCGCGGTCTTCGCCACGACGGCGCCCGTCGAGATCCCCGCAGGGAGCCTGTTCGTCGAGGTCGCCGCCTCGGCCGAAGCGCCCGGCGAAACCGGCAATGGCTATGTGGAGGGGCAGATCGCCGATCTGCTGGATCCGCTGGCGGGAATTTCGGTCGTCAACATCTCGACCTCTCATGGCGGCAGGGCGGCTGAAACGGATGATCGCCTGAGGGGGCGCATCCGCGAGGCCCCGCGCAGCTTCTCCGTCGCCGGTCCGGTCGGCGCCTATCGCTGGCATGCGATCGCCGCGCATCAGTCCATCGTGGATGCGGCGGTCCTCAGCCCGCGCCCGGGCCTGGTGCGCGTCCATATCCTCACGGATAAGGGCGCCCCCAGCGCGGAGTTGCTGGATCTCGTCGCCGCGCGCCTCTCCGACGACAAGACCCGCCCCCTGACCGACAGGGTGGAGGTCATGGCGCCTATCCGCGCGCCTTACCGGATCGTCGGATCCGTCACCCTTTATCGCGCCGCCGACGCCTCCGTCACGATGACGGCCGTCCGCCGCGCCGCCGAAGCCTGGGTCGCAGAGCGCCGGTCCGGGCTTGGGCGCGATCTCGTGGAGAGCCAGCTCGTCGCCGCGCTCTCGGTCTCAGGCGTCTATCGCATCCAGCTCGCTGAACCTCTCTGGCGCGAGCTGGGTCCGGAGGAATGGGCGGATTGCACGGGGATCGATCTGATCCTGGCGGGGACGGCCGATGGGTGAGGACCTGCGCCTACTCCCGGCTGGGATCGACGACGAACGCAGTCGCGCGCTCTTGGGGCTGCTCGGTCGCCTCGACGATCTCGATCTTGCGACCCTGCTGATCTATCGTCTGGACGATGTGCCCGACGGCGCCCTGCATCTGCTCGCCTGGCAATTCGACCTCATGGGCGGCGCGGGATGGGATCTCGCCGCGACGCCGCAAGAGCGCCGGGCCTTCATCCGTCGCGGCCTCGATCTGCATCGCCATCGGGGGACGCCCTGGGCGGTTCGCGAGGCCGTCAAGGCCATCGGCTATGCGGGAGCCGACATCGTCGAGGGCGCTCCAGTTGTGCTGTACGACGGAGAGGCCGCCTATTCCGCCGCCGCCGATTATGGTTCAGGCCTGCGTTGGGCGACCTTCCGGGTTCTGGTCGATCTCGGGGCGAAGAGCCTGACCTCCGAGCAGATTGTACAGCTGTTCCATCTGATCGAGATCTGGAAGAACGCCAGATCCCATCTGGTTGGACTGGGCGCTCGCCTTGGCCTTGCTGACGAACTGCAAGCTCAGGCGCATCTCGCAACGATGACGCGTTATCACAGCGAAGATGTCGTTCCGTGGGGACGTCGCTATGACGGCTCTCTGCGGCATGAGCATGGGATCCGCCGCCTCCATGACGGCGGGCTGCTCCATGACGCCGGAAGCGAACACAAGGGCTGGGGTCCGGCGGGCGCGCTCTACGATAATCGACAGGCCGACCTCTCATTCCGCCTCAGCCTCAGCGCTGAAGAAAGTTTCGGGAGCGCGGCGCTCCACGACGGTCGTCGCCTCTATTCCGGGATCCTCCATGGAGCCGACCGGCCCTCGGTCGTGGATCCCGTCATGCCTATCCGGGTGACGCGCCATGCTCTCCATTCCGCCCCGGTTCATCACCATGCAAACGTCCTTTGAGGGAGTCATGCACGCAGTTGAAACGCTCGCCTTGCGAGGCTCGCTCCAGATCGACATCCGCCGAAGCGGCGCGCTGATCGAGAGCTGGCGCGACGAGAACATGATCATGCCCGGCGCGCGCGACGCCCTGGCGCGCCTGATCGCCGGAGACGGCGCGGGCAAGATCGTCACCCGCTTCGGCGTGGGGACGAGCGCCGATGGTCCCGCCTCTTGGGAGGATGCGGCTCTGACCACACCCTTCATCAAAGCGGTCGCGGGCTACAGCTATCCGGCCCCCGGCCGCGTTCAGTTCGACTGGCGACTGGAGACTTCGGAGGCCGTTGGCCTCGTCATCCGGGAGTTCGGCCTGATCACATCAGACGGATCGCTTTTCGCCCGCAAGACCCGCGCTCCGATCGAGAAGGCTGACGACATCAGCCTCGACGGGGCCTGGACCATCATCTTTTGACGACGGAAGCGCATCATGGCGAATTTGCCGGAAGAAGCCGCCTGGCGGTCGGGAATTTATCAGATCGAGATGACCGATCCTGTGGTGGGAGGGCCGGATGGAATCTCGAATATCCAGGCTCGTCAACTTGGAGACCGAACGGCCCACCTGAAGATGGCGATGGACAACGCCAGGGGCGGGTTCCCAGATCTTGCGGCGCGGCTTGGCGGCATGCAGGATGCGATTGAGGCGACGCTCCCTCCTGCGGCCGACGAGCTTGTTCAGGCTCGGGTGGCGGAGGTGATCACGACGGGCGCGCGCCTCGTCCTGCAGGCGGACCAAACGGCGTATCTCGACATCGGCGAGGGCGGCCATTTCCCGATCGGCGAAATTCAGCGGGCCCTGAACCTCGCCGCGAGCTGGGACGGCTGCGGCCGCGTCGTCGTGCGGTTGCGCCCCGGCGAGCATGTCATGACCGTGCAGGCCAAAGCCCCGCCGGGCGCGCTCACAATCGTCGAAGGCTGGCGCGGGGCCGACGGCAAACTCTGGGCGGAGCGGACGATTGAGGCTCTCTCCATCGCACCTGGCGGTCCTCTGGATCCGGCCCTGCCGTTAGGGGCGCAGCGGACGGTCATCACGGCCACGCTCGACAGCGTGTCGGGGATCGTTGCTGGACAGACGATCCGCCTCGCCTGCGACGAATGGGCCTCCTCCACGCGGACGGCCGCGCAAATCGAGGTCACCGACGCCTGCGCCGGCGTTTTCCGCGTCGTCTCCGTCACCGCCGCGACGCGCCGCATGGTCGTCCATGGCGTTGATCGACGCACGGCTTTCCCGGTGCAGCCCGTCCCTGTGGGTCATAAATGCCTGGTTCCGTATTCTTGGTGCCGCACCGCCGTCGATTTCGCCGGAGGGGCCTTCGTCGCCGGCGACTCCAATGTCGGCTTGCCACGCTCGGATCTGCGCCTGAACCTCGCCCTTGACGTGACAGACAGCCGGGGCCGCAGCGTAGGGGCGCTGGCGCATTACGGTTCGACGCTGACGTGGCGGCCCTACGAACTCTGGATCCACGGCGCGGATCGCAACGGGATCTGGGCGATCGGCGCAGACCTGTGCGGCCACGGGCTCTGCGTCTCCGGATGCGGCGCGAACGTCGTCGGACAGGAGGGGCACAGGATCACACTGTTTCAGCCCCGTCTGACCCAGGCGCGGGACTATGCGGCGGTGTCGAGCCTCTTCGGAAGCTGGGTTTCATCGCTCGGGCATTTCCACGGCGGACACAGCACGATCTACTGCAACCGCACGAACATGAGCACGCCCTACGCGAGATCCCATGGCGGTTTCTACGCCGCGCATGTCGAGCGTGGGCAGTTGACGCTGGAGGGCCACGTCACCGAGGGGCGCAGCTATCTGCACGGCGAGCGCGGCGCGATGACGATTCTCGGCGGCGGCCCCACAGGAAGCGCCATCGTCCAGATCACGGAGGCGACCGATTTCGGGAATCGGGCGATCGCGGTTCGGGGCGGCGGGCTGCTGCTGGGCGTCACGGCGGCCCCCCTGACGGGCGTGGCGCGCGGGCGGGTCACGAATTCGGGCGGCTGGATCGGGGGCGTCGACGAAATGCCGACGCTGGATCTCGGCGTGACGTTTTTCGTGAACTCCGCCACGGGATCCGACACGACCGGCGATGGTTCGGCGGGCGCGCCCTATGCGACGATTCGTCAGGCGATCCGCAGCGCGCCTTCCGGCTGCGCGCTGACCATCAACCTGCTTTCGGATTATTCCTCGGCGGGCAGGACGGCGGAGAGCGTCGTCAACAAGCCGTTCCAGTTCATCCGCATTCAAGGCGCGAATGTGAACAGCGCCCGCATCAAGCGGACATGGACCTTCGCCAATCACGACCACGGCGACGGGACCTATAGCGTCGGCGGGCTGGTCTTCAGCGAGCTTCACGGCCCGATCGACGTCACGCTCGACAGTCTGGGCCTGCGCTTCCCCGCCGCCCCCGAGACCGGGACGCCCTCCCCCTACAACGCGCTGATCGGGCGCGATCTGCACGCGCTGGGACCGTCGAGGGCGTCCCTGCGGCTGCTGCGCTGCGACATCGAGCGCCCGGCGGCCGCCACGGCCTGGATCGTCGGCGCGAGCCGCGGGTTCGTCGAGCTGGACGTGCAGGCGGGCTCCTGGCCGACGGCGCAGGCGGGCAAATGGATCGATGGCGCGGGCGCGGCGGGGGCGGCTGCGCCCGCCTGGGCGCGGCTGCGCGGGTTGACGACGCTCTGAGGAGACGAGCATGAGATATGAGATTGACGGTCGGATTTATCCGGGCGTGCGCGAGGCGCGGGCGGCGGGCCATGACGAGGCGGCTATCCTCGCGGCCTGGCGGGCGGGGAGGCGCGCTCAGGCTCTGACGGCGCTGCGGGCGCGGATCGATCTGGCGGCCTCTCCCGCCGAGCGGGAGACGGTGGTCTCGGACGGCCATGCGCTCACGCGGCTGGCCCTGACCGTCGTCGCGGCGGCTCTGGCGGAGGCTGGCTCGGCGACGCTGAGGGCGGCCATCGGCTCGAAGAGCGCCGCGCTGGGATTCGACGCGCTCGGGCTGGCGCAGGCGGAATACGCCGGGCATGAGCTGGCGGTGGCGCATCTGCGGGCCGGCGGCTCGGTGGATGATTTGCCGGAAGGCGCGATTTGCCCGCCGGTGCTGCTCAAAACGGCCGCGAGCGACGCCGAGACGCGCCTGGCGCGCGGGAGGGCCGTGGATGCGGCGCTCTCCCGCGCCTATGCCTCCTATGTCCAGACGAGCGCGCTGCTGGACGCCGAAACGCCGGATCTGGACGCCATAGCCGCAGAGGAGGTCGCCGCCGAGGCCGCCGCTCTCGCGCCGCCGCCGGTCGAAGAGCCCGCCGCCCCGCCGCCTTTGGATGACGACATGCCGGATCTGGACCTCGCGCCGCCCGCCGAATCGGGGGAACTCTGATGCGCCGCGTCTTCGCCTTCTTCGGCCGCCGCCTGCTTGTCTGGTTCAGCCAGACGGGGGCGTTTCTCCTGACAGGATCGCCCGATGTGACGCTCTCCGCCCTCGCGGCCTATCGCGGCGACGCGCAAGGGCGCCCCGGTTGGCGGCGACTGCGGCGCATTATCGACGCGCTCTTCTGGTTCGAGCATTGCCACTGCTCCCAGGCCCTGGAGGCCGAAATCACATCCGAGCAAATGCCGTCAGACATGCGTGCTTATGTCGAGGCGGAAAGACGGCGACGGATGCTTGAGGATTCAGCCAGTGGGCCGCTCTCAAGAATTTCGATGGCGCGGACATATGGGCGGTATGGGACCCAAGCCGCAGGACTGCATCTCGGTCAAGGAGAGGAAACTCCATGAGGGGAAATATTGTCTTTGCCGTGTTGTGCTTATTGGCGGTTATCGCCACCGCCCTGACTTGGGCCTTTGGAGACGTCCAACGCAACCCGCTCAAAGACGAATCGCCAGCCATGGATTCAAATGCGCAGGATCGTCCGCTTCTGCGCCACCGCCTCGCCGACGCCGGATGGAGTCTGGTGCAGACCGATAAGCGTGGGGTTGATCATCGCGTGACGGTCCCTGCCGCCTTGCTCGGCGGCGCTCAAACGGAGACCCCGCCTTGGTTCGCATTGGTGCGCGCCGTCTATCCGACAAGCCCGGAGGTGAGGGCGCAATTCCCTAGCGCCTCTCCCGAATCGCGCGGCGAATGCGGCGGCGCGCTCTATGTAGGCGGATATGTCGTGACGGCCGCACATTGCGTAGTGGATCGCACAGGAGCAGCGCCGCTGCGGCTGGAGATCTGCATCGAGCCGCGGGGCCGCTCAAATTGTCGAGCGAGTTACTTGATTCATGCGGCGGTGGTGGATCTGAATTTCGAGCCGGATGGCGCGGCCGGTTATCGTGACGACCGGGCTGTCGTTATGCTGCCCGATGATCCGGGCGGAGGCGTCGAACTCCCCCAGACGCCCCGCGCCGAAGTCGAGACGGGCGAGTCCGTCCACATCTTTGCGATGGGCTCGAATGGGGATGGTCACTTGGGGGAGTTCGTCAGTCGGTGCTCTCAGCCGGTCGTGGACGTGCGGCGTGCCATTGTGGAGACAAGAGGGGAGGCGTGCCGCATCCGTCGCGCCGACAGTGGGAGCCCGGCTGGGCGCGAGCTGCCCTCGGGAGTTATCGTCCCGACATTGATCGTTTCCAGCTATGACCCCCTGGATGAGAGGAGGAACTTCTTCTCGCCCCTCAGGCCTGACAAAATCAGAGCGGCTATCATGGCCATGGAAGACTGATTTAAAGGGCAAGAAAAGAGCGCTTGCAGATCACGCAGCGCTCTTTCGGGGGACAGGGAATATCTATTCAAGGTTGCAACAGGGAACTCTGATGGTGCTGATTTCGTCAATCGCCAAGGGAAGACGAATTTCTCAAACCTTGTGTCCCAATTTCTCAAACCTTGTGTCCCGCTATA
>NZ_JAQTXI010000008.1 GCF_028688855.1 Neomegalonema sp. | reverse complement strand
GGAGCGCTTCGACGCCTCGGGCCTGATCGTCGAGCAGCTCGAAGCGCCCTCCAGGGATGGAACCCTGATCCCCTATTGCGTCATCCGCCGGGCCGAGGCCCCCATGGACGGCTCGAATCCCACCCTGCTCTACGGCTACGGCGGCTTCGAGATTCCGCTTGCGCCCGCCTATTCCGCGACCATCGGCAAGCTCTGGCTGGAGCGCGGCGGAATCCATGTGGTGGCGAACATCCGCGGCGGCGGCGAATTCGGGCCGAAATGGCATCAATGCGCCATCAAGGAGAACCGCCACCGCACGCATGAGGATTTCCAGGCCGTGGCCGAAGACCTCATCCGGCGCAGGATCACGAGCCCGAAGAAGCTCGGGATCATGGGCGGCAGCCAGGGCGGGCTTCTGATGGGCGTGACGCTCACCCAGCGTCCGGACCTCATCAACGCCGCCGTGATCCAGGTGCCGCTCTTCGACATGCTGCGCTATCACAAGCTGCTGGCGGGCCCCTCATGGGTCGGGGAATACGGCGATCCCGAGATCCCCGAGGAACGCGCCTGGATCGAAGCCTATTCGCCCTATCAGAATCTGCGGGCGGGCCAGCCCTATCCCGAGGTCTTCATCCACACCTCGACCAAGGACGACCGCGTGCATCCCGGCCACGCCCGACGGGCCGCCGCGAAGCTGGAGGAGCTGGGCTATCCGACGCTGTTCTACGAAAACACCGACGGCGGCCATGGCGCGGCGGCCAACCTGCGCGAGACGGCGCGGCGGCTGGCTCTGGAATACGCCTATCTCAGCCGCCGCCTGATGGGGTGACGCGCCTCAGACGGCCTTCGCCTTCCAGACCTCGCCCTTCTCGACCCAGGCCATCTCGCCGCGCGCGACGAGATGGTTCACATGGGCGAGGGCCTCGGCGAAGGCGAAGGACTTCTGATGCGGGTCCAGAGGCCGCGTGAAGAGCAGGGGCGTCAGTTCGGCCACGCTCAGAGGCTCCCTGCCGCAGAACTCCCGGACCACGACGCATCGCGCCTCGTGATGGGCCGCCAGATCCTCCAGCCGCCCGTGCAGGCGCGTCAGGGGCTGTTCATGGCCGGGCAGGACCAGAGTCTCGTCCGGAACCTCGCCGCGCAGATCCTCCAGGGATTCGAGGAAGCGCGCCACCGGATCGGCTTCGGGCTCCATGGCGTGGACCGAGATGTTCGGCGTGATCCGCCCGAGCACCTGATCCGCCGCGAGGAGAATCCCCTCCTCGGCGCAATGGAGCATCGCCTGGGCCGGAGCATGGCCGGTCCCGATCAGCAGACGGAAGCTCCGCCCGCCCAGAACCAGCGGGACCTTCCGCTCCAGAGGATGGAAGGCCGCCGGAAGCCCCGTCACGCGGCGGAGGTAGTTGTGGCCGCGCTCGATGAGGATGCGCGTCTCTTCCTGCGTGGCGCCATGGCGTCGGTAGAAGCCCGCATAGAGCGGATCCTCCGTGGTCTCTCCGCCCGCCATCATGTAGCGCGCAAAGAGATATTCGGTTTCGGTCATGTGCAGCGGCGGATTCCCGAGCCGCCGCAGGAGCCAGCCCGCCGCCCCCACATGATCGGGATGGAAATGGCTGACGATCAGCCGCGAAACCCGTCTGCCGCGCAGAGGCCCCGCCAGAGCCGCTTCCCAGGCCGCATAGGTCTCCTCCACCCCGAGTCCGGCGTCGAAGAGCGCCCAGCCCTCGGCTTCGCCCTCGTCGACGGCGTAGAGATTCACGTGGTTCAGCGCGAAGGGCAGCCGGAAGCGCATCCAGAGCAGTCCCGGCGCGACCTCCAGGGCTTCGCCGGGCGCGGGCGGCGGCAGGTCGAGCAGATGCGGGGCGTCACGGCTCATGATCGGGCGTCCTTTGACGAGGGAGGAGACGAAGGGCAGCGAGAGCCGCCGATCCCGGGAGATTTTGCGCTTGGCTTCCGTCCCGCGAGGCTGAACAATGGCCGCAAGGATTAAAAGCCGTCCTGCGCCGGGGCGTCAAGGCGGGGAATTCTGGAGGAAGATCCATCATGAACTCACGCTTCGCGTCCAGCGCCGCGGCGCTCGGCGCCTTCGGGCTGGCTCTGGCGACCTCGCCGGCGGCGCTCCAGGCGGCGCCGCTCAAGGTCGGGATGATCACCACGCTCTCCGGCGCGGGCGCGGGACTCGGCGTGGACGCGCGCGACGCCTTCGCTCTGGCGCTCAAACGGGCGGACAACCCCGAGGTGACGCTGATCGTCGAGGACGACGCGCAGAAGCCGGAACTCGCGGTGCAGATCGCCGACAAGATGATCCAGAGCGACGGCGTGGACGTGCTGACGGGAATCATCTGGTCCAATCTGGCCATGGCGGTGGCGCCCAACGCGGTGGATCAGGGGATCTTCTATCTTTCCGTGAACGCGGGGCCCTCGGCTCTGGCGGGCGCGAACTGCCACGAGAATTATTTCAACGTCGCCTATCAGAACGACAATTTCCACGAGGCCATGGGGCAATACGCCGCCCGGACCTACGCAAACACCCTGATCATGGCACCCAACTACCCGGCGGGCCTCGACGCCCTGACCGGCTTCAAGCGCTATTACACGGGCGAACTCGCGGGCGAGATCCATACGCAGGTCGGCCAGAGCGATTACGCCGCCGAAATCGCGCAGATCCGGGCTTCGGGCGCGGATTCGGTCTTCTTCTTCCTGCCGGGCGGCATGGGCATCGCCTTCCTGAAGCAATATGCGCAATCGGGCGTGGAGATTCCGCTGATCGGACCGGGATTCTCCTTCAGTCAGGACGTGCTGCCCGCCGTGGGAGACGCCGCTCTGGGCGTGCGCAATTCGGCTTCCTGGGCGCCGGATCTCGACAACGAGGCCAGCCGCGCCTTCGTCGAGGCCTTCAAGGCGGAATACGGCCGCCTGCCCTCGATCTACGCGGCCCAGGCCTGGGATACGGCCAATCTGCTGCTCTCGGCTCAGGCGAAGGCGGACGTCAAGGATCCCGAAGCCTTCCGCGCCGCGCTGAAGGAGGCCGATTTCGCCTCGGTGCGCGGGAAGTTCGGCTTCAACACCAACAACCACCCCATTCAGGACATCTATGTCCGCGAGGTGGTGAAGCTCGACGACGGGACGCTCACCAACCGCATCGTGGAGACCGCCTTCACCGACCACGGCGACGCCTACGCCGAGGCCTGCAAGCTGCCCTGAGCCTGTCCCGCCTCCCTGCGTCCCCCGGGGCCCGCAGGGAGGCGCCTTGTCCGGAATCTCCCCCTTGTCCTTCGCGCTTCTGCTTGAGCAACTGCTCAACGGCCTTCAGCTCGGCGTCATGTTGTTCCTCATGGCGGCGGGCCTGACGCTGATCTTCGGCGTCATGGGGGTGATCAACCTCGCCCATGGCTCGCTCTACATGATCGGCGCCTTCGCCTGCGCGGCCGTGGCGGCGGCCACCGGGAGTTACTGGCTCGGGCTGGGGGCGGCTCTGGCGGCGGCGGCGGCGGCGGGCGCGCTCATCGAGGCGACGATCCTGCGGCGGCTCTATGGCCGCGACCATCTGGAGCAGGTGCTCGCGACCTTCGCGCTGATCCTCATCATCTCCGAGGGGACGCGCTGGATCTTCGGCGGCTTTCCGCTCTTCCTCGACGTTCCGCCGCTGCTGCAGGGCGCTGCGCCTCTGCCGGGCGGGGGAGCCTATCCGGTCTATCGTCTGGCGATCATCGGCGTGGGGGCGGCGGCGGCTCTGGGGCTGCATCTGCTGATCTCGCGGACGCGGCTCGGGATGCGCATCCGCGCCGGAGAATCCGACCGCGAGATGATCGGCGCCCTGGGCGTGGAGATCGGGCGGCTCTATACGCTGGTCTTCGCTCTGGGGGCGGCGCTCGCGGGGCTGGCCGGAGGCATGATCGGCGCCTTGCAGTCGGTTCAGGTCGGCATGGGAGAGCCCATGCTGATCCTCGCCTTCGTGGTGATCGTCATCGGCGGGATCGGCTCCATCTGGGGGGCTCTGGTCGGGGCGGTGCTGGTGGGGGTGGTCGACACCATGGGTCGCTTCCTGCTGCCCAAGGCCTTCGCGCTCGCCTGGCCGCCTTCGGAGGCCAGCGCCATGGGAGCGGCGGTGGCTTCTCTGCTGATCTATCTGCTGATGGCGGTGATCCTCGCCCTGCGCCCGCAAGGGCTGTTCGGAGCCGCAAGCCGATGAAGAGCCTGTCTTCAGCTTCTCCGCGCGAGGCGGCGGCCAATCTGGCGATCCTCGCGCTGCTGATCCTCGGGCCCTGGGCGGCCCTGAGCGCCGGACATCCCTTTTACGTGACCCTCGCGACCAAGGCCGCGATTCTGGCTCTGGCCGCGACGGGGCTGCATCTGGCTCTGGGCCTGGGCGGGCTGGTCTCCTTCGGACATGCGGCCTTCTTCGGCCTCGGCGGCTATGCGGCGGGCATCCTCGCGGCCCACGCCGGAAGCGGCGAGGCGCTGATCCTCGGTTGGGCGGGCTCGCGCGAGATCCTGACGATGATCCTTGCTGCCATGGGGCTGGCGCTGCTGGCGGCTCTGCCCATCGGGGCGATCAGCCTGCGGACCTCCGGCGTCTATTTCCTGATGATCACCCTCGCCTTCGCGCAGATGATCTATTATTTCGCGCTCTCCTGGCCCGCCTATGGCGGAGACGACGGCTTGTCCTTCCGGCGCGGGATCTTCCCCGGACTCAATTCGGCGCGGCCCCTGCCCTATTTCTGGATCTGCCTCGGGGCCTTGCTGATCGGACTGGCGCTCTTCCAGATTCTCCGCGCTTCGCGCTTCGGGACCGCTCTGGAGGCGACGCGGCAGAATCCGCAGCGCGTCGAGGCCTTGGGAATCGAGCCCTTCGGCCTGCGCCTGACGGCTTTCGCGCTCTCGGCGATGATGGTGGGCGCGGCGGGGGCGCTTTTCGCCAATCTCAACCGCTTTGCGAGCCCGTCGATGCTGTCGTGGCAGATGTCGGGCGAACTGATCGTGCTGATCCTGCTCGGCGGGCGGGGGCGGCTGCTCGGCCCGACGGCGGGGGCCGTCCTCTTCGTGGCGATGGAGCATGTCCTCGGCGGCTGGACGGAGCGCTGGCAATTCTTCCTCGGCCTGGCGGTGCTGGGCGTGGCGGTCTTCGCGCGCGGCGGATTGCTCGGGCTGATCGCGGGAGGCCGTCGCGATGGCTGATCCCGCCCTTGAGATCCGCGATCTGCGCAAGAGCTTCGGCGCGCTCAGGGCGACGGACGGCGTGACGCTGGATCTGCGCCCCGGCGAGATCCATGCTCTGATCGGACCCAACGGCGCGGGGAAATCGACGCTCATCGCCCAGATCGCCGGAGGCCTGCGCCCGGATTCCGGTTCGGTGCGGCTCTTCGGGCGCGACGTGACGGCTCTGGGCGCTCCGGCGCGGGCGCGCATGGGGCTGGCGCGGAGCTTTCAGATCTCGTCGCTGGCGGGGGAGTTCTCGGCCCTGCGCAATGTGATGCTCGCGGTTCAGGCGCGGGCGGGAACGAGCTTCCGCTTCCTGCGCCCGACCCGGGGCGACCGCCGCCTGACCGAGCCCGCCATGGCCGCTCTGGCGCGGGTGGGGCTGGCGGATCGGGCGGAGGTTCCGGCGGCGCTGCTCTCGCATGGCGAAAGGCGGCGGCTGGAACTGGCGCTGGCTCTGGCCATGGAGCCCAGGCTTTTCCTCCTCGACGAGCCCATGGCGGGCCTCGGCGCGGAGGGCTCGCGGGAGCTGACGGGCTTCCTCTCGGAGCTGCGCCGCGAGGCTCCGATCCTGCTGGTCGAGCATGACATGGACGCCGTCTTCGCCCTCGCCGACCGGATTTCGGTGCTGGAGGCCGGGCGGGTCATCGCCAGCGGCTCGCCCGCCGAAATCCGCGCCGACGCCGGAGCCCGCCGCGCCTATCTCGGAGATTCCTCATGAGCCTGCTCGAAGCGGAGGGTCTGGAGGCCTTTTACGGCGGCTCTCAGGCGCTCTTCGGGGCCTCTCTGCGCATCGAGGAGGGCGAGACCCTCGCGCTCATGGGCCGCAACGGCATGGGCAAGACCACGACCATCCGCGCCGTGATGGGACTCAATCCGCCGCGCCGGGGGCGGGTCTCCTTCGGCGGCCGCGATCTTCAGGGGCTCTCGGCGCCGCAAAGGGCGCGTCTGGGGCTGGGATTGGTCCCCGAGGGGCGGCGCTGCTTCCCCAACCTCACCGTTCGGGAGAATCTGCTCGTGGCCGCCCGCCCCGAAGGCTGGAGCCTCGCGCGGGTGGAGGCGCTCTTTCCCCGCCTCGGCGAGCGCCGCGAACAGATGGCCGCGACCCTCTCGGGCGGCGAACAGCAGATGCTCGCCATAGGCCGCGCCTTGACCACCGGCCCGCGCCTGCTCATTCTCGACGAGGCGACGGAGGGGCTGGCGCCTCTGGTGCGCCAGGACATCTGGACGGCGATCCGCAGCCTCAAGGCCGAGGGTCTGGCGATCCTCGCGGTGGACAAGACGCTCTCGGAGATCCTCGGGGCGGCGGATCGCTGCGTGATCCTGGAACGCGGCGCGACCGTCTTCGAGGGCCCGCCCGAGGCCGTCACGCCGGAGATTCAGAAGCGTTGGCTCGGATTGTAGGGGGAAGCCATGGCTTTCGAGACGAAACGTCGGCTCGCCTTCGGCGACGCCGATCCTTCCGGAGCGGCCTATTTCCCGAGCTATCTGCATCTGCTGGTGGGGGTGGTGGAGGAGTTCTTCGCCGAAATCGGCTGGCCCTGGGCCGATCTGGAGCGCGATCACGGCCTGATCCTGCCCACGGCGCGGATCGAGGTCCATTTCCTGCGCCCCGGCTTCCCCCGCGACGCCCTGGACTTCCGGCTCAAGGTGGCGAAGGTCTCGGCGACTCTGCTGGAGCTGCGCCATGAGGTCCGGCGCGGCGAAGACCTGCTCTGGGCGGCGGAGCAGACCCTCGTCCCCGCCTCCGTCGAGACCCGGCGCGGCGCGGCCTGGCCCGAGGGCCTGCGCCTCGCTCTGGAGCGGACGCGGACCGCCTGAACGCCTCCCGGATGCGGCCTCCGGCGAGATCCTGCGTCCGTTAACCCTGTCCGGAAGCATTTCCTCAACGCCCGGGGCCTAGAACCCTCTGGAATCCTTCGGTCCTTGCGGGGCTCCTCCCGCCGGGCGGCCCGAGGGCGGCGAAGGGGGCTCCATGCGCGTCGCGATGATCGGTTCAGGCTATGTCGGGCTCGTCTCCGGAGCCTGCTTCGCCGATTTCGGCCATGAAGTCGTCTGCGTGGATTCCGCGCAAGAGAAGATCGAAGCCCTGAATCAGGGCGTCATCCCCATCTACGAGCCGGGCCTCGCCGAGCTGGTCGCCGCCAACGCCAGAGCCGGGCGCCTGAGCTTCACGACCGATCTGCCCGCCGCCGTGGCGCGGGCCGAGGTGGTCTTCATCGCGGTGGGCACGCCCTCGCGGCGCGGCGACGGACACGCCGATCTCAGCCATGTGCGCGCCGCCGCCCGCGAGGTGGCGAGGGCGCTGAAGGGCTTCACGGTGGTGGCGGTGAAATCGACGGTTCCCGTCGGCACCGGCGACGAGGTGGAGCGCATCCTCCGCGAGACGCGGCCAGATGCGGAGTTCGCGGTGGCCTCCAATCCCGAATTCCTGCGCGAGGGCGCCGCCATCGCCGACTTCAAGCGCCCCGACCGCATCGTGGTGGGCGCGGAGGATCCGCGCGCCGAGGAGGTCATGCGCGAGCTCTACCGCCCGCTGCATCTGAATTCGGCGCCGCTGTTCTTCTGCGACCGGCGCACCTCCGAGCTCATCAAATACGCGAGCAACGCCTTTCTCGCCATGAAGATCAGCTTCATCAACGAGATGGCCGACCTCTGCGAGCGCGTCGGCGCCGACGTGCAGGATCTCGCCAGAGGCGTCGGGATGGACAAGCGCATCGGCGACAGGTTCCTGCAGGCCGGACCGGGCTACGGCGGCTCCTGCTTTCCCAAGGACACCCTCGCCGTCATCAAGACCGCGCAGGATCACGACATGCATCTGCGGCTCATCGAGGCCGCCGCCGAGGTCAACGAGCAGCGCAAGCGCGCCATGGGCCGCAAGATCGCGGCGGCCTGCGGCCTGCCCATGCGCGGCAAGACGGTGGCCCTGCTCGGGCTGACCTTCAAGCCCGACACCGACGACATGCGCGACTCGCCTTCCCTGCCGATCATCCAGGCGCTTCAGGACATGGGCGCCCATGTGCGCGCCTACGACCCCGAAGGCGTGGAGGCCGCCCGCGCCCTCGTCGAGGGGGTGGAGTTCGTCGGCGAGGCCCATGAAGCCGCCCGAGGCGCCGACGCTCTGGTTCTGGTCACGGAATGGGACGAGTTCCGCGCCCTCGACTTCCGCAGGCTCAAGAGCCTCATGAAGGCGCCGGTCTTCGTGGATCTGCGCAACGTCTATCCTCCGGAGGAAGTCCTCCGCCATGGCTTCGCCTATGAGGGCGTGGGCAGAAAGGTCGATCATGCGTTGGTTCGTCAGCGGAGCGGCGGGGTTCATCGGCCATCATCTGGCCTTGCGGCTGCTGCGGGAGGGGCATGAGGTCTTCGGCCATGACGGCATGACCCGGTATTACGATCCGAAGCTCAAGGAGGCGCGGCTCGCCCGGCTGCGCGCCTTTCCGGGGTTCCACATGACCCTCGGCATGCTGGAGGACCGGGACCAGCTGCGCGCCGCCGTCGCCGAGGCCCGCCCCGAGGTCATGGTCCATCTCGCGGCTCAGGCGGGGGTGCGCTACAGCCTGGAGAATCCGCAGGCCTATGTGGATTCGAATCTCGTCGGCTCGTGGAACCTGCTGGAGGCCGCGCAGGAGGCGCGTCCGGCGCATCTGCTGCTCGCCTCGACCTCCTCGGTCTACGGGGCGAACGCGAAGATCCCCTTCGCCGAGCTCGACCGCGCCGAAGAGCCCCTGACCCTCTACGCCGCCAGCAAGAAGGCCATGGAGTCCATGGCTCACGCCTGCGCCCATCTGCACGGGATCCCGACCACGGCCTTCCGCTTCTTCACGGTCTACGGCTCCTGGGGGCGCCCCGACATGGCGCCTCTGAAATTCGCCACGGCCATGCTCGAAGACCGCGAGATCGAGATCTACGGCCAGGGCCGCATGAGCCGCGACTTCACCCATGTGGGGGATCTGGTCGGGTCGATCCTGGACCTCGCGCGGATTCCTCCCGCCGAGGCCAACCGCATCCCGGAGATCGACAGCCTGTCGGCTCAGGCGCCTTTCCGGACGGTCAACATCGGCGGCGGCGAGCCCGTCGGGCTGATGGAGTTCGTCGAGACCCTGGAGCGGCTTCTGGGCCGCAGCGCCCGACGCAGGATGCTGCCCATGCAGCCCGGCGACGTGCCCCGCACCTTCGCCGATCCGGCTCTCCTCCTCGCGCTGACCGGACGCAAGCCGCAGACCAGCCTCGAAGACGGCCTGCGGGAGTTCGTGTCCTGGCTGCTCGATCATCGCCGCAGCCTGAGCGAGGCCGCCTGAGGATTGGAGCCCTTTCCGATCACATCCGGCCACAGGGGATCGTTCGAAGGCTCCAGCTTCCTTTGTGGTCGCGTTTTCGCGACGCGAAAACGCTCTAGCGCGGAACCAGCCCCGCCTCCGTGAGGTCGAAGCGCGTCGGATCGGGCGCGCCGTAGCTGGCGAGCATCTCCTTCGCGTCCTGCCGCGCCATCTCGACGACGGCGGCGTTCTGCGTCTCCTTGCCGTGGAGATAGCGCGCCACGATCAGCATCGTCCCGATGACGAGGGTCTCGGAGAAGGTCTGCTTCTGCGCGTCGTCGAGCGCGCGGGGCCATGGCGCCAGAGACAGGGCCTCATGGATGGATTTGCGGACGGCCAGCACGCCCGAGCGGGGCGGATCCGCGATGCTGTCGTTCGCCACCTGCCAGAGCATCACCAGATGCCCGGCCGTGACGTCGCCCATGTCCTGATCGGAGAAGCCGTAGGCCGCCAGGGCTTGCGCGAAGGCGCCCTGAAGCTGGCCGCCGCGGATGGCCTCCTCGAGCTCCGCCGCCGTGCGCCCCGGCGAAAGAGCCGGCGCGAGGGTCCGGGCGAAGACTCCGGCCAGCTCCTCCGAAACCTCCGGCGAGGAGGCGAAGCGGAGGGCCTCCGGATCGGGCGCGGCCTGAGGCTGGCCCTGAGGCTGGGCGGGGGCGGGCGTCGCGGGTTCGGCGCGCGTCCCGGAAGGCCGGATCCTTCGGGGAGTCAGCAATTCGTTGCTCAGCGTGTTGACCACGCCTTGCCCGTAAAGCTCGACCATGCCCATCCAGTCCTGAGCCCTGGCCGGGAGCGCCCCCCCCACCCCCAGCCCCCAGGCCAGCAGGAGCGCGGCCATGGAGCCGTGAAGGCGCAGGATCCGGGGCGGCCTCTGATCTTCGGACATCTCGGGTCTCCTCTCGGGGCGGAGACCTCGCGCCTCGCGCCGCATGACGAACATCCGGTCTCTCGCAGACCTCTCTTCGCCGCAGATGGGCTTCGCAAGGGCCGGGCGCAACCTCGAACGCCGATCATTCAACCATCTGGAGGAGATTTCCTGACAGGATTTACGCCTCCCGGGAGAATCCGCAGGAGGATTTTCCCTGGTTCCGGACTTTCGCCCGCCCCGCTCAGGCCCCAGATTCCCGGGATCGCGCCCCCGAAGTTCCAGCCCTGAAATCCCCCCGACGAAGGAGCCCTCCATGAACGCCCCCGCCCCCGTCCTCGAGGAGACCACGGCCCTCGCCGGACTTCTGGAGCGCCAGCGCGCCGCCTTCCTGCGCGAGGGCCCGCCGGATCTCGACGCCCGCCGCGCGGCTCTGGAGAAGCTGCGGGCGGCGCTCCTCGAGCGTCGCGCGGCTCTGGCGGCGGCGATCTCGGAGGATTTCGGCCATCGCCCGAGTCACGAGACCGCCCTCATGGAGCTCGCGCCCAGCCTGAACCTCATAGATTATCTGCGCCGGAATCTGCGCCGCTTCATGCGTCCGGAGCGGCGGCGCGTGGGGATCCACTTCCAGTCGGGTTCGGCGCGGGTGGAATATCAGCCGCTCGGGGTGGTGGGGATTCTCTCGCCGTGGAACTACCCGGTCTTTCTGACGCTCACGCCTCTGGCGACGGCTCTGGCGGCGGGGAACCGCGCGATGCTCAAGCCCTCCGAATTCACGCCCCGCACCAGCGCCCTGCTCGCGGAGACGCTCGCAGGAGCCTTCTCCGCCGAAGAGGTCGCGGTGGTTCAGGGCGACGCCCGGACGGGCGCGGCCTTCTGCGCCCTGCCCTTCGACCATCTGTTCTTCACCGGAAGCACGGCGGTCGGGCGCGAGGCGATGCGCGCCGCCAGCGCCAACCTCACGCCGGTCACGCTGGAGCTGGGCGGCAAGTCTCCGGTCGTCGTGGCGCGGGGCGGCGATCTCGCGCGCATCGCCGAGGACGTCGTCTACGGCAAGCTCGCCAACGCCGGACAGACCTGCGTCGCGCCGGATTACGCGCTGATCCCTCACGGCGAGGTCGAAGCCTTCGCCGCGGCCTGCGACGCGGCGGTCGCGAAGCTCTATCCCGCCGGCCCGACCAGCCCCGATTACGCCGCCATCGCCAACGACCGCCATTTCCGGAGGCTTCAGGAGATGCTCGCCGAAGCCGGGGAGAAAGGCGCGCGGATCCGGCTTCTGGGGAGCCGCGCCCAGGAGGCCGCCAGCCGTCCCCGGACGCTCGCGCCTGCGCTGATCCTCGACGCGACCGACGAGATGAAGATCCTCCGCGAAGAGATCTTCGGGCCTCTGCTGCCTGTGGTTCCCTATCGCGGAATCGACGAGGCCATAGCCTGGATCAACGCCCGTCCCCGGCCTCTGGCGCTCTACTTCTTCGGCCCCGACGACGCCGACCGCCGCAAGCTCCTCGCCCGCACCACCTCGGGCGGCGTGACGCTGAACGGAGTGCTGATGCATGTCGCGCAGGATGATCTGCCCTTCGGCGGCGTCGGCGCCAGCGGCATGGGAGCCTCTCACGGCCCCGAGGGCTTCCGCGCCATGAGCCACGCCAGGGCGGTCTTCAGCCAGCATCGCTGGAACGGAACGCGGCTGCTGCGCCCGCCCTTCGGCGAGACGGCCGACCGCATCCTCGGCTTCCTGCTGCGCTGAAAGCGCGACGGGCGCCCCCTTCCCGAGGAGGCGCCCGCCGCGAAGCCTTCAGGCCGGGAGGATCACTTCGGCAGATCGCCCTGCACGCCCTTGACGAACCAGTTCATCTCCAGCTGGGCGGCGTCGTCGAGAGCCTCGCCCGCCGCGACGCGCTCGGTTCCGTCGCGGTCCGAGATCGGGCCGGAGAAGATGTTCAGCTCGCCCGAGGCGATCTTCGCCTGGGTCTCTTCGGCCAGCGCCTTCACCTCGTCGGGCATGTTGGTGTAGGGTGCCATGTGGACGTCGCCCGCCGCGAGGCCGCCCCAATGGTCCTGGCTCTCCCAGGTGCCGTCGAGCACGGCCTGGACGCGCCCGATGTAATAGGGCGCCCAGTCGTCCACGATGGCGGTGAGCTGCGCCGTCGGGGCGAACTGGATCATGTCCGAGGCCTGGCCGAAGACCTTGACGTTTCCGGCGTTCTCGGCGGCCTGGAGCGGCGCGGGGCTGTCGGTGTGCTGGGCGATGACGTCGGCGCCCTGCGCGATCACGGCGTTGGCGGCGTCGGCCTCCTTGCCGGGATCATACCAGGTGTTCGCCCAGACGACCGAAACCGTGGCCTCCGGGTTCACCGACTGGAGCCCCAGCGTGAAGGCGTTGACGCCGCGCAGAACCTCGGGGATGGGGAAGGCGCCGATGTAGCCGATCTTGTTCGAGGTCGTGGTCTTGCCCGCGATCACGCCGAGGATGTAGCGGCCTTCCTCGAAGCGGCCCGAATAGGTCGCGAGATTCACGTCGCGGATATAGCCGGTGGCGTGTTCGAACTTCACGTCCGGGAAGGCCTTGGCGATCTTGGCGGTGGCGTCGCCGAAGCCGAAGGAGGTCGCGAAGATCAGCTTGTGGCCGCTCGTCGCCAGCTGACGCAGGACGCGTTCGGCGTCGGGGCCTTCGGGCACGCTCTCGACGTAGGTGGTCTGGACGCGATCGCCGAACTCCTTTTCAAGGGCGAGGCGGCCCTGATCATGCTGGTAGCTCCAGCCGAAGTCGCCGACGGGGCCGACGTAGATGAAGCCGACCTTCAGCGGCTCCTCCTGAGCGAAGGCGGCGGGCGCGCCGGAGGCCATCGCCAGAGCGGCGGCGCCGATCAGCAGGCTGCGTCTGAGAATCATGAGAGGCTCCTTGCCTTGAGCGCGAAGGCTCTGGAAGGCCTCCGCGCGGATCTTGAGGAATTTCAGGATGAGGGGCGGAAGATCCGGCCCAGCGCCGCCGGCGCCGAGCCCGCCGTCCGGCGTCCGGCCAGCAGCGCCAGCGCGAGGATCGTGGCGAGATAGGGCGCCGCCGCCCAGAATTGCGAAGGCGCGCGCCAGCCCCAGCCCTGGGCGTAGAACTGAAGCTGCGTCACGGCGGCGAAGAGAACCGCTCCCGCCGCCACCCAGCCCACCCGCCAGCCCGCGAAGACCACCAGCGCCAGAGCGATCCAGCCGCGTCCCGCAGTCATGCCCTCGCCCCACATGGGCGTATAGGCCAGCGAGAGATAGGCGCCGCCCAATCCCGCCATGGCGCCTCCGAACAGGACCGCCAGAAAGCGGATCCTCAGGACGGGCAATCCCAGCGCATGGCCGGATTCGGCGTTGTCTCCGGCCGCCCGCAGCTTGAGTCCGCCCCGCGCCCGGGCGAGGAACCACCAGATCCCCACCGCCGAAGCCAGAGCCAGATAGACCATGGCGTCATGACCGAAGATCGCCTTGCCATAGGGGATCGCCTCGGCCCAGGAGGCCGGAAAGAGCGGCCCCGGCTTGGGCAGGGGAACGCCGACGTAATCGCGGCCCAGCAGACCCGAAAGCCCGCCGCCGAAGATGGTCAGCGCCAGACCCGCCGCCGCCTGATTGGCCGAGAAGCCCAGAGCGACCAGCGCGAAGAGCGCCGCCATGGCCAGTCCCGCCCCGGCGCCCGCAAGAGCCCCCGCCGCCGTCGAGCCGGTGCTCTTGGCGACGATGAAGGCGCAGACCGCCCCCACCAGCATCATGCCCTCCACCCCGAGGTTGAGGACACCGGACCGCTCCGCCACCAGCTCGCCGAGCGCGGCGAAGAGCAAAGGCGTGGCGGCGACGATCATCGCGGCGACGAAAGCCTCCATGGCGCGCCCTCCCTTCAGGCTCTGCGCCGCGCGACGAGGCGCGGGCGATAGGCGATCAACGAGTCGCAGGCGAGCAGGAAGAACAGCAGCATCCCCTGAAACACCCCCGCGACGTTCTTCGGCAGACGCAGCAGGATCTGCGCGTTCTCGCCGCCGATGGCGCTCACCGCCAGAACCAGAGCTCCGAGCAGCGCGCCCAGGGGATTGAGCCTCCCCAGAAAGGCGACGATGATCGCCGTGAATCCCGCCTGAGCCCCGATCTCGGGCTGAAGACGCCCCACGATGGAGGTCGCTTCGAGCGCTCCGGCCAGACCGGCCAGCCCTCCCGAGAGCAGCAGCACGAACCAGACGTCGCCCGCCGCCGAGAATCCCGCGAAACGCGCGGCCCTCGGGGCGGCGCCCGTCACCCGCAGACGCAGGCCCCGCAGGGTCCGGGACATCATCAGCCAGAGCCCCGCCGCAGCCGCCACGGCCAGAAAGGCCCCGACATGCAGACGCGTGCCCTCGACGAGGAGCGGGACATGCGCCCATTCCGGAAAGGCGTTGGTCTGGGGAAAGCCGAAGCCGCGCGGATTGCGCCAGGGCCCCCGCACCAGCCAGTCGAGCAGCAGCGCCGCCACATAGGTCAGCATGAGGCTGACGAGGATCTCGTTGACGCTCAGACGCGTGCGCAAGGCCGCCGGAATCGCGGCCCAGGCCATGCCGCAGAGGGCTCCGGCGATCAGCGGGACCGCCAGCATCGCGAAAGGCGACTCCGCCGGAATGAAGAGCGCCGCCGCCCCCGCGCCAATCGCCCCGAGGGTGAATTGTCCCGCCGCGCCGATGTTCCAGACGTTGGCCCGGAAACAGACCGCCAGACCCGCGCCCATCAGCGCCAGAGGAATCGCCTTCACCAGCACCTCGGCGCGCATGTAGGCGTCGTCGAAGGGCGAGAGGAAATAGACCCTCAGGGCCTCCACGGGATCCTGTCCGAGCAGCGCGAAGAGCAGAGCCCCCGCGATCAGCGTCAGGAGGATGGCGATCAGCGGCGAGAGCATCGCCATGAGCTTCGAGGGGGCGGCGCGCGGTTCGAGTCGGATCATGCGGCGGCCTCCGGGCTGGAATGGCCTGCGCCCATCAGCAGGCCGACGCGTTCGGGAGTCATGCCGACGGCGGGATAGGCCTCCGACAGACGCCCCCGGCTGATCACCGCGATGCGGTCGGCCAGGGCGAAGATCTCGTCCAGATCCTGGCTCACCACCAGAACCGCCGCGCCCTGATCGGCCAGAGCGCGCAAGGCGCTCTGGATGGCGGCGGCGGCGCCCGCGTCCACGCCCCAGCCGGGCTGGGCCGCGATCAGCAGCTTCGGCGCCCGGACGATCTCGCGCCCCATCAGGAACTTCTGGAGATTGCCGCCCGACAGACTCCGCGCAGGGGGATCGTCTCCGGCCGCCCGCACGTCGAAGCGTTCGCGGATGCGGCGGGTCTCTCCGGCGGCCCAGAAGCGCGAGAGCCAGCCCCCCGCCCCCATGGCGCCCGCCTCATGGCGCCGCGTGAGGAAAAGCGCTTCGCTCAGGGGCGCGTCGCCGACGGCGCCATGGCCATTGCGCTCTTCGGGCGCGAAGGCCGCCCCGAGCCTGCGGCGTCCGGTGGGATCGAGGCGCCCCGCCGGAACCCCCGCGATGCGGATCATCCCCGCTTCAGGCGCGCGGCGCTCTCCGGTGAGGGCGTCCATGAATTCGTTCTGCCCCTCGCCCGCCACCCCGGCCACGCCGAGGATCTCGCCTCCGCGCAGGCTGAAGGAGATCTCCTTGAGCGCCACGCCGAAAGGCCCGTCGGCGGGCAGGCTCAGGCGCTCGACCTGAAGGATCTCCTCGCCGCGCGGCTGATCGCCGGAGGGGCGCTTCACGTCGAGGATCTCGGCGCCCACCATGGCCTCGGCCAGAGCCCGCGCCGTGGTGGCGCGCGGATCGACCTCCGCCGTGACCTTGCCGCGCCGCAGGATGGTCGCCCGCGAGCAGAGCGCCCGCACCTCCTCCAGCCGATGCGAGATGTAGAGGATGGCGCAGCCCTCGGCGGAGAGCTTCTCCAGGGCGCGAAAGAGCGTCTCGGCCTCCTGAGGAGTCAGCACGGAGGTGGGTTCGTCGAGGATCAGCAAGCGCGGATTCTGCAGGAGGCAGCGCAGCAGCTCGACCCTCTGGCGCTCGCCCACCGAGAGCGCATGCACCGGCTTCGAGGGATCGACCGGCAGGCCGTAGTCTCCAGAGACCTCCCGCACCCGCCGGTCCAGAGCCGCCAGGGGCTCGGGCGGCAGCGCGAGGGCCACGTTCTCCAGCGCGCTCAGCCCCTCGAAGACCGAGAAATGCTGAAAGGCCATGCCGATCCCGAGCCGCCGCGCCTCGGCGGGGCCGGAGAGCCGCAAGGGCTCGCCTTCCCAGAAGAATTCGCCCTCGGTGGGCTGGAGGGCGCCGTAGATCATCTTGACGAAGGTGGATTTCCCCGCGCCGTTCTCGCCGAGCAGCGCATGGCGCTCGCCGGGGAGGATGGTCAGGTCCACATGGTCGTTGGCGGTGAAGCTTCCGTATCGCTTGACGATCCCTCGCGCTTCGAAAAGCGGGCGCCGGGCGGAGACGGCGGAGGAAAAGGAAGGAGGAGAAGGATCTGCCGTCAAGGTGGCCTCCCGAGCTTCCATGCGAGGAAGGAAACATCCTGCAACGGGCTTTCGAAGCGCGCAAGATGGGTTTTGCATTGCAAAACGCCAATCGTCATCATCTTATCGCAAAAGAGCAGAAGCCGCGCCGCAAGGCGTCGGCGAGGGGGGATCCATGAGCGACGCCATCATCCTGCGCGGGCCTTTGCTGCACCTCGGCGAGGATCCCTTCGCGCCCGAAGCCGAAGGCCTGCGCGTCGAGACCGACGGCGCGTTAGCGATGTCGGGCGGGAAGATCCTGGCGGCGGGGCCTGCGGAGGCCGTTCTGAAGGCGCATCCTGCGGCGGAGGTCCGCGCCTGTGGCCAGGGCCGCCTGATCGCGCCGGGCTTCGTGGATTGCCATATCCACTACCCTCAGATCGGGATCATCGCGAGCTTCGGCGAACAGCTTCTGACCTGGCTGAACCGCTACACCTTTCCCGAAGAGGCCCGCTTCGGCGATTCCGCCTACGCCGAAGAGGCCGCCGAGGCCTTCTTCGCCGAAACCCTGCGCAATGGCGTGACGACGACTTCGGCTTTCTGCTCGGTGCATCCGGAATCGGTGGAGGCCTATTTCGGCGCCGCCGCGCGGAGGGGTCTGCGGGCGGTGGGCGGCAAGGTCATGATGGACCGCAACGCCCCGGAGAACCTCCGCGACACGGCCCAGAGCGGCTATGACCAGTCGAAGGCGCTGCTGGAGCGCTGGCACGGGAAGGGCCGCGCCGTCTACGCCGTGACGCCGCGTTTCGCGCCCACCTCCACGCCCGAGCAGATGGAGGCGGCGGGAGCGCTCTGGCGCGAGCATCCCGATTGCCCCATGCAGACGCATCTTTCGGAAAACACGGCGGAAGTCGCGTGGATGCGCGCGCTTTATCCCGAGGCGCCGGATTACCTCGGCGCCTATGAGCGCCATGGGCTGCTCGGACCGGGGGCGCTTTTCGGCCACGCCATCCACCTCACCGAGCGCGAAAGGGCGCGTCTGGCGGAGGCGGGCGCGGGGATCGCCCATTGCCCGACCTCGAATCTGTTCATCGGCTCGGGGGCCTGCGACGTGGCGGGGCTGAAGGCTCTGGGCGTGAAGGTCGGCCTGGCGACGGACGTCGGCGGCGGGTCGAGCTTCTCGCCCTTCGCCACCATGCGCGCCGCCTATGAAGTCGGCTGGATGCGCGGACTGGCTCTGACGGCGGGCCAGATCTGGAGCCTCATGACCCAGGGCTCGGCGGAGACCCTGCGGCTTCAGGACAAGATCGGCGCCCTGCGGCCCGGCCTGGAGGCCGACGTGGCGGTCCTCGATCTTCAGGCCACGCCTTTGCTCAAGCGCCGGACCTCCCGCGCCGAAAGCTGGGAGGAGGCGCTTTTCGCGCTGATCATCCTCGGCGACGACCGGGCGGTGCTGGAAAGCTGGTCGGGCGGCCAGCTGGTCCACGCCCGCGAGGATCAGGCGGGGGCCTGAATCTCCCAGGCTTCGGAGAACAGGCGCTCTTCGAGATTCACGCCCTCGCCGCCACGATCCACGACGAGGAAATCCTGAGCCTCGCCGAAGGGAGTCAGCACGGCGTGCCAGCGCCCGCGCGGATAGGAGGCCCCCTGATCGCCCCGGCAGAGGAAGGCCTCGGGGCGTCCCGGCTCGCCGTCGGGCAGATCGGGCGCCACGACCGCCAGCCAGGGACGCCCGTTCAGCGGCATGAAGGCCTGACTCCCCAGAGGATGGCGCTCCAGATGGGCCAGCTTCAGCGGAAAGCCGTAGGGCTGGCCGCGAAAGATCGAGATCAGCGCCCGCGCGCCCTCTCCCGCCAGCTCCACCGGGGCGAGGTCGTGATGGCGCTCGGTCATGCCCTTGTTGATCGGGTAATGATGCGCGCCGGGAATCTCCAGCACATGGCCGAAGGGCGCGAAGCTCTCGCGGGTCAAGGGGCGCGGGATCAGCAGGCGGCTCATCGGCCCAGCCTCCCAAGGGTCAGAGCGGCGTGGCGGTTCACGTCCTTGTAGAGCAGATAGCGGAAAGGCGCCGGGCCGCCCGCATAACAGGCCTGAGGACAGAAGGCCCTCAGCCACATGAAGTCTCCGGCCTGAACCTCCACCCAATCATCATTGAGGCGATAGACCGCCTGGCCCTCCAGCACGTAAAGCCCGTGCTCCATGACATGGGTTTCGGCGAAGGGGATGATCCCGCCCGGCAGAAAGGTCACGATGGTGACGTGCATGTCGTGGCGCAGATCGGCGGGATCCACGAAACGCGTGGTCGCCCAGCGGCCTTCGGTGCCCGGCATGGCGGTCGGGGTGATGTCGCGCTCGTTGAGGAAAAGCGGCTCCGGAACGTCGAGCCCCTCGACGCGCGCATAAGCCTTGCGGATCCAGTGGAATTTCGCCGGAGCTTCTCCAAGGGCCCTGAGGTTCCAGCCGCTGGCGGGCGGCAGCCAGGCGAAGCCCCCCGGCCCGAGCCTGCGCGCTTCGCCGTTCAGGCGGATCTCGATCTCGCCCTCCATGACGAACAAGGCCGTCTGGGCTTCGGGATCTGGCTCCGGGCGCTCCGAGCCGCCGCCGGGCTGCACCTCCATGACATATTGCGAAAAGGTCTCGGCGAAGCCCGTCAGAGGCCGCGCGAGGATCCAAAGCCGCGTCTTCTCCCAGAAGGGCAGATAGCTGGTCACGATGTCGCGCATCACGCCGCGCGGAATCACGGCGTAGGCCTCCTTGAACACCGCGCGGTCGGTCAGAAGCTGCGTCTGGGGCGGATGGCCCCCGGTGGGAGCGAAATAACCGGACATTTCAGACCTCAGGACATGAAATCGCGCAGACGCGGCAAGAGACGCGCCTCGAGCTCGGCGAGGGCGGCGGCGGAATCGGCTTTCTGGATCAGCGCCAGCTCCGGCTGACCCTCCAGAGCCGCCCGCAGCTCCACGGCGGGAGCGGCCCGCAGCACCCGCATGAAGGCGCTCAGCAGACCCACCGGAGAATCATGCGCCGGCCCCAGCTCCAGCAGGAAGGCGCGTTCGGCCACCCAGGGCGCGCCGAAGAGTCCGCCGAACCAGGCGACGAACTCCGCCCGGTCCATCCGCGAGGGGCGCATGTGCGGCGGATGATGGGGATGGACCTCGCGCCAGTGGTTGGCGATCTCCAGACGGGTGGGAATCCAGACGCCCGGATGCTTGCGGACATGTTCGAGGAAGCGCCGCAAGGCCACGATGCGTCCCGGACGCCCGATCAGGCGGCAATGCAGCCCCACGCTCATCATGGAGGCCCGCCCCCCGACGCCCTCGGCGTAGAGCGCGTCGAAGCTGTCGCGGAGGTAGGCGAAGAACTGGTCGCCCGAATTGAATCCCTGCGGCGTGGCGAAGCGCATGTCGTTGGCGTCGAGGGTGTAGGGAATCACGAGTTGCGGCTTCAGCGGATTCCCGTGGCCGTCATGATCCAGCCAGTAAGGCAGATCGTCGTCATAGGTGTCGGAGATGTAGTCGAAGCCCTCCGCCGCCGTCAGACGCACCGTGTTCACCGAGGTCCGGCCGGTATACCAGCCGCGCGGAGGCTCGCCGACGACCTCGCGATGCAGCCGGACGGCTTCGCGGATCTGGCGGGCTTCCTCTTCGGGGGACATGTCGCGGTGGTCGATCCATTTCAGCCCGTGGGACGCGATCTCCCAGCCCGCGGCCTTCATCGCCGCCACCTGCTCGGGCGAGCGCGCCAGAGCCGTCGCCACGCCATAGACGGTGGCGGGCGCGCGCATCTCCGTCAGCAGGCGATGCACCCGCCAGAAGCCCGCCCGCGCGCCATATTCATAGATCGACTCCATGTTCCAGTGACGCTGGCCCGGCCAGGGGAGGGCGCCCGGAATCTCGGAGAGGAAGCCTTCCGAGGCGGCGTCGCCATGCAGGAGGCTGTTTTCGCCGCCCTCCTCGTAGTTGACGACGATCTGCACGCAGATCCGCGCGCCGCCCGGCCATTTCGGATCGGGCTTGTCGGGTCCGTAACCGCGCATGTCGCGCGCATAACGCCGGGGCGCCTTCATGACTTTCCTGACTCCAGACTCAAGAGCTGCGCCGCGACCGAGACCGCCACGACCGCCGGCGCCTTGCCCTTCACCTCGGGCAGCCCGATGGGACAGACCACACGCGCGAGATCTTCATCCGGGAACCCCTCATCGCGCAAGCGCCTGAAGAAGCGCGTCCGCTTGGTGGCCGAGCCGATCAACCCGATGAACCGCGCCCGAGACCCCAGAGCCGCCCGCAGAAGCTCGTAATCCAGAGCATGGTCATGGGTCAGGATCAGAACATAGCCCCGCGCGGCCCGAGCCTCGGCGCAGAGCGTCGCGCGGTCGGCCACGAAGACGCCGGGCGGCGAATCCTCCCGCTCGTCGAACCAGCTCAGCCGGAAGGGCAGATCCTCCAGAATCCGCGCCAGAGCCTCGCCCACATGGCCCGCCCCGAAGAGCGCCACGGGCGGCAAGGGCGGCGCAAGGGATTCCGACAGGACGTCTCCGACCTGAGGCGCCGCGCCCCGCGCCGAAAGCGGCCCGGGCGCAAGATCCATGAAGGCCCGGCGCAGGCCGTCCTGCGCAAGCTCGGTGCGCAGACCGGGAAAGGGCGGCGGATCGCGCATGGCCTCCAGCCAGGGCCTTTGCGCAGGGCCCACATGCTCGATCAGCGTCCGCACCCGGCCGCCGCAGCATTGCCCGAGCAAAGGCCCGAGCGGATAATCCTGAATCCGCCAGGCTCCCGGCGGAAGGCCCAGGATGCGCCGCGCCTGCTCCATGGCCTGATACTCGAAATTCCCTCCGCCGATGGTGCCGAAGACCTCGCCCGAGGCGCTCAGGGCCATGCGCACCCCGGCCTCGCGCGGAGTCGAGCCCTCCACCGCGAGCAACGAGATCAGGGCGCAGGGTTGGTCGTCCATGCGCTCCAGGATCCAGTCGGCCCAGGGAGAAGGCGTCATGCCTCCGCCTCTGCGCGCCCCGTCTTCAGAGCCTTCAGGATGCGCTCGGGCGTGGCCGGAGCCTCCAGGCTGGCGCAGGCGGCGCCCGTCGCCGAGGCCACGGCGTGAGTCAGCGCCGAAAACACCGAGATTCCCAGCATGAAAGGCGGCTCGCCCACCGCTTTGGAGCGATGAATGGTCGGCTCGCGATTCTCGCCGCCGCGCCAGAGCTCCATGTTGAGGATCTCCGGGCGGTCGGAGGCGCAGGGAATCTTGTAGGTCGAAGGGGCGTGGGTGGTCAGGCGGCCCTTGGCGTCATAGACCAGCTCCTCGATGGTCAGCCAGCCGACGCCCTGCACGAAAGCGCCCTCCACCTGCCCGAGGTCGATGGCCGGATTCAGCGAGCGCCCCACGTCGTGGATGAGATCCGTGCGCAGGGTCTTGAATTCGCCGGTGAAGGTGTCGAGGACCACCTCCGAGACCGCCGCGCCGTAGCAGAAATAGAGGAAGGGCCTTCCGCTATGGGTGGCGCGGTCGTAATGGATCTTCGGCGTGGCGTAGAAGCCCGCCGCCGAGAGCTGCGTCCGCGCGAGATAGGCCAGACGGCAGAGCTCCGGGAAGGGAAGATCCAGATCTCCCGCCCGCACGCGCCCGCCCTCGAAGATCACGTCCTCCGGCGGGACGCCCGCCTTCTTCGCCATGACCTCGGCGAGGCGCAGCCGGATGGTCTCGGCGCCGTTCCAGGCGGCCCAGCCGTTCATGTCGGCGCCGCTGGAGGCCGCCGTGGCCGAGGTGTTGGGCACCTTGTCCGTGCGGGTGGAGGTCACGCGGATGGACTCCAGCCCGAGGCCGAAGACGTCCGCCGTGATCTGGGCCACCTTGGTGTTGAGCCCCTGCCCCATCTCGGTTCCGCCGTGGTTCAGATGCACCGAGCCGTCGGCGTAGACATGCACCAGAGCCCCCGCCTGATTGAGATGGGTCGTGGTGAAGGAGATGCCGAACTTCACCGGAGTCAGGCTGATTCCGCGCTTGAGATAGGGATGTTCGCGGTTGAAGGCCTCGACGGCGGCGCGGCGGGCGTCGTAATCGGCGCGACGGCGCAATTCCTCCACGATGCGGTCCGCGACGAAATCCGTGACCGGCATCCTGTATTGCGTCACGTCCCGGCCCGAGCCCGGAGGCCCGTAGAAATTGGCCTTCCGCACCGCCAGAGGATCAAGCCCCAGATGCAGGGCGATGTCGTCCATCACGCGCTCGATGGCGAGCATCCCCTGAGGCCCGCCGAAGCCGCGAAAGGCCGTGTTCGAGACCGTATGGGTCTTGAAGCGATGAGAAACCAGCTCGACGTTTTCGAGGAAATAGCAGTTGTCGGCATGGAACAAGGCGCGGTCGTTGATGGCGGGAGACAGATCCGTCGAGCAGCCGCAGCGCGAGGCCAGATCCATCTTCAGAGCCAGCAGCCGCCCGGTCTCGTCCACGCCCGCCTCATAGGCGATTTCGAATTCATGGCGCTTGCCGGTGATCTCCATGTCTTCGTCGCGGTCGGCGCGGTATTTCGCCGGACGCCCCGTCTTCGCCGCCACGATCGCCGCCGCCGCCGCGAAAAGCGCCGGCTGAGTCTCCTTGCCGCCGAAGCCTCCGCCCATGCGGCGCAATTCGATGACCACATCCGCGCTGTTCACATGCAGGGCATGGGCGACGAGATGCTGGACCTCGGAGGGATGCTGCGTCGAGGAGAGGATATGCATCCCTCCTTGCTCCATGGGAGTCGCGACGGCGATCTGGCCCTCGAGATAGAAATGATCCTGTCCGCCCATCTCGAAGCGCCCCGAGACGCGGCGCGGCGCGGACTCAAGGCGGCTGACGTCGCCCCGGCGCATGATCTGCGAGGCCTCGATGAAGCTGCCCGCCGCCCGCGCTTCGGCGATGGTGATGTAAGCCGGAAGCGGCTCATAGTCGATCTTCCCGAGCAGGGCCGCCTTGCGCGCCGCCGTCACGCTCTCCGCCGCCACGAGGAAGATCGGCTGGCCGAGGAAGATCACTTCGTCTTCGGCGAGAATCCGGTCGTCGCCCGCGAAGGGGGCCACGTTATTGGCGCCGGGGATGTCCGCCGCCGTATAGACGCCCACCACGCCCGGAGCCGCCCGCACCGCGCTCAGATCGACGCTCTTGATCCGCGCATGGGCGAGCGTCGATTTCCCGAAGGCCAGATGCAGCAGATTGCGCGGCTCGGCCACGTCGTCGGCGTAGAGCGCCCGCCCGGAGACATGCAGATTCGCGCTTTCATGCGGAATCGGCGCGTTCACCCGCATCGAAGACGCCGGGGGGGAAACAGGAGCCGAGTCAGCCATGGAAAGCTCCTTCCATCAGGGGTTTCTGAGGCAGCACGCCGCCCGCGCCCTCGCGCTCGAACCAGAGACGCCGCAGCAGATTCCCCGCCGCCTCCAGGCGATAGGCGCTGGAGCCGCGCATGTCGGTGAGGGGCGCGAAATCCTGCGCCAGAGCCCGAGCCGCCGCCTCCAGGCTCTCCGGAGACAGCGCGCGCCCGGTCAGGGCGACCTCGGCGGCGGCGGCGCGTTTGGGAGTCCCGGCCATGCCGCCGAAGGCCAGACGCGCCGAAGCGACCACCTCGCCCTCCATGCGCAGACGCAGCCCCATGCAGACCGCCGAAATATCGGAATCGAAGCGTTTGGTGAGCTTCACGATGCGGATGAAGTCCTGCGGCGTCGGGCGCGGAATGAAGACCGACTCCACGAATTCCCCGGAGCGGAGGTCCTGCTTGCCATATTCGAGGAAATAGCTCTCCAGCGGGAGGCTGCGGCGCTCGTCGCCGCGCCGGAGGGTCAACACCGCGTCGAGGGCGATCAGCGCCGGAGGCGTGTCGCCGATGGGGGAGCCGTTGGCGATGTTCGCTCCCACCGCGCCGGAATTGCGCACCTGAGTCGCGCCGATGCGCCGGACCAGCTCGCCGAGATCGGCGTGGATCCGCTGCATGGGCGCATGGGCCTCGGCGTAGCGGACCCCCGCCCCGAGCTTCAGGCCCTCCGGCCCCTCCTCGATCTCGCGCATGAGGTCGCCGACATGGAGGATCTCCGGCAGGACGCGATGACGCTTCGTCACCCAGAGCCCGACGTCCGTGGCTCCGGCGACGATCCGCGCCTCGGGGCTCTCCAGACGCGCCCGCGCCAGATCCGCGACGTCATGGGGCTTGATCCAGCGGCGCGCGACGCCGGTCGCGGGATCGGTCCAGTCGAGCGTAAGGCGCTCCTTGCGGCGCAGCTCCCTGAGCTGGGCGACCAATTCAGGATCGGCGGCGGGTTTCGGAGGATTGCGCCGCGCGGCCTCCAGAATCGGGCCGTATCCGGTGCAGCGGCAGAGATTCCCCGCCAGCACGTCGCGCGGATCGGCCTCCTGGGTTCCGGCGGCGCCCATCGCCCGCCCCGCCAGAGACATCACGATTCCCGGCGTGCAGAATCCGCATTGCGAGCCGTGGAGCTCCACCATGTCGCGCTGAACGGGATGCGCGCCGCCGAGGGACTCCACGGTCATCAGCGCCTTGCCGTCGAGCATGGGCAGGAAATAGATGCAGGCGTTCACCGCCCGCCAGAGGACTCCTTCGCCCTCCAGCTCGCCGACGAGAACCGTGCAGGCGCCGCAATCGCCTTCGGCGCAGCCCTCCTTGGTCCCCATGCGCCCCGCCGGCCCCCGCAGCCATTCCAGCAAGGTCAGCGTGGGGTCGAAGCCGGAGAGCTTCTCCATCCGGCCGTCGAGGAGAAAGCGGATCGCGTCGGACATATGGAGCCTCCCGCCTGAGGGGCGGCGCGGAGTCTCCGCCCCTTGGGTTCCTGAGCATGAGGCCAGACTTTCGGCTGATCCGCCTCAGCCCTCAAGACTTGCGGAAATCCCCACGCTTGGCGAGAGGAAAAGCGCGCCTCCCGAGGAAATCCATCCGGCGCATAAGGGAGCCGGAGCGAGCCCGCGCAACTTTCCATCTTTCCGCAGGTGCGAAGGCTCAGAATCTCGCGGTTCAGATCAACTGGAAGCGGTCCACATCGACCAGACCGAGATCCGTGATCTTCAGATGGGGAATCACCGGCAGAGCCAGAAAGGCCAGTTGAAGGAAAGGCTCCTCCAGCGTGATTCCAAGGCTTCTGGCGGCGACGCGCAGCTTCACGAGGGAATCGCGGACGGCCTCAAAGCTCTCAAGGCTCATCAGCCCCGCCACGGGAAGCGGCAATTCCGCGAGGATCTCGCCCCCCGCCGCCACGACGAAGCCGCCTTCGATCTCGGCCAGGCGGTTCGCCGCAAGAGCCATGTCGGCGTAATCGACGCCCACCACCGCGATGTTGTGGTGGTCGTGGCAGACCGTCGAGGCCACGGCGCCGCGCTGAATCCCGAAGCCCTTCACGAAGCCGCAGGCGCCGCCGCCCCCGGACTCCCAATTGACGCCGTGGCGCTCGATCACCGCGATGCGCGCGAGGTCGCGGGCGGGATCGGGGCGCTGATCGCCTTCCGTCGCCTCGACGGCTTCGGTCAGATGCTCGGTGATGATCTTGCCGGGGATCACCCCGATCACCGGAGTCGCGTTGCTCCCCGCAGCGCGGGGCGCATGGCGGAAGAACTCCGGCGCCACGGGCCGAGCCTTCACCGAGCGCCGGGCGGGCGGCGCGATCTCTTCGCGGGCGGCGAAGGCGGCTTCGTCGGCGACCACGCCGCCGCAAAGCACGAGGCTCGCGCGGCAATCCTCAAGGCTGTCGAGAACCACGAGGTCGGCGCGTTTGCCCGGCGCGATCAGGCCGCGATCCTTCAGCCCGAAGGCCTCCGCCGCGGACAGACTCGCCGCGCGATAGACCGCCAGAACCGGGCGCCCCATGGCGATCAGGCTGCGGATCATGTGATCCAGATGCCCGTGCTCGGCGATGTCCAGCGGATTGCGGTCGTCGGTGCAGAGGCAGAGATAAGGCGCCGTGGTCTCGGTGAGGATCGGCGCGAGGGCGACCATGTCCTTTGAAACCGAGCCCTCGCGGATGAGAACGCGCATGCCCTTGCGCAGCTTCTCCATGGCTTCTTCGGGGCTGGTGGCTTCATGCTCGGTGCGGATGCCCGCCGAGATATAGGCGTTCAGATTCCGCCCCGAGAGCAAGGGCGCATGGCCGTCGACATGGCGGCCCTCGAAGGCGCGGAGCTTGGCCATGCAGCCGGGGTCTCGATGGATCACGCCGGGATAATTCATGAACTCAGCAAGGCCGATCACGCGCGGATGATCCTTCAGCGGCTCCAGATCCGCCGCTTCGAGCCGCGCGCCCGCCGTCTCCATATGGGTCGAGGGCACGCAGGAGGAAAGCTGAACCCGCAGATCCATCACCAGCCGCCCCGAGGCTTCGAGGAAATAGCGGATCCCCTCCAGCCCGACGACGTTGGCGATCTCGTGAGGGTCGCAAATGGCGGTGGTCACGCCGCGCGGCGCCACGCAGCGGTCGAATTCGAAGGGCGTCACCAGCGAGGATTCGACATGCAGATGGGTGTCGATGAAGCCCGGAACGAGGATCTTGCCCGTCACGTCGATCACCCGCGCGGCTTCATAGCTCTCGCCGACGCCGATGATGACATCCTCGCAGATCGCCACGTCGCCGGAGATCATCCCGCCCGTGATCAGGTCGAAGACCCGCCCGCCCCGCAAGACCAGATCCGCAGGCTCTTCGCCCCGCGCCTGCCGGATGCGCCGCTCGAGATCCGCCATTTTCGCCCCATGATCTAGATTCTGCCCAGAGCCTTTTCGCTCGCGGCGTCGAAAAGGTGAAGCGTCCCCGGCGCGGCGCGGACCGGCACCCGAGACCCGACCTCCGGCAGAACCCGGCCCGGCGCGGTGGCGATGGCCTGAGCCTCGCCGATGCGGATATGGGTCAGGGTTTCGGCGCCGAGCGGCTCTACAGCCTCGACGAGGCCCATGGCGCGGAATCCCGCTCCCGGCTCGCCCTCGCCAACTTCGAGGTCATGGGGGCGAACTCCGACCAGAAGTGGCCCCGAGACGCGGGCGGGGGCGCGGCCTGAGATCTCCGCCCCCGCGACGCGCAAAGCCCCGCCCGAGACCTTGCCCTTCAGCAAGGCCATGGAGGGGCTGCCGATGAATCGCGCGGTGAAGACGTCGGTGGGGTTTTCGTAAAGCTCCAGCGGCGATCCGGTTTGCAGAATCCGCCCCTCCTTCATGACCACGATCTTGTCGGCCATGGTCATGGCTTCGATCTGGTCATGGGTCACGTAAACGATGGTCGAGCCGAGCCGCCGATGCAGGCTCTTGATCTCCATGCGCATTTGCGCGCGCAACTGGGCGTCGAGGTTGGAGAGGGGTTCGTCGAAGAGGAAGGCGGCCGGATCGCGCACCATGGCCCGGCCTATCGCCACGCGCTGACGCTGGCCGCCCGACAAGGCCGCCGGACGCCGGTTCAGCAGAGGCTCCAGCCCGAGGGTCTGAGCGGCCTCCAGAATCCGGGTCTGTTTCTCGGTCTTGCTGATTTTGGCGGTGTAGAGCCCGAAGCCGATGTTCTGGCCGACGGTCAGATGCGGGTAGATCGCGTAATTCTGGAAGACCATTGCGATGTTGCGCTGTTTGGGCTCGCGCTGATTGACCATCTCGTCGCCGATGAGCAGACGCCCTTCGGAGATCTCTTCAAGGCCCGCGATCATGCGGAGCGTGGTGGATTTCCCGCAGCCCGAAGGCCCGACGAAAACCGTGAATTCGCCGTCTTCGATGGTCAGATCCAGCGCATGGACCACCTGCGCCGAGCCGTAACGCTTGCCGAGGCCCTGAAGCTCGATTTTCGCCATTCAGGCTTCTCCCTTCAGAGCCGCGAGCGCCGCCGCAAGCTTGCGGGCGGCCTCTTCGCGGCGCGCGACATGGGCCGCATGTTCGGCGCGGAAAGCCGCCGCCTGCGCCTTGTAGGCCGCCAGAGCCTCGGCCATGGGCGCGGGCGCGGGGCCGCCATAGCGGGCGCGGAGGGAGACGAAATGCTCCGGCGAGACGATTTCGCGGAAGGCGGCTTCATCCAGCGCCGAGTCGCGGCCCGTCGCGGCGCGGAAGGCGGCGCGGAAAGGCCCATAGCCCTCCTGCTCCAGCCCGCCGCCTTTGGCCACCACCGCCCGCGCCACGGCGGCGGCGATCTCATGGGCCTCGCGGAAGGAGAGGCCCTCGCGGCGCACGAGGCTGTCCGCCAATTCGGTGATCGTCACGCAGGAGCGGCGGAGATTCTCCCGCACCCGCGCCGGATCAATGCGGATTTGCGAAATCAGCGCCGCCAGAAGATCCAGAACCCGCCCGGCGCTCGCGAAGGCCTGATAGCCCATGGCCTGAGTCTCGCCCTCGCTGTCGTTCATGTCGGTGAAGGGCGTGTTCTGCATCACGTCGAGCATGGCGCGGGCGCGGGCGCGGCTCTGGCTGGCGAGATGGCGCAGATGCTCGATGGGCACCGGATTGCGCTTCTGGGGCATGATCGAGGAGATCTGGACGAGGCTGTTCGGAACATAGATCTGCCCGACCTCGAAGCTGCTCCAGAATTGCAGATCCTGGATCAGCCGCCCCAGATGCAGGAAGGTCAGCTCCAGAGCGCCATAGACGCTGGTGATGTAATCCACGCCCGCGATGCAGCTGTAGGAATTGCGCAGAGGCGCCGAGAAACCCAGAAGCTCCGCCACCCGCGCCCGGTCGATGGGAAAGCCCGAGGTGGTGATGGCCGCCGCCCCCATGGGGCTGAGGTCCACGATCTTCAGAGCCTCGAAGATGCGGGTCATGTCGCGGCTGAGGATCTCCACCGCGGCGGAGAGGTAATGGCCGAAAGTCGTCGGCTGGGCGGGCTGGCCATGGGTGTAGGCCACGATGAGCGTCGCCTGTTCGCGCTCGGCGGCGGCGATCATAGCCTCCAGCAGATTCAGCGCCTGAGACAGCAAGACCTCAAGCCGCGCCTTCAGCGCCAGCTTGAAGAGCGTATGGTCGATGTCGTTGCGCGAGCGCGCCGTATGCAGCCGCCCGCCCAGATCCGGCCCGAGGCGCTTCTTCAGCTCCTGTTCGATGAGGAAGAAGAAATCCTCCACTTCGCCCGTATAGACGAGCTTCGCCGGATCGATCTCGGCGTCGATGGCGTCGAGCGCCAGAGCCAGGGCGCGGGCTTGATCTTGAGGCAGAATCCCCGTCTCGGCCAGCATGACCAGATGCGCGCGGTCGATGGCCCGGAAACCCTCGACATAATGGGTCTTCGCCCCGTCGAAGAGCGGCGCCAGCACCGTCCGCTTGTAGACCGGATCCGGAAAGACGGAATCATCGGCGAGGCGCGGGTCCGTCATCGGGGTCAGCCTTTCAGTCCGGCGAGCATCACGCCGCGCACGATATAGCGTTGAAGCACGAGGAACAGCGCCAGCGTCGGGATGGTTCCGAGCGCCGCGCCGGTCATGATCATCTCCCAACGGATGGAGGATTCCGCCGAGAAGCTCGAAATCCCCACCGGCAGCGTATAGAGGTCGCGCGAGGTGGTGACGATCAGCGGCCAGAAGAAGGCCGTCCAGTTGCCGAGGAAGCTGAAGATCGCCAGGGCCGACAAGGCCGGCGTCACCATCGGCATGGCGATCCTCCACCAGATCGCGAATTCGCCGAGGCCGTCCACGCGGGCGGCTTCGAGGAAGTCGTCCGGCACGGTCTCGAAGAACTGCTTCATGAGGAAGGCCCCGAAGGCGCTCATCATGCCGGGGAACATGATGCCCCAATAGCTGTCGAGCCAGCCGAACTGGCTCGACATGAGATACCAGGGGATCACCAGCATCTCGGTGGGGATCATCAGCGTGGACAGGATCGCGATAAAGACGAAGGCCCGTCCCCGAAAGCGGAATTTCGCCAGCGTATAGCCCACCAGCGAGTCGAAGATCAGATTGGAGAGCGTCACCGCCGTGGCGATCAGCAGGGAGTTCAGGAACCAGCGCAGGAAGCGTCCGTCCTTGAGCACCTCCACATAGTTCTTCAGCGTCGGATCGGTGGGGATCAGCCGCAGGTCATAGACTTGCCCGGAGGTCTTCAGCGACGTCGAGAACATGTAGAGCAGCGGCGTCGCCATGATCAGCCCGCCGATGAAGAGCAGAGTCCAGGCCAGAATCCGCCCCGGACGGATCAGGCGTCCGCTCGCCTCAAGCCCGGCGCTCATGTCTTCTCCCTCATCACGTAAAGCTGGATCAGCGAGACGATGAGCAGGATCGTGAAGAGGACCACCGTCTGCGCGGCGGCGTAGCCCATCTGATAGGAGGAGAAGGCCGTCTGATAGATCATCAGAACCAGAGGCTTGGTGGCGTTCAGCGGCCCGCCGGGATCATTCGTGGTCATGTTGTAGACCTGATCGAAGATCCGCAGGAAGCCGATGGAGGAGAAGACCACCAGAAACACCGTGGTCGGCTTGAGCAGGGGCAGAGTGATCTTGCGCAGGATCGCCCATTCGCCGAGCCCGTCGATGCGGGCGGCTTCGAAATAGGTCTGGGGAATCGCCCGCAAGCCCGCGAGAAAGATGATGACCTGAAACCCGAGCCCCGCCCAGATCGCCGGAACCAGCACCGCCGGAAGCGCCTGCGTCGTCGAGCGCAGGAAGGGTTGTTGAGCCAGCCCGAGCCAACTGAGAAAGCCGTTGATCGCCCCGATGGGCAGAGGCTGATAGAACCAGCGCCAGACCCAGCCCATCGCCGCCGCCGTGGTCAGGAAGGGCAGGAAGTAAAGCGCCCGGATGAATCCATGCATGAACCGCACGCGGTCCAGATTCCAGGCGATGAAGAAGGCCAGCACGAGGCTGATCGGCGTGCCGAGGATCAGGTAGAGGAAAGTGTTCTGAAACACCTTCCAGAAGACCGGATCCGCGAACATCTTCGCGTAATTCCGCAACCCGACGAAATTCGGCGGACGCAGCAGGTTCCAGTCCGTCAACGAGAGCCAGAAGGCCTGGGCGGTGGGGTAGAATCGGATCCCGACGTAAAAGGCGATGGGCAGGGCGAGGAAGATCCACGCCCAGACCGCCTGTTTCGTCTTGATCCCGAGACGATCCCAGAGGCGAAGGCTCTTCGCCTCCGGGACCAAACCTTCCGCCGCGCGCTCAGGCGTCATGGCGCGGCGCTTACTTGCGCGCCGCGTCGATGATCGCCTGTTCGGCCCTGGCCGCCTCGGCGACCGCTTCCGCGACGGGCTGGTTCTGCAGCAGCACGCGGTTCACCATGTCGATGGCGGTCTGACGCTGGGCGGCTTCGTCGTAAAAGCGGGTGGTGTGGGCGTATTCGAGGCCTTTCAGGAAGGGCGCGCGGATGGGGTCGTTGAGGTTCTCCTCGGTCAGCGCGACCGCGCGGCGGGCGGGCAATTCGCCGACCGTCTCCAGCCAGATCCCCATGGCCTCGGGCGAGGCGATGTAGGCGAGGAATTTCTGAGCCGCCTCCAGCTCTTCGCCCCGAGCGGTCGCGCCGATGGCGTTGGCGAAATAGCTGGAGTAGTTCGAGCGCGCGCCCTCGGCGTCGGCGGGCAGCTCGACCACGCCCCAGGCGAAGGGATTGGCCGCGAAGGCTCCGAGCCGGAAGGTGCCGTCGATGGTCATGGCCGCGAGTCCGGCGCGGAAGGCCGCCTGGCCTTCATCCATGAAGCCGAGCAGGCCCACCTTCTGCTCGGTCTGAAGATCCGTGTAGAATTTCAGCGCCGCCGCGCCCGCCTCGGAATCATAGGCGACGTTTCCTTCGGCGTCATAGGGCTCGCCGCCGTTCTGACGGATCAGGACTTCGCGCCACCAGTGATGATCCTGCCCGGCCATGTCGAGCGTCACGCCCGCCGAGAGGATGTTCCCCGAGCCGTCGCGCTGGGTGGTGGCCTCGGCGACCTTCAGGAACTCCTCCAGATTGGCCGGGGGCTCGACGCCCGCCTTCTCCAGAAGATCATTGTTGTAGAACAGCGCCAGAGAGCGCACGGCGGTCGGCAGGCCATAGTAATCCTCGCCGCGCTTCATGGCCTCGACGATGGGGAAGAACTCGCCTTCGATCTCGGCGTGCGGGAAGACCGCCGGGTCCAGAGGCTGGATCAGCTCGCCGGTCACGAAATTGTCGAGCCAGCCGTAGAACAGCTGCACCACGTCCGGCCCCTGCCCGGCGGCCTTGGCGGCCACGACGCGGGTCTGGTAATCGGCGTAAGGGAAGGTCGTGTGCTTGACCGTGATTCCGGGATTGGCGGCCTCGAACTTCGCGATCAGCTGGTCCATCGCCTTGACGCGGCTGTCGAAGACATATTGCCAGTATTCGATCTCGACCGCCCGGGCCGACCCCATCGCCATGACGCTGACGCCAAAGGCCAGAGCCGCCGCTTTCGCCGTTCTGAACATGCGCGAACCTCTGATTGGCCGGAGCCTCGCCCAGCGGCCTGACTGATCCGTCGGCCAGCCTGAGCCGGAAGCCGCGCGCTTGTCAAGGAAACCGCGCGACGGGTTTTTCCGCGCGGCTTTCGGCCCGCCGGACGCCGCGCCCCCCATGGACTCGCGCTCCGGGAGGCCTATGATGGCGGCCTCATGACCGACTCCCGACGCCTTCGCCTGCAGGCCGCCGCGCCGCGCCTCGTGTCCCTGAGATGGGCGCTGGGACGGCTGGCTTCTCCGCTCACGCTGATGCACACGGGCGCCCATCCCGACGACGAACAGAGCGGACTCGTCGCGCTCCTGCGCCACCAGATGGGGATGCGGGTGATCCTCGCCTGCTCCACGCGCGGCGAGGGCGGACAGAACGCCCTCGGCCCCGAGCGCGGCGGCGCGCTCGGCGTGATCCGCTCGCGGGAGATGGAGGAGGCCGCGCGGATCCTCGACGTGGATCTGCTCTGGCTCGGCCATGGCCCGGAGGATCGGGTGCGGGATTTCGGCTTTTCGAAATCCGGCGAGGACACGCTCGCCCGCTGGGGCCGGGAGCGGATTCTCGAACGCCTCGTCCGGGCCTATCGGCGCTTCAGGCCGGACCTGGTTCTGCCGACCTTCCTCGACGTGCCGGGCCAGCACGGGCATCACCGCGCGATGACCTGGGCCGCCGAAGAGGCCGTCAGGCTCGCCGCCGATCCCGAGGCCTTCCCCGATCAGGCGCTGAGCGGGCTGAAGCCCTGGCGGGTCGCGAAATTCCATCTGCCGGGCTGGTCGGGGTCAGGGGCGGCCTCTGGCGGGGCCTATGACGACGAAGAGCCGCCGCCGCCCGCCACTCTGATCCTTCGGGCGCAAGGCCCCGAGCCCGCCACGGGGCTGGCCCATGACCGGCTCGGCGAAGTCTCGCGCAGCCTCCACGCCACGCAGGGGATGGGGACATGGCGCGCGCCGCGCCTGGAATGGCCGCTGCATCTGCGCGGCGGCGCCCTGGGGGATGCGGCGGAATCCGATCTGCGCGAGGGCCTGCCGCGTCGTCTGGCGGATCTCGGGGCGAGTCCGGCCTTGGCCGAGGCGGATGAAGCCGTCGCCCGCGCCTTCGCGGCCTTCCCCCATGAAGCGCCGCTGATCGCAGCTCTGGCGGCGGCGAAATCCGCTCTGCGCCGGGCGCAGGCCGAGGCCTCGCCCGCAGAGCAGGAGGCTCATGGCCATCGGCTGACCCGCAAGCTGCTCGAACTCGACGCGGCCCTGACTCTGGCGGCGGGGCTGCGGGCGGAGATCGAGCTCGATCCGCCGCGCCCGGTCCAGGGCGCCGGGGCGCGCCTGAGCTTCCGGCTGGAGCCGGGCCTCGCCGAGGAGATTCAGGTTTCGGTCGAGGTGGATCCTCATCTCGCGGCGGCGGAGCCTGAAGGCGACGAGGCCTTTCTCATCCGGATGCGTCCGCAAGCGCCGATCCTCAATGATTTTCACCCTCATTGGAGTCCCTTGGGCGAGGGCGAGCCTCTGGCTTTGCGCCTCAAGGCCCGGATCGGCGGAGAAGAAGTCTCGGTTCTTCAGACGCCCGAAAGGCGCTTCGGGGCCTCGCCCGCCCGCGTGGCGCGTCTGGAGCCGGAGGCCCTGCTCTTTCGGCTGAATAGCCCCGGATCGCAGCGCCTGACGATCTCCGCGGCGGAGGGCGCGCGGGTCGAGATCGACCGCACCCATGGCGTGACCGCCGAAGCCGTCGAGGGCGGCCTGATCCTCACGCATCTCGCCGACCAGCCCGAAGGCCTCATGCGGCTGGGCGTGAAGATCGACGGAGAAAAGGCCTGGTCCCGGAAGGCCTTCTCCTATCCGCATATCGGCGCGGCGGAGCATGTCGCGCCTCTGGTTCTGGAGGCTCTGGCGCTGAAGCTGGAGCTTCCGGAAACCCGCGTCGGCCATATCGGCGGCGGCGCGGATCGGGTCGGCTTCTGGCTGGAGCGCATGGGCCTCGCGCCGAAGATCCTCGGGCCGGAGGATCTGGCGGGCGATCTCTCGGCCTATGACACGCTGGTCGTGGGCGTCTTCGCCTATGGGCTGCGGCCGGATCTGCAGGCGGCTCGGCCGCGTCTGCGGCGCTGGATGGAGGCGGGCGGCCATCTGTTGACGCTCTATCATCGCCCCTCGGATCGCTGGGAGGCCTCGGGCCTGCCGCTGACCATCGGAACGCCCTCCCTGCGCTGGCGCGTGACCGATCCCGCCGCCCCGGTGGAGATCCTCCGGCCGGAGCATCCCTTCTTCGTCGGTCCGAACCGCATCCGCCCGGAGGATTGGGAGGGCTGGGACAAGGAGCGCGGACTCTATTTCGCCTCCCGCTGGGACGAGGCCTACGAGCCCCTCCTCTCCCTGAGCGATCCCGGCGAGGCGCCCTTGCGCGGCGCCCTGCTGACGGCGCGTTTCGGGAAGGGCCGCCATACGCATCTCGCCCTGACGCTGCATCACCAGATGGAGAAGCTGAACGCAGGCGCCTTCCGGCTCTTCGCCAACCTGCTTCAGCCCGAGCGGAACAGGCCATGATGCGGGCCACGCCTCGGGCCGTGATCCTCATGGGGCCTTCGGGCGCGGGCAAGACCGCCCTCGGCGAGGCTCTGGCCGCGCGTCTGGGCTGGCCCTTCCTCGAAGGCGACGCGCTGCATCCTCCGGAGAACGTCGCGAAGATGACGCGCGGGATTCCCCTCGACGACGCCGACCGCGCGCCCTGGCTCGCCGCGCTCCGCGACCGGATCTCGCAGGAGGCCGCGCGGACGCCGGGCCTGATCGTCGCCTGTTCGGCGCTGAAGCGGCGCTACCGCGACCTCCTGCGCGAGGCCCGGGCCGAAGTCCGCTTTCTGGAGCTGACCGCCGATCCGGCCCTGATCGGCGCGCGCCTCGCCCGCAGACGCGGGCATTTCATGCCCGCCTCGCTTCTGGCCTCGCAGATCGCCGCTCTGGAGCCCCTCGCCCCCGACGAGCCGGGCGCGGCGATCTCGACGGAGGCCGGACCGGAGGAGACGCTCCGACGCGCCCTTGCGGCTCTGGGGGCGGCCTCCTGACTCCTCCTCCCGGAGGGCCTGCGCGATCCGCGCGTGACTTCAGGGCCTTGCGGCGCTATCGAACGTCGCCGAAGGTTTCGGCGGACCGGCGAGGAGTTCACGCGACCATGGTCAGAAGCGCCCGCATCGAGCGCCTGATGCAGGGACTGCCGCTGACGGCGGCCTCCTTCATCGTGACCGTCTACGGCGATCTCGTGGCGCCGCGCGGCGAAGTCCTGTGGATGGGCAGCCTGATCGACGTCTGTCGGCGGGTGGGGATCAGCGAGAGCCTCGTGCGCACCGCGACCTCGCGGCTGGTGGCGGCCGGGCGGCTGGAGGGCGCGCGTCAGGGACGCCGCAGCTTCTACCGCCTCGCGCCCACGGCCCGCGCCGAATTCGCCGCCGTGGCGCGGCTGCTCTACGCCGCCGCGGAGGAGCCCGCGCGCTGGCTGGCGCTTCTCGCGCCGGGGCTCTCCGAGGAGGAGGGGCGCCGTCTGCGCATGGCGCGGCTGGGCGGCGACCTCTGGATTCTCGCCCTGCGCGCCGACGAGCCGCCTCCGCCCGCCGTCCTGACCCTCGCGATTTCGGAGGTCTCCGATCCGGCGGCCCTCGCGCGGTTCTGGGATCTGGAGGCCCTTCAGGCCCGCTACGCCGCCCTGCTGACGCGATTCGGGCCTCTGGCCGAGGATCTGGCCGCCGGCGTCTCCCTGAGCGGCGGCGACGCTCTGGCGGCGCGTCTTCTGCTGGCGCATGTCCATCGCGGAGCGCTGCTGCGCGATCCGCGCCTGCCCGCCGAAGCCCTGCCCGCCGACTGGCTCGGGGCCGAGGCGAAGGCGATGTTCCGCAGCCTTTACAAGGCTCTGACCCCCATGGCCGAAACCGAGGCCGCCCGCAGCCTGGAGGGCGGCGCAGGCCCCCTGCCCGAAGCCACCCCCCAGACCCAAGCCCGTCTGGCCGCTCTGGCCTGAGCCGCCGCCCCCGGCGGATCCGGGCCTTGCTGCGCCGCAACACATTACAGAGAATCAAAAATAATCATTCCAACTGTAATATCTCCATGATATAAATTGACCAATCGGTCGGTGAATTCAGAGAATCACTCGTTCGCCGCAAGAAGACAGGGGGGAGGCTCGAATGTCCGAAGCGTTCATCTGCGACGCGGTGAGGACGCCCGTGGGGCGCTATGGCGGGGCTCTGGCCCAGGTGCGCGCCGACGATCTGGCGGCTCTTCCGCTCAAGGCGCTGATGGCGCGCAATCCCGGCGTGGACTGGTCCGCCGTCGACGACCTCATCTTCGGATGCGCCAATCAGGCCGGAGAGGACAACCGCAACGTGGCCCGCATGGCGGTTCTGCTGGCGGGGATGCCGGTCGGGGTTCCGGGGACCACGGTCAACCGGCTCTGCGGCTCGGGCATGGACGCCGTGGGCATGGCCGCGCGGGCGATCAGGGCGGGCGACTGCGACTTCGTGATCGCGGGCGGCGTCGAGAGCATGAGCCGCGCGCCCTTCGTGGTTCCCAAGGCCGAGAGCGCCTTCTCGCGCTCCAGCGCGATCCACGACACGACCATCGGCTGGCGCTTCGTCAATCCGGCGATGAAGAAGGCCTTCGGCGTGGACAGCATGCCCCAGACCGCCGACAACGTCGCCGCCGATTTCGGCGTCTCGCGCGCCGATCAGGACGCCTTCGCGGCGCGCTCCCAGGCGCGCTGGGCGGCGGCCCAGGCGGCGGGCGTCTTCCGGGACGAGATCGTGCCGGTGGCCATCCCCCAGAAGAAGGGCGATCCCGTCGTCTTCGACGCGGACGAACATCCGCGCCCCGGAACCACCGCAGAGCAGCTCGCGAAGCTCAAGGGCGTCAACGGCCCCGACCTGAGCGTCACGGCGGGCAACGCCTCGGGCGTGAACGACGGCGCGGCGGCTCTGGCGATCCTCTCGGAGGCGGCCGCCAGGGCTCAGGGCCTGACGCCCAGAGCCCGCGTCGTCGCCATGGCGGCGGCGGGCGTGGAGCCCCGGATCATGGGAATCGGCCCCGCTCCCGCCACGCGCAAGGTTCTGGCGAAGGCGGGCCTGACGCTCGACCAGATGGATGTGATAGAACTGAACGAAGCCTTCGCGTCGCAGGGCCTGGCCGTGCTGCGCGAACTGGGTCTGGCGGACGACGATCCCCGCGTGAACCCCAATGGCGGCGCCATCGCCATCGGCCATCCGCTCGGGATGTCGGGCGCCCGGCTCGTGACGACCGCGACCGGTCAGCTTCAGCGCAAGGGCGGGCGCTACGCGCTCTGCACGATGTGCATCGGAGTCGGCCAGGGAATCGCGCTGATCATCGAACGCGTCTGAAATCCGGAGATCACAGGGAGAGGCCAGCCATGTATGCTCAGCTCGTGCAGTCCGAAGGCGGGAAGTCCCGCGCCGAGATGACCCCTCGGGAGATCGCCTTCCAGGAGCGCATCGACCGCGGCGAGAAGATCGAGCCGAAGGAATGGATGCCCGAAGGCTACCGCAAGACCCTCATCCGCCAGATGGGCCAGCACGCCCATTCCGAGATCGTCGGCCAGCTGCCGGAAGGCAACTGGATCACCCGCGCCCCCACGCTGGAGCGCAAGGCCATCCTGCTCGCCAAGGTGCAGGACGAAGCCGGACACGGGCTCTATCTCTATTCGGCGGCCGAGACCCTCGGCGTCTCCCGCGACGAGCTGATGGAGATGCTCCATTCGGGGAAGATGAAATATTCCTCCATCTTCAACTACCCGACCCTCACCTGGGCCGACATGGGCGCGGTGGGCTGGCTGGTGGACGGCGCCGCGATCATGAACCAGGTGCCCTTGCAGCGCACCTCCTACGGCCCCTACAGCCGCGCCATGATCCGCATCTGCAAGGAGGAATCCTTCCATCAGCGGCAGGGCTACGACATCATGATGAAGATGTGCGCCGGAACCCCCGAACAGAAGGCCATGGCTCAGGACGCCCTGAACCGCTTCTGGTATCCCTCGCTGATGATGTTCGGCCCCTCGGACAAGGACTCGGTGCATTCGGCGCAGTCCATGGCCTGGAAGATCAAGATGAACACCAACGACGAGCTGCGTCAGAAGTTCGTCGACCAGACCGTCCCTCAGGCGAAATACCTGGGTCTGACCGTCCCGGACGAAAACCTCAGGTGGAACGAGGAGAAGGGCGGCCATGACTTCAGCGAGCCCGACTGGGCGGAGTTCTTCGAGGTGATCGCCGGAAACGGGCCCTGCAACGCCGAGCGCCTCGGCGCCCGCGTCAAGGCCTGGGACGACGGCGCCTGGTTCCGCGACGGCCTCATGGCCCACGCCGGAAAGCAGGAGGAGCGCCGCGCCGCGCTCCGGCTCGCCGCAGAGTGATCCGCGCCGGGCGCGCCTGAACAGGCCCCGATCTTCACGACCAGTCACGGGCGCGGCTCGACGCGCCCGACCCCAGACGCGCATCCAGCTTCGGGAGGAAGCCAGACATGTCCAGCGAATGGCCCCTGTGGGAGATCTTCATCCGCGGCCAGCACGGCCTGAACCATCGCCATGTCGGGAGCCTGCACGCCCCCGACGCCGAAATGGCGATCCGCAACGCCCGCGACGTCTACACGCGCCGCAACGAAGGCGTCTCCATCTGGGCGGTGAAGTCCAACGACATCGTGGCCTCCTCCCCCTCGGAGAAGGGCCCGCTCTTCGAGCCCTCGAATTCGAAGGTCTACCGGCACCCGACCTTCTTCGACATCCCCGACGAAGTGGGGCACATGTGATGACGACCCGGACGCAAGATCCCGCCGCAGAGCCCTCCGCCCACCGGGACGCCTTCGTGGACTGGCTCCAGCGCATGGGCGACAACTGCCTGATCCTCGGACATCGGGCCTCCGAATGGTGCGGACATTCTCCCGCGCTCGAAGAAGACATCGCCCTGGCCAATCAGGCCCTCGACCTGATCGGGCAATGTCAGTTCTGGCTGGGCCTCGCCGCCGAGGTCGAGGGGAAGGGCCGCACGGCCGACCAGATCGCCTATCTGCGCGACGCCGGCGCCTTCCGCAACGCGCTGCTCGTCGAACGCCCCAACGTCGATTTCGGCCAGACCCTCATGAGGCAGTTCCTCTTCGACGCCTGGCACATGGAGATCCTGCGCAAGCTGAAGTCCTCCTCCGATCCGCGCGTGGCCGAGATCGCCGCCAAGGCGGAGAAGGAGGTCGCCTATCATCTGGAGCGCTCCGCCGATCTGGTGATCCGGCTCGGCGACGGCTCCGCGGAGAGCCGCGCCCGCATGGAGAAGGCCCTCAAGGCGCTCTTCCCCTACACCGGCGAGCTCTTCACGGACGACGCCGTGGATCAGGCCATGGCGGCGGCGGGAATCGCGCCCCTGCCCTCCTCGCTCAAGGCCGGGTGGGACAGCACCGTCTCGGCGGTTCTGGAGGAGGCGACGCTCGCCCATCCCGGCGAGGTCTGGCAGCACAAGGGCGGCAAGCGCGGCGTCCACTCCGAACATCTGGGCTACATCCTCGCCGAGATGCAGTTCCTCCAGCGCGCCTATCCCGGCGCGGTCTGGTGACCGCCATGGAGAAGACGCCGCATCCCGAGATTCCGGAGATCTGGCGCTGGCTCTCCGAGGTGCCCGATCCCGAGATCCCCGTCATCAGCCTGACGGATCTGGGGATCATCCGGGGGGTCGAATGGCGCGAGGACACGCTCGTCGTGACGGTGACGCCCACCTATTCGGGCTGTCCGGCCACCACGATCATCAATCTCGACATTGAAAAGGCCCTGCGGGACCGGGGAATCGAGAAGCTGCGCCTCGAACGCCGCCTCTCGCCGCCCTGGACCACCGACTGGCTCACCGAGGAAGGCCGCGAGAAGCTCCGGGCCTACGGCGTGGCCCCGCCCATCGACGGCACCGCCGCCGACGGACGTCTGGCGGGCCGGATCTCGCGGCTGACCGCGGGCGGCGCGAATTTCGCGGTCGCCTGTCCGCGCTGCGGCTCGACGAACACGGGGAAGGTCAGCCAGTTCGGCTCGACGCCCTGCAAGGCGAGCTATCGCTGCAAGGACTGCCTCGAACCCTTCGATTATTTCAAGTGCATCTAGAGCGCCCTGCGCCGCTCCAGCTTTCAGGATCATCGCGCGACGCCTCCGGGAGCCTCAGGGCTCCGGACCGGATCGCGCTTCAGGATGCCGAGGACACCCAATGGCACGCTTCCATCCTCTCCGGGTCACGGACGTGCGCCGCGAAACCCGCGACGCCGTGGTCGTCACGCTCAGGCCCCGCGACGAAGACAAGGCGCTCTTCGACTTCACCCAGGGGCAGTATCTCACCTTCCGCCGCGATTTCGACGGCGAGGAGCTGCGCCGCTCCTACTCCATCTGCGCCGGACGCGACGAGGGATTCCTTCAGGTCGGCGTCAAGCGCGTGGAGGGCGGCGCCTTCAGCACCTGGGCCAACGAGAACCTCGCCCCCGGCGACGTGATCGAGGCCATGCCTCCCATGGGCAAGTTCTTCACCCCCCTCGATCCCGAAGCCGAGAAGGGCTATCTGGGCTTCGCGGGCGGCTCGGGGATCACGCCGCTGCTCTCGATCATCAAGACCGTGCTGGCCCATGAGCCGAAAAGCCGCTTCACGCTGGTCTATTCGAACCGCCAGATCAATTCGATCATGTTCCGCGAGGAGCTGGAGGATCTGAAGAATCTCCATCTCGGGCGCTTCTCGGTGATCCACGTGCTGGAGCAGGAGGGCCAGGAGATCGACCTCTTCACCGGCCGCGTCGACGCCGAGAAGATGAAGGGCCTCTTCGCCCACTGGCTCGACGCGAAGGCGGTCGACACGGCCTACATCTGCGGCCCCGAGCCCATGATGCTCGCCATCGCCGCCAGCCTGCGCGACCATGGCCTGCGCGACGACCAGATCAAGTTCGAGCTCTTCGCCAGCGGACAGCCCGGAAGGGCCAGAGCGAAGGCGGTCTCCAAGACCGCCATCGCGCCGGGAACGGGCGTCGAGGCCACCGTGACGCTCGACGGCGCCACGCGCAGCTTCGCCATGCCCCGCACGGGTCAGACCATCCTCGACGCCGCCATCGAGGCGAAGATGGACGCCCCCTATTCCTGCAAGGCCGGAGTCTGCTCGACCTGCCGCTGCAAGGTGATCGAGGGCGAAGCCGAAATGGCGGTCAACCACGCGCTCGAAGATTACGAAGTGCGCGCGGGCTACGTGCTGTCCTGTCAGGCGACGCCGCTGACGGACCGCATCGTCGTCACCTATGACGAGTGAGGGGAAAGCCATGTCCGACGTGATGAAGATCGAGGACTACCTCGCGCAGGGCGGCGTCCTGACCGCGCCCGGCAACGTCCCGGCCCGCTATCGCGGCGAGCTGATGCGGCTGATGTCCAGCTTCGTCGACAGCGAGCTGGCCGCTTCGGCGGGCTTCGCCCTGTCGATCAACTTCGCCCCCGGGATCAAGGAGCGCATCGCCGCCAGCCGGATCACCCTGGAGAAGGCCGATCACGCCGAACGCGTGCTCGACGTCATGGGCGGCTTCGGCACGGACACCCGCCGCTATCAGTCGCAGCATGACTGGGCGGCGCGGGTTCCGCGCGAAGCCGACCTCGGGGCGACCCGCCGGGCCGGAGACATGCGGCTTTCGGTGTTCCATTACCCGCTCGAAGGCTGGACCGACGCGGTGGTCATGAACGTGCTTCAGGGCCTCGCGACGGGGATCCAGATGACCGAGCTCACCCGCCTGTCCTACGCCCCCCTGGCGGAGGTCTTCCGCGAGATCGCCCCCCGCGAGGCGCGCCACGCCGAGCTCGGGCTCGAAGGCCTGGAGCGCGTCGTCTCCTCGCCGGAGGGGAAGGCCGAAGCTCTGGCCTCCCTCGCCTACTGGCGTCCGCGGGCGGCGGCGGGCTTCGGGGCGGCGGGCTCGGAGCGTTACGCCACGCTCCGCAAGTTCGGCCTGCGCCATGCGCCCAACGAAGAGCTTCTCGCCCGTTGGGAAGGCCTCGTCTCCGAGCGTCTGGCCCCGCTCGGCCTCTGAAGGAGTCGCCGGGCGGAGGGGGAATCTCCAGCCCGGCGCGGAAAAATCCAGCGAAGGAAACGCCATGAACGCCCCGCTTCGTGAAACGCGACGCCTCGAAAGCTATGTCTACGGATCCTGGGTGGCCGGAACCGACGCAGGCCAGACCCTGGTCGACGCCGCCACCGGCGCGGATCTGGCGGTGATCGATTCCACCGGGGTCGACTTCGCCGCCGCGCTGGAGCATGGACGCCGCAAGGCCGGGCCGAAGCTGCGCGCCATGAGCTTCCATGAACGCGCGGCCATGCTCAAGGCGCTGGGCCTCGAACTGATGAAGCACAAGGAGGAGTTCTACGCCGAGAGCTTCCTCACCGGCGCCACCCGCGCCGACGGTTGGGTCGACATCGAGGGCGGCGTCGGCACCCTGCTGACCTTCGCCTCCAAGGGCCGCCGCGAATTGCCCAACGCGCGGCTGCTCACCGACGGCGAGGTCGAAGTCCTCTCGAAGGACGGCAGCTTCGTCGCGCAACATGTCCTCACGCCGATCCAGGGCGTGGCGGTGCACATCAACGCCTTCAACTTCCCTGTCTGGGGCATGCTGGAGAAGATCGCCCCCACCCTGCTGGCGGGCGTGCCCTGCATCGTCAAGCCCGCCTCCCAGACGGCCTATCTCACGGAACTGGTGGTGCGCCGCGCCATTGAAAGCGGCGTGCTGCCGGAAGGCGCGCTGCAACTCATCTGCGGCTCGGTGGGCGATCTCCTCGACCATGTGACCGAACAGGACGCCGTGACCTTCACCGGCTCCGCCTGGACGGGCCGCAAGCTCAAGACCCATCCGGCCGTCGTCGCGAATTCGGTGCGCTTCACCATGGAGGCCGACAGCCTCAACGCCTCGATCCTCGGGCCGGACGCCGCGCCGGGAACCCCCGAATTCGACCTCTTCGTGAAGGAGGTCGCCCGCGAGATGACCGTGAAGGCCGGGCAGAAATGCACCGCCATCCGCCGGGTGATCGCGCCGCGCGCCCATGTTCAGGCGCTGATCGAGGCTCTGGGGGCGCGTCTGGCGAAGACTCCGGTGGGCCTGCCCGATCTGGAGGCCACCCGCATGGGGCCTCTGGCCAGCTTCGACCAGCGCGAGGAGGTGCGGGCGCGCATCCGCGAGCTTCAGGCCGTGGCCGAGATCGTCGCCGGGAACCCCGACGAGGTCCGCCTCTCCTCCGGCGATCCGGAGAAGGGCGCCTTCCTCAATCCGGTGCTGCTCTACGCCGACAAGCCCTTCGCGGCGAGGGCGGTCCATGACGTCGAGGCCTTCGGCCCCGTCTCGACGGTGATGCCCTACGACGACCTCGGCGAGGCGGTGGAGCTGACGAAGCTCGGCAAGGGTTCGCTGGTCTCCTCGGTCTTCACCCATGACAAGGCCGTGGCGGCGGAAGTGGTCCTGGGCGTCGCGCCCTTCCACGGCCGCGTGCTGATCGGAGACCGCGAGACGGCGAAAAGCTCGACGGGCCATGGCTCGCCTCTGGCGCCTCTGGTCCATGGCGGGCCGGGACGCGCGGGCGGCGGCGAGGAGATGGGCGGAATCCGGGGCGTGAAGCATTATCTGCAACGCACCGCCGTTCAGGGCTCGCCGCGTCTGCTCTCGGCGGTCACGGGCCGCTGGATCGAGGGCGCCGAGGCGACGCAGGACGTCCATCCTTTCCGCAAATCCCTCGCGGAGTTGAAGATCGGCGACCAGCTCGTCACCGCCAGCCGCGAAGTGACGAAAGAGGACGTCGAGCATTTCGCCGAATTCACCGGAGACACCTTCTACGCCCACATGAACGAAGAGGCGGCCAAGGCCAATCCCTTCTTCGACGACCGGGTGGCGCATGGCTATCTGATCGCCTCCTTCGCAGCGGGACTCTTCGTCGAGCCCAATCCGGGCCCGGTGCTGGCCAATTACGGCGTGGATCACCTGCGCTTCCTGACGCCGGTCTATTTCGGCGACACGCTTCAGGTCCGCCTGACCTGCAAGGAGATCAATCCGCGCGAAACCGCCGATTACGGCGAAGTCCGCTGGGATTGCCGCGTGACCAATCAGGAAGGCGCCATCGTCGCGCAATATGACGTGCTGACCATGGTCGCCAAGACCTGGCCGCCCGCCGGGGAAGCCTGATGGGCCGCGTCTACAGCTATGACGGCATCGTCCCCGCGATAGATCCCGCCGCCTTCGTGCATCCGGAGGCGGTGGTGATCGGCGACGTGATCATCGGCCCGACGGTCTATGTCGGTCCCTGCGCGGTGCTGCGCGGGGATTTCGGCCGGATCATCCTCCATGAAGGCTGCAACGTGCAGGAGACCTGCGTGGTGCATTCCTTCCCCGGCAAGGATGTGATCGTCGAGGAATCGGGCCATATCGGCCATGGAGCAGTGCTCCATGGCTGCCACATCGGGCGCAACGTGCTGATCGGCATGAACGCCGTCATCATGGACGAGGCCGAGATCGGCGAGAACTGCATCGTCGGAGCCATGGCCTTCGTGAAGGCCGGGACGAAGATTCCGCCCAATTCGCTTCTGGCGGGGTCTCCGGCGAAGATCATCCGCATGCTCTCCGCCGAGGAGATCGACTGGAAGCGGCGCGGAACGGGAGTCTATCAGCAGCTCGCCCGAGAGGCTGCGGGCAAGATCGCCCCCGCGACGCCCCTGAGCGCCCCCGAGCCCGATCGTCGCCGCGCCGAGGCCCCGGTCTATGATCCCCTGATCCTGGAGCGCCGGAGATTCACCGAACGGCCTTGATCCCTTCGAGGATCAGGGTGGTGGCGACGTCGGCGTAATCCTCGCGGCTGATGCGCCCGCCGTCCTTGAACCACATGTAGACCCAGTTCATCATGCCGAAGAGCGACATGGTGACCGGCATCAGCAAGGGGCGCTCGGTGGAGTTGAGATCCGGGTTGATCTGGTCCAGCACCGCCGAGAAGCGCCGGATGATCCGGCGCTCCAGAGCCGTGATCTCGGCCCTCTGCTCTCCCGAAAGGGCGGCGGAGGCGTTGAGCTGCACCTTGTGCTGGTCGTCGGCGCCCCGATAGCTCTCCAGCACCGCCCCCACCAGACGGCGCAGGCGCTGTTCGGGCTGAAGTCCGGGATCGTCCGCGGCCTCGATGGCGGCGTCGAGCTCTTCGAGATGCGTCAGGATGATCGCGAAGATCAGCGCGCCCTTGCCCGGATAATAATGGTAGAGCAGCGCCTTGGAGACCTGCGCATGCGCGGCGATCTGGGCCATGGAGGCTTTCTCCATGCCCTGCTCGGCGAACACCGTGGCGGCGTTGTCGAGAATCGCCCGCCGTTTCTCCTCGAAATCCTGCGCCCGCGTCCGAGCCATGGTCTTCGTTCTTCCCTAAGGCGCCTTCCGGTCGGCCGCTTGCGGCCGGCGACCGGACGAAAACGCGTCGCGTGAGAGGGGGAGGCGTTTTCGCCGACAGGGAAACGCTCCGGAGCGCGAAAGCCTCGCCTCCCCTCCCGAGCGGGAGGGAGGCGCGAAGCCTCCCTTCCGCTTTAGCCTCTGGGCGCGCGCCTGTCACGCCCATGTTGCTGTGCAACAAGCTGATTCGGCGCAATCACGCCTTCGGGCGATTGTCCACCACGCGCTTCGCCTTGCCCTCGGAGCGGGCGAGGGAGTTCGGATCGCGCACCTCGACCTTCGTCGAGACCCCGACCACGGACTTGATGTGATGGGTCAGCTCCCTGGCCGACTTCGCCCGGGCGGCCTCCTCGGCATGGGCGGGGGCGCATTCCACATGGACGGTCATGTCGTCCATGCGGCCCGAGCCCCGCTTCAGCTCGATGTGGAAATGCGGCGCCAGACCGGCGCATTTCAGGATCTGCTCCTCGATCTGGGTCGGGAAGACGTTCACCCCGCGCAGGATGATCATGTCGTCGCTGCGCCCGGTGATCTTCTCGATGCGGCGCATGCTGCGGGCGGTGCCGGGCAGGAGGCGCGTCAGATCGCGGGTGCGGTAGCGCACCATCGGCAGAGCCTCCTTGGTCAGGGTGGTGAAGACCAGTTCGCCCATCTCGCCGTCGGGCAGGACCTCGCCGGTGGCCGGGTCGATGATCTCGGGATAGAAGTGGTCCTCCCAGATGTGGAGCCCGTCCTTGGTCTCGACGCATTCCTGCGCCACGCCGGGCCCCATGATCTCGGAGAGGCCGTAGATGTCGACGGCGTGCATGTCGAAGGCCTCCTCGATCTCCTGGCGCATGGCGTTGGTCCAGGGCTCGGCGCCGAAGATCCCCACCTGAAGCGAGGACTGGCGCGGGTCCAGGCCCTGACGGCGGAACTCGTCGAGGATCGAGAGCATGTAGGAAGGCGTCACCATGATGATCCGCGGCCTGAAGTCGTTGATCAGCGTGACCTGACGCTCGGTCATGCCGCCCGAGATCGGCACCACCGTGCAGCCGAGCCGCTCGGCGCCGTAATGGGCCCCGACGCCCCCCGTGAAGAGCCCGTAGCCATAGGCGTTGTGCAGGATGTCGCCCGGACGCCCCCCCGCCGCCCGGATGGAGCGCGCGATGAGGTTGGCCCAGTTGTCGATGTCGCCCAGGGTGTAGCCGACGACGGTCGGCTTGCCGGTGGTGCCCGAAGAGCCGTGGATGCGCGCCAGCTTGTTCTGAGGCACGGCGAACATGCCGAAAGGATAGGTGTCGCGCAGATCCTGCTTCACGGTGAAGGGGAATTTCGCGATGTCCTTGAGCGTCTTGAGATCGTCCGGATGGGCGTCGGATTCGATGAAGCGCTTGCGGTAGAAGGGCGAGTTCTCGTAGGCGTGGCGCAGGCTGCGCTTCATGCGGTGGAACTGGAGCGCCTCGATCTCGTCGCGCGAGGCGGTTTCGATGGGGTCGAGGTCTTCTTTTCTCGGAGTCAGGTTTTCCACGTTCTTTCCTCCCTTTGGATTCTTCTTGGATGCCCGGCGCTCTCAGGCGTCGAGGGGCAGATGGGTTCCCTTCACCATGCGGGAATGGCCGCGGAATTCGGCCACATGCTCGCCGTCCTGATTGGTGATGCGGATGTCGTAGATTCCCGAGCGTCCCTTGCGCGAGACCTCCCGCGCCCTGGCGGTCAGGCGGTCGCCGATGCGGCCCGGAATCAGGTAGGTGATGGAGCAGTGCTGCGCCACGACCAGATGATTGTAGCTGTTGCAGGCGAAGGCGAAGGCGGAATCCGCCAGAGTGAACATGTAGCCGCCATGACAATTCCCGTGGCCGTTGGACATGGCGCCGGTGATCGTCATGGAGAGGTCGGCTTCTCCGGGGGCGATGCGGTCGAGGCTCATGTCCAGGCGACGGCTGGCGGAATCGTCGTTCCACATGGCGCGGGCGGAGGCCTCGGCGAGCTCCTGGGGGGTCATCTCCGAGACGGGCTTCTTCTGCTCTGCGGTCATCTTCCCTGGAACTCCGGCTTGCGTTTTTCGAGGAAGGCGGTCACGCCCTCGGCGTAATCGGCGCTGAGTCCGGCGGCGCGCTGACAATCGCGCTCCATGTCGAGCTGTTCGTCGAGGCTGTTGACGGCGGCGGCCTGGATCAGGCGCTTGGTCAGGCCGAGCCCGAGGGTCGGCCCGGCGGCGAGGGACTGCGCCAGCTCCTCGGCCTGGATCATCAGCGATTCGTCCTCGACCGCCTTCCAGATGAGGCCCCATTCGGCGGCCTTCGCGGCGGACAGGGGCTCGGCGGTCAGGGCGAGGGCCTTGGCGCGCGGCTCGCCGAGGATGCGCGTCAGGCTCCAGCTTCCGCCCGCGTCGGGGATCAGGCCGATCTTCGAGAAGGCCTGGATGAATTTCGCCGACTGCGCCGCCAGAACGATGTCGCAGGCGAAGGCGATGTTGGCGCCCGCTCCCGCCGCCACGCCGTTCACCGCGCAGACCACCGGCTTTTCAAGGCTGCGAATCAGCCGCAGATTCGGATTGTAGAAGGTCTCCAGCGTGCGCCCGAGATCCGGAGCGGGTCCGCCCTTGCGCGGATCGCGGTCGCCGAGATCCTGTCCGGCGCAGAAGCCCCGGCCCGAGCCGGTCAGCAGCACCGCGCGCACCTGGGGATCATCCTGCGCGCGCTGAAATCCCGCACGCAGCGCGAGATGCATCTCCTCATTGAAGGAGTTCAGCTTTTCGGGGCGATTCAGCCTCAGCGTCAACACGCCTCCGGCGAGCCCCGCAAGCACGGTCTCGGAACTGGTCATCTGGTCCTCCCTGAGCCGTTGGGCTTATTCTTGCGGCCTTCGCAGATTTGCGTTGCATAAACCGACCGACCGGTCAATGATAAACACAACTCTGGGGGAAACGCCAGAGATCAGAATCGGGACGGGAGGAGTTCGGGCTCATGTCTTTCGACCGCCCTCGGCCGACGCCGGAGGAGGCTTGCGCCGCTTTGGGCGCGGAGCTTCCGGTCGTCCGCTTCCGCGCTTCCCGACCGCGAAGAACATGGCGAAGCCGCGCGGCGAGACCGCGCCCGGCGCAGAAGGCCGACCGCCGCCAGACCTTCAGGACCAACCGATAACGAACAGACACGTCTCAGGGAGGAAACCAGAATGAAGAACACCATGACCACCACCGCCTTGGCCCTGCTCGTCGCCCTGGGCGCGGCTCCGGCGGCGATGGCCGAGATCAGGATCGGCGCCAGCATCTCGGCCACCGGCCCGGCGGCCTTCCTGGGCGATCCCGAGGCGAAAACGCTGGAGCTGCTCGTCGAGGAGCTGAACGCCAGAGGCGGAATCGACGGCGAAAAGGTCAAGCTCGTGCTTTACGACGACGGCGGCGATCCCAACAAGGCCCGCACCTTCGCCACCCGCCTCATCGAGGACGACGAAGTGGTCGCGATCATCGGGGGCACCACCACCGGCGCCTCCATGTCGATTCTGGCCGTGGCCGAAGACGCCGAGGTGCCGTTCATCTCGCTGGCGGGCGCCATCGAGATCATCAAGCCCGTGCGGCCCTTCGTCTTCAAGACCCCCCACACCGACCGCATGGCCTGCCAGAAGATCTTCGAGGACATGCAGAAGCGCGGCTTCACGAAGATCGGCATGATCTCCGGAACCGACGGCTTCGGCGCCTCGATGCAGGCCCAGTGCAAGGACGTGGTCGAGGACTACGGAATCGAGATCGTCGCCGACGAGACCTATAATCCCACCGACGCCGACATGACCGCCCAGCTCACCAAGATCCGCAACGCCTCGGGCGTGCAGGCGGTGCTGAATCCGGGCTTCGGCCAGGGCCCCTCCATCGTGACGCGCAATTATCGTCAGCTGGCCATCGACCTGCCGCTGTATCAGTCGCATGGCGTGGCCTCGAACGGCTTCATCGAGCTGGCGGGGGCTCCGGCGGCCGAGGGCGTGCGTCTGCCCGGCACGGCGCTGCTGGTGGCGGATCTGCTCGCCGAGGACGATCCCCAGCGCGGAATCGTGGTCGCCTATCGCGACGCCTTCGAGGAGAAGACGAAGACGCCCGTCGGCACCTTCGGCGGCTACGCCCACGACGCCTTCCTGATCCTCACCGACGCCATCTCCCGCGCGGGCTCCGCCGAGCCGGACGACATCCGCGACGCCATCGAGGCGACTTCGGGCCTCGCGGGCACGACGGGAATCTACAGCTTCTCCGCCGAGGACCATCTCGGGCTCGATCTCTCCGCCTTCCGCATGCTGGAGATCAGGAACGGCGCCTGGACCCTGGTCGACTGAGACCCGCTCCAGCCTGACCCTCCGCCCTTCCCTTCCGGGGCGGAGGACGTCCTTGCGCGCGCGTGTCCACGCGCCTCCCGCAGCCTGAGCAGGAGCCGGAGACTCCATGTCGGAACTTTTGCAATTCCTTTTCTCCGGGGTGACGGTCGGCGCGGTCTACGCGCTCGTCGCGCTCGGATTCACGATCATCTACAACGCCTCCGACGTGGTGAACTTCGCGCAAGGCGAATTCGTCATGCTGGGCGGGATGATCACCTGGTTCGCTCATCAGGCGGGGATTCCCCTGCCCGTGGCGGCCTTCCTCGCGATCTCGATCACCGCCGCCATCGGCGTGGCGATGAACAAGCTGGCCATCGAGCCCGCCAGAGGCGCGCCCATCGTCTCTCTGATCATCATCACCATCGGCGCCTCGATCTTCCTTCAGGGCGCGGCGCAGCTCGTCTTCGACAAGCAGATCCATGATTTCCCGGCCTTCTCGGGAGACGCGCCGATCCGCGTCGGCGGCGCGACCATCCTGCCGCAGAGCCTCTGGGTGATCGGCGGCGCCCTGGCGGTCTTCGTGGGGCTCTGGATCTTCTTCACCCGCACGCTGCTCGGGCGGGCGGTGCTGGCGACCTCCAATAATCGGCTCGCGGCGCAATTGGTGGGGATCAACACCAATTTCGTCATGACCCTCTCCTTCGCGCTGTCGGCGGGGATCGGGGCTCTGGCGGGCGTGCTGGCGACTCCCATCACCCTGACGGCCTACAACGTCGGCATCGCCTTCGCGCTCAAGGGCTTCGCGGGCGCCATGCTCGGGGGGATGGGCAATCCGAAGGGCGCTCTGGTGGGCGGCTTCCTCATCGGCCTCATCGAGGCCCTGACGGCGGGCTATCTCTCCTCGCAATACAAGGATGCGGCGGCCTTCGTGGTCATTCTGCTGGTGCTGTTCGTGCGGCCTCAGGGCCTCTTCGGACGCAAGTCGACGGATCGGGTGTGACCATGAAGATGACCCCGAAACTCGCCACCCTGCTCGTTCTGGGCGCTCTGGTGCTGCTCGCGCCCTTCCTGTTTCCCTCCAACTTCTATTACCGCGTCGGCTCGCTGATCTTCGTCAACGCCATCGCGGTGACGGGAATCGTGATCCTCACCGGATACGCCGGACAGATCAGCCTCGGACACGCCGGATTCGCCGGAATCGGCGCCTACGCCTGCGCTCTGGCGCCGGCGCATTTCGGCATTCATCCGGCTCTGGCGGTGGTGCTCGGCGCAGCGATCTCGGGGCTTCTGGCCTGGCTGGTCGGACGCCCCATCCTGCGCCTCAAGGGCTATTATCTCGGTGTGGCCACGCTGGGGCTCGGCATCCTCATTTCGATGATGCTCAACAACGAGCGCCAGCTCACGCGCGGACCCGATGGAATCGACGTCCCCGAACTCGGCATGCGCGCCCTGCTGAAAGGCTGGGGGCTGGATCTGACCAACGGCCAGTTCTGGTATTATTTCTGCGGGCTCTGCATGATCCTCGGGGCCTGGCTGGCGCTGAACCTGCACGACAGCCCTTCGGGGCGAGCCCTGCGGGCGCTCCACGGCTCGGAGATCGCGGCGCGCACGGTGGGCGTGGACGTCGCGCGCATGAAGCTCCAGGCCTTCGTCATCTCGGCGGTCTACGCCTCGGTTTCGGGCTCGCTGCTGGCGCTGCAGAACAAGTTCATCACGCCGGACGTCGCGGGCTTCATGCATTCCATCGAGATGGTGACCATGGCCGTCCTCGGCGGAGTGGGCTCGGTGCTGGGCGCGATCTTCGGCGCGGCCATCCTGACGCTGCTGCCGCAGGTGCTGACCATCTTCGCGGAATACGAACAGCTCGTGCTCGGCCTCGTGATGATGCTGGTGATGATCTTCCTGCGCGAAGGGCTTCTGCCCTCGATCCTGCGCAAGCTGAGGAGGAAGGGCGAATGACCGCATCGCGCGACGACCGCACGACCCTGCTCTCCGTCGAGGGCCTGGGCATCTCCTTCGGCGGACTCAAGGCCGTGAACGACGTGAGCTTCGCCGTGAAGCCCGGAGAAATCGTCTCGGTGATCGGGCCGAACGGCGCGGGCAAGACCACGCTCTTCAACATGATCTCGGGCGTCTATCAGCCCGGCGCGGGCCGCATCTCCCTGAACGGCGAGGAGGTGACCGGCATGGAGCCCCATCTCCTCGCGCGGCGCGGCATGAGCCGGACCTTCCAGAACCTCCAGATCTTCCAGAGCATGACCGTTCTGGAGAACGCCATATCAGGCTTTCATCTTCAGGAGCGCGGGTCGGTCCTGGCGGATCTGCTCGGCCTGCCCGCCTCGCGCAGGAGGGCCGGAGCCGCCGAGGAAGGCGCGCGCAAGCTTCTGGCGCGGGTGCGTCTGGAGGAGGAGGCCGACCGCGAGGCCGGGAATCTCTCCTATGGCTCGCTGAAGCGGCTGGAGATCGCGCGGGCCATGGCCTCGCAACCGAAGATCCTGCTGCTCGACGAGCCCGCCGCCGGATGCAACGCCGTGGAAACCGAGGAGATCGACCATCTCATCGCCGAGATCGCGGCCTCGGGCGTGGCGATCCTGCTGGTGGAGCATGACATGAAGATGGTCATGCGCATCTCCAACCACATCGTGGTGCTGGATCATGGCGAGAAGATCGCCGAGGGCGATCCGGCGACGGTCAGCCGCGATCCGGCGGTGATCGCGGCCTATCTCGGCGCGGAAGCCCGGACGGGAGGGGATCATGCTTGAAGTCGAAGGCCTGCGCTCCCGTTACGGGCGCATCGAGGTTCTGCACGGCGTCGATCTGAAGGTCTCGCAAGGCGAGATCGTCACGGTGGTCGGCGCCAACGGCGCAGGCAAGACCACGCTCCTGCGCTGTCTGTCGGGCGTTCAGCCGGTCTCGGGCGGGAGGATCTCCTTTCAGGGCCAGCCCCTGACTGGAGTCCCCGCCTGGAAACGCCCGGCCAGAGGTCTGACCCAATCGCCGGAGGGACGGCAGATCTTCGGCAATCTGACCGTCGAGGAGAATCTCCGGCTCGGCGCCTGGAACTTCAAGGACGAGCGCGTCGGGAAGGACATGGAGGACGCCTTCCAGATGTTCCCCATCCTCCGCGAAAAGCGCAATCTCGCGGCGGGCGGGCTCTCGGGCGGACAACAGCAGATGCTCGCCATGGCCCGCGCGCTGATGGGGCGTCCGGCCTGCCTGCTGCTCGACGAGCCCTCGATGGGGCTCGCGCCGATCATCGTGCAGCAGATCTTCGACGTGGTGGAGAGCCTCAGGGGGCGGGGCGTCACGGTGCTGCTCGTCGAGCAGAACGCCTTCGGCGCCCTGCGCATCGCGGACCGGGGCTACGTCATGGAGAACGGCAGGATCGCCATGCAGGGCGCCGCCGCCGAACTCATCGCCGATCCGCGCATCCGCGAAGCCTATCTGGGGATCTGAACATGAGCATGAGCGTCGTCAGCATCGGGCGCGAGGGCGAGATCGGCGTCGTCGTCGTGGATAACCCGCCGGTCAACGCCCTGTCCCAAGGTTTGCGTCAGGGGCTCTGGACGGCGGCGGATCATCTCGACGCCGATCCGGAGGTCAAGGCCGTGGTCCTGCTCTGCGCGGGCCGCACCTTCATCGCCGGAGCGGACGTCTCCGAATTCGGCAAGCCGCCCATGGAGCCGCATCTCCCGGACCTCGTGGACCGCATCGAGCGCGCGGCGAAACCCTGGATCGCCGCGATTCACGGCTCGGCTCTGGGCGGCGGCTTCGAGGTGGCTCTGGGCTGCCGCTTCCGCGTGGCGCTTGAAAGCGCTTCCGTCGGGCTGCCCGAGGTGACTTTGGGGATCATCCCCGGCGCTTCGGGCACGGTGCGCACGCCGCGTCTGGCCGGAGTCGCGGCGGCGGCGGAGTTAATCACCAGCGGGAGGCCTCTGAAGGCCGCCAGGGCCAAAGCCGCCGGGCTGATCGACGCCGTGATATCGGGCGAGGATCCGGGCGAGGATCTGCGCGCGGGAGCCCTCGCCTTCGCCCGCGAGGCCCTGACCCGGCCCCTGCCGCCCAAGACTTCGGAGCGCCCCGTGATCGCCCCGGAGCCGGGCTTCTGGGCCGAGCAGGAATCCGCCGTGGGCAAGCGCGCCAAAGGCGAGGCCGCGCCCTTGCGGGCTCTGGCCAGCCTGCGCAAGGCGGCGGAGGCCTCCTTCGCCGAGGCCATGGCCTTCGAGCGCGCGACCTTCCTTGATCTGCGCGGCTCGGAGCAGGCGGCGGCCTTGCGGGCGGTCTTCTTCGCCGAGCGCGCGGCGCCGCGTCCGGCCCATCTGAAGGGCGTCGAGCCGAAGGCGCTGAAGCGGGTCGGGGTGATCGGCGGCGGCACCATGGGCGCGGGCATCGCCGCCGCGCTCCGCGACGCCGGATTCTCCGTCATGCTGATCGAGCGCGACGCCGAGGCTCTGGCGCGGGGCGAAGCCAATCTGCGCGGGATCTTCGCGGGCGGCGTCAAGCGCGGCAAGCTCACCGAGGCCCAGGCCGAGGCGCGCATGGCAGGCGCGAGCTTCTCGACGGATTACGCCGCTCTCGCGGAGGCGGATCTCGTCGTCGAGGCGGTCTTCGAGGAGATCGGCGTCAAACGCGCCGTCTTCGCGGAGCTGACGCGTCATTGCCGCCCCGAGGCGATCCTCGCCACCAACACCTCTTATCTCGATCCGCGCGCCATCGCCGAGGGCCTGCCTCATCCGGAACGCTTCATCGGGCTGCATTTCTTCAGCCCGGCCAACGTCATGAAGCTTCTGGAGATCGTGCCGGTCCCCGAGACCTCGCCGGAAACCCTGGCGACCGGCTTCGCTCTGGCGCGGGCTCTGGGCAAGATCCCGGTTCAGGCCGGAATCTGCGAGGGCTTCATCGGCAACCGGATTCTCAAGCGCTATCGCGCCGCCGCCGAAGGCCTCGTGCGTCAGGGCGTCCCCATCGCGGAGGTGGACGCCGCCATGCGGGATCACGGCTTCGCCATGGGGCCTTTCGAGGCGCAGGATCTCGGCGGGCTGGACATCGCCTTCCTGCAACGCGAAGGCGCAAGGGCGGCGGGACATGACGTCCCGGAAACCCTCGGCGATCTCCTCGTCAGGGCGGGCCGCAAGGGTCAGAAAACCGGCGGCGGCTGGTATGACTACGCGCCCGGCGAGCGCAAGCCTCAGGCTTCGGCGGCGACGGCGGAGCTTCTCGCGCCGCGGATCGCGCCGGGTGCGCCGCTGGACCGCAAGGCCATCGCGGAAAGGCTCGTCGGCGAAATGGCGGCGGAGGGCGAGGCCATCCTTGCGGAAGGCGTGGCGCTTCAGCCCTCGGACGTGGATCTGGTCGAGATCCACGGCTACGGCTTCCCCCGCTGGCGCGGCGGCCCCATGTTCGCCACGGGCCGCCGCTCTTCCTGACGCCCGCAGTCCGGGCCGGGCGGAGGAGAGGGGCGATTCCCGCAGGGGAGTCGCCCTTTTCGGCCTCAGTCGCCCCAGACCCGTCCGAGCAGCGCCAGCCAGTTGCGCGAAGCCAGCTTGTCGATCAGCTCCTCGCCATAGCCATGGCGACGGCAGGCCTCCCAGAGCTTCGGCAGACCCGAGACGTCGCGGATCTCGGCCGGAATCTCGGCGCCGTCGAAATCCGAGCCGAGCCCCACGCGATCCTCGCCCAGAATCCCGATCAGATGATCCAGATGGCGGAGCATGTCCTCCAGCGGCGTGTCGGCGTCCTGCCGCCCGTCGGCGCGCAGGAAGGCCACCGCGAAATTCAGACCCACCATGCCGTCGCGCTCGGCGATCTGGCGCAATTGGCGGTCGGTCAGATTCCGGCTCGAGGGCGTGACCGCATGGGCGTTGGAATGCGTCGCCACCAGAGGCCCGGAGGTCAGGCGGGCGACGTCGTCGAACCCCTTCTCGTTGATGTGCGAGAGGTCGATCATGATCTTCAGCTCGTCGCAGAGCCGCGCCAGATCCCGACCCGCCGGAGTCAGCCCCGGCCCGGTGTCGGGCGAGGAGGGAAAGGCGAAGGGAACGCCATGGCCGAAGGCCGTCGGGCGCGACCAGACCGGCCCCAGAGAGCGCAGGCCCGCTTCATGCCAGACGTAAAGCGCGTCGAGATCGGGGCCGATGGCCTCGGCGCCCTCCATATGGGCGACGGCGGCGATGCGTCCGGCGGCCATGGCCGCGCGGATCTCCGCCAGGCTGCGGCAGATCTGCAGATCCCCCGTGCGCTCCAGCCAGAGCAGATGTCCCATCATCGCCAGAGCCATGGGCTGCGCCGCCTCCAGAGGCAGGGGCGCGGGCAAGGGCACCTGATAGGGCGGATTGCGCATCATGCGCTGAAAGGCTTCGTCGTCGAAGGCCTCGGGCGAAGGCATGTAGATGGCGAAGAAGCCCCCGACGAAGCCCCCCGCCCTCATGCGCGGAAGATCGAGCTGGCCATGGCCTTCGCCCTCGCGCCAGATGCGCTCCCGCAGATGGGGCGCGCGGAAGAGCCTCAGGAGAAAGTCGTTATGGCCGTCGAAGGTCTGGGGAAGAGGGGGCGTCATGGAGTCTCCTGCGCGGGATAGCCTTCGGAGGCGGCCAGAAGCCGCCGCGTGTAATCCTGCGTCGCGGCGCGGCGCCGGAGGGCCTCGCGGGTCAGGGTCTCGACCTCGAGCCCCTGGCTCATCACCAGAAGCCGGTCGCACATATGCGCCACCACAGCAAGGTCATGGCTGACCATCAGATAGGTCAGCCCGCGCCGGGCGCGCAGATCGTCGAGCAGATTCAGCACCTCGGCCTGAATCGAGGCGTCGAGCGCGGAGGTGGGTTCGTCGAGCAGCAGGATCTTCGGCTCCAGGATCAACGCCCGCGCGATGGCCACGCGCTGACGCTGTCCGCCCGAAAGCTGATGCGGATAGCGGAAGCGGAAGCCCGGCCCGAGCCCCACCGCCTCCAGAACCCGGCGGATGCGCCCTTCGCGGTCGTCGAAGCGATGGATGGCCAGAGGCTCCGAGAGCACGCGGTCGACCGTATGGCGCGGATGCAGCGAGCCGTAGGGGTCCTGAAAGACCATCTGGACGCTGCGATGGAATCCCGCCGAACGGGCGGTCTTGCGCAGCTCCTCGCCCGCCACCCGGACGCGTCCGCCCGAAATCGGCGCCAGACCGCAGATCGCCCGCAGCACGGTGGATTTCCCCGAGCCCGATTCCCCGACGATCCCGAAGCTCTCGCCCTCGGGCACGCTCAGCGAGACGCCCCGCACCGCCTTCACCCGCCCGAAGGCGACCTCCAGATCCTCGACTTCGATCATTTCGCCCACTCCGCGTCGCGCCGGAGGGTCGGGAGGGGGCGCAGGTCATGGTCGAGATCCGGCGTGCAGCGCATCAGCCCCCGGGTATAGGGATGTTGCGCCGAAGCCAGATCCGCGGCGGCCAGCTCCTCGACCACCCGCCCCGCATACATCACCAGCACCCGGTCGCAGAATTGCGAGACGAGCTTCAGATCATGGCTGATGAAGATCAGGCCCATCCCGCGCTCGGAGACGAGGCGGTCCATGATGCGCAGCACCTCGATGCGCACGGTCACGTCCAGCGCGGAGGTGGGTTCGTCGGCGATGAGCAGATCCGGGTCCGGCGCCAGCATCATGGCGATCATCGCGCGCTGGCCCATGCCGCCCGAAAGCTCATGGGGGTAGGAATCGTAAACCCGCTCCGGATCGCGGATCATCACCGCCTCCAGCATGGCCAGCGCCTTCGCGCGCTTTTCGCGACTGCTCAGCCCCCCCACCCGCCCGAGGGCCTCGGAGATCTGGCGGCCCACGGTCATCACCGGATTGAGCGAATATTTCGGGTCCTGCATCACCATGGCGATGCGCCTGCCGCGCAGAGCCCGCCACTGGCGCTTCCCCGCGCCGCGCAGATCCTGACCGTCGAAGCTCAGGGTTCTGGCCGTCGCGACGCCCGGCGGCGGCGTCAGGCCCATGAGCGCCCTGCCCGTCTGGGACTTCCCCGAGCCCGATTCCCCCACAACCCCCAGACGCTCGCGGCCGAGGGTGAAGCTCACGCCGCGCACCGCCTCGCGGGGGCCCTGGCGCGTGGGGAAGGTGATCCGCAGATCCTCGACCTTCAGAAGCTCCGTCATCTCGCGGCCTTGGGGTCGAGCGCGTCGCGCAGCCCGTCGCCGAGCAGGTTGAACCCGAGCGACACCACGAAGATCGCCAGGCCCGGCATGGCCGCCACCCACCATTGATCGACGATGAAGCGGCGTCCCGTGGCGACCATCGCGCCCCATTCGGGCTCGGGGGGCTGGGCGCCGAGCCCGAGGAAGCCGAGTCCCGCCGCCGTCAGGATGATGCCCGCCATGTCGAGCGTCACGCGGATCACCACCGAAGGCAGACAGAGCGGCGCCACATGGCCCCAGAGAATCCGCGCCGAACTCGCGCCCTGAAGCCGCGCGGCGCTGATGAAGTCGCTGTGCCGGATGGTCATGGTCTCGGCGCGGGCGAGCCGGGCGTATTGCGGCCATGAGGTCAGAGCGATCGCGATCACCGCGTTCTCGATCCCCGGCCCCAGAGCCGCCACGAAGGCCAGAGCCAGAATCAGCCGCGGGAAGGCCAGAAAGATGTCGGTGATCCGCATCAGCACGGCGTCGACCCAGCCGCCGAAGTAACCCGCCGTGGTTCCGACCAGAAGTCCGATGGGCGTGGCCGTCACCACCACGAGCGCCACCACCTGAAGCGTCAGGCGCGCGCCGTGGATCACGCGGGTGAAGATGTCGCGCGCCTGATCGTCGGTGCCCATCCAGTGCGCCGCCGAGGGCGGCAGAAGCCGTTCCGTCCGCAGGGGGCCGCCGATGAGCGGATTCCCCGGCGCGATCACGTCGGCGAGGGCCGCGACCAGCGCCAGCCCGACCACCACCGCCAGACCGACCATCGCCAGAGGATTCTCCCTCAGCGCCAGCCAGCCCCGGTAGAAGGAGCCGAGCCGGGCCTGTCGGCGCGATCCGGGCTCCTCGGAGAGCAGCCAGGCGCGGCGGCCCGACCAGGTGAAGGGTTGCGGCTCGAAAGGCGCCGTCATGAGCCCCTCCTCACGCGCGGGTCCAGCAGACGATAGAGCAGGTCCGAAACCAGGTTGATGAGCACGAAGACCACGCCGATCACCAAGGTCGAGCCGAGGACCGCGTTCATGTCCGCGTTCTGGAGCGAATTCGTGAGATATTGCCCGAGCCCCGGCCAGGCGAAGATCGTCTCGGTCAGCACGGAGCCCTCCAGCAGGTTGATGTAGGAGAGGCCGACCACCGTGATCATCGGCACGGCGGCGTTGCGCAGCGCATGACGCCAGATGATCCGCGTCTCGGAGATTCCCTTGACCCGCGCCGCCGTCACATATTCCTGAGACAGCTCGTGCAGCATGAAGCTGCGCGTCATGCGGCAGATGTAGGCCATCGAGAAATAGCCCAGGATGCAGGCCGGAAGGATGATGTGCGAGAAGACGTTGCGGAAGACGTCCCAGCGCCCCTGCAGGGCGCTGTCGAGCAGCAGGATTCCCGTGCGGGGCTGGAAGCTGAACTCATGGGCGATGCCGATGCGTCCCGGCCCCGAGACCCAGCCCAGATTCGCATAGAAGATCAGAAGCCCCATCAGGCCGAGCCAGAAGATCGGCGCGGAATAGCCCACGAGGCACAGCACCCGGATGATCTGGTCGACCCAGCTTCCCTTCCAGGCCGCCGCCGCGACGCCCATCGGCGCCCCGATCGCCACCCCGAGGATCAGCCCCAGGGTCGCCAGTTCGAAGGTGGCCGGAAAGACCCGCCGCAGGTCGTCCAGGATCGGACGCTTGGTCAGGAAGCTTTCGCCGAAATCTCCGGAAAGGACCTTCTTCAGATAGATCCAGAACTGTTCGACCATGGGCCGGTCGAGCCCCAGCTCCCGATAGACCCGGTCATAGGTCGAGGCGGGCGCCCGGTCGCCGATGATCGAGAGCACCGGATCCACCGGCACCACCCGCCCGATGAGGAAGGTCACCACCAGAAGTCCCAGCAGCGTCACGGCCAGAGAAAAGGCCAGCCCGCCCACGCCCCGGAGAAACCGGAGCACGCGCGTCCGGACGCTCTCCGCTTCAGACTCCGGCCTCTCCGGCGCCTCTGCGGACGCCGGGGCCTCCTGTCGCGCCTGCATGGCGCGTCAGTCCTTCGTCACGCCGGCGATGGAGTTGTCGTTGAACGACGGCCCGATCACGAAGCCATGCACGTTGGCGCGCGTGGCGGCGGTCTCGATCTGCTGGAACATGATCACGAAGGGCGAGACCTGCTGATGCTCGCGCTGGAGGCTCAGATACATCTCCGCGCGTCTGGCGGCGTCGGATTCCAGCATGGCGGCGTCGGTTTGCGCGGTCATCTCGGGGATGTCCCAGGCGTTGCGCCAGGCGAGGGGCTTGGCGGCGGCGCCGTCGGAGTTGTCGGCGTTGCGGGCGAAGGTGTCGGCGTTGGTGTGAGGATCCTGATAATCGGCGCCCCACTGGCCGATGTAGATGTCATGGGTGCGGGCGCGATATTTGGTCAGGGTCTGGCCGCCGTCGCCGGGGATGATCTCCAGCTTCACCCCGCCGAGCGCGAAGGTCTGCTGGATGGCGGTCGCCATGCTGGTGACGTCGTTGGTGTTGCGGGTGTCCATCGTGACGGTGAAGCCCTCCGGAAGCCCCGCCTCCGCGAGCAGGGCCTTCGCCTTCTCCACATCCAGCGCGAAGGGGGTTTCGTCCAGCGCGCCGAGGAAGCCGTCCGGCAGGAAGGCCTGATGCACCCGCGCGCGGCCCTTCATGATGGTGTCGGCGATGGCGCTGTAATCCACGAGATGCTTCAGCGCCTGACGCACCTCGGGCTTCGCGAGGTTCGGGTTCTTCTGGTTCAGGCCGAGATAATAGACCGTGCCCTTCACGCCCTCCTGCATCCGGATGTCCGGATTGGAGGCGAGGGCCGCCATCTCCTCGGGCCCGAGGTTGCGGGCGATGTCCACGTCGCCGGCCTCCAGCAGCAGGCGCTGGGCGGCGGGCTCGGGGATATGCCGGTAGATGGCCCGGGCCATGGCGGGCGCCGCGCCCGCGTAATGGGGATTGCGCTCCAGGATGATCGCCTCGTTCGGGCGCCATTCGCGGATCGAGAAGGGGCCGGAGCCCGCGTAGTTCGTCTTGAGCCAGCCGTAGCCGTAATCGCCGTCGGCGGCGTGCTCCTCGACGAGCTTCTTGTCCACCACCGCCGCCACGGTGGCGGTCAGGCAATAGAGCACCAGAGTCGGGGCGTAGGGCTTGTCGGTCTCGAATTCGAAGGTGTAGTCCCCGGTCTGGCGGATCTTCGCCTCGACGTTCTCCGCATTGAATCCGAGCTGCCCGATGATGAAGGCCGGGGACTTGTCGAGCTTCACCGCCCGCACCAGCGAATAGACCGCATCTTCGGCGGTCATCGGATTCCCGGAGGCGAAGACGCGGTCCTCGCGCATCTTGAAGGTGAAGGTCTTGCCGTCCCCGGAGACGGTCCAGCTTTCGGCGGCGCGGCCGAAGATCTTCGAGACGTCGTCCAGCTCGTAGCCGATCAGCGTCTCGTAGGTGTTGCCGATGATCTCCGAGGAGGTGAATTCGAAGACCTCGCCCGGATCGAGGGTCAGCACGTCGTCGATGGACCAGGCGGCCACCAGCGTGTCGGGCGGAGTGGCCGCCAGAAGCGCCGAAGGCGAGGCGCTCCAGGCGAAGGCCGCCAGAGCCGCAGCCGCGATCCAGGCCTTGCCGCGTTTTCCGGAATGCAACATGCCGAACCTCTCCCGTTCTCCCCGCGTCGTTCCGACGTCGGCGTTCATCTCTTCGTCATGGATTAGCGGACGCCGGGACCTCGAAGTCAAGACCGTTCCCGAGCCCGCCCCGGCGCGCGGAAGGCGAGGCGGACCGCCGCTCGGGAGGGACGCGCGGGCGGATCGGGCGCCGCATCGCAAAAAACCCGGCGGAGACTGTGGCGCCGCGAACGGAACTGTGAAAAAAATAACGAATCCGCCCCAGCGCCGGAGAGCCCGCATGTCGATCAAAGCCGCCATCCGTCACGTCACGCATTACGCTTACGACCGCCCGGTCACGCTCGGACCGCAGATCATCCGGCTGCGTCCGGCGCCGCACAGCCGCACGCGCGTGATCTCGCACAGCCTCAAGGTGGAGCCTCAGCCGCATTTCGTGAACCACCAGCAGGACGTCTACGGCAACTGGCTGGCGCGCTTCGTCTTCCCGGAGACGGTCCGCGAGTTCAAGATCACGGTCGACCTCGTCGCGGACATGACCGTCTACAATCCCTTCGACTTCTTCGTCGAGGAATCCGGCGAGTTCTGGCCCTTCCAGTATTCCGAAGACATCGCGCCCGATCTGGCGGCCTATCTCCAGCCGGAGGAGGGCGGGCCGCTCTTCGAAGCCCTCCTCGAAAGCCTGCCCAGGGACCGCCAGCGCACCATAGACATGCTCGTCGGGCTGAACCGGATCGTCTCCGGCAAGGTGTCCTACGTCATCCGCATGGAGCCCGGCGTCCAGACGCCCGAACAGACCTGTGAGATCGGCTCCGGCTCCTGCCGGGATTCGAGCTGGCTTCTGGTGAATCTGCTGCGGCGGCTCGGGATCGCGGCGCGTTTCGTCTCGGGCTATCTGATCCAGCTCAAGCCGGATCGTCAGGCGCTGGACGGGCCCTCCGGCACGGATCACGACTTCACCGACCTGCACGCCTGGGTCGAGGCCTATCTCCCCGGCGCGGGCTGGATCGGGTTCGACCCAACCTCCGGGCTTCTGGCGGGCGAGAGCCACATCCCCCTCGCCGCGACGCCCCATTACCGCAACGCCGCCCCCATCGCGGGTCTGGCCTCCTACGCCGAAGTGAAGTTCGACTTCGACATGCAGGTCTCGCGCGTGGCGGAGCATCCGCGCATCAGCAAGCCCTTCTCGGAGGAGTCCTGGAAGGCGCTGGACGCCCTCGGGCGCAAGGTGGACGAGGCCCTCGAAGCCGGAGACGTGCGGCTCACCATGGGCGGAGAGCCCACCTTCGTCTCCATCGACGATTTCGAGAGCCCCGAATGGAACGCCGCCGCCGTGGGTCCGCAGAAGCGCGCCCTCGCCGACGTGCTGATCCGCCGTCTGCGCGACCGCTTCGCGCCGGGCGGCTTCCTCCATTACGGCCAGGGCAAGTGGTATCCCGGCGAGAGCCTGCCGCGCTGGACCTTCTCGCTCTACTGGCGCGGCGACGGCCAGCCCATCTGGCGGAACGCCGACCTCATCGCCCGCGAGAAGCCCGGACCCGGCGCGCCTCAGGCCACGCCCGAATCCGCGCGGCGGCTTCTGGAGGCCGTCGCGGAGAACCTGGGCCTCGGGACGGAATACGTCGCCCCCGCCTATGAGGATCCCGCCGAATGGATCCTCAAGGAAGGCAAGCTGCCCGACAACGTCACGCCCGAGAATTCGAAGCTCAAGGATCCCGAAGAGCGCCTGAGGCTCGCGCAGGTCTTCGGGCGCGGGCTGACCAATCCGACCGGCTACGTGCTGCCGGTCCAGCGCTGGCAGGCTCAGGCCGCGCGCGGCTCGGGGCGCTGGATCTCCGAGAAATGGCGCACCCGGCGCGGCAAGCTCTTCCTCGCCCCCGGAGACAGCCCCGTGGGCTATCGTCTGCCGCTCGGCTCGCTGCGGCACATCTCCGCCTCGAACTACCCCTACATCAACCCCGCCGACCCCACCGCGCCGCGCGCGCCCCTGCCGGTCTTCCGGCCGGAGCCCGGGGCTCCGGAAGCCGCGCCGGAGGCGGCTCCTGCGCTCGGGGCCGACGGCCTCGCCCAGCCTGTCGCCAGCTTCGCCGCCGCCGAGCCGGGGCAAACCCGGATCGAGCAGCAGATCTCCGAGATCGACGGAGAGGTCCGCACCGCCCTGAGCGTCGAGCCGCGCGAGGGCAGGCTCTGCGTCTTCCTGCCGCCCGTCGAGCGCGCGGAGGATTATCTCGAACTCGTCGCCGCCGTGGAGGAGGCCGCCGCCGGACTCGGGACTCCGGCGCATATCGAAGGCTACGCCCCGCCGCAGGATTCGCGGCTCAACGTCATCCGCGTGGCGCCCGATCCCGGCGTGATCGAGGTCAACATCCACCCCGCCCATAGCTGGGGCGATTGCGTCGCCATCACCGAAGCCGTCTATGAAGAGGCGCGGCTCTCGCGGCTCGGGGCGGACAAGTTCATGCTCGACGGCAAGCATGCGGGCACCGGCGGCGGCAATCATGTGGTGGTCGGAGGCGCCACCACTCTGGACAGCCCCTTCCTGCGTCGTCCGGACGTGCTGCGCAGCCTCATCCTGCACTGGCAGCGCCATCCGTCGATGTCCTATCTCTTCTCGGGGCTCTTCATCGGCCCGACCTCCCAGGCGCCGCGCTTCGACGAGGCCCGCCATGACGCGCTCTACGAGATGGAGACCGCCTTCGCGCAGATCCCGAATCCCGGCGAGGGCCCGCCGCCCCTGCCCTGGCTGACGGATCGTCTGCTGAGGAATTTCCTCGTGGACGTGACCGGCAACACCCATCGCGCGGAAATCTGCATCGACAAGCTCTATTCCCCCGACGGCCCGACGGGGCGTCTGGGCCTGGTGGAGTTCCGCGGCTTCGAGATGCCCCCCGACGCCCGCATGAGTCTGGCGCAACAGGTGCTGATCCGCGCCCTGATCGCGCGTTACTGGGCCTCGCCGATCAAGGGCGAGCTCACGCGCTGGGGGACCACGCTGCATGACCGCTTCATGCTGCGCGAATTCGTCTGGGCCGACTTCATGGACGTCCTGCGCGACCTCAAGGACCACGGCTTCGACCTGCGCCCCGAATGGTACGAGGCTCAGGCCGAGTTCCGCTTCCCCTTCTGCGGCGAAGTCGAATACGAGGGCGCGAAGCTGGAGATCCGCCAGGCTCTGGAGCCCTGGCCGGTGCTCGGCGAGACGGGGGCCATCGGCGGCACGGTGCGGTTCGCGGACAGCTCCGTCGAGCGGCTGCAGGTCAAGCTGACCGCCGCCGATCCGGGCCGCCACCTCGTGACCTGCAACGGCCGCCGGACGCCTCTGACCGAGGTTTCGCCGGGGGTCCGGGTGGCGGGCGTGCGCTACAAGGCCTGGCGTCCCGCCGAATCGCTGCATCCGGTCCTTCCGGTGAACGCGCCCCTGACCTTCGACGTCTATGACACCTGGTCCGGGCGGGCTCTGGGAGGCTGCGTCTATCACGCGGCCCATCCGGGCGGCCGCAATTACGAGACCTTCCCCGTCAACGCCAACGAGGCCGAAGCGCGCCGCCTCGCGCGCTTCGAGCCCAGCGGCCATACGCCCGGCCTCTACGAGCCGCCCCCCGAACGTCCGAGCCGCGAATTCCCGCTGACGCTCGATCTGCGCCGCGCGCCGGGAATCTGAGCCATGACCGAGCCCAAGCTGGAGGGAGGAGCCATGGGCGGTTCGGCCCTCGATCGTCTGGACGCCCTGCTGAGGGAATACAAGCCCCTGCCCGGCGTGCCCGACGAGCTTCTGGACCGGCGCGGAGACATCCGCCCGCTCTGGCGGCCCTTCATGCGGCGCATCGCCGACATGAGCCCCGCCGATCTGGAGGAGCGCAAGGCGCGCGCCGACCAGTATCTGCGCGATACGGGCATGTACCAGCGCCAGTACGGCCCCGAGGCCGTCGAACGCGACTGGCCGCTCAGCCACATGCCCATGCTCATGGACGAGGCCGAGTGGCGCGAGATCTCCACCGCGCTGATGCAGCGGGCCGATCTGCTCGAAGAGGTGATGGCCGATCTCTACGGCCCCAACCGCCTCGTGGCGGAAGGCTGGCTGCCGCCGCAGCTCGTGGCCGAGAACCCCGAATGGCTGAGGCCCATGGTGGGCGTCAAGCCGCGCTCGGGCCATTACCTGCATTACGTGGCCTTCGACGTCGGGCGCGGGCCGGACGGCGCATGGTGGGTCCTCGGAGACCGCACCCAGGCGCCTTCGGGCTCGGGCTTCGCGCTGGAGACCCGCATCGCCACCACCCGCGCCTTCTCCGACGTCTACAATCAGGCGCGGGTGCATCGTCTGGCGGGCTTCTACCGGGCCGTCCGCGAGAGCCTCCAGGCCCTGCGCGGGCCGGAGAACGGGCGCATCGCCATCCTGACTCCCGGCGGCATGAACGAAAACCACTTCGAACACGCCTATATCGCGCGCTATCTCGGCCTGCTGCTGGTCGAGGGCGAGGATCTCGTGGTGCGCCACGGAAAGGTCATGGTGCGGACCATCTCGGGGCTGGAGCCGGTGTCGGTGCTCTGGCGGCGGATGGACTCCGGATGGGCCGATCCGCTGGAGCTGAACCCGGCCTCGCGGCTGGGGGCGGCGGGCATGGTCGGCGCCCTGCGCGAAGAGGGCCTGACCATGGTCAACGCCCTCGGCTCGGGGGTGCTGGAGACCCGCGCGCTTCTGGCCTTCCTGCCGCGCATCTGCCGGGCCCTGCGCGGCGAGACCCTGCGCATGCCCAACATCGCGACCTGGTGGTGCGGACACGCCGCCGAACGCGATTACGTCAAGACCCATCTCGAACGCATGGCGATCAGCCGGGCGCTCTCGACGAGCCTGCCCTTCGACCTCATGGACACGGCGGCGGTCGGCGGCGAATTCCGCGGCGACTTCGCCAGAACCGCGAAGACCCCGCTCACGGACTGGATCGAGGCCGAGGGCTCCAGGCTGGTGGGTCAGGAGGCGGTGACGCTCTCCACGGCGCCCGCCTTCGTCGAGGGCGTGCTGAAGCCGCGCCCCATCAGCCTGCGCATCTTCCTCATCCGCACCCCCGAGGGCTGGCGCGCCATGCAGGGCGGATTCCTGCGGGTGGGTGGCTCTCCGGATCCCGGCGCCCTGGCGCTGCGTCAGGGGGGCGCGGTGGCGGATCTCTGGGTGGTGGCGCGGGGCGCCCCCGACATCCAGACGCTCTACGCCCCCGCCCAGGGCCTCAAGCGCGAGACGCCCATGCTCTCCGCGCGGGCGGCGGACAACTTCTTCTGGCTCGGGCGCTACGTCGAGCGGGCCGAAGACCTCATCCGGCTGCTGCGCTCCTGGCACATCCGCCTCGCCGAGACGGACGACCGGGAGGGCCCCCTCCTCGCCTACGCCGCCAGCCTCCTCAAGGAGCGCGGCGCCGAAGTGGACAAGCCTATCCCCGAAGGCCTGATCTCGGCGCTCTCCGCGGCGCTGAGCAGCGCGGGGCATGTGCGCGAACGCTTCTCCTCGGACGGCTGGATGGCGCTGTCCGATCTCCAGAAGAGCGCCCGGCGTCTGGCCGCCAAGGTCGAGGCCGGCGCCGACGCCGCCCACGCCCTCAGCATCCTGCTGCGCAAGCTGACCGGATTCTCCGGACTGGTGCATGAAAACATGCATCACAATCACGGATGGCGCTTCCTGAGGGCCGGGCGATCTCTGGAGCGGGCGCTCTCCATGGTCGAATCCCTCGCCTGGTTCGGCGCGGCGGAGGCTCCGGAAGGAGCCCTCGACCTGCTGATCGAGGTGGGCGACAGCTCCATCACCCACCGGATGCGCTTCTCGATGGGCGCCACGCGGGAATCGGCGCTGGATTTGTTGGCTCTGGACCCCCTCAACCCGAGATCGGTGCTTTACGAACTCTCGCAATTGCGCGAGCATGTGGCTGCGTTGCCCGGCGCGAGACCGGAGGCGCCCCAGACGCCTCTTGAGCGCGCCGTGGTCCGGCTGCACGCCGAAGTGGCCACCGCCGCCCCCGAGGAGCTGACCGCCGAACGACTCGCGGAGCTCTCCGCACGCATCGGGGGGTTGTTCGGATTGATCGCGTCGGCTTATCTCCGCTGACGCGGCCCGCCGAGGGCGAAGCCGTGCGACGCCACAGGGAAGGAAACGCCATGGACCGCCACGCGACCGCAGTCTGGAAGGGAGATCTCAAGGGAGGGGCCGGCGTCATCGCCACGCAGAGCGGAGCCCTCTCCGGCCTGCCCTATTCCTTCAAGACGCGATTCGAAGACGCCGAAGGAAGATCCGGAACCAACCCCGAAGAGCTGATCGCCGCGGCTCATGCGGGCTGCTTCGCCATGCAGCTCTCGCATTTCCTCGCCGAGAACGGCACCCCCGCCGAAAACCTCGACGCCAGGGCCGTGGTGACGCTGATCCCCGGAACCGGAATCACGGGGAGCGCGCTCGTCCTGAGGGCGAAGGTCCCCGGACTCGACGACGCGAAGTTCCAGGAGCTGGCGACGAAGGCCAAGGAGAACTGCCCCGTCTCGAAGGCGCTGGGCGCGATCACGGTCACGCTCGACGCGCAGCTCGTCTGAGATCCGGGAGCGGCCGCCTCCTCCGGACAGGAGACGGCCGAACCCGGCGCGGCGCCGGAGCCTTCCGGCGGCGCATGTCCTCCGCAGGGGAGGCGGCCCTCGACGCGAGGCGTCCGGGGGTCGTCCCTGCGGAGCGACATCCCCCCCGAGCGCCGGACCGCCCGGGGGAGAGATCACATCGGGAGAACTCCCGACGGATGGATGCGGCGACGTCGGCCTTCTTCGGCCTCGCCGCCCCGGAGCGCGCCGGGGAGAGGCGCGATCCGCAGATTTCAGGGCCTCGCGGGCGACGCGCGAACGCCGCCCGGGGGCCGCCCGCTTCGGGCGCGAGGCTGGTCCGGGTTCGGGACGGGCGACGACGCATGTCCGTCCGCCGCTTTCGTCCGGGCTTCCGCAGGGACCTGCGCGGAAGCCCCCGGGGCCTCCCGCCCATTGAGAAATCGACGCGAGCCTTCTGGCAAGCCATGAAACGCCCCCGGCTTTTCCGGGCCGTCGAATTGGCGCCTCGCGCGTGGTTTTGGCGCGCGGCGCATGATGACGCAGACCGAAAAAAGGGGCCGACCTCGAATTCCGGCCCTGATCGACCTTGCGGATGATTCTCCGCCGTCATGTCCTATCTCTCTGCGGTCTCAAGATTATTTCCCGCAGGAAGAGCCGTTTCCCTCGGGCCGCGACCCTTGCGAGAACTCGCTCGGAGAGACTCCGTTGAGGCTCTTGAACTGTCGGGAGAAGCCTGTGGCGGTCTCGTAGCCGCAGGCTTCGGCGACCTCGCCCACGCCGCGCCCCTCCGTCAGGAGGCGCCGGGCCCGCTCCATCCGCGCGAAGGTCAGCAGGGCGGAGAAGCTTTTCCCGTAGAGCGCGTTCAGCTTGCGTTGCAGGCTGCGGTCGCTGGTGAGGCAGGCCGCAGCCGCCTGAGCCAGGTCCGCGCGGGGATCGGAGAGGCTCCGTTCGAGGAAATCCTCGAAGGCCCGCTTCAGGCGCTCCTCCTGGGGGGTCAGACTCGGCTCCTCCCCTCCGGCTTCTTCTGTTGCGGCTTCGGCGGGGGCGGCGGACTCCTCCTCCCGGGCCTCCTCCTGCGCTTCGGGCCCCGGCTCCTGCGTCTCCCCCGGCCCCGGCTCCTCCCGGGCCTCGGGCTCATGGGCTTCAGGCTCGCGGGCTTCGGGCTTCATCGCCCCGAGCTGCCGGAGCATCCAGGCGCGCATCGCCGCCTGAGCCCTCAGGCGGATGTCGATCTTCGCCAGCAGCTCGTCCGGATCGAAGGGTTTGGTGAGGTAGTCGTCCGCCCAGACCTCCATGGCGCTCTGATAGGAGTCGTCATCCTGCAGGGCGGTCAGGAAGATCACGGGCGTATGGGAGAAATCCTCATGGGTCTTCATGTGGCGCGCGAAGTCGAGGCCCGATCCGTCGGGCAGCATCACGTCGCAGAGCACGAGATCGACCGGCGATTCCTCCAGCGCGCTCCGGGCCGCCGCCAGAGAGCCCGCCGTCCGGACGGGCCCGAAGCGCCCGCCCACCAGAGAGGCCAGATAGCTGCGCAGATCCCGGTCGTCCTCGACGACCAGAATGCGCGCCCGCTCCGCTTCGGAGGCGCTTCCCGCCTCCGCTCCCGGCTCCGCCTCGGAGGAGGCCTCCGGCTCGGCGGCGCGGGGCTCGCCCCGGGCGTGGGCGGGCAGGAAGACCGCGATCTCGTTGCGGGCGCGGTCGATCGCGAGATCTCCTCCCGTCCTGCGCAGGGTGGCGGCGATGATCTCCACGCCCCGGTGCGGCGGCGAATCGGGCGGCGCGTTGCGGAAATCCTCCAGCCGCCGGAGCGCCTCCTCGGGCAGGGGCGGGCCGTCGTCCGAGACGCGGATCTCCAGACGCCCCGCCCGCAGATCCGTTTCGAGGCGCAGCCGCACCGGCGGCGCGCGATGCTTCACCATGTTCGAGAGCAGGTTGTGGAGGATCGTCTCCGCCGCTTCGGGGTCGAAGGTCGCGGCCTGAGGCCCGCGGATCTCGCAGGAGAGCTCCAGCCCCCTGGCGCGCGCGGAATCGGCGTAGAGGGCGCAGATCGGCTCCAGGAAGGCGCGCAGATCCACCGAGACCCGCCCCGAGGCCATGGGCGCACCCGCCTGAGCCACGGCGGTCATCTCGTCGCTGAGCTGGGTCAGGCGGTCGGAGGCCCTCTGCACCACCTGCGCCAGAGTCCGCCGCTCCTCGTCCCCCAGGCGCTCGCCGAGCAGCTTGCGCAGCGGCGCCCGGATCAGCGCCAGAGGCGTGCGGATCTCGTGGGCGGCGCGGGCGTAGAAGCGTTCGCGTTCGGCGGCGCTCTCCTGGAGCGCCTGATTGCTGTCGAGCAATTCGCGGGTCTTCTCGACGACGATCCCCTCCAGCTCGGCGTTGCGCAGGCGGATCTGACGCGCCCGCAGCAGCGCCAGACCCGCCAGAGCCAGCGCGCCCAGCAGGGCGTAGACGACGGCCCTGTACCAGCCCTGCATGCCGGGACGCACGACGAAGCTCTGGACGCGCGTCTCCGTGAGCAGCCCCGAGGCCCCCACCCCGCGATAGCTCAGCCTGTATTCCCCCGCAGGGAGGTTGTCGCGGTGCAGCTCGTGGGAGGAGCCCTGATGATCCACGAAATCCGCGTCGATGGGTTCGAGGCGCATCTGGAGCATGTTGGCCGGAGGATCGTCGAAATGCCGCACGCCGATCAGGAACCTGAGGCTCTGCGGCTCCACGCCGAGATCCTGCGGCCCCTCGCCCGTCATCGGGGGGCGCTCGAGCAGCTTCAGCGAGAGGACCGGCGGACGCCCCTCCTCGGGCGACAGACCGTCCGGATGAAAGAGCGTGAGCCCCCGGACCCCGCCCAGGGCGATCCTTCCGTCGCTCAGGGTCTTGAAGGCGTTGAAGTTGAACTCCCGGCTCTGCAGGCCGTCGCTGGTGCGGAAGGCGCGCTCCTCGCCGTCGGAGAGGCGGTGGCGCACGAGGCCGTTGTTGGTCGAGATCCAGAGATGTCCGAGCGAATCGGGAACCATGCTGTAGAGCATCTTGCTCTGGAAGGCCTTGGACTGGCGGATGAACCGGATCGGGCGCAGATCCTCCGCCGAGAGGATGCCCAGTCCGCCGCCGGTGGCGACGAAGAGGCGTCCGTCCTCCGTCTCGTGGACGGCCCGCACATTGTCGTCGGGCAGACGGTCGGCCCCGGCGATGGTCTCGAAGGCGCCGGTCTTCGGGTCATGCAGGACCAGCCCGGCGTCCGTGCCGATCCAGATGCGCCCGTCCCTGCGCTGGGAGAGGCCGCGGATCTGCGCGCCCGGCAGGACCGAAATCCCCTCGACGCCGGGCGGAAGGCGCGTGTGATGGGCGAGGATCCGCAGATCCGCCGAAAGCTTGTAGAGGCCGTCCTCATTGGTTCCGACCCAGAGGCTCCCTTCGGCGTCGGTCATGAAGACCCGCACCGTCGCGTCCTTGAGCAGCGTCTCGCCGTTCTCTCCCGGGACCGGCCCGCTCTCCTTGGTCCGCGGGTCGTAGAAGAAGACGCCGAGCCCCGCGTTCGGGCCCAGCAGCAGGCGGCCGCCATGGCTGACGACCGACCAGATCGTCTTGCCCCAGATCTCCGGATGGAGCTCCAGCTCCTCGATGCGCTTCTCGTGCAGATCCAGACGCCCGAGGCCGCCCTGTCCGCCGATCCAGAGCGCCCCGTCCTCCTCCTCCAGAGCCCAGGTCATGGCCGGGATGCTGCGGCTGCCGTTGGTCGGGGCGGGATAATAGGTTTCGAAGACGTCCGGCAGCATCGAGAAGCTGCTGGCGCCGCCGTTCCAGGCGCCCGCCCACATGCGTCCCGTCCGGTCGGGCATGAGGACGCGCACGTCGGGATTGCCCAGACGATGGGGCTCCCAGTCGTGAGCCTGGTAATTCTCCATGGGCTCGGCGAAATCGACGTCGGCGACGAAGATGCCCATCCGGCGCGTGCCGAACCACAACCGGCCGTCGTCGCCCTGCGCCATGGACATGACGCCCCGGATCGTCTCGGGGAAGGCGACCGGCGGCTGGACCAGCCTCCTGCGCTGCGGATCATAGGCCATCAGCCCGCCCGGAAGATTCCGGCTGGAGCTGAAGCCCGCCCAGATGCGCCCCTCGCGATCCCGGAAGAGCGCCCGCGCCTCCTCGCCCAGACCTTCGGGCGCCGATTCGCTCGCCGAACTCAGGGCGAGGAGCTCGGGCTCGCCCGGCTCGTAGAGGAAGAGGCCGCGCTTCGCGGCGCCGATCAGGAAGGCGCCGCCCTCCAGAGGCAGCAGGGAGAAGATCGTATCGCCCTTCAGGGCGGCCAGAGCCGGCGCCCGGGCCTCCTCGTCGGAGACGAGGGCGCCGTCCTCCTTGCGGACCACGAAGACGCCCTGCGAGGAGCCGATCCAGACGCGCCCCCGAGCATCCTGCGCGAAGGCCTGGACGTCGAGCGAGGCCAGGCCCTCGCCGGGGGCGTGCCCGAGAAACCGCGGCTCGTCGGAATAGAGCGAGGCGCCGCCGGTCGAGGTTCCGATCCAGATCTCGCCGTCGCGGTCGAGGAAGATGGCGTAGAGGTAATCGCTGCGCAGACCCGTCGCGACGTCGTCGCCCCGGAAGAGATATTGCGGCGCGCCGCCGCCATGGATGGTCACGCCTTCGCCGGTGGCGATCCAGATCCGCCCGTCCTCCGTCTGGATCATGCCGCCGACGGTGCTTTGCGAGAGCCCTTCCTCGATTCCGAACCGCAAGGCCCGCTTGGGAGTCTCGGCCTGCGCGGACGGACTCCGGAGCGTCGCCCCGAAGACCGCGAAGACCGCGAGCAGCAGAAGCGCCGCCGCCAGCCGCCCGAGCCGCCTCATCGCGACCGCCCGAGCCGATCCGCAGGGCCTCCGCCCCTCTCGCTGCGCCGCATCTTCTCCCCCTTCCGCCCCCTGTGCGGAGCGTCTCCAGCTGCCGGGGAGGCATCCTCTACGTCAGGGCGCGGAGGCGCAAGAGCTTTCGCGCGTTGACGGAGGCCTCGCCCTGTCGACTCTCCTGTCAGGATATGTCACGGATTCTCTTTCACCCTGGAATCCATCCCTTGCGGCCTCCGCCCGCCGGAGATTCAGGCCGGAAGAGACTCGAAGAGCGCGCGCAGAAGCGGCGAATCCGGATGTTCCAGACCCTCCAGGATGTTGAAATGATTGCGCTCCGGCTCCTCGACCAGATCGGTCCGGGCGTCGAGCCCCGCCCAGATCATCGCCATCAGACGCGACTGGCGCAGGAACTCCGGACGCTCCGCCGCCCCGACCCAGCAGGTCAGACGCGGCGAGCCGAGCGGCCTGCGCAGGACGGGGCTTTCGGAAGCCGCCTCCTCGGGCGTCAGACGCAGCCTCTCGTTCATCTTCGTGCGGCGCAGGGGCCGCAGATCATGCAGGCCGCTGATCGAGACGACCTTCTCCACCCGCGCCAGCACGTCGGCGGAGAGGGGGCTGTCGTCGCAGATCATGCGGGTCGCCAGATGTCCGCCCGCCGAATGCCCCGCCAGCCGGAGCGGGCCCTCCACCAGAGCGGCCGCCGCGCCCAGAGCCTCGCCGATCTCGCGCGTCATGATCGAGACGGAGGCCTCCGGCGCCAAGGTGTAGCCCGGCAGCGCCACGGCCCAGCCGCGCGCCCGCGCGCCCTCCGCCAGATGGGTCCAGTCGGATTTCCCGAAGGCCAGCCAGAATCCTCCGTGGATGAAGACCGCCAGACCCTCGGGCCGCCCCTCCGGGAGGATCAGGTCGAGCCGACGCCTTTCGCCCGCGCCATAGGAGATCTCCCGCAGGGACTCCCCGAGCCGCGCGCGATAGTCCGCCGCCCGCGCCGCCCAGAACCCCGGCAGAGCCGCCGAGCCGGGGACATGGGCCATGTTCGCAAAGGCGTCGTCCCAGTCGGGGGTCATGGGGCGAGCGTCCCGGCCCCGGCTTCGGGGCTCTCCCCGAGCTTTCCGGCCATGATCCGCGCGAGGATCTCCACGGCGCGGTCCACCTCCTCGGGCCCGAGGTGGAGCGGCGCGAAGCTGAAGCGCAGGAGATCGGGGGCGGAGAGGCCGCCGGTCACGCCCTCCGCCTCCAGCGCCTCCAGGATCGCGCGGCCCTCGGGATGGCGGAAGTTGAGCTGGCTCCCCCGCTCCTCATGGGCGCGGGGCGTGACGAGGACCAGATCCGGACAGGCCGCCTCGACGCCCGCGATGAAGCGGTCGGCCAGCTCCAGGGCGCGGGCGCGCAGATCCTTCATCTCCACCTGATCCCAGACCTCCAGCGCGGCCTCCAGAGCCGCCGTCTGAAGCAGCGGCGGCGGGCCGGAAAGCCCCGGATGCGCCGTCGCGGCGTGGCGCGGCGCGACGTAGATGAAGGCCGGGCCGCCGGGGCCGGAGTTGAGATGTCCGCAGGTGCGGCCCACGGCGAAATCCGCCCGCTCCTGCGCCAGACGCAGCGGCGAAGCGCCCGCCGACCGCGACAGATCCCGGATCGCCAGAGCCCCCGCCGCATGGGCGCGGGTGGTCAGGGCCGCCATGTCATGCCTGCGTCCCGTGCGGTGGTCGAGGTCGGGGGCGATCAGGGCGGCGACGTCCTCATCCAGCGCCTTCGCGATTCCCTCGGGCTCGACCACCCGCAGCTCGTGCTCGGGGCCGAGGCTCCGGACGAGATCCTGCGCCGCATGGAGATCCGGGGGGAAGCTCCCGGAGACCGCGAGGATGGCCCGGCGTCCGGCGTTCATCCGCAGGGCCGAGATCAGCGCCTGATGGAGCTTGACCGCGAAGGAATCGCCGACGACCACCGATCCGGGTTCGGCCCCGATCAGCCGGGCGATCCTGTCGCCGAGGCGTCGGGGCCTCTCCAGCGCGGCTGCGCGGGCCGGGCCGCCGCGGAGCATGTCGCCCCATTCCCGCCCGACGGCCTCCGCAAGGCGGGTCTGCGCGGCCCTGGGCGGAGGCCCGAGAGAGCCGCCGTCGAGATGGATCAGGCCTTCCGGCTGATCGAACAGGGCGCGCGTGGCCGAGAAATCCGTCTTCATGCGGCTCCCCCCTTTCTGCGGAGACGCCTCCCGAGAGGCGAGCGGACCGCATGTCCGCTCGCCTGAGGCTAGAGGATCTTTCCGCCTACGTCAAAACGCCTCATGGAGGGGCTGTCGGCGGCCTTCCGCGCGGCGCGCGGGCCCCCTTGACTTCGCCGCAGGATCAGGCGCAGGTGCGGGCGTCCATCCCGGAGGCCGCCCTCTCCGCCCCTCTCCGCCCCTCTCCGCCGGAGGCGAAGCTTCGCCCCGGCCCGTCAGGCGACGCCTTTTCATGAAAGCTCTCCGCATGCAGCCTCCCGCTCCCGTCGCCGTGCTGGGCGCAGGCGCCTTCGGCACGGCGCTGGCCGTCGTCCTCGCCGAGGGCGCAGGCTCCGCCGCCCTCTGGGGCCGCGATGCGGAGCGCATGGAGGCCCTGCGGATCTCGCGGGAGAACGCCGCCCATCTGCCGGGCCGACGCCTGCCCGGGAAGCTGCGGATCTCCGCGGAGATCGGCGAGGCCCTCGGCGAGGGGGGCGCGGGCCGGGGAATCGCGCTTCTGGCGGTCCCGACCCAGGCGCTGCGGAGCCTCCTGCGGACCCATCGCGAGGCGCTCGCGGGACATGCGCTCGTGGTCTGCTGCAAGGGAGTCGAGCGCGGAACGGGGCTCCTGCCGACGGAGGTGGTCGAGAGCGAGATCCCCGGCGCCCGGACGGCGGTCCTCACCGGCCCCAGCTTCGCCGCCGACATCGCCGCCGGAAAGCCCACCGCCCTGACCCTCGCCACGCGCGATCCGGAAGGCGAATCGCTTCAGGCGGCCCTCTCGCTGGCGACGCTGCGGCTCTATCTGAGCGACGATCCCGTGGGGGCGCAGCTGGGCGGGGCGCTCAAGAACGTGGTGGCCATCGGCGCGGGCATGGCCATCGGCGGAGATTTCGGCGAAAGCGCCCGCTCGGCCCTCATGACCCGCGGATTCGCCGAGATGGTCCGTTACGCCGCCCTGCGGAAGGCCCGCCGCGAAACGCTCTTCGGCCTTTCGGGCTTCGGAGACCTCGTGCTCACCTGCACATCAACCCAGTCGCGCAATTACCGGCATGGGCTCGCCTTCGGCGCGGGAAAGCCCCCGGAGGAGAAGGCCACCGTCGAAGGCGTGATGACCGCCCACGCCGTCTCCGAGGCCTCGGCGGAGGAGGATCTCCCCGTGACCCACATGGTTTCGGCGCTGCTCAAGGGAGAGCTCTCCATCGGCGAGGCGGTCGAGAGCCTGCTCTCGCGGCCCCTGCGGCGCGAGGACTGAAGCGCGCGGCGCAAGCGGGGGCGTCACGCTCCGTCGCGGCGGGCCCGCGCGATCAGATGCAGGAAGAAGGGCGCCCCCACCAGAGCCGTCATCACCCCGAGCTTGAGGTCCCGGTCCGGCGCGATCACCCGGACCGCGACGTCGGCGGCCAGCACGAGGATCGCCCCTCCGAGCGCCGCCGCCGGAATCAGCCGCGAGGGCGCCCCGCCCACCGCCCTCCGGAGCAGATGCGGCGCCGCCAGCCCCACGAATCCGATTCCGCCCGCCACCGCCGTCGCGGAGCCCACCAGAGCCGCCGTCGCCGCCACGAGCGTCAGACGCAGACGCCTCAGGCCGACGCCCATGGCCTCGGCGGCGTCCTCGCCGAGGGTGAGCGCGTCCAGCCCCCGCCCGAGCGGGGCCAGAAGCGCCAGTCCGATCAGGAAGAAGGGCGCCATCAACCCCACATGGACCATCGAGCGGTCGGCCAGAGAGCCCATGGTCCAGAAGACGATCTCGGCGGCGGCGAAGGGATTGGGCGAGAGGCTCAGGACCAGGGCGCTCGCGGCGCCGCCCAGAGCCGAAATCGCCACGCCGCCGAGAATCAGCGTCAGGGCCGCGCCGCGCGGCCCCGCCATGACGAGAATCAGCAGCGCCCCCGCCAGAGCTCCCGCCAGAGCCGCCAGAGGCAGGGCCAGAGCGAAAGCCGCCGCGAGTCCCGTCTGGAGCGAGATCACCGCCCCGAGGCTCGCCATGGCCGAGACGCCGATCAATCCGGGCTCGGCGAGGGGATTGCGCAGGAATCCCTGCAGCGCCGCCCCCGAGGCTCCGAGCGCCGCCCCCACCATGACTCCGAGCAGGGCCCTCGGGAGGCGGATCTCGCGCATGACCAGGGTCACGGCCTCGCCGCGTCCGCGCAGCAGGGCGTCGAGGCTGTCGGCGAGGCCGATGGCGCCCGGCCCGATCAGCAAAGAGGCGCAGAACAACGCCGCCGTCAGAAAGGCCAGAACCGCCATCAGCGCGCCATAACTCATTTCTTGGCCTCCAGGTCCCGCCGCGCCGCGCCCAGACGCTCCGCCGCGCGCAAGGTCGCGGGCAATCCGCAAACCCAGTCGCGATCCGGCAGCACCCCCACGCCGCTGCGCCCCCGCAGAGCCTCGAGCGCCGGATGGACGAGAATCTCCTCGCCCCGCGCCGCGCCCTCGTCGCGCGGACGACCCGCCACCACCATGTCGGGCTCAGCCAGGACCAGAAGCTCCAGAGGCACGAAGCCGCCGTGATCGAGCCCGAACTCCGCAGCCACCGAAGCGAAGCCCGAAACCCGCAGGAGATCCGCCGCAAGGCTCTTCTCGCCGGGCGCATAGCCGTTGGCCTCGTAGAGCGCCGCGCGCGGATGGGTCGACTCCGCCGCCGAAGCCCGCAAGGCCGCCAGATCGGCCTCGAAGCGCGCGGCCATGGCCTCGGCTTCGGCCTCGCGCCCGAGCAGCCCGCCCGTCTGACGGATCAGCCCGGCGATCTCCTCCAGGGCGTAGGCGGGCGCGAGCCGCTCCACGCGCAGCCCGAGCCGCTCCAGCATCCCGACCGTGGCCGCGCTGGTGAAGCTGCCCGCCAGCACGAGGTCGGGATCCATCAGGAAGATCTCCTCGGCCAACCCGTGATTGACCCGCAGGGCCTGCGCCGCCTCCGCCATGACCGAAGAACGCGGATCCTGCGCCAGCATCGAGACCGAGAGCAGTTGTCCCGGCGCGGCCAGCATCAGGGCGAGCTGATCCGCGCAGAGATTGACCGAAACCACCCGACGCGGCGCCGCATCGGGAGCGGGCCCCTCCAGAGCGCGCGCCGGAGCCGCGCTCATGGTCAGAGCCGTCAGCGCGCAGAGAAGCGCGGCGCGACGCGGCGGGCCGGAGAAGCCTTCCCCCCGACGAAACGCGCCTCGCTTCTTCATCCGCGCATCCTCACCACTCGGCCCGGAGGCCGACGGCGCCCGTGACTCCCTGCGCGGCGTAGCCCCAGACGTCGGAATGATCCTTGTCGAAGAGATTGTCCACGCGGCCGAAAACCTGGAGGTTTTCGGTCAGGTCGTAGGTTCCGGCGAGATCGACCACCGCGTAGTTCGGCAGTTTGGCGCGCGGATAGGAGCCCCAGAACTGATCGTCGTAGTTGTCGGCCACATAGCGCAGGTCCGCCGAAACCGAAGCCCGCCCGTCGAGGAAGCGCTGGGTCGCGCCGAGGCTCAGCTCATGTTTCGGGCGTCGCACCTCGACGCGGCCGTCCGGCTCGGAGGCGTCCAGCCAGGTGTAGGAGAGGCGCAGATCGGTGTCCGGCGTCAGCGCGAGGGAGCCCGAGACCTCGACGCCCTGACGCGGGCTGTCGCCGTCGCGGTTGCGGTAGCTGCTGCGCGCCCCGCCGACCCCGTTGACATAGGCGATCTCGTTCTTCAGCCGCTCGTTGAAATAGGTGACGTCGACCACGCCGCGCCCGTCGAGGAAGCTGGACTCCACGCCGAAATCGAAGCTGCGGTTGCGCTCGGGCTTCAGGCCCGGGTTGCCGACGGTGTACAGATCATCGGCGTAGAGCTCGTAATAGGTCGGGTTGACCGAGCCCGTCCCCGCCGAGCCATGCAGGCGGAAAGGCGTGTTCGCCACCGGATAGGAAAGGCCGAGCGTCCAGGTGGCGGCGTCCTTGAAGACGCTGTTGAAGTCATGGCGCAGGCCCGCCTGCACGTCGAGGCCGAAGCTCAGCGACCCCCGATACTCCAGCGCCAGAGAGGTGGCGTCGCGGTCGTAATCGGGATTGGCGCTGCTGGAGTCCCGGCGATGCTCGGCCAGGAAGTTCACCAGATGCCGCGCCTGCTCCGCCGGAAGCCCGTCCAGCCCGTAGCTCGCGCGATATTTGAAGGCGTCGGTCTGCTGGTCGGTCCAGGCGGAGCCGCCGCTCCGGCGGTCGAATTCGCTGTGGGTCCAGGCCAGGCGGTGATTCAGACGCCCGTCCAGCATGGCGTATTCGCCATAAAGCTCGCCGGTCAGCTCGCGACGGTCGGCGCGGAGATTCGGGTCGTCCACCACATAGCCCGCGGCGTCGACGGCGGCCCAGCTCGTGGCGTCGTAATCCGAGCGCTCCCGCGCCCCGCGCAAGGTGAAGCCGAGCTTGAGGTCTTCGGTCGCGCGCCAGTCGCCCGCGAGTCCGATGGTCGCGCGCTCGATTCCGTCCTTTTCGCCGCCGTCGCCGGAGTAGTCATGACCCCGGTCGTCGCGGCCGCTGAAATTGAAGCTCAGGCCGCCGCGCTCCGTGCGCGCCGAGCCGTGCAGGCCTCCGGCGAAGCCGTTGCCGACCTCGACCTCGCCGCCGTAGCGGACGCCCGGCGTGGTCCCCTTCTTCGTGATGATGTTGATCACGCCCGAAGAGGCGTTGGAGCCGTAGAAGGTCGATTGCGGGCCGCGCAGCACCTCGATGCGCTCGATGTTGGCGGTCTCCAGCCCGGAGAAGAGATATTCGCCGTCTCCCGCGCCCGCCGGAACGCCGTCGATCAGGAGGAGGGTGTGGTTGGCCTCGCCGCCGCGGATGCGGATCTGGGTGAAGTCGCGGCCCGAGCCGCTCACCGCCACGCCGGGGACGCTGCGCAGGGCGTCCTGAACGGTGGTGATTCCCCGCGCGGCGATCTCCTCGCCGGTGATCACCGTATGGGCGCGGGCGTAGGTCGCGGCCTCGGCGGGAGTCAGGCCGCCCGAGAGGATGATGGGGTCGAGCCGAAGGGCGGTCTGCTGGCTGAAGGCGGCGCCCGTCCACAGGGCGGCGCAGCCGACGGCTATGGCCGTGGCGCTGGCTTGTCGAATCATCGTCGTCCCTCTCTCGCAGGCTTGCGCCCCGCGATTCCCGAAAGGCCTGAGCCCGAAAAACCTGAGAAGGATTCCCTCCAGCAGGCGGCGTGATCTTCACCGCTGCGGAAATTCCGCTTCCGGTCGCGCCCCGCGCCCGGAATGGGTGAGCGCTCCGGGCGGTCTCCTGGCTTGCGGGTCAGGGCTTCGGTCCGCCTTCCCGGAGTCGCCTCCAGTGGCTTTGAGGGCCGAAGCTCGCCGCTTACAGTTGCGGGGGCAGCCGCGGAATCGGCCCTGGGGAGGGCCTCACCGACGTTCCCTGAAATCCGGCGTCGCTGGAATGCTGCGCCGCCGAAATCCGGAGCCCCCGTCTCTTGGGGCTGACGCGGCCCGGAGTCAAGATGGAGTCGGACCGCCTCGGCGGCGGCCTTTCGCCGCGAAAAGCGGTTTCCAGAGGCGAAGGCGGGCTTTATGAAGCCCGGAACGGCCCGCCGCCGGGGCGGAGCTTCAAGCCGGAGCCTCCCGACATGACCTCATCCTCTCCAGAAGCCGCCCCCTCCGAAGCCGCGCGGGAGCTCGAACGCCTGATCGCGATCATGGCGCGCCTGCGCGATCCCGAGACCGGATGCCCCTGGGACCGCGAACAGGATTTCGCCAGCATCGCCCCCTACACCATAGAAGAAGCCTATGAAGTCGCGGACGCCGTCGCCCGCGCGGACATGCCCGGGCTGAAGTCGGAGCTGGGAGACTTGCTGCTTCAGGTCGCCTATCACAGCCGCATGGCCGAGGAGCAGGGCCATTTCGCCTTCGCAGACGCCGCCCGCGCCATCAACGAGAAGATGATCTCGCGCCATCCGCATGTCTTCGGCGAGGCCGCCGCCCGCTCCGCCGGAGAACAGACCGCCCTCTGGGAGGCGCAGAAGGCGCAGGAGCGCGCCGCCCGCGCCCAGACCGGAACGCTCGACGACGTGCCTCTGGCCCTGCCCGCCCTCGCCCGCGCCGAGAAGATCCAGAAGCGCGCCGCCCGCGTCGGCTTCGACTGGCCCGACCCCGAAGGCGCCCGCGAAAAGATGATGGAGGAGATCGAGGAGGTCCGCGCCGAGATCGCGCCCGGGGCCTCTCCCGGCGCGCCCTCCGCGGCCCTCGTCGACGAGATGGGCGACCTGCTCTTCTCGGCGGTGAACTGGAGCCGCATGCTCGGCGTGGATCCGGAGGAGGCGCTCCGCGCGGCGACGCGGAAGTTCGAGGCCCGCTTCCGCCGCGTCGAGGCCATCGCCGCCGCGCAGGGCGCCGGGATGAAGGGCCAGCGCATCGACGTCCTCGAAGGCTGGTGGCGCGAGGCCAAGCGCGCCGAGAAGGCCTGACCCTCCTTGCGGCGGCCGTCTTCGCAAGTCGTTCATCTCTTGGCGGAACATCTATGGAAAGCCCCTCCGCGCGAGTCGGGCGCAGAGGCGGAAGCCAGGCAGAAGGAGGCCGCATGGAATTCCAGGACAACGGATCGGGGTGGGCTCCGGACTGGCTGACGGCTCTGGCCGCGGATCCGGAGCTCGCCCGGATCCTGGCGGGAGCGGTCATCCTTCTGGCGCTCATGGCTCTGGGCCGGGCCTTCTGGCTGGAGGCGCGTCCGCCGCCGCGAGGCGGCTTCCACGTCGAGGGGATCCACCTCACCGACGGCGACAGCCTGCGCCTCGGCGGCGAGAGCTATCGTCTGACCGGGCGCGACGGCCCCTTCAACGCTCCCGAGACCCGCGCCGGATCCCGCGGCCGCGACGGCGTGCCCGTCACCGAGCGCGAGGCCGAATGGGGCGCGAAGGCCCTGCTCCACGGGCGCCGGCTGCTGACCCGGGGGTCGGTGCTGCTGCCGACCGGCGAACGCGAGCGCTACGGGCGTCCTCTGGCGGTGATCCGCCTGCCCGACGGCCGCGACTACGGCGCCGAGATGATCCGCGCGGGGCTCGCCGTCGGCAGCCGGCGCCGCGAACACGACCACTGGAACGCGCGCCGTCCCTGAGCCGCGCCTATGGACGAAGGTCGAACCGGATCAGGACCAAAGGCCAATAGGAGGCCATCCGGCCCGACTGTTAATTTGCTCCCCGATAGCCTTGACGCAACTCATTCGGCCTCGGGACACGACATCATGAAGATCAAACTGAGCGCGAAACTGGCCCTGACGGGGCTGGCCCTGTCTCTTGCGGCCTTTCCGGCCACGCGCGGCTTCAGTCACGGCGACACGGCCCCTCAGGCTGTGGACACGGAAGGTCTCGATCCCCTCGGCGAGGAATGGCTGACCGAAAACCCCTATCGCATCCCCGAAGGCGAAGAGGCCGACGAAAAGAAGACCGAACAGCATGAAGCCGCCGTCCGGGTCGGCACGGTGGGCTACAGCCAGAACTGCGCGCGCTGCCACGGCCTGGAGGGCGTTTCGGGCGGCATGGCGCCGGATCTGCGCTATCTCGACGCCGACGCCTATGGCGACGAATGGTATCTGGACCGCATCCGCAACGGCGTCACGCAGAACGGCGGCGTGAAGATGCCCCCCTTCGAGGACATCCTGAATCAGGAGGCCGCCTGGGCCATCCGCACCTATCTGGAGACCCGTCCGCAGGATTGAGCGCGATCAGGGAGCCGGAGCCCGGCTTTCAGGTCCATCGCAGGCCGGACGGCCCGACTCTCTTCTCCCCCCGGGGCGGCTTCCTCGTCGCCCCTGTTTCCTCGACGCCTTGATCTCAAGGCGGAACTCGACGGCGCCGGATCCTGCGATCCGGCGCCTTTTTCGTCGCCTCCGGGCGAGGGCGTCGAGGTCGGGCCTGCGGCCCGGTCGGGGCGAGGGTCGGGGAATCTCCGGGAACCCTGAACGGACGCGCCTGCTCCGCGTCGAATTTTCTCTTTCGCAGGCGTTGCCTTCTTCGGGGGAAGTCGGACATATTGCCGCCGACATCAAGCCTCTGCGCCCAGACCCCCCGCCGCCCGCCCGCCCCCTCTCAAGCCCGCCCCAAAGGAGCCGAGCCCGTGGCCCTTGAGCAATCCCTGCTTATCCTTCTGATCGTTTCGCCTTTCGTGGGCTCCGTCGTCGCGGCCTTCCTGCCAGCGACGGCGCGCAATTCCGAAGCGATCTTCGCGGGCTTCATCGCGCTGATCAATCTGGGGATCGCGATCTTCCTGACGCCCCATGTGCGCGACGGCGGCGTGCTGCGGCTGGAGGCCTCCTGGATTCCCCTGCTCGGGCTCGACTTCGTGCTGCGGCTCGACGGCTTCGCCTGGGCCTTCGTCTGCCTGATCTCGGGCATCGGGCTTCTGGTGACGATCTACGCGCGCTATTACATGTCGCCTCAGGATCCGGTGCCGCGGTTCTTCTCCTTCCTGCTGGGCTTCATGGGGGCGATGCTCGGGGTGGTGATCTCGGGCAACCTGATCCAGATCGTGTTCTTCTGGGAGCTGACGAGCCTCTTCTCCTTCCTGCTCATCGGCTACTGGCACCACAGCCAGAGCGCCCGGACCGGCGCGCGGCGCGCCCTGCTGACCACCGGCGCGGGCGGGCTCTGCCTCTTCGCGGGGATGCTGGTGCTGGGGCAGATCGTCGGGAGCTACGACCTCGACGTGGTGCTGCATTCGGGCGACCGGATCGCCGAGAGCCCGCTCTATCCGGCGGCGCTGATCCTGATCCTGCTCGGCGCCCTGACCAAGAGCGCGCAATTCCCGTTTCATTTCTGGCTTCCCGGAGCCATGTCCGCCCCGACGCCCGTTTCGGCCTATCTGCATTCGGCGACCATGGTGAAGGCGGGCGTCTTCCTTCTGGCGCGGCTCTGGCCGGCCATGGCGGGCCATGACCTCTGGTTCTACATCCTGGCGCCGGTGGGCGCGATCACGCTGCTGATGGGCGCGGCTCTGGCGCTGTTCCAGCAGGATCTGAAGGGGCTTCTGGCCTATTCGACCATCAGCCATCTGGGCCTGATCACGCTGCTTCTGGCGCTCAACAGCGAGACCGCCGCCGTGGCCGCGGTCTTCCACATCCTGAACCACGCGCTGTTCAAGGCCTCGCTCTTCATGGCGGCGGGCATCATCGACCATGAAGCCGGGACGAGGGACATCCGCAGGCTGGGAGGTCTGGCCAGAGCCATGCCCATCACGGCGGCTCTGGCGATGGTGGCGGCGGCGGCCATGGCGGGCGTGCCGCTGATGAACGGCTTCCTCTCCAAGGAGATGTTCTTCGCCGAGACGGTGGCGACCCACGTCCAGGGCTCCTTCCTCGACTCGCTGCTGCCTTACGTGGCGACTCTGGCGGGGCTGTTCAGCGTGGCCTATTCGCTGCGCCTGATCGACCAGGTCTTCTTCGGCCCCAAGGCGACCGATCTGCCGAAGAAGCCGCATGATCCGGTGATCTGGATGCTGCTTCCGGTGGGCTGTCTGGTGCTGATCTGTCTGCTGGTGGGGCTCTTCCCGGGCCTGATCATCGGCGATTTCCTCGACACGGCGGTGCGCGGCGTGCTGCTGGGCCAGTCGCCCTACTACAGCCTCGCGATCTGGCATGGCGTGAACACCGCGCTGATCATGAGCGTGCTGGCCATGATCGGCGGCGTGGTCGCCTACATGGCGCTGCGGACCTGGCTCTCGGGCGATTTCGAGGGCGCGCGCATGCCCGGACGCCTCGCCCTGCGCAAACGCGTCGAGCGGGCGCAGACGGCCCTCGGCCGCGCCTGGGCGCGCAGCGAGGTCTGGCTCGGGCTCTCGCATCTGCAGCCGCAGTTGCGCTGGATCGTCTGCGTGGCGATCCTGACCATCGCCTGGCCCTTCCTCTTCCGCACCTGGACCATCGAGCCCGGCGGCGTCGAGCAGCCGGACACGGCCCTGCTCTTCGTCTGGCTGATCGGCGGCGCCTGCGCCATAGGCGCGGCCTATCAGGCGAAATACCACCGCCTCGCCGCGCTGATCATGACCGGCGGCGCGGGTCTGGCGGTCTGCGTGACCTTCGCCTGGCTTTCGGCGCCGGATCTGGCGCTGACCCAGGTGCTGGTCGAGGTGGTGACGACGGTGCTTCTGCTTCTGGGGCTGCGCTGGCTGCCCAAGCGCAAGGAGGACATCCGCGAAGCCGCCGATCTGCGCGCCAAGCGCCGTCGGGCGGCGGACGCCGTGATCGCCTGCCTCGGGGGGGTCGGCCTTGCGGCGCTCTCCTATGCGGTGATGACCGCCCCGACCAATCCCGAGGGAATCGCGCGCTGGCTGCTGACCTACGCCTATTCCGAGGGCGGCGGACGCAACGTGGTCAACGTCATCCTCGTGGATTTCCGCGGCTTCGACACTCTGGGCGAGATCACGGTGCTGGGCATCGTGGCGCTGAGCGTCTACGCGCTGCTGCGCCGCTTCCGCCCCGCGCTGGAGAGCGTCGCGGCGCCCACCCAGAAGACCTTCCAGGACAAGTACGACTCCCTGCGTCACGAGCGCGTCGCCAACGACCGCCAGATCGACGCCCATTACCTGCTGATTCCGGGCCTGATCATGCGGCTTCTCTTCCCGCTGATCGCGATGATGGCGATGTTCCTGTTCCTGCGCGGCCATGACCTGCCGGGCGGCGGCTTCGTGGCGGGACTGACCTTCGCGGTGGCCTTCCTGCTGCAGTACATGGCCGGAGGAGCGCGCTGGGTCGAGGAGCGCCTGACCATCCTGCCGACGCTCTGGATCGGCTTCGGGCTGCTGACGGCGCTCGGGGTGGGAGCGGGCGCCTGGATCTGGGATCTGCCCTTCCTCTCGACCTATTTCTCCTACAAGGAGCTGCCCGTGGTCGGAAAGATCCCGGTGGCCAGCGCGCTGATCTTCGACTACGGCGTCTTCACCATGGTGACGGGCGCGACGGTGCTGATCCTCGTGGCTCTGGCGCATCAGGCGGTCCGCTGGCAGCGCATGACCGGCAGAGGCGAGAAGATCGCGCTCGAGGAGGACCGCTGATGGAGATCGTCATCGCCATCGCCATAGGCATCCTGGCGGCTTCGGGGATCTGGCTGATCCTGCGTCCGCGCAGCTTTCAGGTGATCATCGGGCTGTCGCTGCTCTCCTATGCGATCAACCTGTTCATCTTCAGCATGGGGGGGATCAAGGTGGGGTCTCCGCCGCTTCTGGATCCCGCTCAGAAGGATCTGACCGTCTACGCCGATCCGGTGCCTCAGGCGCTGGTGCTGACGGCCATCGTGATCGGCTTCGCCACCACGGCGCTGTTTCTGGTGGTGCTGCTGGCCTCGCGCGGCCTGACCGGCGGAGACCACGTCGACGGACGGGAGGAGCGCTGAGCGATGACCTGGAGCGATCATCTCGTCATCCTGCCGATCCTGCTGCCTCTGGCGGCGGGGGCTCTGGCGATCCTGCTGGACGGGCGCGTGCGCCATGGTCCGGCGGCGGTCAACCTGCTCTCGACGCTGGGGCTTCTGGCCATCGCCTGGACGCTCGCCTGGCGGACGCTCGGCCCCGGCTCGCTCGCCGACGGCGCGCAGGTCGTGCGGGTCTATCTGCTCGGCGACTGGCCTTCGAGCTTCGGCATCGTGCTGGTGCTGGACCGGCTCTCGGCGACCATGCTGGCGCTCTCGGCGACGCTCTCGGTGGGGGCTCTGGTCTTCTCGCTGGCGCGCTGGCACCGGATGGGACAGCATTTCCATCCGCTGTTCCAGTTCCTGCTGATGGGCGTCAACGGCGCCTTCCTGACGGGCGACATCTTCAACCTCTTCGTGTTCTTCGAGGTGATGCTGGCGGCCTCCTACGGGCTTGCGCTGCACGGCTCGGGCGAGGCGCGCGTGAAGGCGGGGATGCATTACATCGCCGTGAACCTCGTGGCTTCGCTGATCCTGCTGATCGGCGCGAGTCTGGTCTACGCCGCCGCCGGGACGCTCGGCATGGCCGATCTCGCCATGCGCGCCCCGCTGCTCGACGAGCGCAACCGCACCCTGCTGGAGATGGGCGGCGCGGCGCTCAGCGTGGCCTTCCTGGTGAAGGCGGCCATGTGGCCTCTGGGGCTCTGGCTGCCTGCGGCCTACTCCACCGCCGCCGCGCCCATCGCGGCGATGTTCGCCATCATGACCAAGGTGGGGGTCTATGCGCTGCTGCGCTTCGGCTGGCTGCTCTCGGACCAGCGCTCGCCGGACTTCTTCAACGCCCAGTGGCTGATGATCGGCGGTCTGGCGACCATCGCCTTCGGTTCTCTGGGGGCTCTGGCCTCGCGGGAGGCGCCGCGCGTGGCGGCCTTCCTGACCATGGTCTCCTCGGGCACGCTGCTGACGGTGGTCTCCATCGGAGATCCCTCGCTGATCACGGCGGCGCTCTATTATCTCGTCAGCTCGACTCTGGCGGCGGGGGCGCTCTTCTGCCTCGCCGAACTGGCCGAGCGCGGCCTCGATGAAAGGAAGCCTGCGGAGGATCAGGCCGAGCTCGCCGTGCCCCTGCTCGAAGCCTACGGGCTTCAGGAGGAGGAGCCTCAGGACGAGGAGGTCGGCGTTCCGGTGCCCGCCGTGCTGGCGGTGCTCGGCATCGGGTTCCTCGCCTGCACGCTGCTGATGGCGGGTCTGCCGCCGCTTTCGGGCTTCATCGCCAAGTTCGCCATCCTGCGCGCCATGTTCGAGACCGGCCATACGGGTCGGGCCTGGATCGTCACGGCGGCGCTGCTGCTCTCGGGCTTCGCGACCCTGGCCGCCATGACGCGCCTCGGGATGCGGCTCTTCTGGTCCGACGCCGAGCGTCCGCCGCCGAAGGTGCGGGTGATCGAGGCGGCGCCGGTGGCGCTTCTGCTGCTCTGCTGCGTGGCGCTGACGGCTCAGGCGGGTCCGGCGATGGCCTATCTGCGGGGCGTCGCCGAGGGCCTGAGCGCCCCCTCCTCCTACATCGAGGCCGTGCGCAACGCGCCCCGCATGCGCGAGGCTCTGGCCGAGCCGCCGCCGCTCGGAGGGCTCTTCCATCAGGAAGGCCCCGCCGTGGCTCCGCTGCTGGTGCCTGCGCCGCCCGCCGCTCCTGCGGCTCCGGCCGGGGCTCCGGCGGCCTTCCCGCCCGCAGGAGGCGCGCCATGATCCGACGCATCTTCCCTTATCCGGTCCTGTCGGTCGGGTTCTTCGCGACCTGGCTTCTCTTCAACCAGAGCGTCACGCCGGGACAGCTCATCCTCGCGACCTTCTTCGGCGTGACGAGCCCCTGGCTTCTGGTGCGGCTGGACGCGCCGCCCTTCCGGATGCGCCGCCCCCTGATGATCCTCCGGGTGCTCTGGACCTTCGCGAAGGACATCGCGCAATCCAACCTGCGGGTGGCGAAGACGATCATCGCCTCGCCGCATCCGCCGCCTTCGGGCTTCGTGCGGATCGTGCTGGAGATGCGGTCGCCTTATGGTCTGGCGGCTCTGGCCTGCATCGTCACGGGCGCGCCGGGCACGGCCTGGATCAGCTATGATCCGGTGGACAACGTGGTGGTGCTGCACATCCTCGACCTGATGGCCGAAGACGACTGGGCCGCCAGCATCAAGACCCGCTACGAGAAACCGCTGATGGAGATTTTCGAATGATCCTGACTCTCCTGAATCTCAGTCTGACGGTGAGCAAGCTTTTCCTCGCGCTGGCCATGGCCGCCGCCGGATACCGCCTGATCGCGGGGCCGCGCGCGCAGGATCGCGTCGCCGCCATGGACGCCTTCTATCTCAACGGGCTGCTGCTGCTGATCGTCTTCGGGATCTCGACGGCCAACGCCTTCTATTTCGAGATCGCCCTGGCCATCGGGCTGCTGGGCTTCGTCTCGACGGTGGCGCTGGCGAAGTTCCTGCTGCGCGGCGAGGTGATCGAATGACCGTCCTCGAAGTCGACATTCCGGCCTGGGCCGCGCTGCTGACCGCCGCTCTGGTGCTCTTCGGCTCGACGCTGGCGCTGATCGGCTGCATCGGGCTGCTCAAGTTCTCGACCTTCTACGAACGGCTGCACGCCCCCACCCTCGGCTCGACGCTGGGGCTCTGGAGCGTGCTGATCGGCTCGATGGTGTTCTTCTCGGCGCATCAGACGCGCCCGGTGGTCTACGAGCTGCTGATCGGGATCTTCGTCACGGTGACCACGCCCGTGACGATGCTGCTCCTCAGCCAGACGACGCTTTACCGCGACCGTCTGGAGGGCCGCGATCCGCTCTCCGAGAACCCCGACCCCATCGACAAGACCGGCTGAAGCCTCCGGCGCAGACAAACCGCGCAAGCCGCCTTCCGGAGACCCGGAGGGCGGCTTGTCTCATGGGCTCAGGAGATCCGGCGGGCGGCCTCCTCCCCCGAAGCGGGCGCGGCGAGGGGCGTCGCCTCGGGCTGGGCGCCCGGGATCGGGAAGACGCGCGGCCCGGCCGAGGCCTCCTTCAGCGCGGTCAGGATGCGCTCGGCGGCGCGGCCGTCGCCATAGGGATTGCGGGCGCGGGTCATGGCGGCGTAGGCCTCGGGATCGTCGAGCAGGCGCGAGGCTTCCGAGAAGACCCGCTCGGCGGAGGTGCCGACCAGCCGCACGGCGCCTTCCGCCACGGCCTCGGGGCGCTCGGTGACTTCGCGCGTGACGAGCACCGGCTTCCTGATCGAAGGCGCCTCCTCCTGGATTCCTCCGGAATCGGTCACGATCAGCGTGGCGCGGCTCATGAGATAGACGAAGGGCAGATAATCCTGCGGCTCGATCAGATGGACCGAAGGCAGGTCTCCGAGCGTCCGGCTCACCGCCGCCCGCACCTTCGGATTGAGATGCACCGCATAGACGATCTGGACGTCCGGACGCTCGGCCAGACGGCGCAGCCCCTGACAGACGCGCTCCAGGCCGCCGTCGAAATTCTCGCGCCGATGCCCCGTCACGAGGATCAGACGCCGCGCCGGATCGAGGAAGGGAAAGCGCGCGGCCATCTCTCCCGCCATCTTCGAGGAATCCTCCCCCAGCCGCCCCGTGACATGCTGGAGCGCGTCGATGACGGTGTTGCCGGTGACGTGGATATGGGCGGGGGGAACGTTCTCGGCGAGGAGATTGGCCCGCGCCTGCTCGGTGGGGGCGAAATGCAGCCGCGCCAGAGGCGTGATCAGGCGACGGTTGCCCTCCTCGGGCCAGGGGGCGGAGAGATCGCCCGTGCGCAGCCCCGCCTCGACATGTCCGACCATGGCGCGGTTGTAGAAGGCCGAGAGCGCTCCGGCGAAGGCGGTGGTGGTGTCGCCCTGGACCAGAACCCAGTCGGGCTTTTCGGCGGCCACCACGCGCTCCAGACCTTCGAGCAGGCGGCGGGTCATGGTGGGCAGGCTCTGACCGGCGGTCATCACCGCGAGGTCGTGGTCGGGCCGCAGCGCGAAGGCCTCCAGCACCTGGTCGAGCATCTGGCGATGCTGGCCCGTCACGCAGACGCGGCTTTCGATCTGCGCGTCCGCGCCCAGAGCCCGCACCACCATGGCCATCTTGATGGCCTCGGGGCGCGTGCCGAAGACGCTCAGGACCTTGATCGGCGCGCTTTCGCGCGTCCCTCCGACGTCCGGTTTCGGCCGCGCGGGCCAGGAAGAGGGGAAAGCCCCGTATGTCGCCGTCATGCTCCAGAACCTCCGCGAGCGGCCCGCCAGATCTGGAGAAAGGATGTTCAGGACCCGCCTTGCGTTTGCGTGAAGACGGGTCGGGAATTCCCGGAGTCGTTCTTTTATTTACAAGGTCAGGCTCAAATCCTGATGGAAATTCATTGAATTTAATCGCGTAAGCTCAAGAATTCGTCCGTTCGTCTTCATGGCTCCATGCCGAGTCCCCGCAGAAAAAAGGCCACCCGATGGGATTTTTCGGCCCGAAGCTGCGCCTGAGCCGCCAGATGATCACGCTCCTCCATCGCCGGAGTCGGAGGCGGCGGGCGGAACAACTGGATGAAGATCTCGGCGGCGCGCAAGAGATCTTCGTCGCTGCGGCCTGCGGCCTCCGGAGCGGCGGCGATCAGCGCCCGGATGCGCTCCGCGCCGCGCCGCGCGCCCTCCTCGCGCAGCAGCTGGCCGAGCGAGGGGAAACGCTCGCTCTCCAGCAGCAGGGCGCGGATCAGGGCCTGAACCTCGGGCATGGTCTGGGTCTGGATGATCTGCTCGGCGAGGGCCTCCAGCCGCAGCCGCAAGGGCAGGTCGGGCGCCATGATCTCGGGAGCCTCGGAGCGCTTCATCAGGGTCTCCAGCACGTCGATGGCCAGAGTCTGGAAGAGCGCCTCCTTGTCGCGATGCCGGGCGTAGAGCGTCGCCTTGGAGACCCTCGCCTCGGCGGCGACGGCGTCCATGCTGGTCCCCGCGAAGCCATGCGCGAGGAAGAGCTTGCGCGAGGCCGCCAGGATCCGCCGCCCGATCTCCTCGGCGGAGCGGCGCGTGGGACGCCCCCCCTTGCGGCGGAGGGGGGCGGCGGGCGAAATCGGATCGGGCTGGTCCATCGGGGATCCTGAGGCTGCGGCGGAACCGGACTCATCGCAGGAGTCCGCCCCTGCGGAGGCGATCCTCCCCCCCTCAGGGCGAGGAGGGCGGCGGCGGACGCTTCTCGCGCCGTCGGGCGAGATCCTGGAGCATGGGCAGCGAATAGAGGACCAGCGCCGCCCAGATCAGCGCGAAGGCGTAGAGCCTTTCGCGGCTGAAGGGCTCCTTGAAGACGAAGATCGCCAGCAGGAAGATCATCGTCGGGGCGATGTACTGCATGATCCCGATGGTCGAGAGCCGCAGCAGCTTGGCGCCGTTGCCGTAGAGGATCAGCGGCACGGCGGTCACCACCCCCGAGGCCATCAGCAGCCAGACGTCGCGCCAGCTTCCGCCCCCGACATGCCCTCCGCCCGTCGCCTCCAGCCAGAGGACCCAGGCCGTCGCCAGAGGCAGCAGGATCAGCACTTCGAGCAGGAAGCCCTGATTGGGCCCGATGGGCAGCGTCTTGCGGAAGAAGGCGTAGAAGCCCCAGCTGAAGGTCAGCGCCAGAGCCGTCCAGGGCAGTCCGCCCCCCTCCCAGGTGAGCAGCCCCACTCCCGCCACGACGAAGCCCAGCGCCGCGATCTGCAAGGGCTGAAGCTTCTCGCGCAGCAGGATCGCCCCCAGGAAGATGCTGAACAGCGGATTGATGAAATAGCCCAGCGCGGCGTCGAGCGCCCGGTCGTTCGCGATGGCCCAGATGTAGATGCCCCAGTTCACCGCGATCAGCGCGGCGGTGAGGCTCGCCATGAGGAGCATCCGCCGGTCGCGCAGCGCGGACTTGAGATCGGACATCCGCCCGAGCGCCAGCAGAAGCGCCGCCGCCACCGGCGCCGACCAGATCACGCGATGAGCCAGAACCTCCGTCGGAGGAATATGGGACACCGCCTTCATGTAGAGAGGCAGGAAGCCCCAGAGGAAATAGGCCCCGAAGGCGAAGGCGAAACCGCGCGCGGAATCGCCTTCCTGCGCCCTGGGCGCGGTCGCGTCGACGCTCATGAGAAAACCCGCCGGGATGAGGAGACGCTCCAGCCATACGCCCGCCGGAGCCGAAGGGCAAGCCGCCTCGTCAGGCGGGCAGAAGGCGGTCCAGCAGGTCGGGAACCTCGGACAGCCGCGAGATCAGCGCCTCGGGCTCCAGCGCCGAGAGCCGCCGCCGCAGGTCCGCGCCCTCGGCGTGGCCGCCGCCGAGGAAGCCCGCCACCCGCATCCCCGCCGCTCTGGCGGCCTCGACGCCCGCCGGACTGTCCTCGATCACGAGGCAGCGCTCGGGCGGAACCTCCAGAGCCGCCGCCGCATGCAGGAAGAGGTCCGGCGCAGGCTTGCCGCGCCGCACAAGGGCCGCGCTGAAGACATGGGGCGCGAAGATCTCCAGAAGCCCCGCGACCTCCAGCGAGAGCCTCAGCCGCTCAGGCGGCGAGGAGGAGGCCACGCAGATCCGCGCGCCGCGCCTCAGGGCCTCCCGGGCGGCCTCGGCGGCGCCGGAGACGGCCCGCAGCTCCAGAGGCAGACGCCGCGCCAGACGCTCCATCATGGCGGCCATGGCGGCTTCGGGCTCCGCCACGCCATGGAGCTCGCGCAGGGCCTTCGCGCCGTCCTTCAGCGAGCGCCCGAGGCAGTCGCGGTAGATTCCGGCCTCGGAGACCTGCGCGCCCTGCGCCGCGAGCGCCTCCCGCAGCGACGCGACCGCGAGGGGTTCGCTGTCGGCCAGCACCCCGTCGCAATCGAAGATCAGGAGGCGCGGCCCCTTCACGACGCCCCGGAGAGATGACGCGCGAGCGTCGCCCGGACGCCCTCGCGCCACAGCGCGTCCAGCGCCTCCGCGAAGAGCTTCGCGAAGGCCGGATCGCGCCCCACGGGGCCATAGACGCTGTCCATGTCGAGCCAGATCTGCGGATTCTCCCTGGCGGCTCCGGCGCGGGCCTTGAGGGCGCTCCAGTCCGGATCGTTGGGGGCGACGACGGCGCCCGTTTCGGTCTCTCCGGAGCAATAGCGGCACCAGAGCGCCGACGCCAGAGCCAAACCTCGCGGCGCGCGTCCCCGGGCGAGATGATCCGCGATGGTCGGCACGATGAACTTCGGCTGACGGTTCGAGCCGTCGAGGCAGAGGCGGCGCACGGTGTCGGCGATGCGGGGATTGGCGAAGCGCTCCGCCACGCGCCGACGATAGGCCTCCAGATCCACGCCCGGAGGGGGCGTCACCACGGGGAGGATCTCGGTCTTCCCGATCTTCTCCAGGAAGGCGGAGATCTGGGGATCGGCCATGGCCTCATGCGCGAACTCGATCCCGAGAATCCCCGCCGGATAGGCGATGACCGCATGTCCGCCGTTGAGGATGCGGATCTTCATGGCCTCGTAGGGCGCGGCCTCGGCGACGATCTCGACGCCCGCCTGCTCCAGAGCGGGGCGGCCCGCCGCGAAGCGGTCCTCCAGCACCCATTGCGCGAAGCCCTCGCAGAAGACGGGCCAGGCGTCCTCGAGTCCGAAATCGGCGGCCAGCAGCGCCCTTTCGCGCGCGCCCGTGGCGGGCGTGATGCGGTCCACCATGCTGTTGGGGAAGGCGGCCTCGCGCAGGATCCATTCCGCCAGCGAGGGGTCCGAGAGCGCCGCCAGACCCACCACCGCGTCGCGGGTCGCGAGGCCGTTATGGGGGATGTTGTCGCAGGACATGACCGTGAAGGCCCGCCGCCCCGCCGCCCGGCGCCCAGGGGGCGCGGGCGTCGGCCTGGATCTCGGGCCGCGAGGGGTCGAAGCGCCCCGAGGCCGGATCCAGCGCATAGCCGCCTTCGGTGATGGTCAGCGAGACGATGCGCGTCTCTTCGGCGTCGAGCGCCGCGCCGATGGCCGCCGCGTCGCCCACGGGCAGGAATCCGGCGTGGGCCCGGGTCACGCGCGCGACGGAGCCTCCGGCCTCCTGCTCGACCACCGTCCCGAGCAGGTCCTGACCCGTCAGGGCCTCGCGGACGGGCGCGTCGAAGGGGGTGACGCCGGCCAGGAGGATCCCCCAGTCCCGGTCGCGGCCCATGCCGAAGAGCCGGTCCAGATAGACCGCCTGATGGGCGCGATGGAAATTGCCCGGACCGAAATGCAGGATCCCCGGACGCAGGGCCTCGCGGCCATGGGCGGGGACGGCGACGCCGAGCCGGGCGACGGCGTCGAGAGTCGCGGCGGAGAGCTTCAATGCCATGATGCGGATCCTCGCCGCGCGGACGCCGGGAGGCGGGACGCGGCCATGAGCGGAGAGGCGAAGGGCCTTCCGGCGCCGGAGGCCGGAGGCGCTGACGCAGGAGCGCGCAGGGGCGACGGCGCGCGCCGCCCCCGGAAGGTCGGGCGAAGGTCAGGCGGCGAGCGTCTCGCCCGAGGGCCCGAAGCGGTGCAGACGCGCCGGATCGGGCCTCAGGCCGACTTCGGAGCCGAGTTCGAAGCTCTCGTCTCCGCCCGCGCGGGCCGTCATGGCGCCGAGCGAATCGGAGCGCAGGTGCAGGAAGGTGTCGGCGCCGAGGCGCTCCACCGCCGTGACCCGCGCGCGCCAGTCGCTGTTCTGCGGCGCGACCACCGCCATGTGCTCGGGCCGCACGCCGACCGCGTGGGCGCCGAGCCGCGCGGCCTCGTGCCCCTCGATGAAGTTCATCTTGGGCGAGCCGATGAAGCCCGCCACGAAGCGGTTGGCCGGCGCGCGATAGAGATCCATCGGCGCGCCCACCTGCTCGATGCGGCCCTTCTGGAGCACGACGATCTTGTCGGCCATGGTCATGGCCTCGACCTGGTCATGGGTGACGTAGATCATCGTCGCCCCGAGCTCGCGGTGAAGCTCGCCGATTTCAAGGCGCATGTTCACGCGCAGGGCCGCGTCGAGGTTGGACAGGGGCTCGTCGAAGAGGAAGGCCGTCGGCTGGCGCACGATGGCCCGCCCGATGGCCACGCGCTGACGCTGGCCGCCCGACAACTGCCCCGGCTTGCGGTCGAGGTAGTCGCCGAGGTTCAGCGCGCGGGCGGCGTCGGAGACCTTCTTCTCGATGCTCGCCTCGTCCATGCCCGCCATCTTCAGCGGAAAGGCGATGTTCTTGCGCACGCTCATGTGCGGATAGAGCGCGTAGCTCTGGAAGACCATGGCCAGGCCCCGTCTGGCGGGCGGCGCATGGGTCACGTCGCGGCCGTCGATGGAGATGCTCCCCGAGGTGACGTCCTCCAGCCCGGCGATCAGCCGCAGCAGGGTCGACTTCCCGCAGCCCGAAGGCCCGACGAACACCACGAACTCGCCCTCGTTGATGTCGAGATCCACGCCGGGGATCACGTCCACGGCGCCGAAGGATTTGCGGACCTGCCGCAGATTGATGCTTCCCATGGGCTTCCCCTCCCTGTTCACTTCACGGCGCCGAAGGTGAGGCCGCGCACGAGTTGTTTCTGCGAGAACCAGCCGAGCAGCACGATGGGCGCGATGGCCATGGTCGAAGCCGCCGAGAGCTTGGCCCAGAAGAGGCCCTCCGGACTGGAGTAGCTGGCGATGAAGGCCGTCAGGGGAGCGGCCTTCGTGGTGGTGAGGTTCAGCGTCCAGAAGGCTTCGTTCCAGGCGAGGATGACGTTGAGCAGCACCGTCGAGGCGATGCCCGGAACCGCCATGGGCGCCAGCACGTCGACGATCTCCTGACGCAGCGTCGCGCCGTCCATGCGCGCCGCCTCGAGGATCGGCGCGGGGATCTCCTTGAAGTAGGTGTAGAGCATCCAGACGATGATCGGCAGATTGATCAGCGTCATCACCAGCACCATCCCGAAATGGGTGTCGAGCAGGCGGAAGTCCCGGAAGAGGATGTAGATCGGGATGAGCACGCCCACCGCCGGCATCATCTTCGTGGAGAGCATCCACATGAGCAGATCCTTGGTGCGCTTCGTCGGCGAGAAGGCCATGGCCCAGGCCGCCGGGATCGCCACCAGAAGCCCGAGCAGCGTCGAGCCGAAGGCGATGATCACCGAATTCATCGCGAAGCGCATGTAGTTCGAGCGGGAGTTGACTTCGTGGTAATTGGCCAGGGTCCAGTCGAAGAAGAGGAACTTCGGCGGCGTGGTCACCGCCTCGGCCTCGGTCTTGAAGCTGGTGAGGAAGGTCCAGAGGATCGGGAAGAAGATCACGAAGGCGACCCCCCATCCCAGAGCCGTCATGAGCGCCTTGCGGCGCGTCGTCGTCGCTCTCGCCATGATCAGGCCTCCAGATTCTTGCCGATGGCGCGGATGAGGAAGAAAGCCACGACGTTCGCCAGGATCACCGCGATCACGCCGCCCGCCGAGGCTCCGCCCGCGTCGAACTGCAGCAGGCCCTGCATGTAGATCAGGAAGCCGAGGTTGGTGCTCGCGGTGCCGGGGCCGCCGTTGGTGGTGACGAGGATCTCGGCGAAGACGTTGAGCAGGAAGATGGTCTCGATCAGCACCACCACCGTCAGGGCTCGCGAGAGATGCGGCAAGGTGATGTGCCGGAAGATCGAGAAGGCGCCGGCGCCGTCCATTTCGGCGGCCTCCTTCTGCTCCTGGTCGAGCGACTGCAGGGCCGTCAGCAGGATGAGCGTGGCGAAGGGCAGCCATTGCCAGGCCACGATGATCGTGATGGAGGTCAGCGGATAGGCGCCGAGCCAGTCCACCGGCTGGAATCCGAGCGTGCGGGCGATCCAGGCGAAGAGCCCGTTCACCGGATGCATCAGCATGTTCTTCCAGACCAGCGCCGACACCGTCGGCATGACGAAGAAGGGCGCGATCACCATGAGCCGCGCGACGCCCTGTCCCCAGAAGGGCTGGTCCAGCAGCAGCGCGAGCAGCGTTCCGCCCACCGTGGTGATGAGCAGCACCCCCAGAACCAGATAGAGCGTGTTGAAGACCGCGTCCTTGAAGGCGGGGTCCGTGACGAAGAACTCGTAGTTCATCAGCCCGGCCCAGGATTCTTCTCCGGGCGAGAGCAGGTTGTAATGCAGGAAGGAGAAATAGACGGTCATCCCCAGCGGGACGATCATCCACATGAACAGCAGAAGGATGCTCGGCGCCGCCATCCAGCGGGCCGCCGTCCTCGTGTGGGTCGTCGCCATGACGCGCCCCCCAAAACGGTCGGATCAGCAGGGCGCGCCCCGAGCGGACTCAGGGCGCGCGGCGGCGTCTCGGCTTATTTCGGATAGCCCGCGCGGCGCATCTCGCGCTCGACGGCGCGCTGGGCGTTCTGGAGCGCCTGATCCGCCGTGGTCTGACCCGCCAGAGCCGCCGCGAACTGCTGCCCGACCGTGGTGCCGATGGCCTGGAATTCGGGGATGGCCACGAACTGCACGCCGACGTAGGGCGTCGGCTCGACGGCGGAATTGGTGGGATCGGCGGCGTTGATGCTGTCGAGGGTCATCTGCGCGAAGGGCGCCGCCTCCAGATAGGCGGGGTTCTCGTAGAGCGAGGCGCGGGTGCCCGGCGGGACGTTGGCCCATCCGTCGCGTTCGGCGACGAGGTTCAGGTAATCCTTCGAGGTCGCCCAGGAGATGAACTTCTGCGCCGCCTCGGATTTCTGCGAGCCCGCCGGAACCGCCAGATTCCACGCCCAGAGCCAGTTTCCGCGCTTGCCGAGGCCGTTGTCCGGCGCGAGGGCGAAGCCCACCTGATCGGCGACTTTGGACTCCGCCGGATTGGTCACGAAGGAGGCCGCCACGGTGGCGTCGATCCACATGCCGCATTTGCCGGTCTGGAAGAGCGCGAGATTCTCGTTGAAGCCGTTGGAGGAGGCGCCAGGAGGCCCGGCGTCCTTCATCAGGTCGAGATAGAAGGTCAGCGTGTCCTTCCAGGGCTTGGCGTCGAACTGGGGCTTCCAGTCCATGTCGAACCAGCGTCCGCCGAAGCTGTTGGCCATGGCCGAGAGCAGGGCCATGTTCTCGCCCCAGCCCGCCTTGCCGCGCAGGCAGATGCCGTAGATCTCGTTGGGCTTGTCGGTCATGGCGCGGGCGGCCTGGCCGACGAACTCCCAGGTGGGCGCCTCGGGCATGGTCAGCCCGGCCTTCTCCATGAGGTCCTTGCGATACATGACCATGGAGCTTTCGCCGTAGAAGGGCGCGGCGTAGAGCACTCCGTCCCGCGAGACGCTGCTGCGGATCGAGGGCAGGATGTCTTCGGCGTCGTAATCCTCGCCGAGCTTGTCGAGGGCGAGCAGCCATCCGCGTTCGGCCCAGATGGGGGCCTCGTAGGTGCCGATGGTCATGACGTCGTATTGTCCGCCCTTGGCGGCGATGTCCGTCGTGACGCGCTGACGGAGCATGTTCTCCTCCAGCGTGACCCATTCCAGCTTGATGTCCGGATGTTTCGCGGCGAAGTCGTCGGCCAGCTTCTGCATGCGGATCATGTCGCCGTTGTTCACGGTGGCGATGGTGACGGTGGTGGTCTGCGCGAAGGCGCCTCCGGCGCCCATCATGATGGCCAGAGCCGAACAGGCCGCAAAGCGGCTGGTCATGCGCGACATGGAGATCCTCCCTGGGGATCGATGGTTTTCTTGATCGCCCGCCGCAGCGCTTGACGAAAGCCCGTTGGCGAGCATTTGATTGGTTGATGAGCAAATATTCGCCCGTCTTCATTCTTTGTCAATCGGGAATTCCTCCGCCGGGCGACTCGCGGCGGGCGGAGATGTCCCGCGAAAACTGTTTCCAAGCCCCGGACGGGGGCTTAGAGCATTTTCCAGCGGAGCCGGACCGGCTCCGCGCGGCGAGCCTGCGGCCGCACAAGGGCCTCTGGAGCCTTCCGACGATCCCCCGTGATCGACGGAGGCTCCGGGGTCGTCGCCCGCGCGGCGAGGAGGATCGATGAGTTCGGAGAAGAACGACCGCCTGGAGGCGGCGGCGCGCGCCGGATGGCTCTATTACGTCGCGGGCGAGAACCAGGACCGCATCGCGGCGATTCTCGGCGTCTCGCGCCCTTCGGCCCAGAGGCTGGTGGCTCTGGCGGTGAGCGCGGGCCTGGTGCGGGTGCGGATCGAACATCCTCTGGCGCGCAGCCTGGACCTCGCCAGGGCGCTGACGGACCGCTTCGGGCTGAGCTTCTGCGAGGTGGCGCCGACGGATCCGCTCTCCGATTCGACCACGCTGGGCGTGGCGCAGCCCATCGCCGACCAGCTCGAAAAGCGCCTGCGCGCCGAGACGCCGACCCTGATCGGCGTCGGCACGGGACGCACCCTCAAGGCCGCCGCCGAGCTTCTGCCGCGCATCGACTGCCCGCAACACAAGGTGGTCTCGCTGACCGGCGCCATAGGCCCCGACGGCGCGGCGGCCTATTACAACGTGATCTTCATCCTGGCGGACCGGCTGTCGGCGCCGGCCTATCCTCTGCCGGTTCCGGTGGTGGCCTCCTCGGCGGAGGAGCGCGACCTCCTGCACCGTCAGCCGACCATCCGCAGCGCCCTGGAGATGGCCGCCCGCCTGGACGTCGCCTTTCTGGGCGTGGGCGAATTCGACGAGCGCGCGCCCCTGTTCATGGACCGCTTCATCTCCGCCGGGGAGCGCGACTCCATGCGCGCCGCCGGAGCGGTGGGCGAGCTGATCGGCTGGGCCTTCGACCGGGAAGGCGTCTGGATCGAAGGCGGCTCCAACGCGCGGGTGGCGGGAGCCCCGCCGCCCCGGCCCGAAGGCGGACGTCTGGTGATCGGCTGCGCCATGGGCGCGCGCAAGCTGCCCGCCGTGGGCGGAGCCCTGAAGGGCCGCCTGCTCAACGGGCTGATCGTCGACGAGGCCATGGCCGAGGGCCTGCTGAAAGGCCCCTGGGCCCCCGGCTGACCCGGCGCCTCAGCGCTCGAAGACCAGCGCCCCGCCGACCCAGGTCGCCTTGACGAGCCCCTGCATGCGGCGTTCGTGGAAGGCCGAGTTCTTCGACTTCGAGCGCAAGACCTTGCGGTCCACGATCCAGGGCGCCCCGAGATCCACGAGGATCAGGTCGCCGGGGGCGCCGGGCGTCAGACGCCCCGTCTCGAAGCCGAGCAGCTCCGCAGGGCGCTGCGCCAGCATCCGCCAGAGCGCCGGAAGCCCGATCATGCCCTTGTGGTGCAGGTTCAGGGCCGCCGCGAGGCTGGTCTCCAGACCCACCGAGCCCGTCGCCGCCTGAGCGAAGGGAAGGCGCTTGGATTCCTCGTCCTGGGGGCGATGGGAGGAGGTCAGGGCGTCGATCAGCCCCTCGGCCACCGCCTCTTCGAGGGCGGCGCGGTCGGCCTCCTCGCGCAGCGGCGGCGAGACCTTGCAGAAGCTGCGGAAGTCGCCGATGTCGAATTCGTTCAGCGAATAATGATGCGCGCTGGCCGAGGCGCTCACCGGGAGGCCCTTCTCCCGGGCGCGCCGCAGGGCCTCCAGAGCCGCCGCCGTGGAGATCTGTCCGGCGTGATAGCGCGCGCCGGTCAGCTCCACGAGCCGGAGGTCGCGCTCCAGAGCCACCACCTCCGCCGCCGCCGGAACCTCCGGCAGGCCGAGCTTGCCCGCGAAGAGGCTTTCCGTCGCGCAGCCCTGAGCCGAAAGCGCGGCGTCCTGGATGTGATGGACCGTCAGAGCCCCCACCGAACGGGCGTATTGCAGGCATCGACGCAGGACCACCGGATCGGCGATCTGACGATCTCCGTCGGTGAGCGCCACGGCGCCCGCGTCGAGGAGGAACTTGTATTCGGCCATCTCGCGGCCTGCGCGGCCCTTGGTCATGGCGGCCATGGGATGCGCCCGCACCTTGCAGACCTCCGCCGCACGCCGCCGCACGAAGGCCACCAGCGCCGGGTCGTCGAGCGGCGGATCGGTGTCGGGCTGCACGACGAGCGTGGTGATTCCGCCCGCCGCCGCGGCCTCGCCCACGCTGCGATAGCTTTCCTTGTGCCGCGCGCCGGGCTCTCCGACGTAGACGCGCAGATCCACCAGCCCCGGCGCGAGCGCATGGCCTCCCGCGTCGCGCAGGGCGGCGCCTTCCGGCCCGGACCCCGCCTCGCGCAGATGCGGCCCCCGATCCAGAATCCGGCCGTCCTCGCCGAGGATCAGGCCGCCCCCGGCGTCGAGATCGGCGGCGGGATCGATCAGGCGGGCGTTGTGGATGTGCAGCGGCTTCATGAAGGCCTCGGAGAAACTAGAGGGCGCGTCCTTGCTGGATGTCGAGGATCAGGCGATAGACGCTCTCGCCCTCTTCGATGAATTCGAAACCCTGGCCGCCTTCGCCGTCCGCTTCTCCGGCGGCGCTGCGGAGCCCGATCGTCGTGAGGGGCCCGGGCTGCGCCTTGATCTCCGTCGCGGGCAGGATGGGGATCGAGACGAGGCGCGGACGGCGCCCGTCCTCCAGGATCAGGGCCCGGCGGTCGCTCAGGGCGTAGCGGGTGCGGGCGCGCCTGCGGGCGTCGGAGAAGAAGCGCCCGACCGCCATCTGGAAGCCCACCAGAATGAAGGGAACGCCCCAGAGCGACAGGAAGGAGGCCCCTCCGAACCAGGCGAGGCCCGTCCAGACCAGAGCGAAGGCGAGGAACATCAGGCCGAAAGGCACGAGGAACCAGTCCTGACCGCGCCATTTCAGCCCCCGCGCGGGCCTTCCGGTCCAGAGCAGCCGCTCGCCCGAGGCGAGGACCGGCGCCCAGAGCGTCGCCTCCTCGCCATGACGCGGCGGCGGCCTCAGACGACGGTCGGCGGGCAGGGTCACGCGGCGGCCCCGAGCCCGCGCCAGTTCGGCAGGCGCTCGGCGAGGGTCTCCAGCACGGCCATGCGCACGGCCACGCCCATCTCGACCTGCTCCTGGATCACGGAGCGGTTGATGTCGTCGGCCAGCTCCGAATCGATCTCGACGCCCCGGTTCATCGGGCCGGGATGCATGACGATGACGTCGTCCTTCGCCCTGGCGAGCTTCTCGGCGTTGAGGCCGTAGCGGTGGAAATATTCGCGCACCGAAGGCACGAAGGCGCCGCTCATGCGTTCGAGCTGGAGGCGCAGCATCATGACGACGTCGCAGCCTTCGAGGCCCTTCTCCATGTCCTCGAAGACCTCGACGCCGAAGCGCTCGATTCCCGTGGGGAGCAGCGTCGGAGGGGCGATGACCCGGATGCGGTTCTCCATCTTGCCGAGCAGCCACATGTTCGAGCGCGCCACGCGGCTGTGCAGGATGTCGCCGCAGATGGCGATGTTCAGCCGGTGCAGGCGCCCCTTGCGCCGACGGATGGTCAGGGCGTCGAGCAGGGCCTGGGTGGGATGCTCGCGGCGTCCGTCTCCGGCGTTGACCACGGCGCAGTTGACCTTCTGCGCCAGCAGGTTGACCGCGCCGGAATCGGCGTGGCGCACCACGAGCAGATCGGGCCGCATGGCGTTGAGCGTCATGGCGGTGTCGATGAGCGTCTCGCCCTTGGAAAGCGAGGAGCTTTTCACCGGCATGTTCATGACGTCGGCCCCGAGCCGCTTTCCGGCGAGCTCGAAGCTCATCTGGGTGCGGGTGGAGCTTTCGAAGAAGAGGTTGATCTGGGTCAGCCCCTTGAGGATGTCGCGTTTCTTGCGGGCCTCGCGGTTCATCTCGACATAGCCGTCGGCGCGGTCGAGCAGCTGGAGGATCGCCTCGGGCGCGAGATCCTCGACGCCGAGCAGATGTCGCTGCGGAAAGGGAATGTCGGTCATGAGGCGGCCTTTGCGGAGAATCGCGCCTGTATAGGGGGCCCCGCCCCCCAGGGCAAGCGCCCCGCCCCTGGGGCGAGCTCCGCCGGACTCCCCCAGGGCGAGCCCCGCCGAAATTTCTCTGGCGGGCGGCGGCGCGCGCCCTTAGACCGGAGCGGCAAGCGCGAAAAGGGGCGTGTCGATGGAGATGGCGGCGAATCCGGGCCCTGAGGCCCTCGGCGCGGCGCAGGCGGGAGCGGCTTTCCTGCTCGCCTGTCTGCTCGGCTCGATTCCCTTCGGGGTTCTGCTGACGCGGGCGCTGAAGCTGGGGGATCTGCGCAAGATCGGCTCGGGCAACATCGGCGCCACCAACGTCCTGCGCACCGGCCACAGAGGCGCCGCCGCCGCGACGCTGCTGCTCGACGCCCTGAAGGGCGCGGCGGCGGTCTGGATCTGCGGAGCCCTCTGGGGGCCTCAGGCGGCGGCTCTGGGCGCCTTCGGCGCCCTGGTCGGGCATTGCTGGCCGGTCTGGCTGAAGTTCCGGGGCGGAAAGGGCGTGGCCACCTTCCTCGGAGGGCTGCTGGCGCTGGTCCCCTGGGCGGGTCTGGCGGCCTGCGGGCTCTGGCTGGTCGTGGCGGGGCTGACGCGGATCTCCTCGCTGTCGGCTCTGGCGGCGGTGGGCGCGACGCCCCTTGCGGCGCTGCTGCTGGAGGCGCCGCGGGCGGCGCTCTGGGCGACGACCGCCATGGCGGTCATCGTCATCGCCCGGCATCACGAGAACATCCGCCGCCTGCTGAAGGGCGAAGAGCCGCGCATCGGCGCGCGCAAGTCCTGAGGGCGGCCTCTTGAGCGCTCCCCGGCCTCCGCAGACGCAAGAGGAATGGCGCGACTGGCTGCGTCTGGCGCGCTCGCAGAACGTGGGGCCGGTCGCCTTTCAGCGGCTTCTGGCGCGCTACGGCTCGGCGGCGGCGGCTCTGGAGGCGGCGCCTCATCTGGCGGCGCGGGGCGGAAGACGCATCTCCCTGGCGCCGCGCGGCGCCGCCGAGGCCGAGCTTGAAGCGGGCGCGAAGCTCGGCGCGCGGCCTCTGGCTCTGGGCGGGCCGGATTATCCGCCGCTTCTGGCCCATATCCCCGATCCGCCGCCCTTCCTCTGGCTGAGGGGCCGTCCGGAGCTTCCGGGCCGCCGGGCTCTGGCGGTGGTGGGCACGCGCAACGCCTCGGCTCTGGGGATGCGCTTCACGCAGGGGCTCGCGCGGGCGCTGTCGGAGGCGGGCTTCGTGATCGTCTCGGGCATGGCCGAGGGAATCGACCGCGCCGCCCACGCCGGAGGCCTCGAAGGCGGGACTCTGGCGGTGCTCGGCGGCGGCCCGGACGACGTCTATCCCCGCCGCAACGCCGACGTCTACGCGAAGCTGATCGACCAGGGCGCGGTGCTCTCCGAGGCGCCGCCCGGCTTCAGGGCCCGGGCTCAGGATTTCCCGCGCCGCAACCGGATCGTTTCGGGGATCTGCCTCGGGACCATCGTGACCGAGGCGGCGGAGCGTTCGGGCTCCCTGATCACGGCGCGTCTGGCCGCCGAGCAGGGCCGCGAGGTCATGGCGGCGCCGGGGGCGCCTCTGGATGGTCGGGCGGCGGGCTGCAACCATCTGATTCGCGAAGGCGCGACGCTCATCCGCCACGCCGCCGACGTGCTGGAGGCCCTGGAGGGGATCGGCGGGCCTCAGGCCCCCTCCCCCCTCCCCGCGTCCCCCTCCTTCATGGAGGAGCCCGGAGAGGAGCAGCCCCCCGAGGACGCTCCCGAAGGCGAGGACGCCCGTTCGGCGGTGCTGCGGCTTCTGGGGCCGGTTCCCGTGGAGATGGACGAGATCCGCCGCCGCACGGGTCTTCCTCCGGGGGTTCTGGCTCTGGCGGCTCTGGAGCTGGAGCTTGCGGGCCGGCTGCTGCGCTCGGCGGGCGACCGGGTGGCCCTCGCGCCCTGAGTCCCCGGGCTCGCCCTCCTGCGCCTCCCCATGTTGACGGGGGGGAGTCGGTGGAGTATATCGCGCCTTCACTCTTCAACGCCCTTGCCGAACGGTTTCAAGAAACATGGCCAATACGCCCTCCGCGCGCAAACGCATCCGTCAGACCCAGCGCCGCACCGCCGTCAACGCGGCCCGCAAGAGCCGCATCCGCACCTTCCTGCGCAAGGTCGAGTCCGCGCTCGCCTCCGGCGACGCCGCCGCCGCCCAGGAGGCCTTCCGCGCCGCCCAGCCCGAGATCCAGCGCGGCGTGACCAAGGGCGTGCTGCACAAGAACACCGCCAACCGCAAGGTTTCGCGCCTCGCCGGCCGCGTGAAGGCCCTTTCCGCGCCCGCCGCGGTCTGACGGCTCCGGGAGCGCCAGAGCGCTCCCCTCTTCTCCCCTGACATCGCGAATCCAGACCGGGAGCCGGGTCCTGGCGCGGGCGTGAGCCTGTTGCCTCCCGGGTGGGGTTCGTCTATGCTTCGGCCCTCGTTTCAGCGAGGAGGCGACGCGCGCCCGTCCTTCATGTCCGGCGCCCGGATCGCTTCGCAGCCGTCGCGGATCGGCGTTTTCCCTGAAGACGCGAGATCGCGTGCGATTCCCGAGGCTTCGGGGTCGCGCGAAGGCGTTTCACGCCCCGGGCGGTCGCGCCGTCCCCATGAATGCGGGCCCTGCGTCGGGCAGGGTCCTGGCGTCTTGAAGGCGGGAGCGAAGCGTGACGGCGCGAAAATTCGATTCCGGCGACGAAGGCTCCGGGGAGCCCGCCCGCGACTCCGCTCATGAGGTCTGGGCTTCGATCCGCCGCGCGCTGCGCGAGGATCTGGGCGAGGCCGTCTTCAAGAGCTGGATCGACCCCCTGATTCTCGCCGAGTCGGGCGAAGGCTGGATTCGTCTGGGCGCGCCCTCGCGGTTCCTGCGCGACGGCGCCGAAGCCCGCTACGGCGATCTGCTGCGCGAGATCTGGCGCGGCCATGGCGCCGCCCGGGTCGAGTGGTCGCTTTCCCCTCAGCCCGCCGCCGCCCTGCGTCGACCGCCCGCCGAGGAGCCTGCGCCCTCCGCCCGAGCTGCGGCGGCTCCTCCGAAATCCGGCGCCCTCGGCGCGAAGGCCGCGGCCGCGGGCGGCAAGCGCCGGGTGGTTCCGGCGAACTCCGACGACGTGGGCCCGCTCTTCGAGGCGGCGACGGCCTCGGCGGCGGCGGGCGAGGAGGATCCGAGCTTCCTCTCGCCCAAGCTGGACGGGCGCTTCACCTTCGACAATTTCGTGGTCGGCAAGTCCAACGAGCTGGCCCACGCCGCCGCGCGCCGCGTGGCGGAGGCCGAAGGCGCTGCGCCGTTCAATCCGCTGTTCCTCTATGGAGGGGTGGGTCTGGGCAAGACCCATCTGATGCACGCCATCGCCTGGGAGGTGAAGCGGGCCCGTCCGGAGCGGCGGGTGGCCTATCTCTCGGCCGAGAAGTTCATGTATCAGTTCGTCAGCGCGCTGCGCTACAAGGAGACGATCCATTTCAAGCAGCAGTTCCGCTCGGTGGACGTGCTGCTGATCGACGACGTGCAGTTCATCGCGGGCAAGGACTCGACCCAGGAGGAGTTCTTCCACACCTTCAACGCGCTGATCGACCAGAACCGTCAGATCGTGATCTCCGCCGACCGCTCCCCGACCGATCTCGACGGCATAGAGGAGCGCATCAAGTCGCGTCTGGGCTGGGGCCTGGTGGCCGACATCCATCCCACCGATTACGAATTGCGGCTCGGAGTGCTCCAGATGCGCGCCGAGGCCGTGGCCGAGCAGCATCCGGAAGTCGAGATCGATCCCAAGGTGCTGGAGTTCGTGGCGAGCCGGGTCTCCGCCAACACCCGCGAGCTGGAAGGCGCCTTCAACCGGCTTCTCGCGCAGGCCACGCTGGTCGGGCGTCCGATCACGCTGGAGATGGCCCGCCAGATCCTTCAGGATCTGCTCCGCTCCTACGACCGCCGCACGACCATCGAGGAGATCCAGCGCAAGGTCGCGGAATCCTACAATGTGCGGCTCGCGGACATGCTGTCGCCGAGGCGGGCGCAGTCGGTGGCGCGTCCGCGTCAGGTGGCGATGTATCTGAGCAAGATCCTCACGGCGAAATCCCTGCCGGAGATCGGCCGCAAGTTCGGCGGCCGCGACCACACCACGGTCATGCACGCCGTCAAGCGCATCGAGGAGCTGCGCGAGGTGGACGACGAGCTCGACGAGGAAGTGGAAGTGCTCAAGCGGCTGCTGGAGGGCTGAGCGCCCTCCCCTTTCCCCTCGCCCCAGCCAGGCGCGCCGCGCCGCCCTTCAGGCCTTGCGGAGCAGCGCCGCCATGCGCGGCGGCACATGCTTCACCTCGACGCCGGTGAAGACGTGCAGGGTGTTCAGATCCTGGTCGATCACCGCATGATCGCTGACCCATCCCCCCATCGAGAGATAGCCCCTCAGCAAGGGGGGCATGGCCTTGGCGGCCTTGACGAGATCGGGCCGCCGGAAGCGCAGCTTCTTGGCGAACTGGAAGACTCTCGGCGACTTGATCCGCGGCAGCCAGCGCTTGGGCGCGAGATGCTTCTCCTTGAGCAGCGCGAAGACGTCGGCGTAGGGCTCGGCGTCGGAGCCGTCGAAGCTGGAGCAGCCGAACATCATCTGGATGCCGCGCTCGTCGACATAGCGCGTCATGGCGGCCCAGGCGATGCGCAGGGCCTCGCCGCTGCCCCGATGGTCGGGGCGCACGCAGAAGCGCCCCATCTCGACCATGGGCTCCTGAAAGCCCCTCAGCGCGGAGAGGTCGTACCACTGGGCGGAATAGGCGCGGTCCACCTCGTCGCCCGATTCGAAGGACATGAGCCGCACGCAGCAGACCAGATCGCCCGTCGCCGTCTCCTCGACCAGCATGTGGTCGCAGAGCGCGTCATAAGGATCGGCGTCGAGCCCGGCGGGATCCCCGGAGCGCCCGCGCGCCGCCCGGAACACCGCATGGCGCAAGGCCTGCGCCCGCAGGACGTCCTCAGGCGCCCGGCTGAGCCGCACCTGATATCGTCCGCGTCTGAATTCGCTCCATCCGCCCAAGCCCATCATGACCGGACCCTCATACGCTCGCCGGAGACCCTGCGCTCCGCGCGCCCTACGCTCGCACAAAACCGCGACGTCTCGCTGAAACGCCGCCCGGCTTTCATTATATAGCTCAAGGCGGGATCAAATCAGCGAGGAGTCTATGGTGAAGATCAAAAAAACCGATGAAGAATGGCGCGCCCAGCTCACGCCCGAAGCCTATCGCGTCACGCGGCGGGCCGGGACGGAGCGCCCCTTCTCCCAGGCGCCCTTTCCGAAGGGCGAGGCGGTGTTCCAGTGCGTCTGCTGCGGGGCGGAGCTCTTCGAATCGGAGGCCAAATACGAATCGGGCTGCGGCTGGCCGAGCTTCACCGCGCCCGCCGGAGAAGCCGCCGTCGAGGAGCGCGTCGACCACAGCCACGGCATGACCCGCGTGGAGGTGCTCTGTTCGCAATGCGACGCGCATCTGGGGCATGTCTTCCCGGACGGCCCGGGCCCGGAGGGTCTGCGCTACTGCATCAACGCGGCGGCGCTGAAGCACGAGCCGAAAGCGCTTTCCAGCGAAACCGACGAGGTTTCGAGTCGCGAAAGCGCGAAGAAATGAAAACCCGGAGCGTCTGAACGATCCAACCTGGTCGGACGATGCTCTCAAGACGAAACCTGAGGATTGTCCGCCCTCCGGAGACGACGAGTCTCCGGAGGGGCGGCTTGTTTCAGGGCGCGGCGGAGGCCAGATCTCTCGCGTGATGTTCACGTCCATGACCGTATCGGGGAGATCCATGACCATGACCCGTCGCCGCCTGCTTGAGCTCGTCGGAGCGAGCAGCCTCGCCGTCGCCGCCGACCGCGCCGCGCGCGCCGAGGGCTTCCCGAACGCCGAGGCGATGCGCGCTCAGGCCGCTTCGCCGATCCTCTTCGCCCACCGGACGCCGATCCGCATCGGACAGGCCGCGCTCAAGGTGCGCGATCTTCAGAAGATGTCGGCCTTTTATCAGCATATGCTCGGGCTCGCCGAGCAGGAGCGCACGCCGGAACGCGCCGTTCTGGGGGCTCCGGGCGGGGCGCCGATCCTCGTGCTGGAGGCCGCGCCTCAGGCCGCCTTCGCCGCGCCGGATGCGGCGGGGCTCTTCCATACGGCCTTCCTGCTGCCGAGCCGCCTCGATCTGGCGCGCTGGCTGGCCCATGTCGTGACGGAGGAGATCCAGCTGACCGGCTTCGGCGACCACAACGTCAGCGAGGCGGTCTATCTCGACGATCCGGAGGGCAATGGAATCGAGGTCTACGCCGACCGCGATCCGGCGGGCTGGGTCTGGACCAATGGTCAGGTGCGCATGGGCACCGATCCGGTCGATTTCGAAGGCCTGATCGGGCTGCTGAACGATGCCGTGCCGATCTACACGCAGGCGCCTCGGGATCTGCGCATCGGCCACATGCATCTGAAGGTGGGCGAGGTCGCCAGGGCCGCCGAGTTCTATCAGAAGACCGCCGGACTCGATCCCACGCAGATGATGGTCTTCCGGGGAGCGGCCTTCCTCTCCTCGGGGCGCTATCATCACCATCTGGGGCTGAACAGCTGGCGCAGTCAGGGCGCGGGCCCGCGCGATCCTGCGGCGCTCGGGCTGTCCTGGACGAGCTTCGAGACTCAGGACGCCGCGATCCTCGCCGCCCGCGAGGCGGCGGCTCTGGCGGCGGGGGCGCAGGTGGAGAAGCTGGCCTCCGGCGAGGGCTTCGAGACCCTCGACCCCTGGGGAACCCGGGTGCGTTTCCTGAAGGTCTGACGAACAGGGCGGGCGAGATCATCTCGCCCGCCCTTTTCATTTCAGGGGCTTCGGGAGCCTCAGAACTCCCAGTCCTCGTCTTCGGTGGCGACCGCCTTGCCGATGACGTAGGAGGAGCCCGAGCCCGAGAAGAAGTCGTGGTTCTCGTCGGCGCCGGGCGAGAGCGAAGCCAGAATCGCCGGATTCACATTGGTGGCCGTCGCCGGGAAGAGCGCCTCGTAGCCGAGATTCATCAGGGCCTTGTTGGCGTTGTAATGGAGGAAGGCCTTGACGTCTTCAGTCAGGCCGACCTCGTCGTAGAGCTCGGCGGCGTAGAGGGCTTCGATCTCGTAGAGGTCGAAGAGCAGCGCGAAGGCGAAATCCTTCAGCTCCTTGCGCTTCTCCTCCGGCAGGCGCTCGACGGCCTTCTGGTATTTGTAGCCGATGTAATAGCCATGCACGGCCTCGTCGCGGATGATCAGCCGGATGAGGTCGGCGGTGTTGGTCAGCCTGGCGCGGCTCGACCACCACATGGGCAGATAGAAGCCCGAATAGAACAGGAAGCTTTCAAGGAAGACGCTCGCCACTTTCCGCCGGAGCGGATCGCTCGTCGCCTGATATTCGTCGAGGATGAGGCGGGCCTTCTGCTGGAGATGCGGATTCTCCTCCGACCAGCGGAAGGCCTCGTCGACTTCGGCGGTCAGGCAGAGCGTCGAGAAGATCGAGGAATAGGAGCGCGCATGCACCGCCTCCATGAAGGCGATGTTGGCCAGCACGGCTTCTTCATGAGGCGTCTCGGCGTCGGGCATCAGCGCGGGGGCGCCGACCGCGCTCTGGATGGTGTCGAGCAGGGTCAGGCCGGTGAAGACGCGGATGGTCAGTTGCCGCTCGGCGGGGCGGAGCGTCGCCCAGCTTGCGATGTCGTTGGAGAGGGGAACCTTCTCGGGCAGCCAGAAATTGCTGGTCAGACGGTTCCAGACCTCCAGATCCTTGTCGTCCTGAATCCGGTTCCAGTTGACGGCCTTGAGCGCGGCGCGCTGCGACGGATGGGCGATGTTCATCGGGGGCTTCCTCACAGGCTGCACGAGACGCAGCCCTGCACTTCGGTCCCTTCGAGGGCCATCTGGCGCAGGCGGATGTAATAGATGGTCTTGATCCCCTTGCGCCAGGCGTAGATCTGGGCGCGGTTGAGATCGCGGGTGGTGGCGGTGTCGCGGAAGAAGAGCGTCAGCGAGAGGCCCTGATCGACATGCTGGGTCGCGGCGGCGTAGGTGTCGATGATCTTCTCGGGGCCGATCTCGTAGGCGTCCTGATAATACTGGAGATTCTCGTTGTCCATGAAGGGAGCCGGGTAATAGACGCGCCCGATCTTGCCTTCCTTGCGGATCTCGACCTTCGCCACGATGGGATGAATCGAGCTGGTGGAGTTGTTGATGTAGCTGATGGAGCCCGTCGGCGGCACCGCCTGAAGATTGCGGTTGTAGAGCCCGCCCTCCATGACGGCCTGTTTCAGCGCGGCCCAGTCCTCGCGGGTCGGAATCTCCACGCCGAATGTCTCGAAGAGCGCCCGGACCTTCTCGGTCTCGGGCAGCCAGTCGCGGTCGGTGTATTTCGCGAAGAATTCGCCGCTGGCGTATTGCGACTGCTCGAAGCCCTTGAAGCTCTCGCCGCGCTCGCGGGCGAGGCGGTTCGAGGCCTTGAGGCAGTGATGCAGCACCGCGCAGAAATAGATGTTGGTGAAGTCGATCCCCTCCGGCGAGCCGTAATAGATGTGCTCGCGGGCGAGGAAGCCGTGGAGGTTCATCTGGCCGAGGCCGATGGCGTGGCTTTCGTCGTTGCCGCGCCGGATCGAAGGCACCGAGTCGATCCTGCTCATCTCCGAGACGGCGGAGAGCGCGCGGATGGCGGTCTCGACCGTGGCGCCGAGGTTTCCGCCGTCCATGCTGGCGGCGATGTTCAGCGAGCCGAGATTGCAGGAGATGTCCGCGCCGAGATGATCATAGCCGAGATCGTCGTGATAGGTGCTCGCCTCGTTGACCTGGAGGATCTCCGAGCAGAGGTTCGACATGGTGATCCGCCCCGCGACCGGGTTGGCGCGGTTCACGTTGTCTTCGAACATCATGTAGGGATAGCCGGATTCGAACTGGATCTCGGCGAGGATCTGGAAGAGTTCGCGGGCCTTGATCTTGGTCTTCTTGATCCGGGGATTGTCGACCATCTCCTGATATTTCTCGGTGACCGAGATTTCGGAGAAGGGAACGCCATAGACCTTCTGCACGTCATGGGGCGAGAAGAGATACATGTCGGCGTTGTCGCGCGCGAGCTCGAAGGTCACGTCCGGGATCACCACGCCGAGCGAGAGCGTCTTGATGCGGACCTTCTCGTCGGCGTTCTCGCGCTTGGTGTCGAGGAAGCGCAGGATGTCGGGGTGGTGGACGTTGAGATAGACCGCCCCCGCGCCCTGACGCGCGCCGAGCTGATTGGCGTAGCTGAAGCTGTCTTCGAGCAGCTTCATCACCGGCAGCACGCCCGAAGACTGGTTCTCGATGCCCTTGATGGGGGCGCCCATCTCGCGCAGGTTGGTCAGCATGAGCGCCACGCCGCCGCCGCGCTTCGAGAGCTGCAGCGAGGAGTTGATGGCTCTGCCGATGGACTCCATGTTGTCCTCGACCCGCAGCAGGAAGCAGGAGATGAGTTCTCCGCGCTGCTTCTTGCCCGCGTTCAGGAAGGTCGGGGTGGCGGGCTGGAAGCGTCCGGAGATCATCTCCTCGACCAGCGCCCGCGCCAGGGCTTCGTCGCCGCGCGCGAGGGTCAGGGCCACCATGACCACGCGGTCTTCATAGCGTTCGAGATAACGCTGACCGTCGAAGGTCTTCAGCGTGTAGCTGGTGTAATACTTGAAGGCCCCGAGGAAGGTCGGAAAGCGGAATTTCTTCGCATAGGCGGCGTCGAAGAGGCTCTTCACGAAGGGCTTGGCGTAGGCCGCCAGAACTTCGCCTTCGTAATAGCCTTCCTCGACGAGGTAATCGAGCTTCTCGTCGAGCGAGTGGAAGAACACGGTGTTCTTGTTCACATGTTCGAGGAAATAGCGCCGCGCCGCCAGACGGTCGGCGTCGAAGCGGATGCGCCCCTGGGCGTCATAGAGGTTCAGCAGCGCGTTGAGCGCATGGTGATCCAGTCCGGCGTATTCCGGCGAAGGCGACTTCAGGCCCTCTCGCGCAGGCGTGTCCAAAATTCTTCGAGCCCCTTGTCGACGCGGTCGATATCCGTTCCGGTTCCAGCAAGCTCGAACCGGTAAAGCAACGGAACGCCGCATTTTTCCGCGACGACTCCGCCCGCATGGGCGAAGAGATGTCCGAAATTGCGGTTCCCCGCCCCGATCACGCCGCGCAGCAAGGCGCGGTTCGCAGGATCGTTGAGGAACCGGATCACCGGCTTCGGCACGGAGCCCCGTCCCTCGCCGTCGCCGTAGCTCGGGCAGATGAGGACGAAAGGCGCCGTCGCAGAGAGAGGCCCGCCGAGGATCCTCAGGGCGGGCCTTGCGCGCCGCTCCCCGAGTCGTTCGACGAAGCGGCGGGTGTTGCCGGTGGCGGAGGAGAAATAGACCAGCCCCTCCATAGCCGGATTCAGGCCAGAAGGCCGATCTTGTCGGGACGGAATCCGGCCCAATGCTCCTCGCCCGCCACCACGACCGGAGCCTGGCGATAGCCGAGTTCGGTCACGCGGGCCATGGCCTCGGCGTCTTCCGTCAGATCCACCAGCCGATAGGCCACCCCGCGACGATCGAGAGCCCGGGTGGTGGCGTCGCACTGGACGCAGGCGGGTTTGGAATAGACGGTGACGGTGGAGGTCATTGCTCGGTCTCGCTTGTGATCTTGGGGCGGGCTTGGTCTGCGGGGGATCTCCCCGCGCGCCGGGCTCGCCAGCCCATGGACATTCGCGTTCGAAAGGTCTATTCCGCCAGCCGCGCCTTGCGGCGGACGGAGAGGATTCCGGCGGCGGGCTTCAGGGAATCTTCACGCGTCTTTTCGCGCTCATCCCCTATCCCTTGCGGTTCATCGCCCCCTCGAACGCTAGATATGGTAGCTGGCTGTCGCAATTTGTCCATAGATACAAAGTGGGAACTCCGGGAAAGCGCGCCTTTGGATAGCCCCTCCCGAGGCCGCGCCGCGAAACATCCGGCGCCGCGAATCCCGAGCCCGTCGGGATCGGTCAGAAGGATCAAGCCGTAAGCCGTCCGACCCGTCGCGCGGCGCCGCGTCCGGCCCGGCGGAAGGCGTCGCCGGAAAACATGGGGTCAAGTCCATAATTTCGCCCGGGCGCCGATTCCCCGAGCCCCGGAGCCCGGAAGGAATCGCCGCGCGGGCCGCCTTCGCCGCCCGCCGCCCCGACTCGCGACCGCTCGCGGCGGCTCTGGCGAGGCGAATCGGAAAATCCCCGATCCGGCCGCGCGCTGGACAAAATTCCTCATCTGGCGTGAGATGGGATCCAGAGGCGCCCCGAAGCGCCCGTCCAGCCGCCTCCAGGCGGCGTCAGGGAGAAAGATCATGTTCCTCAGCGTGTTCGAGGTCTTCAAGATCGGCGTCGGCCCTTCCTCGTCGCACACCATGGGCCCGATGACCGCCGCCGTCCGTTTCCTTGATCTGCTCCGCCGCTCGCCGGAGGGGCGAAGCGCCGCCAGACTCCGCGCGCGGCTGCACGGCTCGCTCGCCTTCACCGGCAAGGGCCACGCCACGGATCGCGCCGTGGCGCTCGGGCTGCTCGGCTGGACGCCCGAAGGGCTCGACCCGGCGGCGGCCGAACGCCAGATGGCGCGGCTGGCTCGGGAGAAGCTGCTCCGTCCTGCTGGGCTTCCGCCTCTGGCCTTCGACCCGGAGGCGGACGTGGTCTTCGACTACGGCCCTCCCCTGCCCGGCCACGCCAACGGCCTCGTGCTGGAGGCTCTGGACCGGCGCGGCCGGCGCCTGCTGGCGGAGACCTATTACTCCATCGGGGGCGGCTTCGTGGTGACCGCCGCCGAGAAGGCCGCCCCTGCGCCGCCCTTGAGCGAGATGGCCGCCGCGCGCCCCTACCCCTTCGCCAGCGCCGCCGAGATGCTGCGCATGGCGAAGACGAGCGGCCTCTCCATCGCGGGGATGAAGCGGGCCAACGAAACCGCCGAACGCTCGCCCGAGGAGATCGCCGCCGGACTCCGGCGCATCTGGTCCGTCATGGAGGCCTGCATGGAGCGCGGCCTCGCGCAGGAGGGCGTCCTCCCCGGAGGCCTGGGCATCAAGCGCCGCGCGGCGAAGATCCGCGTCCAGCTGGAGCGCGAGAAGCATTCCAACCGCGGCCAGCCCCATCTGGCGGCGGAGTGGCTGGCGGTCTACGCCATGGCGGTCAACGAGGAGAACGCGGCGGGCGGCCAGGTGGTCACCGCCCCGACCAACGGCGCGGCGGGAGTCGTGCCCGCCGTGATCCGCTATTACCTCGACCATTGCGTGGGAGCGGATCCGGCGAAGGTCGGCGACTTCCTGCTGACCGCCGCCGCCATCGGCGGGCTGATCAAGCACAACGCCTCGATCTCGGGCGCCGAGGCGGGCTGTCAGGGCGAGGTGGGTTCGGCGGCGGCCATGGCGGCGGCGGGGCTCTGCGAGGCGCTCGGCGGGGCGCCCGAGCAGGTCGAGAACGCCGCCGAGATCGCGCTGGAGCATCACCTCGGCATGACCTGCGATCCGGTCGGCGGACTGGTCCAGGCGCCCTGCATCGAGCGCAACGGCGTGGGCGCGGTGAAGGCCGTGACGGCGGCGGCTCTGGCGCTGCGCGGCGACGGCTCGCATTTCATGCCCCTCGACTACTGCATCCGGGCGATGCGCGAGACCGGCGAGGAGACGAGCGTGAAATTCAAGGAGACCAGCCTCGGCGGCCTGGCGGTGAATCTGCCCGGCTGCTGATCTCCGGCGGAGCGGAGGCCTCAAAACGCCTTGGGGCCTCCGCGAGAGGCCCGCGCGCCGCCCTCCGGAGCTTGCGGCGGGCGGGAAAATCCATTCCTGCGCAGAATGCCTGTTGCTATTCCAGATTTGGGATAACAGAATTTCGACAAGACGAAAACGATCAGACCAGATTTCCGGCGCGTCAGGAAAGGCCGTCCGGCTCGACCCGATAAAAACCACGCGGCGCCGTCGCGGCCCTCCCACCCGGAGAGGCCGTCGCCGCGAACGAAAGGCGAGAGGGGGACTATGGAGTATTTCATCCAGCAGACCATCAACGGCGTGACGCTGGGATCGGTCTACGGCATGATCGCCATCGGCTACACGATGGTCTACGGCATCATCGGCATGATCAACTTCTCGCATGGCGACGTGTTCATGCTCGGCACCTTCGCGGCGCTGATCATGTTCCTGATCCTCACCTCTCTGGTGGCGGGGATGGGCGTGGCGGCGATGCTGCTGGTGATGATGGCCACCGCCATCGTGATGTCCAGCCTCTGGAGCTGGGTGATCGAGCGCATCGCCTATCGTCCCTTGCGCGGCTCCTTCCGTCTGGCGCCGCTGATCACGGCCATCGGCATGTCGATCGTGCTGTCGAACTTCATCCAGGTGACGCAGGGTCCGCGCAACAAGCCGATCCCGCCCATGGTCACCGAGGTCTACGCCATCGCCGGCGTGACGATCTCGCTCAAGCAGATCCTGATCGTGCTGATCACGGTCGTGATGATGACCGCCTTCTGGTACATCGTGACCAAGACCTCGCTCGGACGCGCCCAGCGCGCCACCGAGCAGGACCGCAAGATGGCCGCCCTGCTCGGAATCGACGTGGACCGCACCATCTCCATCACCTTCGTGATGGGCGCCTCCCTGGCGGGCGTGGCGGGCACGATGTACCTCATGTACTACGGCGTCGCGACCTTCAGCGACGGCTTCATTCCGGGCGTCAAGGCCTTCACGGCGGCGGTTCTGGGGGGCATCGGCTCCCTGCCGGGGGCCTTGCTGGGGGGGCTGCTGATCGGGCTGATCGAGTCGCTCTGGTCGGCCTATTTCTCCATCGCCTACAAGGACGTGGCGACCTTCTCCATCCTCGCCATCGTGCTGATCTTCAAACCTTCGGGCCTGCTGGGTCGGCCCGAGATCGAGAAGGTCTGACGCCATGACCGTCATCTCCCAACCGCCCCGCCGGCCCTCGGACGACCGCCTGAAGCGGGCGCTCCGCGAGGCTCTCCTCGCGGGCCTGATCTCTCTCGGGATGTTCGTGCTCTACGTCGGGCTCCAGACGACGCAGGACATCCGCAATCAGCTCGTGCTGAACCAGCGCTGGGGGCTGCTGGCGATTCTGGTCGCCCTGGCCGTCGTCGGGCGCTTCCTGATCGTCTATCTCCTCGGCCCCTGGTTCGCCGCGCGCAAGGCCGCGAAGGCCGCAAGGGCCGTCGGAGCCGAAGCTCCCCCGCAGAACTTCCTGCGGCGCAACGTCGGCTGGATCGCGCTCCTGGCGCTGATGATCTTCCCCATGGCGATGCTCTGGCTGGTGGGTCCGCAGAAATCGCTGAAATGGGTGGACAACTACGGCGTCCAGATCCTGATCTACGTGATGCTCGCCTGGGGCCTGAACATCGTGGTCGGGCTGGCGGGGCTTCTGGACCTCGGCTATGTCGCCTTCTACGCGGTGGGCGCCTACAGCTATGCGCTGCTGTCGCTCTATTTCGGCCTCTCCTTCTGGACGCTGCTGCCTCTGGCGGGGATTCTCGCGGCCTTCTGGGGGATCATCCTCGGCTTTCCGGTGCTGAGGCTGCGCGGCGACTATCTCGCGGTGGTGACCCTCGCCTTCGGCGAGATCATCCGCCTCGTGCTGATCAACTGGACCGACGTGACCCGCGGCACCTTCGGCGTCACGGGCGTGCCCAAGGCCTCGATCTTCGGGATCTGGTCCTTCGACTTCAACGCCGCGAACAGCTTCGGCAAGCTCTTCGACCCCGAACTGAGGCGGCCCACGCTGAATTCGGCCTACAAGATCTTCCTCTTCTACGTGATCCTCGCCATGTGCGCGATCACGGCCATGGTCACCATCCGGCTGCGCAACATGCCCATCGGCCGCGCCTGGGAGGCCCTGCGCGAGGACGAGATCGCCTGTCGCTCGCTCGGCATCAACACCGTGACCACCAAGCTCACCGCCTTCTCCATCGGCGCGATGTTCGGCGGCTTCGCGGGGGCCTTCTTCGCGGCGCGTCAGGGCTTCATCTCGCCGGAGAGCTTCACCTTCCATGAATCGGCGATCATCCTCGCGGTGGTGGTCCTGGGGGGGATGGGCTCGCTCTTCGGCATCGCGGTGGCGGCCGTCGTGATGATCGGCGGCACCGAGGCGCTGCGCGAGCTGCATTTCCTCAAGACCCTCTTCGGGCCGGAGTTCACGCCCGAGCTCTACCGCATGCTGATCTTCGGCCTCGCCATGGTGATCGTGATGGTCCTCAAGCCGCGCGGGCTCGTGAGCGTGCGCAACCCCACGGCCTTCCTGCATGAACGCAAGGCGGTCTCCAGCGCCTTCACCAAGGAGGGACACGGCTGATGACCCAGGCAACCGAAGAAGGTCGCCTCTCCGGCGACGAGGTCCTGCGCGTCGAGCACATGACCATGCGCTTCGGCGGGCTGATCGCCATCAACGATCTGAGCTTCTCGGCCAGACGCGGCGAGATCACCGCCCTGATCGGCCCCAACGGCGCCGGCAAGACCACGGTCTTCAACTGCGTCACGGGCTTCTACAAGCCGACCATGGGGCGCATCCTCATGCGCCGCTCCGGCGGCGCGGAGTTCAACCTCGAACGCATGAGCGATTTCGAGATCAACCGCGACGCCAGAGTCTCGCGCACCTTCCAGAACATCCGGCTCTTCACGGGCCTGACGGTTCTGGAGAACCTTCTGGTCGCGCAGCACAACGCCCTGATGAAGTCCTCGGGCTTCACGGTGCTGGGGCTGCTCGGCTGGCGGCCCTACAAGGACGCCGCGAAGGAGGCCGTCGAGAAGGCCCGCTACTGGCTGGAGATGATCAACCTCGTCCATCGCGCCGACGATCCGGCCGGAGACCTGCCCTATGGCGAGCAAAGGCGCCTTGAGATCGCCCGCGCCATGTGCACCGGGCCCGAGCTCCTCTGTCTCGACGAGCCCGCGGCGGGTCTGAACCCCCGCGAGTCGCTCGAACTGAACACGCTGCTGCGCGCCATCCGCGAGAAGCACGACGTCTCGCTGCTGCTCATCGAACATGACATGTCGGTGGTCATGCAGATCTCGGATCACGTCGTGGTGCTGGAATATGGCGCCAAGATCTCCGACGGCACGCCCCGGCATGTCCAGAACGACCCCAAGGTCATCGCAGCCTATCTCGGCGTCGAGGACGACGAGGTCGAGGAGGTTCTCGAAGAGATCGAGGAGGTCGCCGAGGAAGCGACTCACGGGCACCAGGGCGGACAGCCGACGGGAGACGCCAGATGAACGCGCAAACTCCTCTGCTCAAGGTGGAGAACGTCGAGACCTATTACGGCGCGATCCGCGCCCTCGCGGGCGTGGACGTGGAGGTCCATCGGGGCGAGATCGTCTGTCTGATCGGCGCCAACGGCGCGGGCAAGTCCACGCTGATGATGACCATCTGCGGACAGCCCCAGGCGCGTCAGGGCCGGATCCTCTTCGACGGCGAGGACATCACCCGCGTCCCCACCCATCTGATCGCGCGCAAGCGCATCGCCCAGTCTCCGGAGGGGCGGCGCATCTTCCCGCGCATGACGGTCTACGAAAACCTCCAGATGGGCGCGAGCCTCGACAACCAGGCCTACTTCAAGGAGGACGTGGAGAAGATCTTCACGCTTTTCCCCCGCCTCAAGGAGCGTCAGGCGCAGCGCGGCGGCACGCTCTCGGGCGGCGAACAGCAGATGCTCTCCATCGGACGCGCGCTCATGGCGCGGCCCAAGCTGCTGCTGCTCGACGAGCCTTCGCTCGGGCTGGCGCCGCTGATCGTCAAGCAGATCTTCGAGGCCATCAAGCTGCTGAACCAGCGGGAGGGCCTCACGGTCTTCATCGTGGAGCAGAACGCCTTCGCGGCGCTGAAGCTGTCGACCCGGGGCTATGTGATGGTCAACGGCAAGGTCTCCATGGAGGGGCCGAGCAAGGAGCTGCTCGCCAATCCGGAAGTGCGGGCCGCCTATCTCGAAGGCGGGCATCATTGAGCCCCGGACGCGCGGCGCAAGGACAAGGAGCCTGATCCATGCAGGGAATCCTCTACGAAGAACCTTCGGCGATGCAGTTCGTCTTCATCACGCTGATCATCGGCGGCTGGACGGCCTGGCGCACCGGAAAGGCCTGCGCCGAGACCTGGCGCAAACCGCATGTGCTGGCGCTCTACACGCTGCTTCTGGCGGTGGGCGTGCGGTTCCTCCATTTCGCGCTCTTCGGGGGGACCTTCCTGTCGGCGCATTACTATCTGGTGGATGCGGCGATCCTGCTGGCCTTCAGCTTCGCGGCCTACCGCTTCACGCGGACCAGGCAGATGACCACCGCCTATTATTGGCTCTACAGGAAAACCTCCCCCTTTTCATGGGCGGAGAAATAGGCGCATGATGTGCGTCGGCATGTCCGCATGCGCAAGAATTCACGATCCGGGAAAATCCGGACATCCGGAATCAACGTCAGGAGTCCTCTTCTCATGAGAAAGTCGCTTCTCTCCGTTCTGGCTCTCTCGGCCGCGACGGCCTTCGCGGGCCCGGCCTCGGCCGAGCTGCTGATCGGCGTCGCGGCGCCGATCACCGGCCCGAACGCGGCCTTCGGCGCGCAGATCCAGCGCGGCGCCGAGAAGGCCGTCGCCGATCTCAACGCGGCGGGCGGAATCAACGGCGAGCAGATCCGTCTGCGCATCGGCGACGACGTCTCCGACCCCCGTCAGGGCGTCTCGGTGGCCAACAACTTCGTGGCCGACGGCGTGGGCATCGTGGTCGCGCATTACAACTCGGGCGTGGCGATTCCCTCGACGGCGGTCTACGCCGAGAACGGCGTCCTCGCCATCTCGCCGGCCGCGACCAACCCGACCCTGACGGATCGCGGGCTCTGGAACACCTTCCGCGTCTGCGGTCGCGACGACCAGCAGGGCGCCGTCGCCGGAGGCTACATCCTCGACAGCCTGCCCGACGCCAGGGTCGCGGTGGTCCATGACAAGACCCCCTATGGCCAGGGCCTCGCCGACGTGACCCGCGCCACCCTGATCGAGGGCGGCAAGACTCCGCTGCTCTACGAAGGCGTCAACGCGGGCGACAAGGACTTCTCCGCCCTGATCGCCAAGATCAAGGAGGCGGGCGTCGACTTCATCTATTTCGGCGGCCTGCACACCGAAGCCGGCCTGATCATCCGTCAGCTGGCCGATCAGGGCCTGAAGGTGCGTCTGATGTCCGGCGACGGCATCGTGTCCAACGAGCTGGCCGCCATCGCGGGCGACGCCATCCAGGGCACGCTCATGACCTTCGCGCCCGATCCGCGCCTGAACCCCGGCGCGCAGAAGATCGTCGAGGAGTTCCGCGCCTCGGGCTTCGAGCCGGAAGCCTACACGCTCTATTCCTACGCGATCCTCCAGCTGGTGGCCCAGGCGGCCGAGAAGGCGGGCTCCACCGATCCCGAGACCCTCGCCGAGACGCTCAAGAACGGCGAATATGAAACGGCCATCGGCCCGATCAGCTTCGACGCCAAGGGCGACGTGACCCAGCCGACCTACATCGTCTATTCCTGGGAGAAGGACGCGAACGGCGGCTACACCTACAAGGCGCTGGAGACCGCGGAGGCCGAGCCCGCCGAGTGAAGGCGCATGATCCGCTTCGCCTGAGGGCGGCGGGGTCCTGAACATCCGGACGGCGGGGGCGAGAGCCTCCGCCGTTTCGCATGGGCGCCTTCGCATGGGGCGCGGACGAAAAAGCGGGCCCCGTGCGGGGGCCCGTCCAGTGAGGGGAGACGGCCGCCCGGACGGACGGCCCTGCATCAGGAAACGGATCGGCGCCGGGGTCAGGCGGCGCGTTCGGGAACCTCCAGACCGAGCCACTGGGTGTAGAAGGCGTCCACGTCGGGCTCGAAATCGTGGATCACGGGATACCAGGGGGTCGGCGCCTCGACCTCCAGCAGATCGCCGGAGAGCGGGCAGAAATATTCGCGGATCACCTGCCACTCCGGAGAGGGAGCCATGAGGCGCGGATAGAGCTTCTCCATCTGGGCGGGGGTCTCGCGCACGCGCACGCGGGCGTGGAGCTTCCAGTTTTCGCGCCAGTCGCAGAAGTCGTATCCGGCGAGGCTGCGGACGACCCACTTCCTGTCGGCCTTGCGCTGCACGATGAAGAGCTTCGGTCCGAGCGGCAGGATGATCCTGTCGTCCCAGGGCGCCTGCTCCTGGAGGATGCTCAGGTAGATCTCGAAGCGCTCCTTGTCCTTGGGGGTCGAGAGCATGGTGTGGAGCGTGTCGCGGTCGATCTTGCCGTCGACCAGATCCTTGATCTTCGCCTTGGTGTAGGCCATGGGGAACCTCCCTGAATTTCGTCGGTTTTCCGCGGAGGCGCCGCCTCGCCTCACGAGGCGGCGCCGGGTTGGAGCGTCCACACGCTCCGACTTCCTTTGTGGTCGCATTTCCACGCCGCGAAGCCTGATCGGCTTCGCTGGAAAACGCCCGGGAGATCACTCCTCGACGAATTGCACGGTCTTGACGTCCGGCAGTTCGGAGAGGTCCATGGTGTATTCGCGGCCGTAGGACGGGATCGGGAGATCCGCCTCCATCAGCTTCCAGTCCTCGGGCAGATCCCAGAACTTGCGGAACTCCTGCTCGAAGCGCGGCCCGAGCTTGAAGCTCGCGGCGAACATCTGCTGCACATGAAGGCCCGCGTCCTTGGCGAGGATGCGCTCGCGCTCTCTGGCCATCCATTCCCGGGTCGGGACGGATTCGGCGAGGCGCTCCTTGCGGATCTTCGCGCGCAGGGACTTCGTGCCCGCCTCGTCCACGCCCAGCAGGCCGTCGGCGGCCTTCTTCAGCGCCACGCCATAGACGCTTTCCGCGAAGCGATGCAGCAGATAGCCGCCGTTGACGTCGTCGGCCACGGCCTGGGGCTCGCGGTCGAGCGGATCGCCGAAGCCGGGGCCGCCGCTCATGGTGTTCAGATAGAGGTCGTAATCCTTGAACATGGCCTCGGTGGTGATCGCCTGCTTGTCGCGCTTGATCCTGGCGTCCGGAAGGAGCGCCTCCCAGGTCGGGTTCTCGGGGTCGGCGTCGCCGCCGAGCGGGATCTCTCCGCCCCTGGCGATGATCTCCTTGAGGTTGGTGTCATGGGCTTCGAAGCGGTAGCCGGAGGCCGCCGGATAGCCGCCCATGATCCCCCAGTCCGAGGAGATATGGCCGTTGCCCATGAAGAACATGGTCCAGTCCTTGGCGTTCCAGACCAGACGCAGGCTCTCGAAGCCGCAGCCGCCGCGATATTTGCCCGCGCCGCCCGAAGAGGCCTTGATCTGGCGTCCGAGATAGACGAGGGGCTCGGCGAGCTCCCAGATCTCCATGTCGCCCATGTCGCCTTCGGGGTTCCAGACCGCCGCCGCATGGCTGATGCCGTCGGCCACGGCGCTGGCGCCCACGCCGTTGGCGGCGCATTCGAAGGAGTTGACGGCGTGGATCTCGTCATACTGGTTGAAGCCGCCGCCCTGGAGCCAGTTGGAGGTGTTGGCGTTGCCCGCGTTGACCTCCTCCAGATAGCCGCGGCCGAAATAGGACCGCGAAAGCCCGCGCCAGAGCGCCGTCCAGGCCGAGACCAGGAAGTGCCAGGAGTAGCTGAAGGCGACGCGCCGGTCGTCGGGGTTCATCCAGGTGCCCTTGGGGAGCCGGAACTCCGTGCCGTAGGCGGCGCCGTCGTTGATCATCTCCGAGGGGATGAGCGATTGCGTCATCATCACCCAGATGCCCGAGGTGAAGCTCACCTGATGGGCGTTGTAGGTGTGCCAGCCCCAGCGGCTCGACCCTTCGAAGTCGAGGCGCCATGTGCCGTCCGGACGGATGGTGATCTCGGAGGGCGCATGCATGATCGTGTCGACCTTCGCGAAATCCGAAGGCACGCGCACGTCTTCATGATCGTAAGGGACGTCGACGAAGCCGACCTGGCGATATTTGCCGGGGATGGTCATCGCCTTGATGCGGTTCTGAAGGCCCAGACGGCCATGCTCCACCGCTTCATAGGCGAATTTCCAGTAATTCTCGATCCCTTCCTCGGCGATGACCTCTTCCACCAGCTTGCGGATCATGTGGCAGCCCGCGACGCGGGTGCGCTCGTCGAGCATCCAGTAGCGGGTCGTGCGCACCATGCGCTGGCTCTCGTGCAGCCAGTCGCGATAGAGCGTGTCGTTTTCGCCGATCTTGCGGCAGGTGATCGAATAGCCGTCGCCGAAGCGCTGGATCTGGCCCGTGGACATCGAGCCCGGACCCACCGAACCCGTGTCGATGACGTGGGTCACGCCGCCGACCCAGCCGATCAGTTCGCCCTCGTGGAAGATGGGCACGATGGTGTGGATGTCGCAGGGGTGGACGTTGCCGATCAGCGAGTCGTTGTTGCAGAAGATGTCCTTGTCGCGGATCGTCGGATTGGATTCCCAATCGTTCTCGATCATGTACTTGATCGCCGCGCCCATGGTCCCGACGTGGATGATGATGCCCGTCGAGGTCAGGATGGCGTCGCCCGCCGCATTGTAGAGGGTGAAGCAGAGCTCGCCCTCCTGCTCCACGATGGGCGAGGCCGCGATCTTCTTGGAGGTCTCGCGGGCGTCCACCACGCCGGCGCGCAGACGCGAGAAGAGCTTGTTGTACTGGATGGGGTCGCTGTCGCGCAGCTCCATCCTGGTCAGACCCGCGTAATGCCTGGTCTTCCTGGTGGCCTCCATGAGGCGGTCGCGGTGCTGCTTGAGCGTCTCGCCGCCGCGGACGAGGCCGCGCGTCGTGGTCTTCGATTGAATGTTCATGTTCTCTTTCCTCCCTGACCCGTCAGACTTCCTTGAGGTGGAAGAGGCGATGGCCGTCGAGCCAGGTCTCGAAGCCGCCCGGCACGACGAAGGTCGTGGCGTCGGATTCGATGATCGCCGGGCCGGTGATGCGGTTGCCGGGAGTCAGCGACTCCATGTGATAGAGCTGGGCGTCGACCCACTCGCCCTTGCGGTAGAATTTCCGCGTGCCGAGCCTGGCCTTGTCGGCGGGCGTCTCGGAACCGAGCTCCTCCTTGGGGATCTTCGGCTTGGGGATGGGCACCATGCCGCGCATGATCGCGCCGGTGACCGAATAGCCCAGCTCCGGCGAGCGGGCCGAAGCGGCGTAGACGCGGCCATAGGTGTCGTTGAAGGCCTCGACGAGCTTGTCCCAGTCTTCGGCCGTGGCGGCGGAGGGAATGGGGCTCTCGATCTCCAGATCGTTCAGCTGGCCGCGATACTGCATGCGGAAGCCGGGCTGAAGCCTGACCTGCTCGGGCTTGTAGCCGTTGATCGCGAATTCTTCGAGCACGCGCTCCTGAAGCTCGGCCCAGGCCTCCTGGAGGGTCTTCGAGGAGGCGGCCTTCTGGTCGTCCGGGCCGTCCACGGCGATGTTGATGTCCAGAGACTTGTCGTAGCGATATTCGAAATCCGCCGCCGCGCAGCCGAAGGCCGAGAAGCCCGCCGCCCAGGCCGGAACGATGACGTCCTGAAAGCCGAGGCCCTCGGTGTAGCCGTAGGTGTGGACCGGGCCTGCGCCGCCGTAGGAGAAGCAGACGAAGCTGCCGGGGCTGTAGCCCTTGCCCGAGATCATCGAGCGCAGGTAATCGCGCAGATCGCTGTCCAGAAGCTGGATGACGCCCGCGGCGGCCTCTTCGACCGAAAGCCCGAGCGGATCGGCGACCTGCTCCTTCATGGCCTTCCAGGCGCGCTCACGGTCGAGCTTGACCTGTCCGCCGAGGAAGTTGTCCGGGTTCAGATAGCCGAGGATCACGTGGCAATCGGAGATCGTCACCGTCTCGACGCCGGAATCCGCCCAGCAGACGCCCACCCGATAGCCCGCCGAGTCGGGGCCCAGCTTGATCGCCTTGGTGTAGGGATCGAGGCGGATGTAGCTGCCCGCGCCCGCGCCCACCGAGTCCATCGCCACGAGCGGCAGGGACAGCACGAGGCGCGCCATGTCCGGATCGTTCTTGATGGTCAGTTCGTTCTGGGTGATCAGGGCCACGTCGAAGGAGGTGCCGCCGATGTCGGAACAGGCGATGTTGGAGTAGCCCAGCACCTCGCCCAGATATTTCGCGCCGATCACGCCGCCGATGGGCCCCGAGACGATGGTGCGCGCCAGCTCCTTCGCCTTCCAGCTGATGGTGCCGCCATGGGTGGCCATCACGCGGAAGTCGAATTTCGAGCCGTTCTCCTTGAAGGCGCTGGAGATCTTCTTCAGCGTCTGGCGGGAGGGCTCGGCGGCGTAGGCTTCGAGGATGGTGGTGTTGGTGCGGTGGGTCTCCTTGCGCACCGGATAGTAATCCACCGAGGCGAAGACCGGGATCTCCTTGCCCGAGGCCTTGACCTCCTCCAGCACGATGTCGCGGACGCGGCGCTCGTGGTCGGAGTTCTTGTAGCTGTGGAGCAGCGAGATCACGATGCCTTCGACGTCGAGGGCGATCAGCTCGCGGGCGGATTTCCGGGCGCTCTCCTCGCGGAGGGGGATCACCACCGCGCCGAACATGTCCACCCGCTCGACCACGCCGCGCGTCAGGCGCCGGGGCACCAGAGGCTCGTCGTAATAATGCGTGTTGAGGTGGATGCGGTCCTCGTAGGCGAAGCCGAGATAGGCCTGGATCGCCCGGCCCATGCGGTGGAAGTCCTCCATGCCCGCATTGACGATCAGGCCGACGCTCAGGCCCTTGCGCTGCACCACGCGGTTGAGCATGGCGGTGCCGGAATAGACGCCGGTCTGGATCTCGGAGAGCGCGTCCTCGATCTTCATACCCCAGGCGCCGAGGCCGTCCTTGCTGGAGGCGATCAGACCGAGGGCTTCGTTCTGGGGCGTGGACTGCGCCTTGCCGACGACGAAATCGCCGTCGCTGTCCACGAAGAAGGTGTCGGTCATGGTGCCGCCCGCGTCGATGCCGAGCACCTGCACGCGACGACCTTGTCTGGCCGTATCCATATGTTTTCCTCCCAAACCTCGCGCCGTTTGGTGCGGCGCGCAGAGGGAGGATCGCGGCGGGAGGCTCCTCGTGGTCGTCCGATTTTCGGACAAGGCGTCGGACATGCTGCGGACGCGAGAGAAAACGCCATATCCGCACGGCGCTGCGGAACAAACCGCAAGATTTCAGGCGATATCGGTCAGGATCAGGAAATCCCGGCCTCGTGGATCCCCTCGGCGTAAGGGACCGTCCAGACCTCGGGGCGCCCGATGCGATGGCCGCTCCAGCCGTCTTCGCCGAAGGCCTCGCCGTGATCGGCGCAGAGGATGTGCAGCCAGGGACGCAGACGGGCGCAGGCCCAGAAATCTCCGAAGGCGGCGTCGAGATCGCGCAGGGCGGCGCGCTGGGTCTCGGGGGAATCCTCCGTCGCGCCCGGGAGGTGGATCCGAGTCGGCTCATGAGTCGCGGAGAGATTCATGAAGAGGAAAACCCGCCGATCCGGCGGCGATCGCGCCAGCAGTTCCGCCGCGAGGGCGAATTGATTCCGCGCCGATTGCGGATCCGCCACGCCAAGCGCGGGAGTCCAGAAGCTTTCCTGAAACAGGCCCGGCAAGACCCGCGCGACGGGAGTCTGCTGGTTGAAGAACCCCACGCCGCCGATGCAGATCGTCCGGTAGCCCGCCGCCGCGAAGCCGCCGACGATGTCCGGCGCGTCGAAGAGGCAGGTCCGCGGGCCGGAGGTGAGGCTCCCCGGAAAGCTCAGGGCGAACAGCCGTTCGTGACGGCCTGGCGTCGCGGGAGTCGGCAGGAAGCCCGCGAAGAAGGCCTGATGCGCCGCATAGGTGAAGCTGCCGGGAGAATGGCGCTCCTCCCAGCCTCCGGGCGGCAGAAGACGGGCGAAATTCGGAATCTCGCCGCGCCGGAAGGCCTCCTGAGCCACGTCGAGCCGCAGGCTGTCGAAGGTGAGGAACAGCACGTCGCAGCGCCCGAGCGCCCCTTTCGCGTCGATCATGTCATATCCCTTTATGGGTCGCGCGGCTTATCCGAAAACCGGAAACCACTTTTCGGGCCGCGCTCCGCCTCCAGCCAGGCCCGCATCCGCTTCACCTGCGCCTCATGCGGATCAAGCCCCTCATGGAGCGCGCCCTTGAGATGGTCGCCGAAGGCGTTGGCCTCCAGCAGAAAAACCCGCTCGCCGTCTTCATGAACCGCCAGATCCAACCCAAGCGCATGATGGCGCGGGAAAAGCTCCGCCGCCCGCCGCGCCACCTCCAGAATCCGCGCCCATGTCTCCGCGCCGATCCGCGCCCGCAGAGCCTCCGGAGGCAGACGCTCGCCGCCGAGATGCAGATTGGTCTGCGGAACCCGCGCCCGCCTCACCAGGCCATGCGCGGGCGCGCCGCCGAGAGTCACGAGCCGCAGGTCGGCGTTCAACCCGTCGAGCTTGAGCTTGGGAATCCAGGCCTCGGCATGGGCGCCGAGCCGCCCCAGAGCATCGACCCAGCGGCGGGCCTCGTCGTCCAGAGGGCGTTGCGGCTGGCGGGTGTTGAAGAGCGCGCCGGAGGCGTCCAGCGTGGCGGTGGTCCAGAGCCTCACATGCGGGCCGTGCAGCTCGACCGCCGCCACCCCCGAAGCCGCCGAGCCGCCGCGCAGCTTCACGAAGGCCCGCCGCAGGTTTGCGGCGCGCATCTTCGCCTCCAGATCCTCCCAGCCCGCGACCGCGCCGAGCAGAGGCGGAACCGGCAGACCCGCCGCTTGGAAGCGGCTCTGGCTCTCCAGCTTTTCAAAAAGGAGCGGAACCGCCTCGGGATCGGTCAGGCTGGGGCGGCCCGTCTCCACCATGGCTTCAGCCAGACGCGCCATGGCGAGCCGCAGCCCCGCCAGAAAGGGGCCGGGCGGCGCGATGCGGCCATAATCCTCGGCCTCTGGAAGCGGGCCGGGATCATGGCCAGAGATCTCGGCGAACAGCCGCTGGATCTGCGCCCCGCCGCCGGGACTCTCCGCGCGGAGGCCTCCGGCGCGGGCGGCGGCCTCCGTCAGACGCTCCGGATGGCGGAGCGCCTCGGCGTAGCTCACGAGGATGGGCTCGGGCGCGCCCATCCTCCGGCAGGCCGCGCGCCATGAGTCCAGACGCGGCCCCGGCTCGGCCAGAAGCGCCAGAAGCGGCGGCTCCCTCACTCGGCGACCGCGACGTAGCGCCCGCGATCCTCTTCCTTCTGCTGGTCCGCCATGACGACCCGAGGACCGAACACGGCGAATTTCTCCATCATGGCGTCGCTCATGTAGTGATGGCTGAGGTCCAGCAGCTTCAGACCCGAGCGCGGCAGAGCCTCCAGCAGAGCCGCCGCGCCTTCGTCGCCCAGAGTTCCCATTGACAGGTCGAGAACCTCCAGACGGCCGAAGAGCCGCGACTGCGTCACGGCTTTCGCGATCTCGTCGGCGTATTCGCTGTCCTTGAGCCGCAGGCGGGTGAGCCTCGGGAAGATCTCGCCCGAGAACAGCGGGGCCAGATCTTCGACCGAGGTCTCGGCGCCGTAATCTTCGGATCCGGTCCAGAGCTCCATCTCTTGCAGAGCGGGCGCCTCGAAGGCGAGGATTTCGGCGAGATTGGCTTTGGTCAGGCCGGTGTTCTGAAGAATCAGGCCCTCCAGATCCGGCAGGCTCTGGACGCCGAAATTCGAGACGCGCCCGCGCAGACCGAAAACGCGCAGCTTCGGGAAAGCCTTGAGGATCGGCTCGGCGTCCTGCGGCTCGATCCACGAGATCTCGCATTCCTCGAAGGTCATGTCGCCGAGGAAAAGCGCCTCCAGCTTCGGCAAGGCGGCGCGATGTTCGATCAGAGGCCCGATGGCCATGGCGGCGTTCATGTCGCCCTCGAAGCCCTCATAAGTCCCCGCGACCAGATGCGTGGTTTCGCCTGCGTGGGGCAGCTGCAGAAACTCCTCCAGACGTCGCGCCCATTTCACGCCGTCGTAATCCACCGAGAGGCGCGGGACGAAGGTTCGCAGGTCGAAGCTCTCGCCGGGTTTGAATTCGCGGACCGGCCTGCCGAAGAACTCCGTGAAGTGCGCGTTGATCGTCATGGGCGTTTCGCTCCTGATCTGAAAGGGTCTCTGGCCTTCGCCAGCCGCTCATGGCATATTGTTCATCTTATGTTTCAAAATCAAGGCAGGATCATGCAGGACAGGCTCGCCGATCTGATCCAGGGATCGCCCTATCGCAGCTATCTCTACGCCTATCCGCACAAGACCGCCTATCGCCCCTTCGCGCAGCCTCCGGCGCTGGCGGATCTCTGGGGCGCGGAGGACCGGCGCAATCTCTTCCTCTACGTCCATGTGCCTTTCTGCGAGATGCGCTGCGGATTCTGCAATCTCTTCACGGTCTCCAACGCCGAGGATTCCGCAGTGGAGCGCTGGCTCAAGGCTCTGGCGCGCGAGGCGGAGGCTCTGGACGAAGCCCTCGGCGAGCGGCGTTTCGCGCTCGGGGCGGTGGGCGGCGGCACCCCGACCCATCTGACCGCGCCGCAGTTGGAGCGCCTCTTCGCGCTGATGGAGCGGCTCGCGCCGGGGATGGAGGACCTCGGCGTCGAGACCTCGCCGGGCCGGACCACGGCGGATCGGCTGGAGGTCATGAAGGCCCATGGCGTCACGCGGATCAGCATCGGAATCGAGAGCTTTGATCAGAAGACCCTCCACGCCATGGGCCGCCCCGCCCGCGCCGAAGAAGCCCCCCGCGCCCTCGACCTCATCCGGGAAGCGGGAGAGACGCGGCTGAATCTCGATCTCATTTACGGCGCCGAGGGTCAGACCGAAGCCGGATTCCTCGCCGATCTGGAGCGAGCCCTGGAATGGTCGCCGGAGGAGATCTATCTCTATCCGCTTTATGTGCGGCCTCTGACGGGGCTCGGGAAAAGGCGGGGCCTCGTGGCTCAGACGGAGGCGCCGCCTGATCCCGCCTGGGATGCGCAGAGGCTCGCGCTCTATCGTCTGGGCCGGGATCGGCTGAAGGCGGCGGGCTATGTCCAGGCCTCCATGCGGCGCTTCGAGCGGGCCGACGAAGCCAGCGCCGCGCCTCGCGACGATTACGCCTGTCAGGAGGACGGCATGGTCGGCATAGGCCCCGGCGCGCGCTCCTATACGCGCAACCTCCATTACGCCCAGCCCTGGGCGGTGGGCCGGGCGGCGATCCTCGATCTGCTGCGGAGCTACGAAGAGACGCAGGATTTCTCACGGGCGCGCCATGGCGTGATCCTCGGCGAGGAGGAGCGGATTCGTCGTTTCGTCATCAAGTCGCTGCTGAATCTGGAGGGGCTGGATCTGGCGCGTTGCGCGGCGCTCTTCGGGATCGAAGCGCGGGAGGCTCTGCCGGAGCTGGCGGATCTGGAGGCGACGGGCCTTGCGGAGGAGCAGGCCGGGCGGCTGATCCTCACCGAAGCGGGGCTGGAGCGCTCCGACGCCGTGGGGCCCTGGCTGGTCTCGGCCCCGACCCGCGCCCGCATGGAGGCCTACGCATGGCGCTAGATCTTGACGTTCTGTGGCGCGGGCCGCTGGAAAGCTGCAATTACGGCTGCGTCTATTGCCCCTTCGCCAAGACCAGGGACGACCGCGCCGCCCTCGCGCGGGACGCCGCCGCCTTGAATCGCTTCGCGGACTGGGTCCTGGCGCGGCCCGCCGAAGACCGCCTGCGGATTCTCTTCACCCCCTGGGGCGAGGCTCTGATCCGGCGCCCCTATCGCGAGGCCATGATCCGCCTGAGCCATGAGCCTCAGGTTCAACGGGTGGCGATCCAGACGAATCTGTCCTGTTCGGTGGCCTGGATGGGCGATCTGAACCGTGCGACGGCCAGCTTCTGGTGCAGCTTCCACCCCGGCGAGACTCCGCGCGAGAGCTTCTTGCGCTCCTGCCATGCGATGGCGGAGATGGGCGTGAGCTTCTGCGTCGGGATCGTGGGGATCAAGGCGCATCTGCCCGAGGCCCGGCGCCTGCGGGAGGATCTGCCGGAAGGCGTCTATCTCTGGGTCAACGCCTACAAGGACGGCGGCCCCGATCACGACGACGCCGAAAGCCTCGCGGGCTGGCGCGAGATCGATCCGCTCTTCGACCTCAACCGCCGGGCTTATCCAAGCCTCGGACGGGCCTGCGCGGCGGGCTCCAGGGCGATTTCGGTGAACGGCGCAGGCGATGTGCGGCCCTGTCATTTCATCGGCGAGACCATGGGCAATCTCTACGCGCAGCCCATCGAGGAGATTCTTGCGCCGAGGCTCTGCTCGCGAGCCTCCTGCTCCTGCCATATCGGCTATGTCCACATGAAGGATCTGGAGATCGATCCGATGTTCTCCGACGGCTGGGCGCTCGGGCGTCTGGCGCCTGCGCCGGGCGCGAGGGCGGCTTATGTCTGAAGCGTTTTCCAGCGAAGCCGAAAAGGCTTCGCGTCGCGAAAACGCGACCATGAAAGGCTCTCCAGCGGCGGTCTTCTGGCTGACCGGGCCGCCCGCCTCGGGCAAGACCACCCTGGCGCGGGCTCTGGCGGCGCGTCTGGGAGGCCTCGGGCTGGCGGTCGCCATCCTCGACGGCGACGACCTGCGCCGGGGGCCTTGCCGCGATCTCGGATTCTCCGAGGCCGACCGGCTGGAGAACATGCGTCGCGCCGCCGAAGCCGCCCTGACCCTGAGCGATTGCGGCGTGATCGCGATTCTGGCGCTGGTCTCGCCTCTGGCGGAGGGCCGCCGCCTCGCCCGCGCGCGCCTCGCGGGACGCCCCTTCTTCGAGATCCACCTCGACGCCCCGCTGGAGATCCGCCGCGCCCGCGATCCGAAAGGCCTCTACGCCCAGGCCGCCCGCGGCGAAATCCACGGACTCACGGGATACGACGCCCCCTACGAGCCTCCCGAGGCCCCGGAATTGCGGCTGGACTCCGCCGCTCTCGGGCTGGCGGAGTCGGTCGAGGCCGCCCTGAACCTCTGCGCGCCCCTCAGCGCCGCGCGCCCGCCCGCCGGAAGCCGTAGGAATCCAGCTTGAGATAGAGCGTCGAGCGCGCCACCCCCAGACGTTTGGCCGCCTCGGTCAGATTGCCGTCCACCGCCGCCACCATGGCGAGGATCTCGGCCTTCTCGCGGTCGCGGAGCGTCTCCTCCGAGGCCTCGCGACGCGGCGGCGCGATCTCCGGCGGCAGGTCGCGCAGATCCGCCAGACGATTCAGCGAGACGCTCGACAGGCTCTCCACGAGATTGCGCAATTCGCGGACGTTCCCGAACCAGTCATGCGCCTTGAGCCGCGCCAGAGCCCCAGGCGTGAAGCGCAGGGGTCTGTCTCCCGAGCGGGCCGCCGCCTCTTCGGCGAAGCGCAGCGCGAGGCGCGGAATCTCCTCCCGACGCGCGCGCAGAGGCGGCGCGGTCAGCCGCGCCCCCGCCAGACGATAATAGAGTTCGCGCCGGATGCGCCCTCCCTCGGCCTCCGCCGCCAGATCCCGCGTCGAGAGCGTGTAGATCCAGACCGGCGCCTCGGGCGTCCGGCGCACCGCGCGCAGCAGCTCCATCAGCGCCGATTGCGCCTCGGGCGGAGTCTCGGCGGGCTCGTCGAGGCAGAGCGCCCCGCCCTGACGCGCCAGACGCTCCGCGAGGCCGCGCGGCCCCGCCTCCTCGCGCAGCCGCTCCACCGAGAGCAGCCCGCAGGCGAGCACCTCGAAGGATCCGGCGGCTTCTCCCGCCGCCTCGCGATGCAGGGCGCGCGCGAGAGTCTCCTTGCCGACGCCCGTTTCGCCCTCGATCAGGATGGCCCGCGAATTCCGGACCAGACGCCGCGCGTCGGCGCAGAGCCCCGCCATCTCCGGGCCGCCTCCCGCGATCCAGGCGAGATCGGGCTCGCCCGCCGCCGCCGCCCGAGCCTCGGCGCCCGGGCCGCGCGTCCGGGTCCGCCTCAGGGCGATGAGCAGGCCGAGCGGCTCCTCTTCGCGCTCCTGGATCACCTCCACCTGAGCCCCCGGCAGAGCCGCCGCGAGGTCTTCGCGGAAGCTCTCGTTCAGAACTCCCTCGCTCCAGCCGGCGGCGGCCGCCCGCCAGCCCTCGAAATCGCCGATCTCCGAGGCCGTGCGGGCGAATCGCTCCGTGGCGTAGATCTCGGCGCCGAAGCGGTCGAAGAGGATCAGGTCGTCCTCGCGCCAGAGGCTCCGGCGGCGCAGGAGCCCTTCCAGCAGACGGCGGCGCTCGCTCTCCATCTCGTGGCGGAGCGCCTCCTCCATCTGGAGCGCCAGAGTGCTGGAGAAGGCCAGTCCGTGCGGCTGGCCGCTCTCGACGGGCCCCGAGACGTCGATCACGCCGAGGACGTCGCCGGTGGCCGGGTGCAGGATGGGCGCCGCCGCGCAGGTCCAGCGCTGGATCTCCTCGGCGAAATGCTCCACCCCGGAGATCTCGACCGCCCGCCGCGCATGGAGCGCCGCGCCGATGGCGTTGGTGCCGATGGCCGCTTCATCCCAGCGCCCGCCCTCGGCGAGATGGTTCTCGCGGCCGCGCTCCAGCACGCCGGGATCGCCCGCCATGTCCATGACCACGCCCTCGCGGTCGCAGAGCAGCAGCATCGCGCCCGCGTCCTTGAGCAGATAACCGGAATGATCGAGCGCCGGACGCGCCGCGCGGCGCAGATTGCGGTTCTCCCGCCGCCGACGCGCAAGCGCCTCCTCGCCCACGCAGGGCGCGCGCTTCAGGCCGGAGACGCCGCCGAGACTCTCGGAGCGCCGCCAGGATTGCAGGACGATTTCACGAATGCTGGGCGGCACGCGGCCGATGGCTCGAAATCGCTCCCAGTCCTCCTTCCGAATGCTTTCCGTCATCAGACTTCCGCCTTCCAGAGAAATCTCCGGAGGGGGCGACGCCGTGGACTTCCGGCCTGCGCGGACTCGAGCTGAAAGAGCCTCCGCGTGGGGGAAAGAGATCTGGAAGCCGCATGGCCCGTCCTCCGCGAGCCGGGCGCCGTTTCCCGGCGCTTTCCTGTTGGGCCCGGAGCTTAAGCGGCGCCCCGCCGGGACGCAAGCGCCTCGTGGCGCGAGGGAGGCCTCAGCTCCCGCGCCCGGCGAGCACCGCCAGCACGTCCTCGGCCCGGATCACCCCGATGGAGCGGCCATGCTCGCGCACCTCGACATGGTCCACGCCGCCGCCGAAGAGCGGGATCACCCGGCCCAGCGTGGCGTCGGGATCGGCGAAGCGCCCGGAGCCCAGAGAGCCGTCGGAGGCCGTTTCGCCCGGACGCATGGCGTCGCGGGCGGTGAGCGCCTCCAGAGGATTGGCGTGGGCCACGAATTGCGCCACATGGGGCGTGGCGGGGGCGGACAGGATCTCCCGCGCCGAGCCGCATTGCACGAGGCGGCCCTCCTCCAGCAAGGCGATGCGGTCGCCGATCTTGAAGGCCTCGTCCAGATCATGGCTGACGAAGACGATGGTCCGTTTCAGCCGCGCCTGAAGTTCGAGCAGCTCGTCCTGAAGCCGCGAGCGGATCAGCGGATCCAGCGCCGAGAAGGGTTCGTCCATGAGCAGGATCGGAGCCTCGGTGGCGATGGCCCGCGCCAGCCCGACGCGCTGCTGCTGGCCGCCCGACAGCTCGCCCACCCGGCGCTCCGCCAGAGGCGACAGCCCCACGAGATCCAGTTGCGTCGCGACGCGCTCGCGGCGCTCGGCGGGCTTGAGCCCCGCCAGCTCCAGCCCGAGCCCGACGTTCTCGGCCACGCTGCGCCAGGGCAGAAGCCCGAAATGCTGGAACACCATGGTCACGCGCTTGAGCCGCAGACGCCGCAAGGCCGCCGGATCGGTCGCGCTGACCGGAGTCATGCCTTCACCGTCGCGGATGCGCACCTCGCCGCGCAGGGCGGGCGCAAGGCCGTTGATGCTCCGCAGCAGCGTGGATTTGCCCGAGCCCGAAAGCCCCATCAGCACGAGGATCTCGCCCCGCCGGATGGTCAGCGAGCAATCATGCACCCCGAGCGTCAGGCCCGTCGCCTCGCGCAGCTGGATGCGGCTCGCGCCCGCGTCCAGCAGCGGCAGGGCCCTGCGCGGACGCGGCCCGAAGACCACCGTCAGGCGGTCGATCTGGACGGCGGTCTCTTCGTCGACCGGGGCGGGGAAGTAGTTGGGGATGTAAGCGACGCTCATCGGGCGGGCCTCGCGCGCAGCATGCGGTCAAGAAGGATGGCCAGAACCACGATGACGAATCCCGCCTCGAAGCCCAGAGCCGCGTTCACCGTGTTCAAGGCCCGTACCACCGGCACGCCCAGACCATCCGCCCCCACGAGGGCGGCGATCACCACCATCGAGAGCGAGAGCATCACCGTCTGGCTGAGCCCCGCGAGGATCTGCGGCATGGCGTGCGGCAATTCGACCTTCCAGAATTTCTGACGCGGCGTGGCGCCGAAAGCCGAAGCCGCCTCCAGCAGATGGGGAGGCGTGGAGGAGACTCCAAGATGCGTCATGCGGATGGGGGCCGGCGCGACGAAGATCGCCGTCGCCAGAAGCCCCGGCGCCGTGCCGATCCCGAAGAACACGATGGCCGGAATGAGATAGACGAAGCTCGGCAGGGTCTGCATGAGGTCGAGCATGGGCCGCAGGAAGGCGTAGAGCTTCGGCCGATGCGCCGCCGCCACCCCCAGAGGCACCCCCAGAGCCATGCAGATGGCCCCCGAACAGAGCACCAGCGCGAGGCTCTCCATGGCGGGCTTCCAGTAGCCCTGGTTCAGGATGAAGGCGAAGCCCAGAGCCACCAGCGCGCAGACCTTCCAGGATCTCTGGAGCAGCCCCGCCAGCGCGGTGAAGATCAGGATCAGCACCGCCGGATGCGGCGTCTGGAGCAGCCAGAGCGCGCCGCCCACCAGGCTCTCCAGCGCGCCGCCGAGGGCGTCCATGGCGCCGGAGGCGTGGGCCTGAAGCCAGTCGAAGAAATCCTGAGCGGCGCGGCCCACCGGGATCTTGTGCGCCGAGAGCCAGTCCGTCACGGAATCCATGTCCGTCTCCTTCTCGGCCCCGCCCCGGCCCGGTCCTGACGCGCCGCGCGGCTCCGCCTCGGGCGGAGGCGAAGCCGCTTGCGGAATCCGTTCAGTCGAGCGCCGCGTTCAAGGCCGCGAGCGCGTCGCCGCCGTCTCTGGCGACGACGCCTTCCAGCCAGGCGTCGGCGGTCGCGCGGTTCCCGGCGATCCAGGCTTTCGCGGCGTCGCGCGGCTCGGCCTTGTCGTCGAGGACGGCGCCCATCAGAGCGTTCTCCATCTCCAGCGAGAATTCAAGGTTTCCGAAGAGCTTCCCGAGGTTGGGGCATGCTTCCGCATAGCCCTTGCGCGTGACGGTGCGCACTTCGGCGCCGCCGAGGTCCGGACCGAACCAGTCGTCTCCGCCTTCGAGATAGGTCATGTCGTATTTGGCGTTCATCGGATGGGGCGCCCAGCCGAGGAAGATCACCGGCTCCTTGCGGCGGGTGGCGCGGTCCACCTGGGCGAGCATGCCCTGTTCGGAGCTTTCGGCGACCTGAAAATCCTTGAGGCCGAAGGCGTCGGCCTTGACCATGTCGAGGATCAGGCGGTTGCCGTCGTTGCCGGGCTCGATGGCGTAGATCTTGCCGCCGAGCGCTTTGGACCGGGCGGCGATGTCGGCGAAGCTCGCGATTCCGAGCGCCGCGCCCGGGGCGTTGGTGGCGAGGGTGTATTTCGCGCCCGCAAGGTTCCGGCGCAGATCGGCGATGCGGCCGTCGTCGAGATAGGGCCGGATGTCGGCCTCCATGCTCGGCAGCCAGACGCCGAGGAAGACGTCCACGTCTCCGGCGGAGAGCCCGGCGAGCGTCACCGGCAGGGCCAGAAGCTTCACTTCGGGCTCATAGCCGAGCGCCTCCAGCAGCGTCGCGGCGACGGCGGTGGTGACCGTCACGTCGGTCCAGCCCACATCCGCGAGCGTGACCTTCGAACATTCGTCGGCGAGGGCGGGAGAGGCGGTCAGGCCCGCCAGGGCGGCGGCCAGAAGGGTCGAACGCAGGGACGTCATCGCGGCTCCATTCCGAGGTCTGCGGATGATCGGCTTGGCGGGCCCGCAGAGGCCCGCGATTTCCGGCCTGGGCGGGCCCGCAGAGGCCCGCTAGGGGGCGTTGGGTCATAAACGCCGCGCGCTCCCGCTTGGCAAGAGTTTTCTAGCCTTCGGGGTCTCTGCTTTTCGTCGCAGAGGGTTGGGGGGTCTTCGCCTTTCGGGAGATTGCGCGGCCCTCCTCGCCGATCCGGAGCGGCCCCTCCGGCGGATCGCGCCGCAGGACCCCGGGCCGCCTCCCCAAAGCGATCCCCCCGGAGCGGAAAAGGCTCTACAAGGGCGCTCAGGGAGAGTCCTCCCATCCGCGCAGGAGCCCCGATTGACGCCTTCTTCCGCTTCCGGCCAGACCCAGGCGAAGGCCGCGCCCCTGCTGGCCGCTCTGGCGGCCCTGATCTCGGTGCAGGTGGGGGCCGCCTTCGCCAAGGGGCTCTTTCCGCTGGTCGGGCCGGAGGGCGTGGCGGCTCTGCGGATCGGGATCTCGGCGCTCGGGCTGACGCTGATCCTGCGGCCCTGGAGGCTCCGGCTCGACCGCAGGCGCGGCCTGGCGCTGCTCGGCTACGGCGTGACGCTCGGGCTGATGACCCTGCTGATCTACCGGGCCTTCGCCTATATCCCGGTCGGAATCGCGATCTCCATCGAGGTTCTGGGGCCGCTCGGGGTGGCCTTGCTGGGCTCAAGGCGGCGCAGGGATGTCCTGTGGATCGCCCTGGCGCTGCTCGGCGTGGCGCTGCTGCCCTTCGGCGCCGGAGAGACCGGACTCGACTGGCGCGGCGTGGCCTTCGCCCTGAGCGCGGCGCTCTGCTGGGGGCTTTACGTCGCCTTCGGCTCGGCGGTGGCGGCGGAGGGCGGACGCGCCGTCGCGGCGGGGATGCTCCTCGCGACGCTGTTCATCCTGCCGCTCGGGATCCAAGGCGCCGGATGGGCCCTGCTGGAGCCCGAAGCCCTGATGATCGGGGCGGCGGTGGCGCTGATGTCGAGCGCCCTGCCCTTCCTGCTCGACATCTACGCCATGAAGCGCCTGCCTCCGCGGATCTTCGGCGTGCTGATGAGCGCCTCGCCTGCGGTCAGCGCCCTTGCGGGATGGGCCGTGCTGGGCGAGAGGCTCAGCGGCGCGCAATGGTCGGGGATCTTCGCCATAGCCGCCGCCTGCGCAGGGGGCGCCCTCGGCGCGGGAGAGGCTCAGGAGCCGCCCAGAAGCTCCTGAAGATCCCGGAAGACCTCCTCCCATTCCTGCTGGCTCACGGCCATGAGGCCGAAGAAACGCAGCATGTAGACGCCTTCGGTCGCGAAAAAGGCGAGACGCGCCTTGCGTCCCGCCTCGGTGGCCGGGTCCAGCCCCTGGAGCCGCGAGGCGTACCAGGCGCGGGTCGACTCGAGCTGGTCCGGAGTCTGGAGCAGGGCCGCGCCGAGGCTGGCTGTGCGGGCGTTGGAGACCTCGTCCGATTCGCCCGTGGCCTGCACATGCGCCCAGACGCGGGCGGCCGGATCCGGAGACTCTCCCGCCGCCGCCTGAAAGATCGCCTCATAGCCCGCGCCCCAGCGCCCGAAGAGCGCGTCCACGAGGGCGGCTTTCGTCGGGAAGCTGTATTGCACGCCGCCCTTGGTGATCCCCGCCTCTTTCGCCACCGCGCCGATGGAGAGGCTGAAAGGGCCTCTGGTCGTCATCAATCTTTCAGCGGCGTCGAGGATCTTCTCCCGGTCGATGGTTTTCGGTCTGGACATTCCAAGGGCGTTCTTCTATTTCGATACGACCGTATTGATACGCGCCCGGCGAGACCCGGGCAAGGGTGAATTCGCATGTCGGCCCATCACAAAGACCCGAAACGCTGGGTCGCGCTGGGCGTCCTCTCCAGCGCCTTGTTCCTCATCGTCGTGGACATGACCGTGCTCTACACGGCTCTTCCGCGCCTCACGCACGACCTCGGGGCGAGCGCCTCGGAGAAGCTCTGGATCGTCAACGCCTATGCGCTGGTGGTGGCCGGACTGCTGCCCGGCGCCGGAGTCCTCGGCGACCGCATCGGCCATCGCAAGATGTTCCTCGGCGGGCTCTTCGTCTTCGGCCTCGCGTCGCTCATGGCGGCCTTCGCGCCGAATCCTCAGGTGCTGATCGCGGCGCGGGTGGCGCTCGCGCTCGGCGCGGCCATGATGATGCCCGCCACGCTCTCGCTCATCCGGCTGCTCTTCGAGGACGAAGCCGAACGCGCCTTCGCCATCGGAGTCTGGGCGGCGGTGGCCTCGGGGGGGGCGGCCTTCGGCCCGCTGATGGGCGGCGCGCTGCTCGAATTCTTCTGGTGGGGCTCGGTCTTCCTCATCAACATCCCGATCCTGCTGATCGCGGTGGTCCTGACGCTGAAGATCATCCCCGACCGCCCCGGAGACCCCAGGCTGCCTTGGGATCCCGTCGCCTCGGTCTTCGTGACGCTCGGCCTGATCGGGCTGGTCTATGGCGTCAAGGAGTTCGGCAAGCCTGCGCCCGATCTCGGAGCGGCGGCTCTGGCGGGCGCGCTCGGGGCGGGGTTCATCCTGCTCTTCGTGCGCAGGCAGAACCGCGCGCCTCTGCCGATGATCGATTTCGCCCTGTTCAGAAATCCGGTCTTCACGGCGGGCGTCCTGGCGGCGGTGGTCTCGGCGGGAGCGCTGATCGGGGCTCAGCTCGTCATCAGCCAGAGGCTCCAGCTCGTGCAGGAGTTCACCCCGCTTCAGGCCGGACTCGCGCTGATGCCGGGCTCTCTGGCCTCCTTCGTGGCGGGGCCTCTGGCGGGCTCGCTCCTGCCGAGGCTCGGCGGGCCGAAGGTCATGGGCTGGGGGCTGGTCCTCTGCGCGGCGGGAGTCCTCGGCTATCTCTGGGCCTGGGAGGGCGCGAGCCTCGCGGCTCTGGCCTCTCAGGCGGTGCTGGGCTTCGGCGTCGGCGCCACCATGACCGCCGCCTCGGCCACCATCCTCATGAACGCTCCGGCGGAGCGCGCGGGCATGGCCGCCTCCATGGAGGAGGTGTCCTATGAACTCGGCGGGACTCTCGGCGTGGCGCTGCTGGGGAGCATCATGCTCGGCGTCTATACGGCGCGGATCGGGGCGGCGCCGGGCTTTCCTCCGGAGGTCCGCGACGGCGTGGACGAAGCTCTGCGCGCCGCCGAGACCCTGCCGCCCGAGGCCGCCGCGCGGCTGGTCGGCCTGGCCCGCGAGGCCTTCCACGGCGCCTTTTCCGCCGTGATGCTCACGGCGGCGGCGGTTCTGCTGCTGGCGGCTCTGGGCGTGGCCTACGCCGGATGGCGGGCGGCGGCGACGTCCCGCCCGGACCCTGAAGCCTCGGAGATCAAAGCTCCGCTTTGAGCCGGTGGCCGGGCGGATGCAGCTGACGGGCGAAGGTGATGGGCGCAGGCTCCTCGCCTTCGCCCTTTCTCCAGGTCGTCCGCTCGACGCTCAGGAGCGGCGCGCCGGGAGAAGCCCCGAGGATCGCGGCGGCCTCCGGATCGGCGGTCTCCGCGCCGATGGACATCTCGCCGAAGTCGTAAGGCGCATGGCGCAGGAGCCATTCATTGGCGCTGATCTTCGTGAAATCCGCCTCCAGAACGCCCGGCGCCCCCGCAGGCGAGATCCAGCGCCGTTCATGGGCGTAGGGCGCGCCGTCGGCGAGATGGAGCGTCCGCAGATGCAGAAGCTCCGCCGCTGCGGAGAGCTTCAGACGCCCCCGGATCTCCAGAGGCGCAGGCTCCAGGACGCGGGCCAGAAGCAGATGCCCGTAGACTCCGCCCCGGGCCTCCACCTCCTGACGCAGAATGGGGATCTCCAGCTTGGGCCGCCGCACGGGATGATCCGTCACCCGGGTGCCGCCCTTGCGCCTGCGCTCGACGACGCCTTCCGCCGCCAGTTCCTGAAGCGCGCGATTCACAAGGCCGCGTCCGCAGCCGAACTCCTCCGCGAGGGCCTCCTCATAGGGAATCTGCGAGCCCGGCGGCCAGATCCCGGTGCGGATGCGCCGCAGGATCTCGGCCCGGGCCTCGCGCCAGGAAAAGCGCCCCTCAGCCATCAGAAATCGCTCTTGAGACGGCGCATGAGCGCTCCGTAACGCGCCGTGATCGCCGCGTGATCCTTGTGCCGTCCTTCGCTCACCACATGCCTTCCCGCCGACCAGACATCCCGCACGAGCCGATCATCGGCGGCGAAGATCCATGTGTCCAGCACGGCGTCGCCGGAACGCCCGATGAGGTCCACGGCTTCGGCGTCCAGCGCGAGGAGATCCGCCCAGAGCCCCGGCTTCAGCGCCCCGCTCTCCCGCGCACCCGCCGCCGCGCCGCCCTTCAGCGCGCCCTCATGGAGAACGCGGCCCGTCGACAGCTCCGGCGTCGCCAGAGCCGCGCGGCTGCGGTCGCGCAGACGCTGGGAATAATCCAGCGTGCGCAGCTCCTCCGAAAGCGCGATGCGGATGTTCGAATCCGAGCCTATGGCGAAGCGCCCGCCCGCGCCCAGATAACGCACGCCGTCGAAGATCCCGTCCCCGAGGCTGGATTCCGTGAGCGGGCACAGACCCGCCGTCGCGCCGGAGGCCGCCAGAGCCAGAGTCTCCTCCGGCGTGGTCTGGGTGCAGTGGATCAGGGTCCAGCGGGGATCGACTTCCGCGTTCGCCAGCAGCCATGTGACGGGACGCGCGCCCCAGGCCGCCTCCACCTCCTCGACCTCCGCGACCTGCTCGGCGAGATGCATGTGGATCGGGCCTTGCGGCGCGAGTTTTTCGACGGCGGCGAGACTTTGAGGGTCAACGGCCCGCAGGCTGTGGGGCGCGACGCCCAACCGCGAATCCGCCCGGCCCAGAGCCTCCAGCGCCCGCCCCGCGCCCTCATGCAGCCGCGCGAAGCGGTCGAGGTCATTCCCGAAGCGGTTCTGGCCCGGCGCGAGGGGCCGCTTGTCGCAGCCGCCATATTGATAAAGCACGGGAAGCAAGGTGAGGCCGATTCCCGTCCGCGCCGCCGCCGACGCGATCCGCCCCGACATCTCCGCGAGATCGGCGTAGGACGCCCCGCCCGGCGCATGATGCAGATAATGGAACTCGGCCTGAGCGGCGTATCCCGCCTCCAGCATCTCCATCTGCACGAAGGCCGCCACATCCTCGACGTCCTCCGGCGTGAGCTGGTCGAGGAAACGGAACATCAGGCGGCGCCAGGTCCAGAAGCTGTCGCGCGGATCAGGGCCGCGACGTTCGGTCAAACCGGCCATGGCGCGCTGAAAGGCGTGGGAATGGGCGTTGAGCGGCGCAGGCAGCAGAACGCCGAGGCGATGATCTCCCGGCTGAGGCTCGACGCCCGCCTCTACCGAGGCGATGCGCCCCTCCGCGCCGATGATCAGCCGGACGCCCGAACGCCAGCCCTCCGGAGTCAAAGCCTGCGAAGCCCAAAGCGCGACCATCGGCGAATCTCCCTTGACGCGGTGAATATGTGCGGACATATTAATTTCAAATCAGATATAATCAAGCATCGCGAGGGGAGACATGGCCCAGGGAGACGTCCTGACCGGAGCGCGCTTCGCCAGCCTGCTGGGCGAGGCGCCCCATGGCCTGATCGAGGCCGGGGCTCTGGCGCATGAAGACGGCGTGATCCGCTGGATCGGCCCCGCCGAGGATCTGCCCACCGAATTCCGCCCATGGCCCCGGCGCGATCTTGAGGGCCGTCTCGTCACGCCCGCGCTCATCGACTGCCATACGCATCTGATCTTCGGCGGCGACCGGGCGCGGGAATTCGAAATGCGGCTCGAAGGCGCGAGCTACGCCGAGATCGCGGCGGCGGGCGGCGGCATCGTCTCGACGGTGACGGCCACGCGCGGCGCCTCGGAGGATGAACTGGTCGCCATGGCGCTCCCCCGGCTCGACGCCTTGCTGGCCGAAGGCGTGGCCACGGTCGAAGTGAAGTCCGGCTACGGCCTCGACCACGAGACGGAATTGCGGATGCTGCGCGCGGCGCGGCGTCTGGGCCGCGAGCGGGCCGTGACGGTGAAGACGAGCTTCCTCGGCGCCCATGCGGTTCCGGCGGAATATAAGGGCCGCCCCGAGGCCTATCTTGAAGAGATCTGCCTCCCCACTCTGCGCGCCGCCGCCCAAGAGGGCCTCGCCGACGCCGTGGACGGCTTTTGCGAAGGCGTCGCCTTCACGCCGGAGCAGATCGCGCGGGTGTTTCAAGAAGCCAGGCGGCTCGGGCTGCCGGTGAAGCTCCATGCGGAGCAGCTTTCGCATCTCGGCGGAACGAAGCTCGCGGCGGAGTTCGGCGCGCTTTCGGCGGATCATGTCGAATACGCCACCGACGAAGACGCCGCCGCCCTCGCCGCATCCGGGACGATCGCCGTGCTGCTGCCCGGCGCCTTCCACATGCTCCGCGAGGAGCAGGCGCCGCCTGTGGCCGCCTTCCGCAAACATGGCGTCCCCATGGCGCTCTCGACCGACTGCAATCCGGGCACCTCGCCGCTGACCTCGCTGCTGCTGACGCTGAATTTCGGCTGCGTCTTGTTCGACCTGACGCCGGAAGAGGCCTTGCGCGGCGTGACGATCAATGCGGCGCGAGCGCTCGGGCTGAAGGATCGCGGGGCGCTGACGCCGGGACTGCGGGCGGATCTCGCGGTCTGGAACGTCGAGCGCCCGGCGGAGCTCGCCTATCGCATGGGTTTCAATCCGCTCCATGCGCGGATCTTCGGAGGAGCCTGGAATGGCTGAAGTTCTCACTCCCGGCGCCGCGACTCTGGCGCAGCTTGAACGCATCTGGCGCGAGGGCCTCGCCGCGCGGCTCGATCCCGCAGCGCGTCCCGCCGTCGAGGCCGCCGCAAAACGCATCAAGGCCGCCGCCGAAGGCGAAGCCGCCGTCTATGGCGTCAACACCGGCTTCGGCAAGCTGGCCTCGGTGAAGATCGCCGCCAAAGACGCCGCGCAGCTTCAGCGCAACCTCATCCTCTCGCATTGCTGCGGCGTGGGCGCGCCTCTGGAGCGCGAAACGACGCGGCTGATGATGGCGCTCAAGCTGCTGTCGCTGGGACGCGGCGCCTCGGGCGTGCGCTGGGAGGTGGTCGCGCTGATCGAAGGGCTGCTCGACAAGGGCGTGACGCCCGTGGTTCCGGCGCAAGGCTCGGTGGGCGCCTCGGGCGACCTCGCACCGCTGGCCCATATGGCCGCGACGCTCATGGGCGAAGGCGAGGCCGAATTCCAGGGCGAGCGCCTGCCCTCCGCCGAGGCTCTGGGCCGCGCCGGGCTGAAGCCTGTGGTCCTCGGGCCCAAAGAGGGCCTCGCGCTGATCAACGGGACGCAATTCTCGACCGCCCTCGCGCTGGTCGGGCTCTTCGAGGCCGCGCGGGCGGCGGCGAATTCCCTGACCACCTGCGCGCTCTCGACGGATGCGGTGATGGGCTCGACGGCGCCCTTGCATCCCGAGATCCACAGCCTGCGCGGCCATAAGGGCCAGATCGCGGCGGCGGAGATCCTGCGCGGCCTCATGGAGGGCTCGGTCATCCGCGAGAGCCACCGCGAAGACGACAAGCGCGTGCAGGATCCCTATTGCATCCGCTGTCAGCCTCAGGTGGTGGGAGCGGCTCTGGATCTGCTGGCCTTCGCCGGGCGGACTCTGGAGATCGAAGCCAACGCCGTGACGGATAATCCGCTGGTGCTGGGCGACAGCATCGTCTCGGGCGGCAATTTCCACGCCGAGCCCGTGGCCTTCGCCGCCGATCAGATAGCCCTCGCCATGGCCGAGATCGGCGCGATCTCGCAACGCCGCATCGCGCTGATGGTGGACCCCACCCTGAGCTTCGATCTGCCGCCCTTCCTGACCGCCCATCCGGGGCTGAATTCGGGCTTCATGATCGCCGAAGTCACCAGCGCCGCTTTGATGAGCGAAAACAAGCATCTCGCGAATCCCTGCTCCACCGACAGCACGCCGACTTCCGCGAACCAAGAAGACCATGTCAGCATGGCCGCCCATGGCGCGCGGCGGCTCGGGCGCATGGCGGAGAATCTGCAAGCCATCCTCGGAATCGAGGCCCTTTGCGCCGCTCAGGGCGTGGAGTTCCGCGCGCCCCTCGCCACCAGCCCGAAGCTTCAGGCGGTGATCGACGCCCTGCGCGCCGAAATCCCGCATCTGGAGGAGGACCGCTTCATGGCCGGAGATCTCGCCAAGGCCTCGGCTCTGGTGAAGCAAGGCGCCTTGCTCCAGGCCGCCGGGCTGAAGGGATGGACGCCATGGGCCTGATCGTCGAACGGGGCGAAGGCCCGGTGATCCTCGGCCTCCCCCATGTCGGGACGGAGCTTCCACCGGAGGTCTGGAACGCGCTGAACGCCCGCGGGCGCATCCTCTCCGATACGGATTGGCATGTGCATGAGCTTTACGCGGGGCTTCTGCCCGGCGCGACCATGGTTCAGGCGACGACCCATCGCTATGCTCTGGACGTCAACCGCCCGCCGGACGACGAAAGCCTCTATCCCGGCCAGAACACCACGGGCCTCGTTCCGATGACCGATTTCGATGGCGCCGACATCTGGATGGTGCGTCCAGACGCCGCCGAAGTCGCCCGCCGGATTCCGCGCCATCATGCGCCTTATCACAAGGCGCTCGCCGCCGAGATCGCGCGGGTGAAGGCGATCCATGGCGTGGCGATCCTCTACGACTGCCATTCCATCCGGTCGAAGATTCCCTTCCTCTTCGAGGGAACCCTCCCGGATTTCAACATCGGCGACGCCGAAGGAACCACCTGCGCGCCGGAGATCTCCGCCGCCGTTCTGGAGGTCTGCTCCGGCGCCCCCGGATATTCGACCATCCATAACGGGCGTTTCAAGGGCGGCTGGACCACCCGTCATTACGGCCGCCCGCAAGAGGGCGTCCACGCCATTCAGATGGAGCTGGCGCAATCCACCCATCTGGCGACGGAAGCCCCGCCCTTCGCGCTGGACGCCGCCAAAGCCGCGCGCCTACGCCCTATCCTCGCCGAGATCCTCGCGCGCCTCGCCGATCTCGCTCCGCAACTGGCTCAAAGATAAATCCGGGAGGACCGCCATGACCGCCCCCAATCCCCGCCTCAACCGCCGCGACGTCTTCCCGCCCACCGGGACCGAAATCACCGCGAAAAGCTGGATGACCGAAGCCCCCCTGCGGATGCTGATGAACAACCTGCATCCCGACGTGGCCGAGAATCCGCATGAACTGGTCGTTTACGGCGGCATAGGCCGCGCCGCCCGCACTTGGGAGGATTTCGACCGCATCGTCGCCACGCTTCAGAAGCTCGAAGAGGACGAGACCCTGCTCGTGCAATCGGGCAAGCCGGTGGGCGTCTTCCGCACCCACGCCGACGCGCCGCGCGTGCTGATCGCCAACTCCAACCTCGTGCCCCATTGGGCGACTTGGGATCATTTCAACGAACTCGACCGCAAGGGCCTCGCGATGTACGGCCAGATGACCGCCGGGTCCTGGATCTACATCGGCTCTCAGGGCATCGTGCAGGGCACCTACGAGACCTTCGTGGAGGCCGGGCGCCGCCATTACGGCGGGAACCTCAAGGGCCGCTGGATTCTCACCGGAGGCCTCGGCGGCATGGGCGGCGCTCAGCCTCTGGCGGCGGTGATGGCCGGAGCCTGCTGCCTCGCGGTGGAATGCGACGAAACCCGCGCCGATTTCCGCATCCGCACCCGCTATGTCGATGAGAAGACCCATAGCCTCGACGAAGCTCTGGAGATCATCGCGCGCTGGACGGCGGCGGGCGAAGCGAAATCCGTGGCGCTGATCGGCAACGCCGCCGAGATCTACCCTGAGCTTGTCCGCCGGGGCGTGAAGCCGGATATGGTCACCGACCAGACCAGCGCCCATGATCCGATCCACGGCTATCTCCCCATCGGCTGGACGGTCGCCGAATGGCGCGCCAAACAATCCAGCGACCCCAAGGCCGTGGAGGCCGCTTCGCGCCCCTCCATGCGCAAGCAGGTCGAGGCCATGGTCGCCTTTCACAAGCTCGGCGTGCCGACTTTCGATTACGGCAACAACATCCGGCAGGTGGCTAAAGAGGAGGGCCTTGAAGAGGCCTTCGCCTTCCCCGGCTTCGTGCCCGCCTATATCCGCCCGCTGTTTTGCCGGGGGATCGGGCCCTTCCGCTGGTGCGCCCTCTCGGGAGATCCCGAGGACATCCGCAAGACCGACGAGAAGGTCAAGGAATTGATCCCCGACGACCCGCACTTGCATAATTGGCTCGACATGGCCCGCGAGCGCATCGCCTTCCAGGGCCTGCCCGCGCGGATCTGCTGGGTGGGTCTGGGACAGCGCCATCGGCTCGGGCTGGCCTTCAACGAGATGGTGGCCAGAGGCGAACTCAAGGCGCCCATCGTCATCGGCCGCGACCATCTGGATTCAGGCTCGGTGGCCTCGCCCAATCGCGAGACGGAGGCCATGAAGGACGGATCCGACGCGGTTTCCGACTGGCCCCTGCTCAACGCCCTGCTGAACACGGCTTCGGGCGCGACCTGGGTCAGCCTGCATCATGGCGGCGGCGTGGGGATGGGCTTTTCGCAGCATTCCGGCGTGGTCATCTGCTGCGACGGCTCGGAGGCGGCGGCGAAGCGCATCGGACGGGTGCTCTGGAACGACCCCGCCACGGGCGTCATGCGCCACGCCGACGCGGGTTACGACATCGCCCTCGATTGCGCCCGCGAGCATGGGCTCAACCTGCCTTCGATCCTGAAGGACTAAAGCCCGAAGCCCGAAAAGGGCAGATAGCGCACGAGGTCGCCGGGGCGGATCTCGCGGAGGTCTTCGGGCAGCTCCACGAGCCCCCCGGCCCATGACAGCCCCGAGACCCGCCCCGAGCCTTCCGAAGGGAAGGCCTCGGCGCGGCCTTGAGCATTGATCCGCGCCCGCAGATATTCCCGCCGCCCGAATTGCTTGCGGCGGGCGAAATCCGCGACGACCTGATAAGCCTCGGGCTCGCGCCAGGCCGCGCCCGCTCGCAGAGCCAATCCCGGAAGCGCGAAGATCAAAGCGCAGATCATCGCCGCCACGGGGTTCCCCGGCAGACCGAAGACCGGAACGCTCCGCCAATGCGCCAGAGCCAGAGGCCGCCCCGGCTTGATCGCCACGCGCCAGACCTGAAGCTCTCCCTCCTCGCGGAGCAGAGCCGACACATGGTCCTCGTCGCCCCGAGAGGCGCCGCCCGTGGTGAGAACCGCATCGGCGCGGGCGGAAGCCTCCTCCAGAGCCGCGCGGATCGTCGGGCGCGCGTCGGGGATCACGCCGAGGTCGAGAACCTCATAGCCCTGACGCTCCAGCAAGGCGCGGAGCATCGGACGATTGGCGTCATAGGTCCGGCCTTCGGCGAGCTCGCCCGGATCGGCCAGTTCGTCGCCGGTGGAGAAGATCGCCACGCGCAGCTTCGGCCTGACCGGCAGACGCCCCAGCCCCACCGCCGCCGCAAGAGCCAGATCTCCCGGACGCAGGACCGCGCCCGCCGCCAGAGCCTCGGCCCCCTCCTTCATGTCCTCGCCCGCCGGACGGATGTTCGCGCCGCGCCGCCCCGGAGGCCGCTCCAGGATCAGCCGCCCCTCCTCGATCCGCGTCGATTCCTCCGGCACCACGGCGTCCATCCCCTCGGGCGGAAGGGCTCCGGTCAGGATGCGCAGGGCCCTTCCGGGCGGCAGGACGCCCGCGAAGGGCGCTCCGGCGGCGGAGCGTCCCGGCTCCAGAGGAATGGGCCTAGCCATGTCCACGGCGTCGAAGGCGAAGCCGTAGCCGTCCACGGCGGAGTTGTCGGTGGGCGGATGGCTCCGCCGCGCCGCCATGGCGCGCGCGAGAACCCGTCCCGAAGCCTCCGCGAGCGGGATCTCGACCTCGCCCGCGATGGGCCGGATCGCCGCCCGCATCCGCGCCAGAGCCTCGGCCACGGAGGCGTCCGGCTCGAAGGGCTTCCCGGCGCCGGGGCTCGGGCGGGGGAGGAGCCCGACCTCCCTCAGGATGAAATCCGCGATGGCCTGCGTGTCGTCGAGATGAAAGACGGGAAGGCCCAGGCCCGGATCGCCGTAATCCGAGGCGAAGGCCCGCACGCCCGCGATCTCCCGCGCCAGAGGCTCGGTTCCGGTCTCGCGGCGCAGACATTCGATCTTGGGATGATCGCCATGCTTGAAGCCCTCGACGAGCAGCAGATCCACCGGCGAGAACCTGGCGAAGACCTCCGCCGGAGCAGGCTCCGGAGCGCCGCGCAACTCATGCATCAGGGCCCAGCGCAGCGGCGTCGCGAGCAGAACCTCCGTGGCGCCCGCCATGCGATGCCGATGGCTGTCGCGCCCCGGCTGATCGACATCCGTGACGTGATGGGCGTGCTTCACCGTCGAGACCCGGAACCCCCGCCCGACGATCTCGGCCACAAGGCGCTCCATGAGCCCGGTCTTGCCCGAATTCTTGCGCCCCGTCACGCCATGGACCCGCATGCGGCCCTCCCTTCACTCCGAACGGAGCTTCTGCCAGAGGCGGCGCGCCTGCGCCAGATCGGCCGGATGGTTGAGGTTGAAGAAGGGATCTAAAGGCTCCGTCGGAAATTCGGCCAGAGCCGCGCCATGGCCCTCCGCCCATGAACGCACCCGCGTCACGCCCGCCCCCAGAGCCGCCCGCAGATCCTCGCGCAGCGCGACCGGCCAGAGCCCGAAGGTCGGATGGGGCGCAAGCCGCCCCTCGACGCGCGTGGCGGCCAGAGCGACGGGCAGGCCCTCGCGGGCGGCGGCCTCGGCGAGCCTCGCGCCCAGATCGCGCGGGAGAAAGGGCGTGTCGGAGGCCGCCGTCAGGATCAACGGAAGGCCCAGTTCGGCGGCCTGGTCCATTCCGGCGAGAATCCCCGCCAGAGGCCCGAGGAAACCCGGAATCCCGTCCGGCGCCACCTTCAGCCCGAGATCCTCGAAGCGCTCGGGAGCGCCGTTGGCGTTGAGGATCAGCGCGGCGCATTGCGGATCCATCCGCGCGACGATCTCGGCGATCAGCGTCCGTCCGCCGAGATCGAGGCGTCCCTTGTCGCCGCCGCCCATCCGGCGCGCCAGCCCTCCCGCGAGAATCACGCCCAGGGTTTCTTCGCGCATGATCTTTTCTCCTGTTTCTCCGCGCGCCGAGAGAGCCCGTCTTCGCGGCCCGGGTCAACCCGCCGGAGCGGAGTTGCGAAATCCCGAATCTTTCTGTAGGAATTGAGGGACCCAGCCATGCGCGCGCGCCCGCGCGCCCGTCAGCCAGAGCCCATGCGGATTTCCCTCTCGATGCGGAGCCCGGACCTTGGCGGCGCGACAGATGACTTTCCCCGAGGAGATGCGCCGGATCCTGGCCGACCAGCCCGCATGGATCGGCGCGCTGGTCGCCGCGTCCGGAGATTCCTCGGGCGGGGCGCGAATCCTTCTTCCCTGCGCGGATCTTCTGGACCCCGCGCGCTTCGAGTCCGTCTTCGCCCCCTGCCTCGCGCCCGGAGAGCTGAGGGCCGCCCGGCTGTCCTTCTGGTCGCAACATTACTTCGGGAGCCTCTGTCTGACCGTGGCGGCCTGCGCCCTGCTGACGGGACGCCCGGTCTCGGCGCCTCTGGCCTGCTGCGCCTTCGCGCCCAACCCCGAGGGCATGCCCGCCGCCTTCCGCGTCGAGGCCGATCTCTGGGCCGGGCCGGGCCGGGGGCTGCTCGACGGCCTGCTGGAAGACCATCTGAGCCCGGCGGTCGCGGCCCTCTCGGCGGCGGGGCCTCTGGCGGAGCGGGTGCTCTGGGGCAACGCCGCGCATTATCTCGAATGGCTCGTGGGCTGGATGGAGTCGGAAGGCCGCGCGGCTCCTGGCGCCGTCGCGCAGGCGCAGGATTTCCTCGAACGCCCCCTTCTGCCGGACGGAGGCCGCAACCCCCTCGCCGGCGCCATCCATTACGCAGGCGAGGCGCCCGCTCCGGAGACCCGCCGCCGCAAGACCTGTTGTCTGCGCTATCGCCTGGATTGCGTCGCCGATTGCGGCGCGCTCTGCCCCAAGACCGCCGCCCAGCGCCGGAGGGCCGCATGAGCTTCCGCCCCCGCATGACCGCCATCATCGACGGCGTGAGCGCCCGTCTGCCGCTGAAATGGCGGGCTCTGGACGGAATCGTGGCCGATCTCTGGCACGCCGAGGGCCGCGCGGGCGGCGGCGGCTATTATCTCTCTCCGGATCCGCGCCTCGTGGTCTTCTTCGACGACGTGAGCAGGAGCATGCGCCTCGCCGACCGCCCCGACGGATTCGACGCTGCGGGGCCTCACGCGCGCATCATCTACGTTCCGGCGGGCATGCCGCTCTGGTCGCGTCTGGCGGAGGATTGCCGCTTCAGCCATCTGGACCTCCATTTCGACGCCCGCGCCCTCGAACGACGCCTCTCCCGGAGCCTTGGCGCGGCGGCGGCGTCCGAGGCGGTGCGGCGGCCCTCCATGCAGGACGAATCCGCGCCCGTCGAGGCTCTGGCGCGGCTGCTCGCGGCGGAGGTCGCCCAGCCCGCCCAGCATGACCTTTTCCCCGAAAGCCTCGTCCAGGCGATTCTCGCGGCGCTGATGGCCTCGCCCGCCGAACCCGCGACGCAAGGCGGCCTGACGGCGGCCCAGTTGCGGCGGCTGAGGGCGCATATGGCGCAGAACCTCCACCGGCGCGTGCCCACCGCCGAACTGGCGCAACTCGCGGGACTCTCCGAAAGCTGGTTCGCCCACGCCTTCAAGCAGGCCACCGGCGAAACGCCCCTGCAATGGCGGATCCGTCTGCGCGTCGAGCGGGCGCAGGAGGCTCTGCGCGATCCCGCCCTCAGCCTCGCGGAGGCGGCGGCCCTGACGGGATTCGCCGATCAGGCCCATCTGACGCGGGCCTTCCGCGCCCAGACCGGACGGACTCCCGGCGCCTGGCGCCGCGACGAAACCCGCGCCTGAGTCTTTTCCGCAGGATCCGACAATTCACGACAGAATCCGTCAAGATTTTCGCCGCCCCAGGCGAAAGGATGGCGCGGACCGCCCGAAATCCGTTCGCCGCGACGCTCCGCATCAGGACCCGCCGATGACCCGCCACCGCCTTTCCATGACCACCGCCCTGCTGACCTGTCAGGCTCTCCTGACCGCGCCCGTCTTCGCGCAGGAAGCGGCGACGCTCCGGCTCGACGAGATCCTGCTGGAGGGCCGCGCCGATCCCGTCGGCCCCGTCCGCAGCGCCGATCCCGAGACGCTCACCGGCTCCAAGACCGCCGCCCTGGTCACCGAGATCCCGCAGTCGGTCAGCGTGATCTCCGCGCAGGATCTGAAGAGGGCCAACGTCAACAAGCTCGACGGAGCCCTGGCCTTCAGCGCGGGCGTGCTCGGCCAGCCCTACGGCTACGACAGCGACACTAACTGGATCTTCATCCGCGGCTTCGCGGCCACCGCCACGGGCTCCTATCAGGACGGCCTGCCGAATTTCGCCTATGGCTTCGGCGGCTTCTACGTCGATCCCTTCATGGTCGAGCGGATCGAGGTGCTGAAGGGCCCCTCTTCGGCGCTTTACGGCGGCTCCAATCCGGGCGGCCTCGTGAACTACGCCAGCAAGACCCCCACCGGAGAGCCGGGAACCGAACTGGAGATCGGCGCGGACGAACAGGGCCGGGCCTGGATCTCGGGCGACCATCAGGGCCGCCTCTCGGACACCACCGAATACCGCCTGCTCGGCAAGCTGGAGCGGGTCGACGGCAACGGCGCCTTCGATCCGGGGTTCCATGGCGTGGCCTCGGGCTCGATCCGGCGCGATCTGGGCGAAGGCGGCTCGCTGACGCTGGGCCTCGACGCGATGAAGATCGACGAGACCCATGCGGGTTCGGCCTGGCTGCCCTATGAGGGAACCGTCGTGGCGGCGCCTTTCGGCTTCATCCCCCGCGAGTTCAACACCGGCGAGCCCGGCCATGACCGCTATGAACGCGACCAGATCGCGGGGCGTCTGGTCTGGAAGCGCCCCATCGGCGACTGGGAGCTCACCAACACCGCCCGCGCCGCCTGGTCGAAGGTGGAGGAGGACAGCGTCTACGCCTATGGCTATTCGGGCTTCTCGACCACGCCTCAGGACGCCGCCGGGACCATGTCGCGCCTCGTCTTCGACCATTCCACCGAGGCGAAGACGCTGCTCAACGACGCCCGGCTGGAGCGCGAACTCGATTTCGCCGGGACGAACCACCGGCTGATGGTCGGCCTCGACGCCAAGTATTTCGCCATGGATCAGGTGCAGTCCAGCGCCTCCGGCACGCCGCTGACCTTCGTGAACCCGGTTTATGGCGCGGCTCAGCCCGCCGCTTCGCCCTACATCGACCAGAAGATGTCGCAGACTCAGGTCGGGCTTTATCTTCAGGATCAGATCCGCTTCGGCGACGGCTGGATCGGCACAGGCAATCTGCGCTACGACCGGGTCAAGACCGACGTCGGAACCAACTACGCCGCCTGGGGCGGCCCGGCGCCGGGCTATGACCGCACGGACGGCGAATTCAGCTGGCGGCTCGGTCTGGCCAAGGAGCTTCCCGGCGGCCTGACCGCCTACGCCTCGGCCTCGACCTATTTCAATCCCGAGGTCAAGGCCGACGCCACGGGCACCGAATTCCCGCCCGAAACCGGACGCCAGTTTGAAGGCGGCCTGAAATGGGCGCCCAACGACGATCTCCTCGTGACCCTCTCGGCCTACGACCTCAAGCGCGAGGACATCACCCAGTCGGTGACGGTCGGAGTCTATAACCAGCTGGGCGAAGTCCGTTCGCGCGGGATCGAGCTGGAGGCGCAGGGGAAGCTCGGCCATGGCCTGGCGCTGCGCGGCGCGGTCACGCTGATGGACGTCGAGATCAGCGACGACGTGAACAAGGCCCTGATCGGCAAGACGCCCTACTCCATCCCCGAGAAGACCGCCTCGCTCCAGATCAGCTGGACGCCCGAGCCCATGCCCGACCTGACCCTGACCGGCGCCGTGCGCTGGGTCGGCGACAGCTGGGCCGACAACGAGAACACCCTGAAGGTCAAGGGCCGCACGCTGCTGGATCTCGGGGTCGCCTACCGCTTCGGCGACGAATGGGAGGCCAATCTCGCGGTGGAGAACGTCGCCGACGAGGATTACGTCGCCAGCTGCCAGAGCGCCTACTGGTGCTATTACGGCGCCGGGCGCACGGCCAGCCTCAGCCTGCGCAAGAGCTTCTGAACGGAGCGTCAGCAGCGAAGCCGGAACGGCTTCGCCTCGCGAGAACGCGATCACGCCAGGCAGAAGGCCTCTTGACCTTGGCCTCCGGGAGCGCGAAGCCCGCGCGGAACAGGGCTCCGTCCGCAGGACGGGGCCCTTCGAGGGCTTCGGGGGAGATGAGATGCTGAAACGGTTCTTCGCCTATTATCAGCCGTGGAAGGCGCTGTTCTGGCTGGATTTCAGCTGCGCGGTGTTCTCCGGATTGCTGGAGCTGGCCTTTCCTCTGGCGGTGAAGGGCTTCATCGACGTGCTGCTCCCGCGCGGCGACTGGACGCTGACGCTTCTGGCGGCGGCGGGGCTCATGGCGGTCTATCTGGTCAATACGGGGCTGATGGCCGTCGTGACCTATTGGGGGCACATGCTCGGCATCAACATCGAGACCGAGATGCGCCGCCGCGCCTTCGACCATGTGCAGAAGCTCTCCTGGAGCTATTTCGACCGCCAGCGCACGGGACATCTGGTCTCGCGCGTGACCCGCGACCTCGAAGAGATCGGCGAGGTGGCCCATCACGGCCCCGAAGACCTCTTCATCGCCGTCATGACCTTCATCGGCGCCTTCGGCCTGATGCTCTGGATTCATCCGCCTCTGGCCATCCTGACGGCGCTGATCGTGCCTGTGGCGGTGGGCGTGGTCAGCTTCTACGGCGGGCGCATGACCGCCACATGGCGCGCGATCTATGGCCGGGTGGCGAATTTCAACGTCCGGCTTGAGGAGAACGTGGGCGGCATCCGCGTCGTGCAGGCCTTCGCCAATGAAGATCATGAGCGCGCCCGCTTCGCTCAGGACAATGCGCTCTATCGTCAGACCAAGCTCGACGCCTATCGCATCATGGCGGCCTCCCAGGCGCTGAACTACATCGGGATGCGCGGCGTTCAGGTGCTGATCATGGTGGCGGGCGCGGGCTATGTGCTCAAGGGCGACCTGACGGCGGGGGGCTTCGTGGGCTTCCTGCTGCTCTCGGGCGTGTTCTTCCGCCCGCTGGAGAAGATCGCCGCCGTGCTGGAGACCTATCCCAAGGGCATCGCGGGCTTCCGCCGCTATCTGGAGCTTCTGGAGATCACGCCGGACATCGCCGACGCCCCCGACGCCCGCCCTGCGCCCGCCCTCAGCGGCGCGTTGCGCTTCGAGGAGATCGGCTTCGGCTATGACCCGGAACGCCCCGTGCTGAAAGGCGTCTCCTTCGAGGTGCGCCCCGGCGAGACTCTGGCTTTCGTGGGGCCTTCGGGGGCGGGCAAGACGACGCTTCTGGCGCTGCTGCCGCGCTTTTACGATCCGACCTCCGGACGCATCCTCGCGGACGGCCAGGACCTGCGGAGCTTCACGCTGGAGAGCCTGCGCCGTCAGATCGGGGTGGTTTCGCAGGACGTCTTCCTCTTCGGCGGGACTCTCCGCGAGAACATCGCCTATGGCCGCCTCGACGCGACCGAGGCCGAGATCCGCGCAGCCGCCGACCACGCGCAACTGACCTCGATGATCGAGCGTCTGCCCGAGGGTCTGGACACCATCGTCGGCGAGCGCGGCGTGACCCTCTCGGGCGGCCAGAAGCAGCGCGTGGCCATCGCGCGGGTGTTCCTCAAGAACCCGCCCATCCTGATCCTCGACGAAGCCACCTCCGCGCTCGACACCGAAACCGAGCGCGAGATTCAGGCCGCCCTCGAGCTTCTGGCCGAGGGCCGCACGACTCTGGTGATCGCCCATCGACTGGCCACCATCCGCGACGCCGACCGCATCGTCGTCATGGAGGAAGGCCGCATCGTCGAGACGGGCGACCACGCCACGCTCTCGGCCAGCGGCGGACGTTACGCGAGGCTGAACGCCGCATGAGAAGACTCCTGGCGCTCCTGCTGGCCTTCGGCGCTTCGCCCGGCCCTGCCGGGGCGCAGGATTTTCCTCGGCGCTTCGCCCATCTCTACGGCGAGACCATCCTTGAGGCTCCGCCCGAGCGGGTGGTCTCGCTGGGCTATGTCGGGCATGACCATCTTCTGGCGCTGGGCGTGGTTCCGGTCGCGCTGCGCTACTGGTATGGGCCTTACGCCTCGGGAGTCTGGCCCTGGGCCGCGCCGCTGCTCGGAGAGGCCCGGCCCGTGGTCCTGCGCGGCGAACTCTCCTTCGAGCGCATCGCCCTTCTGGAGCCGGATCTGATCCTCGCGGTCTCCTCGGGGATCGGCGCGCAGGATCATCGCATGCTCTCGCGCATCGCGCCGGTCGTCGCCTCGGAGGCGGAATACGGCGATTTTAACACCCCCTGGGAGGTTCAGCTCGCGACCATCGGCCGGGCCGTCGGGCGCGAGGCCAGAGCGCGGGAGCTGACCGACGACATCCACGCCCGCATGCAGGAGATCCGCGCGGCGCATCCGGAATGGTCCGGGATGACCGCCGTTGCGGCCTCCATCTTCGGCGGCGAGCCCGCCGTCTTCCTGCCCGGAGACGCGCGGGCGGATCTTCTGACCTCTATGGGTTTCCAGACGCCGCCCGCCCTCGAAGCTCATCGCGGAGAGGGCTTCTTTCTGCCGCTCTCGGCCGAGGATCTGGCGCCGCTTGATGCGGATCTTCTGCTCTGGGTGGGGGGGACTCCGGGCGGCGAGGCGCTTGCGGCGCTGAAGCTGCGTCCGGGGATGCGCGCCGCGCGGGAAGGCCGCGAGATCTGGGCCGACGAGATCATGGCGGGGGCTCTGGGCCACGCCACGCCGTTGTCGTTGCCCTTCGTGCTGGAGCGCCTGCCCGCCGAAATCGAGGCCGCCGTGGACGGAGATCCGGCGACGAAAGTTCCTTCGGCGGTCGCGGCGGGGATCGCGCCATGAAGGGGGGGAGGCTCCGGGCGGCTCTGGTTCTGGCTCTGGCGGCGGCCTGTCTGGCGGCTCTGACCATCGCCGCGCGCCCGACGTCTCTGGCGGAGGTCTGGGCGGCGCTCGTCGCGCCCGAGCCAGGGAATCCGGTCCATGTGGTCGTCCGGGAGATGCGGCTCCCGCGTCTGGCGGCGGGTCTGGCGGCGGGGGCGGCGCTCGGGGTGGCGGGCGCCCTGATGCAGGCCGTGACGCGCAATCCTCTCGCGGAGCCGGGGCTGATGGGCGTCAACGCCGGAGCAGGTCTGGCGGTGGTGCTCGGCGCGAGCCTCGGCTGGAGCGCCTCGCCCGCTCTGCTGGCCTTTCCCGGCGCAGGAGCGGCGGCTCTGGCGGTGCTGCTGCTCGGGGGAGGCAGGGCGGGCGGCCTTGGTCCGGCGCGCCTAGCTCTGGCGGGGATGGCGCTGAACGCCTTCCTGCTCTCGGCGGTGACGGCCCTCGTGCTGACCAGCCTGTCGGCCCTCGACGAATTCCGGTTCTGGACCATCGGCACTCTGGCCGACGCCTCGGCGCGGCCGCTCCTGCTCATGGCGGGGCTGATCGGGGCGGGGCTGATCGGGGCGCTGCTCATGGCTCCGGCCTTCGACGTCATGGCTCTGGGCGACGAAGCCGCCCGCAGCCTCGGGCTGAGGCTCGGCGCGGTGCGGCTGGGGGCTCTGGCGCTGATCTCGGTTCTGGCGGGCGCGGCGGCGGTGGTCGCGGGACCGCTGATCTTCGTGGGGCTGATGGCGCCCCATCTGGCGCGGCTGCTCGCCGGGCCGACGACGCGGCCCATGTTCCTCGCTTCAGGGCTGATCGGGGCTCTGGTCCTGATCCTCTGCGATGTGGCGGGGCGGGTGGTCCTGCCGCCGGGCGAGGTGCGGGCGGGGACCATGACGGCGCTGATCGGCGGACTGGCCTTCATCCTCGTGGCGCGGCGGGCTTCTCTGGGGGCCTCCTCATGAGCCGCCTTGCGCTTCTTCTGGCCTTGAGCCTGCTTGCGGGGATCGCTTTCGGCGAGGTTCCGCTCGGGCTTTCCGACTGGCTGGCGGCGCTGCGGGGCGAGAGCCGGGCGGCCTCGCTGATCCTTTTTGAATTGCGCCTGCCGCGCGCGCTGACCGCCGCAGGAGCCGGAGCGGCGCTCGGGCTTTCGGGCGCGATCTTTCAGATTCTGCTCCGCAATCCTCTGGCCTCGCCCGACGTGATGGGCTTCACCTCGGGGGCGGCGCTCGGAGCGATCCTGACTCTGGGCGCGGGCGGCGCGGCGAGCCTCGGCGTGAGCTTCGGCGCGGCGCTCGGAGGGCTGGCGACGGCTCTCGCCGTGGGGCTTCTGGCGCGGCGCGGAGGCCGCATCGAGCCCTTGCGCATGGTGCTGGTCGGCATAGGCGCGGCGGCGGCTCTGAGCGCGCTGTGCGCCATGGCGATCAGCCGCATGAGCCTCACCGAAGCCGCCGACGCGCAAAGATGGCTGGCGGGTTCTCTGGCCGGGCGCGACTGGGGCCATGCGGCGCAGATCGGGGGTTCGCTGGCGGCTCTGGCGTTCATGACGGCGCTTCTGACGCGTTCCCTCGAGCTTCTGGAGCTGGGCGAGGATCTGGCTGCGAGCCTCGGGGCGCGGGTGGAGTCCGCGCGCGCGGCTCTGGCTCTGACGGGCGTTCTGGCCGCCGCCGCCGGAGCCGCAGCCGCCGGGCCTCTGCCTTTCGTGGCGCTGATGGCGGCGCCTCTGGCCGGAGCCTTCCTCGGCGCGGCGAGGACGGGCGCGCGGCTTGGGGGAGCGGCTCTGGCGGGGGCGATGGTCGCGGTTCTGGCGGATCTGGTCGCGCGTCTGGGGATCGGCGGAGTCCAGCTTCCCGTCGGCGCCCTGACCGGGCTTCTGGGAGGGCCCTGGCTGCTCTGGCGCATCTCCCGCGAGATGAAGGAGGGGCGGCTGTGACAGGTTTATCCGTCGAGGGCCTGAGCCTCGGTTATCGCGGAAGGCGGGTGATTTCGGATCTCAGCTTGAGCCTTCCGCCGGGGCGCTTCACGGCGATCCTCGGGCCGAACGGCTGCGGAAAATCGACGCTCTTGCGTGGGCTGGCGCGGCTGATCCCGCCCGAATCCGGGCGCGTGACGCTCGACGGCGAAGATCTCCAAAGCTTCGCGCCGAAGGCTCTGGCGCGGCGGCTGGGCCTGCTGCCTCAGGCGCCCCTCGCGCCGGAGGGGATCACGGTGGCGGATCTGGTGGCGCGCGGCCGGGCGCCCTGGCGAGGGCTCCTATCCAGCTGGAGCCCCGCCGACGAAGCCGCCCGCGCCGAGGCCATGCGCGCGACGGGCGTCGCGGAATTCGCCGGGCGCCCGCTCTCGGAGCTGTCCGGCGGCCAGCGCCAGAGAGTCTGGATCGCTCTGGCTCTGGCGCAGGAGACGGAGCATCTCCTCCTCGACGAGCCGACGACCTGGCTCGACCTGCCGCATCAGATCGAGATCCTGCGGCTTCTGGCGCGTCTGCGGCGGGAGGCGGGGCGCAGTCTGGTCGCGGTGCTGCACGACCTGAACCTGGCGGCGCGTCATGCGGATCATCTGGTGTTGCTGGCGCCGGGGAGTCTCGTGGCGCAGGGGGCGCCGGAGGAGGTCCTGACTCCGGCGCATGTCGCGGAGGCCTTCGGCCTGAAGGCGCGGATTCTGCCCGATCCCGTCTCCGGGACGCCGATGGTGGTCCCCGAAGAGGCCTGAGGGCGCCGCGCGGACGCAACCTCCGAGATTGACGCGCCTGCGTCTCTCGGCTATCCGCAGGCCATGGGTCCGTAGCTCAACGGTCAGAGCAGGCCGCTCATAACGGCTTGGCTGGGGGTTCGAATCCCTCCGGACCCACCACCCCCCGAAGACATGCCTTTTCATTCAACAGGTTGGCGGGGAATCTGTCTAACTTTTCCTGTCAGTTAGACAAATTCCGTTCTTTCTCCATCCCGTAGGTCGCCGCCATGGCCTGATCGGCGAGGCGCTTCTGATCGGCGGCGGCGGTGTAGCGGGCGACTTCCTGATCCGTCTTGTGCCCGGTGATCGCCTTGATCTGCTGATTGCTGCATCCGGCTTCCGCGAGCCTCCGGGCGGCGGCCTTCCTCAAGCCATGAGCCGAGCATTGCGGCAATCCGGCCTCGTCGCAGCGGTCGCGGAACCAGTTGCCGAAGCCCGCCGAGGTGAAAGGCTTGCCGTAGGCGGTCATGAGGAAGGCCAGATTGTCGCGCGGCGTGGCGTCCATGACCGTTTGCAGGGTCGGGTGCATGGGGATCTCCAGGCGCGTGTCGGTCTTTTGCTGACGCACCTTGATCCGCTTGCCGCTGACATGCTGCCACCCCATCGCCACGGCGTCGGACCGACGCTGGCCGGTGTAGAGCATCAAGGCCAAGGCGAGCCGCGCCTTGCCCCCGATCGGATGCCGTTTTTCAAAGGCTTCGATCTCCTCTTCGTTCCATGTGTGGAAGCCTTCTCCCGCGAGTTTGTACCCGCGCATCCTCATGGTCGGGTCGTCCTTGCGCATCCCCAAGTCCAGCGCGAGGTTCATCAGAGCCTTGAGCCGATCAAGCAGATTGTTCGCGGCGGCCGGAGTCTCGTGCATGTCGCCCAGAATGGCCTTGACGTGCTTGCGCTCGATGGCGGCGACCCGCTTGTCGCCATGTTTGGCGCGGAACCGCTCGATGATGCTCCGGTATGTCGTCCTGGTGCTTTTCCGCAGGCCCTTGAATTCCGGCGAGCCGTAATAGGAGACCACCAAGGCGTTGACGGATCCCGGTTTCGTCCGGTTGGCGCCCGCCTCGAGGAGCGGCGCCGCCTTCCGATCAAGGCAGGCTCGATATTCCTGCATGAACTCCGGCGTCCAGGGCACGGTCTGGAAGTAATGGGCGGCCTGCCCTGCGCGGCGGAACCGCACCCGGATCTTGCCGTGCCGATCCGCGAATTCGGAGACGTATTTCGGGAGCCGCCTGCGGGTCATTTCTTCAGAACCTCATCCCATTCGTTTCCGGGAGTTTCGGCCTGAATCGTCTGCTCTCCAAGAAAAAGCGTCGCGCCGTCTCGTGTGAGCTTCACGCCAGCGATTTGCTCCAACCTGACGCCGGCCGCCAGAGCGCCTTTGATCAAGCGGGTGATGTCGGTTTGCGTGCAGGGACTCGCGCGGCGGCTCATGGAGGCCTCCTTTCAAAACGGCAGGGCTAGAAAGGAATCTCGTCGTCGCCGAAGGCGGGGCCTGAAGCGGCGGGCGGCGCGGCGGACAGGGGAGCGTCGAAGCCCCCCGCGTCCTGGCCGGAGCCGGGCGAGCCGCTGCGGGCGCCGTCGAGC
>NZ_JAQTXI010000029.1 GCF_028688855.1 Neomegalonema sp. | reverse complement strand
GGGTGCAGCGGCGGCAGCCACGGCGGCGGCAACCCCGGCGGAGCGCACGGCGGCGGCAAGCCCGGCGGCTCGCACAACGGCGGCGGCAACTGGTGGAGCGGCGGCAATCACGGCGGCGGCAAGCCCGGCGGATCGCATGGCGGCGGCAAGCCCGGCGGCTCGCACAACGGCGGCGGCAACTGGTGGAGCGGCGGCAACCACGGCGGCGGCAAGCCCGGCGGATCCCACGGCGGCGGCAAGCCCGGCGGCGGCTCCAGCTGGGGCAACTGGGGCAACTGGGGCGGCGGCAAGCCCGGCGGCTCCCATGGCAACAACAACCACAATCACGGCGGCGGCAAGACCAAGCACGGCTGAGGTCTGAGCCCGACGGCCGGGCGCTCGTCCGCCCCCTCCCCGGGGCGGGCGGGAGCCTCCCGACCTTCGGCCGAGGCCTTCCCGATTCAGGAGACGGGAGAGCTTCGGCTCCGGAAGCCGGGCGCGTGAATCGTCCCGAAAAAATACGAAAGGCGAGGCCCTCTCCAGGGTCTCGCCTTTTTCCTCACGTCGGCGCGGAGGCCTCAGAGCCCGAGGCGCGCCCGCAGGGCCGAGCCGTTGCGGCGCTGATGATGTTCGCCGGGATTCACCTGATAGACGCCGAGATTGCGGCGGAAGGCGTATCCGGCTTCGTGGCCGCGCCGCCAGCAGAGCACGGCGGGGGTCTCCAGGGTCTTGGCGCCGTTCTCGTAGAGGGTCAGCACCGCCACGCGCGGCGGAGAGGCCACCGAGACCCGCAGGCCGCCGGAGGAGATGTCGAGCACCGAGACGTAATGGCCGTCCAGAACCGCGCGGACGCCCGATGCGACGCGACGGTCGGAGGCGCGGCTCTCATGGGCGGCCGGGGCGACGCGTTTCTTGAACATCTGCTTCACTCCTGAGCCTGAGTCTGGGAGAACCTTCCTGGTCCCTGAGGATGGAGAAGCAAATCGCGCGCCGCCGGAGAAAGGCGCCGAAGATCCCCCTAACGCCTTGATCTTCCTGGAGGGCGCTCGGGGCCCGTCTCAGGTTTCGTCGCAGGTCTGGCCCAGAAGAAGACGAAGGCCGCCCCGGAACGGGACGGCCTCGCAGGACAGGAACAGGACGGGCCGGAGCCCATCCGGAAAGAAACGGCTCAGCGGCCGGGCGCGGCGGCGCGGATCTCCTCGCCGACCTGCTCCTCGTACTGGGCGAAGTTCTCGATGAACATGCGCACCAGCTTGTCGGCCTGCGCGTCGTAGGCGGCCTGATCGGCCCAGGTGCCGCGCGGGTCGAGCAGGGCGGAATCCACGCCCGGAACCTCGAGCGGAACCTCGAAGCCGAATTTCGGATCCTTGCGGAACTTCGCCTTGTTCAGCGAGCCGTCGAGCGCGGCGGTGAGCAGCGCGCGCGTCGCCTTGATCGGCATGCGCTTGCCGACGCCGTAGGCGCCGCCGGTCCAGCCGGTGTTGACCAGCCAGCAGCTCGCGCCGTGCTTCGCGATCTTCTCGCGGAGCAGGTCGCCGTAGACCCGCGGATGACGCGGCATGAAGGGCGCGCCGAAGCAGGTGGAGAAGGTCGGCTCGGGCTCGGTGACGCCCTTCTCGGTGCCCGCGACCTTCGCCGTGAAGCCCGAAAGGAAGTGATACATCGCCTGAGCCGGGGTCAGCCGCGCGATGGGCGGCAGAACGCCGAAGGCGTCGCAGGTGAGCATGACCACGTTGCGCGGGAAGCCGCCGAGGCCGGTCTCCGAGGCGTTGGCGATCACGTCCAGCGGATAGGCGACGCGGGTGTTCTCGGTCAGCGAGCCGTCGTCGAAGTCGATGACGCGGGTGCGCTCGTCATAGACGACGTTCTCCAGCACCACGCCGAATTTCGAGGTGGCGGCGTGGATCTCGGGCTCGGCCTCGGCGGAGAGGCGGATGGTCTTGGCGTAGCAGCCGCCCTCGAAGTTGAAGACGCCGTTCTCGGACCAGCCATGCTCGTCGTCGCCGATGAGGATGCGCGAGGGATCGGCCGAAAGCGTGGTCTTGCCGGTGCCCGAGAGCCCGAAGAAGACCGCCGCGTCGGCGGCGTCGCCGCGGGCGTGGTTCGCCGAGCAATGCATCGGCATGACGCCCTTCGCCGGCAGCAGGTAGTTCAGGATCGTGAAGACGGACTTCTTGTTCTCGCCGGCGTAGGAGGTGCCGCCGATCAGGACGAGCTTCTGCTCGAAGGAGATGGCGATGACCGTCTCGCTGCGGCAGCCGTGGCGGGCCGGATCGGCCTTGAAGCTGGGCAGGTTGACGATGGTGAACTCGGGCGAGAAGCCCGCCAGCTCGGAGGCTTCGGGACGGCGCAGGAGCTGGCGGATGAACAGCGCGTGCCAGGCCAGTTCGGTGACCAGGCGCACGTTCAGACGGTAAGCCGGATCGGCGCCGCCGTAGAGATCCTGCGCGTGGAGGTCGAGGTTGCGGGCGTGGGCGAACATGTCGGCCTTGAGGGTCTCGAAGGCCGCGGGCGCGAGGGGACGGTTGTTCTCCCACCAGATCGAATTCTCGACCGAGGGCTCGCGGACGACGAACTTGTCCTTGGGCGAGCGGCCCGTGTGCTTGCCGGTCTTGACGGCCAGCGCGCCGCCGAGGAGCAGTTCGCCCTCGCCGCGCTGCACGGCCCTCTGGGCCAGAACCGGAGGCAGGTCGTTCCAGGAGACAGAACGCGCCTCCAGACCCAGTTTCTCGAGGCCCAGCGCCTCATTCCGCAAGCCTGAATTCGTCACGACGCGTCTCCTGATCAGCCGTCCGCAAAAGCCCGAAGGCGCCGCCCCGAAGGCGACGCGCTCACTAATCCCTACGGAATCCTTGTAGCAATTTTCATGTCCCTTGAAAAGGAGCCCTCGCAAGGATCTTGCCGCGCCATTCCGACACATCGCGCCCTCCCGCGCGCGCCGGACGGACAGGCCGCGCAAGGGTCGACGAAGCGTCGAAGCCGTCCGGTCCGGGCGGAAAATGCTCTAGACTGTCCTTCCCGGAGAACGGGCCGCAAGGAACAGGCGCAGCAAGATCCGCGCCGCATCGGAACGAGGGGAGGCCGTCATGGCGGAGGACGAAGGCAGGCTCTGGCTGAGCCCGGAGAGCGCGGCGCGCGCGGCGGAGATCTCCGCGCGGACGGAGGGCGCCGGGTCGGAGGCCCTGCGGGCGGAGCTGGATCGGCTGATCCTGTGGAATCGCCGCATCCACGACGAGGATTGCGTGAACCTCGATCCCGCCGCCAACGCCATGCATCCGCGGGCGGAGGCGGCCCTCGCGCAGGGATTGGGCTCGCGGCCTTCGCTGGGCCATGCGGGGGCGAAATACGAAACCGGGCTGGAGGCCGTCGAAGAGATCGAGGAGATCGCCCGCAGCCTCGCCATGGAGATCTTCCAGGCCCGCTTCGCCGAGATCCGCGCGCCTTCGGGGGCCCTCGCCAACCTCATGAGCTTCATGGCCTGCGCCAGGGCGGGCGACCGGATCGTCACGCCTCCGGCGGCCGTCGGCGGCCATGTGACCCACCAGACTCCCGGCGCGGCGGGGCTCTACGGGCTGGAGGTCCACAACTCCGCGCCCGACCGCTCCGGCGTCTATACGGTCGATCTGGAGCTCTTGCGCGAACAGGCCCTGAGTCTGCGGCCCAGGCTGATCAGCATCGGCGGCAGCCTGAACCTCACGCCGCATCCGGTGGCGGAGGTCCGGGCCATCGCCGACGAGGTCGGGGCGAAGGTTCTGTTCGACGCGGCCCATCTCTCGGGCCCCATCGCGGGCGGAGTCTGGCCCAACCCCTTGCAGGAGGGGGCCCATCTCCTGACCATGAGCTGTTACAAGAGCCTCGGCGGGCCGCCTTCGGGGCTGATCCTGACCAATGATCCGGATCTCGCGCAGAGGCTCGACGCCATCGCCTTCCCCGGCCTGACCGCCAATTCCGATCCCGGCAAGGCCGCCGCCCTCGCCTACGCCCTGCTCGACTGGCGCGCCCCTCACGGACCCGCCTACGCCCGCGCCATGGTCGAGACGGCCCAGGCTCTGGAGGCGGCGCTCCGGGCCGAGGGGCTGCCGGTCTACGGCGCGACCCGCTCGCATCAGCTGGCTCTGGAGGCCAGGGACTGGGGCGGCGGAAGCGCCATGGCGCGCCGTCTGAGGCGGGCGAATCTGCTGGCCTGCGCCATCGGCCTCCCCCTCGCGGAGGGCGACGGCCTGAGGCTCGGGACTTCGGAGATGGCCCGGCGCGGCCTGACCCCTCGGGACGCTCCGGAGCTTGCGCGGCTGATCGGCCGGGCGCTCTACGAGGCGCCGGAGAGCGTCGCGGCGGAGGTCTCGGCCTTCCGCCGCCGCTTCACGGGATTCCGCTTCGTGAGCTAGACGGCCAGAGAGCCGGGCGCGGAGGCGGGAAATCCCTCCCGCATCCGCCTCGGCAGCCGGGCGAAGAGCGTCAGGCCCCGCGCGACGAAGAAGACATGCAGCGCCGCCCAGAGCCCGTGATTCCCGAAGAGCGGAATCAGGATCCACAAGGCCGCGACGAAGATCCCCACCGAGAGGATCATCCGGTTGCGCATGTCCCGCGACCAGGAGGCGCCGATGAAGACGGCGTCCATCTGGAAGGCGAGGAAGCCCGAGAATCCCGCGAAGGCCGCCCAGAGCAGATGCTCATGCGCCAGAGCCCGAACCTGCGGCAGATCGGTCATGCCGGAGACCAGCAGATCTCCGGAAAGCAGGATGCAGCCCGCCGAAACCAGCCCCATCGCCGCCGACCAGAGCGTCGTCAGGCGCACCGCCCGCAGGAAGGTCCGGCGCAGACCCGCGCCATAGGCGCGTCCGCCCATCTGCTCGGCGGCCATGGCGAATCCGTCCATGAAGAAGGTCAGCAGCACGAAGAGATTCATCAGCAGCGCGTTGGCCGCCAGAACCTCGGGGCCGAACTGCGCCCCCTGACGCGCGAAGAGCAGATAGACGCAGAGCAGCGCGAAGGAGCGCGCCATGATGTCGCCGTTCATGGCCATCATGCGCCGGAAGGCCGCCGGATCGCGCAGCAGCGCCCGGCTCGGCCGGGCCCTGGCCCGCGCGAAACGCCGCTTCACGAGCGCCAGCCCCACGATCGCCGCCAGAGCCTCGCCGCCGATGGTCGCCCAGGCCACTCCCGCCACGCCCCAGCCCATCCAGAGCCCCAGAGCCAGCGAAAGGACCAGATTCGCCCCGTTCAGCGCGAGCTGGATCCCGAGTCCCGTCCGGCCCTCGCCGCGCCCCAGCACATAGCCGAGAATCGCGTAGTTCAGCAGGATCAGCGGCGCCCCGAGCATCCGGATGCGGACGTAGACCTCCATGGCGGCGCTCACCGCCGGATCGGCCTGCATGAAGGCCCGCCCCGCCCAGGCGACCAGAGGCGCCGCCAGAGCCAGAACCACCCCCGCCGCCAGAGCCACAGCCGCCGCGCGCAGGAAGGCGGCCTGCTCTTCGGCTTCGTCGTCATGGCCCATGGCCTGAGCCACCAGCCCCGTTGTGCCCGAGCGCAGGAAGTTGAAGCAGCTGAAGACGAAGTCGATGACCACCGCCCCGACGGCCAGACCGCCGATGAGGGCGGCCTCGCCCATGCGCCCGACCACCGCCGTATTGACCACGCCCAGAAAGGGCGTCGTCATGTAGGCGAGGGACATGGGAACGGCGATGGCCAGGATGGCCCGGTTCGTGACCGGAAAATCACGGGATTCGGCGCTGAAATCGCGCATGACGACACCAGGAAGGCGATCAGGGAGAAAGGAGAATCAGGGGCGCGACGTCGGGCCGCGCGCCTGCGTTCCCCCTACGCCCTTCCCGGCGCGAAAGCGAGAGGGTCGGCGAAGGCCGACCCCGGAAGACTCGTCGAGCGTGGGAGAAAGGCGACGGCCTCGGGCGCGAGGGCCGCGCCCCGACTCACAGCGCGAAGCTGACGCCGCAGCCGCAGGCCGACTTCACCTGAGGATTGCGCACCACGAATCGCGCGCCGATCAGCACGTCCTCGTAATCCACCACCGAGCCTTCGAGGAAGGGCGCCGAGACGGAATCCACATAGAGCCGCGCCCCGTCGGTGGTCATCACGAGGTCGTCCTCTTGCGGCGGAGCCTCCTCCAGCGCAAATTCATACTGAAAGCCCGAGCAGCCGCCGCCCTGCACCGAAAGCCGCAGGGCCTTTTCGGGGCCGCCCTCCTCCTTGAGGATCTGCTTGAGCCGCCGCGCGGCGGCGGGCGCAAAGGCGATTTCGGAGGTCATGGCGCATCTCCTCGAATTCCGGGCCCGCCGGAGCCGAAGATTCGTCTTCGCCTTCCGTCAGGGACTCGCCCTGCAATATCGCTCTTCGACCGGCCCGTTTTCAAGAGGTCCCCCCGCGATGACCGCTTCTTCCTCCATACCGGCCTCCGTCCCGGTTCCCCGGGCGCCTTTCGCCGCCTTCGCCGACCCGGCTCTGGGGCGGCTCCATCCCGAACCCGAGAGCGCCCATCGCGCCCCCTTCGCCCGCGACCGCGACCGGATCCTGCATTCCGAGGCCTTCCGGCGCCTCAAGCACAAGACCCAGGTCTTCATCGATCCGCATGGCGACCACATCCGCACCCGCCTGACCCACACCCTGGAGGTGGCTCAGGCGGCGCGGGCTCTGGCGCGGCGTCTGGGGCTGGACGAAGACCTCGCCGAGGCCACGGCTCTGGCGCATGACCTCGGCCACGCACCTTTCGGCCATGCGGGCGAGGAGGCCCTGAACGAGGTCATGGCGCCCTGGGGCGGCTTCGACCACAACGCCCAGGCGATCCGCATCCTGACCGCCCTCGAACGCCGCTACGCCGATTTCGACGGGCTCAACCTCCATCTGACCACCCTGGAGGCCGTCGCCAAGCATAACGGGCCCTTGCTCAGGCCGGGCGAGAGCCTCGACGCCCTGCCCTGGGCCCTGCGCGAGGCCGCGCAGCGGATCGACTTCGATCCCTGGCGGCAAAGCTCCGCCGAGGCGCAATGCGCCGCCATCGCCGACGACCTCGCCTACAACACCCATGATCTGGAGGACGGGCTCCGGGCGGAGCTCTTCACCCTGGACGACCTCAAGCCCCTGCCGCTGATCGGGGCGTGCCTCGGCGAGATCGACCGCCTGCGCCCCGGCCTCGATCCCGAGCGGCGCCGCCACGAAGCCTTGCGGCGGATGTTCGGGCGGCTGATGGAGGACGCGGTGAAGGAATCCCTGCGCCGCATCGCCGAGGTCGCGCCGCAAGGCCCCGAAGACGTCCGCGCCGCGCCCTTCCCTCTCGTGGATTTCAGCCCCCATGTCCGCAGCGAGCTGAAGGCGATCCAACAATTCCTTTTCAAGCAAGTCTATCGTCACTACAAGGTCAGGCGCATGGCGGCCAAAGGCCAGCGCGCGCTGCGCGAGGCGTTCGACCTGTTTCTGGCGGACCCGCTGCTCCTTCCCGAGGACTGGCGCGGCCCCGGACCCGAGTCGGGCGGATCCGGAGCGGAGCGGGCGCGGCGCGCGGCCGACTACCTCGCCGGCATGACCGACCGCTTCGCTCTGGAGGAGCATCGTCGGCTCACCGATCCGGGCTTCCGCGCCTGACAAGGCGTCCTTAATCTCTGGCATTCGCAGCAGCATCATGACCGTTTTCGCCGATTTCCGCTCCGTCGTTCTGGACGCCCTCGCGCAGTTGCAGGCGGAGGGCCGAGTCCCCTCCGGCCTCGACACGGCCGCCGTCGCCATGGAGACGCCGCGAGATCCGGCCCATGGCGATCTCGCCACCAACGCCGCGCTCGTGCTGGCCAGGCCCGCGAAGCTGGCGCCGCGCGCCCTCGCCGAGGCCCTCGCCGAAAAGCTGCGGGCGCATCCTCAGGTGCGTTCGGCCGAGCCCGCAGGCCCCGGCTTCCTCAATCTGCGGGTGGACGAAGCCGTCTGGCGCGCCGAGCTGCGCGAGGCCATCGACCTCGGCGCAGGCTGGGGCCGCTCGGAGATCGGCGCCGGAAAGAGCGTGGACATCGAATTCGTGTCGGCCAATCCGACCGGGCCCCTGCATGTGGGGCACATGCGCGGCGCCGTCTTCGGGGACGCCCTCGCCAACCTGCTCCAGGCGGCGGGCTGGGAGGTCACGCGCGAATATTACATCAACGACGCGGGCGGGCAGGTCGACACCCTCGCGCGCTCGGCCTATCTGCGCTACCTCGAAGCGCACGACCGCTCCATCGAGATCCCCGAAGGGCTCTATCCGGGCGAATATCTGCGCGACGTGGGCGCGGCCCTGCGGGCGCAGTTCGGCGACCGCTTCGTGGACCAGCCCGAAGAAGCCTGGCTGGAGCCGATCCGCGATTTCGCCGTAGCCCGCATGATGGACGAGATCCGCGAGGATCTGGCGGCGCTCAACATCCACATGGATCTTTACTCCTCGGAGAAGGCCATCGCGCAGTCGGGCGCCGTGGAGCAGGCCATCGGGCGGCTCGAGGAGATGGGCCTGATCTATCGCGGCGTGCTGGAGCCCCCCAAGGGCAAGCTCCCCGAGGACTGGGAGCCCCGCGAACAGACGCTCTTCCGCTCCACCGCCTATGGCGACGACGTGGACCGCCCCATCCGCAAGTCGGGCGGCTCCTGGACCTATTTCGCCCCGGACATCGCCTATCACTACGACAAGACCCAGCGCGGCTACGACCTGCTCGTCGACGTGCTGGGCGCCGATCACGGCGGCTACGTCAAGCGGCTCAAGGCGGCGGTGGCGGCGCTCACGGAAGGGCGCGTGCCGCTGGAGGCGCGGCTCTGCCAGATGGTCAACCTCTTCAAGAACGGCCAGCCCTACAAGATGTCGAAGCGCTCGGGGAATTTCGTCACCCTGCGCGACGTCATCGACGAGGTGGGGCCGGACGTGGCCCGCTTCGTCATGCTCATGCGCAAGAACGACGCCCAGCTGGACTTCGACTTCGACAAGGCTCTGGAGCAGTCCAGGGACAACCCCGTCTGGTACGTGCAATACGCCCACGCCCGCACCGCCTCGCTGGCGCGTCAGGCGCAGGAGGCGGGCTTCCTCCTCGACGACGCGGGGCTCGCGACGGCCGACGCCGATCTGCTCGACCATCCTTCCGAGATGGCGCTCATCCGCAAGATCGCCGAGTTCCCCCGCCATGTGGAGGGCGGCGCCCAGGCTCAGGAGCCGCACCGGATCGCCTTCTACCTCTATGATCTGGCGGGCGTCTTCCACGCCCTCTGGAGCCGGGGCAAGGAGGAGGAGGAGCTCCGCTTCGTGCAGGCCTCCGATCCCGAGGGCACCAGGGCGCGTCTGGCGCTCGTGCGGGCGACTCAACTGACGCTTGCGAATGGGATGCGAATCTTGGGCGTGACGCCGATGGACGAAATGCGCTAACCTTGTCGAAACACATCTTCGGCGCAGACCGTCAAGGCTGAGGAGGGGGCGCGCAGCGCTTCGAGCAGGATCATGACCACGCAGAACACGACCACTCCCGAAGCTTCCGCTCCTCAGGGCGGCGGCGGTCGGGGGGGCCTTCTGGCCCTTCTCAGCGTCGCCCTCGTCGGAGGCGTGATGTATTCGGCCTATCAGTTCGGCAAGCGCCCCGGCGACGTCGCCGAGCCCGCCGCCCGCGCCATCGTCGCCGCCAACGGCGAGGCCGTCACGGTGGTCTCGGCGCCGGTCGAGCCCCTGCGCAGCGCGCCGGAGAACCCCGGCGGACTCGTCGCGCCCGATCAGGCCCGCGCCGCCTACGAGAGCCTCGGCCCGCGCCCCATCGAGCCCGCCAGCGCCCGCGTCACCGAATTCCAGTCGGCCGAGGAGACCGAACGGCCCGCCGGACCCATGGCCGCCCGCGCGGTGGAATCGGCCGATTCCGCAGCCCTGCGCGCCCGCAACACCGAAATCCACAGCATCGGGCTGGCGGCGGTGCCGGCGCGCACGGACATGACCCGTCCCGCCGAGACCTTCGCCCTGAACGCGCCCGAACGCGATCTCGCGGCGCCGGGTCTGGCGGCGGCGCTCTCCTCCTCCAGCGGAGGCGCGGGCGCGCCCGCCGCTCCGGCTTCGGGGGCCCTCGGTCCGCGCGCCTCCCAGGCCGCCGCCGCAGGAGGCGCCACGCCGCCTTCGGGCCTCGGGCCCGTGGCCTCCTCGACCGCGCTCGGCGCCCCCGCCGGAGCCGTCGGCGCCGCGCCGCGCGGCCCGACGATGCAGGCCGCCCAGGCTCAGGCGGGCGCTCTCAACCCTGGCGCTCCCTTCGCCGCGCCGGGCGGAGTCGCGCCCATCGGCCCCTCGGTCGCCGCCCCTGCGGGAGCGCCCGGAGCCCTCGCGGCGACGCCCGCCGCTCCGGTCGAGACGGCCGCCCTCACGGAGGCGCCCCAGGCTTCTCCGCCGCCGCGTCCGCGCCCGACGCCCGCCGCCTCGCTCAGCGTGGTGTCGCAGGTGCGCGCCGCAGCCGGAATCAACGTGGCCGCGCCGCAGCCGCCGGTTCAGGCCGCCCAGCCCGCTCCGGTCTCGACGGGCTTCACGCCGCAGTCTCAGGTTCAGGTCCAGCCGCGCGTCTTCGCGCCCGGACAGGCCACCATGTCGCTCGGCCAGGATTTCGCCGCCACGGCGGGGGGGGCAGATCCCCGCGCCGTCGCGGCGGCTCAGGCCGCCCAGGCCGAAGCCCAGCGGCTTCAGGCCGAGGCCCTGCGCCTCGCCCAGACGCCCGCCCAGCCCTATGGCGGGCCGCAGCCCCAATACGCCGCCGCGCCTCAGCCCGGCTTCGCGCCCCAGCCGCAATTCCAGCCCCAACCGCAGCCGCAGCCCGTCGCGGGACGCGGCGCCCAGATCCAGCTCGGCGCCCTGCCCTCGCCGGATCAGGTGCAGCAGCGCTGGGCCATGCTCCAGCGGAGCAATCCCGATCTGCTCGGTTCGCTGCGGCTGGACATCCAGCCCGTGACCACCGGCGCAGGTCAGCAGCTCTTCCGGCTGCGGGCGGGTCCGCTGGCCGATCAGGGCTCGGCGCGGAATCTCTGCGCGGCGCTCCAGGCGCGCGGCGTCGACTGCTACGCCCCGCCCTCGTAAGATGGCGGCGGCTTCTCCGGTCATCTTCGGATGCCTCGGGCCCGCGCTCTCCGATGCGGAGCGCGGGTTCTTTCGCGAGGTCTCGCCCTGGGGCTTCATCCTCTTCCGGCGCAACGTCGAGACGCCCGAGCAGCTGCGCCGCCTGACCGACGCCCTGCGCGAGTCGGTGGGCCGCGAGGCGCCGATCCTCGTCGATCAGGAAGGCGGAAGGGTGGCGCGTCTGCGGGCGCCGCACTGGCGCAGCTGGCCCGCGCCTCTCGCGAGCATGGAGGCCGCCCTCGACGAGGCCGAGAAGGAGGCCGCGCTCGCGGCGCGCTTCCGGCTGATCGCCGCGGAGCTGCGCCGGGTGGGCGTGGACGTCTGCTGCGCGCCCCTGCTCGACGTGCCCGCTCCCGGCGGCCATGACATCATCGGCGACCGCGCCATCGGCCGCGATCCCGGGACGGTGGCCCGTCGGGGCTTCGCGGTGCGCGAAGGCCTGACTTCAGGCGGCGTCCTGCCGGTGATCAAGCATATCCCCGGCCATGGTCGGGCTCTGGTGGACAGCCACCTGCACCTCCCTTGCGTGACGGCCTCGCGCGAAGAGCTGGAGCGGGTGGATTTCGCCCCCTTCCGCCAGCACGCCGAGGCCCCTCTGGGCATGACGGGCCACATCGTCTTCGAGGCCATCGACCCCGAGGCCCCCGCCACGCTCTCGCGCAAGGTGGTTCAGGAGGCGATCCGCGGCTCCATCGGCTTCGACGGGCTGCTGATGACCGACGACCTCTCGATGAAGGCGCTCTCGGGCGATTTCGAGAGCCGCGCCCGCGCCTCCCTGGCGGCGGGCTGCGACGTGATCCTTCATTGCAACGGCGAGATGGAGGAGATGGCGCCTGTGGCCCGCGCCCTCTCGCCGCTGACGGGCGAGGCGCTCCGCCGCGCCGAGGCCGCCGACGCCGCCCGCTTCGCCATCCGCGAGGCCGCGCCCGACGAAGAGGCGGACCTCGCGCTCTGGCGGGCCTTCGACGCCCGCGCGAAACTCCATTCCGCATGAAAGATCCGGGCGGACGGCGGAGCAGGAAAACATAACCTCTCCAGAAGGTTGGGTTTCCTCCTGATGCGGATCTCCGCCGCATCGGGGAGGAAACCCGCCGCCGCCCCTCTTGGAGGCGGCCGCCCGGCCCCCTACATCACAAGACGTCGATTTCTCATCGGCCTCCGGGGACGGCTGCGATCCGCCCCCTGAGGCCGCCGATTCTCTCCGACGCCCGCCCCCCGGCGGACGACGAGACGAAGGAGACGCAAGATGGAATGGGATGTCCTCGCCGGCCGCTGGAAACAGCTCAAGGGCGCCGCAAAGGAGAAATGGGGCGACCTCACCGACGACGATCTGCTGGAGATCGAAGGCAAGCGCGACAAGCTCGCAGGCAAGCTCCAGCAACGCTACGGCTACGCCAAGGCCGAGGCCGAGAAACAGGCCGACGACTGGTCCGCGCGGCTCGCCGACGACGGCGGCGTCACCGCCGACGAAGTGCGGCACGCCCGCGAAAAGGCCGAAGCCGCCTGGACGAACGTCAAGGGCGGATGGCGCGAGATGGTCGGCTCGCTCAAGCAGAAATGGGGCGAGCTCACCGACGACGACCTCGCCGAGGCGGAAGGCGCCCGCGACCGGCTCGTGGGCAAGCTGCAGCAGAAATACGGCTACGCCAGGGAGGAGGCCGAGCGCGAAGTCGACGCCTGGGCCCGCCAGAACCACGACAGGACAGGCTGAGCGAACCTTTCTTTCCTGAGGTTCCTCTCCGGAAGCCTGCCCCCCGCTCTCGCGAACGGGGGGCTTTTTCACGGCGGATCTCGGGAGGGCTCGCACCTCACTTCTGCGGAATGATCCGCAGCGAGAGGTCGCGCAATTGCTGCGGCGTCGCCTCCGCAGGAGCGCCCATCATGAGGTCTTCGGCGCGCTGGTTCATCGGGAAGAGCACCACCTCGCGGATGTTCTCGGCGTCGGCGAGCAGCATGACCATGCGGTCCACGCCCGGCGCGATGCCGCCATGGGGCGGAGCGCCGCAGCGGAAGGCGTTGAGCATGCCGCCGAAGCGCGCCTCCACGGTCGCGGCGTCATAGCCGACGATCTCGAAGGCCCGCAGCATCACTTCGGGGAGGTGGTTCCGGATGGCGCCCGAAGAGAGCTCCACGCCGTTGCACACGATGTCATATTGATAGGCGAGGATGTCGAGCGGCTCCTGGGTGTTCAGAGCCTCAAGCCCGCCCTGCGGCATCGAGAAGGGGTTATGCGAGAAGTCGACCCGTTTCTCCTCCTCGTTCCACTCGTACATCGGGAAATCGACGATCCAGCAGAAGTCGAAGCGGTCCCTGGCGGTGAGGCCGAGCTCGCTCCCGACGACGTTGCGCGCCTTGCCCGCGAAAGCCGTGAAGGCCTCGGGCTTGCCCGCCGCGAAGAAGACCGCGTCTCCGGCCTTCAGCCCGAGCTGCTGACGGATGGCTTCGGTGCGCTCCGGCCCGATGTTCTTGGCGATGGGTCCGGCGGCGTCCAGAGCGCCGTTCTCCTCGCGCCAGAAGATGTAGCCGAGGCCCGGCTGACCCTCTTTCTGGGCCCAGGAGTTCATGCGGTCGCAGAATCCGCGCGAGCCGCCGCCCGGCGCCGGGATCGCCCGCACTTCGACCTTCGGGTCCTTCTCGATCATCCCCGCGAAGACCTTGAAGCCTGATCCGGCGAAATGCTCGGTCACGCTCTGCATGACGATGGGATTGCGCAGGTCGGGCTTGTCGGAGCCGTATTTCAGCAGCGCCTCGCGATAGGGAATGCGCGGGAATTCCGGCGTGACCGGGCGGCCCTTGCCGAATTCCTCGAAGATTCCGCGCATCAGGGGCTCGACGGCCTGGAAGACGTCCTCCTGCGTGACGAAGCTCATCTCCATGTCGAGCTGATAGAACTCGCCCGGCGAGCGGTCGGCGCGGGGGTCTTCGTCGCGGAAACAGGGGGCGATCTGGAAATAGCGGTCGAAGCCCGCGACCATCAGCAATTGCTTGAACTGCTGGGGCGCCTGCGGCAGGGCGTAGAACTTGCCCGGATGCAGACGCGAAGGCACGAGGAAATCGCGCGCGCCTTCAGGGCTGGAGGCGGTGAGGATCGGCGTCTGGTATTCGGTGAATCCGAGATCCCACATGATTTCGCGCAGACGGCGGATGACGCTGCTGCGCAGCTTCATCGCGGCGTGGGGGGCGTCGCGGCGCAGATCGACGAAGCGGTATTTCAGGCGGGTCTCTTCGGGATAATCCTGATCGCCGAAGACCGGCAGAGGCAGGTTCTCGGCGCGGCTGAGCGGCTCGATTCCGCGCGCGAAGACCTCGATCTCTCCGGTGGGGAGGACCTTGTTGACCGTCTCGGCGGGACGGGCCTTCACTTCGCCGTCGATGCGCACCACCCATTCCGAGCGCAGGGCCTCGGCCTCCCTGAAGGCGGGCGAATCGGGATCGACCACGATCTGGGTGATGCCGTAATGGTCGCGCAGGTCGATGAAGAGCAGGCCGCCATGATCCCGCACGCGATGCACCCAGCCCGAAAGCCGGACGGTCTGTCCGATGTGGGCGGCGGTCAACTCGCCGCAAGTCTGGCTGCGATAGAGATGCATCGGGAATTCTCCGGGAAGTCGCGGATCGCGCGAAAGCGGGCGCAAGAGCGCATGCGGGGCCTGTCCTGTCAAGTCCGGCTCCGGCGGGAGGCGGGGGTCTAGACCGCCCGCGTCGCCAGAGCCGCCGTCAATTGCGCGCCGAGCCCGAGCTGACGCGTCCGCTTCAGCCGCTCGGCCAGCAGGATCGCCGAGAGCTTGCGCAAGGCGCCGTCGAAATCCTCGTTGAGCACCAGATAGGCGTATTCGCTCCAGTGGCTCATTTCGGCTTCGGCCTTGGCCATGCGGCTGCGGATGACTTCGGCGGAGTCCTGTCCGCGCGAGACGAGACGGCGCTCCAGCTCCTCCAGCGAGGGCGGCAGGATGAAGACGTCCGCCACCGACTCCGGCGCGGCCTCGCGCAATTGCCGCGCGCCCTGCCAGTCGATGTCGAAGAGCACGTCCAGCCCCTGGGCCATCCAGGCCTCCACCGGCGCGCGGGGCGTGCCGTAGAGATTGCCGAAGACCTCGGCCCATTCGAGCATCTCGCCGGTCTCGACCTTCTTCAGGAATTCGGCGCGGGTCATGAAGAAATAATCCTTCCCCTCGACCTCGCGGGGTCGGATGGGGCGCGTGGTCGCCGAAACCGAGAGCTTCAGAGCCGCGTCCGCCGCCAGCAAGGCCCGCGCGAGGCTGCTTTTGCCCGCGCCCGAAGGCGAGGAGAGCACGAGCATCGCGCCGCGTCGGAGGAAGCGGGCCTCGGGCCGGGCGCTCTGGAGCAGACGTTCGGCGTCCCCTTGCATCATGGGCGGAGGTCTTTCTCGGAGGTTGATCGGATCATTCGAGGTTCTGGGCCTGCTCGCGCAGCTGGTCTATGGCGAGCTTCAGATCGAGCCCCACCCGCGTCAGTCCCAGAGAAGGCGACTTGGCGCAGAGCGTATTGGCCTCGCGGTTGAACTCCTGGGCGAGGAAGTCCAGCTTGCGCCCGACCGCGCCGCCCTGTTCGAGCAGGGCCTCGGCGGCGGCGGCGTGGGCGCGCAGACGGTCGATCTCCTCGCGGACGTCGGATTTCACCGCCAGAAGCGCCAGCTCCTGCGCCAGCCGCGCGGGGTCGAGTTCGCCGCGTCCCTCCATCAGCGCCTCGACGCGGGCCTTGAGCGTCCCGGCGGCGGCGAGATTGGCGGCGGCGGCTTCGGCCTCGGCGCGGGCGGCGAGCCGCGCCACCGTCGCCAGATGCCCCGCGAGGGTCGTCCTGAGCCGCGCGCCTTCTCCCCGGCGCGAGGCGGCCAGCGCCAGCAGGGCGTCGTCGAAGCCGATGCGCAGCGCCTGGGCGAGGGCCGGACCGGGCGCGGCCTCGACGGGACGCTGGGTCTCCAGCGCGAGCAGGGCCTCCGCCGCGACGGGCGCCAGCGGCAGCCCGAGCGCCTCCAGCGTCCTGCGCGCGGCGAGCAGCCGGCGGGCGGCGCGGGCGAACTCCTCGCCTTCTCCGGATCCTCCGGCGAGGGGCCCCAGACTGAGGGTCGCCATGAGCGAGCCGCGTTCGAAACGGGCCTGGGCCGCGGCCCGCACGTCGGGTTCGAGCGAATCCCAGCCATGGGGCAGCCGGAGCCGGAGCTCCAGGCCCCGCCCGTTGACGCTGCGCAGCTCCCAGCGCCAGCGCAGGCCTCCGGCTTCGCCTTCGGCGGCGGCGAATCCGGTCATGCTCTGGGTTTCGCCCGGCTGGGCGAGGCGTCCGGGGGGGGAATGGGCGCGGCTCATCCGCCGAGCGCCGCTTTGACGAGAGGCCCGACCGTCCCCATGTCGAGGCGGCTTCCATGGGCCGCCTTGAGCGCCGCCATGACCTTGCCCATGTCGCGGGGACCGGCGGCGCCGCTGGCGGCCATGGCGGCGCGCACGGCTTCGGCGGTCTCGGCGGCGTCGAGGGGCCGGGGCAGGAATTCGCGGATCACGAGGATCTCGGCGCGCTCCTTCTCGGCGAGATCCTTGCGCCCGCCCGCCTCGAACTGCGTGATGGAATCCTCGCCGCGCTTGGCGAGCTTCGCGAAGGCCGCGAGCAGATCGGCGTCCGGGGCCTCCTTCGCGCCCGAGCCGCGGGCCTCGACGTCGGCCTTGAGGATCTCGGCGATCATCATGCGGATGGTCGAGAGCCTGGCCGCGTCGCGGGCGAGCATGGCCTGTTTCAAAGCGGCGTTGAGCGCGGCGCGCGGCATGACGAATCCTCCCGAATTCCTGAACCGCCGGTTATACAGGCGTCACGCGCGCGACGCAAAGCCGCGCCTCGCCGCGCGGAGGGAGAGTCCGGCGCGGGAGGCGGCTTCCTTGACGCTCCGGATCGCGGGCGTTACATGAAGCCCGCCCGCGCCCGCCGGGAAGGCCCGCAGCGCCCGCGCGAGGCCTTTCCCTATCCGGAGACGCGTCATGACCCAGAACCCCGCCGAAACCGCCGCGCCCGGAGTTTCTCGGGATCTCCGCCGCCCCACCGCCGTTCTGGTCCTCGCGGACGGACAGGTCTTCTACGGACGCGGCTTCGGCGCTCCCGGCGAGCAGGTGGGCGAGCTCTGCTTCAACACCTCGATGACCGGCTATCAGGAGATCATGACCGATCCCTCCTACGCCGAACAGATCGTGGCCTTCACCTTCCCCCACATCGGCAACACCGGCGTGACTCCGGAGGACGACGAATCCGCCGATCCGGTGGCCCTCGGCATGGTGGTGAAGCTCGACCCCACCGAGCCCTCGAACTGGCGGGCTCTGGAGACCCTCGACGCCTGGCTGGCCCGGCGCGGCCGGATCGGCGTGGCGGGTCTGGACACCCGGCGTCTGACGCGGCTGATCCGCGACCAGGGCATGCCCCACGCCGCCCTCGCCTACGATCCCGAGGGGAATTTCGACGTCGAGGCCCTGATCGCGAAGGCCCGGGCCTGGAAGGGCCTCCTCGGGACGGATCTCGCGAAACAGGTCAGCTGCGTCCAGAGCTACAAATGGAGCGAAGCCCGCTGGGTCTGGCCGAAGGGCCATGTCCCGGCGCCCAAGCCGCGTTACCGGGTGACGGCGCTGGACTACGGCGCCAAGCGCAACATCCTGCGCTGCCTCGTGGAGATCGGCGCCGACGTCACCGTGCTGCCCGCCTCGGCGGATCTGGAGCAGGTGCTGGCCCAGAAGCCCGACGGCGTGTTCCTCTCCAACGGCCCCGGAGATCCGGCGGCCACCGGCGCCTACGCCGTGCCGATGATCCAGGGCGTCATGGCGCGCGACATTCCGGTCTTCGGCGTCTGCCTCGGCCATCAGATGCTGGCTCTGGCGCTGGGCGCCCGGACCACGAAGATGAAGCAGGGCCATCACGGCGCGAATCATCCGGTCAAGGAGCTCTCGACCGGCAAGGTCGAGATCGTGTCGATGAACCACGGCTTCACCGTCGATTCCGGCAGCCTGCCCGAAGGCGTGGTCGAGACCCATGTCTCGCTCTTCGACAGGACCAACTGCGGCGTGAGCGCCCGGAACGGCCGGGTCTTCTCGGTGCAGCACCATCCGGAGGCGAGCCCCGGCCCGCGCGACAGCTTCTATCTCTTCGAACGTTTCGCGCGCAACATGGAAGAGTCTCGCTCCTGAGTCGAGCATCCGCCCACGCCTCGCGCGCGGGACGGATTTCCTTGCGCCCCACGTCTTCCGAAGGCCATCCTTTCGCGTCGCGCGTCCTGCGGCGACGGCGGCGGGGGGAGCGATGCCGAAGGATCTCGGGGGAGGGACCGGCGCGCGTCGGGCGCGACGACGGCGAGCCGCGCGCATCCGGCATCTGCTCGCCGCGCTGCAGGATCTGGATTATCCCCGCGACCGGCTCGAAGTCCTGATCCTGCTGGAGCAGGACGATCTCGAAACCTTCGCCGCCTTCCTCGCGCAGGATCCGCCGCCCTGGATCCGGCTTCTGGTCGCGCCGGACGGCGCGCCGCGCACCAAGCCGCGCGCGCTGAACTGGGGACTCGCCGAGGCGAAAGGCGGCATCGTCGGCGTCTTCGACGCCGAGGACCGCCCTGAGCCGGATCAGCTGCGCAAGGCCGCGGCGGCCTTCGCCCAGGCGCCGCCCGAGGTGGTCTGTCTTCAGGCCCGGCTCGGCTGGTACAACGCCTCGACCAACGGCCTGACGCGCGGTCTGGCTCTGGAATATGCGGGATGGTTCGGCTTGCTGCTGCCGGCTCTGGCGCGTCTGGGCTGGCCGATTCCGCTCGGCGGCACCTCCTGCTACCTGCGCGCGGGGCCTCTGCGCGAGATCGGCGGCTGGGATCCCTGGAACGTCACGGAGGACGCCGACCTCGGGTTCCGGCTGGCGCGGCGGGGCTGGCGCTCGGCGACGCTCGATTCGACCACCTGGGAGGAGGCCGTCCTGACGCCGCACGCCTGGATCCGGCAGAGGACCCGCTGGATCAAGGGCTTCCTCGTCACCTGGATCGTCCACATGCGCGATCCCCTCCGGCTCTGGCGCGAGATCGGTCCGGCGGGATTCTGGGTGCTCAACGCCCTGACGCTGGGGTCTTTCCTGGCCTATCTGAGTCTGCCGCTGCATCTGACGGCGCTCGCCTGGCTTCTGGTCGCGGGAGAAGCGCCCTGGAGCGAGGTTCTGCCGGAGAAGGCCGGGCGGCTTCTGGCGGCGCTGTTCTGGGCGGGTCTGGCCGCGGCGACCTTCATGGCCTTCCGGGGCGCATGGCGGAGCTACGGCCTGCGCTTCGCCTGCTGGGCTCCGCTTCTGCCCTTCTATCTGGGGATCTTCGGGCCTGTCGCGGCTCTGCGGGCCGCGAGCCAGCTTCCGCGCTCCGCCTTCCTCTGGGAGAAGACGGCCCACGGCTTCGATCAGGGCGCCCTTGCGCCTTCTCCGGCCGACGCCGCGCCCGCCGGACGCCAGGCTTCGCGCGGCGCGGTGTAGTCGGGCGGATCGGCCAGATCCCGCAGGCTCCATCCGGTGGCCTGCATGCCGAAGAACAGCGCCGACCAGAGCACCACGGTCAGTCCGGTGGTCCAGAGCATGGTGCGTCCGATGCGCGGGTTCTCCGGCGCGCTGGAGGGCGTGCCGGGGACGACTTCTCCGGCTTCCTCCTGGCTGCGCGTGTTGAACGGCAGGATGCAGAGCAGCGCGAGCCACCAGATCACCGCGAACATCACGATGGCCGAGGTCACCGCCATGGCTTGAGCCTCCTTGACTTGAGCCTTCCTGACTCGCGGGCCGAAAGGGTCAGACCTGCTCCAGCTCGACGAGCACGCCGTTGAAGTCCTTGGGATGCAGGAAGAGCACCGGATTGCCGTGGGCGCCGATCTTCGGCTCGCCGTCGCCGAGGACGCGGGCGCCCCTGGCCTTGAGCGCGTCGCGGGCGGCGCGGATGTCCTCGACCTCGTAGCAGACGTGATGCATCCCGCCCGCCGGATTCTTCGCGAGGAACCCCGCCACGGTCGACTCGGCGCCGAGGGGCTCCATCAGCTCGACCTTGGTGTTGGGCAGCTCGACGAAGACCACCGTCACGCCATGTTCGGGCATGGCCTTGGGCTCGGAGACCTTCGCGCCGAAGACCTCCCGATATTGCCGGGCCGAGGCGGCCAGATCCGGCGAAACGATGGCGACATGGTTCAGACGACCGATCATGGGACGCTCCCTCTCTGCTCCGCCGGAAGGCTTAACGCGCCCGGCGCCGCGCGGCAAGGCGACGAAAGGGCGCTCCTTTCTCCCGGGTTTTTCTCCTGTCTTTCGCGGTTCGGGGCTGGAATCTCCCGCGCGAGGCGTCCCGATCCCCTTTGCGCAATTGAGAGGTAAGATTCTTTCGACTATTTTGCAGCAGATCGCCGGGCCGTTCCGCGGCCCTCCCTCACCCCTCACGTCGGGAGCCGGATCGTGGAGCTGGCCGCAATTCTCGTCCTGGTCGCCTTGGTGCTGATCACCCTCTTCCTCGCCGTCCGGACCGTCCCGCAGGGCGAGCAATGGACCGTCGAACGCTTCGGCCGCTATACGCGCACGCTTCAGCCGGGGCTGAATCTGCTGGTGCCCTATGTGGACAACGTGGGCAAGCGCCTCTCGATGAAGGAGGAGCTGCTCGACGTGCCCGAACAGGACGTCATCACCCGCGACAACGTGATGGTGCGCACCGACGCCGTGGTGTTCTTCCAGATCCTCGACGCCAGCGCCGCCGCCTACGAGGTGGGGAATCTGGCGAGCGCGATCATCAACCTGGCGATCAGCAACATCCGCACCGTGATCGGCGGCATGGAGCTGGACGACGTGCTCACCCGCCGCGACGAGATCAACAAGCGCCTGCTGAACGCCATCGACGAGGCGACCGAAGCCTGGGGCGTGAAGGTGACGCGCGTGGAGATCCGCGACCTCTCGCCGCCGCCCGACATCGCCGATTCCATGGCCCGCCAGATGAAGGCCGAGCGCGACAAGCGCGCCGAGATCCTGGAGGCCGAAGGCGCCAAGCAATCGGCGGTGCTCAAGGCCGAGGGCGCCAAGCAGGCGGCGGTCCTGCGCGCCGAGGGCGAGAAGGAAGCCGCGATCCGCGCCGCCGAGGGCCGCCGCGAAGCCGCCTTCCGCGACGCCGAGGCCCGCGAACGCGCCGCCATCGCCGAAGCCGAGGCCACGCGGGTGGTTTCGGAATCCATCGGGGCGCATGGCGTTCAGGCCATTCAATATTTCGTGGCGCAGAAATACGTGGATTCGCTCAAGGAGATGGCCAGCGCCGAGAACTCCAAGATCATCATGATGCCGCTGGAGGCCTCGGGGATCCTGGGCAGCGTCTCGGGCGTGACGGAGCTGCTCAAGGCGACGGGCGCCGTCGGGACGGGCAAGACGGGCGCCTGAGGGCGCAGGTCGGGCCGCAAGGCCCTTCCGGAGAGGGCGCGCCGCCGCGCGGCCGCAACAGAGGCCCGCGGCGCGGCCGCATTTCGATCTGGGGGAGATCCATGGACGTCATTCTCGGCTTCATGAATTCGCACGCCGTCTGGGGCTGGATCATCGTCGGGCTGCTGCTGCTGATCGCCGAGACCTTCAGCGGGGATTTCTTCCTCGCGGGACCGGCGGCGGCGGCGCTTCTGGTGGCGGCGGTCCTGGCGGTGCATCCGCCGCTTCTGCCGAACCTGAACGGCCAGCTTCTGGCCTTTGCGGCTCTGGCCTTCGCGCTGGGGATCTCGGCGCGGCGGATCTCGGCGCCCTGGCGCGACGACGCCGCCGCCGACGGCATCAACGACCGCATGGGCCGCACCCTCGGGCGCGAGACCCTGGCCAACGGCGAATTCGTCGGCGGACGCGGAACCGTGCAGGTGGACGGCGTCATGTGGCGCGCGCGCCTGGAGGAAGGCGAGACCGTCCCCTCGGGCGCGCCGCTGATCGTCACCGCCCATCGCAACGGACAGCTCATCGTCCGGCGGCTTCAGCCCGGCGGCGCGGCGGGCGGCCCCTCCGAGCCCTGAGCCTTCTCAGCCGATCCTGAAGAAGGGCGAAAGGGGCTCCGCCGGGTCCTCCTCCGGATCGGGCGCCGCCTGATCCTCCGCCGGATCGCCGGATCCTTCCTCCGTCTGCGGGGACTCCGTCTCGCCCGGCGGCTCGACGAGGCCCGATCCGGCGCGTTCCGGCCCGACGGAGAGAGCTTCGGGGAAGCCCGATTCTCCGATCTGCGGCGGACGCAGGCGCAGACGCTCGCGCGCCTCGTCGGTCTCGTAGCCGAGGATCAGGAAGACCTCGGCGAAGTCGGCGCATCCCCATTCCAGCGGCACGAACTCCGGCGCCTCGCGGTCCAGCTGCTCCAGAATCTCCGCCAGCGGCGTCCATCCGCCGGGCTCCGCGGCTCCGTCCGGAGTCTCCGGAGCCTCGGAGGGGAGGGCCCTCCGGAGCGCCCGGAGGCTCTCCGCGTCCGGACTCCTCAGGACGGCCCGGATATGGCCGCCTCCCTTCGGATCGGGCAGGATCTCGAAGAGCCCGCTGGCCTCCAGAAAGGGCAGCAGCTTCGGGAATCCGTAGTCGGCGGGGTTCAGCGGCGGCGTCGCGTAGCGGACCAGCGTGCCGAGCTTCGAGATCATCGCCCAGCCTTCGACGTCGGCGGCCTGGAGGAAGATCCGCCGCAGGGCCGGACGGGCGTTCGGGAGGCCTCCCGGCCGCTTCAAGGGAGACGGCGCCGCCGGGAACTCCGTCTGCGGGGGCGCGAGCCGCCAGAACCTGTCGAAGGCCGAGGCCAGGGCGGGGACGGCCTTGCGCTCGCCGATTCCACAGACCTCCAGGCCCTGTTCGCGGATGCGCAGGGCCAGCCGCGTGAAGTCGCTGTCGCTGGAGACGAGGCAGAAGGCGCCGTATCTGCCCGTATGGAGCAGATCCATGGCGTCCACGATGAGGGCGGCGTCGGCCGCGCCCTTCTTTCCGCTGGCGTAGGCGAATTGCTGCACCGCCAGCAGGCCGTGACGCAGGACGCAATCCCGCCAGCCCTGGAGCGCCAGTCCGCTCCAGTCGCCGTAGACGCGCCGGACCACCGGCCGTCCCCATCCTTCGGCGATCCTCAGGATCTCCGGACAGAAGCGCGGCGACACGTTCTCCGCGTCGATCAGCAGGACCATCAGGGGCCTGGGGGTCTCCATGTCTTCTCCGTCTTCTCCGTCAGCGGCTCGCGGTCCGCAGGCGGTTCGCGCAGGAACGTCAGAGGGGCGCCCTTCATGCTCCGCATGGGATGGAAAATCAATCCGGGATTGCGCCGCCTCTCCGTTTCCCCTCTTCCTCGCGGAGAGGCCTCCGCCCCGCCTCCCCTTGCTCCGGATCGGGCGATTTCGTAAACCCACGGGAACGAAAGCATCTCTCCGAGGGGTCTCCATGTCGTCCAAGCCCAAGAAGGTCGTGCTCGCCTATTCCGGCGGCCTCGACACCTCGATCATCCTGAAGTGGCTCCAGACCGAATACGGCTGCGAAGTGGTGACCTTCACCGCCGATCTCGGGCAGGGCGAGGAGCTGGAGCCCGCCCGTCAGAAGGCGCTGACCCTCGGGATCAAGCCCGAGAACATCCACATCAAGGATCTGCGCGAAGAGTTCGTGCGGGATTTCGTCTTCCCGATGTTCCGCGCCAACGCGCAATATGAGGGGCTCTATCTGCTCGGCACCTCCATCGCGCGGCCTCTGATCTCGAAGCATCTGGTCGAGATCGCCCGCGCCTCGGGCGCCGACGCCGTGGCCCATGGCGCCACCGGCAAGGGCAACGATCAGGTCCGCTTCGAGCTCTCCGCCTATGCGCTTCAGCCCGACATCCGGGTGATCGCGCCCTGGCGCGAATGGGATCTGACCTCGCGCACCAGGCTGATCGAATGGGCCGAGAAGCATCAGGTTCCGGTTCCGCGCGACAAGCGCGGCGACGCCCCCTTCTCGGTGGACGCCAACCTGCTGCACACCTCTTCGGAGGGCAAGGTGCTGGAGGATCCCGCCGAGGAGGCGCCCGACATCGTCTATCAGCGCACCGTCGATCCCGAGAAGGCCCCGGATACGCCCCAATACGTGACCATCGGCTTCGAGAAGGGCGACGCGGTCTCCGTGGACGGCGTGAAGCTCTCGCCCGCCGCGCTGCTGACGAAGCTCAACGAGATCGGCGGCGCTCATGGCGTGGGCCGTCTGGATCTGGTCGAGGGGCGTTACGTCGGCATGAAGTCGCGCGGCGTCTACGAGACTCCGGGCGGCACAGTGCTTCTGGCGGCCCATCGGGGCATCGAGTCCATCACGCTGGACCGCGGCGCGGCCCATCTGAAGGACGAGCTCATGCCGCGCTACGCCGAACTGATCTACAACGGCTACTGGTTCAGCCCCGAGCGCGAGATGCTTCAGGCCCTGATCGACAAGTCGCAGGAGCATGTGACGGGCGACGTGCGTCTGAAGCTCTACAAGGGCTCGGTGAACGTGGTGGGCCGCTCTTCGCCCGCCTCGCTCTACAGCGAGCAGCATGTGACCTTCGAGGACGACAAGGGCGCCTATGACCAGAAGGACGCCGGCGGCTTCATCAAGATCAACGCGCTGCGGCTGCGGCTGCTGGCGATGCGCGATCAGCGCCTGAAGAAGGGCTGAGCCTTCCGCCGGTCTTGAACTTGACGGGAGCGTCCTGAATCTTCATGGAGATTCAGGACGTTTTGCGTTCATATGGCTGCGTGAGGATCATCAGGAAGCCCCATGCCCGAATTCGCCGAAAAACCTTCCCAACTCAATCTTCTGGCGCTGATCCTGCTGATTCCGGCGGGGATCTACCTCGCGCGGGCGGGAATCGGACTCTCCGTGGCTCTGGCGGTTCTGGGCGCGGCTCAGGGCTTCGCCATGAAGCTGGACCGGAGGAGGCTCCATTTCGGGATCTCCTGCGCGCTGCTGCTCTGGATCGCCGGGACGGGGCTCTGGGCGCTGATCCGGCTCTTCGGCGGCGGAGGCCTCGCGCCGCTGCTGCTCACGGCGATCTTCACCGCCGTGCCCGCCGTCTGCGCCTGGTGGGCCTTCAGGGCCCTGAGGCCCGGAAGGGCCTCCTGAAGGAACACCGCGCCCGGGGGGCCTCCCGGACGCGGCCTTTCTTCGCGGCTGCGATCCCTCAGCGGTTCTCGACCTGGCTGACGTCGCGCACGGCGCCTTTGGCGGCGTTGGTGGTCATGGCGGCGTAGGCCCGGAGCGCGGGAGTCACATTGCGCTTGCGGGGCGCGGCGGGCTTCCAGGCTTCTTTGCCTTTGGCCTCCATGGCGGCGCGGCGACGCGCGATCTCGGCTTCCGGCAGATCCAGCCTGATGGTCCGGTTCGGAATGTCGATGAGGATCGGGTCCCCCGTCTCGACAAGAGCGATGAGCCCGCCCTCCGCCGCCTCCGGCGAGACATGGCCGATGGAGAGGCCCGAAGTGCCGCCCGAAAAGCGCCCGTCGGTGAGCAGGGCGCAGGCCTTGCCGAGCCCCTTCGACTTCAGATAGCTCGTCGGATAGAGCATCTCCTGCATGCCGGGTCCGCCCTTGGGGCCTTCGTAGCGGATGACCACCACGTCGCCCGCCTTGACCTGATTGCCGAGGATGCCCGAAACGGCGGCGTCCTGGCTTTCATAGACCCGCGCCACGCCGTTGAAGACGAGGATGGAATCATCCACGCCCGCCGTCTTCACGATGCAGCCTTCCGGGGCGATGTTCCCGAAGAGCACCGCGAGTCCGCCGTCCTTCGAGAAGGGATGCTCCACCGAGCGGATCACGCCCTTCTCGCGGTCGGCGTCGAGCTCCTCCCAGCGGGCCGACTGGCTGAAGGCGATCTGGGTGGGCACGCCGCCCGGCGCCGCGCGGAAGAACTCATGCACTGCGGCGTCCTTGGTGCGGGTGATGTCCCAGCGGTTCAGCGCCTCGCCGAGGGTCCTGGCGTGGACCGTCGGGCGCGAGGAATCGAGGAGGCCGCCGCGCTCCAGCTCGCCGAGGATCGACATGATGCCCCCCGCGCGATGGACGTCCTCCATGTGCACGTCGCTTTTCGCCGGCGCCACCTTGCAGAGGCAGGGCACCCGCCGCGACAGACGGTCGATGTCGTTCATGGTGAAGTCGACGCCGCCCTCCTGAGCCGCCGCCAGCAGATGCAGCACGGTGTTCGTCGAGCCGCCCATGGCGATGTCGAGGCTCATGGCGTTTTCGAAGGCCTCGAAGGTGGCGATGCCGCGCGGCAGGGCGGTTTCGTCGCCTTCCTCATACCAGCGCCGCGCCAGCTTCACCACGAGCCGCCCGGCTTCGAGGAAGAGCTTCTCGCGGTCGGCGTGGGTGGCGAGCGTCGAGCCGTTGCCGGGCAGCGAGAGCCCCAGCGCCTCGGTGAGGCAGTTCATGGAGTTGGCGGTGAACATGCCCGAGCAGGAGCCGCAGGTGGGGCAAGCCGAACGCTCGACGGCCTTGACCTCCTCGTCGGTGTAGGACTCGTCGGCGGCGACGACCATGGCGTCGACGAGATCGAGGGCGCGCTCCTTGCCCTTGACGATCACCTTGCCCGCCTCCATCGGCCCGCCCGAGACGAAGACGCTCGGGATGTTGATCCGCATCGAGGCCATGAGCATGCCCGGCGTGATCTTGTCGCAGTTGGAGATGCAGACCATGGCGTCGGCGCAATGGGCGTTGACCATGTATTCCACGGCGTCGGCGATCAGCTCGCGCGAGGGCAGCGAATAGAGCATGCCGTCATGGCCCATGGCGATTCCGTCGTCGACCGCGATGGTGTTGAACTCCTTGGCGACGCCGCCCGCCGCTTCGATCTCGCGCGCGACGAGCTGCCCCAGATCCTTCAGATGCACATGCCCCGGCACGAATTGCGTGAAGCTGTTGACCACGGCGATGATCGGCTTGCCGAAGTCGGAATCCTTCATGCCGGTGGCGCGCCAGAGTCCCCGGGCGCCGGCCATGTTGCGGCCATGAGTCGTCGTTCTGGAGCGATAGGTGGGCATCTCGAACCTCCCTGAGTGAAGCCGCAGGGGTATCGCCTTTCGAGCCGATTGTGAAATATATGATTCGGAGGCGATTCATTCGCCGGAGATATGAATGATCGAGCCTCGCCGCCTGAAGCATTTCGCGATCCTCGCCGAGACGCTGCATTTCGGGCGCGCGGCGGAGCGGCTCGGCATGACCCAGCCCCCCTTGAGCCAGTCGATTCAGGCGCTGGAGGCGGAATTGGGGGCGCGTCTGTTCCAGCGCACCCGACGCAGCGTGGCGCTGACGCCTTTCGGCGAAAGCTGGCTTCCGCATGTGCGGGCGGCTCTGGAGGCTCTGGAGGCTCTGCCGGAGGCGGCGCGGCGTCTGCGCGACGGCGAGGCGGGGCGTCTGGCCCTGAGCTTCGTGGGCACCGCGACCTACAGCGTCCTGCCGAGCCTCGTGCGGGCCTATGCGGCGCGCTTTCCGGATGTGGAGATCGCCCTGACCGAGGCCACCAGCGACGTGCAGATCTCGCGGCTTCTGGCGGGCGAGGGCCATGCGGGACTGATCGTGGCGCCGCCTTCGGGGGCTCTGCCGGAGGCTCTGGCTTATCTGCCGCTGCTTTCGGAGCCTCTGGTGGCGGCGGTCCCGGAGAGCTTGGGGGATCGGGAGGATCCTCTTGCGCCGGAAGAGGCGATCAGGGCGCCCTTGATCCTCTTTCCACGGCCTGCGGCGCCGGCCTTTCATGACCTCGTGACGGGCTACGTCCGGGCGCATGGCGGCGAGGCGAAGGTGGCTCAGGAGGCCACCCAGATGCAGACCATCGTGAGTCTGGTTTCGGCGGGTCTTGGCCTGGCGCTGGTTCCGGCTTCGCTGCGGAATCTGGCGCGGACGGGGGTGCGTTACCGCGACCTGCGCGACAAGGCCCCGATCCTGGAGACGGGGCTCGTCTGGCGGCGCGCCGAAGCCGCGCCCACCCTGCGCGGCTTTCTGGAGGTCGCGCGGGAGGCCAGGGGCTAGCTCACTCCCACTCGATGGTCCCCGGGGGCTTCGAGGTCACGTCATAGACCACGCGGTTGATTCCGTTCACCTCGTTGATGATCCGCGTGGCGCAGCGTCCGAGGAAATTCATGTCGTACGGGAAGAAGTCGGCGGTCATGCCGTCCACCGAGGTCACCGCCCGCAAGGCGCAGACGGAGTCGTAAGTCCGCCCGTCGCCCATCACCCCGACCGTCCGCACCGGCAGCAGCACCGCGAAGGCCTGCCAGATCTTGTCATAGAGCCCCGCCTTGCGGATCTCGTCGAGATAGATGGCGTCGGCGGCGCGCAGGATGTCGGCCTTCTCGCGCGAGACCTCGCCGGGGATGCGGATCGCGAGCCCCGGCCCCGGGAAGGGATGACGTCCCACGAAGCTGTCCGGCAGGCCCAGCACCCGCCCCAGAGCCCGCACCTCGTCCTTGAACAGCTCGCGCAGAGGCTCGACGAGCTTCATGTTCATCCGCGCCGGAAGCCCGCCGACGTTATGGTGCGACTTGATCGTGACCGAAGGTCCGCCGCTGAAGCTCACGCTTTCGATCACGTCGGGATAGAGCGTGCCCTGCGCGAGATAATCCGCGCCGCCGATCTCCTTCGCCTTCTCCTCGAAGATGTCGATGAAGAGCTTGCCGATGATCTTGCGCTTCTGTTCCGGATCGCTCACCCCCGCCAGCTCCGAGAAGAAGCGCTCGCCTTCGTCGGCGTGGATCAGCGGAATGTTGAAGTGATCCCGGAAGAGCCCGACCACCTCGTCGGCCTCGCCCGAGCGCATCAGCCCCGTATCGACGAAGACGCAGGTCAGCTTGTCGCCGACGGCGCGATGGATCAGCGCCGCCGCCACCGCCGAATCCACGCCGCCCGAGAGCGCGCAGAGCACCCTGCCCTCGCCCACCTGCGCGCGGATCTTGGCCACGGCCTCGTCGAGATAGGCGCCCATCGACCAGTCGCTTTTCAGCCCGGCGATCTTGTGGACGAAATTCGCCAGAAGCTTCGCGCCGTCCGGGGTGTGGGCGACCTCGGGGTGGAACATGGTGGTGTAATAGCGGCGCTTCTCGTCCACGGCGATGGCGAAGGGCGCGTTCTCGGAGGCGCCCACCACCTCGAAGCCTTCCGGGGCGCGGGTCACGCGGTCGCCGTGGCTCATCCAGACGGGATAGGCGCCGCCGACCTCCCAGAAACCTTCGAACAAGGGCGAGCTTTTCAGGATCTTCACGTCGGCGCGGCCGAATTCGCGGGCGTGTCCGCCCTCGACCTTGCCGCCGAGCTGGGTGGCGAGGGTCTGCTGTCCGTAGCAGATGGCGAGGATCGGCACGCCCGAATCGAAGACCGCCCGAGGCGCGCGGGGGCTCCCCTCCTCCAGCACCGAGGCCGGGCCGCCCGAGAAGATCACCGCCTGAGGCGCCATGCGCTGGAAAGCCTCCTCCGCCGACTGGAAGGGGGCGATCTCGCAATAGACTCCCGCCTCGCGGACGCGGCGGGCGATCAGCTGCGTCACCTGAGAGCCGAAGTCGATGATGAGGACGGATTCGGCCATGGGACAAGCTCCTGAAGCGCGCGAAAGGATGATGGAGCGCCTTCTAGAGGCTCAGGCTTCCGCCGTCAAAGCGGTTGAGACTCCCCCGCCTCGTCGCGACGTCGATGAGGGCCGCAGAGCGCCGCGATCCCGAGCGTCAGGCCCGCGACGGTCGCGATCATGCCCGCCGCGCTGACGGCGTGTTCGCCGCCCAGCCAGATCGGCCCGTATCCGGCCAGCACGTAGCCCGCCGTCGCGGCGAAGGCCGCGAAGCCCAGACTCAGCCAGACCTGCGTCGAGAGCCGGTCGGTCATGAGCCGCGCCGTCGCGGGCGGACAGACCAGCATCGCGATGACGATGATCGAGCCCACCGCGTCGAAGGCCGCCACGCAGGCCGCCGCCGCCGCCAGCACGATCCCGAAGGAGACTCCCCGCACGGGAATCCCGAGCGAGCGGGCGAATCCCTCGTCGAAGCTGGCGATCTTGAGCGGCCGCCAGAAGACCAGCGTCAGCAGCCCCATGAGCCCCGCCACCCCCGCCATGCGCGGCAGCTCCTCCGGCAGACGCGCGAGGGCCTGCGGATCGAGCAGCGAGCTCCATCCCGAGCTCCTCAGCCACATCAGGCTTTCGAGATTGCCGTAAAGCGCGTGCTGCACGTCGAGATGCGCCCGCCCGAGATTCGCCCGCTCCAGCATGAGCACCCCGAGCGCGAAGAGCGTCGTGAAGACCACGCCCATGGCCGCGCCCGGCTCGACCCGCCCGAAGCGGCGCACCAGCTCGATCAGGACCGCCGAGAGCGCCGCCGCCCCCAGAGCCCCGAGCATCATCGGCCAGGTCGTCACCGAGCCCGTCAGCAGGAAGGCGACCACGATCCCCGGAAGCACCACATGGCTGATCGCGTCGCCGATCATCGCCTGACGCCGCAGCAGCAGGAAGTTTCCCGGCAGGGCGCAGGCCATGGCCGCCAGAACCCCGATCAGCAGAGGCGCCAGACTGAAGCGCACAAATTCCTCGCCCATCACGCGGAAGCTCCCTTCACCAGACTCCATTCGTCGGGCGTGAGCGCCGCGCGCAGAGGCGTCGCGCCGTCGTCGCGGCCGGTCAGCGCCTCGGGCGGCAGGATCTCGCGCGCCCGCGCCCAGAGGCTTTCGTCTTCGGCGGCCTCGCGGGCGGCCTTGCGGCCCGCCTCGGTCGCCTCGCCCGCCGCCGACGCGAAGCCCGCCCGCCGCAGCGCCGCCAGAGCCTCGGCGGAGGGGGCGCGCCCCTCGGCCAGAGCCAGCAATCCGGCCCTCAGCCGCAGCTTGCGCCCGAAGCCGCGCCGCGCGCTCCAGACCGCCAGAGCGCCGCGTCCCGGCGCGAGGATCATCGAGAGGAAGAAGATCGCCGCCGCCGTCAGCACCACCATGGGCCCGGTCGGCAGCCTCGGCGCGACGGCCGAAAGCGCCGTCCCGACGAAGCCGGAGGCGCCGCCGATCAGCCCCGCCCCCCAGACCACCCGCTCGACGCGATCCGTCCAGAAGCGGGCGGCGGCGGCGGGCAGGATCAGCATGGCCACCGCCAGCACCAGCCCGACGATCTTCAGCCCCACCACCATGATTCCGCCCGCGAGGGCCATCATCGCCAGGTCGATCCGCCGGACCTTCACCCCCGAGGCGGCGGCGTATTCCGGATCGAAGGCGACCAGCGTCATGGGCCGCCGGAGCAGGAAGGTCAGGATCAGGGCTCCGGCGCCGCCCACCAGGATGGTCAGGCCGTCGGCGCGGAGCATCCCCGCCGTGGAGCCGATCAGAAAGCTCTCGAGTCCGGCCTGATGTCCGAAAGGCAGGGTCTGGATCACGGTCATCAGCACCACGCCGAAGCCGAAGAAGCTCGCGAGCACCGCGCCGATGGCCGCATCCTCGGTGAGCCGCGTGCGGCGGGTCAGCCAGTCCACCGCCAGCAGCCCCAGAGCCGCCGAAACCGCCGAGCCGAACATCAGTCCGGCCAATCCGCGCCCGTCGCCGCCCAGAGCCGCCATGATCAGGAAGGCCAGAGCCAGCCCCGGCAAGGTCGCATGGGCCATGGCGTCGCTGACCAGCGAGCGCTTGCGCAGCACGAGGAAGGCGCCGCTCGCGCCCGCCGCCAGCCCGAACATGCCCGCGCCGAGCGTCGCCAGGGTGGCGTTATGGCCGAGCTGCAGGGTCAGGGCCTGAAGCAGGATCTCCATGATTCAGCCGCCCGCCCCGCCGAAAGCCCCGCCCGAAGCCCCGCCCGAAGCCCCGAAGGCCGCCAGCTGGGGCCCGGTCAGGCGCCCGCCGTAGGTGCGCTGCAGATTCCCGATGGTCAGCACCTCGCGGATGGGGCCCTCGGCGATCTTGCGCAGATTGAGCAGCAGGGCGTAGTCGAAATACTCCTGCGCCGTGGCGAGGTCGTGATGCACGCAGACCACCGTCCGCCCCTCGGCCTGAAGGCCCTTGAGCACCTCGACGATGGCGCGCTCGGTGGCGGCGTCCACGCCCGCGAAGGGCTCGTCCAGCAGATAGAGGTCGGCCTCCTGGGCCAGAGCCCGCGCCAGAAACACGCGCTGCTGCTGTCCGCCCGAGAGCCGCCCGATCTGACGATCCGCGAAATCCGCCATGCCGACCCGCTCCAGAGCCGCCATGGCCCGGCGCCGGTGTTCGCCGCGGAAGCGGCCCATAAGGCCGAGTTCGCGGTAGAGCCCCATGCTCACGACGTCGAGGGCCTGAGTGGGGAAATCCCAGTCCACGCTGGCGCGCTGGGGCACATAGGCGAAGCGGCCGTAAGCCTGGTCGACGGGCTCGCCGAAGATCTCGACCTCTCCGGCGATCTTCGGGGCCAGCCCGAGCGCCGCCTTCAGGAAGGTGGATTTCCCCGCGCCGTTGGGCCCGATCACCGCGACCATGCGTCCGGAGGGAAAGGCGGCGTCCACGCCGATCAGCGCGGGCTTGACGCCGTAGGAGACGCTCAGGCCCCTGGCCTCCAGAGGCGCAGGGCCGGAGGCCGGAGGCCCGTCCGGTCGGGCCGCGAGGGCGAAATCCTCCTGTCGCGAGGCGAGATTCACGGCGTTCCCCTTTCTGCGCGCGCGGCTTCCTGCGCCGCGATCTGGCCCTGAGCCGCGCCGCCCAGAGCCTGAACGATGGTCGCGAAATTATGGTCCATCATGCCGGGATAGGTCCCTTCGTAGCTCCCCGCCGGCCCCATGGCGTCGGAGAAGAGCTCGCCCCCGATGGCGACCTTGCGGCCGCGCGCGGCGGCGCCCTCGACGAGGGCCCGCAGATTCCGGTCGGAGACGGAGGATTCCACGAAGACCGCCCCGATCCCCCGCGACACCAGAATCTCCACCAGATCCCCGACGCGCTTGAGCCCCGCCTCGGATTCGGTCGAGACGCCCTGGACGCCCTCCACCTCGAATCCGTAGGCGGCGCCGAAATAGCCGAAGGCGTCATGGGCCGTGACCAGCACGCGCCTTTCGGGCGGCACCGTGGCGGCGGCCTCGCGGGCGCGGGCCTCCAGGGCGGCGAGCCGCCCGGCGTAGGCTTCGGCGTTGGCGGCGAAGACGGGGCAATCCGCCGGACGCAGGGCGCACATCTGATCGCGGACGCCCGGCAGGATCCCCGACCAGAGCGCGACGTCCATCCAGACATGCGGATCATGGCCTTCGGAATCGCTTCCGTCCGCCGCGAGGGGCTGGAGCTTCTCCTTCGGCAGAGCCTCGGCCACGGGGAAGCTCGCGCCGCTCTCGCCGAGTTCCTCGAGCAGGGGCCGCATCTGGGCTTCGAGGTTCAGCCCGTGCCAGAGCACCAGATCCGCCCGCGCCAGAGCCGTGACGTCGCTGCGCGTGGCCCGATAGCCATGCGGATCGACGCCCGAGCCCATCAGGGCCCGCACCTGGGCGCGCTCTCCGCCGACGCCCCGCGCGGCGTCGGCGATCATGCCCGTGGTGGCGACCACCTGAAGCGGCGCCTCCTGAGCCGGAGCGGCCGCCGCTCCGCTCAGGACGAGTCCCGCCGCCATGCTCCACATCCTCGCGCCGACCATCCGCCTCGTCCTTCGTCCTGGCCCCGCCGCAGGAGGGGCGCGCCGATCTCCTGAAGACGTCTATATGAGAATCATTCTCAATTCGTCAATGAGAATGAGAACCATTCTCAAGAATGGGGTCGCGATTCCGCCCCGGCGCCGGAAGCGGGGGCCTCAGCCCGCCCAGGCCCTGCCGAGCGCCCAGAGCCTTTCGATCATCTCGGGGGCTTCGTCGTAATGATGGAAGACCGCGTCGGGCGCATAGGTGGCCACCGGAACGGGGGCGTAGCCGAAGCTGGTCAGCGCCACGGGAATCCCGACGGCGCGTGCGGTCTTCAGGTCGGTCTCGGTGTCGCCGAGGAGGATTCCGCGGTCGGGCTCCACCCCGAGCCGCGTCAGGGTCTCGACGAGATGGCGCGGATCGGGCTTGCGCACGGGCAGGCTGTCGGCGCCGAGCAGCACGCCGAACCGCTCCCGCAGCCCGAGCGAGCGCATCAGGCTTTCGGCGAAGCGCAGCGGCTTGTTCGTGCAGATCCCGAGCCGCCAGCCTTGAGCCTCCAGATGATCCAGAAGCGCCGTCACGCCGGGATAGACGACCGAATCCACGGCCACGCGGGCGGCGTAATGCTCCAGATAGCGCGGATAGAGCGCGTCCACTTCGGCCTCGGTCAGCCGGATTCCGGCCAGCTCATGCCCCACCTGGATCAGCGAGCGCCCGCCCCGCCCCGAGGCCGCCCGCCCCTGCTCCAGCGTCACGGGCGGCAGGTCAAGAACCGCAAGCAGGTCGTTGAGCGCCCCCACCAGATCGGGCGCGGTGTCGACGAGGGTGCCGTCCAGATCGAAGATCACGGCGCGGGGGAGTTCAGAGGTCACGGGAAAGGCTCCTCAGATCAGATTCCGGCGATAGTGCAGGAATCCGGAACGCTCGGCGACCTGATCGTACAGACGACGCGCGGCCGCGTCGGCCTCATGGATCGGCCGGCAGACCCCTGGCACGCCCGACGCGATCATCCGGGCGTCGCGGCGGCGGACGACATGCGCGCCGGAGCTCCCGCCAGCGGGGGAATCCTCTTCGGCCGGAGGCCGGACCTGCGGCCTCGTCACGGGCGCCTCCCTGAGTCGCGAAAGGCGGGGATTCGCGAAAGGCGGGCTTGCCTCCCATGGGCGCCAAGGCCTAAAACCGCACCGGAGCGGGCGCAAGCCGCCGCCCTCTCGCCATTCTCCACCGCCCGCAGGCCTTCCCCGCCGAGGGACCACCCAAGGGAGTTCCGCCATGTCCGATGAGCGCTCCGCGCCCGCCGTCCATCCCTCCGCGGCCCTGCCGCCGCCCGAGACGGTGATCGTCTCCGCCCATCGCGTGGCCTGCGACGGCCCGGGCGGCTCTCTGGGGCATCCGCGGGTCTGGCTGGAGATCGGCGCGCGCGGCTGGGCGGACTGCCCCTATTGCGACCGCCGCTTCCAGCTCGACGCGGCCCATTGACGCCTTTCGCGCGGAGCGGGCTTGCGCCCCGGCCTCCGCGCCCTTTATGACCTCCGGCCCTTCCGGAGCCTCCGTTCCGGATCCGCGCCGCCCCATCCGCCCTTCGCAGGAGTCTCCCCATGTCCTGGACCGATGAACGAGTCGAGCAGCTCAAGGCGCTCTGGCACGAAGGCGCCAGCGCCAGCCAGATCGCCAAGCAGCTCGGCGGCGTGTCGCGCAACGCCGTGATCGGCAAGGTGCACCGCCTCGGGCTCTCGAACCGGGTGGAGAAGGGCGAGGGCCTCGCCGAGCCGGAGGCCGCCGAAGCCGCCGGAGTCGTCCCTCCGGCCGAAGCCGCCCCCGCCCCCGAGGCCGCCCGCGCCGCCGATCCGGTCGAGCCCGAGGAGGAGATCGAGGAGCTGGAGGACGAAGACGAGGAGATCGAGGAGGTCGCCGCGCCTCAGGTGGACCTCGCCAGCCTGGAGAAGAAGGCCCGCCGCCTCTCTCTGCTGGAGCTGACCGAACGGACCTGCAAATGGCCCATCGGCGACCCCAACCACGACGATTTCCATTTCTGCGGCCTGCCCTCTGCGGCGGGCAAGCCCTATTGCGCGGCCCATACTCTGGCGGCCTATCAGCCGATGTCCAACCGCCGCGACCGCAACCGCCCGCCCAAGCTTCTGACCGTCAGCTGATCGTCGGATAAGCTTATGCTTTTGACGCGCTGCGAAATGCGCTAGATTCGCCTCTCGGGCCCATCGGACCAGAGAGGCGAAGCATGAACACCATCAGCTTGCGGGCGGGCGGCCTGCTGACGGGCGCGCGAGACCCGGCCGAAGCCTTCTGGGCGGATCTGCGCGCCGAAGCCGAGGCCGCCGCCCGCGCCGAACCGCTCCTGGCGGCGGCGCTGCACGGAGCGATCCTGGCCCACGCCTCGCTCGACGACGCGCTGGTCCACCGCATCGCCGGGAAGCTGGCCGCGCCGGAGCTTCCGGCTCTGGCTCTGGCCGAGATCGCCGCGACGGCCCATCGGGCGGATCCGGGGCTCGCGACGGCGGCCCGCGAGGACGTGCTCGCGGTCAAGGCCCGCGATCCCGCCTGCGAGCGGCTGTTCCAGCCGCTGATGTATTTCAAGGGCTATCTGGCGCTGCAATCCCACCGGATCGCGCATTGGCACTGGCGTCAGGGCGCGCGCGAGACGGCGCGCTTCCTCCAGATGCGGCAATCGGAGGTCTTCGGCGTGGACATCCATCCGGCGGCGCGGATCGGGCGTCGGGTGATGTTCGACCACGCCACCGGCGTGGTGATCGGCGAGACCGCCGTGATCGGCGACGACGTGTCGATCCTCCATGGCGTGACCCTCGGGGGCACCGGCAAGGAGACCGGCGACCGCCATCCCAAGATCGGTTCGGGCGTGATGATCGGCGCGGGCGCCTCGGTTCTGGGGAACATCCGGATCGGCGATTGCTCGCGGATCGGGGCGGGTTCGGTGGTCCTCGCCGACGTGCCGCCGCGCAAGAGCGTGGTGGGGGCTCCGGCGCGCGTGGTCGGAGACGCGGGCTGCGACTGTCCGGCCAAGCAGATGGACCAGCGATTCGCCTTCCAGGGCGAAGGCATCTGAAGCCTGAATCCGACGCGGGGGCGAGCCCTCCGCGTCACGCAGGCGTCATTCTTCATCCCTACGACCATAAGCCGCTTGCGCGGCGCCCGTCTCCGGAGCTATCCAATCCCGGCCTGACGCAGCACCGCGTCCCCCGACCAGAGGTTGGACCGATCATGACCGACGCCACGACCGCCGCCGCTGCGGCGAAGCCCGAAACGCGCCCTGCGAATCCGCGTTTCTCGCCCGGCCCCACCACGAAATTCCCCGGCTGGAACATCAGCCTGCTCGAAGGCGCCGCCGTCGGTCGCTCGCATCGCTCCAAGGAGGGCAAGGCGCGCATCGAGGAAGTCATCACCCGTTCGAAGGCCATGCTCGGCATTCCGGCCGACTGGCGCCTGGCGATCATCGCCGGCTCGGATACGGGCGCGGTGGAATGCGCGCTCTGGAACCTCTTCGGCGCCCGCCCGGCTGAAATCCTCGTCTGGGAGAATTTCGGCAACGACTGGGCCACCGACGCGGTGAAGGAGCTCAAGATCGAGGCCAGGGTCACCAAGGCCGCCTACGGCGATCTTCCGGACCTCTCGAAAGTCGATTTCACCCGCGACGTCTGCTTCACGTGGAACGGCACCACCTCGGGCGTGCGCGCGCCGAACGGCGACTGGATCCCTGACGACCGCGAGGGCCTCGTCCTCGCCGACGCCACCTCGGCGGCCTTCGCCATGGATCTGCCCTGGAACAAGCTCGACGTGGTCACCTGGTCCTGGCAGAAGGTGCTCGGCGGCGAGGCCCAGCACGGCATGATGGCCTTCGGCCCTCGCGCCGCCGAACGCATCAAGACCTATACGCCGACCTGGCCCATTCCGAAGATCTACCGCATCCGCAAGGGCGACGGCCTCAACGAGGGCGTGTTCAAGGGCGAGACCCTCAACACCGTCTCGCTGCTGGCGGTCGAGGATCAGCTCGTGGCCTTCGACTGGGCCGAGAGCGTCGGCGGGCTCAAGGGCCTGATCGCCCGCGCCAACGCCAATTTCAACGCCTTCGACCGCTGGATCCGTCAGTCCCACTGGGCCGAGTGGATGGCGAAAGACCCGGCGACCCGCTCGCCGACCTCGCTCTGCTTCCAGATCAAGGATCCGGTCTTCCTGAACCTGCCGGACGAGGAAGCCCGCTGGGAGTTCGTCAAGAAGATGACGAAGCTTCTGGAGAAGGAGAACGCGGCCCTCGACATCGGCGGCTATCGTTCGGCGCCGGCTTCGCTGCGCGTCTGGGGCGGCGGCACGGTCGAGACCGCCGACATCGAGGCGCTGACGCCCTGGCTCGACTACGCCTTCGCTCAGGCCAAGGCCGAGACTCTCGCCGCCTCCTGAGCCTCCTCCCGTGATCGCAAGACGCCCTCACGCGCCGCCCGAAGCGGCGCGAGGAGAGGCGCGTTTCTCAGAACGGCGCTCTCTGCGGCTGCGGCCGAGGCCTGGAGCGCTTTCCAGCGAGGCCGGTCAGGCTTCGCGTCGTGAAAGCGCGACCCAGCGAAAACTCAGAGCGCCTCATCCCCGAAATTCCGATAAAGAAGGCGCTTCGCCATGACCGCTCCCAAGGTTCTCATCAGCGATTCCATGAGCAACCAGGCCGTCGAGATCTTCCGCAACCGCGGCATCGACGTGACCGTCTCGCCCAAGCTCTCCCCGGACGAGCTCAAGGCCGAGATCGGCAAATACGACGGCC
>NZ_JAQTXI010000044.1 GCF_028688855.1 Neomegalonema sp. | reverse complement strand
CGCGTAAATCTGAAAGCGGACGAGCCGTGATGCTAGAGACTATCTCCGGCGGCCCCGAGCCCTCCGCCCCCGACCAGGCAAGGTCAATGGCGCGGAAGGCCAAGTGCGAAGCTATGTCCGAAATCCAAGACACATGAAGCATCCGAAGATCAGGATCTGCGCCGCGCCAGGATGCGAGGCCGTCGCCATGGGCGGAGCGCTCTGTTCCACCTGCGCCGGAGAGAAGGCCGCGCGGCGGATGGCCTTCGACAAGGCTCGCGCCAAGGATCCCTTTCGCAAGATCTATGCGACCGCGAGGTGGAAGCGCGAGAGGTTCGCCTTCCTCGCCGCGCATCCGGCCTGCGAGGAATGCGCCGCAGTCGGGATCGCCCGGGCCGCGGAAGTCGTCGATCACGTTCAGACGGTGCGGGAGCGGCCGGACCTCGCCTTCGACGCCCGGAACTGGCGAGCGCTCTGCTGGTCCTGTCATAGCCGCAAGACGGCGCGCGAGGACTCCGGCTTCGCTCGACGGGGGGTGGGTCGGGAATCCGGGGCCGCCAGACAGCACCGGCGCCCACCCTGACTTTTTCATGCGCGCGGTTTCAAAGTAAAAACCCAATGGAGACAAATCGTTGAGAGGAGACAAGCCCCAAGCGAAGGCGAATGTTCACCACCTCGCCGCCTCCGCCAGGATGACCCCGCCGGATCCGCCGGAGCATCTGACGCCGGATGCGGCGGCGAAATGGCGGGCTTTGGCGCCGGAGCTGACTCGTCTCGGCAGGCTTCAACCGCGCTTCCACGACGCTTTCGAGCTCTATTGCGAGGCCTATGCGGATTGGCTGCACAACCAGCGCCTGATCGCCGCCGAAGGTCGCATCTATGCGTCGGAGGGGCGCAACGGCTCGCTGGAGAAGAAGAAGCAGGCGGTCCAGCAGCGCGACGAGGCCGCCGCGCTGATGCTGCGCGTCGGCGCGAATTTCGGCCTTTCGCCGCGCGACGACGCCGCCCTGAACGGCGACGCTCAGGGCGATTTCTTCGCGGCTCTCGAGGACAGGCTCAGCGGCAGGAAATGACCGCCCCGATCGATCATCCGACCTCGCGCTTTCCGCTGGACGTGGTGGAGGGCCGCGTCACGGCGGCGCCGCTGGTGCGCGCCCAATGCGAGCGCCATCTGCTCGATCTGGAGGCGGGCGGAGATCGCGGCCTCTGGTTCGACGGGGAGGCTGCGACCCGCTTTCGCAATTTCTCGCGGATGTTCAACCACACCACGGGGCCTCTGGCGGGCCAGCCCATCGAGCTGAGCCCCTGGCAGGAATTCGTCTTCGGGTCGATCTACGGCTGGAAGCAGGAGGACGGCCTGCGCCGCTTCCGCATCGCCTATAACCAGATCGCGAAGAAGAACGGCAAGACGACGATGGCGGTCTTGCCCGCGCTTTACGGCCTGACCCTCGATCGCGAGGGCGCGCCGCAGGTCTTCGCCTCGGCGACTTCCCGCGATCAGGCGGGGCTGCTCTTCGAAGACGCCCGCCGCCAGGCCACGAGCTCCGAAATCTCGCCGCTGCTGAACGTGCTGCAATATGAGATCCGCTGCCCTCATACGAACGGCGTCTTTCGCTGCCTCACCCGTGAGCCCGGCTCCGCCGACGGGATCAATCCTCATGTGGCGGTCGCAGACGAGATCCACCGCTGGCGCTCCGGCGATCTCGGCGAGATCATCCGCAATTCGATGATCGCCCGCGCTCAGCCGCTCTACTGGATGATCACCACGGCGGGCTCCACGCTCCAGAGCTATTGCGGCGAGAACAGGCTCTACGCCGAAGCCGTGGCCACGGGGGCCGTTCAGGATGATTCCTTCTTCGCCTTTGTGGCCGAGCCTCCTGCGGACGCCGACATCGCCGATCCGCGCACCTGGGCGATGGCCAATCCCAACCTCAACATCTCCATCCCGGAGGAGGAATTGCGCCGCCTCCATCAGGAGGCGAGCGCGATTCCGGGCCGCATGCCCGGCTTCATCCGGCTGCATGTGAATCGCTTCACCGACGGCGTCGAGGGCTGGATCTCCTCCGAAGTCTGGGCGGAGGGCGCGGCCCCGATCCGCGAGGCGGATCTTGCGGGCCTCCCCTGTTTCGCCGGTCTGGATCTCTCCAGCACGGTGGATCTCTCCGCCTACGCCCTCGCCTTTCCCTTCGAGGAGAGGATCATCCTGCTGGTGCGCAGCTTCATTGCGACGGGCGGCCATATGGGGTCTCTGGAGGCCCGCGGGCGGCGCGACGGCGCCGATTACGTCGCCTGGGAGCATGAAGGCTGGCTTGAGCAGCATCGCCAGGGCGCCATCGATGAGGGGCGGATTCTGGCGCGCATCAAGGAAGACGCGACCCGCTTCGACATCCGCGAACTGGCTTACGACCGGTGGGGCATGGCCAGCCTGCGCACGGATCTTCAGCAGCTGTTCGGCAATCGCTTCGTCGAGCATGGGCAGGGCTATGGCAGCATGTCGGCGCCGATGAAGCGCTTCGAGCAGCGCGCCATGCAGGGCACGATCCAGCATGGCGGGAATCCCCTGCTCGCCCGCGCCGTGCGCAACACCCATCGCGAAAGCGACGCGGCGGAGAACATCAAGCCCAGCAAGGCCAAATCCCTCGGGCGGATCGATCCGGCGGTGGCCTCCATCATGGCGGTCGGCCGCGCGGACGCGCATGTCAGGCCGCGCCGAGCTTCAAGGTTGATCGTCATATGAGCGTTTTCGACCGCATGAAGGCGGCGGCCCGCGTTCTCGTCGGGCCGAGCGCCGAAGCGAGCGGGACGGCCCGTCCCGCCGGCTGGCTCGATCTCGGCTGGGGCCGCGCCTCCCTTTCGGGCCTGCCCCGCGTCGACGAGCGGGCGGCTCTGGCCCATGGCACGGTCTACACCTGCGTCAACGTCATCGCGCAGGATCTGGCCAAGGTGCCTCTGATCCTCTATCGGCGCCTGCCGAAGGGCGGCAAGGCGCGGGTCTCGGATCATCCGGCGGCTCGGCTCATGGCGCAGGGCGACGCGGCCTATGGCGTGCCCGCCTCCGTCATCCGCTACGGCCTGCAATGGGCGCTGGGCTTGCGAGGCAACGCCTTCGCCTGGATCCGGCGCAACGGGCGCGGCGAGGTGATCGGACTGGATCCAATCCATAACGACCGGATCACGCTGCTGAAGAACGGCCGCGAGCGGTTTTATGAATTCGAAGACGGGGCGGGCGTCCAGCGGCGGGTCTCCTGGCGCGACCTGCTCCATCTGCGGAGCGGCGCCGAAGACGGCTGGACGGGTCGTTCCCCGATCGAAATGGCGGCGGATACGCTCGCCGTCGCTCTGGGCGCCCAGAGCTTCGCGGGACGCCACATCACCGGGCGCGGCGTGATCCGCGGCGTGGTCGAACACCCCGACTGGTTTCAGGACGACGAAGACGCGGAGCGCTTCGCCCTGCGGATCCGCAAGACGCTGGACGATCCCGAGGCCAACGGCATCCCGATCCTGCCCTATGGCATGAGCTATAAATCCGTCGGCATGTCTCCGGCCGACGCCCAGCTTCTGGAGCAGCGCCGCTTCGACCGCGAGCAGATCGCAGGCGTCTACCGCGTGCCTCCGGCCAAGGCGGGCATCTTCGAGCATGGCCTGCGCGCGAACGTCGAGCAGCAGGCCATCGATTACGTGACGGATTGCCTGCTCGGCTGGGCGCGGCTCAACGAGGATCATTTCAATCTCTACCTCCTGACCGAGGAGGAGCGGGCCGATCTGCATTTCGAATATCTCTTCGACGGCCTGATGCGCGCAACCACGCGCGACCGCACCGAATCCCTCCTGCGCGCGACGGGCGGCCCCTTTCTGACCCGCAATGAAGCCCGCGCCCTTGAGAACCGCGCCCCGATTCCCGGCGCCGACGATCTCTTGCCGCCCTCCAACATGGCGGCCTTGCCCGGACAGGAGGATGATGATGAAGAGGCTTGATCTCGATCAGCTGCTCGGCGGCGCTCCGGCGGCGGTGGATCGGCGCTTCGCGGAAACTTATCTGGCCGCCCTGAACCTGGCCGTCCTGCGCGACGGAGATCGCGCGCCCAAGGCTGGCGATGGATCTTACAGGATCGCGCGCGGCGTGGCCGTTCTGCCGGTGCGCGGCGTTCTGACCAAGAGGAGCCCCTGGGCCGAATGGTTCGGCTGGGCGACCTATGAAGGGCTGGAGACGTCTCTGCGCGAAATCGCCGCGAAAGCCGACGTCTCCGCCGTGGTTCTGGACATGGATTCGCCGGGCGGCGCGGCCTATGGCGCAGCCGCCGCCGCTGCGGCCGTCACGGAGGCCGCCAAAGCCAAACCGGTCTACGCCTTCGTCGATCCTCTGGCCGCTTCGGCGGCCTATCACATCGCCTCTCAGGCGACGGAGATCGCGCTTTCGCCGGGGGCGGCGGTGGGCTCCATCGGCGTCGCCACCACGGTGGGCAAGCCGGTTCTGGCGGATGCGGGCGGAGACCTCTGGTTTCAGATCGCCTCCAGCCGCGCCCCGAACAAACGCCCCGATCCGGAATCCGAGGAGGGACGCGCGGCGATCCTGCGCGAGCTCGACGCTCTGGAAGCCGTCTTCATCGCGGATGTCGCGCGCGGACGCGGCGTTTCGGTGGAGACGGCGCAGGAGCGCTTCGGGCGCGGCGGCGTGCTGACCCTCGCCGAGGCCCTGACGGCGGGCATGGCGGATCGCGCCGCCTCCCGCCATGAGTTCTACGAGGGCGTCTTCGCCGCCCACGCCCCCCAAGGCTCCGCTCCGGCCCGGCGCGCCCGCGCCGCTCAGGCGGCGGCGGCGCGCGCTCTGGCGCGGATCTGATCATCATTTTTTTGAAGGAGACGGCTATGGCCGACTTGAACGACCTGCGCAAAAAGCGCGGAGCGAAGGCGGAGCTCATGGCGACGCTGGCCGACGAACTGACCGCTCTGGAGAACGCGGAGGCGCCGGAGGCCGCGGCCATCGACGCGAAGTCCAGGTCCTTCGAGGCCGCTCAGGCGGAATTCGACCTGCTCGACGGTCAGGTGAGGCGCGCCGAGAGCGCCGAAGCGGCGCGCGCGGCTTCGGCGGAGCCGGCGCCGACCAATCCGCGTGCGGTCCGCGCTCCGGCCCGGGCCGTGAACGAGGCGGATCAGGGAATCGCGGCTGGCCTCTTCGTGCTGGCCATGGCCGCGACCAAGGGCGATCCCGACCGCGCGCCGCGTTACGCCGAGGAGACGCTCGGCGCCTCGGCGGTGGCGGGCGAGTTGCGCGCTGCGCTCAACACCGGGGCGGCCTCGGCGGGCGGCGTGCTGGTGCCCGAAACCTATTCGAGCGAGATCATCAAGCTGTTGAGCGCCCGCGCCGTGATCCGGAGCGCAGGCGCGCGCGTGATCGACATGCCTGCGGGCAACGTCCGCGACGCCCGCCAGACGGGTGGCGCGACCGCCGCTTATGGAGCGGAGGGCGCTCCGATCACGGTTTCCGAACCGACTTTCGGTGAGGTCGCGAAAAGCTTCAAGAAGCTCACGGCCATGGTTCCCGTCTCGAACGACCTGATCCGCTATGGGTCGCCTTCGGTGGCCTCCTTCGTGCGCGACGATCTGGTGCAGCGCATGGCTCTGCGCGAGGATCTCGCCTTCCTGCGCGACAATGGTTCGGGAGGCGCGCCCAAGGGTCTGCGCTATTGGGCCAAGGCGGCGCATGTCTTCGCCGCAGCCGCGACCACCAACGCCGCCACCATCGGGCAGGATCTGCGCAAGGCCGTGAATCTGCTCGAAGAGGCCAACATCAGTCTCGTGCGCCCCGGTTGGGTGATGCGCCCGTCGATCCGGAATTATCTCGCCGAGCTGCGCAACAGCGTGGGGGCGAAGGTGTATCCCGAGATCGATGCGGAGAACGCGCTGCTCGGCCACCCCATCCACCGCACCACCCAGATTCCCGGCAATCTGGGCGCGGGAACCGACACCGAGATCTATTTCGCCGACTTCTGGGAGATCGTGATCGGCGACAGCATGTCCGTCACCATCTCCGTCCATGACGGCGGCGCCTATGTGGACGGGGGCGGGGCCACCCATTCCGGCGTGCAGCGGGACTTCACCCTGATCCGCGCCATCTCCGAACATGACATGGCGCCCGATCACGACGAAGCCATCTCGGTCATCACCGGCGTCGACTGGCCTCTGGCCGCCTGATCCCCCACTCCCATCGACGCGCTCCGTTTCCCAGAGCGCATGGAGGCTCCATGATCATGAAACAGGTCAAATTCGTGAAAAAGCATCCGCCCTATAACGAGGGCGAACTGGCGGGCTTCTCGCCGGAAGCGGCGACCGATCTGGAGAAGCAGAGCTTCGTCAAGATCCTCGGCGACGTGAAGCCGAAGAAAAAGCCGGAGCCTCCGGCTCCCGCCGCGCCTCCGGCCTCCTGAGCGCCGCCATGCGCCTGATCGGCCCTCCGCCGGACCCGCCCCTGACGGTCGCGCAACTCAAGGAACATGCGCGGCTCAGTCCGGCTGATGATTACGAAGAGGCGACGCTTCAAAGGATCCTGAGCGGCACGACGATCTCTGTGGAGACCGGAGCGCATCGCCCTCTGTCGCCTCGCCGGGCGATCTTCAGCATTCGTCGGCCTTTCGCGAGGTGGTGGTTTCCAGTCGCGCCCGTGCGCGCCCTGACAGGCGCGCGCGTGGCACGGGCGGGGGGCGGCGTCGAGGATCTGACGGGGCTGACATTGGTTCAGGGGCATGACGAGCCTCGCCTCTCGGCGGCTGGCGTGGTCTGGCCGTGGCTGGGGCCCGACGATGTGATCGAGATCGAATCCGAGGTGGGATACGAGGCCTCCGCGCCGGAAGCGGCCCCCCTGTTGACCGCTGTCTTGATGCTGGCGGCCTGGCGCGTTCTGCAACGGGAGACCGCGAGCGAAGCTCCTGCGAAGGAAGTTCCCTTCGGGCTCCGCAGCGAGATCCGCCAGCATCGCTATCTTCGGCCCCGGGAGATGGAACTATGAGCGCCGGTCTGCGCAACCGCCGGATCGCCTTCGAGCAATGGGGCGAGGCGGCGGAAACGCCTCCGACCGATCCTCTGCTCGCGCCTGGCGGCGACCCGCTCGGGCCTTCGCGGGGCTGGGTCAGGCGCTTCGAGCGTTGGGCGCATCTGCGGCCGGAGACGCTGCGGGAAGCGTCGCAGGGCGGCGGCCTCGTCGCGACAGGCTTCTGGCGCTGCGAAGTGCTGTGCGATCCCGAGACGGAGGCCGTCACGCCGGAGGGCTGGCGAGTCTGCATGGGCGCAGGAGGAGGGAGGGTTTTCAACATCCGCAGCGCGGCGGACCCCGATGGATGCCGTCGATCCATCGTCATGAGGTTGGAGCAGGGGGTGGCGACATGAGTTCTCTCGACCGCGCCTTGCGACGCCTGGGCACGAAGTTCGAGCGCCTGCCGCGCGAGATGACCGCCGCCGCCGTCAAGGCGCAGGAAGCGGCCGCCGAGCGGATCGTCCGGCGGCAAAAGAGCCTCGCCCCCAAGGATCGCGGAAATCTTGTTGATGCGATCATGTGGGAGACGGAACCCGGCACGGTCTCGACGCGCGTCTTCGTGAATTATTCGAAAACGAACGGCAAGCCCCGCGCGCCGCATGGCCATCTCGTGGAGTTCGGCGCCGCTCCCCATGTCATCGAAAGCGAGAAGCCCATGGGCGTCCAGGGGAAATTCGGTCATCGCGTCGAGCATCCCGGCGCGCCGGCGCAGCCTTTCTTCTATCCGGGTTATCGTGCCGAGCGATCCGAGTCGAAGCGCGAAATCCGCAAGGCCCTGCAGGAAGCGGCGCAGAAGGTGGCCCGTGGGTAAGGGCGACCATAGCCTTGCGCTGTTCGGTGCCGTCCTGAAAGCGCTGCGCGCGGATGCCGCCGTCTCAGCCCATGTCGGGGCGCGCATTCATGACGACGTGCCGGAGCGCGTGGTCTGGCCCTATCTGACCCTCACGGACGGCGGCTCCTTCGCGGCCTTCGGATCCAGCGATTACGAGGCGGATGATTTCGCCTTCGACGTCCATGTCTGGAGCCGCCACATCAATAAAACCTCTTCGGAATGCCGCCTGATCTGCTCTGCGGTTCAGGCGGCGCTCCATGACGCCGAGCTTGATCTCGGCGCGGGCGCCTCTCTCGCCCGGCTCTCCCGCGCGCGGCGGATGATCTTCCGCGATCCCGACAACATCACCTGGCACGGCGTGGTCTCCTTCGAGGGGCGCGTCGAGACGATGGAGGCCTGACATGGCGAAAACGGTCGATAAGCTGCTGATCCTCGTCGGGGACGGAGCGACCCCGGAGGTGTTCAAATCCCCTTGCGCTCTGAATTCCCGCTCGATCCAGTTCTCCGCGCAAGTGCAGGAGGATCAGGTTCTGACCTGCCCCGGCTCCGACCCCGACGCTTTCGATCCGGAGCCCGGCTGGATCGAGAAGGTCAAGACGGCCCTCTCGGCCTCGGCGCGCGGATCCGGCAAGCTGGCGGCCACCGACAAGCCCATGTGGTGGGATTGGTTCACGGGCGGCGAGAAGAACATCCGCATCTATCTCCGCGCCAAGGACAAGACGGAGCTCAAGGGCCATTTCC
>NZ_JAQTXI010000028.1 GCF_028688855.1 Neomegalonema sp. | reverse complement strand
CGCTCTGGATGATGGCTCAGGAGAAGGGAAAGCGGCTGTGAAGGTGCTCTATTTCGCCTGGCTGCGCGAGAGGATCGGGCGGGGCGAGGAGAAGCTCGCCCCTCCGGCGGAGGCTCTGGAGAGCGCCGCCGCCTTCGTGGCCTGGCTGCGGACTCTGGAGGCGCGCTATGAGCTCGCCTTCGCGGATCTCTCGGCCCTGCGGGTGGCGGCGGATCAGGAGATGGTCGCGTGGGACGCCCCCCTGACGGACGTGCGCGAACTGGCCTTCTTCCCGCCCATGACCGGCGGATGATCTTTTGACTCTGGCGGAGCCGGGGAATCGGATTATATGGAACGCTTGGAGAACCCGCCAGATGTGGGAAGCGCGCCATGACCGTCGACATCGGACTCCCCGCCGATCCTCAGAAGCCCGCCAGAGCCAAGCTTGAAGGCGGCCGCCGCTTCAGGATGGTCAGCGAATACGCCCCGGCGGGCGACCAGCCCGCCGCCATCGCCGAGCTTTCGGCGGGCGTGGAGCAGGGCGAGCGGGAGCAGGTGCTGCTCGGCGCGACGGGCACCGGCAAGACCTTCACCATGGCCAGGGTGATCGAGCAGACCCAGCGTCCGGCGATCGTCATCGCCCACAACAAGACTCTGGCGGCCCAGCTTTACGGCGAGTTCAAGGCCTTCTTCCCGGACAACGCGGTCGAATATTTCGTCTCCTATTACGACTATTACCAGCCGGAGGCTTACGTCCCGCGCACGGACACCTTCATCGAGAAGGACGCCCAGATCAACGAGCAGATCGACCGCATGCGCCATTCGGCCACGCGTTCGCTGCTGGAGCGCGACGACGTGATCATCGTGGCTTCGGTCTCCTGCATCTACGGCATAGGCTCGGTGGAGACCTACACCGCCATGACGCAGGATCTGCGGGCGGGTCAGCGCTACGACCTCGGGGCGGTGACGCGCGAGCTGGTGGCTCAGCAATACAAGCGCAACGAGATGGGGTTTCAGCGCGGCGCCTTCCGTCTGCGCGGCGACGTGCTGGAGCTCTGGCCCGCCCATCTGGAGGACCGCGCCTGGCGCTTCAGCTTCTTCGGCGACGACCTTGAAAAGATCGAGGAGTTCGATCCCCTGACCGGCGCCAGGACCGCGCCGCTCGAAGCCGTGCGCGTCTACGCCAACAGCCATTACGTCACGCCGCGCCCGACGCTGAACCAGGCGATCAAGGGCATCAAGGCCGAGCTGGTCCTGACGCTGGACCGCCTCCGCGCCGAAGAAAAGCTGCTGGAGGCCCAGCGCCTCGAACAGCGGACGCTCTTCGATCTGGAGATGATGGAGGCGACGGGCGCCTGCGCGGGCATCGAGAATTACTCGCGCTATCTGACCGGCCGCAAGCCGGGAGATCCGCCGCCGACGCTCTTCGAATATGTGCCGGATCATGCGCTTGTCTTCGCGGATGAATCCCATGTGACCATTCCGCAGCTCGGCGCGATGTACAAGGGCGACTACCGCCGCAAGGCGACTCTGGCGGAATACGGCTTCCGCCTGCCTTCCTGCATGGACAATCGCCCGCTGAAGTTCGAGGAATGGGACGCGATGCGTCCGCAATCGGTCTTCGTCTCGGCGACGCCGGGCCGCTGGGAGATGGAGCGCACCGGCGGCGTCTTCACCGAGCAGGTCATCCGCCCGACGGGGCTGGTCGATCCTCCGGTGATCATCCGCCCGGTGACGCATCAGGTGGACGACGTCATGGCGGAGTGCCGTCGGGTGGCCGCCGCCGGAATGCGGGCGCTGGTGACGACCCTCACCAAGCGCATGGCCGAGGATCTGACGGAATATCTCCACGAGCAGGGGATCAGGGTCCGCTATCTGCACAGCGACATCGACACGGTGGAGCGCATCGAGATCCTGCGCGATCTGCGGCTTGGAGTCTTCGACGTGCTGGTGGGGATCAACCTCCTGCGCGAAGGCCTCGACATTCCCGAATGCGGATTGGTCGCGATCCTCGACGCCGACAAGGAAGGCTTCCTGCGTTCGGAGACCTCGCTGATCCAGACCATCGGCCGCGCGGCCCGCAACGTGGAGGGCGTGGCGATCCTCTACGCCGACAAGATCACGGATTCCATGGCCCGCGCCATCTCCGAGACGGATCGTCGCCGGACGAAGCAGGAGGCCTATAACCTGGAGCACGGGATCACGCCGCAATCGGTGAAGAAGAACGTCGCCGACATCCTGCTGTCGCTCTACGAGGGCGATCCTGCGGCCTCCGGCTTGCCGGAAGGCGTCAAGGCCGGCGTGGGAGGAAACCTGGCCAGACATCTGGAGGCCCTGCGCAAGCAGATGCTCAAGGCGGCGGAGGATCTGGAGTTCGAGGAGGCGGCGCGTCTGCGCGACGAGGTGAAGCGTCTGGAGATGGCGGAGCTGCTCACCGCCGAAGATCCCTTCGTGCGTCAATCGGCGCTGGAGGAGGCTTCGGCGGCGGATCTGCGCCGTTCGGGCCGCTCGACGGCGGGCAAGGCGGGCCGACGACCCACCCGCGCCCGCGGCAAGGGCTGAAGATTGCGGGGGATTGCCAGATCTCCCGCGCTCGGCTTAAGCTTCCTCCCAACGAAGGATCCCCCGTCGGGCCGCGCGTCCGGGAAGAGGGGAGGGGGCGCTCTGCGCGGCCCGCTGGGAGGAGACCGCTATGGAATTCGATTTCGGACTCGGCGAAACCGCCGAGGCCATCCGCGAGACGACCGCGCGTTTCGCCGATCAGCATGTCGCGCCTCTGGCCGCCAAGACCGACCGCGAGAACAAGTTCCCGCGCGAGCTCTGGCCGAAGATGGGCGAGCTCGGCCTCCACGGGATCACCGTCGAGGAGGAGTTCGGCGGCCTTGGCCTCGGCTATCTGGAGCATGTCGTGGCGATGGAGGAGATCTCCCGCGCTTCGGCCTCCATCGGCCTGAGCTACGGCGCCCATTCCAATCTCTGCGTGAACCAGATCCGCCGTTGGGGAAATCCCGACCAGAAGCGCCATTATCTGCCCAAGCTCATCTCCGGCGAGCATGTGGGCTCTCTGGCGATGTCCGAGGCGGGCAGCGGCTCGGACGTGGTCTCCATGCGCACCCGCGCCGACAGGACCGCGAAGGGCTGGCGGCTCAACGGCACGAAGTTCTGGATCACCAACGCCCCTGAAGCCGACACGCTCGTCGTCTACGCCAAGACCGATCCTTCCGCCGGGCCGAAAGGCATCTCGGCCTTCTTCATCGAGAAGGGAGACGAAGGCTTCTCCGTCTCGCCCAAGCTCGACAAGATGGGCATGCGCGGATCCGACACCGCCGAGCTCGTCTTTCAGGATTGCGAGATCCCCGCCGACCGCCTCATGGGCAAGGAAGGCGAGGGCGTGAAGATCCTGATGTCCGGACTGGATTACGAGCGCGCCGTGCTTTCGGCGGGGCCTCTGGGGATCATGCGGGCCTGTCTGGACGTGGTCCTGCCCTATGTGCGCGAGCGCAAGCAGTTCGGCCAGCGCATCGGCGATTTCCAGCTCATGCAGGCCAAGATCGCCGACATGTACGTCGCGCTGAACTCCTCGCGGGCCTATGTCTACGCGGTGGCGCGGGCCTGCGACGCGGGCAAGACCACCCGCGCGGACGCCGCCGCCGCCATTCTGCTCGCCAGCGAAAACGCCGTGCGCACCAGCATGGAGGCGGTCCAGGCTCTGGGCGGCGCGGGCTACACGAAGGAATGGCCCGTCGAGCGCTTCGTGCGCGACGCCAAGCTCTACGACATCGGCGCGGGCACCAACGAGATCCGTCGTTACCTCATCGGACGGGAGATCGTCGGGGCATGAGCCGCATCAGGAGCGCCGCAGACCCGGCCTCGCCGGGCTTTCAGGCCAACGCCGCCCATCACCGCGCCCTCGCGCAGGAGTTGCGCGAGCGGGCCGTCAAGACCGCCCTCGGCGGCCCCGAGCGCGCCCGCGCCCGCCATACGGAGCGCGGCAAGCTTCTGCCGCGAGATCGCGTCATCCGGCTGCTCGATCCGGCCTCCTCCTTTCTGGAGATCGGGGCTCTGGCGGCGGGCGGCATGTATGAGGACGAGGCCCCCGCCGCGGGCGTGATCGCCGGGATCGGGCGGGTCTCGGGCCGCGAGGTCATGATCGTCGCCAACGACGCCACGGTGAAGGGCGGCGCCTATTTCCCCATGACCGTCAAGAAGCACCTCCGGGCGCAGGAGATCGCCCGCGAGAACCGCCTCCCCTGCATCTATCTGGTGGACAGCGGCGGGGCGAACCTGCCGCATCAGGCCGAGGTCTTCCCCGACCGCGATCATTTCGGCGCGATCTTCTACAATCAGGCGCAGATGTCGGCGGAGGGGATTCCGCAGATCGCCTGCGTCATGGGCAGCTGCACGGCGGGCGGAGCCTATGTGCCCGCCATGTCGGACGAGACGGTGATCGTGCGCAATCAGGGCACGATCTTTCTCGCGGGGCCGCCTCTGGTGAAGGCCGCGACGGGCGAAGTCATCTCCGCCGAGGATCTCGGCGGCGCCGAGGTCCATGGCCGCCGCTCCGGCGTGGTGGATCATGTCGCCGAGAACGACGAACACGCCTTGCGCATCGTGCGCGAGATCGTCGCCACGCTGAACCGCCCCAAATCCATCGACATCGAGCTTGCGGAGCCGCGCAAGCCTCTCTTCGACCCCGAAGATCTTTACGGGATCCTGCCGCAGGATCTGCGCTCGCCCTATGACGTGCGCGAGGCCATCGCCCGCATCGTCGACGGCTCGGAGTTCCGCGAGTTCAAGCCGCTCTATGGAACGACTCTCGTCTGCGGCTTCGCCCATATCTGGGGGATTCCCGTCGCCATTCTGGCGAATAACGGCGTGATCTTCTCGGAGAGCGCCATGAAGGGCGCGCATTTCATCGAACTGGCCTGTCAGCGCCGGATCCCCTTGCTGTTCCTGCAAAACGTCTCGGGCTTCATGGTGGGCGGCAAATATGAGGCGGGCGGCATCGCCAAGGACGGCGCCAAGCTCGTGACCGCCGTGGCCACCGCCACCGTGCCGAAGATCACCGTGCTGATCGGCGGCTCCTTCGGCGCCGGGAATTACGGCATGTGCGGCAGGGCTTATCGCCCGCGCTTCCTCTTCACATGGCCCAACAGCCGCATCAGCGTGATGGGCGGCGAACAGGCGGCCTCGGTGCTGGCGACCATCCGTCGCGACGCTCTGGAGGCGCGCGGCGAGGAATGGTCCAAGGAAGCTGAGGAGGCCTTCAAAGACCCCATCCGCGCCCGCTACGAGGACGAGGGCAATCCCTATCACGCCACGGCCCGCCTCTGGGACGACGGGGTGATCGACCCCGCTCAGACCCGCGACGTGTTGGGCCTCGCCTTCTCGGCGACGCTCAACGCCCCCATTCCCCAGACGCCGCGCTTCGGCGTGTTCCGTATGTAACGGGCGCATGTGAGAGGAGACCAGCCATGATGGAAAGTCTGCTGATCGCCAATCGCGGCGAGATCGCAAGGCGCATTCTGCGTACGGCGAAGCGTCTCGGGGTGCGCGGGATCGCGGTTTATTCCGAAGCCGACGCCGACATGCCCTTTGTGAAGGAGGCGGACGAGGCGGTTCTGATCGGCCCGGCCCCCGCCCGCGAGAGCTATCTCGTGCAGGAGAAGATTCTGGAGGCCGCCCGCAAGACGGGGGCTCAGGCGATTCATCCGGGCTACGGCTTTTTGTCGGAGAACGCCGAATTCGCCGAGGCCGTTGAAAAGGCGGGTCTGATCTGGGTGGGGGCGCCGCCTTCCTCCATTCGGGCCATGGGCCTGAAGGACGCCGCCAAGCGCCTCATGCAGGAAGCGGGCGTGCCCGTCACGCCCGGCTATCTCGGCGAGGACCAGAGCGAGGCGCGTCTGGCTTCCGAGGCTGCGGCCATCGGTTGGCCGGTGCTGATCAAGGCCGTGGCGGGCGGCGGCGGCAAGGGCATGCGCCGCGTCGACCGCGCGGAGGATTTCCTCGACGCGCTGACCTCCTGCCGCCGCGAGGCCGCCGCCTCCTTCGGCGACGACCGGGTTCTGCTGGAGAAATACATCCTCAATCCGCGTCATATCGAGGTTCAGGTCTTCGGCGACCAGCAGGGCGGGGCGGTGCACCTGTTCGAGCGCGATTGCTCCTTGCAGCGCCGCCATCAGAAGGTGATCGAGGAGGCTCCGGCCCCCGGCATGGACCCCGCCACCCGCGAGGCGCTCTGCGCGGCGGCGGTGCGGGCGGCCAGGGCGGTGGATTACGTCGGGGCGGGGACCATCGAATTCATCGCCGACGGCTCCGAGGGCCTGCGCGCCGATCGGATCTGGTTCATGGAGATGAACACCCGCCTTCAGGTGGAGCATCCCGTCACCGAGGAGATCACCGGCGAGGATCTGGTGGAGTGGCAATTGCGCGTCGCCTGCGGCGAGCCTCTGCCGAAGACTCAGGACCAAATCCAAATGAACGGCTGGGCCATGGAGGCCCGTCTCTACGCCGAGAATCCCACAGCGGGCTTTCTGCCCTCCATCGGGCGGCTGGAATGGCTTGAGATCCCTTCCTGCATCGTGAATTCGCCGAACCTCGCTCATTGCCGCGTGGAGGCGGGCGTGGAGATGGGCGGCGAGGTCTCGCCTTATTATGATCCGATGATCGCCAAGCTGATCGTCCACGCCCCGACGCGCGAGGAGGCGGCCCGGAATCTGGCGATGCTCTGCGCGCAGGTGAGGATCTGGCCGGTCAGGACCAATGCGGCTTTCCTCGCCCGTGCGGCTTCCGATCCGGATTTCATCGCCGGGCGCGTGGACACCGGCTTCATCGAACGTCATGCGGATCGGCTCGTTCCGAGCGGCGAGCCGCCGCTCAGAGTCATGCAGGCGGCGGTTTGGGAGCTTCGGAAAGGCCACGCCCATCCCCATGCGCCTGCGCCGCCCGATCCCTGGGACCGGCTGAAGGGCTTCCGCCTGAACGCCGATCCTGCGCCGCGCGCCGAGATCCGGATGGCCGAACAGATTCATTGGATCGACCTTGAGGTTAAGCCCGGCGACTGGATCGGCGCGCTGTCGGACCCCTGGTTTCCTTCCGGGCGTGAGAATCGCGTCGTCTTCCATGACGGCGAGGCCTGGGCCTTCGACCACGTCACGGCCGACGACGGGGCTTCGGGCGCCGCCGCCGAGGGAGACGGCCAGATCTTCGCGCCCATGCCGGGACAAGTGGTCTCCGTCGAGGTCGCGGAGGGCGGGAAGGTGGCCAAAGGTCAGAAGCTGCTGACCCTCACGGCCATGAAGATGGAGCACGCCCTCACGGCGCCTTTCGACGGAACCGTGACGCGTCTGGCGGTCAAGGCGGGCGATCAGGTGACGGAAAGCGCGCTTCTGGCGGTGGTCGGGCGCGCGGCGGAGTTCGGAGAAGACGCATGACCGGACGCTGGTTCGAAGACTGGGCCGAGGGCCAAACCCTCGAACACGAGATCCGCCGCACCGTCACCGAGACGGACAACCTCCTCATCTCGACCCTGACCCATAATCCGCAGCCTCTGCACCTCGACGCCGAGGCGGCGGCGGCCAGCGAATTCGGGCGGATCCTCGTCAACGGGACCTTCACCTTCGCGCTGATGGTGGGGCTCTCGGTGGGAGACACCACTCTGGGCGTGCTGGTGGCGAATCTGGGCTATGACAAGGTGGTGATGCCGAAACCCGTCTTCATCGGCGACACCCTGCGGGCGCGTTCGAAGGTGGTCGCGCTGCGCGAGTCGAGATCGCGCCCCGAGGCCGGGCTCGTCACCTTCGAGCATCAGGCCGTGAACCAGCGCGACGACGTGGTCTGTCAATGTCTGCGCACGGCGCTCATCCGCCGGAGGCCCGCCGCATGAGGCTGCGCTCGCTGCTCTTCACGCCGGGCGACCGCCCGGACCGCATGCTCAAGGCGCTGGAGTCGGGCGCCGACGCCGTGATCCTCGATCTGGAGGACGCGGTGTCCCCCGAGCGCAAGCCCGAGGCGCGGCGGCATGCGGCCGAGCTTCTCGCCTCCGCCGGACGTCCGGCGCGGGTCTTCGTGCGGATCAATCCGTTGCAGGGCCCCGAGGCCGACCGCGATCTCGCGGCGGTGCTGGAGGGCGCGCCGGACGGGCTCGTCCTGCCGAAATCCGAGAGCGCGCAGAGCGTGAGCGCGCTTCAGGCGCGCGTTTCGGCGCATGGAGGGCGTCTTCCTCCGGTGCTGCCCATCGCGACGGAGACTCCGGCGGCGGTCTTCGGGCTCGGGACTTACCGCGCGGTCGCGCCTCTGCTCTGCGGCCTGACCTGGGGCGCCGAGGATCTGCCCGCCGCCATCGGCGCCGCGACCTCGCGCGAGCCGGACGGCGGTTATTCCGCGCCCTACGAGATGGTCCGGAGCCTGACCCTGTTCGGGGCTCATGCGGCGGGGGTCTCGCCCATCGACACGGTGTTTCCGGCCTTCCGGGATGTGGCCGGACTGGCCGATTACGCCGCCCGCGCCCGTCGCGACGGCTTTCGCGGCATGATGGCGATTCATCCGGCGCAGGTTCCGGCGATCAACGCGGCCTTCGCGCCGAGCGCCGCCGAAATCGACTGGGCGCGGCGGGTCCTTGCGGCTTTCGCGGCCGCTGCGGGCGCGGGCGCGGTGAATCTCGACGGGGCCATGCTGGACGCGCCGCATCGCAAGCAGGCGGAGCGGATTCTCGAAGAGGCGCAGGAGCCGGGGGCCGCGAAGCCCTGAGATCTCAGGCCGCCCGGGCTGCGTCGGGGTTCAGGCTCGCGCGGGCCTCCCTGGCGGCTGTCCCGGCTTCCTCGGGCGCGGGGCTCCGGAAGTCCGTGAACGGATAACATTGACTGAAGATGTCGGTTGTGCGTCATGTGGAAAGCGATCCCGCAAAGAGATCGTTCATCAGATTCTGCAATTCTCGATCTGTTTTTCCTGCGGATGTCTCCACTTGAGCAACGCATTTCGGACGTCCCGCACGCCGGGATTTCGTCCCTCTGTGGGATCTTCAGGTGAAATAATGGATCAAACCTGTGAATTTTTCCCTGTAGCGTAGACGTCATCATGGATTTCCATATACCCTTGATGTAGAAAACAGAGAATAGCAACCGGGTGGCGTTTACATATATGGAAATGGATCAGTCGAGGGTGTGGATCGTCGGGCTGGGCCCGATGGGAATCGCCTATGCGAAGGCGCTGCGCGCGCTCGGACATGACGTGCTGGGCGTGGGACGCGGCGCGCAAGGCGTCGCGGCCTTCCGCGAAGCCACGGGATTCGAAGCGGTCGCGGGCGGGCTGGAAGCCGCTCTGGCCGCCCATGCTCCGCCCGCCAGAGCCATCGTGGCCACGCCGATCATGGTCCTCGCCTCCAGCGCCCTGACGCTGATCTCGGCGGGGACGCGCGACCTGCTGGTGGAGAAGCCGGCCGGCGTCGACCTCGAAGACTTCCGCAGGCTCGCCCGGGGCGCCGAGGAATCCGGAGCCCGCGTCTGGCTGGCCTACAACCGCCGTTTCCTGCCCTCCGTCCAGGAGGCCCGCCGCATGATCGCCGAGGACGGCGGCGCGGTCGCCTTCTCCTTCGAGTTCAGCGATCCGGGCGACCGCATTGCGGCTTCGGCCCATCCGCCCGAGGTCAAGCGCAACTGGCTCTACGCCAACGGCACCCACGTCATCGACCTGGCCTTCCACCTCGGCGGAGAACCCGAACTTCTCTCCGCCTATGTGGAGGGCTCTCTGGACTGGCATCCGGCGGCGGCGAGCTTCAGCGGCGCCGGACGGAGCTTCGGCGGGGCTCTCTTCTCCTATCAGGCCAATTACGAGGCTCCGGGCCGCTGGGGCGTGGTCGTCGACACCCGCCAGAGGCGCCTGTCCCTGCGTCCGCTCGAAGAATTGCACGTCCAGAAGCGCGGCTCCTTCGCTCTGGAGAAGGCGGATCTTGCAATCCCGCCCGAAGAGGCCGATCTGAAACCGGGGTTGCCCGGTCAGCTCCGGGCCTTCCTCCAGGGAGAGGGGCGCGAACATCTGCTGGATGCGGCGGCTCATCTGGAGCGCGCGGAGCAGGTCTACGCCCGGATCCTCGCCGGATCGGCCGGGCATGGAAGCAGGAACGACGTGGAGAAGCAGTCATGAGCGGCGCGCAGGGCCTCGGAGAACAGAGGCCGGTCTTCATCGTGGTGGGCTGCGGCAACATCGGTTCGCGTCATCTGCAGGCTCTGGCGGCTCTGGAGCGGCCGAGCCTCGTCTACGGCCTGGAGCCCGATCCTCAGGCCCAGGCCCTCGCCCGTTCGCGGTTCCACGAGGTCTCCCCGGAAGGCGGACGCCACGAATTGCGCATCTCGGCGGATTGGGCGGATCTGCCCGCGGAGGCCGGGGTCGCCGTCGTGGCGACCGGCGCGGCCCCTCGCCGCATGCTGACCGAGCGCCTGCTGGGACAGGTGCGCCTCGAGGGCCTGCTGCTGGAGAAGTTCCTCTTCCAGAAACACGCCGATTACGAGGCCGTCGGGAGCCTTCTGGAGCGCCTTGCCCTCCCCGCCTTCGTGAACACGCCGCGTCGGGCCTGGCCGGGCTATCACCGCCTGAAGGCGATGCTGGAGGGGCGCGGCCCCCTCTCGGTGCATGTCCAGACGGGCGCGCGCAACGGCCTGGCCTCCAACGCCATTCATTTCCTGGATCTCGCGGCCTATCTGGCGGGGGCTCCGGAGGGCTTCGAGCTCTCGGGCGCCCAGCTGACGCCCGTCGCGGGCGTGAGCCGCCACGCCGGACAGGCCGAGTTCACGGGAGTCCTCTCGGGCTTCTCGGCGAAGGGCGACCATTTCTCGCATCGCAGCCGCCTCGACAGCGTCGAGCGCCATGTCATATGGATCGAAGCCCGCGATCTGCGGATGGTGGTGGACGAGCTGGCGGGCGTGGTCAGGATCGCCTCCGCCGGGGAGGGCTGGGTCTGGCGCGAAGAACCTTTCGAACTCATCCAGCAGAGCCGCCTGACCAACCGCTTCGCGGAGACCCTGCTCGCGGGCGGGGAGATCCATCTGCCGTCCTACGCCGAATCCTCTCGACTGCATCGCCAGTGTCTGAGCGCCTTTCTCGTCGCCATGGGGGAGGACCCCAGGGCTCCCGAAATCTTGTGTCCTGTCAGCTGATCTTGCCCAGTGAGCCGGCCCCCGGGTCGGCGCCGGAGTCGCGGAGCGTAACAACATGTTCATGAAAACCGGAGTCCCCATCATCATCTATGGCGCCGGAGCTTCCGGGGTCCAGATGCTTCTGGTCACGAACGCCTCGAGGGAATACCGGGCCGTCGCCTTCGTGGACGACGACGCCGCCCTTCAGGGAACCGCGGTGCATGGTCTGCAGGTCCATGCTCCGGAGGAGATGCGCGATCTGATCGCGGCTCACGAGGCGCGGACCGTGCTTCTGGCGATGCCCTCGATTTCGGGCGAGCGCCGGGCCGAGATCGCGACGCGTCTGCGCGCGGCCGGAGCGGACGTGCATCATGCGCCGACGATCCATCAGATCGTCGGGGGGAATCTGGCTTCTTCCCCGACGATCTCGCTGGACGAGATCCTCGGGCGTCCGCCTTCGGAGGAGGGGTCGCATCTCGCCGCCGAGGCGATTCGCGACCGCGTGGTTCTCGTGACGGGCGCGGGCGGCTCCATCGGCTCCGAGCTCTGCGCCAAGCTTCTGTGCTTCCGGCCGCGGACCCTCATCGCCTACGAGATGAACGAATACGCGCTCTACAAGGTCGAGCAGAATCTCCAGGCCCTCAACGCGGTGGCCGGGGACTCGCCGACGACCATCGTTCCGGTTCTGGGATCGGTCCTCAACCAGGCGCGGCTCGAACAGCTGATCCGCGCGCATGGGGTCAGCCACGTCTATCACGCCGCGGCCTACAAGCATGTGCCGCTCGTCGAGAGCAACGTGCTGGAGGGCGTGCGCAACAACGTGCTGGGCACTCTGGCGGTGGTGGAGGCCTGCGTCGCGCTGGGCGTGGGCAATCTGGTTCTCGTCTCCACGGACAAGGCCGTGCGCCCGACCAACGTCATGGGCGCCACGAAGCGCATCTCGGAGATCATCCTTCAGGACGCGCAGCGCCGCAATCCGGGGACGGTGTTCTCGATGGTGCGTTTCGGCAACGTCCTGGGCTCTTCGGGTTCGGTCATTCCGCGCTTCTACGACCAGATCAAGCAGGGCGGCCCGGTCACGGTCACCCACGCCGAGATCACGCGCTATTTCATGACCATCTCCGAGGCGGCCTTCCTGGTGGTCCAGGCGAGCGTCATGGCGCGGGGCGGAGACGTCTTCCTGCTCGACATGGGCGAGCCGGTGAAGATCGTCGCCCTGGCGCAGCGCATGATCCGGATGATGGGCCATCTGCCCGTCCTGCCGGGCGAGGAAGGGGAGGGCGTGCGCATCACCTTCTCGGGCCTGCGCCCCGGCGAGAAGCTTTATGAAGAGCTGCTCATCGACAGCGTCGCCGAGGAGACGTCCCATCCCAAGATCGCCCGCGCGGTCGAGGACGCTCCTTCGGCTCTGACGGTGTCGCGCCTGCTCGCCGAGCTGAAGGTCGCCCTGGAGCGCAACGACGCCCAGCGGGTGATCGAGATCCTGTCCGAATGCGTCCAGGACTACGTCTCCTCGGGACTGGCGGGCGATCCGGAGGCGGTCGCGCGGCCCCGGCCCCTGCTGAGAAGCCAGGCGTCATGAGGCGGAGGATCGTCTACGTCTCGGGCACGCGGGCCGATTTCGGCCTGTTCGCCCGGACCCTCGGTCTTCTGCGCGACGACCCGCGCTTCGAACTCGGCGTCTACGCCACGGGGATGCATCTGTCTCCGCTCTTCGGCGAGACGGTCCGCGAGATCGAGGCGCAGGGCTTCGACCTCTGGCTGCGGGCGCCCACGCCGGTCGACTCCGGATCGGGGGTGGAGATGGCCTTCGCTCTGGCGCAGGCCCTCGAAGCCTTCAGCCGGGGGCTGGAGCGCGACAAGCCGGACCTTCTGCTGGTGCTGGGCGATCGCGGCGAGATGCTGGCGGGGGCTCTGGCGGCGGTGCATCTGAACATTCCCGTGGCGCATGTGCACGGGGGCGAGCGTTCGGGGACGGTGGACGAATCCATCCGCCATGCGATCTCGAAGCTGGCGCACATCCACCTGACGAGCACCGCGCAGGCGCGCGAGCGCCTCATCCGCATGGGCGAGCGGCCGGACCAGACTCACGTCTGCGGCGCGCCGGGGCTGGACGAGCTTCTCGCGCGGGATCCTCTTCCGCGGGCGGGGCTCTTCGCCGCCGAGGGTCTGGACCCTGCGCGCCCCACGGCGCTGATGGTCTATCATCCGGTGGTGCAGAACGCCGAGGCGGCCGGAGACGAGACCGCCCTTCTGCTGGAGAGTCTGGAGGCGCGCGGCCTTCAGGCGCTGATCCTCGCGCCGAATTCGGATGCGGGCAGCCAGAACATCCGCAAGGCTCTGGAGCGGGCGCGGTCCAATCCCGACTGGCGCCTGGCGACGCATCTGCCGCGCGAACGCTATGTGGGGTGGATGGCCGCCGCCGACGTGATGCTGGGCAACTCCAGCAGCGGGGTGATCGAGGCGGCGAGCTTCGGGACTCCGGTGGTCAACGTCGGGGAGCGTCAGGCGGGGCGCGAGCGCAACGCCAACACTCTGGACGTCCCTGTGGAGAGGGAGGCCGTCGGGGCGGCTCTGGACCGCGCTCTGAAGGGGGGCCGCTTTCCGCTCCGGAACGTCTATGGCGACGGCCAGGCGGGCGGGCGGATCCTCGAAGTCCTGGCGGCTCCGCTGGGCCTGCCGGGGCTGCTGAACAAGCTCAACGCCTATTAGCCGGACTCGGCGGGCGCGTGTTCCGTCACGGGCCGCCTCTCCGTTTCGGCTGGTCGGCGACGGCTGTTTTCAACCGGCGCCGAAGCTCCGGACGGGCGGACAATCGCCTGTTGCAAGGTTTTCGGGAACGGCTTGAATCCCTGGATGCGTCGATCTGGGAGCGAGCTGGTGTTGATCGATCAACTGCGCGCACGCGCTTTCCGATGGTCCGGCGATCCATTTCTCCGCCGACGCCCGGACGACAGGTTATCGGGAGCTCTTGGACGCCTCCCTCCGCTATGGCGGCGCTCTGGAAAGGGCCGGCGTCCGCAAGGGCGAGGTGGTCCTGATCTTCCTGCCCACCTCGGAAGCCTGCGTCGGGGTCTTTCTCGGCGGCATGCTGGTCGGAGCGATCCCCTCGCTGATGCCGCTCCCTTCGGAGAAGCAGGATCCCGACGTCTACTGGGCGTCGCATGCGGCTCTCTTCCGCCATGTCGGAGAGGGATGGATCGTGGCGCCTCGGGAGTTCGTCGACGCCATCCGGGAATGCTCCGGCGGCTCGCTGAACGTCCTGCCGCTCGACGCTCTGGATCTGCAGGAGCCTGCGTCGATCGCGACCGTCCAGCCTTCCGATGTCGCGTTCCTCCAGCACAGCTCGGGGACGACCGGTCTGAAGAAAGGCGTTCCCGTCAGCCACAGGCAGCTCGCCGATCAGCTCGAGGCCTACGCCGGAGCCATCGACCTGAACGAGAAATCGGTCATCGTCTCGTGGCTGCCGCTGTATCATGACATGGGGCTCATCGCCTGCTTCCTGCTTCCGGTCTTCACCGGCTGCAAGCTGGTCGTGATCGATCCGTTCAGATGGACGGCCAGGCCCCGCATCCTTTTCGAGGAAATCGACAGGCAGGGCGGCACGCATTGCTGGATGCCCAATTTCGCCTTTTCCCACATGGCCAACATCGCGGCCTCGGTGCCTGCGCGCTTCTCCTTGCGGTCGATGAAGAAGTTCATCAATTGCTCGGAGCATTGCAAGCCGGGATCCTTCGACAGGTTCGTGGAGGCCTTTGCGCATCTTGGCGTCGTCGACGAGATGATGACCTGTTGCTACGCCATGGCCGAAACGGTCTTCGCCGTCACGCAGACGGGCCCGGGCCCTTGCGCCCGGGAGCGCAACACGCTGTCGAGCGGGCGCGTCATCGAGGGCATGAGCATCCGCATCATGGGCGATGACGGCCGCGAGGTTACGGAAGACGGAGAGATCGGCGAGATCCAGATCAGCAGCGCTTTCCTCTTCGACGGATATTACAAGAATCCCGACCGGACGAAGGAAAGCTTCGAGGGCGGGTGGTACAAGACGCGCGACTACGGCTTCCTGAAGAACGGCGAATTGTTCGTGCAGGGCCGCCTTGACGACATGATCATCGTCAACGGACGCAATCTCTACGCCCATGAGGTCGAGAGCGAACTGAGCTCCATTCCGGGCGTGATCGCCGGCAGATCGGTCGCGTTCTCCATCGAGAATGAAGCCGCAAGCACGGATGGACTGATCGTCGTCTGCGAAACGATGATTGAAGATCCGTTGTCGCTGGATGATCTGAAGCAGAGAATATCCGATCACGTCTTCGCCGTGATCGCCGTGATGCCGCGCGAGATTCTGCTGGTGCCTCCCAGGAGCATCTTGAAGACCTCCAGCGGGAAGACGGATCGCAAGAGAAACAAGCAGAAACACGCCGAAGGCAAGTTCTCGAACTGGAGCATGGCATGACGACTTACGCCGATGTGTTTCCTCGTCTGGCGAGCATAATCTCCGAGCATTTCGCGTATGACATCCGGAAGATCAGTGACGAGACCACTGCGCCCCAAGTCCTTGGCTGGGATTCTCTCGCGCATACGATCATCATCATGAAGATCGAAGATGATTTTGAAATAGAGTTCCCGGACGACTTCATCTTCAAGGTCAGGAACGTCGGCGAGCTGGCGCGCAAAATCGTAGATTTGAAAGAATGACCGCACAAAAGAAAATTGTCGTTCTTGTCGGGAATTGCCAGTCTCGCGCAATCGAGAACTTTCTGAAGCGATTGCCTGATTTCGATGCTCGCCATGAAGTCGCCCGTTTCCGGACCTTCCAGGTCGGCGAAGCCATGGGGCTTTCTGCGCAATTGGCGCAGGAGAAGGCCCGTCTGAAGGATTATGTCGCGGCCAACAAGAAACGGATCTCCTTGTTCATCCGCCAGAAGACGCATGGCTGGTTCGATGATGGACTGACCGAAAGCAGTCTGGGCAAATCCACGGAGATCATCGAGTACCCCGCCTGTCTGCTGAACTACATCTGGCCGCTCTCCGCGCATGGCCCGGACAGATACGCAGCGAACAGATATCAGGCCCGCTATCTGCCGTTCTCCATCATGGACAGAGAGATCCTGAATCTGCGCGAGCAGAATCTTTCCGAAAAGGAGTTTCTGGCGCGCTACATGGAGATCGACGTCGTCAGGAAATACAAGGTCGACCGGCTCAAGCGCCTGAACGAAATCAAGGGCGAGCAGGTGGACGCGAATGCCACCTTCCCGATCTGGCCGTTCATCAGCCAGAACATGAATCTCGTCCAGTTGTTCCGGACGGAGAATCATCCGAATGGGCCATTGCTTGCGGAGATCCTCAGGCAGATCAAGCTGCATTCCAGAACGCTTCAAGACGTCGAAGGTTATGACGCGGCCGTCGATGTGATGCGGAATTCCTATGGGATCGGTCCGCTGGAGGCGCCTGTCCATCCGAGCATCGCCGAGCACTTCAACCTGAGCTGGGCGAAAGACCGCAAGTTTTCCTTCTGGGGATATATGGACCTGACGTTCGAGGAATATGCGCTCAAGCTCTATCGTCTTGATGTCGACGAGGAGTATCAGCGCGCTCTGGAGATGTCCAAAAGCGATCTGCCGGAGGCGCTGAAGTTGCTGCATCAGGCCGCCGCCAGGAATCCACATGTCGCACATTTCAAGGATCTGGGCCTCAAGTGGCTGCGCAACGAGATGTTGCGCAACCCATCCTTCAAGCTCGCCGTCGCCTCCGTCAGGAAAGGCGAGGTCGCGGAAGCGGCGGCCTTCATGGAGAGGGCCGCACGCGATCTTCCGCACAACAATACGGCCCAGGAATATTCCGCGCTCTATCGCAGACGTCTGGATGCGCATATCAGAAAGAGGCTGAGTGAATTCATGGAAGCGGAAGGAAAGGGCGGCTAGCTGCTCGGCTCCGGCCCGACACGTCACGGAGAGGACATGGTTCTTCCCCGGTCGTTCCGGCGCGCAGCCTCTCGAGTTTGCGCGAGGCGGCTTCCTCGGCCTGCGGCGAGGGCCGCGCCCGAGACAGCGTCTGGGCGAGGCCAGCGCGGACTGACCTTCTCCTCTCCCCCATTCCCATCGGACTTCAGACGGCGCGGCTTCGGCTTGCGCCGTTCTGCGTCGAGACGATCAGCCACTTGATTTCGGCGGCGGGCGATTTCACAATCCCGACGACGCTGACCTTGCGACACCCTGACTCTCCGGAAGGAGGCGACTTTCCAACCCCTGGCTTCATCCAGCGTGAGGAGGATGACGTGTCGGCCGCCGCCCCCCTTTCCTTCGCCGATCCGGCTTTCGAGCCCGACATCCGGAAAGACTGGACGGATTTCATGTCCGGCGCGCGCGGCCGCGGCGGCGAGGCGGTCCGTTCCGTGATCGCCGAATCCTGGCTGCGCTGTCAGAACTCCTCCGTCGACCACCGGCGCGGCCAGGGCCCGGCGCCCATGAACGAAGGCCGGTTCCGCGGATTGCTGGACAAGCGCGAAAGACTCCTGGCGGCGAGCGCCCCCGCCATGGCGCTCGCGCGCGAATATCTCTTCGAGACCGGGACGGTCATGGTGCTGACCGACGCCGACGGCGTCGTCCTGAGGCTCGAAGGCGACCGGACCATCGCGTTGCGCGACGCCGTCGAGAAGATCCACCTGCTGCCCGGCGCCCGCTGGAGCGAGGACGCCATCGGCACCAACGCCATCGGCACCGCGCTCGAACTCGGGATGCCGATCCAGGTCCATGCGGCGGAGCATTTCTGCGAGGGCATCCAGCGCTGGTCCTGCTCGGCGAGCGCCATCCGGGATCCGGCGGACGGCGCCATTCTCGGCGCCATCGACATTTCCGGTCTGTCGGCCTCCTACGGCCGCGCTTCGCTGGCTCTGGCGGTCTCCGCCGCCGGACAGATCGAGGAGCATCTGAAGCGCTGCGAGCTTGAACGGCGTCATCGGCTTCTGGACCGGTGCCTCGACGCGCTTCCCCATGCGGATTCGCATCACGTGGCGCTGTTCGACGGCGCCGGACGCCTCTTCCGGTCGAACGGGGAGACCGCCCGGATTCTCCGCGATCTCGGAGCGCCGGAGGATCGCGCCGCCTTTCCGCTGCTGGATTACGAGGCCGAAGACCTCCGGAGCCGCGCGGCCTCCTGGATCCGGCCCGAATGGCTGCGGCTGATCGTCAGCGAGGGCGAGCGGCTCGGAGCGGTGATGATCGCGCCGAAGTCGGGCGCGTCGCGCTCCGCGCCGCGCGCGCCCTGCGGATTTCAGGCGATCATCCGCGGAGACGCCCGGACGGAACGCACCGTCGAAGCCAGCCGACGCGCGGCGGCCTGCTCCGCGCCCGTCCTGCTGCAGGGAGAGACGGGAGTCGGCAAGGAGGTCTTCGCGCGGGCGATCCACGCCGGATCGCGGTTTCGGGGCGCGCCCTGCGTCGTGGTGGATTGCGGCGCGCTGAACCGCGAGCTGCTCGCCTCGGCGCTCTTCGGCTACGCCGAGGGGGCCTTCACCGGGGCGCGTCGGGGCGGCGCGCCCGGCAAGATCGAGGCGGCGCGCGGCGGCACGCTGTTCCTCGACGAGATCGGAGAACTGCCGCTCGACATGCAGCCGATGCTGCTGCGGGCCGTCGAGACCGGCGAGATCTGCCGTCTGGGCGAGACGACGCCCCGGAAGGTCGATTTCCGCCTGATCGCCGCGACGAACCGGAATCTGCTCGAAGAGGCGCGGGCCGGGCGATTCCGGCGGGATCTCTATTACCGGCTGGCGGTGCTGCCCATCGAGATCCCGCCCCTGCGCGAGCGCCTCGGAGACGTCGCGCCTCTGGTGGAGCGGTTCTGTCGGCAGGCGGAGGAGCGTTATGGCCTGCCGCGCCGCGACTTCGGGCCTGACGCCCTGAAAAGCCTTCAGGCGCAGGCCTGGCCCGGCAACGTCCGGGAGCTGCGCAACCGCGTCGAGCAGATCCTCGTCAACGCCGAGGGCGCGACGGGCGGCCTCATCGGCCTGTCGGCGCTGCCGCCCGATCTGGTCCAGGCGGCGCCCTGCGCCGGGCCCGGAGACGAAGGCCTCTCCCTCACCGAGGCGAACGAGCGGGCGCTGATCCTGCGCGCGCTCGAAGACTGCGGCGGCAACGTCACCGCCGCCGCCCGCGCCCTGGGCCGGGCCAAGAGCACGCTTTACGCCAAGATGCGGCGCTATGGCCTGGAGGAGCGGCGGGCCTCTCCCCGGCTCTGAGCCATCGTCCTCCGCAGGCCTCGCGCGCCGGTCTGCGCGCCGACCGGATTTCGTCCGCCGGAGCGGACGATGGACCGGAAACCGGACGCTTCCGGATTTCAACCTCTTGATTTCATGATCAGATCATCTGGAACGGGTCTTGCCTTGGGCGATGCGCGCAACAAGATTCCAGGGAGGATCATCACATGAAAGCGCTTGTCTATCACGGACCGGGCCGCAAGGCCGTCGAAGAGCGGCCGAAGCCGAAGGTCGAGGCGCCGACCGACGCCGTCATCCGCATCACGAAGACGACGATCTGCGGAACGGATCTGCACATCCTCAAGGGCGACGTGCCGAGCTGCGTTCCCGGCACGGTGCTGGGCCATGAAGGCGTCGGCGTCGTCGAGGAGGTCGGCGCGGGCGTGACGCTGTTCAAGAAGGGCGATCCGGTCCTCATCTCCTGCATCACCTCCTGCGGCAAATGCGAATATTGCCGTCGCGGCGTCTATTCGCATTGCGTCTCGGGGGGCTGGAAGCTGGGCCACGTCATCGACGGCACCCAGGCGGAATACGTGCGGATCCTGCACGCCGACACCAGCCTGCACCACATCCCCCCCGGCTCCGACGAGGCCGCCCTGGTGATGCTGAGCGACATCCTGCCGACCGGCATGGAGATCGGCGTCCGCAACGGCAAGGTCGCGCCCGGCGGCAGCGTGGCCATCGTCGGAGCGGGTCCGGTGGGCCTGGCCTGCCTGCTGGCCGCGCGGTTCTACACGCCCGGACAGATCATCGTGGTGGATCTCGACGACAACCGCCTGGAGGTCGCCAGACGCTTCGGCGCCACCCATGTGATCAACAGCAAGACCACCAACGCCGTCGAGGCGATCATGAAGATCACCGAGGGGCGGGGCGTCGACACGGCGATGGAGGCGGTCGGCATTCCGGCGACCTTCGGGATCTGCGAGAGCGTCGTGGCGGTGAGCGGCGTTCTGGCGAACGTGGGCGTGCATGGCGTGAAGGTGGATCTGCACATCGAGCGTCTCTGGGCGCAGAACATCTCGATCACCACGGGCCTGGTCGACACCGTGACCACCCCGATGCTGCTGAAGACGGTGACGGCCGGATCTCTGGATCCTGCGGGCCTGATCACCCATCGCTTCAAGTTCGGCGAGATGATGGAGGCCTACGACACCTTCGCCCGCGCGGCCGAAACCGGAGCCCTGAAGGTTCTGATCGAGGCGTAAGCAGCCTGGCGCATCCGTCTTCGTCGAGGCGGATGCGCCGGAGCCCGGGCGGCGAGGCCGGTCGGCATCCGGCGGGGATCCGCGGAGGCCTCCGGGACAGGCGCATGGGGCGTCAAGAATGGCGCATCACCCATCGGGCGATTTCTCTGGCGGCTTTTCCGGCGCCGGCTTTTCCGGCGGCCTCCGCCATCTCGTCTTCGTCGGCGCCCGTGAGCTTCGCCCACCATGCGGCGGCGGCGGCGGCGGCGAGCGCGCCGGTCCCGATGCTGGCGGCGCTCGCGCCGATCTGGGCGGCGAGATAGGATTGCAAGGGAGCCAGCCCGCCGAGCAGCTTCGCCTTCAGGGCGAGGGTTCCTGCGGCTTTTCCCAGGGCCAGGATGGCGGCGGCGGCGATGACAGGAAGGGGCATGTCGGGGATCCTTTCGAGATCGGAGGCGCGACGCCGTTCCGGCTCCCCGACCTGGAGGAGCCGGAACGAAGCTTCGGAGACTCAGCGGTTCGGGAGTCTCTGGGCCGTCTGCGACGGCTGAGGCGGCTGGGGCGGGGCGGAGGGAGAAGGCTTGAAGGCCTCATAGGCGATCCAGGCCAGGGCGCCGAGGACGAACGCCTCCACAATGTCTTCCCCGACGGGGCTGGAGGGCGCGGCGGGGCGGTTCGCCTCCCGCTCCCGTTCCGCCCGCTCCCATTCCGCCCGCTCCCGTTCCGCCCGCTCCTGCGCCAGATCCCGCTGCACCATACGCCCAAGCTCGGCGCAGTTGCTCGGGCCGTCGCAATTGGCGGAGGCGGGGCCGGCGGCCATCGGGCCGACGACCAGCCCCAGGGCGAACACGCCGGCGAGGATGCGTTTCAGGGCCTTCATCATGATGTGTCTCCTCAGGTCATCGAGTGAGCGTCGGCGCCTCGGGGCAGGGGAGAAAGGTTGCGCCGTTCCTTCGCCTTTCTCTCTTCAGGGGTGTCGGGAGGCTCTGAAGGCGAAGAAACGGGGCTTGAGGAAAAAAATCAGGCCGCATGAAAAAAACGCTTCGAGCCGGGGAGAGAGGCCCCCGGAGCCGCGCTTCACCGGTCGACGTAAAGCGCGGCCACGCTGGCGGAGACTCCTTCCGAGAGGGACATCTCGCGCAGGATCTCCAGCAGGCGCGGCGTTCCGGCCTGCGTCTCCAGGGCGCTCCGCAAGGCGACCGGCTCCTCCTCCGTGAGGAGGAGGATCAGGTGATCCGCGCCGACAGGCTCGGAAGGCCGCTGCGTGACGACGAAAGACCGTGAGGCCTCCTGCGGGGCCTCCTCGCCCGGATGAAGGGGGAAGAGGCGCTGGACCTCCCCCGTATTGGCGAGATTGAACAGGGTCAGCCAGGGCCGCGCCGCCACGACGCTGATCTCGACCGGATCTGCGCCGATCCGGTGGAAGTCCTGATCGGGAGAAATCTCGACCGCAGCGGGAGCCCGCGTCGCCATCTCCTGCACGAGCCTCACGACGCGCAGCTTGTCCAGAATCGCCCGCAGCTCCGGCGCGAAGAGCCGGATCCCCTCGGCGATCCGCGCGCCGGAATCGTCCAGAACATCCCCCTTCTCCAGATCATAGACGAGATCAGGGGCCTCTCCCTCCTGCGCGATCCGGAGGCCGGAAGGCGGCTCCGGAGCGGGGCCGCCGCGAAAGGACAGCCGCAGATCCGGGAACAGGATGGGCGCAGGCCCCGGAGGCGGGCCCTCGGGGCGGACGAAGAGCACATGAGGCGCGCCGCCGGGACCAGGATGGAACTTGCGCCGCACCGCGTTGTCGAGAGAGGGGAGCGCGGCCTCCAGATAGGCCCCGAGCTCCAGATGATCGATCGCGCCGTCGCGATTCGCGTCGGCGGCTCCGTCGAGCGCCCGCGCGAAGAGATGGCTGAGGGCGCCGCGCCGGGCGCCCCTGATCGTCACTTCATTGACGGTTCCCGCCTGATCCACCGCCGAGACGAAGAAGAAATTCGTCGCCGCTTCGGGCGGAGGAGGCCGCGGCGGCGCGAGCGCGGCCGGCGGCGTGAAGCTCCGCGCGGAGGCCTCGTTTTGAAGCAAGGGGCTCGGAGAGGCCCTGCGCCCCTGTCCGCCGCCGCGATGCATGGAGCCGGAATGGCAGGAATCCGCGACGAAGAGAACCCTGAGCCCCTTCTCCAGAGCCTCGCGGAACCAGAGGTCGAGCTCGTCGTCGAGGATCCGCTCCTGCGGAGTCCGGGACGAGAAGCCGGAAAGCGCGAAATGTTCGTCGGAGACGTCTCGCGGATCGAGAAGCGCCTCGTCGCCGTTCAGATCCGGCTCATGGCCGCCATGTCCGGAATAGGTCAGGATCAGGAGGTCTCCGGGCGCGGCGCGCGCGACCATCGCCCGCCATGCGGCCTCGACGGCCGCCCGGTCCGCCTTCCGGTCCAGCAGGGAGGTCACGTCGCGCACCCCCAGACGCCCCAGGCTGCGGGCGATGTCCCGGGCGTCGGCGACGGCGCCGGAGAGCGGGCGCTCATGATCATAGGCGTTGATCCCGATCGTCAGGGCGCGCGGCTCGGCCCGCAGAGGCGGACTCCAGAGCGCAAGAGGAAGAAGACAGGCGAGGAGCCCCATCCTGCGTCGCATCTCGTTCTCCTTGAAGCGTTTGTCAGAGAAGCTGAAGAGCTTCGCGTCGTGAAAACGCGATCAGACAAGAACCTGGAGCCTTTGCACGATCCGGAAGGATCGGGAGACGCTCCAGGCGGATTTCCGGCCGAGGGGGCGCGAACGCCCCTCGGGAAGACTCCCCTGACAAGGCGTCATGGAATCTGGGCGTCGAGGCGATCCAGCCTCCTCTGGATTTCCGCTCTCCCCGTCGCGTCGACGGCCTTGGGATGTTCGAGGGCCTTGCGCAGCCAGAAGCGCGCTTCGTTCAGGTCGGGCGCGGGGAAGGGGAAGGGCTTATCCTCGAACATGAACGGAGTCTCAAGCCCGACGCCGCCGGAGAGAACAAGGCTCAGGAAGAGCATGCTCGGGAGATCTCCCGCCTCCGCGCCCTTCCTCATCCAGCGCAGGGCCTCGGCTTCGTTCCGCATCCGGCCGCCGACGGGCTCCATGTAGAAGCCCACGAGCTCCAGCAGGATCCTCTGATCCCCCGCCTCGGCGGCCTTGACGCGCCAGCGCAGGGCCTCTTCGGGATTCGCGGCCTGACCGAGATCGAAGGGCTCCCTCCCTTCATGGAAGTCGATCAGATTCCTCCTGGCGAGGCTGTCGCCCGCTTCGGCGGCTTTTCGCCACCAGCGCAGAGCCTCCTCATGGTCCTGCGGGACGCCCGATCCGGAAAGATACAGATCTCCGACTCGACGCATGGCGGACCGATGGTCTTTGTTGGCCGCCTCGATGAGCCAGCGACGCGCCAACGCCGGGTCTTTGGGCAGGGTCCATGCCGATCCCGGGCTGTAGACGCTCGAGAGGCCGTACATGGCCTCCGGATCGCCCAGATCCGCGGCGCGGAGCCAGGATGCGACGGCCTCTTCCTGATCGAGCTCCAGACCGCCGCGCCCCTCCTCATGGGCCAGTCCCAGCATGTAGAGCGCGTCGGTGTTTTCCTTCTGCGCCGCCTGCCTCCACAGCCTGACGGCTTCCGCATCGTCCTGCGGCGCCCCCCGGCCGCTCCAGTGGGCCAGCCCAAGCATGTAGAGCGCGAGCCCGTCGGCGTCTTCCTTCTGCGCCGCCTGCCTCCACAGCCGGACGGCTTCCGCATCGTCCTGCGGCGCCCCACGGCCGGTCCAGTGGGCCAGCCCCAGCGCATAGAACGCGTCGGCGTCGCCCCCATCCTTCGCCTCCTTCCACAACCGGACGGCTTCCGCATCGTCTTGCGGCGCCCCCCGGCCGCTCCAGGAGGCCCAGCCCAGGCGGCGGCTGGCGGAGGCGCTCTTCTCCAGAGTCAGAACCTCGGTCCAGAGCGCGACGGCGCGCCCCTCGTCCCGCTCCACGCCGCGGCCGGACCAGTAAGCCCACCCCAGATTCTCCAGAGAGGGGACGTGCTTGCTCTCCGCTCCCTTGCGCCACCAGCGCAGGGCCTCTTCATCGCTTTGCGCCACGCCCTTCCCTGTGGAGAAAGCCAGGCCAAGACTGTTCATGGCCTGGGCGTTTTCGGAGGCGGCCGCCAGACGGAGAAGCCCGATCCCGCGTTCCGGATCCGCCTCCACGCCCTTGCCGTGCAGATAGGCCCAGCCCAGATTGGCGATCGCGTCGGTCTGGCCCAGCTCCGCCGCCCGCCCCCACCAATAGGCGGCCTCCTTGTCGTCCTGGGGAAGGCCGTCCTCGCCCTTGTAATAGGCGCAGGCGATCCGGTTCATGACGAAGCGATCCCCGCTCTGGAGGGCGAGCGCGCGCCAGGACGCCGCCGCCACCCCGTCCTGCTCGGTTCCCAGACCCTTCGCATATCGGCTGCTGAGGTTCAGCATGGCTGCGGCGTTGCCCGCCCTGGCGGCCTGCTCATACCATTCGGTCGCCTCATCCTCGTCTTTCGTCAGACCTCCGTCGCCTGTCTCGAAGATGACGCCGATGAGGTTCATGGCGGCGGCGGAATCGAGCCCGGCCGCTTCCCGGGCCAGAGCCAGAGCCTCCGCGCCCCGGCCCTGCTTCAGGCGCAGACGCGCCAGATTGGTGACGTAGAGAGGTTCCCTCGGCGCCGCCCGCTTCATGGCCTCGCAAGCCGCGACATGGCGCTCCGGATTCAGCCGGTCGTAGGAGATTCCCTGGACGCCGAAAGGCTTGTCGGCGTCCGTCGGCATGGAGGCGGCTTCGCAGGACGCCTGCATCTCCGCATCGACCGGAGGCGGAGAAGAGGGCAGAAGGGCCGCGGGTTGCGGGCATCGTCCGGAGAGGCAGAACTCGCCGCCGATGTCGTCGACGTAACGCGGATTCTGGGCGTGGGCGACGGCGCGCGCCCGATCCGCGACCTCGTTCTGACTGCTCTTGAACGCCGCGACCAGCGAAATATCCTGACGGAAATAAGGCAGAAACACGCGCGTGAAGAGCGAATACCGCTCGGATACGTCCGTTTCGAGATAGTCCAGAGAGGTTTGCCCCTCCGAGGCGGAATAGATGATGAAATGGCCGCTCTGGGGCGCATGGTCGCGGCTGAATCCCTTGCGTCCGCTGGTCGCGCCTCCGTCTGCGAAGGCGATCTCGAGGTCGGGCGCAAGGGCGGGCTCGAAGGCGCTCGCCAGAGGGGCTTGGAAGGGGGGGAAGGGGCTGTCCCGACAGGCGTCGATGATCGCGACCCTGATGAGGGCTCCCTTCTCTCTGAGGCGGTCCAGCAGGCCGGAGGATCCGCCGACCAGGGACAGCGAGAGCCGCCTGGCCTCCTCCTGGGTGATCCGGAAGGAAAGATCGGTCGGGACGAGATAATTGGTCTCGCCGTCGCTCCAGCCATGGCCGGAATAGACGAAGACCGCATGGTCGCCGGGCTTCACCGCGCCGATGAAGGCTTCCGTCGCCTTCGTCGTCTCCTCCCAGGTGAGGTCGGTCTTCAGCGTCACCTCATAGCCCTTGGCCCTCAGCGCCTCGTCGTATCCTTTCGCATCGGAGACCGCATGGCGCAGCGGACCCCACCCTCCGTCCAGATAGTTCTGATTGCCGATCACCAGCGCCAGGGACTTCGCCCAGACCGCCGACGGAGCCGAAAGGCTCCAGAAGGCGATCAGGACGGCGGTCCCTCTCCATCGTCTCTTTCGTCCCTTCGTCCCGCTCTTCGTCCTGTCCGACATCCGCTTCCTCCTCACGAGCGCCGCATCTGCGCGCCTGAGCATGTCGGGAGGCTTCGCTCGCCGATCCTCCCGACAGGAAACGCAGGAGGCTCGGGGGAAGGCGTCGCCTGTCCTTGCGCCTCGCCTTAACACGTTTTGCGGGAATTTCTCTCCCGGAATCGCTGATGAGGCGTTTATCCTGTCTTCGGGAAGATCAAGGAGCGCCGCATGCGCAATCCATATCTGGTCGGTTTCGCCGCGCATGTCGCGCATGGGCTCAACAGGGAGGCCGAAGGAGGTCTGGCGCGTCCGCAGGGATACGCGCTCTGGTCGGAGTTCATGAATCTCCTCGCGAAACCCGAAAGGCCCTATCGCAGACAGGTCGTCGGCGCGCATCTCATGGGGCTCGACGGCGACGAGGAGGGACGTCGGGAGGCCGCCGGACGCTGGTTCGATCTCGTCTTCGATCGCCCGCTTCTGATTCGCGACGGCTATCCGAGCCATCAGGCCCATCATCTGATGGAGGCTCTGGCGCGCCGGACGCCGGGCGTGCGCAAGGTGGAGCTGAGTCGGGGGCCGCGTCCTGCGGAGGGCCCCCTCCCCGAGGCCCTGCGCCACGCCTCCGACCTGTTCTCCGGCGCGGCTCCGGCGGAGGAAGCCGGAGACGACCACGAAAGCCGCCTCGGACCGGAAGGCGCGCCGCTCTGGCTTCAGGTCGACGAGGGCTCCTTCCGTCTGCCTCTGGCCTTTTCGATCTGGGGCGCCGTCCGTCATGCGCCGCGCGCGCTGCGCCTTCTGCCCGAGCTCGCGGAGGAAGACCCGGCTCCCGACGAACGCCGGATGTTCTCCAGCCTGGTCATCCGGGCTTTCGAGGCCGCGAACGTCCATTGGGGACGCGCCGTGGCGCTCGGGATTTCGCCATGGGATCACCGCGGCCTCGCCACGAACCAGATGGTCCGGCTCTACGGCTTCGTGCGGCGCGTCGGGAGATCCGACGCCCTGCCGCCCCGCGCGACGCTCGAAGAGGCCTGGGCGGCGGCTCCGGTGCCGCGCTTCGCGGATCTCGACGCCTTTCTGGCGAGCGACGTGGCCCGGGATCTCTTCTCCTCCTCCTCGGCGCCGCTGCTGGTCTGGTATGACGGGGACCGCGACGAGCGGATCCCGGAGGATCCCGGGCCTCCCGACGGCGAGGACCGGACCGGAGAGGTGCTGGAGGAGCTGTTCGCGCGCGGCCTGATCGACGAGACCGACCGACGGATCTATCTCGCCGTCCTCAAGTCGCCGCAGGACGCCCTCAAGCGGATCTGGAGGCAGGAATGGGCGCGGAAGACCTTCCCCGCCTTCTCCGATCTTCTGGCGCATGTCGATCTTCTGATCGGCCGCGTCTCCGGAGCGACGGCGCGTCTGCGCGACGAAGATTCCGTCTCCCCCTGACAGACAGACACAGGAGGTCAGACATGACCCAGAGAAAGACCTTCACGCCCCGGATCCTCGACCAGGCCGAGACCCGCCTCATCGACGCCCTGACCCGCGCGCGCGCCGAAGCCGTCGAGGAGCCGTCCCGGGCGACGCCCGAACGGATCGTCTTCACGATCATGGCCGCCGCGAGCGGCGCGCGCGAACTTCCGCCGAGTCTGAGTTCGACGAAGGGAGCCCTTCTGCAGGCCTTCTTCTCGCGCTCGGAGGAGGGCATCGGCGTGACCCTCAAGGCGCTGGGCGTTCCGGCGATCCGCCGTCTGCGCAATCATCCGATGCGGCTCGTCTCGGCGGATGGGCGCGTGGACTACAGCTTCCGGTTCGACGCGCTCGGCCAGGCGCGGTTCCGCCTGAGCCTCGGGGCGGAGGCGAGTCTGGTCGAAGGCTTCGGCGTCGATCATTCCTCATGAGCAAGTCCGTCCTGATTCCTCTGGCGGGAGGCGAGAGAGGCGGAACGGTCGGAGTCGTGGAGGCGACGGACGAACGCCCCGATCACGAGGCGCCCGGCGTCGACCCCGCGCTGATCGAGCTCATCGACGTCGAGCTCTACAAGAGCGGCAAGACGGCCCGTCGTGCGGCGCGCCGTCTCCCTCAGGCGCGGCGGTCCTTCCGGCTGCTGTCGAGTTCGCAGGCGATCTTCCTGCGGGTCGCGGACGACGCGCCCTTCGAAGGCCTCGCCGAGGAGAACGGGCGCAGCGCGGAGCTTGGTCTGGCGCTCGCGCTGCTGATGCTGGAGCGAGAATCTCCGCTGTCGACCATCGCCGCGACGGGCGCTCTGGAGCTGCCGCCCACGGACGCGAGCCGGGATCGCCTGATCGGCCCCGTGAGCGGATTGAGCGAGAAATTCGCCGCGCTCGGCGAGCATCTCCGCCAGCGCAAGGGGGGCGACTGGGGCCATAGCCTCATGATCCTGACCCCGAGCCTCACTCTGGAGGGCGCGCCGGTCGCGAAGGCCCACGACGGGGATCTGCGCGATCTGAGGCTTGCGGCGGCGTCGGTCGGGGTGGCGATCGACCTGCGCCCGGTCGAGCGCCTCAGCGAGGCGGCGCGGAGCGTTCAGGCGCTGCGTCGGCGCAAGCATCCGCGCGAGTGGCTCGCCCGGATCGGGGCGGCCGCGCTCTCGGCGCTGGCCGCGCTGGCGACCGCTCTGGCCGTCTGGGCTTCCGCGCCTCTGGAGATGGGCTTCGCGTCGACCTCCGTGGAGGGGGTCGGCGAGGTCCGCACGCCCGTGCGTTCGCTGTTTCTACAGCCTTCGGGGCGCCTCGTTCCCCAGCCGCCCTGTCTGGACGCTGGCCCTCTGCCGCTGGTGCCTTTCGGCCAGAATCTGACCTTCCACGTCTCGACGCAGGGCGGGGCGGCTCCGCTCTGGGCCCATGACTTCCTGATCGTCACGGCGGGGAAGGCGCTCATCGACGGCGAACCCTCCCTGATGTTCTATCCCCTGGAGAAACTGCGCGCGAGCGGGAATCCGCCGCGCAAGACGGCGCAAGGCGAGGTGGTCTGGAGCGCGAGTCTGACCATGGCGAGCCTCGTGGAGGAGGAGATGACGCTCTTCGTGCTGGGGCGCAGGTTCGGCTCCTTCGATGTGGCGGCCCTGCGCAACGATCTGTCGGCGGCGATGCGGGCCGTCCCGGCGGACAAGCGCCTCAACATCGCGGGAATCCATCTGACGGGTCTCGGGTTCCGGATGCTTGACTATAGCTTCAGGGTTGTGAAGAATCAGGGCGACTGCTGATTCCGGAGGGTCCATGATCGGTCGCCTTCTCTGCGCTGCGGCGTTTCTGTTCGTCGGTCCGGCTCTGGCGCAGGAAGTCCAGCTGTTCTCCCCGCAATACGACGTCCCTTTCGATCCGGGTTCGGAGACTCCGCGGCTCCCGACCTGGTTGGTTCCGGAGCTGAGGAGCAGCGGCGTGGCGGATCTCGCTGCCGAGACGGGTCTGCGGTTCACGCTGGTCGGCTCCTTGCAGGAGACGCGGCTGGAGGCCCGTGCGCGGAGCCTGCGCGAGGCGTTGAAGCAGGAAGGCTTGTGGCCGCAGGATTCCGCTGCGGGCGCCGTCGAGTCGAGGGATGGGCGCGTGCCGCCGGACCGGCTGCGTCTGGGGGTGGTCCTCGGGGGTCCTGAGGCGAGCGCCTGCCAGGGGTGGACGCTGGAGGTCTCTCTTCACGTCGATCTCTTCGACAAGCAGCCCTTGCGGCTTCCGGCTCTGGCGAGCCTGAGCCTGCCCGACTCCACGCAGATCATCGGACGACCGGACCCGGTCGCCGGGGCGGGGCGGATCAAGCCGACGACGCCCTTTCAGGCGCCGGCCGATCTGATCTTGTCGGATCGGGGATGGAGCCTGTGCGAGGGCTCCGGGAGAGCGACGGAGAGCTGGGTGTTGAGCGGCGAGCTCTCTGCGCCTCCTCCTGCGGCGGGAGCGGCGGGGGGGTGCAGCCCGCCTGGCGGAGGAATGTCGGCTTGTCAGGTCATCATCCGTCCTCGTTGAATCCTGCGAAGACGGCGCGGGGGGCGGGCCCCTGCAGCTTGTTTCGGACTCCTCCAGCGCCCTCTTCTGCTTGTTGAGCGGGGCTTTGCAGGAAAACGCTTCCCTGGGGGAGGGGCTGCCGGAGAGAAGCCTGTCCAGCGCGTCTTGCCGCTCCCTCCGCATGCAGATCGTGCGGCTGGTTCCGGCGTTTCCGGGGACAGCGCATCCCCTCCGCCGATGCGCCGCCGGGGATGCGGCGATTGCGTTTTCGGGCGTTTCCTCATGCTCGAACAATCGCTTCGGCCGGTTCTTTCGCTCAGGAGGCCAATTCGTCCCGCACTCGGAAGCTCTGCGCTGATAAAACCCGGGGGAAGGATCTCCGGGAGGGCGCATGATTGCGGATTTTCACAAGGCCTCGACGCGCCGAGGCGATCGCGGCCCCTCGCGCGCCATGGCGCGTCTGTCGGCCTGTCTCCTCGCCGCCTGCCTCGCGCCCGCCGCCGCGACGCCCGCCGCCGGACAAGCCCGCGCCGTCGTGAACCCCGGCTTCGAGAGCCATTATCCCGCCTCCGGCACCATCATGTATCCCCAGGCTGATGTGCCCGGCTGGTCGACCACCGCCTCCGACGGCCTCATTGAAATCTGGAACACCAATAATCCCTATGCGCCGGGCTCTGCTTCCGGCAATGCCTTTGCGGAGCTGAACGCTTCTCAGCCCGGCGCGCTCTATCAGCTGATCTGTTTCACCAACAACGAGCCTTTGCGCTGGAGCTTCGCCCATCGGAACCGCAGCGGCGGCGTGAACCCCCAAAGCGTCCTTTATGAAATCGCAGCTTTGGATAACTCCAGCAGCCGCATTCAGCTTCTGGCCACCCAGGAGAGCTACGCGGGCACAGGCTGGCAGATCAATCAGAACCTGACAGGCGCCATCCGGTTCACAGGCGCCACCGGCGTCTATCGCCTGCAGTTCAGAACGCTCAATCCGGGCTCATACGGAAATCTGCTCGACGACATCCAGATCCGCCTGTCTCCCTATGTCGAAATGAGCTTCGCCACAGGCTCGGCGCCTGAGGGCGCATCGGCGGCGGATGCGGCCATGCCTGCGGTCGTCGTCGACGGAAACGTCGCCGCGTCGATGAACGTCCCGATTCAGATCATGGGCGGAACCGCGACGCTCGGCGTCGATTACACGACTCCCTCCGGAGCCGCGACCTTCAATGTCGTCATCCCCCCCGGAACCTATTCGGCGCGGCGTTTTCCTCTGGGGATCACGCTTCTGACGGATAGTCTGATCGAAGGGAGCGAGACCATCCAGATGCGGCTGAATCCCGATCCGGGCAGCACTTACACCATCGCCAGCACGCAGAACTGCCTGAACGCAGGCGTCTCGCAGACCACCTTCACCATCCTCGACCGCAACGTCGATCTGGTCCTTTCCAAGACCGTTGACCGGCCTGTCGCCAATGTCGGCTCGAACGTCGTCTTCACGCTGACCCTGCGCAACGACGGCCTTGTGAACGCGACTTCGGTCGTCGCGACGGATCAGCTTCCCTCGGGCTTCTCCTGGATCTCCGACAGCTCGGGCGGGAGCTATAACCGCACGACCGGAAGCTGGAGCGTGGGGACACTCGCGCCCGGAGCCTCGGCCTCGCTGACGATCACGGCGCGGGTCAATGCGGCCGGGACCTACGTCAACGCGGCCTCCGTCACGACCGCCATGAGCGACGTGAATCCCGCCAACAACGTCGCGACTGCGACGGTCACGCCCGTTCCGCAAGCCGATCTCGCCGTGACCAAGAGCGCCAGCACGCTCACGCCCAACGTCGGGGATCAGGTGGTCTTCACGCTGGGCGTCGTCAACAACGGGCCTTCGCCCGCCGTGAACGCGCGGCTGACGGATCTTCTGCCCGCCGGCTTCACCTTCCTCTCCAGCAGCGCCGGAGGGGCCTACAACCCCGGCGACGGCGTCTGGAGCCTCGGCGGACTCGCCAGCGGCGCGGGCGCCTCCATGACCCTGACCGCCAGAGTCGAGGCGGGGGGCTCTCATCTGAACGCCGCCTCGGTCGCCTCGGATACGGCGGATCCCGGCGCCGCGAACAACTCCGCTTCGGTTCAGGTGACGCCGCTCTACAAGGCGGATGTTTCGGTGGTCAAGACCGCCTCCGAGCCCGAGCCGCTCATGGGCTTCCCCATGACCTTCGAGATCGCCGTCCGGAACGCGCGCGACGTCACGGCTCATGACCTCAGCCTGCGCGACCTTCTCCCCTCCGGCTACGCCTTCCTCTCCGCCGTCGCGAGCGCGGGCGTCTACGACCCGGCCTCCGGACTCTGGAGCCTCCCGAGCCTGCCGCTCGACGGCGAGGAGCGTCTGACGCTCTCCGTCGTCCCGCGCGCTTCGGGCGACTGGACCAACGTCGCGGAGCTCATGGCGATGAAGGACGCTCTGGGCGCGCCTCTGGCCGACGTCGATTCCACGCCCGGAAACGGCCTCCCCGGCGAAGACGATCAGGATCAGGCCGCGACGCTTCCCCGTCGGGGCGTTGCGCCGCCCATCGCTGCGCCGGTCTGTCGGCTCGGCGCGGCGGAGCTGGACTGGAGCGCCCTCGGCCTGGCCGACGGCGCGGCGAACGCGAGTTTCCCCTTCGTCCGCCGCGAGGCCGGATACGGCCTCTCTTCGGGCGCGATGAGTCCCGGCTGGCCGCGCGTGCGCGGAGTCGGCGCGGGCGGCGCGCCCGCCCTCGAACTTCAGGGGACGGGCGAAGTCCATCTGCGCTTCTCCTTCGCGCAGCCTGTCGAGGGCCTGCGCCTGACCCTGCGGGGACTCGGCGCGGAGGCCGCCGGAATGGAGCGTCTGCGGGCTTCGGCGAGCCTGTCGGGCGGCGCCGCGCCGGTGCGGCTTTCGGGCGGCGCCGCGACCAGCGTCTCGGGGGCGACGGCGGTCGGCGTTCTGCCGGGCGATCTGCCCGGCGAGGACGGGTCGGTCCTGATCGCCGTCGACGGCTTCGCCGACGAGCTGCTGCTCGTCTTCGACCGGACGGCGCTGACGGGGCCGGATGCGCCCTGGTCTCTGGCGGTGGGCGGCTTCAGCGCCTGCCTGCCTCAGCTCGAAGACGAGATCCTCCTTTCGCCGGATCATGACTCCGTCGTGCCCTCCGGTCAGCTCGCGGTCTACGCCCATCGCCTGGAGGTCGGGACGGGGCTGGACGGCGCCGCGCTGAACTTCGCGATCCGGAGCGACCAGGGCTTGTCCTGGCGGATCCACCTCGACGAAGGCGACGGCGTCTTCGGCGAGGGCGACGCGGTCTGGACCCAGGGCGCGCCGATCCCGGGGGGAAGCCATCTGTTCTGGCTCGTGGCCCGGATTCCTCAGGAAGTTCCGGTCGGCTGGCGGGATGCGACGATCCTGCGCGCCGAAGCGGCCAAAGGCGCCCTGCTCGTCGGCGCCGAGGTCGCGGACCTCACGCGGGTGGGCGAGGGCCGGATCGACGCCCGCAAGCTGGTGGCCCTCGATTCCAACTGCGACGGAACCCCCGACGGCGGCGAGGAGAGCTTCCAGCAGGACGCCTCGATTCAGGTCGGAGGCTGCGCGATCTATCGCATCCTCTTCGAGAATCTGGGGACGGATCCGGCCGCCCGGGTGAGCGTCCATGACTTCACGCCGACCTGGACCGTCTACGTCGGCGGTTCGGAGCGGGTGCTTCTTCTGCCTGCGGGCCTGACCGCCCTGCCTCCGACCCTGCCGCCTCCCGGAGGAGAAGGCGAAGTGATCTTCCCCTTCGACGGCCACCTGGAGCCTGGTCGTCAAGGCGCGGTCCAGTTCGCGGTCAGGCTGTCGGAGGCGAGCCCCTGACGGGCTCCGGCCGCCGCACGGGGTCGCAGAACGGGAGGACGCTGGCGGCGCGGATCGCGCGCGACATCTGCGCGGCGATCTCGCCGGAGCCGCAGGACTCGCCCTGGCGGAGGACCGCCCGACAGATGGTTTCGTCGACCACCCGCACCGCCGCCATCACGGAGGCCGCGCAGAGCCGCGTCTCGAAATCCCGATGCGCGCGCCCGAGCCGGTCGCCGATGATCGCGGCGAGCTCCTCCTCTCCGTCGACATAGGACATCAGCCAGACCGCCCTCAGGTCGGGCTCTTCGGAGATCCGGGCCACGATCTGCGCGATCAGCAGGCCGTCCCGGGCGAAGTCCGGCGTCTGGCGCTCCGGCGCGAAGCAGACGGCCAGGTGGTCTTCGAGCGAGGCCTCGGCAGGCCAGGCGCGCAGCTCCTCGGCGAAGCGCTTCCAGGAGAGGGCGAGCAAAGGCGCCAGACAATTCTCCTTGTTGCGGAAATAGCGCCAGAGCGTGCGCTTGGAGATCCCGGCGGCTTCGGCGATGTCCTCTCCGCTGGTCCCGGAGACGCCGCGCTCGACGAAGAGGCGCGCCGCGCAGCGCGACGCCTCCAGAAGCGCGTCCGGACGGATCGATCTGCTCATCTGGGTCTGCGCCTTCGGGAACGCCCGGACATGAAGAAGCCTTGCAAGCGACGTCGGGATTGCGGTAAAAGGCACAAAGTGCCAGAATGAAGGCTATAGCAAGACGGCTCCGGAGACCAGACCCCTTCGGAGGACCGCAGGTCTCCGAGGAAGCCGGAGGATCGCCGGAAGGCTCCGCGCCGGGGCCCTCATCCCCATTCCCCCCTTCTCGAAGGTCGCCCGATGAACCCTCCCGCCCTGTCGCCCGCCTCGCCTCCGGAACGCCCCGCCGCGCCCGGCTGGCCGGAGCTCGCCGTTTCGCTGATCCTCTACATGGCGCTGATCCTGGGCCTCGGCGTCTTCTGGCTGCTGCGGATTCCGGACGAACAGGCCGCCTGGCGCGGAATCGTCGGGATGGGGCTCAACGGGCTTGTGGGCGTCGTCTCCCTGCTGGCGGCCTTCTCCCTGCGCATCCGCGCGTTCCGGGCCTTCGGATTCCGCGCCGTCGAGGGGCGATGGCTGGCTCTGGGCGCCGCTCTGGGCGTGGTCGCCGTCGGCCTGAGCCTCATCATCGAACATGTCTATTTCTCGTTCATCACGGAGGCGAACAACCAGGCCGACTTCCAGGCGGCGGCGCAGGCGGGCGTTCTGTCCCTGCTGGCGCTGGTCTTCGCGGGGGCGATCCTCACGCCGCTGGGGGAGGAGCTGGTGTTCCGGGGCGTGATCGCGAATGCGCTGAACCGCTACGGCCCCTGGGCCGGCGTGCTGGGGAGCGCCGTGATCTTCGCCGCCGCTCACGGGCCGAGCGTGATCTTCTTCAACGCGCTCATGGCGGGGATCCTGACGGGCTGGCTCTTCCGCAGGACGGATTCTCTCTGGCCCGGCCTCCTGACGCATGTCGTCTATAACGGGATCTGGCTGGTCATCTACAGCTTCCAGTGACGGCGCCCCAGACGGAGCGGGCCGCGACGATTCGAAATCCTTCGAACGGATTTCTCTTGCCATCGGGCTGATGGTTCGATCATGTTCGAACCATGTCCGGATCCGAATCTCCGCCGCCCGATCTCTTCCACCCGAAGCGGGAGGACCTCGTGCTGACCGAGGTGCTCTTCGCCCTGAGCGATCCGGCGCGGCTGGAGATCGTGCGGCAGGTCGCGGGCGGAACCCTGGACATGGCGAATTGCCATCTCCTGAATCCGTCGGCTCCGAAATCGACGAAGTCCCATCACATGAAGGTCCTGCGCGAAGCGGGCCTGCTGAGGAACCAACCTGCGGGGCGCGGACGCCTGCTCACGCTGCGGGAGGAGGATCTCGAAGCCAGATTTCCCGGATTGCTGCGGGTCGTGCTGAAAGGCTGACGCAGGGTCGGGGTCCGGCGTTCCGGCGCGGGCGCAAGAAACATCCCTTGCGCCCTTTGACTTTCCGGACGCCCATCGTCATATGTTTTTTTGATGATGATCATCATCAATGAATCCCGCCACATGGAAAGGCGCAAGCAGCCATGACCGACAAGACTCTCTTCGAGCCCTTCAAGCTCGGCGGAATCCTCCTGTCCAACCGGGCCGTCATGGCGCCGCTGACCCGCAATCGCGCAGGCGCAGGGCTGGTCCCCGGCGCCTTCGCGGCGGAGTATTACGCGCAACGCGCCTCCGCGGGCCTCATCATCGCCGAGGCCACCCAGATCTCGAAGCTGGCCCAGGGCTATCAGGATACGCCCGGCCTCTACACGCCCGAGCAGGTCGCCGGCTGGCGCAAGGTCACGGACGCCGTCCACGCCCGGGGCGGACGCATCTTCGTCCAGTTGTGGCATGTCGGCCGCATCAGCCATGTCGATCTTCTGGGCGGGGCCGCGCCGGTGGCGCCCTCCGCGATCCGGGCCGCGACCAGGACCTTCGTGAACAACGGCTTCAGCGAGGTCTCCGAGCCCCGCGCCCTCGAAGCGGACGAGATTCCGGGCGTCGTCGAGGATTTCCGCAAGGCCGCCGCCAATGCGGTCCTGGCCGGATTCGACGGCGTCGAGGTGCATGGCGCGAACGGCTATCTGCTCGACCAGTTCCTGCGGACGTCCTCGAACATCCGCACCGACGCTTATGGCGGCTCCATCGAAAACCGCGCCCGCCTGCTGATCGAGGCGACGGCCGTCGTCGCGCAGGAGATCGGCGCCGAACGCACCGGCGTGCGTCTGTCGCCGGTGTCGCCCGCCAACGCCACCCTGGTCACGGGCGAGGAGCAGGCGCAGTTCGATCACGTCGTCGAGCGGCTCGACGGACTGGGCGTCGCCTATGTCCACGTCATCGAAGGCGCGACCGGCGGGCCCCGCGACGTCGCGCCCTTCGACTACGCCGCCTTGCGCCGGAGATTCCGGAACGCCTACATCGCCAACAACAGCTACGACCTCGCCCTGGCGAACGAGCGCCTCGCCGCGAAGGAGGCCGATCTGATCGCCTTCGGCCGCCCCTTCATCGCGAATCCCGATCTGGTCGAGCGGCTGAAGACCGGCGCTCCGTTGAATCCGCTGGATCCCTCCACGCTCTATGGCGGCGGCGCCAGAGGCTACACCGATTATCCGACGCTCGTCGGCTGACAGGCGAGCCGGACGACCGCCAGGACCCGCGCAGACCCGCGAGGCCTCTTCGCAGGAAGAGGCCTCGCGTCATGCGCCGCCGAGCGCTTCAGGGTCCGGAGCGTTGCGCATGATTCCGATCGTCATGTAGGATGGCCGCGGCGACCGGAGGCGCCCGAGATGAAAGTCAGCCGCGAGAAGGCCAGGGAGAATCGCGAGAGCGTCATCGAAGCCTCCAGCCGCCTGTTCCGGCGGAGCGGATTCGACGGAGTCGGGATCGGCGCCCTGATGCAGGCCGCCGGACTCACGCATGGAGGCTTCTACCGGCAGTTCGGCTCCAAGGACGATCTGATCCTCCAGGCGACCCGCGCGGCGCTCGGGCAGACCCGGGCGCGGCTGACGGCGCCGGAAGGGGAGAAGGGCGGCCCATCCCTCGACGTGATCCTGCGCCGCTATCTCTCCGAGGCGCATCGGGATGCGGTGGGCGAAGGCTGCGCTCTGGCCGCGCTCGGGCCCGACGTCGCCCGCCATGGCCCGGAGCTGCGCGCGGTGCTGCAACAGGGGGTCGAGGAATGCCTTCCCCTCCTGGAGGCCTCGGTCGGGGCGGAGGATCCGGAGCGCGCCAGAGACAAGGCTCTCGCCACCTTGGCGACGATGGTCGGAGCGCTGGTCCTCGCGCGGGCTGTCGAGGATGCGGAGCTCTCGCGGGAGATTCTCGACGCGGCGATCCGGGAGGCCTCGCCCGCTGCGAAGCCCGATCCCTGAGCTTCGCCCGGCGGAGTCTGAACGACCCGACAGGATCGGACGAGCCTCAGCTCACTTCGGGAAGAAGCGGTTGGCCGGACGCGGCAATCCCAGATGATCGCGCAGGGTGGGGCCTTCGTAGTCGCGCCTGAAGATTCCGCGCCGCTGGAGCTCGGGCGCCACCTTGTCGACGAAATCGACCAGCCCGTCCGGCAGATAGGGAAAGGTCAGATTGAATCCGTCGGAGCCTTCGGTCTCCAGCCATTCCTGCATCTCGTCGGCGATGCTCTGCGGCGTTCCGACGAAGGCCAGTCCGCCATAGCCGCCGAGCCTCTGCGCCAGTTGCCGGACGGTCAGGCCCTCGGCGCGGGCCAGGTCGATCACGCGCTCGCGGCTGGATTTGCTCTCGTTGGTTTCGGGGATCTCCGGCAAGGGGCCGTCGGGGTCGAAGCCCGAAGCCTCGACGCCCAGCGCCACCGAAAGCGAGGCGATGGAGCTTTCGTAATTCACCAGAGCGTCCAGCCGCGCGCGCCGGTCCCGGGCCTCCTCGAGGCTGTCCGCGACCAGGACCAGAGCCCCCGGCAGGATCTTGATCCCTTCGCGCGACCGGCCCGCGCGCTCGGCCCGGCCCTTCACGTCCAGATAGAAGGCCTGTCCCTCGGCCAGGGTGCGGGGCGCGGCGAAGACCACTTCGGCGGTTTCGGCCGCCAGCTGACGCCCCGGCCCGGAGGCTCCGGCCTGGACGATCACCGGCCAGCCCTGCACGGGGCGCGCGATGTTGAGCGGCCCGCGCACCGACAGATGTCCGCCCTTGTGGTCGAGCACATGCATCTTCTCCGGATCGAAGAAGATTCCGCTCTCGACGTCCTGCACGAAGGCGTCGTCGGCGAAGCTGTCCCAGAGCCCCGTCACGACGTCATGGAATTCGCGCGCGCGGTCGTAGCGCTCGGCGTGGGCGACGTGCTCCTCGCGGCCGAAGTTCAGCGCCGCGTCGGGATTGGAGGTGGTGACGATGTTCCAGCCCGCGCGCCCGCCCGAAATATGGTCGAGCGAGGCGAAGCGCCGCGCGATGTGGAAGGGCTCGTCGAAGGTGGTCGAGGCCGTGGCCACCAGCCCGATGCGCTCCGTCACGGCCGCCAGCGCCGAGAGCAGCGTGAAGGGCTCGAAGGAGGTGGTCGTCTGGCTGCGCCGCAGAGCCTCGATGGGCATGTTCAGCACCGCCAGATGATCGGCCATGAAGAAGGCGTCGAATTTCCCCTCTTCGAGCTTCTGCGCGAGCTTCGCCAGTTTCGGGAAGCTGAAGTTGGCGTCCTTCCAGGCGCCGGGCCAGCGCCAGGCTCCGGTGTGCAGGCTGACGGGCCGCATGAAGGCTCCCAGATGAAGCTGGCGTCTTCCGGTCATGGCGGATTCCTCGTTCTCCGGGCTGATCGCGACAGGATTCCACGCCCGCCGCGCTTCGGCGACCGCTTTCCGCCCGACAAAACGCCGCACCCTGAAGGGGGCTTCCGGCGCGCGCCCTCAGGCCTCTTCCCGTCGGGGCGAAAAGAACCGCATGGGCGGTTCTTCAGGACTCCACATGGCTTCGCCCTTGACGCCGCCCTGCACGAAGGCGACCAGCCATTGCGTGAAGGACATTCCTTTCACCGCAGTCCCTCCGTCATGCGTCGCGAGGCGGCGGAGCTTCGTCCGCTCATTGCAATCCCCACATCGCGGGACCGGCCCGCCAGTCGCCCATGTCGCCGCCGCCGATCATGTGGTTGTTCATGCGGAACATCATCAGGTAGGAGTCGTGGTCGAGCATCGGCCAGGTTCCGGCGGGCGCCCGGGCCACGAGTTCGCCCATGGCTCCGGCCAGCTGGCCCTGTTCGGCCATGGCGACCAGCTCGGGATGAGCGGCGCGCTCTTCGGGCGTCAGCGCGAGGGAGATCCCCGCGAACCAGCCGATGAAATCCGGAACGCCGGTCACCAGCTTCGTCGTCTCGAGATCGGA
>NZ_JAQTXI010000027.1 GCF_028688855.1 Neomegalonema sp. | reverse complement strand
AATCTCCGGCCTTTCCGCGTCGCGAGGCGGCGTAGACGCCCACCGGCAGCGCCACCCCGACCGAAATCGCCATGGAGAGCAGCGCCAGAGGCAGGGTCACCATGACGCGCGGCCCCAGCAATTCGCTGATCGGCACGGAATAGGTGTAGCTGACGCCGAAATCTCCGGAGGGAAAGCCGCCGATCCAGTCCAGATAGCGCGTCCAGAGCGGAGCGTCGAGGCCGAGCTTCGTCCTCAGGGCGGCGAGGGTCTCCGGCTGGGCGTTCACCCCGAGCATCACCGCCGCCGGATCTCCCGGCAGCACCTGCATCAGCAGGAAGACGATCAGCGAGGCGGCCAGCGTCGTCAGGAGCAGCGAGACGAGACGCCCCAGCACATAGCTCGTCATGCGGGACTCCTTCTGCGCGGCCTTGCAGGCTGCGCGGCCTTGCAGGAAAGCCGGAGCGCCGCGCCTCGGGAGGCGGGCGCTCCGGCCGGGATTCAGAGGGGGCGCGCGGCGGCGCTCACTCGGCCCAACGGACCCTGGTCAGATCGTTGACCGGCAGCGGGAGATTGCTCCAGACGCCCTGGAGCTTCCCGTTGCGCACGCTGATCTTGGGCAGGGCGTAGAGATAGACGTTGGGCTCGTCCGCGGCGAGCTTGCGCTGAAGCTCTCCGAGAAGCTCCAGACGGGCGGCCTCGTCCACGGTTCCGGCGTAATCCCGGTAGAGCGCCTTGTATTCCGGGTCATCATAGTTGTAGTAGTAGAAATCGCGGGCGTAGACGTCGAGGTCCCGGGCTTCGGTGTGGGCGATGATGGTCGCGTCGTAATCGGCGCGCGCGAAGACCTGATCCAGCCATTGCGCGAACTCCACCGGGACGAGATCGACCTGAATCCCCACCTCGGCGAGATAGGCGGCGATCACCTCTCCGCCCCGACGCGCGTAGGCGGGCGGCGGCAGGACGAGCGTGAAGCGCGTTCCGGGCTTCACCCCGGCCTCGGCGAGCAGCGCGCGGGCCTTGTCGGGATCATAGGGGTAGGTTTCGCTGAGGTCCACGTAGCCCGGTTCGGCGGGAGTCTGGTGCGAGCCGATGGGCAATCCGTAGCCCGAGTTCACCGCCTCGACGAAGCTCGGCCGGTCGATGGCGTGGGCCAGAGCCCGACGCACCCGGAGGTCGTCGAAGGGCGCGCGGGCGTTGTTCAGCGACATCATGACCTTGCCGGTCGTCGAGCCGATGTCGACCTGAAGGTCCGGATCCGCCCGCAGCCTTTCGAGAAGCTCGGCGGCCTCGAATTGCCCGAAGTAGTCCACTTCGCCGGAGAGGACCGCCGCCGCCGCCGCCGAAGGATCGCTGATGAACTTGAAGGTCACGGAGGCGAGCGGCGCGGGCTCGCCCCAGTAATCGGGATTGCGCTCCAGCTCGACGCGGTCGCCCTGCACCCAGCGCTTGAAGCGGAAGGGCCCCGTGCCCACCGGATTGGTCTTGTTGGTCTCGGCGGAGGCGGGCGAGATCATCACCGCGTCGCCCCAGCCCATGCCGAAGAGGAAATTCGGCGCCGCCCGCTTGAGCTTCACCACCGCCGTCAGCGGATCGGGGCATTCGGTGCTTTCGATGGGCTCGAAGAGGCCCTTCTGGGCGTTGACCGAATCCGGCGCCACGGCGCGTTCGTAGGAGAACTTCACCACCGAGCAGTCGAAGGGGGCGCCGTCATGGAACTTCACGCCTTCGCGCAGCTTGAACGTGTAAGCCAGATCCTCCGGCGACCACGCCCAGCTCTCCGCGAGGCCGGGCTGCACCGAACCATCCTCGGCGACGCGCACCAGACCCTCGTAGAGGTTGGCGTAGGTCACGCGGCGGATGGCCGAAGCCGCGTTGGCGGTGGGGTCCAGCCCCGGAGGCTCCAGCACTTCGCCTGCAGTGAGGCTGTCCCTGGCGAAGGCGCCTCCCGCCGAGGCGAGCAGAATCGCGCCCGCAAGAGAGGATGCGAAGATCCGCTGCATGTTCAATGTCCTCCTGATGGGAAACCTGCGTCCGTTCATGAGCGCGGGAGCGCCGGACGCAGAAGGCGGGCGCGAGGACAGACCTGACGGGCCCTCCCGCGCGCCGGAACGGCGAGAGCAGCGCGTCCGATCCTGCGCGGTTCCATGAGCATCCGTCGCCGCCCTCCTCAAGAGCCCAGAGGCGCGCGGTCGGGTCTTCGGGGAGGGAGAGCCCGCCGGGCTCCCTTCCTTCGTTCGACCTTCGCCGCGTCGCGCCGGTGAGGATATAGCTTCGGAGCCCGCCGCGCCAAGGAGTCTCTTGTCCTCCGGCCCCGGAAGGTCAGAGGCTCAGGACCGCGCCCGCCGCCGCGAGTCCGAGGACGACCGCCCAGGAGGGCGCCTTCCAGACCATGAGCAGCAGGAAGCCGCCGAGCGCGAGGGCGAAATCCTGCGGCGAGAGCACCGCGCTCGTCCAGACGGGATCGTGCAGCGCCGCGCCCAGCACGCCGACCACCGCGGCGTTGGCGCCGGTCAGGGCGCGCCGGGCGGCGGGTTGGGCGCGCAGCTTCTCCCAGAAGGGCGAAGCCCCGTAGACCAGCAGCAGGCCCGGCGCGAAGACCGCGATCAGCGCGATGGAGGCGCCGAGGGCGCCGTCCGGCGGCGGCCGGGTCAGGGCGCCCAGCCAGGCCGCGAAGGCGAAGAGCGGCCCCGGAACCGCCTGCGCCAGACCATAGCCCGCGAGGAAGGCTTCCTCGTCCACCCATCCCCGCGCCACGGTCTCGGCCTCCAGCAGCGGCAGCACGACATGTCCGCCGCCGAAGACCAGAGCTCCGGCGCGATAGAAGCCGTCGAACAGCGCGATCCCCTGGCTGCGGTCGGCCGCGCCCGTCAGCCCGGGCAGGATCAGCAGGATCGCGAAAAGGGCCAGAGCCGCAAGCCCCTGGCGTCGGGAGGCCGGAAAGCGCAGGCCTCCGCCGGAAGGGGCCTCTCCGGCGCCCAGGAAGAGGAATCCGGCCAGGGCGCCGCAGAGAATCGCGCCGACCTGAGCGAAAGGGCCCCCAAGGAAACTGACGATCCCGACCGCCGCCAGAGCGATCCCGGCGCGCGGGCGATCCGGCGTCAGACTCCGGGCCATGCCCCAGACGGCCTGCGCCACCACGGCCACGGCCACCAGCTTCAGGCCATGCAGCGCCCCCGCCGCCAGAGGCCCCGAGAGGACGGCGGCGCCCGTCGCGCAGGCGAGGAGGACCAGGGCGGAGGGCAGGGTGAAGCCCAGCCAGGCCGCCAGCCCTCCGGAGAGTCCCCCGCTCCGCGAGACGCCGAGCGAAAATCCCACCTGGCTGGAGGTCGGGCCGGGCAGGAACTGGCAGAGCGCGACGAGATCGGCGTAGGCCTGTTCGTCGATCCAGCGGCGTCGCCTGACGAATTCCTCGTGGAAATAGGCGAGATGCGCGACAGGCCCGCCGAAGGAGGTCAGGCCCAGCCTCAGGAAGACGAGGAAGACCTCCGCCGCAGAGCCGGATTTCACAGGCGCCTGGATCATCGCATCCCCTCCGGGCCGCCGGGGGCGGCGATTCGCAGATGAACGGCGAGATCTATCCCGGACTCCGCGTCGTTTCGACGTCAGCCGCCAAAGAGGAGGCCCCCGCTCACAGGCTGGCGGCGGAGACCATGTGGTTGTCCCAGGCGACGTCATGACGGGCCAGAGGCTCCATGGCCTCGGCGGAGAGCCGCCAGAGCGCGCCCGATCCATCCGAGGCGACGAAGCCGCCCTCCAGAGCCGCCAGACCGCAGACGTCGGCCCGGCGATGGGTCGCCAGAGGCGCGCCGCTCCGGTCGAAGATCATGACCGCGCCGCCGCGCGGCGAGGAGATGGCGATCCTCTCGCCCACCGCCGCCACCGAGCCCGCATAGCCCTTCATCGCGAAGAGATCCCCCGGCGCGGCCTCGCAGAGGAGCGGCGCCTCGCCCGGACGCCAGACTCCGAGCAGCGGGACCGCCTCGGCGGGGTCTCCCTGCCATTGCATCGCGAAGGCGACGCCCGTGCCGCCATCGATCAGCGCCAGATGGCGGATGGAGTTCTGACGAAGCTCCTCCTCAAGCTCCATGATTTCGAGGATCTCGCCCTCGGCGGAGAGCAGGGCGAGGTTCGGCTTCATGGTTTCGAGATTCAGCATGGTCCGGTCCGTGGAATCGGTCTGGATGCCGCCATTGGCGACGACGATCCGTCCATCCGCGAGGCGCTTCAGGTCGTGAGGCCCGATCCCGCCGGAGTCCCATTCGCCGATCCGCCGCCAGGTTCCGGCGTCCCAAAGACCGATCCGCCCCGCCGAGCCCTCCGCCACCACTTCGGAGGTCATCAGAAGGCGGCCGTCGGCGGAGAAGGCGCCATGGCCGTTGAACTGCCGCCCCTCGGGCGGAGTCAGACGGCTGAGGACTTCGCCCGTGAAGCAGTCGAGGACCAGCGCGAAGACTCCCGGACGCCGCGCGAAGGCCACGGCCTCGGGGCGCGTCGGATGCGCCGCCGCCGCATGGCCGCGCGCCGGAAGCGGAATCTCGAAGCGGCTGACGCCTCCGGCGCTGAGGCCGTGCAGCACGTAAGCGCCGTCGGGCTTCATCCCGGCGGTCAGCCAAGCCGGCGCCCCGACATCCGCCCATCCGAGCCTCGGCGCCGCGCCCAGACTCGCCAGGCCGACCAGAAATCCGCGCCTCGTGGTCATCGTCAGTCTCCGTCCTGCGAGTTGAACCCGGCGGTCACGCCCAGAGTGGGCGGCATCTCGTCCAGAGCCGTCCGGCGGATCTGGCGGATCAGCCTTTGCAGCTCCTCGATCTTCGGGCGCTCCTCCGCCGAGGCGACTCCGGCGAAGGTCGGATCCTCCAGAGCCTCGGCGGCTTCGATGGCCCGGTCGAAGGCGGAGGCGGTGCGGGCGGCGGTCCCGTCGAGGGTCACCGCCATCTCGCGCAGGGCCTTCAGCGCGAGGGTCAGATTGCGCAGGGAGCGTTCCGAAGCCCGCGCTTCGGCGCGTTCGGGGCGAGGGCGATCCTTCGTCCCGAGGGGGCGGCCCAGCCTCTGGTCGGCCTGGAACTCGATCCCCGCCACGAGCTGCGTGAAGAGCGCCTGAACCGCCTCGCCTGGCGCCAGATAGCGCGTGTTGCCCGGTTCTCCCGCCGTGAGCAGGTTTTGCGCGAAGCCCTCCGGACCCTCCCAGCCCGCGACGAGCTCCTGCGCCAGGCGCGCGAGATCCTGCGTCGTGGCGCGGATCAGCGGGCAGGCGTCGGCCTCCGGCGGGCTGGAGGGATAGAGCAGCCGCTCCAGCCCCGCGAGGCCGCGCGCCGCCACGGATTGTCCGGCGAAGGCTTCGGGCTCCAGAGCGGCGGGATCTCCGGTCAGCAGGGCGCGCTGAGCCCTGCCGCCGAGCCCCTTCGGATCGGGCCAGAAGAGGATCGCGAGGGCGCGTCCCTTCTCCTCCGAGGGGCCGAGATGCAGATGGGACGCCTGCATCCAGGCGTCCCAGGCGGCGTTGAAGGGCGGACGCAGGGCCTCCGGATCGCAGGTCGTCCCGGCCTCCGCCGCGAGGGCCTCGGCGGCGGTCGCGAAGCCCTCGTAGGCGGGCAGGATCCGGCGGTCGACGGCCGCCCCGACATCCGCGAAGGCCGGAGCGGGAAGCCCCGCCAGCAAGAGAAAGGCGAGGATGTGGCGCATGGCTAAAGGCTTTCCAGAAAAGCGATGAGGGCTTCGCGGTCGGGCGTGGGCAGAGCGACGACGGCGTCGCGTTGAGTCTGAGCCTCGCCGCCATGCCAGAGGATCGCCTCCAGCAGGTTGCGGGCGCGGCCGTCATGCAGAAAATAACTATGGCCGGAAACCTGTTGCGTCAGCCCGATCCCCCAGAGCGGCGCGGTGCGCCATTCGCGCCCCGAGGCGCGGCCTTCCGGGCGGTCGTCGGCGAGGCCCTCGCCCATGTCGTGGAGCAGCAGATCCGTATGGGGCCAGATGAGCTGGAAGCTCTGCTCCGGCTGATCCTTCAGGCGATGGGTGACGAATTTCGGGTTATGGCAGCCCGTGCAGTTCAGGCCGTAGAAGATCTCCTTCCCGCGCAGAACCTGCGGATCCTCCACCTTGCGACGCTGGGGAACCGCCAGATTGCGGGCGTAGAAGGTCACGAGATCGAGGCTCGGGCCGTCCACCTCCAGCCCCTCGCGGACCTCCGGCTCCTGACCGTGAGGCGCGGCGCGGCAAGCGGACTGGGCCTCCGTGCATTCGCCCCAAGGATCGGGAAACAGCGGCGTCGAGAGTCCCATGTCGCCCGAGAAGGCGGAGGCCGATTGCTCGCGCACGGTGGCGATCCCCGCCTTGTGCCCGAAGCGCCCGAGCATGGGCTTGCCGAACTCCCCCCCGAACTCCAGGGAGGGAACGATGGAGGCGCGTCCGGAGATCCCGTCGCCGTCTGCGTCCTCGGGATCGGCCAGCGCGAGGATGTCCGCCGCCGGAATCGCCTCCAGAAGCCCGAGTCCGATCATCTGCGGCGCCACGCGCGGCGACAGCTGAAGCTCCGCATGAGGCGGGCCGTAGCCCGGATCGCCCAGAGCGTAGGTCGGCTTGCGCAGCGAGACCACGGTCCCGTCCGCGAGGGTCACGGGGATTTCCTCATAAGAAATCTCCATTCGCCCTTCCGCCGCGAGGCCGGAGGCGGCGAAATCCTGCAACTGATGGCCGTAGGTCGGGTCCGGCGAGGTCGCCAGCCATTCCTGAATCTCCATGGGCGTCGGTCCGCCGGGGATCGAGAGCCGCAGGAACATCGAGACCGCCGAATCCTCGGGGCTCTCCGGGGGATGGCCGCGCCCGTCCTTGAGGTGGCAATCCTGACAGCCCCGCGCGTTGTAGAGCGGCCCGAGCCCGTCCGAGGCCCTGGTGGAGGAGGGGGCCGCCACCCAGGTCTTGCGGAACAGCGCGTTGCCGAGCTTGAAATCCATCTCGCGGGCGAAGGGCATGTTCGCCGAGGAGAGCGAAAAGGCGTCGGCGTTCTCGCGGGCGCGCACGGTCGCGGCGCCGCCCTGCATGGCCTCGAAGGCTTCGGCCCTGGAGAAATCCTGCGTCGGGGCCTGAATGGTCTCGATCCGCGTCCGCTCCGCAGGCGTGCGGGGGACGACGGGAAGATGCGGATCCTCCAGACCTTGCGCGGCGGCCCAGCCCCCTGCGAGGCTTGAGGCGAGAAGGAGGGCGGCCGCCTTCCTTCTCCGTGATGTCGTCATGGCGGCTTCGCCTCCTCGGTCCCTTCGCCTCCGGGTTCCGGGACGCCTTTCAGCGCCCCGGAGCCTTCTCCGCTTACTGGAAGACGGCGTTGGGATTGTCGAGGCTGTCGGAGCCCTCGAATTCGACCTTCGTCAGGCCGAGGACGTTCATGGCGCGCTCGATGGAGGCGGTCTGCGTCACGAGGGCGTCGACGGCGCCCATGATCAGAGCCTCGCCCTCGGCGTTGCCCGGCGCGAGCATCTGGTCATAGGCCATTTCGCCGGAATCGGCCCTGGCCTTGAGCGCCGCGAGCTTCTCCACGCTGGCGTCGAGCTCGGCCTTGAGCTGGGCGTCCACGGCGGGATCGGCGGCCGCGACCAGCTCCGAGAGCGAGGGGCCGGAAAGAACCGAGCCGTCCACGCGGGCGTAGCTGCCGAGATAGACGTTCCGGATGCCGAGGCCGTCGTAGTAATGGCTGTTGTGGGTGTTGTCGGAGAAGCAGTCATGCTCCTCCTCGGGATCATGGAGCATCAGGCCGAGCTTCATGCGCTCGCCCGCCTGCTCGCCATAGGAGAGCGAGCCCATGCCGGTCAGCATGGCGGTCAGACCCGCCTGAGGATCTTCGGTCACGGCCTTGCGGGCCTCGCCGTCCTCGGCCCATTGCGCGACGATATATTCCAGATCCGAGATGAGCAGATCCGTCGCGGCGGTCAGATAGGCGGCGCGACGGTCGCAATTCCCGTTGGTGCAGGCTTCGCCCTGGGCGTAGTCGGTCCAGGGGCGGTCTCCGGAGCCGGCCTCGACGCCGTTCAGGTCCTGACCCCAGAGCAGGAATTCGACGGCGTGATAGCCCGAAGCCACGTTGGCCTCGATTCCGTCGGCCTCATGCAGGGTTTCGCCGATGAGCGCGGGCGTGATCTCGGCCGCGTCGATCTCGGTCCCGGCGATGGAGAATTCCGGATGGGCGATCACGTTCAGCGTATAGAGCGGGTTCTCCTCGCTCTCTCCGTAAGAGGCGTCGACGTAGTCGATCAGGCCCTCGTCGAGGGGCCAGGCGTTCACCTTGCCCTCCCAGTCGTCGACGATGGGGTTGCCGAAGCGCCAGGCCTCCGACTGCTGATAGGGGACGCGCGCGGCCAGCCAGGCGGCGCGGGCGGCGGCGAGCGTCTCGGCGGAAGGCGATGCGGTCAGAGCCCCCACCGCCTCGCGCAGGCTCCGCGCCGTGGAGAGGCTGTCGGAATAGACGGCTTCCGCGAGGTCGGCGTAGGTCTTGACGACGGCCGCGGGCTCGGCCGCCAGAGCGGGCGCGGTCAGGGAGGAGCAGGCGAAGAGCGCGCCGAGCAGGCGAATGGATTTCACGATGGGTCTCCGGGTTCTGTCGGGTCAGGCCGCCGTCATGGCGTGAGGGCTGTCCTGGGCGTCCGATCCGCAGGCCGGAGGACGTTCGGAGGGGCTGTCGCGTCAGAGGCTCGATGATCGACAATAGCCCTCGGGAATTCAGGGGGCAATCTCCGGTTCGCGCGCGCCTCGTCTTCGCCCGTCCGCAACAGGGGCTCCTGCTCTCCGGTCTGCTCCCGAAGGCGCGCGGATGGAGTCCCGCATGTCGGCGGCCGCCGGGGATCCAGGACGTCTCCGGACAAGCCCATCCCCTCAAGCGGCCCGCCTCTTACGGCGCGGAGCCTTCCTCCCCTTCGTGATGTTGAACTCCGCAGCGGTGTCGCGAGGCGCCGCCGATGCCCGGATTGAAGCTGTTGGTCGGATCCAGCGCCGCGTAATGCGCGGCCAGAGCGGGTTTCGCCTTGTAGATATGCCCGACGTTATGCTCCGCCGGATATTCCGCCCCGCGCGCGTCGAGGAGCTTCAGCATGGCCGCCTTCAACGCCTTGGGATCCGCTCCCTTCTTCACCACGTAATCCTGATGCAGCACGTGGCACAGGAAATGCCCGTAATAAAGCCGATGGCTGAACTGCCCTGCGATCTCGGGGGGCAATTGCTCGAACCACTCGGCGTCGTTGCGGCGCAGGGCGATGTCCAGCGCCAGAATCTCCTCGACCTCCCGCGCATGCACCGCCCCGTAGCGCACGGCCGCCCCCGCCGCCGCGAAACGATGCAGCATGGCCTTCTTCGCCTCGGCGGCGTCGCAGAGGAACCAGCCCTCGCCGACCGTCGCCCGCAGCAGAGCTTCGGTCCGGGTCGCGCTGGGCCCCGTCACCTTCAGGATCAGATGATGCTCGTAGGCCTCGCGAAAGGCGAGCATGCGTTTCGGCAGAGCCTCGGGAACCAGCCGGGACAAGCCCTGCATCACGCGGTCCGCCAGATTGCGCGGCAGGAAACGCAGCTTGTTCAGCCGTGCGTCGACCGCCCCCTTCAGCGCGAAGAACATCGGCAGACGATCCGTGCCCAGCCAATGGATCATCAGCAGCACGTCCTTGCCATAGCGGCGCGCGACGTCGAAGCAATCGCGATGCATGTATTCGCCGCTGACGGGAAGTTCAGGCAGCTCGGTGAGCAGGCCCCGCCTCAGGCGCGCCAGAGCGGCGGCGTCGTTGGAGCCGACGTAATAGACCCTGGTCGCGGCGTCGGTCGGGAAGCTGTCCAGCCGCACGGCGAAGACCGCGACCTTGCCCGCCGAACCCGAAGCCTCGTAAAGCCCGCGCGGATCGGCGTTGAAACGCGCGGGCGTCTCGGCGTCGACCTCGCGCACCCGGGCGGCGTATCCGTCGTCCGAGGCGCGGCCCGCGTCATGGCGCAGGGCGGCTGCGGGGATCTCGCCGCGATCCAGCCGGCCGAGGATCTCCTCCGGCGTCTCGCCCAGATAGATCCCCAGATGATTGACCAGACGCAAGGCCCCGTCGGCGCCCCTTTGCGCGTAGAGCGCAAGTTCGGTGTAGACCGGTCCGTGCCGAACCAGAGATCCGCCCGAATTGTTGCAGACTCCGCCCACGATCGAGGCGCCGATGCAGGAGGAGCCGATCACCGAATGGGCTTGCCGTCCGACGCCCGCGAGCAGCTTCTCCAGCCGGAACAGGGTTCCGCCGGGCAGACTCAGCACCTGTCGTCCGCCGTCGAGCAGGTGGATGGCGTCCAGCCGCAGGGTGGAGATGATCGCGACCGGGCGGTCATATTCGCCCTTCGGCGTGGATCCTTCGGTCAATCCGGTGTTGGCGGCCTGCATGATGACGATCAGGTCCGCAGCCACGAGGACTTGCAGCACGCGCCACATCTCGATCAGGCTGCCGGGGATCGCCACGAGCGCGGCCTCGCCCTCGCCCGAGCGGAAACCCTTGCGGAAACGCTCGGTCGCGCGCGCGCCGGTCAGGCAATGGCGCGGCCCGACGATCGCCGTCACTTCACGGATCAGAGGCGCAAGCTCCATGGTTCCTCCCCCCTCATCCGCCGCCATGGACCGACGAGACAATTTCACTCTTCTGGTTCTGCGGAGAATAGGCGTCTGCGGCGCCGAGAGGTAGCACCCCGATAATACAGGACGCGATTTTCCCCCTCCCGCTGTCCGGGTCTGCGTGCGGAGCGCGCCGGGTCTGGCGCGGGCCTCGTCACCCGAAGGTGCGCCGGATGCCGAGGGCCTTGAGCTTGCGGTAAAGCGTGGGGCGCGACACGCCCAGCACGGCGGCGACCCGCGTCAGGTTGCCTTCCTCGCTGACCAGCGCCCGGCGGATCGCCCGCGCCTCGACGTCGTTCAGGCTTTCCGGCTCCGAGGGGGCCTTGTGTCCGGCGCTTGCGGCCAGAGCGGCGGGGCCGCCCTCGGTTCCGCGCGTCAGGATGGCGGGGAGATCGGATTCGACGATGGCCGTCCCCTGCGCCATCAGATAGATGCGCTCGAAGACGTTGCGCATCTCGCGCACGTTGCCCGGCCAGGAATAGGCCAGCAGCCGGTCGAGGATCGAATCCGGCAGATCCAGCGGATCCCGGCTCAGGCGTTCGGCGGCCATCCTGTTGAAATGATCCGCCAGAAGGGGGATGTCGCCGCGCCGCTCGCGCAGCGGCGGGACTTCGATGGTGACGGTCCCGATGCGGAAATACAGATCGCGGCGGAAGCGGCCGAGCTCGACCTCCTGCCCGAGATCGCGGTTGGTCATGGCCACCAGCTGCACGTCCACCTGACGCCTGCGCGAACAGCCGATGCGATAGACCGCGCGCTGCTCCAGCACCCGCAGGAGATAAGGCTGAAGATCGAGCGGCATCTCGCCGATTTCGTCGAGGCAGAGAAGGCCGCCGTCGGCCTGCTCCAGCTTGCCCGCCTTGCCTTCGCGCGTGGCGCCGGTGAAGGCTCCGGCGACATGGCCGAAGAGCTCGGAGCCGAAGAGCTCCGAGGAGATCGCGCCGCAGTTCAGCGTGATGAAGGGCCCCTGGCCGCGGCGCTTGCCGCCGGAATGCACGAGGCGGGCGAACAGCTCCTTGCCGACGCCGGTTTCGCCCTGGATCAGCACCGAGGCCCCCGCGCCCGCCGCGCGACGGGCCAGCTCGATGGCCTCGACGAAGGCCTGGTCATGGCCGATCATCGTCAGGGCGTCGGCGCCGACTCCGGCCCGCGCGGGGATGACCAGAGGAGCGGATTTCGGAGGCTGCGGCCGCGCCGTCCGGCGCGAGGAGACGATCAGCGCGGCGCCGCCGAATTCGCCGCCGAGCAGCAGCCGCTGGATCCGGCTGGGCTGCAGATGCGGGGGCATGGCCTTCGCGATCTCGTGGTCGCTCATGGAGTCCGAGAGGGCGATCAGTTGCCGCCCCTGCGCCAGATCGCCGAATTTCGCGCCGCCGCGCTGATACATCGCCCGCCCCATCTGGTCGAGGATGACCACCGCGTCGTCCTGTTCGGGGATGATCCCGGAATCGAAGAAGGCTTCGAGCAGGCGGGCCCGGCGCGCCTGATAGCGCTCGGCGAGGCTGGTCTCGATCTTCTGCGCCACCGCGGCGATCATCGCGACGTTATGGGGGCGGAAGATGCTCGGCGAGCCCGACAGATCGACCAGACCCGCCGTCGCGCCGTCCACCGGATCGCGGATCGGAGCGGCCGCGCAGGTCCAGGTCTTGATGCCCTGACAGAAATGCTCCGAGGCGTGGACGATGGTCGGACGCCCCGTCCGCAAGGCGGTGCCGATGGCGTTGGTGCCGATCACGGCTTCGTCCCAGTTGCCGCCGTTCACCAGATGTATGCTGCGCGCGGCTTCGCGCGTGCGGGTGTCGCCGACCTGTTCGAGCACCAGGCCTTCGGCGTCGGTCAGCATGACCAGAGCCTCGGCTTCGGCCAGAAGCGGGCCGATCTTGGCGAAGGGGCCTTCGGCGGCGCTTCTCAGTTCGGCGTTGCGCTTGCGCGCTTCTTCAAGGCGGTCGTGGCTTTCGTCCAGCGGAGCCAGCTTCGCGTTGGCGTCGATCCCCAGAGCGAGGCTGCGGGACCAGGATTCGAGGATCTCGCGCCGGACGCCCGAGATCTGGCTGCGCTCCAGATCCCGGTAGGTGAGGAAATCCTCCCATGCGCGCATGGTCGCGCGCTGGTCGAGCCAGTCGTCGAACATGCCCGTCCGGGTGTGAAAACCCGTCGCCAGATCAATCATTCAGCCCTCCCATTGGCTGAGGCGCATGACGTCGCCCTTGCGGTCGGGCTCTCATTCGAGCGTAGCGAGAGCTTCTACGGGAGAGGGAGAGGCCGGAGCCTGCTCCTGCGTGGTCTCCGTCTGACCGGGCCCGATCTTCGGGGCCCGGTCCCGGAGCCCGATCTCAGAGATAGCCCAGGCGTCGGGCGATCTCCTCGGCCAGGAGGCTTTCGGGACAGGCCTCGTCGATGATCTGCCCGTCCAGCTCCTCGATGGGGGCCAGGACGTCGGGGGGCAGCCCCGAGAGGAAGCCGTTGAGCGTGGTGGCGAGGGCGAAGTAGCGCAGGCCGTCGCGCCAGCGGATCTCGCCCAGCAGATGCGCTTGCCGCCCGGTGTCGCCGTCATAGGCGATCACGCGGTTGTTGACGCTGACCTTCACCCGCAGATCGGCGCCTTCGTCGGGCTTCCCCGGGCCATAGGCGCCGAAATGGCGGATGATCTTGCCCTCGGGCTCGGGCTGGGCCGGGCCGGCGGCGCGCGCCGCCTTGTTGGCGCTGTAGCCGCCCTGGGTCAACTGATCCGCGAGTCGGGTGATGGTCGCGCGATTCTTGCCGATCAGATGGCGCGCACGCTCATCCTCGCGACGGGGCCCGTCGCGCTTGGAAATGATCTCGATCATGGCACCTCCCTTGCCAGTGATCTATGTGGCGGACCCCGATGGACCAAGCTTATGGCGCAGATCTTCATCGCTGCAGTTCAACAGCCCACAAGGACGCATGACCGAAACTCGACGATCATGAGCGCCGCATAAGGTGACACCAACCGATCCCCTTTTCAAGCCACTTCGCGAGATCCGGCCTCCGGGGGAGCGGGAGGCCTCCGGGGGGACGGGGCGCAAGGCCTTGTCCGGGGCTCGAAAAATCTCCGCGCTCCCAGGCGCGGACAGGGCCTGGACCGCGCGCGGAGCCGCCTCCCGCGCAGGTTCCCGCGCAGGAGCCGCGGCCTGTCCGGGGGGTGGGGAGGGCTCGCTCCGCCGGGGCTGCGGCGGCTCTCCGAAGGGTCTCCGGCGCGGGGCGGAAGTCCGCCGCGTCCGCCTTCGTCCCGGGCCTCGCCGCTGCGTTCCGGGGGCGGGAGGCCGTCGGAGCCGCCGCTTTCGCCCTCTGCGGCGAGGGGGCGATTCGCGGTCGGGGAAGGTCTCGCCTCCGCGGGCAAATCACGCGGCGGCGCAGCATGTAAATCATCCGCGAAGATGCAATAGAACGATGATACGAAACATTACGTTTGTAACGAAAAAGGCCCGTTTTCATCTTTCGAATCTTCGATCCGGGCGTCCATAATCTGTTTTGCGCCGATTCTTTTCTGTTATGATCGAAGAAGACGCCTCGCCAGAAGGCGCGATCACGGCAAGGGAGGCCGAATTGCTTTCATCACCCGATCTCCAGCGGCGCAGAGTCTGACATGCGGACTCCGCCGCCTCTCCTGACCGGCGGCCCTGTCGTCAGGAGGCGACCCTCCGGCCGCAGGCTCCCGTCGAGCCCGCCGGAAGGGTCGCGGGCCGCGCTCCGCCCGCGCGGAGCCTCAATGCTTGCGGTCCGACTGCGCCGGGCCGGGCAGGAAGGACCAGACCGCCCCGAGATCCTCGCGCATCAGCCGGTGCGCGGCGGCCAGAAGCCGGTCGCGCTCCGCGTCGGACAGGCCGTCCAGCGCGGCCTGCAGCCCGTCTCCGCCCTCCTCCGCCGCGAGCGCGACGGGGTGAGCCTCGCCCAGTTGATCGGCGGCGGCGCGGGCGAGAGCGGCCTTCAGCCGGACGCGGGGGTCTTCGATCACAGCGCATCCTCATGCAGGGGGCTTCATTCAGAGCCGGACAGGAGGACAGGATGACGGCGCCGCTCCGCACGAAGCAAGAGATTCTCGAAGACCAGTTCCGGCTGACCGCCCGGCTCTCCGGCATGACCGGGGAATATCACCGGCGGCTGCAGAAACTTTCCGCCGCGGGCTTCGCCCGCCAGCTCGCCGAACACCAGGGCGACGCCGCCGCCTTCGAACAGGCCGGGCGCGACGAGGCCGAGGCTCAGGCCGAAGCCGACCGGATCGACGAGACGATCCGGTCTCTGGAACAGGAACTCAACGCGCTGGCCCGGGAGCTTGCGGCGCAACGCTGAAGGATCGCATCATGGCTCAGACGCTTTCTCCGCCTCCCCCGGCTCCGGCCCCGACCGCGAACACGGCTCTGTTCGACCTGCTGGCGCGCAGCTGGACGCTGGAGGCGCCGGTCTCCTCGATCGTGATGGACCGCGCAGGCAAGACCGCCGCCTTCGTCCTCGCGGACGGGCGCGTGGCTCTGGCGCCGCTGGACGAGGAGGAATCGTCGATCTCCCGCCTGCACATCGAGGGAGACACCGGACGCAGCGCCATCAGGCCGCGCAAGAATCCGCCCGCGCGCCCGACGCTGACTCCGCCCCTCTGCGAGGGCGCGCCTTTCCTCGTTCCTTCGGCGGGGCTCGGCTTCATCGCGGGCACGCCCGCCGGCGAGATCCTCCGCGTGACGCCGCGTGGACAGACGATCCCTCTGGCGAAGGGCGGAGAGCCCCTGACCGCCCTCGCCTCCGACGGGCGAGGCCGCCTGGGGCTGGCGCATGAGGGCTCCGTCCGGCTGGTCGAGGAGGAGGGGCTCGCGAAGCTGCGCAGCCTGCTGACTCCCGGAGCGGCCAGGGCGCTGGCCTTCGCGCCCGGTCCGGCGGGCGACGGATCGCGCCTCGCCATCCAGCTTGAAGGGCGGCTTCTGCTCTGGTCGCCGGACGGCGAAGTCGAGGATCTGCCGCTGGGCGGGGTCGGGCCTCTGGCCTTTTCGCCCGGAGGGGCCTGGCTCGCGGGCGCCGACGAGGCCGAAGGATTCTGGCTGCGGCGCATGGCCGACGGCGCCAGCGGAAGGCTTGGTCCTTTCCGCGCCCGGCCCGCCGCCCTGACCTTCACCGCGCGGGATCGCGAGGTCTTCGCCTCGGGCGCCTTCCGGGCGGCCGGATGGTCTCTGGAGACGCCGCCGCTTGAGGATCCGGGCCTCGGCGCGCTGCGCAGCGGCCGCGCGTCTCTGGTTCTGGTCGAGCGGGTCGCGGCTCATCCGAAGCTTCATCTCCTCGCCTGCGGCGCGGCGGATGGAACCGTGACGCTGACGCGGCCCGGTCAGGCCGACGAACTGACGCTGCGGCTCGGCGAGGGCGAGGCGGTCGGCGCCCTGGCCTGGTCGCCCTGCGGCCTGCATCTGGCCATCGGCGCCGGAGCCGGCTTCGCCGCTCTGGCGACCCTGCCGCCCCAGATGTTCAAATGACGATCAAGGAGGACAAGCCCATGAAACAGCCCGAAACGGCCGCCCCGCCCGCAGAGACCGGCGAAGACGCCAGCAAGGATCAGTTCTTCGCCCGCGTGGCCGAGCTCTCGGAAGAGATGATCCTGGCGCATGGCAAGGACTTCGCCATGGGGACGCTGGTTCTCGCCGCCCGCTGGATCGCCGCCGACCGCATCAAGGGCGCTCCGGGCCGCCACTGAGCGGAGGACCGGCGAGGAGGTCGGCGCCTGCGGGGTCTTCGCGTCCCCTCAGGCTCCAGCGCAGCTGATCCAGCAGGATGTCGCGCGACAGGACCGCATAGCGCAGGAGCCTCGCCTCCCGGGCGGCGGGGCCTGCGGCGGCCGCGATCCGCGTCAGATCCTCCGTCAGGCGCAGCTCCAGAAGATGCGCCCAGGCGCAGAGTTCGTGCAGCCGGTAGGTCACGAATTCGAGGCAGTCCCGGGCCATCGGATCTTCGGTCCAGCCGCCTCGCCCGGCTCCCCGGCTCCGGCCCAGGGGAGAGCTGTGGATCGCGCTGCCCAGAAGGGTCAGCACCTCGCGCCGCCAGCGACCGTAATGGGTGCCGTCGGTGTGGTCGAGGCCGATGGCGTAGAGCTTTTCGGCCACGAAGCGGAAGGCCCGTCCGCCCGCGATGTGGCGGCGCCAGAAGTCGTTGGCCTCGTCGCTCGTGCGGCAGGCGACGAAATCCGCCGCCAGCCGGGGCCGAAGCAACAGCGCCAGAGTCATGTCCACGTCTTCCGAAACCGAACGGGCCAGTTGCAGGGCGGGGGTGGTGTAGCCTTCCAGAACCAGCAGGCGCAGGGCGCCCAGAGTCTCCTGCATCCGCCCGCTCAGGGCCGCGATGGCGCTCAGCTGGGTTTGAGTCAGGGCCAGCCCCTCGACTCCCTGTCCGGCCTGACAGATCCGGTTCAGCCCGATCAGCCAGATCAGCGCCTGATCGAAGAGGCAAAGTCCGTCATGGCTCCGCATGGCCTGCGCGGAGGCGCCGTCGGACTGCGTCGCGAGTCCCGGCAGGCCGCCGACGCATTCGCCCCAGATCCGGTCGAGATCCAGCCCGCGCGACGACCATAACTGCCGGATCCGCGCCGCCAGCGGCGGCGAGATCCGGACGTAAAACCGCTCGGGACCGGAAAAGGGATTGGACGCCATGGTCAAGCCGGGGGCTCCGTCGCAAGAGGGACCCGGCGAGCTTAACCTCGGGAGGAAGCGCAATCCGAAAAATCTGCGGGATGTCCGGAGGAATCGCGCATGTCCCGCAAGACGCAGCAGGCCCGCAGGCCTCCGCGCGGGAGGGCCTCAGGCCGCGTCTTCGCGCGCCCTGTCGGGCGCCGCCTGCAGATCGGCGAAGCGCAGACAGCAGACCCGCAGGAAAGAGGCGAAATTCTCCAGGTCATGGCCTTCGTCCATGGCCTCGTCGGAGAGCCGCCGCAGCAGTTGCGGCAGGTTCAGGGCCTCGCCGGCGGCGATCTCCTCCAGCTTCATCCAGAAGAGGCTCTCCAGCCTCAGGCTGGTGACCATCCCGTCCATGCGGATGGAGCGGGTGCGGCTTGCCCAGAGCTCCGGGTCCGCCCCGGCGAAGAGCTTGCACATCGGGGGCCCTCTCTGGCGGGAGAAATCCGCGCGGGGCGGAAAAAAGGGAGGGAGCCGCGAGGTCGTCGCGGCTCCCCCCGAGTTCTCGTCAGAGTTCGCCCGCCTTCAGCTTCGCGGCCAGATGATCCGCCTGCCGGATCGCCAGAGCGACGATGGTCAGCGTCGGATTCGCCGCTCCGCCCGTGGTCATGACCGAACCATCCGAGATGAAGAGGTTCGACACGTCATGAGCGCGGCCCCATTTGTCGCAGACGCCGTCTTCGGGACGTTCGCTCATCCGGCAGGTGCCGAGATTATGGGTCGAGGGATAGGGCGGCGTGCGATGCGAAGCCACGGCGCCGACGGCGTCGTACAGCTTCTGCGCATGGTCGTAGGCGTAATCGCGCATCGCGACGTCGTTGGCGTGGTCGTCGAAATGGACGTTCGCCGCCGCGAGGCCCCACTGATCGCGCGCCGTATCCGAGAGCGTGATGCGGTTGGTCGCCTGAGGCATGTCCTCGCCCACGATCCACATGCCTGCGGTGTTGGCGTAGGCCTCCATGATCTCGGTGAAGTCCGGACCCCAGGCGCCGGGCTCGACGAAGGAGGCCAGGAAGGACGGCCCGAGCGAAAGCGTCTCCATGTAATAGCCGCCGACGAAGCCGCGCGCGGGATCGTTCCCCGCCTCGTCGGCGATGATCCCGGCCATGGTCTCGCCGCGGAACATGCGCACGGGCTTGTCGAAGCGGGCGTAGACCGATCCGGTCATGTGGCGCATGTAGTTGCGGCCGACCTGATCCGAACTGTTGGCGAGGCCCTTCGGGAAGCGGTTGCTGTCAGAGAGCAGCAGCAGGCGCGCGCTCTCGATGGAGTTGCCCGCGACGCAGACCACCCGGGCCGCCTGACGATGCAGATTGCCTTCCTTGTCGACGTAGAGCACGGCGTCGGCCTTGCCGTCGGCGCCATGGGTGATGCGCACCACATGGCTGTCGGGGCGCAGGTCGAGGAGGCCGGTCTCCAGCGCGCGCGGGATCTCGCGCACGAGGGTCGACCACTTCGACTTGTTCTTGTCGCCCTGGAAGTTGAAGCCGTCCTGGATCGAGGCCGGACGCCCGTCATAGGGCTCGGCGTTGGTGGCGTAGGGGCCGGTGGCGTAGAGCTTGTAGCCCACCCGCTCGGCGCCGTTGGCGAAGACCTTGTAGTTGTTGTTCGCGGGCAGCGCGGGGCGGCCATGGCGATGGGTCGAGCCCATGGCGATCTCGGCGCGGTCGTAATAGGGTTCGAGATCGGCCAGCGTGATCGGCCAGTCCAGCAGCGAGGCGCCGGGAACGTCGCCGTAGGTGGTCTTCGTCTTGAACTCGTAGTCCTTGAAGCGGGGCGTCGCGCCGGACCAGTGGGTCGTCGAGCCGCCCACCGCCTTCACGATCCAGGCGGGCAGGCCGGGGAAGTCCTTCGCCACGCGCCAGGAGCCGCTGGTGGTCCGGGCGTCGAGCCAGGCCATCTGCTTGAAGGCCTCCCACTCGTTGTTGTGGTAGTCCTCGCTCTTGAGGAAGGGTCCGGCCTCCAGCACCACGCAGGGAATCCCGGCGGCGGTCAGCTCATAGGCGAGCGTGCCTCCGCCCGCGCCCGAGCCGATGATGACGACAGCGGCTTCGTCGTTTGCGATCTTCTTCATTTGCCCGCCTCATATTCCTCGATCCGCACTTCCGGCAGCCAGTCGAGATCGTTGAATCCCCGGTTGATGTAGCCGCCCTTGTCGAAGCTCGGGCCTTCGTAGCCGAGCAGGGCCCAGACCTCGGGGTCGTCGTAGAGCGCCACGAGCGCGGTGGCGCGGGTGAAGGCGAAGAAGGGCGTGTTCTCGATGCTCTTCAGATGCGCCAGAGCCGCCGCTTCGTCGTTGAGCCCGCCGAAGCCCGACTGGGCCAGCTCATGCAGCGCCGCAGCGAAGCCGAGCTTCTGCGCAGGCGTGCCGCTCGCCGCAGCCAGCACGGCGTCGGCGCTGCGCTGATAGACGGCGTCGGGGAAAGTCTTGTGCGGGAAAGCCGTCCTGACCACCTTGGCCAGCAGGCGGCGGCTGGCTTCGTCCTTGCCGGGGTCCAGCGCAAAGGCGTCGCGTTTCGTCGTCATGTTTTTTATCCTCCCATGAATTCCGGCCAAAGGCGGGCCAGGCGCCGTTCAGACGAAGCGCCCCCCTTTCTGGATCACCTCGATCTGGTAGCCGTCCGGGTCCTGCACGAAGAAGAACCGGGTCAGCTTGCGGCCCTGATGCTGGAAGTCGACCAGCTTGCGCGGGGCGAGGCCTTCCTTTTCGAAGCGGGCGTGTTCGGCGTCGACGTCGTCGACGACGAAGGCCGCATGGCCGTAGCCCTTGCCCAGGTCATAGGCTTCGGTCTGATCCTTGTTCACCGTCAGCTCCAGCTCGAAGCTGTTTTCGGCGTTGGACAGATAGATCAGCGTGAAGCCGTCGAAATCGAGCCGCTCCGCCACGGACAGCCCGAAGGCCCGGGCGTAGAAATCCACGGACCGGGCCTCGTCGAGCACCCGGATCATGCTGTGCACCAGTTTCGCCATTCGGCCTCCCTTTCCTCTTGCGCATGGATCTTCAGCCCCGATCCATGACCCTCCTCCAGATCCCTGCGACGAAGCGCCGGACGCCCGTCGCCGAGCCTCGCCGTCTGCGGGCGTCTTCCCCTCCGGCCGGGGAGAAGCGGAAGCGATCAGTGCGAAAGCTTCCGCCTCTCCGCCGGGCCCGGGGGAGGACGCTTACTGACGGCCCAGCTTCTCCGCGCCGCCGCCCAGAGCCGGGCCTGCGGTCGGATCGACGTATTCCTCCTGATGCCCGATCAGCGTCTCGGTGGTCAGGATCAGGGTCGCCACCGAAGCGGCGTTGGCCAGAGCCGAGCAGGTGACGAGCACGGGGTCGACGATTCCGGCCTCGATCATGTCGCGGAAGGTTCCGTTCGAGGCGTCGAAGCCCTGACCGTCGCCCGCCTTGACCACCGCCGCGATGACCGCGTTGGGGTCGCGCCCGGCGTTGATCGCGATCCGCGCCAGAGGCCGGGTCAGGATCGAACGCACGAGATCGACGCCGGCCTGCACGTCGCCGCTGATCGACTCGGAGAGGGCTTCGAGCGCGGGAGAGGCGTGGGCCAGAGCCGAACCGCCGCCCGCGACCACGCCCCCCTCGACGGCCGCGCGGATGGCGTGAAGCGCATCCTCGATCAGCTGGATCTTGCGCTTCTGCTCCACCGGGGTGAGGCCGCCCGCATGGATGACCGCCGTGCCGCCGGAAAGCTTGGCGAGACGCTCGCGCAGCTTGTCCTGCTCGATGTTCGGCGGGGCGATGTCGTATTGGCGCTGCACCTGCAGCCGACGCGCCAGGATGGCGCCGGGATCGCCTTCGCCCTTGATGACCGTGGTCTGGCTGGCCGAGGCCCGCACCTGGCGCGCGCCGCCGAGCTGCTCGCGGGTGACGTTCTCGAGCTTCTTGCCGAGATCGCGCGCGAGAACCTCGCCGCCGGTCAGGATGGCGAGATCGTCCATCTGGGCCTTGCGCCAATGGCCGTACTCGGGCGGATGCACGATCAGATAGCGGCCGGGCTTGGCCGCCTCCAGCAGCGTGACCACCACTTCGGGCGCGATCTCCTCGGCGACGACCAGCAGCGGACGCCCTTCGGCGTCGGCGATCCTGCGGGCGGCGTCCAGCTCCGAGGGCTTGAGGATCTTCTGGTCGGTCAGCAGGATCAGGGGGCGTTCGAGCGCCGCCTCCATCTCGTCCTGATTGGTGACCATGTGATGCGAGATGTAGCCGCGTTCGAAGGACATGCCTTCGATCACTTCGAGGGTGGTCTCCACCGTCACCGAGAAATCGGCGGTGATGATGCCGTTCTCGCCGATGCGGGAATAGGCCTCGGCGACGATGGCGCCCAGCTTGGGGTCGGTGGCGGCGATGTTGGCCACCGCCGAGAGCAGACGGGGATTGTCCTTGACCGGAACCGCCTGCCGACGCAAGGCCTCGACCACCGACCCCACGGCCAGATCGATGCCGCGGCAAAGGTCGATGGCGCGGGCGCCGCGCTCGGACTGGGAGACTCCCTGCTGGATCAGCGCGTTCGCAAGGACGATGGCGGTGGTGGTGCCGTCTCCGGCGACGTCGTTGGTCTGCATCGAGACCTCGCGCACCACCTGGGCGCCCATGTTCTCGAAGCGGTCGGGCAACTCGATCTCGGTGGCGATGGAGACGCCGTCGCGGGTGATCAGCGGCGTGCCGACCGGGCGGTCGATCATCGCGTTCAGGCCCTTCGGGCCCAGAGTGGGCTCGACCGCGGCGGCCAGCTTCGCGACGCCGCGCGCCAGGGCCCGTTGAGCCTCCCTGCTGTGAAGCAGCATGTTCGGCATGAAATCCTCCCTTTATGACCGGGCGCGTTGAACCGCGCCGGCTTCCCTTCATGGTGGCGAGATGGCTGGGTCAGCCTCGGCTGACGGGGCTCTCCTGGCTCGGACGGGGCGAAACGCGCCCCAGGATGAAATCGATCAGTTCGGGCTCTCCCCCCGACCGGTCCACCTCCTTGTAGCGGGTGGAGGCGAGGCCGCGGCACAGGGCGCCGTTGAACTCCATGTTGATGCGCAACGTGCGCAGCCGCATCAGATGTTCGCCCAGACCCCCGGCCGTCAGGGGTTCTCCGGACCAGGTGGTGAAGACCGGATCCTCCGGAGCGCAGGCCAGCCCCTCCGCGCGCAGCAGCTCGCGATAGCGCGGCTTCTGGGCGGCGGCCTCGGGCTGTCCGCCGAGGTCCAGGGCGTCGAAGCCCCTGAAGGTCAGCCCGGCGATGCGGGCCGGACTCCAGCCCATCGCGATCAGGCCGCGGATCACCGATTCCTGACGGCGCAGGAAGGCCTTCTCGCGAAAGATCTGGCGGATCTCGGAGAGATCGGCGCCTTCCGTCAGCTCGGCGAAGACCGCCTCGAAGGACCGGCCGCCGTTGACGGCGTCGTTGACCCGGTCGGCGAAGCAGTGATCCTTGAGCTCCACCCGGACCCGGCTGACCCAGCTCGGTTCGGAGGCGGCGCAATGGATGCCGTCGGCCATCAGGAAGGCGAAATTCGGCGAACACCAGTAGGAGGGCAGACGGAAGTCGACCTCGACCTCTCCGGCCTGCGAGACCTCCAGCCTTTCGACGAAGCCCATCTCCGTGATGGGTTCGTCCAGCTCGGGATCGGTGACGGCGGCCAGCCGCCTCCAGACTTCCCTCGCCCTGATGTCGTAGACGTGCGGCGCGTTCATGGGCTCACTCCGCCGCGATGCGAATGGGGGAACCGGCGAGCTCGGCCTTCTTCTTCTCCACGTCGATGCCGTAGAGACGGGCCGCGTTCAGGCCGAGGATCTTCTCCTTGATCTCGTCGGTCAGCCGCACGCCGCGTTCGGCGGCGACGTCCTCGGGGATCTGATAGGCCCAGAAGTCCTCGACCAGCCATTTCGGCGTCCAGATCGCGTAATCCGATCCGAAGAGGATCTTCTCGGGCCCGAGCCAGAACAGCAGCTCGGCGATGACCTCGCCGAAATAGCGCGGCCGGGGGTGGATGAAGGGCAGGGCCAGCGACAGGCCGGCGTAGACGTTGGTCTCCTGGGTGGCGATCCAGCAGAAGTCGTCCAGCCTGGGCAGGCCGCAATGCTCGACGATCCAGTTGAGGCCCTGGAAGTCGGTCGCCGCGTGATCGACGTCATGGACGTCGAAGGCGTCCTTCGAGAGCGGCAGGATGGTCGGGCCCTTGTGGACGTGGATGTTGACGATCCCCAGCTTCTCGCAGAGCTCGAAGCATTTGTAGGCGGCGGGATCGTTCAGCTTCCAGCCCTTGGAGGCCCCGTTCCATTCCGCCGTGTAGAGCTTCACGCCCGTGACGCCGAAGACCTCCTTCATGTAGTGGATGTACTCCAGCGCCCTTTCCCCGTCGCGCGGGTCGAAGGAGCCGTTGACGATGAAGCGTCCCGGATTGACCGCCGCCAGCTGGCTGGAGCGCTCGATGGAGCTGAAGCCTTCCTTGTAGAAGTCGCGCAGATAGGTCGACTGGATGATCGCCATGTCGTCGGGGCCTTCGACGAAGAGGTCGTTGTAGACCTGCTCCACCGGCTGCTTCTCGAACTTCGCCTTCTCCCAGAGCTCTTTCCTGGGCGAAAGATGGGCGTGATAGGCGTAGAGGCAGTCGATGAACTGCTTGCCGTGGATGTTGCGCTGGTTTTCCGGGCTTCCGTTCCAGAAATGCGTGTGGCAGTCCAGAACGAAGACTTCCCTGCCGTCAGGCGCACGGTACATGGCTCTTCCCCCTGATGTCGGCGTCTTGCGGTCTGCGGGCCGCGCGGGGCGGCCCGCATCCCTCTTCCGGGGCGGTTCAGATGTAGTCCATGACCTCATCCATGTCCCCGAAGAGGATCACGGTGTTGTCGTCGATGCGGACCATGCGGCCGTAGTGGGTGGAGGTGTTGACCTCGAAGATCTCGGCGGTCATCTCGCGGCCGAGATATTCGCTGATGTCGTCCATCTTGAAGATCAGCTTGCCTTCGCCGTCGATGCGGATGAGGGCGGGGTTGTAGGTGACCGTCACCTTCGGGTCCTGGTCCATGTATTCGGCGATGGCGCGGGCCTCGACCGAGTCGTTCATGGTGACGCCGCATTGATGCGAGATCGTCTGTTCGAAGGTGATGTCCTTCATGGACTTGAAGATGTTGCTCTTGGTGCTGTCTCGCGAGGTGCTGGACATGGGTTCTCTTTCCTCTCTCAGCGGCTCAGACCGACTTCGCCAAGGATCCGCGCGAGCCGCTCCTGAGAGACGGCCTGAGCGTCCGCGAAGGACACAGGCTTGGAATGCGGCTGCGACCAGATCGGCTGCAGCGCCTGAGCGGCCTTCGCCGCCAGATCGCCATGCTTCATCACCCAGGACTGGAAGAGCGCGCGGTTGTGGACGGCGTGCTTCTCGTCGTTGGCCAGGATGTGGATCAGGTCGATGGTGTTGGCGAGGTTGCGCTCGTAATCGGCCTCGGCGGCCGAGATCACCGGCGGGGTGATGAAGTCGCTGTTCGCCGCCGCCGCCTGCATCAGGAAGCCGGAGCGGAAGAGCTCGCCCACCATCGGCTCGAAGATCATGTTGATGGCGAAATACTGCTCCAGATAATCTTCGGCGCCCATGATCGCCTCGATGGCGTGGCGGGTGGGCTGCCAGATGGGATCCTCCATCCAGGCCCGCTTGCCGAGCTCGTCGTCCCAGCCCTCGATGTCCATGCCGATCTCGGCCAGATAGAGGGTGATGTCCTGAGCCAGACGCATCTTGTAGGAGGAGTTGGTCAGGGTGGCGTTGTTGATCATCTGGGTGTAGCCGTAGCGCTGGGCCTGCATCAGCGAGGTGCCCAGACCGAATTCGGCGTGTTTCCAGGCGCCCAGATGCGTCTGCAGCACGCGCTGCCACACCTTGTCGAAGACGAGATGCGCGCCGGCCTTGCGGGCGTTGGCGATCACCGCCTGGACCATGATCTCGATCTTGGACTGACGCTGGTAATGCGTGCGCTCCCACTCCTGATCGGGGGCGCGGAAGGCGTGCCAGTTCGAGGAGAGCGCTCTGGTGTTGTCCTTTTCGTAGGCGCCCTGGCCGTCGCCGAAGCTGATGATCCAGTTCTGGATCAGATAGCGCTCGGGATCGGGCTGCACGTCGACGGTGACGTCTTCGTAATGGGTGGCTCGCTTCCCGCGCGGCTCGAAGTAGTTGTAGCGGCGGCTGGCGGAGCCGACGAAAACCGCGGCGCCTGCGGCGCCCGAGCCCACGGAGCTTGAAGTGGCTGCCATAGATTTCTCCCTGGATGACGTTGTTCCTGGACGAGCGGTCGGGCCGGTCTCAGTGGCCCGACGAACCGGACGTCATGGTGAACTTGTCGTAGAAGACGCGCTCGCTGTCGTAATCGAGCATGAACAGCGCCGGAGCGAGGGCGTCGATCATCGGCGGAGGGCCGCAGGCGTAGACGTCGCCCTGGCCGTCGAGTCCCAGCTCCCGGAGCTTGCGCGACACCGCCTCGTGGACGAAGCCCCGCTCGCCCTTCCAGTCGCCGTCCTCGGGGACATGCGAGAGCACCGGCACGAAATGCACGTCCGGATGGGCGGCCATGATCTGCTCCAGCCTGTCGAGGTGGAAGAGGTCGGCCTCGGTGCGCGCGCCGTAGAAGAACCAGACCGGACGATCCTCGCCGCTCTGCAGATGGTCGTGCAGGATGGACCACACCGGCGACATCCCCGAACCCGCGCCGACCAGCACCACCGGCCCGTCCCGGCCTTCGCGCCGGAAGCACATGCCGTAAGGCCCGGTGACCGTCACTTGCGCTCCGGCCCGGATTCCTCCGTTGTCGAGTTCGTTGGAGAACTTTCCTTCGGGGTATTTTTTGATGATGAAGGAGAGTTTTTGGGTTTCGCTCGGCGGATTTGCCATGGAGAACGAACGCGTGATCGTCTCCCCTTCTTCGGTTGTGACGGTGATGTCGACATACTGACCCGCCCAGAATTTGATCGGCGCGTCGATCTCGATCTGAACGCCGCGGATGTCATGCGTCAGTTTCTGGAAATCGGTGATCCGGCCCTGGAAGGTCTTGAGCGGAATGGCCTTCGACAGGACCTCTTCGTCGAAGTTCATCAGTTCGACGGTCACGTCGTCCAGCGCCTTGGAGCGGCACATCAGGATGATGCCGCCTTCCTTGTCGGCGTCGTTGAGCGCGAAGGTGGAGTAGTTCTTGAGATCGACCTCGCCCTCGAGCAGCTGGCACCGGCAGGAGGAGCAGATCCCCTTCTTGCAGCCATGCGGCAGAGCTATGCCGTTGCGGAAAGCCGCGTCGAGGATGTACTCGCCTTCCTCGGCTTCGAACTCAAGCCCGACCGGCTCCAGCTTTATAGTGAAAACGTCTCCCATCCTGTCCGGCCTCCTCACCGTCAGTCACGTATTTTTTCACGTATTTTTTCGGTTGGGTTCGGGGGTGGCGGAGGCCGGGGCCGGCCTCCGCTCCTCCTCTGCGTCAGGTGCAGGGATTGATGGTGAAGCCCCGCTGGTACTCGGCGACATGGGCCGCGCGAGCTTCGGGGGTCATCTCGCGCAGGAGAGTCAGCGGCGAGAGGAGGGTGTGGCCGCGCACGTCGTCGAGCGTCCACATGTCCTTGTCGTCGAAGCGCAGGTGAGGCTGCGGAACCAGGGTCTTGCCGTCGTCGCGGACGAAGTTCAGGTCCTTGACCGCATCGGCGAGATCCCAGCCGTGATAGAGGGTCTCCCACTCGCGCTTGCCCGAGAACTTGCCCATGGCCGGGGTCGGACGGCCCTGATACTCGTTCGCGAAGGCCTCGACGGCGGTCCAGCGGTCCAGCTCATGAGCGAAGGTGTGGATCTGGCCGTCGATCTCGTCGGTCACCATGTCCTCGCGGATGAGGCAGGGAACCAGGCAGGACCAGCAGCGATGCGGATAGACGTAGCCGGTCTCCTCGTTGAAGGTGATGATCTTCTGACCGGGCTTCGAGAGCTTGGCGTACCACTTCCAGAAATCGCCGAACTTGGCGTACCAGCCGGGATACTTGTGCTCGAACCACTCGAAGTCCTTTTCGGTCTGGGCTTCGATGCGCCAGAAGTTCACCGGCCAGCCCACGGCGAAGAACTGCGCCGTCGCGTGGACGTAGTGCTTCTTGGTGATGCGGTTCCAGGCTTCGTGGACGTCGTCGTGGTGCACCTTGATGCCGTATTTCTCGAGGGGCAGCATGTAGGTGCGGTAGTAGTCCTCGAAGATCCAGCGGTGCCACATCTCCGCGTAGGATTCCTTGGCCTTGTCGCGGTTGGTGGTGCCGTATTCGATGAAGGTGCCGATGGCGGCGTCCACGATGGCGTGGTTCTGCCAGAAGGCGTAGCGCAGGTCGCGCTCGAGGAGGAGATGGTTCTCCGGCTCCTTCAGCGCGGCCATGAGCATCGAGTGGCCGTTGCCGATGTGGCGGCTCTCGTCCGACTGCACCGAGAGGAACACGGTGGGCAGCGCGTAGTCGCCGTTGCGGGCGGCTTCCGAGGGCATGGCCACGAAGAGCGTGTTGGTGAAGGCGGTCTCGGCCACGACGGTCAGATACATGCAGGCGGAGGTCATCACGTCGCCGGTGATGAAGCCCTCGCCGAACTGACGCCCGATGGTGGTGGCGTAGCACTTGCCGAAGGCTTCCTCGGTGATGTCGAAGCCGGCGGGGTCGATGTAGTTCTCCATGTACCACTTCTTCAGGTTCATCTGAATCGTGGAGTGACGGAATTCATCGACCATCTGCATGGTGAAGCCGGTGCGCAGGTCCTCGCCGGGCGCCAGACGGGCGACCATCGCCATGGAGCGCGCCGCCGAGATCTCGGGGAAGGGGATGATCGCCAGGAACAGCTTCATCCACTCGACCCAGCGGGGCTCGACGTTGCGGAACATGTCTCCGCGCAGGGCGGCGTCCAGCGCGCCGTAGACGCGGTTGTCCTTTTCCTCCTGCATGGGGAAGTAGGACCGCAGGACCTGCTTCATCGGGTCGCGCGGGGCCTTGGTGATCTTGTAGTCGGTGGGGAAGGTGGCGGCTTCCTGGACGTAGCTGGGGTTCCAGCCGAGGTCGGAAATCCGCTTTGTGGCCTCGCCCACGGCGATCCCGCGCTGGGCGGTGATCTTGTTGAGCGTCAGTTGGTTCATGCCATGATACTCCTGAGTCGACCGCTCCGGATCGAGGATCCGGCCGCGGCGGATGGTTGGCCCATCCGGATTGGCCCGGCGCAAGCGCCAGCTGTCAGGTCACGGCAAAGGTCACGGGCTGCGCGGCCGGAGGCTGGAAACAGCTGACGATCCACGTCGGCTGGCCCCCGGGTCCGCACGATAGTCCTCCCATTCCTTCGTTCTTGCGGGGCGCCGTTCTCCGGTCGCCGCCTTATTATGCGAGGGGACAATGCAGGTTGCGGGCCACATGGCCTGACGGAGAACGAAAATCCGCGATTTTTCCGTCAGGATCTTGTCAAGATATTGAAATGAAAAGTAAATAATTTTCATATTTCCGGCGTTCAGGCCCGACGCCGCGCGGCTTCCGGAGCCGCTGTCCGTCACATAACTTTACACCTGTAACATGGGGCGTCGATTTGTCGCGCAGAACTGTAAAGCAGAGCGTCGATTCGCCGCAAAGGGCCCGAGGCGCCGCGTCCGGCGCGTCTTGCGGCCGCGCGGGATCCTCCGGACGCTCCGGATCCTCCTGCGGCCGCCCGGTCGCGACGCGCCGCCGGAAAATGCTCAAGGCATGAAAAAAAGGGGCGGAACCTGCGTCCCGCCCCCTCTTCCTGTTCGTTCGGCTCCGGCTCAGAGGTTGTTCTTCGCCAGTTCGCCCGCGATGAAGTCAGCCTGACGGATCGCCAGAGCGACGATGGTCAGGGTCGGGTTTTCGGCGGCGCCGCTGGTGAACTGGCTGCCGTCCGAGACGAAGAGGTTCGGCACGTCATGGCTCTGGCCATGCCGGTTGACCACGCCGTCGCGCGCCTTCTCCGACATCCGGTTGGTGCCGAGGTTGTGCGTCGAGGGATAGGGCGGCGTCGGGAAGGTCCGGGTGGCTCCCGCCGCGCGATAGATCGCCTCGCCCCGCGCATAGGCGTGGTTGCGCATGGCGACGTCGTTGGGGTGATCGTCGAAATGGACGTTCGGCGCGGGCAGGCCGAACTGGTCCTTCTCGGTGGCGGAGAGCGCGACGCGGTTCGTCTCCTGCGGCATGTCCTCGCCGACGATCCACATGCCGGCCATGTTCTCGTAGCCGTCCATCGCCGAGGTGAAGCTGCGGCCCCAGCCGCCCGGATCGAGGAAGGCCGCCATGAAGGGAAGCCCCAGAGACAGCGTCTCCAGCTCGTAGCCCCCGACGAAGCCGCGCGAGGGATCGAGCCGGGCCTCGTCCTGGACGATTCCGGCCATGGTGGTGCCGCGCCACATCTTCACCGGCTTCTCGAAGACGCCGTAGACCGAGCCCGTGACATGGCGCAGGTAGTTGCGTCCGACCTGGCCGGAGGAGTTCGCCAGACCGTCGGGGAACATCGACGAGGCCGAGTTCAGCAGGATCCGGGGGCTCTCGATGGAGTTGCCCGCGACGCAGACCACGCGCGCCTTCTGGAGATGCTGCACGCCGTCCTTGTCGGCGTAGAGCACGCCCGTGACGCGGCCCTTGTCGTCATGCTCGATCTTCAGGGCGTGGCAGCGGTCGCGGACCTCCAGATTGCCGGTGGCCTCGCCTGCGGGAATGTCGGTGTAGGCCGACGACCATTTCGCGCCCCATTTGCAGCCCTGAAAGCAGAAGCCCGTCTGCTGACAGGCGATCTGCTCCTCGGAATCCACCGAACGGATCGCCATGCGGCCGGTGTGGACCTCCTTGTAGCCGAGCGCCAGGGCGCCCTTCTCCAGGATCTTGTAGTTGTTGTTCCCCGGCAGACCGGGCCTTCCGCCGGTGCGGGTCACGCCGAGCTTGGCCTCGGCCTTTTCATACCAGGGCTCCATTTCGGCGGCGTCGATGGGCCAGTCGAGCAGATTGGCGCCCGTGACATGGCCGTAGGAGCTGCGGGCCTTCCACTCATGCGGCTGAAAGCGCAGCGAGGCCCCCGCCCAGTGGATCGAGGTGCCGCCCACCGCCTTGACGATCCAGGCCGGAAGGCCCGCGAAATCCTTCGCCACGCGCCAGTCGCCCGAGGTCGTGCGCGCGTCGAGCCAGGCGAGCTGGGCGAAGCTGTCCCATTCGTCGTTGAGGTAGTCGTCGGGCAGATAGCGCCCTCCGGCCTCCAGCGAGACCACCTTGACGCCCTTTTGCGCCAGTTCGTTCGCCAGGACGCCGCCGCCCGAGCCGGTGCCGATGATCAGAACGACGGAATCGTCGTCGAGTTCGTATTTCGCAACCATGGTCCGCCCTCCCTCAGAGCCAGTTGATGTCGTCGAAGCCGCGATGCAGATAGCCGCCCTTGCTGAAGGACTCGCCCTCATAGCCGAAGATCGGCCAGACGGCCTTCTGGTTGTAGAGGCCGGTCACGAGGCCGCCGCGGATCTTCTGGAAGAAGGCGGAGTTCTCCATGGCGCGCAGCAGCGCGACGCGGTCGTCCTCCCAGCCGATGGAGAGGTAATCGGCGTGGCCCGCGCCCTGAGCGGCGGCGTTCAGCGCGGAGATCCCGGCCTCGATTTCGGGCGCGGCCTCGGGCGCGTCGTAGCCCTTGACGGCGATGACGTAGAATTCATCGGGGATGCGGTCGTGGGGGTAGATGTCGCGGGCCATGCGGACCAGGGTCGCCATGGTCTCCGGCTTGAGGGCGGCCGCCTCATAGGCCCAGGCGGCGTCGGAAGCGGCGATGAAGCCGCCGCCGATGATCATGCCTGCGGTCGCGGCCAGACCTCGGGACATCAGCTGGCGTCGGCTGAGGCCGCGCCTCTCGGTCGATGGGGTCATGCTGTCCTCCTTGCTGAGTTTCTTGCTGGGAGTCTTCCCCGCGGCGCCTCCGCTTCTCGAGAGCGGGAGGAGCCGTCGGATTCCGGAGCCTTCTCCGACCTGATCGGTCGGTTCGGAGGCTCCAGCATCTCTTGATCGCCGCGCAGTCCGGAAATCCCGGGTTGCGCCTCGAAGAGGGCGGGCTTGCGCCTGCTTGCGGATTTGGGTAACGGAAGCGCGCGATAAATTCTAATTACATTTTCCAAAGATCGAGATATGAAAAACTTATGACCAAGCTTTCCATGAAACATCTGCGCTATTTCGAGGCGCTCGCGCGGATCGGCCACTTCGGTCGAGCCGCCGAAGACCGCATGGTGTCGCAGCCGGCGCTCTCGTTGCAGATCAAGGAGCTTGAAACGTTGATCGGCGCGCCGCTCGTGGAGCGGGGGTCGCGCGGGATCCGGCTGACGCGGCTCGGCGAGGAGTTCGCCCGCCGCGCGCGCGAGATCCTGCAGGCCGCCCGCGATCTGGAGGAGATCGGCCGCGCGGCCCGGGGCCGCCTGATCAGCCCTCTGCGGATCGGAGTCATTCCGACCATCGCGCCCTATCTCCTGCCGGAGACGGTTCAGGAGCTGTCGCGTCGCCATCCCGATCTCGAGATCAGGCCGCGCGAGGCCGTGACGCACAAGCTCATCGCCGATCTTCTGAAGGCGCAGCTGGATCTGGTCGTGGCGGCGCTGCCGATCTCCGAACCTCTGCTGGCCGAAACCGAGCTCTTCACCGAGGAGTTCGTGCTCGTGCGCCCTCTGAAGGACGCCGGCGAGCCTCCGCCCGATCCTCAGACGCTGCGCGAAATGCGGCTGCTCCTGCTGGAGGAGGGCCATTGCTTCCGCGATCAGGCGTTGTCCTTCTGCGGGCTTTCCTCCTCGCCGCCCCGGGATCTGATGGAGGGCAGTTCGCTGTCGACTCTGGTGCGGATGGTCGGGGCGGGGATCGGCGTGACGCTGATTCCGGAGATCGCCGCTTCGGTCGAGACCCGCGCCGCCGCGGTCTCCCTGACGCGCCTGCCGCCGCCGAGGCCCTTGCGGCGGATCGGGATGCTCTGGCGCAAGAGCGATCCGCTCGTGGAGCATTTCGCGCAGGTGGCGGAAGTCGTGCGCCAGATCGGGGCCCGCTCGGCCGCCAGAGCCTTCCCCGGCAGCGGTGCGATCCAGGAGTGAGGCAGGGCGTCAGGATCGGGCTTCGGCCAGGATCCCGGCGGCTTCTTCGGCCTTCTCGGCGAGATATTCCTCAAGCTGGGCGATCAGATCGGCGTCGGCGCCTTCGGGAACGTAAGCCTGGAGATAACGCCAGGCGACGACGGCCGTCGCGTAATCGCGGATGCGGCGCGCTTCGCCTTCCGGAAAGAGCTTGTCCAGGATCGGCTCCAGCGTCTCGCGTCGCCAGGCGGCGCGGCTGGCTTCGGCCTCTGCGCGATCCTCTTCGTCCTCCTCGGCTTCGGCCTGTCCGCCGCGCCGCGCGTCCTCGCGGGCGAAGGCCTCCTGAGCTTCAAGCCAGAAGAGGGGCCCTCCGGCGCGGGGCTCCAGATCGAAGGCTTCGCCCTCGCCGGCCACCGCCATGAAGCGCCAGAGCATGTAGGACATCATGCTGGCGTGGGTTTCGGGCCCCTGCGGCGGAAAGATGGTTTTCAGGACCTGCTGGGATGCGAAAGGCGTCATGGCGGGACTCCGGAGAGGGGGGAGGGGGCGTCTTCAAGGACTCGACTATGGCCGGGAACAGCCGCGCGGGAAACAGGGGCGCCGCCTGGCGAGACGGTTTTGCGGCCTGACCAGACCGGATCCCTGGTTTCTGCGCCGCCAGATGGCATGGACTTCGTCAGGCGTTCCGCCGTCGAAGGTCGGGCATGGGCGCCGCCGGTTGGAGCGGTCGATCCGGGAACCGGCCTCGGCTGCGCCGCAGGGGTCAATGAGGCCATTATTCATCCAGAGGCCGCGCCCGTCCACGGAAATGCGGGCGCCGACCCGCCTTGATGGGTCGGTCCGGGCGACCTGGACGCCCTTTTCGATATGCAAGTCCTACTGGCCTGCCCCTATAGGGGCCAGTTTCAATCTTAATGCATGATCGGCTTTTGGGCCATCGCCTGAGCAGATGGCGGCGCTGATCCGCACGCTGGCGCAGCCCAGACGATAGCCTCTGGTCCAGGCGGTCCATATCCGAGTGATGAGTGCGGCCGTTCGGTGTTGGAGGAGCGCCGCCACGCATTGATGATGACCTTGGTCTCGGCGAGGCTGTGGAAGATCTCGCCGTCGAACAGCTCGTCGCGGAGCTTCGAGTTGAAGCTCTCGCAATAGCCGTTCTCCCAAGGGCTGCCCGGCTCGATGAATGCGGTCTTTGCGCCAACGGCCAGGGTCCCCTCTCCGCGGGACCTTGGCGATGAACTCCGGGCCATTGTCGGAACGAACATGGCCAGGCGCACCGCGCAGGATGAAAAGGTCCGACAGAGGCGTCGCTGAAGTCCTGAAGATGTCGCCGCAACTGATCATGGGCGTCGGAGTGGAAGCGGTTGAGGTCGCCTCCTTGATGGTGCGGTTCATCGGCTCGGCTCGGCTCGGCCTGGGCCTTGGTCCAAGGATGATTGATCCTGGTGAAGCGTCGCTCGACGCCATTCTCGCGGCGGCGCATTTCAAACATGTGGGTCATGATCAATAGGGCAACAGCCGATCGGAGCGCTCTTGAACTTTCTCTTCGCCTGTTTGCGCCTTCCATCTCAGGCGGACGGGAGGCGCCGTGCCGCTGCAGACAGCGATGCAGGGAAGACCGCGTTCAGGCGAGGGATCGTCGCCTGAAGCGCAGAGAGGCGGTCATCGAGCGCCAGCAGCCTGTGTTTGCGGACAGCGACGACGAGCGCCTCTTCTTCCAGCGACAACACCGTGGAATGCGGCTCTTTCGGCCCAGTCGGCAGATCTGCCGCTGAGCTCCGCTTCCTCCACTTCGCCACCGTCTTCTGGTTGATCCCGGTGCGGCTGGCCGGAGACCTCAGGCTCTCTTGACTCTGCTGGATCGCTCGACGGACCGCCGCTGTCGTCGTGGCGCTCCCATCGGGAACCTGACTGGAGTGCTCCCCGTTTGAGCTGACAGCTGGCTATGTGTTTTTCTCTCTGATGAACTCCCTCGGGGAGCGCATCTTGAGGGCGGAATGGGGATGGACCTCGTTGTAATCCTCGATCCATCCGGGAATTTGGCCGAGCGCCGTTTTTGCGTCTGGCATAGGGTTCACGCGCAGATAATCCCGCTTGAAGGTCTTCACGAAGGCCTCGGTCCTGCCGTTGGACTGCGGGCTCATGACCGGCGTGAAGCAGGGGACGAGGTTGAGGGCCGCTGCGAAGGCTTGGGTCTCCCTGGCGACATAGGGGCGCCGTTGTCAGAGAGATGCTTGACAGGCTTTGGCGCTTTGACGGCTCCGAAGCGGGTCTCGACGGCCTCCAGCATGAGATCGCGGATATCGGACCCGCTGACCTCCGATCCGCTGAGAACGGTGAAGGCAATGATCTCGCGGTTGAAGGCGTCGATGATGAAGACCATGCGATGACCTCGCCATTCCAGCAGGCGAACTCCAGAGCGTCCGAGCACCAGCGCAAGTTCGAGGCCTCGACCATGATCTTGCCGTCATGGTCGCGCCCTTTGACGGCGGCCGACCCAGAGCTTCAGCCGCACGCTTCATCGGGAAGCGCCCTGAGCCGACGACAGCGACCGCAAGATCGGTTGTTTTGACCCGCTTCCGGCCAGAGCTTCCCGAAGGATCTCCACCTCCATCGTCTTGCGGCCTGGAAGCCACTCAAGATCGCGGGCCCGATCCTCAAGACGCCGAAGGTCCGAAGCGCCCACGACAGGTTCATCAGAAGCCACAGCCGCGATCCCCCCTCGCTCGACAACCGACGCCAGCGATTTAGAAGGTTCGCCGCCACCCCGTTGCGCCGCGCGACGGAGGAAACCGTCGCACCGGGCTCGAAACTCTCCTCGATGATCCGAAGCTTCGCCTCCGTCGGCCAGGACCGCCGACGGGCCGTTCCCGTGATCACTTCAACCCGTCCATATTCGTCAGAACCTGTCCGGTAAAATCATGATTTTTCAAACGTCTTAGCGTGATCTTGCTCATGGTGAGGATGACGAAGGCCTCTGCCATTCTCGCGAGATTTTCGAGGTCGTTAGCGAGGCGGCGGTTGCGCCGGATCCAAGAGAGGGTGCGTTCGACGATCCAGCGCTTGGGGAGCAGGGCGAACCCCTTTGGGCCTGGGTCGGGTCGGACGATCTCCAGTTTCCAGTCGCCGATCCTGGCGATGGCTGCTTCAGCCTTCGGCCCCTGATATCCCTGATCGGCGAAGACGGTCTTGATGAAGGGAAATCGTCGTCTCGTCCAGCGGTTCAGCACGAGCGCCGCTCCGTCGCGATCCTGCACTGAGGCGGGATGGACGACGATCCACAGCATCAGACCAAGCGTATCGACCAGGATGTGGCGCTCGATTCCTTGGGTCTTCTTGCCGGCGTCATAGCCGACCGGATCGCGCCGAGGCCCCACTTTTCCGCCGATTTCACGCTTTGACTGTCAAGGATCGTGGCGCTGGGGCTGGCTTCCCGGCCCGCAGCCTCATGCAAAGCCAGATAGAGCGCCTCATGGATCCGCGCCAGGGTTCCGTCATAACCCCACAGGTCCAGACACCCCCAGACCGTGCTGCGCGGCGGAAAATCCTTGGGAAGATGGCGCCATTGGCAACCCGTCTCCAGAACGTAGAGCAGACCCTCGAGCACTCGTCTCAGGTCCACGCTCCGACGACGACCGCCCCGACGCGCTGCAGGAAGAAGCGGACAGATCAGAGCCCACTCCCCATCCGTCAAGTCGCTCGGATAGCGCAGGTCTCGGCGAGCGTGACGCTGGCGATCTGCAGGCTTTCACATCCCATCCTCCGTGAGCAAACACGGAAAATCTAAAAATCATAAACCATTATAAATCATAAAGGACTTCGAAGACAGTCTCTCAGAAATAAGTCTGTCCTCAAGGATATCCTTGAGGCTTTCATGCTCAGGCCACGTGTCCGGTCAAAACGGGGGCGATCTACTGAGCTTGCCTTCGGCGATCTGGATCTGTTGATTCCCTTGCAGTTCATCCCGAGGCAGCTGCAATATGTCTCCGTCGTCAGAGAAGAGAAGGTGGTTCAGGGTCGCCGCCAGATTCTGCGTACGTTCATCCCCGTCATTTCAGAAATGGGTTAGATCCCGGACCAGCCGATTACGGTTGTGCATAACTGAGAATGTGACTCTGGCGGGTCTGCGACGCCGCCGCAAATCTTTTAGACTCCATGTGCTCAGCAGCATGATGAACAAGCAGATCGCTGGAAAACTCGGGCTCAGCGAGATCGCTGTCAAAATCCATAGCCGCGTCATAATGAGGAAGATGGGCGCACATATGGTCGCCGAGCTCATGCGTCGGGCTGAGGGCTCAGGTCTTTTCGCAACGGCAAGCTGACGGATTCGAAGCAGCGAAGCCAGCATGAAGGGATCTCCAGCGAAAAGGTTCAAGCGAAGTGAAATTGACCCCCCCCCATGGCGATCTGGCCATGCAGGTCGAGGCACTTGGCCTCGGCGCCCCCGGTTTCGTGTTCTCTCATCCAACAACAGCGACTGACCGGGCGCAACGCTTTCTGGCCTCGGCGGATCCTGAAGAGCTTGCGGTCAATCCTTGGGTGACGACCGAATTTTCTGCGGCGCTGTCCATCAAGATGATGGCTGGGTCAGATCGGTCTGGAGGAGCCCAACGCCGCGCTGGCGGGGTTTCGGCGTCTGATCCTGAAGGCTTTTGAAAGTGCTACCGGTGGAGACGGCCGGCTTCGCCGCCGCCGCCCGGTTCTCTGACCAATATGCTCTGGGTTTGAGGGCGGGAGAGGCGCTGCATCTGGCGATCGCTGCGGAGACTGGCGCCACGCTCGTCAGTCTGGACAAGCGCCTTGTCGAGTTTGCTTGAGCGCTCTCGAATTGGCTCGCCAAGCCGGGCGAGGGTCTCACGTTTCAGGCTTCGGCAGATTGGGAATGCTGGGTGGTTCCTGCATGTCGATGCTTAAGAGCCTGGTCCATAATTCTATGAGCAGCTGCAATACCTTGCGAGACGTCTTGTCGTGAAGCGAATGTGGGCGACGTCGATCCAGGCCTCATCGGATGCTGTGGAGGCTTCCCAAGATTTTGCGAGGCGCCTGCATCTGCCGAGCCATGCGAAGATCCTTTCGACCACCCATCGCTTTGGGACGACCTCGAAGCCCTCGGCGACGTCGGAGCGCCTGACGATCTGCAAAACCCAGTCGCCGATCTTCTGGATAGCTTCCTCAGCTTTGGGCCAGCATAGCCGCTGTCGGCGAAGACATGGCGCAGCCATGGACAGAGATGGCGGACGGATCTGAGGAGGAAAGACACGCCGTCCCGATCCTGAAGATCGGCGGAGTGGACCCTGCGGCCAAAGACCAGACCCAGCATATCGACCAGGATATGGCGCTTGCGGCCCTTGACCTTCTTGCCCGCGTCGTAGCCGCAACTCCCTCCGGCTTCTGTGGTTTTCATGCTCTGGCTGTCGATGATTCCCGCCGTCGGCTGGGCTTGTCGCCCTTCCAGCCCCCGCGTCGCCATCGCCAGATGAAACCGCAGCACCATAAGCACGCCCCTATCGCGCCAGTCGTCAAAATACCGTTTCACCGTCGTGCGCGGCGGGAAATCCTTCGGGAGCATCCGCCACGGACAGCCGCTGCTCGCCACATGGAGGATCGCGTTCATCACCTCCCGAAGGTCCGCCTCACGGGGGCGGCCGATCCGCCAAGGTCTGGGGAGACAGGGCGCGACCAAGGCCCATTCCTGGTCGGTCAGATCGCTTGCATAACGCGCAGCGTCCCACCGATAATCCCGGCGGGCGGCTTCAGTCCAGGTCATCAGAGGCTCCGTTCAGTCACGCAACCGAACAGAACCACAACCTCCTGAAACCGCTCAATCCTTTATAGCCTTTATAGGCCAGGCTCTCAGCCTGATAAAGTATTTCAGATCGGGATCCTGGACGAGAAATCACCCACTGCGCAAAAATTGACGCCCACCATAAACGTGAGCACGCACTGGATCAGGCGGCTGTCAGCCTTCCCTACGTTCGCGGAACTCCTCGGCGCGGATGCCGTGACGCGCCAGCTTGTCGTAAAAGGTCTTGCGCGGCAGATTCAGCCGCTCCATGGCGCGGGCGGCGTGGCCTCCCGTGGCCCGCAGAGCCTCCCGCAGGAGGCTCGCCTCATAGCGCGCCACCATCCCCGCGAGATCCGTCGGACCCTCCTCGGCCGTCTCGACGGGCTCGTCCTCCAGCGGCGCCCCCAGAGCCTGAACCTCGGCGAATTGCCGCAACTCCCGGGCGTTGCCCGGCCAGCCGTGAGCCGTCAGCCGCGCCTGAGCCTGAGGCGTGATCCTCGGGACGGGAAGATTCAGCCGCTTGCAGGCCGCCAGAAGGAAATAACGGAAAAGGATCGGCGTATCCTCGCGCCGCTCCGCCAGAGCGGGAACCTGCAAGGTCACCCCCGCGAGCCGGTGATGCAGATCGGCGCGGAAGCGCCCCTCGGCGGCCAGAAGCTCCAGATTCTCCCGCGTCGAGGCCAGGACGCGCATCTCCAGAGGACGGGGCGTCGCCGCGCCCACGGGCCAGAACTCCCGCGCCTCGATCACATGCAGAAGACGCGCCTGCAAGCCGGGCGGCAGCCTGTCCGCCTGATCGAGGAACAGAGTCCCGCGATGGGCCTTCTCGATGCGCCCCCCGAGCCGCGCATGGCGAGGCGCCCCCGCATGGCCCGGCTCGGCGCCGAAGAATTCGAGGTCGAAGCGGGATTCGTCCAGCGCGTCGCAGGCGACGTGCAGGAAGCCCCGCCCTCGCCCCTCGGCGTGGATCGCGCGCGCGACCGCCTCCTTGCCCGCTCCGGCGGGGCCGGTGATCAGGGCGTCCACGCCCGCCTCGCCGATGCGCGCCACGGCCTCGCGCAGACGCGCCGTCGCCGGGCTCGCCCCGAGCAGCTGATGCGGCGCGACGGAATCCGCCCTCATGGCCCGCAGCCGACGGTTCTCCATCACCAGAGACCGCGCCTGAGCCGCGCGCCTCAGGGCGGCCGCGAGCTGATCCAGCCCCACCGGCTTGGTGAGGAAATCCCAGGCCCCCGCGCGGATCGCCTCCACCGCCATGGCGATGTCGCCGTGGCCGGTCATGAGGATCACCGGCAGATCCTCGTCGATGGCCTGCACGCGCCGGAAGAGCTCCAGCCCGTCGAGCCCCGGCATCCGCACGTCGGTCAGGATCACGCCGGGATAATCGGCGGTCAGGCCCTTGAGGGCCTCGGCGCCGTCGGAGAAGCCTTCGGCCCGGAAGCCCGCGATGCGCAGGGCCTGCATCTGGGCCGCGAGAAGGTCGGCGTCGTCGTCCGCCAGCCGGACGAGAGGGCGTTCGGTCCTGTCGGTCATGCGCGCGGAAGCCTCAGGCGGAAGGTCGCCCCCGCGCCGGAGCGCGGCGGATCGGCGGTCAGGTCTCCGCCGAGATCGCGCGCGATGTCCCGCGAGATCACCAGCCCGAGCCCGAGCCCGTCGCTCTTGCTGGTGGCGAAGGGCGTGAAGATCTGCGCGGCCATGGCGGGGCTCAGGCCCGGCCCGTCGTCCGAGACCGCGATCTCGACCTCCTCGGGCGCGGCCGCCACCGTGATCCGGATCCCGGGATCGGGAAGGCCCGAGACGGCGTCCTGAGCGTTCTGGAGCAGATTCACCAGAATCTGCTCCAGCCGCACGGCCTCGGCCCGCACGCGCAGATCCGGCGCGAGCCCCTCGACGCCGATCCGACCCCCCTCGGCCCTCCGGCGCGAGGCCGTCAGCAGGAGGGAGGCCTCCACCGCCTCCTTGACCGAAACCGGCCCGACGCCGCCCGTGGCCTTGCGGGCGAAGCCGCGCAGATGGGCGATGATCTCGGCGATGCGGTCGGACATGCGCGCCACGCCCCTGAGGTTCTCGCGGGCCTCCTCGGGGTCGGCGGGCAGAAGCGCCATGCCGTTGTCCGCGAGGAGCCGGATGGTCGCAAGGGGCTGGTTCACCTCATGGGCGATGCCCGCCGTGACCTGACCCAGAGTCGCGAGCTTGTTGGCCTGCTCCAGATCGGCCTGCATCCGCTCCAGACGCTCCTCCGCGCGGCGGCGCTCGCGCATTTCGGCGGTGAGGTCGCGGGTGCGCTCCTCCACCGCCCGCTCCAGAGCCTCGCGACGACGCCGCGCCCGGCCCACCCGCAGCAGCAGAGCCCCCAGCGCCAGCAGAAGCCCCGAAGCGCCCGCCGCCGTCAGCAGCCCCGCCCGCCAGGCCGGAGCCTCCGGAGCGGCGAGCGTCAGCGACCAGCCCTCCGCGCCCTGCACGGGTCGTCGCGCGAGGATGAAGCCGCGCAGATCCGGCGGCGCGCCGAAACGCGTCGAGGGATCGGAGGAGAGCGCCACCAGACCCGCCCCATCCGTGACGTAGGTTCTGTCGGAGCCCCGGGCCCAGGCCTCCTCCAGCGCGTCGAACTCCATCTTCACGACCACCACGCCGAGGATCCGCGCTCCCTCGCGCAGGTCATGCGAGAGATAGAGGCCGGGGCGTCGGCTGACCGAGCCCAGAGCGAACTCCAGCGCGAGGCCCTTCTCCATCGCCTCGGAGAAATAGGCGCGGAAGCTGTAATCCTGACCGACGAAGCTGACCTCCTCCTCCCAGTTCGAGGCGGCCACCGCCACGCCTTCCCGGTCGAGGAGATAGATCACCGTGCTGCCGGTCTCGGCGCGCAGCCTTTCGAGCTTGCGCGAGGCGGCTTCCTCGGCCTGCGGCGAGGGCCGCGCCAGAGCCTCCCGCGCCAGGCCGTCGTCGGCGAGGACGGCGGCCACGGCGCGCTGGGTGGCCATGACGCTCTCCAGAGCCTGGGCCCGAGACAGCGCCGCGATCTGCGCCTGTTCGGCGATGCGCGCCTCGGCGCCCTGACGCCCGAGGTGGAAGGCGAGCGCCAGAGCCCCGACCGTCGCGACGATCAGGAGGCGCAGGAGCGCGCGGCGCGAAGGCGGCGGCCCGGAAGGAGTCATGGAAGGGCGGCCATGGAGCGATCCCCGATGTTTCGTTTTTCACACTAGCATCCGGGAAATATGTGGAAAAGCACACATGAATCCGCGGCGATTCCAGGCGACGCGCAAGAAAATCAAGGAATTGAGGCCTGAAACCTCTTTTCTGCGTCTGGGGCGGCCCTCCTGCTTTCATGACGGAACGACGTCACCCATGGCGACGGAGAATCGCCATCCGAAATCTGGAGGAGACCTCAGTGCGGATCGATCCTGCTCAGGCGGCGCCTCACGCCGCGCGTCCGTTTTACCGGCATCTTTATGTTCAGGTCATCGTGGCCATCGTCCTCGGCGCGCTGATCGGCCATTTCTGGCCCAGCGTCGGCGAGTCCCTGAAACCCCTCGGCGACGGCTTCATCAAGCTGGTCAAGATGATCATCGCTCCGGTGATCTTCATCACCATCGTGACCGGGCTCGCGGGGATGGGCGACCTCAAGGGGGTCGGCTCGGTGGCGGGCAAGGCCTTCGGCTATTTCCTGTTCTTCTCGACGCTGGCGCTGATCGTGGGGCTGATCGTGGCCAACGTGGTGCGCCCCGGCGCCGGAATGCACATCGACCCCGCCTCGCTCGACGCCTCGGCGGTGCAGGGCTACGCCTCCCAGGCCCATCAGTCCACCCTGACGGGCTTCATGCTCGACATCATCCCCAACACCATGGTTTCGGCCTTCGCTCAGGGGAACATCCTTCAGGTGCTCTTCGTGGCGATCCTCTTCGGCGTGGGCGTGATCCTCGTCGGCGAGAAGGCGCGTCCGGTCGTCACGCTGCTGGAGGCCGCCGGAAGCGTGGTCTTCCGCGTGGTGGACGTCCTCATGCGCGCGGCGCCCATCGGGGCCTTCGGTGCCTTCGCCTTCACCATCGGCAAATACGGCGTGGGGGCCATCGTGAACCTCGCGGCGCTGGTGGGCACCTTCTATCTGACCTCGGCGCTCTTCGTGGTCGTGATCCTCGGGGCGATGAGCGCGCTCAACGGCTTCTCGATCTTCCGGCTGATCTCCTACCTCAAGACCGAGATCCTGCTGGTTCTGGGCACCTCCTCTTCCGAATCGGCGCTGCCCGCGCTGATGGAGAAGATGGAGCGCGCCGGATGCGCCCGCCCGGTGGTCGGCATGGTGGTGCCGACGGGCTATTCCTTCAACCTCGACGGCACGAACATCTACATGACCCTGGCGGCGCTCTTCATCGCGCAGGCCACCGACATCGACCTCTCGCTGGGCGATCAGATCATGCTGCTTCTGGTGGCCATGCTCTCCTCGAAGGGCGCGGCGGGCGTGACGGGCGCCGGATTCATCACCCTGGCGGCGACGCTCTCCGTCGTGCCGACGGTGCCGGTGGCGGGCATCGCGCTGATCCTCGGGGTGGACCGCTTCATGTCGGAATGCCGCTCGGTGACGAACTTCATCGGCAACGCCGTCGCGACGGTGGTGGTCAGCCGCTGGGAGGGCGCGCTCGACCGCGCAAAGCTCGACGCCGCCCTGAACGGCGCTCCTGCGCCCGCCGAGATCCCGCCGCCGCGCGATCTGCACGCCCCTGCGGGTCTGCGCCTGGGCGAGGCCAGCGCGGACTGACCTTCTCTCCCTGTCTTCTGGCGGTGCGGCTTCGGGCCCCTCAGTTCAATAAAGACTCCGGCCGAGCGTCAGGGAGCGCGGCAATCTTCATATTTTCCGTCAGTGAAG
>NZ_JAQTXI010000043.1 GCF_028688855.1 Neomegalonema sp. | reverse complement strand
TGGGGCGGATCGAAAGCGGCGAATTGTCGGAGGTTCTGCGCTGCGTCGAGCAGAGGGTCGTCGAGGTCCGGCCCGGCGTGATCCAGCTCGACGGCGGGGCCGGAGGATTCCGGAACGCGGATTCAGGGGCGCTCGTCCTGAGAGCTTCGACCGGAACGCCTGTCGGCGTCGTCTCCTATTTTCACGGCGCCGGACGTGAAGACGAGCAATTCATCATGCCTTGGCCGGGCGCATGGGCCAGAGCCGTCAGGGGGGCGTGGGGCGGGTAGACAGTCCTGGAAATTCCCTTTACGCATCAGTGACAGCAAAAGAGAGGCTAGACAATGCATCCATCTGATGCACATGGTTTTCGTCAGTCCCTCCGGACCCACCATGGTTTCGAGGCCGCGGTCCTCCCGACGATCCTGCGGTCCCTGCGGCGCGAGCGCCCGTCCAGCGGCCTCGCCGGACCCGGTCAGGACAGGGAGGGATTCCGGACATGAACGACGAAACCGACCCTCCGCGCCGCGCGGCGTGGTTCGCGGCCAACCGGCGCAACTGGGACGACCGCGCCGACATCCACATCCGCGACGAAACCGGATTCTACGGCGTCGAGCGCGCGGCGCGCGGCGAAACCCTGCTGACCCCCATCGAACTCGCCGAGATCGGCGATCTCGAAGGCCTGCGCGTCGCGCATCTGCAATGCCACATCGGAACCGACACCCTGGCTCTGGCGCGCCTCGGCGCGGCGGAGGCCGCAGGTCTGGATTTCTCGCCCCGCGCGATCCTCCATGCCCGGGATCTGGCGCGACGCTCCGGACTCTCGGGCGCGAGCTTCGTCGAGGGAGACGTCTACGAGGCCCCCGCCCTGCTCGGCGGAGGCTTCGACCTCGCCTTCGTGAACTGGGGCGCCATCGGCTGGCTGGACGATCTCGACCTCTGGGCTCAGGCCGTCGCGGGCGTGCTGAAGCCCGGCGGAAGGCTCTATTTCATCGACGGACATCCGACGCTCATGCTCTTCGACGGCGCCTCCGCGCCCGAAGATCCGCGCGTGGGCTTCGACTACGCCACGCCTCGGGAGACGCCCCTCGTCTCGGATGAGGACTCCAGCTACGACGGCTCCAGCGCCAGGATCGCCCATCCCCGGACCCATGAATGGCTGCATCCGGTCTCGCGCGTGCTGGGCGCCCTGTTCAAGGCGGGATTCCGGCTGGATTTCCTCCATGAGCACGAGGCTCTGGCCTGGCGCTTCTTCCCCCGGATGATCCGCGGCGAGGACGGACTCCATCGCCTGCCGGAAGGCTCGAAGCGTCTGCCTCTGGCCTGGTCCTTCGGCGCGACGCTGACCGGCTGAAGCCTTCAGCGGATCAGGATCGCGCGGAAGTCGTTGACGTTCACGCCGGTCGGGCCGGTCGTGAAGAGGTCGCCCAGAGCCGCGAAGGCCTCCCAGGAGCGATGACGCGCCAGCAGACTCCGCCCGTCGAGGCCGAGACCCCGCAGACGCGCCGCGCTCGTCCCATCCGCGAAGGCGCCCGCGTTCTCCTCCGAGCCGTCGACGCCGTCGCTGTCCGCCGCCAGAGCCGAAAAGGACAGACCCTCGCCCGCCAGAGCCAGAGCCAGCGCGAATTCGCCGTTGCGCCCTCCCTTGCCCCCCTGCGCGCGGAGAGTCACCGTGGTCTCGCCCCCCGAGAGCAGCACCACGGGCCGCCGGAAAGGCCGATCCCGCAAGACCACCTCGCGCGCGAGGGCCGCATGGATCTTGCCCGCCTCGCGCGCCTCGCCCTCCAGAGCGTCCGAGAGGATCGCCGCCGCCACGCCCTCGGCTTCGGCCCGAGCGGCGGCCGCCTCCAGAGCGATCCGCGCCGAGGCGATCACATGGACCTCGTCGCGTCCGAAGCGCGGATCCGCAGGATCGGGCGAAGGATCCGCGTCGGAGGCCAGCCGCGCCGCCAGTTTCGGCGGAAGCTCCAGACGCCAGATCTCCGCCAGAGCGCGGGCCTCGGCGCGGGTCGTGCGGTCGGGGATGGTGGGGCCGGAGGCGACCTGCGCCGGGTCGTCGCCGGGGACGTCCGAGACGACCAGCGAAACCACCCGCGCCGGATGGGCCGCCAGAGCCAGACGCCCGCCCTTGATCGCGCTGAACTGCTTGCGGATGGCGTTCATCGCCGAGATCGGCGCGCCTGAGGCCAGAAGCGCCCGGTTCAGCGCGATCTCGTCCTCCAGCGAGAAGCCCGCAGGCGGATCGGGCAGCAGCGCCGAGCCTCCGCCGCAGATCAGCGCCACGACGAGATCCCGCTCCGTCAGGCCCGAGACCGCCGCCTTCAGCGCCCGCGAAGCCTCCAGACCCGCCGCGTCGGGCGTGGGATGGGCGGCCTCCAGAACCCGGATCCGCTTCGGCGGAGGCTCGACGCCGCCGCCATGGCGCGTCACGACCACGCCCTCCAGAGGCCCCGGCCAGAGCCTCTCGAAGGCCGCCGCCAGCTGCGCCGCGCCCTTCCCCGCCCCGACGACCACCGTCCGGCCTCCGGGAGGCTCGGGCAGAACCGCGCGCAAGGCGGATTCCGGATCGACGGCCTTCACCGCCGCCTGAAAGAGGCGGGTCAGAAAAGCGCGGTCCTGCGGCTGCGTCTTCATGGGGGCGGCTCCTGCGGCGAAAGGCGGGAGCCGGATCATGCGCGTCGGAACGCCGAAAGAAAAGGCGCGCCCGATCCCGCGATCCGGCGCGCCGCGTCATTGTCCGCCGGAGGCGGATCCTCAGAACTTCAGGCCGACGCCGACGCGCACGTCATGCGCCGTGAGGGAGGTCTTGAGCCTGGCCGTCGCGCCTTCTCCGACCAGGACGTCGGTCTTGGCGTCTCCGTAGTCGGAATAGCGATATTCGACGCGGGCGACGAGGCTTTCGGTCACGGCGTATTCCGCGCCCGCGCCGAGGCTCCATCCATAGGCCTTGTCGTTGGTGTCCTCGCCGCGATATTTCGCGATCCCGAGGCCGCCCGTCACATAGGGCATGAATTGGCCGAGGGCGTAGCCCGCGCGCGCGCGCAGACCGCCGGTCCACTTGATCCGGTCGTAGACGTCCTCCTCGCCCAGATAGGCGGAGCCCTGATAGACCTTGGCGGCGCCGGTGCGGCGCAGGTTCGTGATGTTCAGATCCGTCTCGAGGCCCAGAACGAAGCCGCTCGCCATCTGCTGCATGTAGCCCACGTAGACGCCGCCGCTGAAGTCGCCGAAATCGCGCTCCGCCCGCATGTTCTGGACGCGGTCCTTGAGCTCGGCGTGCGTGTAGCCCGCCTGCAGACCGGCGTAGACGCCGGTCCAGACGACTTCCGTCCGGGCTCCGCTCCATCCGGCGCCGCCGGCCATGGCCCCGCTCAGGCTCAGGATCGCCATCGGGAAGGCGAGGATCAAGGCTCTCATGTCAGTCTCCGCAAGCAACAGCTTCGATGCATGCGGAGGTTTTAGGGGACAGGAGCCAAGGAAACGTAAAAAGAGAAATCGGTGAATTATATATCCCATAAGGAATATCATGCGGAGCCGCGCCGGAAGGCGTCCGGCCCCCTGGCCGCCGCCTCCGGAGAACGCGCTCCGCCGCGCAAGGGCGCCTCATGGCCGGGCCGGGCCGAGGCTGGCCGCATCAGGACGCAGAAGGATCAGGACAGGAACACGAAAAGAGGCATGTCTCATTTCAAGCTGGATATTGATTTGAACCCCGCCTTGAGGCAAGATTTATGTGTCGTTTTGATACGAAATCGAGGTTGCGATGAACGTGCTTCAGGGGATGTGGTCAAGCTTCGCGCGGAGTCTCCAGACTCCGCAGGGCTTCGGGTTCGGCGGATTCCGTCCGGGCCTCAATCTGAATTTCGGGGGATTCTCTCCGAATTTCGCTTCGGGCTTCGGCGGCGCGCGCCCCGGCCTGAGCGTCAGCGTCAATTTCGGCGGTCCTTCCGCCGCGAACTTCAACCGCTTCGGCTTCGGCGGCGCCGCCGCGCCCTGGAGCGCCGGAGGACAGGGCCTGCAAGGCTCCGTGAGCTTCGGCGGCGGCCAGAGCAGCGTCGTCCTCTGCGTGAAGTCGCCGGGGTCTCCCTGCACCTGCAAGGCGGGCAAGAAGTAAGAGCCGGAGCCTTTCCGCCGAGGCGGGAAGGCTCCATGTCCCGGCCTGCCGCATCCTCCGGACGCCGACCTTCGGAGGTCGGCCCGCGCATGCCTCAGGCCCTTCGGAGACGGCGGGAGCCGGGCGACTCGCGGGGGGATGGAGCCTCCTACAGGCGCGCCGGGGAGAACGGCGATGTTCAACCGGAATCTGACGCTGATCTGGGCGGGGAATCTCCTGCTCGGCGCCGCGACGCCCATGCTTCTGCTGCTGGCCGGCTTCGCGGGAGTCTGGCTTGCGCCGAGTCCTCTCTTCGCCACGGCGCCCATCGCCGCGCAGGCTCTGGCGGGCGTGCTGACCGCCACGCCGATGTCTCTGCTCATGGGGCGTCACGGGCGTCAGGCGGGCTTTCTGCTCGGCGCGGCCCTGATGACGCTGGGCGGCGCCCTCGGGGCGGCGGCCTTGCTGCGTCAGGATTTCCTGTTGCTCTGCTTCGCCCACGCCCTGCTCGGCGGCGGTCTGGCCTGCGCGAACTTCTTCCGCTTCGCCGCCGCCGAGACCGTCGCGACGATTCGTCAGGCTGCGGCCATGTCCCTGACGGCGGCTTCCGGAGTGGGCGCGGCCTTTCTCGGGCCCGAGCTTTTCGCGCGCGTCCATGACGGCCTCGCGCCGACGCCTTTCGCAGGCGGCTATCTGGCGGTGGCGCTGCTCGGGAGCCTCGGGGCCTTGCCGATCCTGGCCTTGCGGCTTCCGGCGCCGGTCCGCTCCGGAGCCTCCGGCGGAATCATGACCGGCCTCAGGCTTTCGGGACGCGACCCGCGGATTTCCTCGGCCATCGGGACGGCGGCGGTCGTGCAGATGCTGATGATGTTCGGCATGGCCGCGGCGCCCATGGCGATGATCGGCTGCGGATTCGGCGAGGGCCAGGCGGCGGAGGTCATGCGCTGGCATGCGGCGGCGATGTGCGTCGCGGGACTGGCCGCCGCCCCTCTGATGCGGCGTTTCGGCCCGGAGCGCGTCGCGGCCTTCGGTCTGGCGACGCAGATCCTCAGCGGGGCGATCGGCGCGACGGATCCCGCCCTCGCGCATGTGCATCTGACGATGATCCTCCTCGGCGCGGGCTGGAGCTTCGGCTTTCTCGGCGCCGGACAGATGCTGATGGAGGCGGCGTCTCCGGAGGAGCGTCCTCTGGCGCAAGGGATCAATGAAACGGCGGTCGGCCTGGCGGGGGCCGGAGCTTCGCTGCTCTCGGGCGCGGCGGCCTCGGCGGCCGCGGACTGGGGATGGCTGACCGCCCTTCCGCCGCTCGCGCTGGGCCTGACCGCCCTGACCCTGCTGAGCCTCGGGCGCCGAGGACTCCCGGAGCGCGCGCCGGACAGGCTGGAGCGGCGGCTCGGATGAGGCGCATTCCGTGACGAGTCACAGCTTCGCGCCGGAAGGCGCGCTGTGCGGGGGCAGTTAAGTCATTGAAAATATTGGCGCACCCAAAGGGATTCGAACCCCTGGCCTCTGCCTTCGGAGAAATCATGCTTGGCCTTTTCACGGCTTCGCTCCGATTGGCTTGAGTTATCCAACGCTCTGAAAAACAACCCCTATCTCATGGCTTCGGCTTTTCCTGCCTTGTCGAGAAAACGCGCGCTTTCTCCCTGATCTGCTTCCTATATGCTTCCTGTGATGACGCCTGCCTTTCTACAGGAAGCACGATGGCCCGGCTGACCAAGACTTTTGTGGACGGGCTGAAGCCCGGCGAACCTGACTATATCATGTGGGATGACGCCTTGCCGGGCTTCGGCGTCCGCGTCTGGCCTAGCGGCAAGAAGGTCTATCTGGTGCAATATCGCGCCGGACGACGGCAGCGCCGGATCAAGATCGGCGCTCATGGAGCCTTCACCGTCGAAGAGGCGCGCAAGGAGGCGCGGAGCATCCTCGGCAACGTGGCGCGCGGCGAAGATCCTCAGGAGGAAAAGCAGACTCGCCGAAAGTCCCTCACCGTCGCCGAGCTGTGCGACGATTACGTCAAGGCCGCCCAGAAGGGGTTGATCTTCGGCAAGGGCGGCGGCGCGAAGAAGGCTTCGACCTTGGCGACCGACACCGGACGAATCGAACGCCATATCAAGCCGCTTCTCGGCAAAAAGCTTGTGATCGATCTGAAGCGCGCCGATGTGGCGGGCCTCGTTCGGGACGTGACGGAAGGCAAGACGGCCACCAGCGGGAAAAGCGACAAGCCGCGCGGGAGGATCAAAGTCACTGGCGGCAAGGGCACCGCCGCCAGAACCAAGGGGCTGCTGGGCGGGATCCTCAGCTATGCGGTCGAATGTGGCGTCATTGAAACCAATCCGGCCACGGGTGTGCGCACCGCCACCGACAATGTTCGCCATCGACGCTTCAGCGACGCCGAACTTGAGGCTATCGGGGCGGTCATCAGCGAGGCTCACGACCAACATTGGCAGGTGATCGCCTTCACACGGCTGACCTTCCTGACAGGCTGGCGGAAAGCCGAAATCGAATCTCTTCGATGGGATGCGATCGATCTGGACCACAGCACCGCGATTCTGGCTGACAGCAAAGAGGGTCGATCCATTCGCCCCTTGGGCGCGAATGTGGTGGCGCTGCTCACAGCCCTGCCCAGACATGGGGAATTCATCTTGCCCTCACCGCGCGCCGGTCTGCATTTCGCAGGCGGCTACAAGGCGTTTCTACGTCTTTGCGATCGGGCTGGCGTCTCTGACGTTTCGCCCCATACCGCCAGGCACACGCTGGTGACGAAGGCGCAGGAACAGCTTGGAATCGCCGAGGCCATTGCGGGTGCGGTGGTCGGCCACAGAAAAAGCCTGACCGTCACCGGGCGGCACTACACCCACTTCGCACCCGATTTTCTGATCGAAGCCGCCACGGCCATCAGCGGAGAAATCGCCCGGATCATGGGGTTCGCTGACCTGATCGGTGCTGCGGTTCACGCCGAGGAAAAAGCCTGAATCCTTGCAGACTTAGACATTTTTGCGGTGTTACAGGTGTTACGGGTGTTACGACGCTGTTTTGATTGATTAAATCCTGTAACACCTCCTGAATTTCGAGGTGTTACAGGGTGTTACAATCTGCTGCGCAACGAAAGATTTGATGTGTCTGAGACAACGCAGCGCTAGGAAATCAGCGCTGACCAGCTATATTGAAGCACACCACATCCAACTAGGGAGGCGAAGAGCATGAAGATCTATTCTGTTGATATTATTGCAGATTATTTTCGCTCGCGCACCGACGCGGACGTAGGTGATCTGATTTCGAATCTGAAGTTGCAAAAGCTCTGCTACTATGCTGCTGGAGTCATGGCAGCGGCGCGCCAAAATGACGACCGCCCCTTGTTCGCCGAACGGATCGAAGCATGGCAGCACGGCCCGGTTGTCCCTTCGCTGTACCACTCATTCAAGGAATATGGTTCGAACGGCATCCCACCCATCACAGGTGTTGACTTCAGTGAAATCGACGCGCGGGATCGCACAGTTCTTGACGATGTTTACAACTACTACGGTCAATATTCCGCATGGAAGCTGCGCAACATGACGCACGAAGAAGCGCCTTGGCTGAATGCCTATGAGCAAGCCGACGGCACCATAACCACTGCCGCGCTTCGCGAGTTCTTCATTGGCGAGTTCGATGAAGACTATCTGAAGTCCTATCAATCGGCGGCGTAATTGGCTGGGCTGAAGGCGAAGCGATCCAAAGATAGTCGAAAACCGACCCAAAAGATTGGTTCGGTTGCTTCGGAGAACGCGGATACGATGCCGCCGATCTTTGCTTTCGACAAAATGCAGGACGGGTCCGGCTATAGTGTAAACTGTTGTGACCAAGGCCACCAAGCTGCCGCCCTGCGGAAGATCTTCACACTTTCAAAGATGACTTGGAACGAGATTCAGAACGCCCCCCGGCATGGCCTAGGCACCGAAAAAATTGCTCGGAAAGCAATCAAGGCCGCCATTCCGATTGATGTGACCGAGGATGTAACATTCTTGGCGCTTCGCTATAACGGCAAGGCCCCGATGGTCGGCTATCGGGATGGCAGAACATTCCACGTCCTGTATCTAGATCACACCTTCACCGTGTATGATCATTAAAAGCACCCTGAAACAGTCTTAACAGCGATCGCAGCATTTCGGCCGCGCCTTATCAGGTGCGGCCTTTTTTGCGTCTGTTATCCAGTCATTCAGGTGCGTTATTGCCCTCCCCAATGGCCCAAGTCATTTTTGCGCCTCATCACGCGGGGGGCGGGCTTTTTCAGAGAACCATTCCGCAAGGATCCGCCGAACAGCTTCGGGCCGCGTTGGTGAATCGACTTGCCCTGCGCAGAACGCATCAAGCTGCGCAAGCATGGGCTGATGAATCCGAACGACAACTTGCGTTCCCCATCCTGTAGGCAGGGGGCCACGTTTGCCTTTCCGCGCTAGCGGGGTTTTCTCTTGCTGCATCATGGGAAACAGTGCTACCGAAGAATCAGGCCGAAGGGAAGCACCACCTTCCCCCGGCCCTAACCGCAACGACAAAATGGAGTTTTTGTCGCAATGGCTGATTCATGCCCTATCACGCGCCGAAATGCGCTCAAAGCCGCCCTTGGCGCTTCCGCTCTCTCGCTGCCCGCTCTGGCCCTCGAGGCTGCGCCCGCCGATACGCTCGGCGCGTGGCTGGATCAAGAAGCTTTCCTCGCTGACCGTGAACGCTTTTTGGTGCGTGAAGCCTGTGCGAAAGCTTGCGCGGAGGGTCGCAGCGAGGCCGAAGCCGAGGAAGAGATTCTGAAAGAAACCTATGCTCTGGAGCGGGCGCATATGGCGAAGCTCTCGGAAATGCGCATTGGGAAGCCTGCGACCGCCCGGCGCGTGTTAGGCTGGATTTCAGAGGAGTGGCGGGGGCGGCAAGAGTTGATGACCGCCGCTCTGGACGCCTATCTCGCCGGATTGGAGGGCTGATCAATGACGACAAAATCGAAAACCCCGCCCCCGGTCCATCCGCATTCTAATTCGCGCCCGCCAACTTTTGGCGAATGGTTCCAGCGCCTTCGGGACGCGAAGCGCGCCGCCGCTGTGGAAGTCTCCCACGGCTGGCTCGACATTCGCGCCCGCTACGGGAGCTTAGACGCCGCGCCGATTTCCCTCCTGTATGGTCTGGATCAGAGCGCGCATCTTCGGCATGTCGTCCCCGTTTGGATGGAGCTTCCCGACGCCGCGCCCCCCGCGACCGGAATCGATCTTCACGCTCTCCTGGACGAGATTGAAGCCGCAAGCGATGGCCGCTTGTCGCGTCCCGAGACGCCGGAAAGCGCCTTGTTCGGGGTTCTTCGGAAGACTCTGGCGCAACTCTCTGTCGGCCCCTTGCCGAAGTGTGATGACGGGTGCGCTGATCTTTGAAGCCTCTCGGTGGCGCGTCCAATTTAAGGTCTGTTGACGTTCATCTGAGTCGGATGAGGGTTGCCGCGATGGCGATGAAAGCTGAGAAGCTTTGGTCTGTCTTGCAGCACCTCATTGCGACGCCTCTGAATTCTTTGAGTTTCGCGAAGA
>NZ_JAQTXI010000042.1 GCF_028688855.1 Neomegalonema sp. | reverse complement strand
TCACGACGACCCTTGCGCCGGGGATGGTTTCGCCGCTTTCGGAATCCCGCACCACGACGGTGAGTTCGGCGGGCAGGACGGGAGCGGGAACGGGGGTCAGCTCCGGATCCACCTGGTCGCGTCCCCCTGCGGAGAGGGGATCGGAGGTCCGGGAATCGACGGCCGCCGGAGGATATGCGGTCGAGCCTGCGGGAGGGACCGCCGTAGCCGTATAGATTCCGCCGCTGGGGCAGGCCGCCGCATCAGCGCCCAGATCGATGCGATAGACATGTCTTCCTGCGGCGTCTGCGGTCTGGGCGGCGTTTTCGCCGAAGAGGCAGGCGTTGGGCAGGGGCTGGCCGTTCGGCCCGCTCACGACGACCCTTGCGCCGGGGATGGTTTCGCCGCTTTCGGAATCCCGCACCACGACGGTGAGTTCGGCGGGCAGGACGGGAGCGGGAACGGGGGTCAGCTCCGGATCCACCTGGTCGCGTCCCCCGAAGGAGAGGGGGTCGGAGGGCTTGGAATCGACGGCGGCCGGAGGATATGCGGTCGAGCCTGCGGGAGGCCTCGCCGTGACCGTATAGATTCCGCCGCTGGGACAGGCGGCGTCAGCCCCGATGTCGATGCGGTAGAGATAGCCGCCCGGATTCGGGCCGCCTTCCGGATCGGCGGTCCGCGCGGCGTCTTCGCCGAAGAGGCAGACGGCGGGCAGGGGCTGGCCGTTCGGCCCGCTCACGACGATCCTTGCGCCGGGGATGGGCTCGCCGCCGCCTCCGGTCTCCCGCACCACGCCGGAGAGTTCGGCGGGCCGGGGGGCGCGGGCGTCGAGCGGGATGTGGTGGTTGAGGACGGGCGTGGTGATCTTGGTGGCGCGCCATTCGCTCCAGTAGGGGGGGCGGGGCCATCCGGAGGGCGCCGCCAGAGCGTCGGAGACGAAATAGGCGCCGTCCCTGTTCGTGATTCCGTAAGCGGCGAAGGATTCGGGGGCCGCTCCGCCTTCGGCGGGGACCAGCGAGGAGATCATGTAATCGGGATGCGAGACGCGCATCTCCATCCGGACGGGCGCGACCGTATCGGGGCAAGTGGGATGCCCGTGTTCGAGGACGACGCTGTAGACGCCGTTCGCTCCGGTCGTGAGGATGGTGGTGAGGGGCTGTCCGCTCACCGGATCATAGTCGGGAGCTTCGTCCCAATAGAGATAGCAGGCCCTGTCGAGGGCTGCGCCCAGCTCGGCGTTCCAGAGCTGGACCTGCGCGTTCCGGATGGGCTCCCTTGTGCGCGAATCATGGATCACGCCTGTGAGCAGGACCGCGCCGAGGGCGGGAGAGGCCGTGGCGCCGAGCGCCAGACCTATGGCCAGGCCTTTGATCCATCTTTGGATTTTGAACATCTCGCATCCCTCGTCTCGTCCTTTTCCTTGCGGATTCGGACGCGGGCCTCCTCTGGCGGCGGCCTGATCTTTGGGAGCAGCATGGCGAAGCGCCCTTGCCAGAGCGTTGAGGGGAATTCGTTCCGCGATGAATTGGGGCGCCCGGAGCGCAAGCGCGCTTAAGGATGCGTTGAGAGGTCTTGAGGAGAAGTTGCGCAAACCTTGAGCGAAACTTGCGCAGAAGTCGGCTTGGGCGGGGTCTGCGCTGGACAAAGCCGCGCGGAGGCGTCATTCGGACCCCGTTTCAGCCCTTTCGAGGGCCGGATCCTGGTCGGATCCTGGGGGAGGCCCGATGACGAAGATCTATAAAATCTGCGACGAATCCTTCTGGCGGGCCGCGGCGGCTCTGGGCGTCTTCGCGGGCTCGGCGGACGACCTGCGCGACGGCTTCATCCATTTCTCGACGGCGTCTCAGGCGCGCGAGACGGCGGCGAAGCATTTCGCGGGCCGTCCGGGGCTTCTGCTGATCGCCTTCGACGCCGGGGCTCTGGGGCCTGATCTGCGTTGGGAGCCTTCGCGGGGCGGGGCCCTGTTTCCGCATCTGCATCGCGCCTTGAATCCTGAGGAGGCGCTCTGGTCCGAGCCTTTGCCGCTGGGTCCGGATGGAGTCCATGTCTTTCCGCCGGGGATGATCTGATGTTCGCTTCCGCCTTGCGGCTTCTGCCGCCCGAGACCGCCCATCGCCTTGCGCTCTGGGGCCTGGCGCGGGGGTTGGGCCCGCGCATTTCTCCGCCGGAGGATCCGGGCCTTCGCGTCGAGCTCTGGGGCCGGAGCTTCTCCCATCCGATCGGGCTTGCGGCGGGCTTCGACAAGAACGCCGTGGCGGTTCCGGGGCTCTTCGCTCTGGGCTTCGGCTTCGTGGAGGTCGGCGCCGTGACGCCGCGTCCTCAGCCCGGGAATCCTCAGCCTCGGCTGTTCCGGCTGACTCCGGATCGGGCGATCGTGAACCGGATGGGCTTCAACAATGCGGGCCTCGAAGCCGCGCGGGCGGAGTTGAGCGGCCTTCCGGAGCACCCCGGCCCGGTGGGGGTGAATCTCGGCGCCAACAAGGATTCGGAGGACCGCGCCGCCGATTACGAGGCGGGGATCCGGGCTTTCGCGCCTCTGGCGGATTTCCTGACGATCAACGTCTCTTCGCCCAACACCGAGCGCCTGCGCGATCTTCAGGGCGCGGCGGCTCTGGACGCGCTTCTGGGCCGTTGCCTCGACCTGCGCGATTCGCTGAAGGCGGAGGGGAAGGGCGCTGCGCCGATTCTGCTGAAGATCGCGCCGGATCTGGGCGCCTCCGAACTGGCCGACGTGGCGGAGATCTGCCTTGCGCGGCGGATCGACGGAATCGTGGCGACGAACACGACCTTGTCCCTGCGCGACCGGCTGAAGGATTCGCAGCGCGACGAGAAGGGCGGGCTTTCGGGGGCTCCGCTCTTCGAGCTGTCGACTCAGGTCCTGCGCGATCTGCGTCGGCTGACGCGGGGCGAGATTCCGTTGATCGGCGTGGGGGGCGTCTCGACGCCCGAGCAGGCCTGGACGAAGATCCGTGCGGGGGCTTCTCTGGTGCAGATCTACAGCGCGATGATCTACGAGGGCCCCGGCCTCGCGGTGAGGATCGCGCGGGGCTTGCCCGCTCTGATGAAGCGCGACGGCTTCAGGAGCGTCTCCGAGGCGGTGGGGACGGAGAAGCCCTGAGGCCCTGCTGGAGCCTTGTTTCAGATTACGCTGGATATTCATGCACGCAGGCCGCGCTCCTGGGAGAAAATGAAGCTTTCCGACGCATGGATTCCCTCACGTGTTCAGGGGGAATGGAATGATCGGTCTGACTCTCTCCGGCGGAGGGGCCAAGGGCGCCTATCAGGTCGGGGCCGTGGAGGCGCTTGTGGAAGCCGGCGTCCGCATCGACATGGTGTCCGGCGCGAGCATCGGCGCCTTGAACGGCGCGCTGATCTCCGGCGCGCCGGATCTGCGGTCTGGCGCCGAATCGCTGCGGGCCTTGTGGCGCGATCTCGGCGAAGCTTCGCCTGTCAGCGTCGATTTCCTGAGTTTCTTCAACCGTGTGGTTATCCCCACGATCCTGAGCGGGGGGCGGCTTGCGCCTTTTGTCCTCATGGACGATCTCAAGCTCTGCTCCTCCAGGCCTCTGCTGAATCTGATGGGCAAGCATCTGGATTTCGCGGCTCTCCAGAGGGGCAAGCCCTTCCACGTCTCGCTCTACGAGTCGGGCGCCGTTCCGCTTCTGCGCGTCGCCTTGGCCGAGCGGGGCATTCTGGACACGCCCGACTCCACATTCATGCACCTTCAGTCCCTGGCCCTCTTCGAGCAGCAGGACGCGCTTCTGGCTTCGGCGGCCATCCCGGGCCTCTACGCCTCCCGCGAGATTCGGGGCGTCCGCTATTCGGACGGCGGACAGGGCGGCTGGTTCACATCTCAGGGCAATACGCCGGTGACGCCCCTGATCGAGGCGGGTTGCGGCCTGATCTTCGTGATTCGCCTGAGCGACACGAATTGGGAGCGCCCTCCCGCGACCCGAGCGCGCTTCATCGATCTTCGTCCCTTGCAGCCGATCCGGCGCGAGGGCGGGCCGATGAACATGCGCGACGTGTTGAATTTCACGCCTGAGGCGCTGGAATCCTGGCGTCTGCAAGGTTACGCCGACACGAAGGAGCTCCTGACTCTGCCGCATCATGCGAAGCTTCTGCGCGCTTTCGGAATCAGATGAGAGGGGGCGGGGTCTTGTCTTCGCCCGTCTCTTCCCGAAGGCCGAAGACTCCGCCGGGCCCGAAGATCGGGTCGAAATGTCTGATGAGCGCGGAATCGAGATCGGTCATGGCGGCGGGGATTCCGAGATCCGCGAGACTCGTGACTCCATGTCCCCGGATGCCGCAGGGCACGATTCCGCCGAAATGGCCGAGATCCGGTTCGAGGTTCACGGCGATTCCATGGAGCGTGGTCCAGCGCCGGATGCGCACGCCGAGAGCGGCGATCTTGTCCTCGCGTTCGGGCGCGCCCTTGTCGGTGCGGCGGACCCAGACTCCGACGCGTCCGTCGCGCAATTCGCCCTGCACGTTGAATTCCGCGAGCGCCCGGATGATCCATTCCTCCAGCGCCTGCACATAGGCCCGCACGTCGGGCCGACGCTTCTTCAGGTCGAGCATGAGATAGACGACCCTCTGCCCTGGCCCGTGATAGGTGAATTCTCCGCCGCGCCCGGCGTCATAGACGGGGAATCGCTCGGCTTCGAGCAGATCGGCGCGTCTGGCGCTGGTGCCTGCGGTGTAGAGCGGCGGATGCTCCAGCATCCAGACGAGCTCTTCGGCCCCTTGGTCGCGAATCGCGGCGGCGCGGGCCTCCATTTCGGCCAGAGCCTCGGGATAGGGCGTGTAGCCCTGCGAGATTCGCCATTCCACCGCCATCTCCGACCCTTTCGCCGCATCCGCTCTTTTCCCATGGCTAATGCGCATGACGGGGCTTGCGCAAGTGCGGGAGGCTTTGCTATATCGCCGCGCAATGCGGTCGTGGCGGAATGGTAGACGCACTAGCTTGAGGTGCTAGCGCCGCGAGGCGTGGAAGTTCGAATCTTCTCGACCGCACCAGGATATGACCCCGACGCCCAGCGTCGGGGTTTTTCTTTTGCCGGACCTCACGGCGCGGCGAGCACGCCCCGGCAGGCCGGGGGCAGATCCTCCATGGTCAGCTCGATCTTTGGCGCGTCCGGGTCCGAGGGCTTGTAGGGTCCTTCGGTGTACCAGTAATCGAGATCGGCGCCGCATCCGTCTCCGACGGGAACGGGGGCCTGCCGCAGACAGAGCGGCGAATCGGCTGGGCACCCGAGCCGCACATGGAAATGGGCGTCATGGGCCCACCAGGGCCGCACCTTGGCGAGCCATGCGCGATCCTGCGGATGGGTCTCCTCGCAGAGCTTCCGCTTGATGGCCGGATTGACGAAGATCCTCTCGACTTCGGGGTCTTCTGCGGCGACGCGGATCATGGCCCGCGAGGTCTGCGGCCAGAGCGCCTCGTCGAGCTTGTGGCGTCCCTCGACGACGTCGAAGCTGGAGACGTCTTCGCGTTCGCGGGCGGTGGGCCTGACGGGCAGCATGGGCCTGAGCCAGACGTCCACGTCGAGCCCGATCTGATGGGAGGCGTGTCCGGTGAGCATGGGTCCTCCCCTGCGCTGGTTCATGTCGCCGACGAGAATCCCCGCGAGTCCGAATCGGGGCGCCTGGGCGCTGAAGCGGGCGATGAAGTCGATGAGCCGCGGATGTCCCCAGTTGCGTTCGCGCGAGAGCCGCATGACCGACCAGTGCGGTCCGTCGAGGGGCAGGGCGACTCCTCCGGCGAGGCAGCCCTTGGCGTAGGATCCGAGGGCGGCGGGGGGCAGACGGGCGGGGGTCCGGACCGCGCCGAACAGGGCCTTCGCGGGGCCTTTCTGATCTTGCGGCGCGATCTGCGCCGCCGCGGGGTCGGGGAGGGCGCCCGCCAGCCCGAGGGCCGTTGCGAGGGCGAGAAGGAGAGGGCGCATTCAGGGTCTCCGGATCGGGGTCTTCCGAGGGGGTGGATCCCCATCCTAAGGCTTTCATCCGCAAAGATTAACCCTGTGCTGACGAGCGTGACCCAAAGGTCGCGTCCGACCCCTCGCGGAGGAATTTTTCCTTCATGGCCCCAAGCCGTCTTGCGCCTGTCGTCGAAAGCGCTTATCTCGGCCTCACGACGCAAACGCACGCGCCTCTGGCCTCCAAGCTATGCAGCGACGGTCCGCGTCTTCTTTGGTCTCGACGGGCGGCGCAGGCCGTTCGCGTCCGAGGGGGATGGACTATGAACGCAGCTCTCATGGCCGGAGGGGCGCAGCCGCGCTCCGAGCGGCACGACGACTCCCAGATTTCCGAAGATCACCGAGAGGGGCACCACGCCCCCGAGCTTCGGCTCGTGCAGGCCCCGCGTCCGACGACGCCGCGCCGCATCGCCGAGCATCTGGCGGGAACCACCTATGACGCCGCGACCCTGATCGTGGACGTCCAGGGCATCGCCGCGCAATACGACCGCCTTGCGCGGGGCGTTGATCCTGCGCGGATCTATTACGCCGTGAAGGCGAATCCCGAAGCGGACGTGCTGTCGATGCTGGCGGGCAAGGGCTCGCGCTTCGACGTGGCCAGCCGCGGCGAGATCGACATGTGCCTTGCGGCGGGCGCGACTCCCGACCGCCTCTCCTTCGGCAACACGCTGAAGAAGGAGCGCGACGTCGCCTATGCGCGTCGTCTGGGCCTCGACCTCTTCGTCTTCGATTCGGAGGAGGAGCTTGCGAAGCTCGCGCGCTCCGCTCCGGGAGCGCGGGTCTTCTGCCGCCTGCTCATGGAGACGAGCGAGGCCGACTGGCCCCTGTCGCGCAAGTTCGGCTGCCCTCCCGAGGAGGCCGTCCGCCTGAGCCTGATGGCCCGGGATCTGGGCCTCGACCCGGTGGGCTACTCCTTCCACGTGGGCAGCCAGGCCCGCGAGCCCGAGATGTGGCGCGGGGCTCTGGGCGAGGCGGCCCGGACTTTCGCTCTTTCGCGGGCGGCGGGTCTGAATCCTTCGCTTCTGAACATGGGCGGCGGCTTCCCGGCGACCTACGAGAAGTCGGTGCTGAACGCCGAGGTCTACGCCCGTCGGGTGATGGAGTTCGCGCGGGGCGCCTTCGGCGGCTCTCTTCCGGCGCAGCTGATGGCCGAGCCCGGCCGCGGCCTTGTGGCCGAGGCTGGCGTGATCGAGACCGAGGTGGTTCTGGCTTCGCGCAAGCGCCCCGAGGATCCGGTCCGCTGGGTCTATCTGGACGTGGGCAAGTTCACCGGCCTCCCGGAGACTCAGGACGAGGCGATCCGCTACGTGATCGAGACGCCCCATGACGGCGGCGAGACCGGTCCCTGCATCCTCGCGGGCCCGACCTGCGACTCGGCCGACGTGATGTACGAGAAGGCGACGATCCAGCTTCCGCTGGCCCTCGAGGCCGGCGACAAGGTGCGGATCCTGGCGACGGGCGCCTACACCTCGACCTATTCGGCGGTGGGCTTCAACGGCTTCGCGCCCCTGAAGGTGGTCTGCGTCTGAGATCCCGAGGCCGCAGGGCCTGCATCCCGAAAGCCCGCATCCCCTATCCCCCGGGGTGCGGGCTTTTCCATGTCTGCGCGCTTCTGTTTCATTTCGGGTCGGCTTGCGGTTTCTTCCGGCGTCAGGGCTTCCGCCTGCGCTTCGGGTGTTCTGGCGAGGGCTGCGGGCCTTGCAGGGAGTCTTCGCCTAAGCTCTTCAGAATCTTCCGTCTCGTTTCCTGTCTCGCCGCCTTGAGGCGGATGAAGCTTTTCTGGCGCCTCCCTTGCTCGGTTTCCGGGGACTTCCGCGATTTCGTCCCGAAATGGATCGACCTCGCGCAGTTTTCCCTACGGGCGGTCAGCCGGAGACAGGATCATGTCCTTACATCACCAATCGGATGCGACGGGGCGTCGGCCGCTTCGGGTCTGGGTTCTTCTGGGGGTCGCGACGGCGGCTCTGGCGGGATGCGGGGGCGGCTCGCGTCAGGCGCTGATCGCCGAACCGACTTACGTGTCGATGGCGGAGGCTCAGCCGTTCACCTTCGCGCTTCAGCAGCGTTACCTTGAGCTTTCGAGCCGCGCCTACGACCGCGGCGACCGTCAGGGCGCGGATTTCTACGGCCTTCGCTCGATTCTCGCCATCGAGGGCAAGGCGGTGGAGCTCCTGACTCCCCGCGAGGCGGGTCTTCGGGGTCCTCTTGCGGAGGAGGCGGCTCTTGTGCGCCGTCGTCTGATCGGCGTCTTCGACGAGGGCGTGCGGATTCACGCGGCCGAGGACGCGGCGCGCGCCCAGGCGCTTTACGACTGCTGGCTGCGCGAGGCGGGCGCGGGGACGGATCCGGGTCAGATGCTGATCTGCCAGGGGGCGGCCCTGACGGCTCTGACCCGGCTCGAGGCCGCGATTCGCGGCGCGCCGCGTCTGGCGGACGAGCTTCCTCCGCAGTTCGTGGTCGGCCCGATGGGGCCTTCCATGCCGCCTCCGATGGCCGGATATCCGGCGGCGGGTCCCCTTTCTGCGCCGCAGGGGATCGCTTATGCGGCTCCCGGTCCCGCCGTGACGGTGCGGACTCAGGTGCATTTTCCTCCGGCTTCGGGAGTTCAGGCGCCGCCCGCTCTGGCGACGGGTTACGCGCCTGCGGCTCAGCCGCCGCTTCCCTATGCGCGTTATCAGGTGACGTCTCCGGTGGAATCGCAGCGCGGCTCCCCTTCGGCTCCCTACGACGCCCCGACCTATGCGGCGAGCGTCGATCTTCCGACGCCCGCTCCGGCTCCGACCGGGATTCTGTCGATGCCGCCTCAGGGCTTGAGCGGCCCCTTGCCTGCGCCGCGCTTCGCGGGCTCTCAGGGAGGAGGGGTCTCCGTCTCCATGGCTGCGCCGGGTCCGGTGCTGGCGCCTCCGTCCTGGACGGGCGCTCCGGCTGCGGGCTTCGCGCAGGCGGGGCTGCAGGGCCCGCAATATGCGGCTCTTCCTGCGGCTACGCCTGGGGTCGTTCTCCACGACGGCGGCTCCGGGCGCGCTCCGGCCCCTGCGCCGCGGGGCGAGGATCTGGCGATTCTCTTCCCTGCGCCGATGGGCGGGACGATCTCCGCCTCGCCTCAGGCCCTGTCCGCGCCCGGAGCGGGCTCTTCGCTTCCCGCGGTCGGGCTGGCGGATGCGCCGCCCCGTCCGATCCTTCCCGAGCCGCCTTCCGCTCCGGCCGAGCCTCCCCGCGCCCAGGTTGTTTCGCCTCAGGCGAGCGGGAGCGACGCGGGCCAGGCGATGGCTGCTGCTGCTCAGGAGCGGCCGCGCGGGCTGCCCGTCTTCTTCGAGTTCGGGTCGAACGACCTGACTCCTGAGGCGGAGGACATCCTCGACGATATCGCCGCCGAGGCGCGTCGTCGGAAGGCGCGGAGAATCAGCCTTGCGGGCTTCACCGACAGCGCCGGCTCTCCGCGTTACAATCAGCTTCTGGCGATGCGCCGCGCCCAGGCCGTGCGACTCGGTCTGGAGAAGCGCCTGGGTTCGAGCGTGGTCTTCGAGGTGCTTCCTGCGGGCGAGGCGGGCCAGGCGACCTCCACGGCGGACGAAGTGCGCGAGGCGGCCAATCGGCGGGTGGAAATCGCGATTCTGCCCTAAGACGATGATTTCATGACAGGATCCCTCTTTTGGGCGGCCCGGTGGGCCGCCTTTTTTCATGAAAATGCAAAAAAGACGTCGTTTTGCTGAAAATAGTTCTTGCTCGTTTGGTTTTCCCGGCCTATAAACCGCTCACCGACGGCGCAGACGCTTCGGCGGACGGCTCTGCAGTCTCTGAAATTTGAAATCGGGTCTTGACCTGGTGGAAATGAGG
>NZ_JAQTXI010000007.1:117008-185257 GCF_028688855.1 Neomegalonema sp. | reverse complement strand
AGCGCGCCTCCAGAGTCCGCAGCCAGGCCACGAAGGCGGCGGCGCTCTCCAGAGCCTCCGCCGGAGGGGCGAGCTTCTCCTCGCCCCGCCCGATCCTCTCGCGCAGCCAGGCGAAATAGAGCACCTGCACAGCCGCTTTCCCTTCTCCTGAGCCATCATCCAGAGCGCCGTCTTGCGCAGGTAGTCCCAGCCCGTGACCACCGTCAGCGCCGCCGCCACCCACAGAAGACCCAGAGCCAGAACCATGAACACGCCGAAATAATCCGGACGGCTCATCTGCGGGCCGATCCAGGCCGCATGGAAGAGAAGAACCGAAATCGCCGTCATCTGCGCGGTGGTCTTCCACTTCGCCAGACGCGTCACCGCCAGATTCACCGATTTCCCCGCCGCATATTCGCGCAGACCCGCGATCAGCGTCTCGCGCAGCAGGATCAGCGAGGCCGGAATCAGGAAGCTCAGGTAAGGCCCGTAGCTGAAGGCCAGCGCGAAGAGCGCGCAGGTCACCATGGCCTTGTCGGCGATGGGATCCAGCATCTTGCCGAACTCGCTGAACTGGTTGAGCTTGCGCGCCAGATAGCCGTCCACGAAGTCGGTCAGCGCGCCCACAGCGAAGATCGTCAGCGCGATCCAGTCCGCCGTCGGGCGCTCGACCATGCCGTAGACCAGCACCACGAAGGGAGTCGCGATCAGACGACCGATGGTCAGAATGTTGGGGATCGTCCAGATCACGTCAGCCCTCGCCGTGAAAATGCTCATGAATGCGCCGCGCCAGAGCCTCGGAGACTCCAGGCGCGCGCGCCAGCTCAGCCATGTCCGCCTCGGCGGCGGCCTTGGCCGAGCCGAAATGCGCCAGAATGGCCCGCTTGCGCGCCGGGCCCACGCCCTCGATCTCGTCGAGAGGGTTGACCGCAGCCGTCTTCGCGCGTCGCGCCCGATGGGCGCCGATCGCGAAACGATGCGCCTCGTCGCGCAGGCGCTGCAAGAAATACAGCGTCGGATCGCGATGAGGAAGCGCGAAGGGAGTCCGGCCCGGACGATGCAGCATCTCCTTGCCCGCGTCGCGGTCCTGACCCTTGGCGATGGCGAGAAGCTCCAGATCCTCCACGCCCATCTCCGCGAGGATCGCCCGGGAGGCCGACAATTGCCCCGCGCCGCCGTCGATGATCGTCAGATCCGGCCAGAGGCCCTTCGTGCGGTCGGGATCCTCGCGCTGGAGCCGCTCGAAGCGGCGGCGCAGGACCTCCTTCATCATGCCGAAGTCGTCGCCGGGCGTCAGATCCTCGCCCTTGATGTTGAACTTGCGATATTCGGTCTTGAGCCAGCCCTCCGGCCCCATGACCACCATGGCGCCCACGGCGTCGCGGCCCATGATGTGCGAATTGTCGTAGATATCGACGCGGGAGGGCGGGCCCTCGAGATCCAGAGCCTCGGCCAGACGGGCCAGAAGCCGCCCCTGAGCCGCCGAATCCGCCAGACGCCGCGCCAGGGATTCCCGCGCGTTGCGCAGGGCCTGTTCGACCAGAACCTTCTTGTCGCCGCGCTGAGGCTGCTGAATCTCCACCTTGCGCCCGGCGGCCTCGGTGAGGGCGGCCTCCATCAGCGCGGATTTCTCCAGCCTGTGGCTGACCAGCAGCAGCCGGGGCGCCGGGCGGGTCGCGTAGAACTGCCCGATCACCGCGTCGAGGATGGCCTCCTCGTCGGCCTCGGGCGGCAGACGCGGGAAATAGGCCCGGTTGCCCCAGTTCTGGCCGCCGCGATAGAAGAACACCTGCACGCAGGCCTGTCCGCCCTCAAGATGCAGGGCGAAGACGTCGGCCTCGCTGACGGCCTCGACGTTCACGTCCTGACGCGCCTGCACCGCCGACAGGGCCCGGATGCGGTCGCGCAGAGCCCCCGCGCGCTCGTATTCCATGGCGGCGGCGGCGGCGGACATCTCGGCGGCGAGGTGCTCCTGGATCTTCGTCGAGCGCCCGTCGAGGAAATCCGCCGCCTCGCCGACGAGTTCGCCGTAGGCCTCCCGCGAGATCAGGTCCACGCAGGGCGCCGAGCACCGCTTGATCTGATGCAGCAGGCAAGGCCGCGAGCGGTTGGCGTAGACGGAATCGGCGCAGGTGCGCAGAAGGAAGGCCTTCTGAAGCTGGGCGATGGTCTGGGTCACCGCCTGGCCCGAGGCGAAAGGCCCGAAATAACGCCCCTTGACGCTGCGCGCCCCCCGCCAGCGCGTCAGACGCGGCGCGGCGGTCTCCTCGGCGATGAGGATGTAGGGGAAGGACTTGTCGTCGCGCAGGAGCACGTTGTAGCGCGGCTTCAGCTGCTTGATGAGGTTCGCCTCCAGCAGGAGGGCTTCGGTCTCGGTGCGCGTGACCACGAACATCATGCTCGCCGTGGCCGAAATCATCCGCTGGATGCGCAGCACATGGCCCGCATGGCTCGTATAGGCCGAGACCCGCGCCCGCAGACTCCGCGCCTTGCCCACGTAGAGCACGTTCCCCGCCGCGTCGAACATCCGGTAGACGCCCGGAGATTCCGGCAGGGTCCGCCAGAGGCGGCGGATCACCTCCGGCCCGACCTCGACCGGCGCGCCGTCCTCGGGCGCCAGAGGCGCGCCGCCCTCCTCCTCCAGAGTCAGGGGCGGAGCCTCCTGATCCGGATCGGGAAGGGCGTCGGACGAGAGGGGCTTGCGGGGGCCGCTCATGGCGGATCTCCTTGGCGAAGCGGACGGGAAGGAAGCGGACAGGCGACACGGAAGGGCGTTTCCCTAAAGTTCGCTCTTCGACGCGCAAGCTTCAAGCCCCCAGACGCGGAGTCCGTCGCGCGCGGCCTGGCGGACCTGCGGAATCCGGGAAAGGGCGGGCGCGCGGAATCTCCCGAATCGTCAACGGATCCTCAACCCTTTCTCCGGCCGGGCCGGGCCTCGGGAATCATCCCCAGACCCTGTGGATAAGTCTGAGGAAAACCGGCTGAAGATTCCTGCAAGGGCCTGTAATCTCAAGGATCGGAGCGGATCGGTCAAAAAAGAGGCAAATTCGGCAATCTGCTGATAAATCATGGAATTTCGCACCACAGGCGAAGGAATCGCGCTCTTTCCATCCATGAGGCGGCTGCTCGCCCGCAAACGCGCTTGTCAAGTCTGTGTCATGAAAAAAACCGTCGCAGAAATTTCACAGCCCAGGCTCAGGGGATATTTATACATGCAAATACAAGAGTCTGGAAAGGAACCCGACTCCAGAGCCTGCGGAAGACCCCCGGGAATCAGGGCTTTCCGCCGCAGGCGGGTGAAAACATGTGGATAACTTCCTGACCGGCCGCGCAGGAAACCCGAATCAAACCCGCTTGCGGCGACGGAAGATCTCCGCGCCCACAGCTCGCGCGCGAGGCACGGCGGCGGTCTTCTCCACCCGCACGCGCACCGCCTCCACGCGGCCGTCGGAGAGGCAGAGCTCGGCGATGGCCTCCACGAGGCTCTCGACAAGCTCCGTATGCTTCTCGCGGGCGAGCCGCTCCACCTGCTCGCAGGCCGAGGCGTAACAGACCACCTCGGCGTATTCCGGATCCTGCCTGCGGATCTTCGCCGGAACGAAGATCGCCGGAGACGCCCGCAGATCCGGCCCGAGGGTCAGCTCGATGTTCACGAGGATCGGCTGAAAGGCCAGCTTCTCGTGATGATAGACTCCGATGGAGGCGCTGATCTGGAGATCGCGGATGAGGATCTTGGTGTATTCGTCCTGAAGCTGGGTCATTCGCGTCCTCCGACGATGTCCGGCGTGCGCCAGCCGAGATGCTGGCCGCCGTCCACCGCGATCATCTGGCCCGTCACGGCGCGGGCCGAGACCAGATAGCGCAAGGCCGCGCAGATGTCGCCCGGATCGGCGCCGCGCTCCAGGATCAGCCCCGCGCGCTGACGGGCGAAATGCTCGGGAGTCTGACGGTCGTTGGCGAGGGTCGGGCCGGGGCCTATGGCGTTGACGCGGATCTGCGGCGCAAGACCCTGGGCCGCCGTCTGGGTGAAGGCCCAGAGCGCCGCCTTGGCCAGGGTGTAGCTGCTGAACATGGGCGTCAGGCTCCAGACGCGCTGATCGGCCATGTTCACCACCAGAGCCCGCGCCAGAGGCTCGCCGTCCCGGATCTCCGCCTCGGGAGCCTGAGCCGCGAAGGCCTGGGTCAGGACGTAGGGCGCGCGCAGGTTGGATTCGAAATGCCGGTCCCAGACCTCGCGCGTATTGCTGGCGAGGGTGTCGAATTCGAAGATCGAGGCGTTGTTGACCAGCAGCGTCAGGGGGCGGCCCAGAGCCTCGGCGGCCAGAGGGACGAGGCTGCGGACCTCCTCCTCCTTCAGGAGATCCGCCCGCAGGCCGACGGCCTTGCGGCCCATGGCGCGGATCTCCGCGAGGACCTCCGCGGGGTCCGAGCCGTGATGATGCACGGCGACGTCCCAGCCCTGGGCCGCCAGGTCCAGAGCCATGGCGCGGCCCAGCCTTTTCGCCGCGCCGGTCACCAGAGCCGCGCCGGGGGTCATGTCTGGCCTTCCTTCTCCAGGGTTTCGAGGCGGCTGGAAGCCTCCATCCAGAGCTCCTCCGCCCGCTCCAGGCCGCCGAGGATCTCGGCGCGCTTGAGCTGAAGCTCCGTGATCTTCGCGCCGTCGGCGGATTCGTAGAGCGTGGGATCGGCCAGGCGCTCGTCGATGCGGTCGCGCATCTCCTCCAGCCTGGCGACGCGGGCCTCGTTGGCGGCGACCTCGGCCCGCAGAGGCGCCAGAGCCTTGCGCAGTTCCGCCGCGCTCCGCCGCGCCGCCGTGCGGGCCGAACCGGCTTTCTCCGCCTCGCCGCCCGCTCCGCCCCGCTCCGCGAGCAGAAGGCGCTTGTAATCCTCCATGTCGCCCTCGAAGGGCTTCACGCCGCCGTTCCCCACCAGCCAGAGCCGATCCGCCACCGTCTCCACGAGATGCGGATCATGGCTCACGAGGATCACGGCGCCGCCGTAGTCGTTCAGGGCGAAGGTCAGGGCCTCGCGGCTTTCGATGTCGAGGTGGTTGGTCGGCTCGTCGAGGATCAGCAGATGCGGCGCGTCCAGAGCCGCGAGGAACATCAGCAACCGCGCCTTCTGGCCGCCCGACAGCCGCTCCACAGCGGCGTCGGCGAGTTCGCCGCCGAAGCCCGCGCCGCCCAGACGCCCCCGCAATTGCGCCGGAAGCTCCGTCGGGCGACGGCGCAGCAGATGCTGATAGGGGCTTTCGTTGAGCACCAGCTCTTCGACCTGGTGCTGGGCGAAATAGCCCACCTTCAGCTTGCGGGCCGTGGTGGCCTCGCCCGCCATGAGGGGGAGGCGTCCGGCGATCAGCTTCGAGAGCGTGGACTTGCCCTGTCCATTGGCCCCGAGCAGCGCGATGCGGTCGTCCTGGTCGATGCGGAAATCGAGGCCGCGCAGCACCGGCTTGCCGTCATAGCCCACCGCGCCCCCCCGCACCGCCAGAAGCGGCGGAGGAAGCTCCTCGGGCGTGGGGAAGTGGAAGTCGGCCACGCCGCCCATCTGCTCCACGGCGATGGGCTTGAGCCGCTCCAGCATCTTGATGCGGCTTTGCGCCTGACGCGCCTTGCTGGCCTTGGCGCGGAAGCGGTCCACGAAGCTTTGCAGATGGGCGCGCTGGAGATCCTGCTTGCGCTTCAGGGCCTGCTGCTGCTCCAGACGGGCGCGGCGCTGGGCGTCGAAATCATCGTAGCCGCCGCTGTAGGTCGTGAGCTTCCGGTCATGCAGATGCCAGATCGCGTTCACGGCCCGGTTGAGCAATTGCCGGTCATGCGAGATCACGATGAAGGTTTTCGGATAGCGCGCGAGATAGGTCTCCAGCCAGACCACGCCTTCGAGATCGAGGTGGTTGGTCGGCTCGTCGAGAAGCAGGAGATCCGGCTCCGAGAAGAGCAGGGCCGCCAGAGCCACCCGCATCCGCCAGCCGCCCGAGAACTCCTTCGAGGCCCGCTGCTGCGCCTCGGCGTCGAAGCCGAGCCCGTGCAGGATCGAGGCCGCCCGCGCCGGCGCCGCATGAGCCCCCATGTCCGCCAGCCGGGTTTCGATCTCGGCGCGGCGGAGGGGCTCGGCGGTCTCGGCCTCGGCGAGCAGGGCGGCGCGCTCCAGATCGGCGGCCAGGACGATCTCGATCAGGCTGCGGTCGTCGGCGGGGGCCTCCTGAGCCACAGCCCCCACGCGGCCGCCGGGCGGCAGCCGGATCTCGCCGTCGTCGGGCGAGATCTCGCCCTGCAGCAGCCGGAAGAGCGTGGTCTTGCCCGCGCCGTTGCGCCCGACGAAGCCGATGCGATGCCCTTCAGGCGCGACGGCCGTCGCCTCCTCGAAGAGCGGGCGGCCCTCGATGCGGTAGGTGAGGTTGCGAATCGAGATCATCGGAGCATCCGGAAGCCGGGGGACGGAAAGCCTGTCTGGATAAGGCCGGAAGCCCGCCGCTTCAAGTCTCCGGGAGGTGGAGCCCCCGCCCTTTCCCTGCGGCGAGAGGACTCTGGCCTTCCGGAGCCCCCCGCCTGTAGGGTCTCGGCGCAAAAGGATGGATGGAGGGCCAACCCGTGTTCAGACGCCGGTTTCTGACGATGCTCCTGCTGCTGCTCGGCGTGGCCGGACTGGCCTGGTGGACCAGCGGACAACGAAGCCTCATCCCCGGACAGATCCTCGGCGGAGGCGGAGGCGGCTCCTTCTGGACCTCGCTCACCTCCGGCGCGGGCGCCGCCTGGAGCCGGATCTTCGGCGGCGGAGACGGAGGCCTCGGGGCGGCCTCGGCCCCGGCGGGCGGCAGATGCTCCGGAGAAGCGGAGGGCGCGGCCATCGGCGGCCCCTTCTCGCTCGTCGACCAGACCGGCGCGCGCGTCACGGACAAGACCCTGACCGGCCAGCCGCTGCTGATCTATTTCGGCTTCACCTTCTGTCCGGACGTCTGCCCCGTCGGACTCGACCGCATGAGCGAGGCGACCGAAATCCTGGAGGCGGCGGGCCGGAAGGTCACGCCGGTCTTCATCACGGTGGATCCCGAGCGCGACACCATTCCGGTCATGGCCGCCTACACGCAGCATTTCCATCCGCGCATGATCGGCCTGACCGGAGACCTCCAGGAGATCGACGCCGCCGCCCAGGCCTACAAGGTCTATTACGGCAAGCGCCCCGATCCGGATTTCGCCGACGGCTACACCATGGACCACACCGGCTTCACCTATTTCGTCGACGCGCAGGGCCGTTTCCGCAGCTTCTTCCGCAACGGCGCGACCGCGCAGGAGATCGCGGACGGCGCGGCCTGCCAGATGGCCAGGGGATGACGACAGGCCCCTCAAGGCGCATCAAAAGGCGAAATTAGCCGTTCCCACCCGTTTTGAAACCTCCTAAACACGAAGAGGGAGCCATCACGGGAGGAATTCATGAAGTCTGCGCTTCGTCTTTCGCGCGCGGCCCGACGCGCGATCTCGGCGGCCGTCCTGCTTCTCGGCGCGGCCGCGGCGCCCTCGCGCGCCGAAGCTCCGCCTGCGGGCCTCTCCCTCCTCGACGGCTCCGACGTCGGGAGCATCCTCGAGATCGCCCGGCAGTTCGGCTCCGCCGAGCGCAGTCAGGATTACGCCGGAAACCCCATGCTGCGCGGCAGGGCGGGAGGCCTCTTCTATCTGGTCGTCTTCCAGGATTGCTACAGGGGGCCCTGCGGGAGCATGCAGATGCGCAGCTCCTGGCTCGGGGATCGGGAGTCCGTCCCCAGCCCCGAGGCGCTCGCGACGTGGAATCTCCTCTCGCGCTTCTGCAAGGCGTCGCTGTTCGGCTCCAGCACGATGCTCATGATGGACGTCTCGCTGACGGGGGGCGTCTCGCGACGCAACGTCGAATCGAACTTCGACCTCTGGACGAGCTGCCTGAAGTCCTTCGAGACGCAGGTGATCGTCAGCGGCGCCGGAACCTGGAGGATCTAGCTCCGGAGCCGCCGCCCCGCCCGAAAGGCCGGGCTTCGCAGGACCGGGATTCCGGCTTATCCTCTTGAGGCGCGGCGGTTTCCGCTCCGTCCGCGCCTCAGCTTCCGGAGGATCGCGCCATGACTCGTCTCGCCCTCTCCTGCGCTGCGGCGCTTCTGGCCTTCGCCCTCCCCGGCGCTCCGGCGGCCGAGGCCCGGGGCCCCGAGGATCCGGCCCTGATCGGCGCCGGAGACCCCGAGGTCATCCGCGCCCTCGCCGCCGAGATCGGGACCGCCACGCTGACCGCCGATCCCCTCGGCGATCCTCTGGTGAGAGGGCGCATCGGCCGGACGAACTACAGCCTCTATTTCTTCGATTGCCGCGAGAAGACAAACGACGCCTGCGCAAGCATCCAGTTCTACGCCGTCTGGGATGTGGGCGCCGTCAAGCCGGACGCCGCCTTCGTCAACGTCTGGAACACCGAATACCGCTATTGCAAGCTCTACCTCGACGACGAGCAGGACCCCAGGCTGGAGATGGACGTGAACCTGAAATACGGCATGCCCGCCGGAAACCTGCGGGCGAACTTCAGGCTCTGGCGCGACTGCCTGAACACCTTCCTCGGCTACATGGGGAAGAAGCTCCCCCTCTCCCCCGGCGCGCCCTCAGGGAGCGGGGGGACGACGGATCTCTGAGCCCGCCCCCGGCGCAGGCCCCGAGCCCCCTTCCGGCGGAGGGCCGCCCCGCTGCGGCCCGGCCGGACGGCGCAGCTGCGCGGCGTAGGTCGCGCGCTCCGCGTCGGTCATCCGCCCGACGATGGCCATCAGATCGCGATGGGCGTCGCGGGTCAGGGCCTCGCCCTGCTCGCGGATGACGTCCAGCGCCGCCTCCAGGGCCGCCGGGACGAAGGGCCGCGCCTCCAGAGCCAGAATCGCGGCGTCGCGGGCGGCGTGGATCTCGGCGCGCTTGCCGCGGCGGGTCTCGCGGGAGGCCTCGAACATCGCCCGCACGTCGGCCCGGCGCGCCTCCGGCAGATTGCGCAGCCAGTGGCCCACCTCGCCGCCGCCCTCGGGTCCGGGCGGAGGGCCGCGATGATGGCTCAGGGCCCAGCCGCCCGCCGCGCCGATCAGGAAGAGATTCAGGATCAGCGAAGCGATCAGGGGCTTGCGCAGGCGGTCGCCCCGGGAGCCGGCGGGCGCGGTCGAAGTCATGATCCCTCCATCGGGTCGTCGGCGGCGAGAAGGTCGATGGTCTGGGAGACCAGAAGCTGGCCGTCCTCCAGAGAGGCGAGGCCGTCGCTCTGGATGGTCGTTCCCGTCCAGCTCGGCGCGGCCGCGCCCGTCGCCGCCCCGAGCCCCAGGGCCGCGCAGAAGGCCGCCGCCGCAGGAAAGCCGCCCAGCGCCCGCAGCCAGTCGGCGAAGCCCGCCCCGAAGGCCCGGCCGCGCGCCGGAGCCCGCTCCATCCGGACGGATCGAGCGGCGCGCGTCGCCGCGATCTGCGCCGAGACCTGGGCGGCGTCGGCGAGAATGCGGGCCGTCAGGGCTTCCGGGATCTCCGGTTCGCGCTTCCGAGTCTCGCTGAGCAGCGCGTCAAGCGCCGCATCGCTCCCGGAGGCGAAAAGGGTCTTGTCCGTTCCAGACATGTCAGGCCTCCTCCTTCACGTGTCATCTCCATCCGCCGAGGCGGGCGGCGAGGCTCGCCTTGAGCCCCCGGCGCGCCCGCGCCAGCAAGGATTCCATCGCCTCCACGCTCACGCCCAGAGCGGCGGCGGCCTCCTCGTTGCCGACCTCGGCGAAATGCCGAAGCGTGAGGGCCGCCCGCTGGCGTTCGGGCAGTTCGCCGATGGCGGCGCGGGTCAGGGCCGCCCTTTCGGCCTGGTCGATCCGCTCGAAGGCCGAGAGATCCGGGTCGGGGATCTCGGCGGCGGCTTCGTCGTCCAGCGGCTGCTCCCGACGGCGGCGCAGGCGGTCGTAGCAAAGGTTCGTCGCCACGCGGTGCAGCCAGGTGGAGACCTTCGTCTCTCCGGGCCGCCAGTCGGGCGCCAGACGCCAGAGCTTCAGCATCGCCTCCTGGGCGACGTCCTCGGCTTCGGCCTCGTCGTTCAGCATGCGCCGGGCCAGCCGCAGCACGCGCGACGCATGCCGGCCGGTCAGAAGGCGGGCGGCGGTCTGGTCGCCTTGCGCGAACAGAGCCATCAGCCGATCGTCGTCCGCCTCCTCCAGCGCCATGCCCGCTCCCGTCCTTCAGACCCGCCCTCCGGCGGCCCCGCTTGCCTGAGAGGCCGCGCGCCTCTTTCGCGGAGCGCGCGGCCGGTCGTCTCCCGGCCTCAGAGATCGGCCGCCGGAGCCTCGGGCGCCGCTTCGGGAGCCGGGGCTTCGGGCCGCGCCGGGCGGCGCGCGTCGCGCAGCCGCTCGACGATCTGCTTCGCCGTGTCGAGTTCGGTCTTCTCGATCACGCCGTCGCCGTCGATGTCAAGCAGAGCGAAAAGCCGCTCGTAGGGCTGCGCGAAGGCCTCCAGAGTCGTCGCCCGCTCGAAGCCGGGACGGAAGCCCCGCGGAGCCTCGCCCCGGGGTCCGCCCTCGGCGCGGCGGCCTTCGCCGGAACGCCCCTCCGGACGCGGACCGCGCTCGCCGCGGAAGTCGGGACCGCCGCGGCCCTCGCCCTCCCAGCGGCGCTCGTGGCCGTGGCCGTGGAAGCGGGGGCCGTGCTCGCGCTCGCCGCTGCGGAAATCGGGACCGCCGCGGCCCTCATGGCCGTGGGGCCGGGAGTCGGGGCCGCGACGCTCGGCGCGACGGTCTTCGCCGCGATGGGCGACCGGACCGCGATCATCTCCCCGACGATCTCCGCGCGCTTCGGGACCGCGCTCCTCGCGAGGCCCCATCCGGCCTTCGGGGCCGCGCGGGCCGAAGGCCGGACGCGCCGCCGCCAGCTCCCCGGCGGACAAGGCGCCGTCGCCGTCCTTGTCGAGGCGGGCGATCTGGGCGGCGCCCAGCTCCTCGGCGGAGAGCTTGCCGTCGCCGTCCTTGTCCAGAGCGGCGAAGCGGCGGGCGGGCGCCTCGGCCATCCAGGCCTGACGATCCGCGCGGGAGATCTCGCCGTCGCCGTCCTTGTCGAGTTCGGCGAAGCGGGCGGCGGCGGCGGCAAGGGCCTGCTCGCGGGTGATCCTGCCGGCGCCGTCCTTGTCGATTTCTCCGAAGAGGCGCTCGGCCTGACGGATCACGGCGGAGTCGCCGCCGAAGCCGCCGGGGCCGAAGCCCGGCGCCGGCTGCGCGGAGACGGAGGCCGAGGCCAGAGCCAGAGGCGCGGCCGTCAGGGCGATAAAGAGCTTGCGCGAGACCTGCATTTGATGTTCTTTCTCGATTTGACCAACACGACTTTTCAACGCCGCCGGGTTTCCCCCGGTCGGCGTTTTTGTTACGCAGGAGCGGAGCGCATCCGTCGCGCGATTTTCACAAAATCCGACTTCCCTCTCAGGAGACGCGGATGGAAAGCGGCCTCGGCCTCGAAGAAACCCTGAGCGGCGCCGTCGAACGCGTGATCTTCCACGCGCCCGACACCGGATTCGCCGTGCTGCGGGTGCGGCCCGTCGGGCGGCGCGAGCTGGTCGCGGTGGTCGGGCGGATCGCCGCCGTCGGCGCGGGCGAGACCATCGAGGCCACAGGAGTCTGGCGCAACGACCCCAATCACGGACTCCAGTTCCAGGCCCGCGAGATCAAGGCCACCGCGCCCGACGGCGCCGCCGGAATCGAGGCCTTCCTCGGCTCGGGCGCCTTTCCGGGCGTCGGCAGAGCCACCGCGCGCAAGCTGGTCCTCGCCTTCGGAGAAGAGGTCTTCGACGTCATCGAACGGACCCCCGCCCGGCTCAGCCGCGTGGCGGGGATCACCTCGGCCAGGGCGAAGGAGATCGCCGAAGCCTGGGGAGAGCAGAAGGCCGCCCGCGAAGCCATGGTCTTCCTGCAGGGCCATGGGGTCGGGCCCGCTCAGGCCGCCGCGATCTACAAGGCCTGGGGCGCCGCGACTCCGGCGCGGGTGCGGGCCGATCCCTACGCCCTCGCGCGCGAGATCAGGGGGATCGGCTTCGCCAGCGCCGACGCCCTGGCCCAGAGGCTCGGGGCCGCGCCGGACTCGCCCCAGAGGATCGGCGCCGGCCTCTGGCGCGTGCTGGAGGAGGCCCTCGGCGACGGACATTGCGCCCTCCCCCGCGCCGAAGCGACCGAACGCGCCGCCCGCCTCCTCGGCGTGGATCAGATGAAGATCGAGGAGACCGCCGCAAGGGAGATCGCCGAAAGGCGCCTGATCCTCGACCGGATCGGAGAGGAGCCCTGCCTCTTCCAGCCCTGGCTCCACGCCGCCGAGAGGGGAATCGCCCGGAGGCTGAAGGACCTCGCCAAAGGCCCGCCGCCCTGGTCCGCGCGCGGCCTCGCCCTCTCGCCCGAAGAGGCCGCCGCCCGCAGCGGCATGAAGCTGGAGGCCAGCCAGCTGGCCGCCCTGCGTCTGGCGCTCTCCTCGAAGGTCATGCTGCTGACCGGCGGGCCGGGCGTCGGCAAGACGACCCTCACCAACGCGCTCCTGCGCATGCTGGAGCCCCATGGCCTGACGCTCAAGCTCTGCGCGCCCACGGGCCGCGCCGCCAAGCGCCTGAGCGAGACCACCGGCCTCACCGCCACCACCATCCATCGCCTGCTGGAGACCACCGGCGTCGGCGGCGGCTTCCAGCGCAACGCGGATAATCCGCTCGAATGCGATCTGCTGGTGGTCGATGAAAGCTCGATGATCGACGCGCCCCTGATGCAGGCGCTGCTCAAGGCGACGCCGCCCGAAGCCGCCATGCTCTTCGTCGGCGACGCGGACCAGCTGCCGCCCGTCGGGCCCGGACAGCCCTTCGCCGACATGATCCGCAGCGAGGCCCTGCCCACCGCCCGCCTGACCGAAGTGTTCCGTCAGGCGGCGGAAAGCCGGATCGTGCGGGCGGCCCATGCGATCAATCGCGGCGAAGTCCCCGACCTCTCGCGGCCCGACGGGGATTCGGATTTCTACTTCATCCCCGCCGAGGACCCCGAAACCGCCGTCCAGAGGGTGGTCGAGGTGGCGCGCGACCACATCCCCCGCCGCTTCGGATTCGATCCCCTGCGCGAGATCCAGATCCTCACCCCGATGAACCGGGGGAGCCTCGGGGCGAAATCGCTGAATCTGGCGCTTCAGGCGGCGCTCAACCCCGATCCTCCGGCGAAGGTCGAGCGCTTCGGGACCACCTTCGCCGTCGGCGACCGCGTGATGCAGACCGAAAACGATCATGAACGCGAGGTCTACAACGGCGATCTCGGATTCATCGAGGAGATCGATCCCGCGGAGGAGAGCCTCCGCATCCGCTTCGACGGCCGGACGGTCGGAGTCGGATTCGAGGCGCTGGACAAGCTCGCCCTCGCCTACGCCGTGACGATCCACAAGTCCCAGGGCTCGGAATATCCCGCCGTGCTGGTGGTGCTCGCGAACCAGCATCACGTGATGTTGCGGCGGAACCTGCTCTACACCGCCGTGACGCGCGGCCGGAAGCTCGCGGCGATCATGGGACAGGCCCGCGCCGTCGAGACCGCCGTGCGCCAGACGGAAGGGACGAGGCGATGGTCCCGCCTGACGCAATGGCTGCAATCGCCGGAAGGTTGAAGCCCGAACGCGGGGTTCGCGGAAGGAATCCCGCGCGGAGACGGATCCCGGCGATTGCCTTTTCGCCCCATCCCCTGCATTTTGGAGACCTGCGCCATTTTGCGCCACTCCCGGCGCGAAAGGGCGGTCCCCGAGATTCTGAAGAGACGAACGCATGAAATGGCAAGGGCGCCGCGGCAGCGGCAACATCGAAGACCGGCGCGGCCTGAAGGCGGCGGGCGGAGGCCTGGGCCTCGGCGCCATCATCCTCTTCCTCGCCTCGATCTTCTTCCCGGACGCGGTGCCTCTGCTGCGGATGGTCGGCGTGGGCCAGCCCGGCGCGCCGGGCCAGCAGCAGGTCGCGCCCGGACAGGTCGACCCCAACGATCAGGCGGCGCAGTTCATCTCCGTGACCCTCGCGGACACCGAAGAAGTCTGGACGCAGATCTTCCGCGAGGATCTCGGCGCCAGCTACGTCAAGCCGACGCTGGTGCTGTTCTCCGGCGCGACCACCTCCGGATGCGGCGCCGCCGAGGCCGCCAGCGGCCCCTTCTATTGCCCCGCCGACCGCAAGGTCTATCTGGACCTCGACTTCTTCCGCACGCTGGAGCGTCAGCTCGGGGCGGGCGGACAATTCGCTCAGGCCTATGTGGTGGCCCATGAGGTCGCCCATCACGTCCAGAACCTGACCGGAGCCGTGCGGCGCGTGGATCAGGTGCGCAGCTCGGGCAACCGCCTCCAGACCAATCAGGCGACCGTGCGGCTCGAACTCCAGGCCGATTGCTATGCGGGCGTCTGGGCCAACCGGGCGCATCAGAACTTCGGCATCCTGGAGCGCGGAGACCTCGAAGAGGCCCTGAACGCCGCCGCGAAGATCGGCGACGACGCCCTCCAGGGCCGCTCCGGCCGCGTGCGCCCCGAGACCTTCACCCATGGCACCTCGGAGCAGCGGCAGCGCTGGCTGACCACCGGCCTGCGCGGCGGAGACATCCGCCAGTGCGACACCTTCTCGCCGGATTACGACGATCTGTGATCGCCGCCGCCCGGACCTCCCGAAAACGCCATGGCCCGCCTCCCCGGAGGCGGGCCATGCGATTCCAGATCCCCGGGCCCGCTCAGGCCCGCCTCAGGGAAGGCCGCGCTCCCGGCTCAGGCGTCCCGCCCGTCGATCTCCTGCTCCAGGCGCTCGATTCCGCCCCTGGCCGTCTTGCTGAAGGGATTGATCTCCAGAGCCCGCCGGAAAGCCGCCAGAGCCTCGCGCGGACGGTCCATCTTCTCCAGAATCGCCCCGAGCCCCGACCAGGCCGCGAAATGACGCGGCTCCAGCTCCACCGCCCGCCCCACGTCGGCCAGAGCCCGGCCGAAATCCCCGTCGGCGTAGGCGGCGGCGGCCCGCGAGCTCCAGCCTTCGGGGAACTCCGGCGCGAAGGCGATCAGCCGCGAGAAATGCGCCTTCGCCTTCCCCAGCTCGCCCGCCGCGACGGCCCGTTTCCCGCGCAGCAGCAGCAGATCCAGCGTGTCCGAGCCCGATTCCGACCAGAGACGCCCGATCTGCGCCTGAACCCGCGTGGCGGCGCCTTCCGTCAGGCCCGGTTCGAGCAGCTCGGCGAAGAGCGCGTCGAGGCGCTCCGCGCGGGTCCGGGGCGTCGCCTCGTCCGTCGGCTCGGGGGCGGAGGGCTCGGCGGCTCCGCTCTCCATATCGGGGATGGCGAAGGGCTCCGCGCCCCCGGACTCCAGATCCTGGGCCCCGGCGGAGAAGCTCGCTCCCAGCAGCAGAAGCAGCGCCGCTCCTGCCCCGAGGGCGCCCTTTCCAAGCCCGCGCCGCGCGCGTAGAAGCCTTGCGTGCATGGCCTTCCCCTTCGAATTCGTCATGGCGGCGCCCTGGCCTTGCCGTTATCCTAAACGCCGCCGCAGGGCCCGCGAAGGCTCCCATAAGCTCAGGAGGAATATGATGGACGCGCAGAAGATCGCCAAGGCCGTTGAAACGGCGAAGGACAAACTTTCCGGCGCCGATTCCCTGGGGGCCACGATCCTCTTCGAGTTCAAGGACGGCGGAGCGGTCTTCGTGGACGGCCGCGGCGGCGCGCCCGAAATCCGGGAAGGCGCTCCCGGCGAGGAGGCCCAATGCACCATCCGCGCCAATTTCGACACCTTCAAGGAGCTGATGGACGGCGAGCTCAATCCGACCGTCGCCTTCATGACCGGCAAGATCAAGATCGACGGATCCATGGGCGTGGCCATGAAGCTGGCCCAGATCCTCTGAGGACCGCCCGGAGCGACCGCCCATGAGACGTTTCAGCCTCATCCGTCAGGCCGCTCAGGCGCGGGCCATCGCCGGGGCTCTGCGCCGCCATGGGCGCGAGCAGCGCAGCCCGCCCTACGCGCCGGAACCGACCGTTCCCGAAGGAGCCGAAGGCTTCTGGGTCCAGCCGGACCAGCGCGTGCGGCTGAGGGCCGCCTTCTGGCCGGGCAGCGGGCGCGGATTCGTGATCCTGCTCCAGGGCCGGGCCGAGTTCCTCGACAAATACGTCGAGGCCGTGGGCGAATGGCGCGCCCGGGGCTTCGCGGTGCTCGCCTTCGACTGGCGCGGACAGGGGCTCTCGACGCGGCAGGCGGCGGATCGCCGCCTCGGATATGTCGAGGACTTCAAGGAGTTCCAGCAGGATCTCCAGGCGGTTCTCGATCACCCGCTCGTGCTGGAGATCGCAGGCCCCAAGCTGATGGTGGGGCACTCCATGGGCGGGGCCATCGGCGTCGAGGCGCTCGGCGGGCCGCTGCGCGAACGCTTCGCCGGAGCGGTCTTCACCGCGCCCATGCTCGGGATCTCGCTGGAGCCGGGCGTGGAGCGGCTGGCGCGTCGGCTTTCGGCGCGCTTCGTGCGGATCAAGCTCGGGCAGCGGCGGGCCTTCGGACAGGAGCGCCGCAGCGGCGCCGAACGCCCCTTCGAAAACAACAGCCTGACCAGCGACGAACGCAGGTTCAACGTCATGGCCCAGCTTCTGAAGGCGAATCCCGAGCTCGCCATCGGCGGGCCGAGCTGGGCCTGGCTGGCGGCGGCCTTCCGGGAGATCGACGCTCTGGCGGCGCGTCCGCGCGAGTCTCTGGGCCTGCCCTGCCTCGTCTTCACCTGCGAGCGCGACACGGTGGTGCAGAACGCCGCCATCGACGTCTGGGCCGAACGCGAACCGCTCTCGCGGCTGGTCAACCTGCTCGACTGCCGCCATGACGCCTGGATGGAGAGCGACGCCATCCGCCAGAAGCTCTGGCGCGAGATCGACGGCTATCTCGGAGAACGGGGGCTCTAGAGCATTTTCCAGCGAAGCCGAATGGCTTCGCGTCGCGAAAATGCGGCCAGACAAGAACCTGGAGCGTCTGAACGATCCGACGTGATCGGAAAACGCTCCAGGGGGCCGCCGGTCCTCAGGCCCGCCGGATCCTCTCGATGGCGAGCGCGCAGAGGCCGCCGGCCAGACAGATCAGGCCGAAGGCGAAGAGCGTCTCCGGAAACCTCTCCCAGCCGAGGAAGGGGGCGGCTCCGGCGAAGCCCTTCAGCACCCCGGCCGGCAGGCTGCGGTCCCGGGCGTAGAGCAGGAATCCGGCGGCCAGAACTCCGAAGCCCAGAGCCAGCCGCGCGACGACTTCGCCGGACGGCGTCTCCAGGACCGCCGACTGGAGCAGGAAGAGGAGCAGGAGCGCGACCGGAAACATGTTCGGAACGATCAGGCGCAGGCCCCGCCCGAGCGCCCGCAGGATCATGTCCAGGGCCGCCAGGACTCCATAGCCCATCGCCAGCCAGAAGACGATCTCGTCGAGAGATCCGAACAGATGCGCCATCGCCGCCCTCCTGAAGATCGCGCCTCAGGATGGCGGCGGGAGGATGAAAGCCGGTTTAAACGCAGGCCGGAAGGAGATCGGCCGCAGGAGGGCTCAGGTCAGGGCGCGCAAGGCGGCCTCGACCTCCTCGGGGCTCCGCGCCGCGTCGAGGGCGGCGGAGACTCCCAGACGCCGCGCCTCCAGCCGCGCCGCCGCCGAGCGCCAGAGCGCCGCCATGTTCAGCCAGACCTGCGCGAGCTGGTCGGCGGTCTCGGCCGTCACGCCGACCTCCGCCGAGAGCAGCGGATAATCCGCCAGATCCGGAGCGGTCGCCGCCGCCCATTCCCGAGCCTCCGCCTCCTTGGCGAGATAGACCATCTCCTGGCCGGGCAGAGCCGTCACGAAGGCGGCGCGCGCCGCCGCGACATGCGCATCCAGAACCTGCCGCGCCGCCGTCCGGGCCCTGGCGGTCAGCGCCGCCCGGACGACCGCCCCGGGCACGCCCGCCGCCCGCAGACGCTCCGGCGTCATGACGGCGTAGGTCACGCCCTCATGCGTCAGGGTGAGCCGCTCGCCGGATTCCTCCGGGGGCTCGACGAGCGGAGGATCCGCAGGACGAAGAGCCTGCGGCTCGGGCAGATTTTCCGGCTCGGGGATGTCGCGCCAGAGCTTTTCAAGGTCAAATTCGTCAGGAACGCTCATGTCGGATCCTCACAGGGTCGCCAGATTGGACGAGACGACGTTGCCGTCCGGGGCGGCGCCGGCCGCGACGCCCGCGACCCATCTTCCGGCCATGTCCGGGCCATGGATCACGGCGTCCGCCCAGAGCGCGCGCTTGCCGTAGGGGCTGGCGATCACCAGGCCGGTGGCGCCCGCCTCGCGTTCGAGAGTCGTCGACCTGAGGCCGACGAACAGATCCGGCGGGCCGAGATCCGCAGCCGTGCGTCCGACGAGGCCATCCTGATAGCCGCGCGTCGTGAGGCCTCCTCCGGGCGGGGCCGGAAAGCGGATCGTCAGGAACTCCAGGCCGACCGTGAGCCGCCCATGTTCGCGCGGCGCCGCGAGGAACCCCGCGCCATAGGACGCCCCGTCCGGGAAGAGGAAGTTCGTGAGCGTCAGCGTCCGGTTGACGTATCGCCCGGATGAGGAGGCGCCGATGATCCGGATCTGGGTCAGGGGACTGGCGAGCGAGACCTCCAGCTCCGTCGCGCCCCGCACGTAGTCGGACAGAAGCACGACGGTCAGCGCCGCCAGAGGCGGAGCCGTGCGGATCGCCTGACGGATCGAGCGATAGGGGCGCGCCGCCGAGCCGTCGCCGGCCGCGTCGTCGCCCTCCCCCTGATGGACATGGAAGCGCACGTCCAGCCCGGTCTCGACGTCGGCGGGCATGTCGTGGATCGTCGGGAGCCAGCCGCCCTCCCGCGTGACGACCCCCGCCGTCACGCCCGTCAGAGGCGCGGCGTTCTCGCCGAGCAGCATCCCTCCCCCCCCCACGGAGACACGCGGATTGAGGAAATCCGTCGTGTCGGAGATCCGCACCACCGTCGAGCCGAAGGGGCCCAGGCCCCAAGCCTGAACGGCGCCCTCCTGACCCCCGACATAGGAGGAGCGGCCGGGCATGGCGTCGCCCTCGATGCGGATCTGGGCGCCCTGTTGCGCATAGGCGCCCCAGCGGCCTCCGGAGATCTTCGCGCCGGGCATCCAGGCCGCCGAGCCATCGCTCGCGAAGAGAGAGGAAACGCCACCGTGGGCTTGAGCCTGCGACGCCGTCATGACGCCGTCGGCGGAAGCGGCCACGGCGTAGGATTCAGCCTGAGTGGAGACCATGGCGTAGAGCTGGAGATTGTAACCCTGTTGCGCCACGATGTTGCGCGACGCGCAGGAGACGCAGAGGCCGACGCCCGACACAGCCCCCCCGATCGCCCAGATCCCCGTCCTGCTCCCGCCGTGAATCCAGAGATCATAAGGATCGAAGCTGAGCGAGCCGCCGTAGAAGACGAGCACGCCTGTGCTGGACTCGTCGGATGTGGACATGTCGAGGGCGAGGTTGAGATGCAATCGGCCGGGCGGGCCGACGCGGGTGTCCGTGCCGATGACGAAGGCCCCCCCCTTAAGCGTGGACGCGACCTTCAGCGTGGTGTGGGCGATGCGGCAGGTCCCGGTCGCCGGAAAGGCCGGAAAGGCGGTTGGTCCGTAATGCCGTCCGAACACCGTGAAGGTTCCGGCCACGGCGTCGATCGCTTTGACCTGGAAGCAGCCCGCGCAGCCGTCCGCGAGTTGCTGCTCAGCCAGGTCGCCAGGACTCAAGGGCTGCAGCCGGACCATGCCGCCGACCGCGATCCCCTCCAGGCTCGCCACCCCGACGGTGATGCGGGTGATCTGGAGCGCGTTCGGACGAGCCGGATCTTTCGGACCCACGACCGCGACGGAGAGGCTGGTGATATCCGTCTTGCGCCAGATATTCTTGTCCGTTCCCCGCGCGCCCTCGATCCAGGTCACGATCGACTGGGAGGCCCGCACCCCCTTATCGAGCTCATGTTGTCCGGGCGCGAGACGGATGCGCACGGCGGGCCCCCCGCCCCAGGCCTCCTGAAGGCGGATGGCGTCCTGAAGGCGCGAGATCGGGAAATGGCCCGAAGGCCCGACGTCGATGAAGGCCGTCTGGCCGGGACGCAGCAGCAAAGGCGCGCCGATGAGCGCCGCCGCCTTGACCAGAGCCTGCACGTCGGAGCGCTCGACAGGGATCGGATAATCACCATCGCCATAAGCCGGCAAGGCCGGGGGACCGAAGATATCGAGCGAGTCGGAGGCGAGCATCCGCCGCCCGCCGAGCGTCTCCCCGTCGCCGATGCGCAGAACGCCCGCTTCATCCACCACGGCCAGGCCATGCGGAAGCGCCGACCCGTCGAGCTGGGCGCTGTCGCCCACCGGCAGCCTCGGGAGAGCCTCGCCCTTGTCGTCAGGCGACCAGACGCGGACCAGATCTCCGCCGCCGAGGCCGAGACCCGTCATGACGAGATCCCTTCGGTTGAACATGACGCGTCTCCTCCAGTCGTGGCCGCCCGGGCCGGACAGAGGCGTCCGGCGTCCGGAGCGGAGACTCGCAGACGGAGGCGCCCGGCGTCCAGCCCGGAACGGCGCAAATCTGCGCGAAAAGGTTGATTTCCCGAAGATCAGTCGGATAGGGCCAGCCGATGGCGTCAAGAGACGCGGCCCGCGAACCGCTCGGGTTGGCGCCGAGGGCCGCGCCCCAAGCGAGGGGAATCAGGCTCCGGAGCCAGCGCTCAGGATTCGCCGCTGGAATAGGGAGCGAAACGGGCCTCGCCCTCGGTCACGGCGAGGGGGCGCCCCACCTCCGGAAAGGCCCGCTGCGGACAACCCGACCGCTCGCAGAGCTTGCAGCCGGGGCCGATCCGCGCCGCAAGTCCGGGATTGCCCAGATCCAGCCCCCGCGCATAGACCAGACGCCCCGCATGGGCCAGGTCGCAGCCCAGAGCCACGGCGAAGCTCTTTTCGGGGGCGCCGAATCCGCCGCGTCCGCGCCGCACCATCCGCGCGATCCAGAGATAGCTCCGGCCGTCGGGAGTCTGGGCGATCTGGCGCAGGATCTCGCCGGGGCGGCTGAAGGCCTCGTAGACGTTCCAGAGCGGACAGGCCCCGCCGATCCGCGAGAAATGGAAATCCGTCGCCGATTGCCGCTTGGAGATGTTCCCCGCGCGATCCACCCGGATGAAGAAGAAGGGGACTCCGCTGGCGCCGGGGCGCTGGAGCGTCGAAAGCCGGTGACAGGCCGTCTCGAAGCCCACCCCGAAGCGCCGCGCGATGAGGTCGATGTCATAGGCGCAGGCTTCGGCGGCCTCCAGAAAGGCGCGATAGGGCATGATCAGCGCCCCCGCGTAGTAATTCGCCAGACCGATCCTCAGCAGGGCCTGCCCCTCCGGCCCCATGCCCGATTCCGCCGCGAGCCGGGATATGGTCTCGCCCTGCTCCAGAAAGGCCAGTTGCGTGGCGATCTGGAAGACCTGGCGTCCGGGCTCCAGATTGGCCCCCAGACGCAGGATGCGGGCCGAGGCGTCATAGCTGCGCAGACGGGTTTCGTCCTCCGCGACGGCGACCCGCACCCCATGGCGCCCCGCAAGCCTGTCGATCAGACCCGAGAGCATCGCGCCGGGCGGCAGGGCCGAGCCCACCCCCTCCGCCGCGAGGTCGAGCTCGGGCGCGTGGTTGCGGCGATCATAGAACCAGTCGCGCACCGCCTCGAAGGGAGTCGGGGCCATGCTGCGGCCCGGCTCGGACAGGCGGCTGGCGAGCAGATCCGCCCGCTCCGAGACCTCGCGCAAGCGCGCCTGAAGCCCGACGATGCTCCGGGCGATCTCGGGCATTTCGTCGGTCAGCACCCGCAGCTCCACCGCCGAGGCCTCGGCGCCCTGATCCGCCAGAGCCGCCCGCAGATCGGTCAGCAGGCGCGCGCCCTCGGAATCCGAGAAGATCCGCATGTCCACGTCGAAGGCCGCGTTGAGGCGCAGAAGCACGGCGGCGGTCAGCGGACGCTGATTGCGCTCGATCTGGTTCAGATAGCTCGGGCTGATCTCCAGCCGCTTGGCGAGGGCCGCCTGAGTCAGCCCACGCGCCTCGCGCAGACGGCGCAGGCGGACGCCCATATAGATCTTGCTCATCTTCGCAATCTTCGCAATTCGCAGGATATGGCTTCACAAGACTTAGCTTTTTCAGCGCTTTAAGATCTCTTCGTTTTCTGGATATCTGCATTTGCGATTTTTGTGAAGAGCGAGGCGCGACATGCCGACCGAGCCCGACCAGACCACCCGCTCCCCCATCCGCTTCGTGGAGATGATCTTCCCCGAACAGGCCAATCATTACGGCACGCTCTTCGGGGGCAACGCTCTGGCGCTTCTGGCCAAGGCGGCCTTCGTGGCGGGAGCCCGCCGGGCGCGGGGCTCGGTGGTGATGGCGCGCTCCGAAAGGATCGACTTCGCCACGCCGATCAGGATCGGCGAGTTGCTGGAGCTTCAGGCCGAGGTGATCCGGGTCGGGCGCAGCTCCATGACGGTCGAGGTCAGAGGGCGCGCCGGAGGCATGGCCGACCGCGAGACGCGGCCCGTGCTCAGCGGGCGCTTCGAGATGGTGGCGGTGGATGAGGCGGGGCGTCCCCGGCCCCTGCCGCCCGAAACCTCACAAGAGAATTCAACCGAAGAAGGGCGAGAGACGTCATGATCCTGCATGATCTGAGAACCTGGAAATCCGCCGAGCATCTGCCGCGCGAGGATCAACTCGCCTGGAAGATCGCCGAAGTGGCCGCCGATCCCGTGGCGGTCGAGGCGGATGTGGCCGAGATGATCGTCAATCGGGTCATCGACAACGCCGCCGTGGCCGCTGCCTCGGTGGCGCGTCGTCCGGTGGCTTCGGCGCGGGCTCAGGCTCTGACTCATCCCTATCAGCCGGGTGCGACGGTCTTCGGCCTGCCGCAGGATCGGCGGGTCTCGCCGGAATGGGCCGCCTGGGCCAATGGCACCGCCGTCCGCGAACTCGACTTCCACGACACTTTCCTCGCCGCCGATTATTCGCATCCCGGCGACAACATTCCGCCGATCCTCGCGGTGGCGCAGCATACGGGGCGTTCGGGCGCGGATCTCATCCGGGGCCTCGCGACGGGCTACGAGATTCAGGTGAACCTCGTGCGCGCCATCTGCCTGCACGAGCACAAGATCGACCATATCGCCCATCTCGGCCCCTCGGCGGCGGCGGGCATCGGCACGCTGCTGAACCTGCCGACGAAGATCATCCATCAGGCCGTGCAGCAGGCTCTGCACGTGACCACCACCACCCGCCAGAGCCGCAAGGGCGAGATCTCGTCGTGGAAGGCCTTCGCGCCCTCCTTCGCGGGCAAGATGGCCGTCGAGGCCGTGGACCGCGCCCTGCGCGGCGAAGGCGCCCCGAGCCCCGCCTGGGAAGGCGAGGACGGCTTCATCGCCTGGCTGCTCTCCGGTCCGCAGGCCCGCTATCAGGTGCCGCTGCCGGGTCCGGGCGAGGCCAAGCGCGCCATTCTCGATACCTACACCAAGGAGCATTCGGCGGAATATCAGAGCCAGGCCCTGATCGACCTCGCCCGCAAGATGAAGGCGCAGATCGGTGATCCGGCGCAGATCGAGAGCGTCGTGATCCACACCTCGCATCACACCCACTATGTGATCGGCACCGGGGCCAACGATCCCCAGAAGATGGATCCCAAGGCCAGCCGCGAGACGCTGGATCACTCGATCATGTATATCTTCGCCGTGGCCCTCGAGGACGGCGGTTGGCATCACGAAGCCTCCTACGCCCCCGAGCGCGCCAATCGCCCCGAGACCGTGGCGCTCTGGCGCAAGATCTCGACGGTCGAGGATCCGGAGTGGACGCGCCGCTATCACGCCCGCGACCCGAAGGAGAAGGCCTTCGGCGGCCGCGTCGTGATCACGCTGAAGGACGGCCGCGTCTTCACCGACGAGCTGGCCCTCGCCGACGCCCATCCCGACGGCGCCCGCCCCTTCCTGCGCGCGAATTACATCCGGAAGTTCCGCACCCTCGCGGAAGGGATCGTCTCGCCCGCCGAGCAGCAACGCTTCCTCGACGCCGCCGAGGCCCTGCCCGACCTCAAGGCCGGGGAGCTGGGCGCGCTGAACTTCACCGTCGATCCCGAGAAGCTCGGCGAGCCGCGTCCGCGCGGAATCTTCGACTGGTCCTGAAGCCCGGAACGCCGGGAGTATCTGTCCTGATCCTCCCGGCGCCCCTGATTTTCACCTGATCGCGCGCCTTCCGAAAGATTCGGATCGCGCTCCGGGGAGGCAATGATGAACGCTCCGGCTCCCAAGCCCAAGAAATCGGTCGCGCTCTCGGGCGTGGTGGCCGGAAACACCGCTCTGTGCAGCGTCGGGCGCAGCGGCAATGATCTGCATTATCGCGGCTTCGACATCCTCGACCTCGCCGGCGCCTGCGAATTCGAGGAGGTGGCGCATCTGCTGATCCACGGCGCCCTCCCCACCCGGACGGAGCTGGCCGCCTACAAGACGAAGCTGAAGGCGCTTCGCGGCCTGCCGCGCGCGGTGCGCGAGACTCTGGAGGCCATCCCCGCCGCCGCCCATCCCATGGACGTGCTGCGTTCGGGCGTCTCGGCCATGGGCTGCGTGCTGCCCGAGGCCCATGACCACAACCTCCCCGGCGCCCGCGACATCGCGGATCGGCTGATCGCGGCGCAAGGCTCCATGCTGCTCTACTGGTGGAAGTGGTCGCAGAACGGCCGCCGCATCGAGGTGGAGACCGAGGACGACTCCATCGCCGGGCATTTCCTGCATCTGCTGCATGGGAAGGCGCCGCGTCCCGAGGCGGTGCGGGCGATGCACGCCACGCTGAACCTCTACGCCGAGCATGAGTTCAACGCCTCGACCTTCACGGCGCGGACCATCGCGGGCACGGGCTCGGATCTCTATTCCTCCATCGCGGGGGCCATCGGCGCCCTGCGCGGACCGAAGCATGGCGGCGCCAACGAAGTCGCCTTCGAGATCCAGAAGCGTTACGCCTCGCCCGACGAAGCCGAAGCCGACATCCGCGCCCGCGTGGCCGCCGCCGAGGTGATCATCGGCTTCGGACATCCCGTCTATACGGTCTCCGATCCGCGCAATCAGGTGGTCAAGCAGGTGGCGCTGGACCTGGCTCAGGCGGCGGGCTCGATGAAGATGTTCGAGATCGCCGAACGCATCGAGACGGTCATGGCCGAGGCCAAGCGCATGTTTCCCAATCTCGACTGGTATTCGGCGGTGGCCTATCACCTGCTCGGCGTGCCGACGCTGATGTTCACGCCGCTCTTCGTGATCGCCCGCACCGCCGGATGGAGCGCCCATGTGATCGAGCAGCGGGTGGACAACAAGATCATTCGCCCCTCGGCCCATTACATCGGCCCCGAGAATCTCCCCTTCCTCCCGCTGGACCAGCGCGGCGGAGCCTTGCTCAAGCCTGCGGAGTGAGCCCATGCCCTATCTGATCGCCGAAGACCTGCCCGAGGCTCCCGCAGGCCGTCGCTTCCGCGCGGCTCTGGCGCGTCCGGGGATCCTGCGCATGCCCGGCGCCCATAACGGACAGGCCGCCCTTCAGGCCAAGGCCGCCGGATTCGAAGCGCTCTACCTCTCGGGCGCGGCCATGACCGCCTCGATGGGCCTGCCGGATCTCGGAATCATCACCGTGGACGAAGTCGCCTTCTTCATCCGCCAGATCGCGCGGGCGACGGGCCTGCCGCTGCTGGTGGACGGCGACACCGGCTATGGCGAGGCGCTGAACGTCATGCACATGGTCCGCGTCTTCGAGGAGGCGGGCGCCGGAGCCGTCCACCTCGAAGACCAGCTTCTTCCGAAGAAATGCGGCCATCTCAACGACAAGAAGCTGGCCCTCGCCTCAGACATGGCGGCCAAGGTGGCGGCTGCGGCCCGGGCGCGGCGGCATCTGGTGATCGTCGCCCGCACCGACGCCGCGGCCTCCGAGGGGATCGAGGGCGCCGTGGCCCGCGCGAAGCTCTACGTCGAGGCCGGAGCCGACGCCATCTTCCCCGAGGCCCTGACTTCGGTGGAGATGTTCAAGGAGGTCCGGGCGCGTCTGCCGGGAGTGAGGCTGCTGGCCAACATGACCGAATTCGGCCGCACCCCCGCCCTGACCGCCCAGGAGTTCCAGGATCTCGGCTATGACATGATCATCTGGCCGGTCTCTTCGCTCCGCGTGGCGAACAAGGCGCAGGAGAAGCTTTACGCGACCCTCGCCCGCGACGGCGCGACCACGGCCATGCTCCCCGAGATGCAGAGCCGCGCCGAACTCTATGCGACGATAGGTCTCGACGCCTTCGAATCGCTTGACGCCTCCATCGCCCGCTCCATCCTGCCCGCATGACGAGTCGGGCGTCCGAATCGCCCTCGGCCTCTCTTGCAGAAAGGTAAGGCATGAAGGGCGCATTGACTCCGCAGGCCGCCGCCGAACTCATCCCGGACGGCGCGAGCCTGATGGTCGGCGGCTTCATGGCCGTCGGCACTCCGGCGCGGCTGATCGAGGCCATCGTGGCGCGTCGACCCCGGAACCTCACCCTGATCTGCAACGACGCCGCGACCCCCGGCAAGGGCGTCGGAAAGCTGATCTCGGCGGGGCTGATCAGCCGCCTGATCGCCTCGCACATCGGCCTGAACCCCGAGATGCAGGCGAAGATGATCTCCGGCGAGGTGGAATGCGAGCTGGTCCCGCAAGGCACCCTCGTCGAGCGCATCCGCGCGGGCGGCATGGGGCTCGGCGGCGTGCTGACGCCGACCGGCCTCGGCACCGAGGTCGAGGAGGGCAAGCAGATCGTCGAGGTCCAGGGGCGGCGCTTCCTCGTCGAGACGCCCCTGAAGGCGGATTTCGCTCTTCTCGGCGCTTGGCAGGCCGATTACGTCGGGAATCTGCGCTATCTGCTGACGGCGCACAACTTCAATCCGGTCATGGCTCTGGCGGGGGCGACGGTGATCGCCGAAGCCGACAGCATCGTTCCGGTGGGCGTCATCCCGCCCGACGCCGTGAAGACGCCGGGCGTTCTGGTGGATCACCTGCTGATCCGCCCAGGCTTGTGAGGAGCGACGCAGATGGACGCCAAGGAAATCATCGCCCGCCGCGTGGCCCGCGAGATCCATCCGGGGATGCTGGTGAATCTCGGCATCGGCCTGCCTTCGATGGTGGCGAACTATGTGCCCGCCAGCCTCGGAGTCTTCTTCCAGGCTGAGAACGGCGTGATCGGGCTGGGCGCCCGTCCGCCCGAAGGCATGGAGAACCTCAGCCTCACCGACGCCGGAGGCGGCTTCGTCACGGCGGCGCCGGGGGCGGCCTCCATCGACAGCGCCATGAGCTTCGGCCTCATCCGGGGCGGACATCTCGACATGACCGTGCTCGGCGGACTCCAGGTGGACGAGGCCGGAAGGCTCGCCAACTGGAAGGTGCCCGGCAAGATGGTCCCCGGCATGGGCGGCGCCATGGATCTCGTGACGGGCGCGGCCCGGGTGGTGGTGGCCATGCAGCACGCCGCGCGGGGCGAATCCAAGATCGTCAGGAGCTGCTCCCTCCCGCTGACGTCGCTGCGGCGGGTGGATCTGGTGGTGACGGAGCTGGCCGTGATCGCGCCGACCGAAGCCGGACTCGTCCTGCGCGAGCGCGCCCCAGGCGTGAGCCTCGAAGAGATCCGCGCCGCCACCGAGGCCGCCCTGATCCTCGACGGCGACGTCCCCGAAATGATCCTGGCCTGAAAGGCGTCCTCATGTTCGCAGCTCTGGCGCCTCGGGGCGAGATCCGGATCGCCCTTGCGGTGGGCCCGACGAAATCCGCCGTCTGGACCTCCATCCCCGAGGGCGGGACGGAGCCCGAAGGCGTCACCGTGGACCTCGCCCGCCGCATCGGCGAGCTCACGGGCCTGCCGGTGCGTCTGGTTCCGCTCTCCAGCTCGGGCGAGATCATCGCCACGGCGAACGACGGCATCTGGGATCTCTCCTTCGCGCCGGTGGACGAGGCCCGCCGCAGGATCGTCGAGTTCGGCGAGGCCTTTCATGCGGGCGAAAGCAGCTATCTGCTCCGCGCCGAGAGCCCTTTCCGCCATGCGCAGGAGCTGCACAGGCCGGGCGTGCGGATCATGGGCGTCGCGGAGACGGCCACCCTCCGCAGCGCCGAGAAAGCCGCCTCGGGCGCGGAGGTGACGGGCGCAGCGAGCCTGCCCGAGGCCGTCGCGGCCTTCGAGGCCGGGCTCTGCGACGCCCTGGCTCTGGGGCGTCTGGCTCTGGAGGATCTGGCGCGGCGCAGGCCCGGCGTGAGGATCGCCGAGGGGAATTTCCATCGCGCCGAAACCGCCGTGGCCGTGCCGAAGGGCCGGCCCGAGGCCCTCGCCGCCGCGACGGAGCTTGTGCGCCGCATGAAGGCGGAGGGGACCGTGGCCGAGAGCTTCCGCCGTCACGGCATGCCCGAGGCGGTCATTCCCGCCTGAGCCCCGATCTCCCGAGCGAGATCCACGAAGCCCGCGAGGTAATCGAGCTTCTCCTCGCCCCGGCGCAAGCCGAGATGCAGGGATTTGTCGAGGCCCGCCTCTCCGAGCCTCACGGCGCGGATGGGCAGGCCTGCGCCCTCTTCGCGCAGCATCCAGTCCGGGATGACGCTGACGCCGCGCCCCGCCGCCACGAGCTGGAGCATCAGCTCCGTGGTCTCGACGGCGCGATGCCGCCGCGGCAGGCAATGTTTCGGCGCGAGGAAGCGCGTGAAGACGTCCAGACGCTCCGGCTCCACGGGATAGGTGATGAGCGTCTCGCCGATGAGGTCTTCGGGCTGCGCCACGGCGCCCAGAGCATGGCCTTCCGGAACCGCGAGGACAAGCTCGTAATCCAGCGCCCGCACATAGCGGATGCCCGGCAATTTCAGAGGATCCGGCGTGATGAGCAGGTCGATTTCATGGCCGAGCAGCGCCCCCACGCCGCCGAAGCGGAAGGCCGTCCGCAGATCGAGGTCCACCTCCGGCCAGAGCGCCAGATAAGGCGCCGTCACGCGCATCAGCCATTGGCGGCAGGGATGGCACTCCATGCCGACCCGCAGAGTTCCCCGCGCCCCCTCGGCGTAATCGGAGAGGACGCGCTCGGCGTGTTCGAGCTGCGGCAGGACGCGTTGCGCCAGAGCCAGCAGATATTCCCCCGCCTGGGTGAGCTTCAGCGCCCTCCCCTCCTTGCGCCAGACCTGGACGCCATGACGGGCCTCGAATTTGCGCATGGCGTGGCTGAGCGCCGATTGCGTGAGGTTCAGCCGCTCCGCCGCCGCCGTGACCGAGCCGAGGCGATCCAGTTCGCGCAGGATGGCCAGATGCTGGCGGTCGAGCATGCATGATTCCTGTTCATGAGTCGATGAGATCATACCATTTCCGCTCATGGAGCCGCCTCCCTAGCCTGCGCCGTCACCAGGATCAAGGAGCAGACTCATGGCTCAGGCCGCCAATCTCGGATTCCCGCGCATCGGCGCGCGGCGCGAACTCAAGACCGCTCTGGAGGCGCATTGGACAGGCGCGCGCTCCGCTGAAGACCTCGCCGCCGAGGGCGCGGCTCTGCGGGCCCGCCACTGGCGGATCCAGCAGGAGGCGGGGATCTCCTCCATCCCCTCGAACGACTTCTCCTTCTACGACCAGATGCTCGACATGACGGCTCTGCTCGGCGCCGTCCCGGAGCGCTTCGCCGCCATCGAAGGCGATCTGGCGCGCTATTTCGCCATGGCCCGCGGCGCGAAGGACGCCCCCGCCATGGAGATGACCAAATGGTTCGACACCAATTATCATTTCATCGTCCCGGAGTTCACGGCGGGGCAGCGCTTCGCCCTCTCCTCGCGCAAGCCGGTCGCTGAGTTTCTGGAGGCCCGCGCGCTCGGGATCCACACCCGCCCGGTGCTGATCGGGCCGGTCACCTGGCTGTCGCTCGGCAAGGCCAAGAGCGAGGGGCTGGAGCCTCTGAGCCTGCTGGAGGCGGTTCTCCCGGTTTATGAGGAGCTTTTGCGCCAACTGGCCGAGGCGGGCGCCGACTGGGTTCAGATCGACGAGCCGATCCTCGCCACCGATCTGAACGAGGCCCAGCGCGCGGCGCTGACCGCGGCCTATGCGCGCCTGAGCAAGGCCGGGCCGAAGATCCTCCTCGCGAGCTATTTCGGCGGCCTCGGCGACGCCCTGGATCTGGTCTTCTCGCTGCCGGCGGCGGGGGTTCATCTGGATCTCGTCCGCGCGCCGGAGCAGCTCGGCCCCGCTCTGGAGAAGGCGGGCGACAAGCTGCTCTCGCTGGGCCTGATCGACGGACGCAACGTCTGGCGGGCGGATCTCGCGGCGGCGCTGCAGCAGGCTCGGGAGGCGGCCCGGAAGCTCGGGGGAGAGCGGATCCAGATCGCGCCTTCCTGCTCGCTGCTGCATGTCCCGGTGGATCTCGCGGCGGAGACGGAGCTTGATCCGGAGCTGAAGACCTGGCTGGCCTTCGCGATCCAGAAGCTCGCCGAGGTTTCGACGCTGACCCGCGCCCTCAACGGCGAAGAGGTCTCCGGCGCCCTCGCCGAGAACGCCAGGGCCGTGGCCTCGCGTCGGGTTTCGCCGCGCATCCATGATCCGGCGGTGAAGTCCCGCGCCGCCGCCGTGAAGCCCGAGGATCTGCGCCGGGGCTCGCCTTACGCCGCGCGCCGCGCGCTTCAGACGCAGCGTCTGAACCTGCCGCGCTTCCCGACGACCACCATCGGCAGCTTCCCCCAGACCGCCGAAGTCCGCCGGGCCCGCGCCGATCATCGCAAGGGTCTCTTGTCGGATCAGGGCTATGCGGATTTCCTGCGGGCTGAAACCGAGGCTTGCATCCGTCGTCAGGAGGCGCTGGGTCTGGACATGCTCGTCCATGGCGAATTCGAGCGCAACGACATGGTGGAATATTTCGGCGAACAGCTTTCGGGCTTCGCCTTCACGCGCATGGCCTGGGTGCAGAGCTACGGCTCGCGCTGCGTCAAGCCGCCGCTGATCTTCGGCGACGTCGCGCGCCCGGCGCCCATGACGGTCGAGTGGTCGCGGATCGCGCAATCCCTCACCGAGCGCCCGATGAAGGGCATGCTCACCGGCCCGGTGACGATCCTGCAATGGTCCTTCGTGCGCGACGACCAGCCGCGTTCGGAAACCTGCCGTCAGATCGCGCTCGCCATCCGCGACGAGGTGGCGGATCTCGAAGCGGCGGGGCTTCCGGCGATCCAGATCGACGAACCTGCGCTCCGCGAGGGCCTGCCTCTGCGCCGCGCCGACTGGGAGGCCTATCTCGCCTGGGCCGTGGAGAGCTTCCGGCTTTCGGCTTCTCCGGTGCGCGACGACACCCAGATCCACACCCACATGTGCTATGCGGAGTTCGGCGACATCATGCCCGCCGTGGCCGCCATGGACGCCGACGTGATCTCCATCGAGACCTCGCGTTCGGACATGGAGCTTCTGTCCGCCTTCGAGGACTTCGCCTATCCCAACGAGATCGGGCCGGGCGTCTGGGACATCCATTCGCCCCGCGTGCCCTCCGAAGCCGAGATGCGCGCGCTCATGCGCAAGGCCGCCGAGGCCATCCCGGCGGATCGGCTCTGGGTCAACCCCGATTGCGGACTGAAGACCCGCGGCTGGCCCGAGGTCGAAGCGGCGCTCGGCCATCTCGTCGCCACGGCGCGCAAGCTGCGCGCGGAAGCCTGAAATGGTTGCGCCCTCCCGCAAGGGAGGGCGCTCCGGACCAGGAAGACTCGCCGCGAATGCCCGGCCCGGATCTCTGGCGGCGCTTACTCGGCCGCGAACTGGTTCATGGTGTTGGCGTGTCCGCCCGCCTTCAGGGCGCGCTCGCCGGAAACCATCTCCTTGAAGCTGTCGCCAAGATCCGAACCCACCTCATGCTGATGCTTCACCGCCGAGACTCCGCGGCGGATCTCCTCGCGCTGCACCGTCGCGACATAGGCCAGCATCTTGTCTTCGCCGAAATAGCCGCGCGAGAGCTCGTCCACCGACTTCGCCGTCAGATGGAAGGTCGGCAGGGTGATGAGGTTGTGGAACACCCCCGCCCGCGCCGAAATGTCGGTCTGGAAGCGGCGCAGACGCGCGTCCGCCTCGCGGCCGAGATCCGTGGCGTCGAACTCGGCCTTCATGAGCTCGTTGCCTTCGGGGTAGTCGCCCGCCTGGATCTTGCCCTCGGCCAGCCACTGGCTGCGCACCTGCTTGCGCAGGTTCAGCGTCCAGTTGAAGCTCGGGGAGTTGTTGTAGGTGAGCTTCGCCTTGGGAGCCTTCTGACGGATCTCGGCGACCATGCCCGCGATCTCGTCGACGTTGGGCGTGTCGGTCTCGATCCAGAGCAGATCCGCGCCGCCCTGATTCAGCGAGGCCACGCAATCCTCGATCACGCGGGCGCGTCCGGTGTTCTCCTTGAAGGGGAAGAGCCCGTTCGGCAGACGCTGCGGCTTGACGAATTCGCCGCCCTGATACAGCGCCAGCTCGCCTTCACGGATGGGGTTTCCGGCGGTGATCGGCTCGGTCTTGAGCCACTTGATGTAATCGGAGGCGAGGTCGCCCGCCTGCTGGCTGACCGGCACCTTCTGGGTCAGGCCCGCGCCGAGGCTGTCGGTGCGCGCCACGATCACGCCGTCCTCGACGCCCAGCTCCTCGAAGGCGAGGCGGCAGGCGCGCAGCTTCTCGATGAAGTCCTCGCGCGGCACCGTGACCTTGCCGTCCTGATGGCCGCATTGCTTGGCGTCCGAGACCTGGTTCTCGATCTGGAGGCAGCAGGCGCCCGCCTTGATCAGCTCCTTGGCGAGCAGATAGGTGGCGTGTTCGTTGCCGAAGCCCGCGTCGATGTCGGCGATGATCGGCACGACATGGGTCTCGAAGCCGTCGATGGCGGCGATGGCGGCCTTGCGCTCGGCTTCGGTCTTCGCGGCCTTGAGGGTCTTGAAGAGGTCGTTGATCGCCACTTCGTCGGCCTGGCGCAGCGAGACGTAGATCTCCTGGATGAGATCCGCGACGGCGGTCTTCTCGTGCATGGACTGATCCGGCAGATGGCCCCAGCGGTTGCGCAGGCCCGCCACCATCCAGCCCGACAGATAGACGTAGGTGCCCTTCGCCGTGCCGCGCAGACGCTTGACCGCCTTGATCATCTGCTGAGCGTGGAAGCCCGACCAGCAGCCCAGCGACTGGGTGAACTTCGCGCTGTCGGCGTCATAGGCGGCCATGTCGGCGCGCATGACTCCGGCCATCTGGCGGGCGATGTCGAGATGCGAGTCCCAGGTGTTCTGCAGGCGCAGCTGCACGATGTCGTCGATGGCGACGCCGCCGGGCGCCTCGCCCGAGGGATGACGCTTGAGCAGATCGGCGCGGATCTCGGCGTAGGAGGGACGGGTCGTCATGGGGAGAAGTCCTTTGTTCAGGTCGGGAAAGGGAAGGACGGCGGTCCAGAAGGCGGGGCCGCCGAAAGACGAGGCCATGCGCAGCTCTTCCATCAGTCGAGCACGTTCAGCACGGCGTAGGCCGGAGCGGTGATGAAGTCCGGGAGGGTCTCGGCGAGCACGGCGTCCTGGACGATCCGCGCCGCCGAGGCGTAATGCCCGCGATGGAAGGCCGAAGGCCCGACGCGCTCCAGGATCGCCAGGATCTCCGTCTGGAAGAGTTCGCCCAGCCATTCCTCGTCCAGCTTGCGGGCTCCGCCGAGGGTCAGCGAAACCGCCGCGCCATGACGGCGCCATTGCCAGAGCTGCGCGCGGCCGATCTCGGCGGTGGCGGCGTCCTCCATGAGGTTGTTGATCGGCACGGCGCCGCGTCCGGAGATCCATTGCGCGAGATATTCGACGGCCACGGAGATGTTCGTCCGGACTCCCGCCTCGGTGACTTCGCCGGCATGGGGCTTGAGCAGCATGGCGGGCTCGATCCGATAGGTGTGGCGCGGAATGCGGATCTGGTTCGGGCCGGACATCTCGGCGTCGAAGATCTCGCGGGCGACCGGCACGAGGTCGGGATGCGCGACCCAGGTTCCGTCATGGCCCAACTGGACCTCGCGGAGCTTGTCGGCGCGCACCTTGGCGAAGGCGCGTTCGTTGGCCTCCGGGTCGCCCTTGACCGGGATCTGCGCGGCCATGCCGCCCATGGCGTGGATGCCGCGGCGATGGCAGACCTTCACCAGACGCGCCGCATAGGTCGCGAGGAAGGCCTTGTCCATGGTGACTTCGGCGCGGTCGGGCAGCAGATAGGCTCCATGGGCGCGCAGGGTCTTGATGTAGCTGAAGATGTAGTCCCAGCGGCCGCAGTTCAGACCGGCGATGTGCTCGCGCAGCTCCCAGATGATCTCGTCCATCTCGAAGGCGGCGGGCAGGGTCTCGATCAGCACCGTGGCCTTGATCGTGCCGCGCTGAAGTCCGGTGCGGTCCTGGGCGAAGACGAAGACCTCGTTCCAGAAGCGGGCCTCTTCATGGCTCTCCAGCTTGGGGAGGTAGTAGAAGGGGCCGCGCCCCGTGGCCGCCAGAGCCCGCCCGCAATGGAAGACGTTCAGGCCGAAGTCGAAGAGCGCCGCCGAAACCGGCTGTCCGCCGATCAGGACGTTCGCCTCCTGCATGTGCAATCCGCGCGGACGCACGATGAGGACCGCAGGCTCGGGCCCCACGCGATAGGACTTTCCGCTTTTCGGATCGTCATGTTCCAGCGTGCCGTCGCGGTGATCCAGCATGTTGGCGTGGCCCGCGATGATGTTCGGGAAGCTCGGCGCGGTGGCGTCCTCGAAATCGGCCATGAAGACCTTCGCGCCCGAGTTCAGCGCGTTGATCATCATCTTGCGCTCGACGGGGCCGGTGATCTCGACGCGGCGGTCGAGCAGGGCCTCGGGAGCGGGATCGGCGCGCCAGACGCCCTGACGGATCGCCTGGGTCTCGGGCAGATAGTCGAGCAGCTCGCCCCGGTCGAAGCGCTCCTGACGGCGCGTGCGGGCGACCATCAGCGCATGCAGCCTCAGGCCGAAGCGGCTCTGGAGCTCGGCGACGAAGGCCAGAGCCTCGGGGGTCAGGACGTGATCCGCGCCGGGGGCGTCGCGCAGGACGATGGGAGCGGCGGTGGAGGTCGGGCGATCGAGCGGCATGACGAAGCTCCGTGACTCGGGTGTGAAGTCACGCTAGTCATGTCACGAAGCAGATGCAGCATGATCTTGACGAAACCCAGCGATATAAGGGTGTTGCTGTCAGTCAGGTCACGAGACATCCGCAAGTTCTGTAACTTTTGTAAGGCCCGCCCATGACCGCCCGCGGCGAAAAGCTCATCATCGGCCAGAGGCTCAAGGCCCTGCGCCAGTCTCTGGGGCTGACTCAGGCGCAGATGGCGGCGGAGCTGGGGGTCTCCGCCAGCTACGTCACCCTCATCGAGGCCGATCAGCGCCCGGCCTCGGCGAAGCTGCTGATGCGGCTGGCGGAGGTCTACGACCTCAACGTGGCGGAGCTGGCCCCCTCCACCGACGCCCAGCTCGCCGCCGATTTCGCCGCCGCGCTGAAGGATCCCGCCCTCTCGGGGAGCGGCGCGCCCTCCCGCGTCGAGATCGAGGCGGTGCTTCAGGCCTCGCCGAAGATCGCCGCCGCCTTCGTGAAGCTCCATGACCGCTATCGCGAAGAGCTGGTGCGCCCTCAGGCCGACGCCAATCCCCTCACCGACCGCGACAAGGTGGAGGCCCTCGCCGAGGTCTCGCGGCCCGTGGAGGCCGTGCGCGGCTGGTTCTTCGCCCAGAAGAACCACGTCGATCCTCTGGACCGCGCGGCGGAATCCCTGGCGGAGGAGCTGGCGCTCCATCGCAACGAACCGCATCTGGCTCTGACCGAGCGGCTTTCGGCGCATGGCATCCGGGTGCGGATCCTGCCCGCGCCGGTGATGGGCGACCAGCTCCGCCGCTTCGAGCCCCACCGCAAGGAGCTTCTCTTCTCCGAGCTGCTGGCCCAGCCGAGCCGCCGCTTCCAGATCGCCGTGCTTCTGGCGCGTCTGGAGCGTCAGGAGACCATCGACCGGCTGGTCTCGGGAGCGGGCCTTTCCGATCCGGTGACGGAGAGCCTCGCGCGGGTGAGCCTCGCCAATTACTTCGCCGCCGCGCTGATGATGCCCTATGGCCGCTTTCTGGCCGCCTGCGAATCGGCGCGCTACGACGTGGAGCTGCTCAGCCATCGCTTCGGGACCAGCTTCGAGCAGACGGCCCATCGCATGACCACCCTCCAGCGCCCGGAGGCGCGGGGGATCCCCTTCTTCTTCGTGCGGGTGGATCGGGCGGGCAACATCTCCAAACGCTTCAGCGCAGGACGCTTCCCCTTTTCGCGCTTCGGCGGCTCCTGTCCGCTCTGGAACATCCATGCGGCCTTCGAGACGCCGGGCCAGGTCCAGACCCAGGTGATCCGCATGCCCGAGGGCGCGAGCTATTTCTCCATCGCCCGCACGGTGACGCGGGCGGGAGGCGCGCATGGGGCTCCGGCGCAGAAATGGGCCATCGGGCTGGGCTGCGACGTCGCCTATGCGCCGCGCCTGATCTACGCCGAGGGAATCGATCTGGAGCGGATGCGTCCGGTGGACGTGGGGCTCAACTGCTATCTCTGCGAACGCCCCGATTGCGCCGCCCGCGCCCATGCCCCGATCAACCGGCGGCTGGTGGTCAACGAGCGCGAGCGCAGCCTCGCCATCTTCCGCTTCGAGAGCGAGGCGCCGGACCCGGGCAGGGCCTGAGCCGGAGCCGCGCCCGCGCGACAGGCGGCGGATCTCACGCCGTTTCGGCCTCGCCCCACGGCGGGAAGGGATCGGGAAGCTTCTCCCGGCCTGCGGGCCCGTCGAGGAGCGCCGCCTCCAGAGCCGCCGAGATGGCCGCCCGATCCATGCCCGAACCGATGAAGACCAGCTCCTGACGGCGGTCTCCCCAGGGCTCCTCCCAGACTCCGGAGATCCGGGCCAGAGATCCGGCGTCCTGCGGCCAGCGCTCTTCGGGAACCGAACTCCACCAGTTCCCCAGAGGCCGCACCGAAGACAAAGCCCCCGCCAGAGAATATTCCGCGACCCAGTCGGGCTGGGTGGCGATCCAGAAATGCCCCTTGGCCCGGATCACGCCGGGCAGCTCGCCGTTGAGGACTTCGTGGATCCTCGCCGGATCGAAGGGCCGGCGCGCCCGCCAGACGAAGGAGGAGATCCCGTATTCCTCCGTCTCCGGAACGTGGTCGGCGAAGCCGTGAAGCTCCCTGGCCCAGAGCGGATGGAGATGGGCCTTCTCGAAGTCGAAGAGGCCGGTGTCGAGGATCTGCGCCGCCTCGACCCTGGAGAAATCCGTCTCGATCAGCCTTGCGTCGGCGTTGAGCGCCCGGATGATCCTGCGCGCCTGCTCCAGGCGTGCGGGTCCGGCCTCGGTGATCTTGTTCAGGATGATCACGTCGGCGAATTCGATCTGGTCGGTGAGCAGATCGATCAGGCTGCGCTGATCCTCCGCGCCGAGGCTCTCGCCGCGATCCGCGATGAAGTCGCGGCTGGAGAAATCCGCCGTGAGGTTCACCGCGTCCACCACGGTGATCATGGCGTCCAGCCGCGCCAGATCCGACAGGCTTTCGCCCTCTTCGTCGCGGAATTCGAAGGTCGCGGCCACCGGCAGGGGCTCGGAGACGCCGGTGGATTCGATCAGCAGGTAATCGAAGCGGCCCTCCGCGGCCAGACGGCGGACTTCGGTCAGCAGATCCTCGCGCAGGGTGCAGCAGATGCAGCCGTTGGTCATCTCGACGAGCCTTTCCTCCGCCTGGGAAAGCTCGGCGCCGCCGCGCACGAGGTCGGCGTCTATGTTCACCTCCGACATGTCGTTGACGATCACCGCCACGCGGCGGCCTTCGCGGGCGTTCAGCACGTGGTTGAGCAGGGTCGTCTTGCCTGCGCCGAGAAATCCGGACAGGACGGCGACGGGGAGACGGCGATCTGGCGATGGGGAAAGGCTCGACATGGCGTCCTCGGTGCGCTGCAAAGATTAGTTATGTTATTACATAACAAAATCCCGGAGCGAAACCCCCTTCGCAAGCCGAAGCCCCCCGCAGGGCGGAGGGCTTCCCGGACGCCGACCGGAAGGGCGACGTCCTCGCCGCAGAAGGCTCAGCGCCCCGGAGCGGTCAGGCGCTGGTGGGCCGAGGTGAAGCCGCGCAGCGAGATCGGCAGATCCGCCGAACGGCCTTCGTCCGTCCGGACCCGCACGCGGATCGCCCGACCCCGCTGGAAGGCGGAGAGCAGCGGCTCGTTCAGGGGGATCTTCGCCACGCATCCCGCCTGCTGACAGGCGGAGAAGGGAAAGCGGGCCAGAGAGACCGCGCCCGCGTCGAGGAAGAGCTCCACGCCGCCGGAGAGGGAGACCCCCAGAGGCGCCAGGATCGTCGCCTGAAGCCTCCCCGCCTCGTCATGCGCGACGACCACGCCGATGACGCGTCGTCCGTCTCCATCCCTGCGCCGCACGTCCTGCACGGCCTCGCAGCGCGGGACAGGAGTCGCCGCCTGCGCCGCCGGACAGCGCACCACCCAGTCCTGATGGGCCTCCACGAGATCGCCCGGGCCCGCGACCTGAGCCGAGGCGGCTCCGGACGGCCCTCCCCAGAAGAGGGCCGCCGACAGACCCGCCGCGCAGAAGGCCTTCGCCAGTCCGGAGCCGGGAGAAGAGCGCATCGAGGGCCTCCATGCATGTCGGGTCATGAGCGCTCACCAGGTGATGTTGAGCAGGGCCTGGCCGCGGAGATTGGCCTTCGCGCCGGAGTCGAAGCCATGCTCCAGATAGACCGCGCCGCCGACGTAGGTCGAAGGCGCGATGGCGATCTGACCGCCCAGACCCAGTTCGCCGGAGGTCGAAGGGCTCCGGCGCTCGAAGGCGTAGCGGTTGGCGCCGGTCGTCACGTCGACGCCGGTGGTCCGGTCCGCCTCGGCGAGCAGATTGGCGCTGACGAAGAGCGCGTTGCCGCCGTTGGCGCCGGTCCATTCGCGATCCAGGCTCGCCCCGAGGCGCAGGCGCAGGCTGTCGCCGTCGCGCAGCGAGACGCGTTCGCCGTAAGGGCCGGTGAAGTCGTCGAAATCGGCGGTGGTGTAGCTGATCTGAGCCTGAGGCGTGACCGACCAGGTCGGCGCCACCTCGATCCGCTTGCCCACCTCCAGAGAGGCCCCGCCGCTGGAGGCGCCGTTTCTGGAGCCCTGCCCCGGCAGTTCGGCCCGATGCCCGAAGTAATAGGCCTGACCATCGGCGTAGAGGCCGTCGGGACCATACCAGGTCAACGTGCCGCCCAGGCCGTAGCTGTCGATGTCGATGTTCCCATCTCCATGCGGCGAAGACACGTCGACGCTGCTGTTGACGTATTGCAGGTTCACTCCCGCGACGAGCGCGCCGCCGCCCACCTGACCCACGGGGATGTCGACGCCGCCCTGGATGCGGGCGTAGGTCTGATCGGAGGAGGCCGAGGAGGTCGAGGATTCAAGGCCCCGCCGGACCTGCGCGCCCTCGGCCCGCATCCAGAGCTCGGGATGATCCCAGGTCCGGTCGAGAAAGCCGAGGCCCGGCGCGCTCTGCGTCGAGGAGCCCGCCCGATCCGCCGTCGTCCGGTCGCCGACCCGGTCGCGCAGCCGCGCAGGCTGCGAGACGCTCAGAAGCGCCGAAGGATAGGCCTCGTAGGTCGGGATCGTCGGCAGATAGGAGGATTGCAGATACCAGACGCCGTCGTTCTCCAGGTTGAGGTCGTAGAGGAAGACGTTGTTCTGCACGGGCCCGCCGAGAAGCCGGAAATCGGCCGCGTCGGTCGCGCCGCCCACCTCGACGACCGGGATTCCTTGTCCCGCCTCCCATCCGGTCAGGCCGCCGGTTCCCGAGAGCGTGGCCGCCACGAGAGTCGAGCCCGCCCCGACGTCGCCGCCGACGACCAGACGATCCGCAGTCCCGCCCGACCCCGCGAGCGCCGCATCCACCCGCAGCACGGCGCCGTTGGCCGCGGCGTAGGATCCGCCGATGGCCAGCCGGTCGTCGGCGGCGCCGTCGCGCAGGTCGAGCAGGCCCGCGTTGAGGAAGTTCCCCGCGACGGAGGCGCTTCCGTCGGCCGCGAAGGTCGCGTTGTTGACCACGCCGCCCATCAGGGAGGCGCCGTCCGAGAGGCGCAGCGTTCCGGCCGAAACCAGCGTGCCGCCGGTGTAGGTGTTGGCCCCCGCGAGGGTGAGCGTTCCGGCGCCTGTCTTGGCGAGGGCGCCCGAATCTCCGGCGAAGTCGGAGATCACGCCTCCATAGGTCACAGCGACGTCCTGCGCGACGGAGATCGCGCCGCCCGAAGACCGGATCTGGAAATTCCCCGGCTGATCCACCGAGGCGTTGAGGGTTCCGCCCGCGAAGACCGGATTGAGCGTCACGCCGAGCTGGCCGTCCACATCGTCGGCCTGGGTGATGTCGCGGAGGTCGCCGGGCGTCGGGTTGGAGGCGCCTCCCGAGAAGCTCGTCGCGATGGCGCTGAAATAGCTGTCGAAATCGTTGAATCCGGCGATCATCGCGAGGAAGGGGTTGTCCGCGCTGATCACGCCGAAGCCCGGATCTATGGCGATGTTGCCGTAGAGGAACTGGTTCAGCAGGACGAAGCCCGAACTGTCGACGTCGACCCCGTTCAGCGCGAGCGTGGCGGCGTCGGCTTCGGAGATCACGACGTTCAGGAAGTTCTGGCTGAAGGCCTCCGAGCCGGTCGGCGTGGCGTAGGTGTAGGAATCGAGCCACTGATCGACGCTCGGCACGATGGCGAAGCCGGGATCTCCGGTGGTGCGGGAGCCGTCCTGGCCGCGGATGTACTGCCCGACCTGCACCGGTTTGCTCGCGGTGAGATGGGCGTTGCCGACCCGGTCGATCTGCAGGAATTCTCCGGCGTCGATGACGCCCTGCGAAACGCCGTCGAGGAAGACCTCGGTGTCGTCGGAAGCGGCCAGCACCCGGATCAGATCGGCGTCCGCGCCGCCGCCGAAGTTCACGGCGAGATGATAATCCGTATCGAAGCGGCTGACGGGGAAATTCTGTTCGATCAGATGGTCGCAGGCGGGAACGCCGAACGGCACCTGAGAGCATTGCGCGCCGCCGAACACCGCCACCGGCCGATTGGCCAGGATATGGGTTCCGCTGATGTCGCCGACCTCATCCGCGTTGAAGGCGATGGACTGGCCTGCGTTGAGCGTGATGGTGAAGGGCGTTCCGGCGGGACGGTCTCCGGCCAGGCGCACGGGTGAAGTGATGGTCACTTCGGTGCCGTCCTGCACGGCGGTGATCGACATCTGCGAGGGATAGCGGGCGTCCAGGGGCGTGAAGCCCAGGGCGTAATATTCGGTCCCGAGCGACTGCAGATCCAGCAGGGCGGTCTGATCGCTCGAGGCCTCGAATCTGTTCAGGGCGATGCCGCTGATCGGCTTGTCGGCGGTGACCAGGAAGGATTTCCCATTGATGCTTCCATCCATCGCCATCTGGGCGTCGCCGACTTCGATGGCGGTCTGGAAGACGCCGGTGTCGTCGATGGTGAAATCGAGATTGAAGCCGTCGACGTTCGTGATGGATCCCGTGGCGCCGACGTCGCCGAAGACGACCAGACTCAGCGTGTTGCCCGGGAGGGCGTTGGGATGGAAATTCGCGTAGAAGCCGTTCGTCTCCTGCGCGGAGGCCGGGGGCGCTCCCGAGAGAAGCGCGGCCGCGGCGCAGAACATGACAGGGCGATATCTCCGAAGTGAATGCACGATCGTCCCTCCAAGGCGCCAGATTGGCGCAACCTCATCCGATCGATCTCCGACGGGAGCATCCCGAAGCGCAGGTCCGCCCGTCTCGATGGCTCGCGCGACTATCCTATCGCGATAGTCGATATGGAACAACGCTGCATTGAGGATTCGCAAGTCCCCTTAAAAGCGCCTTCAGGTTGCGTACTGAAGAATCTCCAGGTTTTCGGATCTCCCGCAGGCCATGGCCCGCAGCCGTGACGCGGGAGCGCGGCGCAGCGAAGGGGCCGGACCCGCCGGACAAGGGCGATGTCCTCGCCGGAGCCTGAGGATCCTTGCACGATGAAGGCCTTGACTGCGAGGCCTTGCAGGAATCTCTGCCGCAGGCGCGGCGTTCCGGCGGCGGCCGAGGCTCCGAAGCCTCCCGCCCTGCGCGTCTGAGGGCCGGTTCTTCTCCATGCGAATCAGCATGTCGCCCCTTGGTCGACCGGGAGGAAGGGGGCCTTTCGGCGCCGCGCTCCGCCAGGCTGCTCCGGATCGCGGCCTCCGCTGCGGGCGATCCCGGAATTATCGGGACGACGAACAGGAAATGATTAACCCAACCTGAAAGATCTCGCCCCAGATCGGGAGAGACGTTTTCCGGGCGGAGACGGCGCGCAGTCAGGCGATCCGTTCCTCGCCCCTTCCTGCGTCCTGCGCGGATTCGTGAAGCCCCCAGAGAACCTCAGGCGGCGAAGGCCAGATAGGCCGAGATCGTGCCCACCGAGAGGATGGTCGTCTTGAGCACCACGCGCGCCGTGAGCAGGCCCTCGCGTTCGTAAAGCTCGGCGAGCATGAAGGGGCCGGTCCCGGTCGGCAGGGCCGCCAGCAGCACGACAAGCCGCGTCGCATCGGCGGGCAGCCCCAGAAGAGGCCCCGCGATGATCCATGTGATCAGCGGCTGTCCGATCAGCTTGAGGAGGATCAGCAGCCTCTCGACGCCGCGTCCGGCCTCCGCGGCGGCTTCGCGTCCGGAGCTCCCCGCCAGAAACAGGCCCAGCGCGATCAGCGCGCAGGGCGAGGCCGCCCCGCCCAGCAGACGCAGATAGGCGTCCAGAGGCTCAGGCGTCGACCAGCCCGAGACCATGAAGGCCGCTCCCAGAACCGGAGCGATCAGCAGCGGATTCCTCGCCAGAGACACGAAGGTCTTGCGCAGGATCCTCCAGCGGCTTCCCTCCCGACGCAGGCCGCTCTCGATCAGGATGATCGCGAAGGCGAAGAGCACCGAAACCGTGAGGATCGTGGCCGCCAGAGTCGGGGCCATGCCCGCCTCGCCCGCCACCGACAGCGCCAGGGGAAAGCCGATGAAGCCCGTATTGGCGTAGCTGGCGTTCAGCGCCTCGATGGCCGCGTCCGCCAGAGGACGCCCGCGCCGCATCCTCAGCCAGAGCGTCAGGCCGAAGACGATCCCGCAGCCGCCCGCGAAGGCCAGGATGAAGCCGGGCCGCCAGATCTGTTCCGGCTCGGCCCCGGCCATGATGTCGAAGAGCAGGGCGGGCAGAGCCAGATGAACCACAAGGCGATTGACTTCGCGCGTGGCGTTGGGGCCGAGGGCGCCGCTGCGTCGGGCGACCCAGCCCGTCAGGATGAGCGCGAAGACCGGAAGCACGATGAGCAGATTGGACAGCATGAAAGCCTCTTCGTCGGAGCGCGCTTCTCCTGAAGCTTTTTCGCGCCGGACGAAAGGGCTCTGATCATCTGCGCCGCACGAAGCTCTAGTGATGCCCTCCGGAGGCCTTCGCCGGATTGGCGCGCGTCCATTCCGCCGCCCCGGCGAGCGCGGAGACCTCGGGCCTCTGCGGCCAGAACCAGCGCAGGAAGCCTTCGCCGTCGATGAGGAATTCTGGAGAAGCCGGAAGCTCGCCCCCGGTCAGCAGGGCGAGGGCCGCGCGCATCTCGGGCCCGAGGCCGCCGCAGGCCTCCGGATCAAGCCGCAGGACGCCCGCAGGCGGCTCGCCCGAACCCCAGTAGAGCAAGGCGCCTCCCGGAGGACGCGAAAGGTCCAGACGTCGCGATTCTCCCGCGCAGCGCAGCCGCAAGGCGGGCGCCTGAGGCGGAATCCCCCAGCTTCCCCGGCGATCGAGGCTGCGCGCGCTCGCCCGGCCGCGCAGGTGATCCACAAGGCGCCAGATCTCGGCGTCGGACAGCCCGGGAAAGCCCGGCATCGAAGGCGCGCCCTCGCGGCTGGTCATGCCGTGGCGGATGCGCCAGAACCAGTCGCCGTCGCGGGTCTGCAGGAACCAGGGCGCCGTCAGATCGGGCGGCCAGACGGGATCTCCCGTGGCCTGCGGACCCGCGCCGCGCGCGTCCGGGCCATGGCATGAGGCGCAATCGCGCAGATAGAGCGCTTCGCCCTGCTGCAACGAAGCCGGATTGCGGCGAGTCTCGGCGGTCTGGAAGCTGGTCGGCAGGGCGGGCCTCAGGAAGGGCGCCGCCGGAAAGACGGGCGTCCGCCAGAGCAGGAAGCCCGCCGTCAGGAGCAGAGCCAGAGCGATCCAGCGCGCCTGGCGCAACAGCGCCAGAGCCGCCAGAACCAGCCCCGCCGCCGCCGCCCCGGGCAGGATCATGCGCAGGAGCCTGTCGCGCAGGAAGGCGTCCTCCCGGAGGCCGGGAGCCGGCTGGCGCTCGAAAGGCCAGACCACCCGGTCGTGCAGGCCGGGCGGCTGCAAGGCGAGCCAGGCCGCGACCAGCACGACCAGAATCCCCGCCAGAGCCTCGACGCAGAGGCTGAGCCTCAGAAGCCGGCGACGCCCCGCAGGCGCGAGCCAGATCCCGTTGGCGAAGGCGCAAGCCAGCATGAGCGCAAGCAGGCCCGCCTTGATCAGCAAGGCGCGCCCGTAATCCGTGCCGAGGATTCCGGGAATCCCGCCCGTCAGGGGCCAGAGCCCCCAGAGGCCCAGACCCAGCGTCGCCACCAGCCCGACGCCCAGCGGAGAAAATCGCCGCGCCGCCTTCAGCCCCGCCTCCGGATCGCGCCGGAGCGTCCAGAGGAGCCAGGGCAGGCTTCCCGCCCAGAGCGCCCCCGCCAGAACATGCAGCGCGCCCGCCAGAGTCGTGAGCCAGGGCGTCGCGGCGCCATGGCCGAGGAGGGGCTGAAGCGCGAGGGCCGCCAGAATCGCCGCCAGAATCGCCGTCTGGGCTCCGCGCGGGAGAACCAGCGCCAGAGCCGTCAGAGCCAGCCGCAGGGCCATGATCCGGCCGAAGCCGGTTTCGGTCAGCATGAGGAGCTGCGCCTCGGGCCAGCCCCTGCGCGTCAGGATCTGCGCCTGAACGGCGAACCAGAGCGCCCCGAAGATCAGCGCCGCCCACAGCAGGGGACGCGCCCAGGCCGCGAGTCTGGCGCGCGTGCCGCCTTCTGCGGCCAGGACTCCGACGACGAAGGCGCCCGCCGCGCCCGCCAGCCCGCCCAGATGCAGGCCGCGCAGCCCGGCGAGCGCCAGTTCCTCCAGCGACATCGGCGGCTTATTTCAGCGTGAAGCTGAATTCGCCCTGCGAGCCATGAGTGTCCACGGAGGTCACGCTCCATTCCACCCGATAGACCCCCGGCGCCAGATCCGGCAGAGCCACGCGCAGGCTGCGCGGATCGCCCTGGTCATGAGCGGGCGCCGGGATCTCCAGAGCCTCGCCCGCCGCATCGCGCAGGGTCACGGCGCTGAGCGCCAATTCCAGATTCTCGGTGAAGGCGAGCAGGATCTCTTCGGGCGGAGAGGTCAGGACCGCGCCTTCCGCCGGACTCGCGCTGTCGAGATGCGCATGGGCGAAGGCGGGAGAGGCGAGGCTCAGAGCCGCCAGAAAGGCGGAAAGACCGATCTTCATGTCATCATCCTTCAGGATCTCACCAGGAGGCGTCGAGGCCGAGTTCGGCCAGAGCCGCCCGCCGCTGTTCGGCGAGGGCCGGATCTCCGCGCCTGCGGGGATAGGGGGCGTCGTTGCGGAATTCGCGCAGGATCCGCGCCGGACGCGGCGAAAACACGATCACCCTTTGCGCGAGGAAGAAGGCCTCCTCGACGTCATGAGTCACCAGCAGAGCCGTGAAGCCGCTGCGGCGCCAGAGCTCGATCAGTTCGGTCTGCATGGCGAGGCGCGTCAGGGAATCCAGCTTGCCGAGCGGCTCGTCGAGGATCAGGATCTTCGGGTCGTTCACCAGAGCCCGCGCCAGAGAGGCCCTTTGCGCCATGCCGCCCGAGAGTTGATGCGGATAGGCCTGAGCGAAATCCTGAAGCCCCACCAGACGCAGGGCGGCGTCGACGCGGGCGCTCTCCTGCCTGAGCAGGCCCCGCGCCTCCAGCCCGAGGGCCACGTTGCGCCAGACCGTCCGCCATGGATAGAGCGTCGGATCCTGGAAGACGACCACCCGCGAAGGATCCGGCCCCGCGACGGGGAGCCCGTCCGCGCGGATCTCGCCCTGTTTCGGGTGATCCAGCCCCGCGACCAGCCGCAGCAAGGTGGATTTCCCGCAGCCCGAAGGCCCGAGGAAAGCCACGAATTCGCCGGGCCGGATGTCGAGCCGCACGTCCTCCAGCACCGGAAGCGGGCCGGACTCGAGGTCGAAGCCATGGCTGACGCTCCGGACGGAGACGGCGGCCCCCGCAGAGGCCGTTTCGACGGCGGCGAGGCTCACCATCTGACGACTCCCTTCTGCCAGGCCAGGGCGCGGTCGCGCACCGCGAAGAGCAGCGTGATCAGTCCCGAGAAGACCAGCGCCATGACGATCAGCGCGCCATACATGTTGGCATAGGCCGCCCAGCCCTGAGCCCATTGCAGATACCAGCCGAGCCCCGATTTCACGCCCATCATCTCGGCGGCCACCAGCACCGAGAAGCTCGCCGAAAGCCCCATGAAGAGCCCGACGAAGACGTTCGGCAGAGCGGCGGGAATCGCCACCTTGAGAATCAGGAAACGCTGACTGGCGCCGAGCGTGCGGGCCACGTCGTAATAGGCCTTGTCCACGCCCGCCACGCCCGACCAGGTCAGCACCGTCACCGGAAACCAGGTCGCCAGAGCGATCAGGAAGACCGCCGCCGAAAAGCTCGACGGAAAGAAGAAGAAGGCCAGAGGCATCAGCGCCGTCGAGGGCACCGGGCCGAGAAAGCGCAGGACCGGATGCACCCAGTAGCCCAGAACCTGCGACCAGCCGATGGAGACGCCCGTGACGAAGCCCAGAACCGCCCCCCAGAGGAAGCCCACCGCCAGCAGCCGCATGGAGTTCGACAAGCTGTCGATCAGCCTGGCGTGGTCTTCGAGATAGACCTCCACCAGGGAGTTGGGCGGCGAGAAGAAGGGCGTCGGGAGGGTTCCGGTCTTGGCGGTGGCGATCTCCCAGAAGACGAAGAAAGCCGCCAGAACCGTCAGCCAGGGAGCGGCGCGCAGGAATCGCCGCCTCAACCCCGCATGGACCGTCGAGACCCCTGCGACCCCGATCAGCGCCAGAGCCCAGAGGATGAATCCGACGCTCGTCTGGCGCGCGTAAAGCGGCTCGACGAAGCCGACCGTCTTGTCGGGCAGGCCGAAGCTCGCCGCCGCGAGGACCGCCCAGCCCAGCAGCGCCGCCGAAGCCCAGAGCCAGCCCCGCGCCTCCTCTCCGGAGGCGAGCGCCCGCCAGAGGGAGGCGCCGCCTCCTTCCGGCGGCGCGACCGGGCCCGCAAGGTCAGATGAGGACATCGGGAACCACCTTCGCGGCGAAGGCCTCCACATTGGTCGAGGGCCGGATGACGTTGATCGCCTGCAGCTTGCGCACGAAGAGTTCGACGTCGCGGCGCAGGGCCTCGCCGGTGGAGTGATGGCCGTGGGTGTGCTCGCGCAGGATGGCCGAAACCGTCTCCGCCGGAATCCCCGAGGGAATATGCGGCGCGAAGATCCGCGCGGATTCGTCGGGATTGGCGGCCGTCCAGGCCTGAGCCTCGACCACGGCGCGGGTGAGGGCGGCGGCCACGTCGGGCTGTTCGCGGATCAGGCTCCCGCGCAGGCCGAGCACGCAGCAGGTGGAGTTCAGATATTCGTCGTCGAGATTGGTCCCGATCTCCAGCAGGTCGTCCTTCTCGCGCTGAAGCCAGGCGTGGGGGTCGTCGCCCGCCACGGCGTGGACTTCGCCCTTCTTGAGGGCCTCCGCGAAGAGATCGGCGGGATATTGCAGCCATTCGACGTCCTTGTCCGGATCGACTCCGATCTCGGCGAGGCGGATGGCGAAGAAATTGCGGATCGGGCTGGCCTGATCCGAAACCGCGACCTTCTTGCCCTTCAGATCGGCGAGATCCGTGATTCCGCCGCCCTTCGTGGTCAGCAGCCGCATGCAGCCGCCATGGGTGCCGACGGCCAGGCCCACGTCGAAGCCCTGCTCCAGCGGCTTGAGCCAGCGCAGGGCCATGCCGATTCCGCCGTCGGCGTGGCCGGTGGCGATGGCCTGAAGGAACTGATCGGTCGAGCCGGTGAAGCTGACCGGCTCCACGTCGAGGTTGTATTGATCGAAGAAGCCGCGCTCCAGAGCCACCGAGATCGGCGAATGACAGACGGCGGTCTGGCTCCAGGCGATCTTGATCGGCGTGCGGGTCGCGAGGGGCTTGACCTCTTCGGCGAAGGCCGGAGCGAAGCGCGCGCCCGTCGCGCCGAGCAGGCCGAGGCCCGCCGCGCCGCCCGCCAGCTTCAGCAGGCCGCGACGCGAAGTCCGCGAGGAAGGGGAAGATTCGGACATGTCGGAATTCCTTGAAGAAGAACAGGGTCAGGCCACGTCGGACCGGACGGAATCGGGAGTTTCATGGATCAGCTCGCCGCGGATCTCGACGGCGCGGCCGAGCAGATTCAGGATCGGACAGAACTTGCGCACCGCCGCCTCGACGGCGGCCACCGCCTCGGGGCTTGCGGAGGAGAGGACCCGCACCGTGAAGGAGATCTCGTGCGGATGGACGGGGACATCCTCGAATCCGGGCGTTCCGGCGCGGGCGTCGAGCCGGCCGCGCGCCTCCGCCTCGACGGACTCGAGAGGCAGCCGCTGATCCGCCGCATGGATGAGCCAGGTATGGGTCAGGCAGCTCGCCAGAGAGCCGAGCAGGATCTCCGGAGAGCCCGGCCCGAGGTCGTAGCCCGCGAAGGAGGGCGGGCTGTCCGAGACGATCTGATGATCGCGGATGCGGATCCGCCGGACGCCGCTGCGCCCCTCCGCCCGGGCCTGCGCCGTGAAGGGCGTGACGCCGAGCCCGCCCGCCGCCACGGCGGCGCGGCGCTCGAGGAGGGCCTCGCGTTTCTGGACGAGATAGTCCTGAAGGTCGCTCATGGGCTCACTCCGCCGCCTGAAGGGCGGCCTGCGGCTCGGCGAGCCGGAAGGCGCGGGCGTTGAGGTAGCGTTCGCCGCTGTCGGGCAGCAGGGCCACGATGGTCTTGCCTTCGAACTCGGGGCGCCGGGCCAGCAGGGTCGCGGCGTGGAGCGTCGCCCCCGCCGAGGTTCCCGCGAGGATCCCCTCCTCGCGCGCCAGAGCCCGCGCGGCTTCGGCGGCTTCGGCGGTCTCCAGGGCGATCACCTCATCCACGAGCGAGCCGTCGTAATTGCCGGGAAGCTGGAAGGCCTCGACCTCGGTGACCTTGTGCACGCCGTCGATTTCGGCGGGATAGGGATCCTCCTCGGTGGGCAGAGAGCCAGGCCCCGGCTCCGAGACCACGAGCCGGATCGAGGGATTGCGCTCGCGCAGATAGCGCCCCGCTCCCGAGATCGTGCCGCCCGTGCCCACGCCCGCCACGAAGGCGTCCACCTGGCCATCCGCGTCTCGCCAGATCTCGGGGCCGGTGGTCTCGTAATGGATCTTCGGATTGGCCGGATTGGCGAGCTGATCGGTGAAATGGGCCTCGGGATTCTCGGCGCGGATGCGCTCCGTGATCTTCTCCAGGGCGTTGGGATCGAGGAAGAAGCTGTTCTCGACCTTGACGATCTCGGCGCCGAAATGCTCCAGCAGGCGGATCTTGTCGGGGCTGATGTTGTCGCTGGCGTAGAACTTCGCGCCATAGCCTCGCGCCGCCGCCACCGCCGCAAGTCCGATGCCGGTGTTGCCGCTGGTCACGTCGACGATCCTGCCACCCGGCTTGAGCAACCCGCGCTCTTCGGCGTCGCGGACGAGCGCCCAGGCGATGCGGTCCTTCACGCTGCCCGCCGGGTTCAGATACTCGACCTTGACGAGGATGCGCGCGCCGAGGCCGCGCTTGCGCCGATAGTTCTGCAGCTCCAGCAGGGGCGTGCCGCCGATCAGATCGACGATGCTGGCGTGGATTCTGGCCATGTGCGGAGGTCCTCAGGTGAATTGCGGATGAATCCGGCCGCCCCGCCGGGAAGGCCCCGGCGGCGGGTTTCAGAAAAAGGCGAACAGGCGCGAGGCCTCGGCCGGAGAACGCAGGGCGCGTCCCGTTCAGGGCCTCAGGGCGAAGGCGGGGAAGAAATTCGGAGAGGCTTTCCTTCTCGAATCTGAAGGGGGCGGGTTTCGTCCTCGACGCGCCCTGGGGCGGCGTCAGGGTCCGGAACCCCTCCTCTCCTGCATGGCCCAGGCGGCCATGAGCGTCCAATATTTAAACCGTCCATGATTATCGCCCGATGCGATAACCGCCTGTTCCTTACAGCCCCCGGCGCGCCGGAAGCCGCCGGATCTGGAGAACCAGCCGCAGCGTCATGAGCAGGGCGGCGGCGGTCAGCCCCATCGCCAGACCCCACCAGATGCCGATGCCGCCCCAGCCGAGCGGAAAGGCCAGAAGATAGGCGGCGGGAGCGCCCAGGCCCCAGTAGCTCGCCAGAGCGATGAGCATCGGCGTGCGGGCGTCCTTCAGCCCGCGCAGCGCCCCGCTGGAGAGCCCCTGCGCGCTGTCCACGATCTGGAAGACGGCCGCCACCGCCAGAAAGCCCGCCACGAAAGGCGCGACGGCGGCGCCCTCGGCAGAATCCAGATCCAGGTAGAGCCCCGCCAGAACCCCGGGAATCGTCAGGAAGGTCAGCGCCGAGAGGCAGGCGAAGGCCAACCCGATCGCCATGGCCGCCGAAGCCGCCCGCGCGACTCCTTCGGGATCTCCCCGCCCATGGGCGCGCCCCACCCGGATCGTCGCGGCGGCGGAGAGCCCCAGAGGAATCATGAAGGCGAGGCCGCTGTATTGCAGCGCCACCCCATGAGCCGCCAGCTCGCGCGGCCCCACCCAGCCCATCATGACGGCCGTGGCGCTGAAGAGGGCCACCTCCGCCACCACGGTGATTCCAATGGGCCAGCCCAGCCGGAAGACGTCCTTCAGGGCGGCGGCGTCGGGCTTCAGGAAGCGCCCGAAGACCGCATGCACCCGCAAGGAGGGCGTCCAGGCCCCGTAGGCCGCCAGAAACAGCGCCACGCAGGAGGTCGCGAGGAAGGTCGAAAGCCCCGCGCCCGCCATGCCCATGGCCGGAATCCCGAAGCCTCCGAAGACCAGCAGCAGATTCAGCAAGAGATTCAACCCGCCGCCCAGAGTCAGCGCCAGAAGCACGATTCCGGGCCGCTCCAGCGCCCCCAGGAAGGAGCGCAGGGCGATGATCGCCAGCTGCGGAAACAGCGACCATTGCAGCGCCCGCACATATTCGGCCGCCAGAGCCGAAATCCGGGGATCCTGACCGAGCGCCAGAAAGATCGCCTCCGCGCGCCAGAGCAGCGGCGTCATCAGCAGCGCATAGGCGAAGCCGATCCACAGCCCCATCCGCACGAAGCGCCGCAGGCCCCGGGGATCGCGCGCGCCGATGGCGTTGGCCGCCAGAGGCATGATCGCGAAGCCGAACCCCGAGCCGAACATCCAGATCACGAAGAAGACCTGCCATCCGAGCACGGCGGCGGCCAGTTCGTCGGGCCCGAGACGCCCCAGAACCACGGTGTTGACCACGTTCAGCGCCAGCTGAGCCAGCTGCGCCCCGATCAGCGGCAGGCCGAGCAGGATCGTGGCCTTCACATGATCCGGCCATGAGGAGGCGCCTGCGCCCTCCCCGGAAAGGGCGGTTCCATCCATTTCGTCACCAGCTCCGGAAGGGGCGCGCCTCTCCGGCGGACGGATCGAGGCGCCGGCGGAGATTCGCCGCCCCCTCCTCTAGCCCGGAAAGCGCCGTCTGGCGACGGCGAAAAGGAGCGCTCCCGAGGCCAGACAGGCCCCGACCTGGAAAGGCGCCGCAGAGCCCCGGCTCTCCCAGAGCCAGCCCGCCGCCACCGAACCGCCCAGAAGCGCCAGACTCGTGACGAGGTTGAAGGCGCCGAAGGCCGTCCCCTTGAGCTTCTCCGGCGCGGCCCCGGCGATCATGGCCCCGAGCAGACCTTGCGAGAACCCCATGTGCAGCCCCCAGAGCGCGACGCCCAGAAGATAGAGCCCGAGCCCCTCGGCCCAAGCCAGAGCCAGATGCGCGCCGATGAGGAAAGGCAGACTCCAGATCAGCAGGCCCTCGCGGCCGATCCGGTCCGAGAGCCGCCCCACCGGATAGGCCGTCAGCCCGTAGGCCGCATGCAGCAGCACCATCGCCAGAGGCGCCCAGACGGGCGAGAATCCGGACTCAAGGGCCTTGAGCAGAAGGAAGGCCTCGCTGAAACGCGCCAGAGTCAGCAGGCAGCCGAAGCCCACCACCGTCCAGACCGCGCGGTTCAGCCGGAGCGAATCCCGGAAGCTGAAGGCGGAGCCGAGGGCGGGCGTCGCGCCCTTGGGCTCCTGCACGCCGAAGATCAGCAGGGCCACGGCCAGAAAGGCCGGAATCGCCGCCAGCCAGAAGACCGACAGGATATGCCCGCCCAGAAGCAGCATCGCCGCCACCGCGATCAGCGGCCCGAGGAATCCGCCCACCGTGTCGAGGGACTTGCGCAGGCCGAAGCTCGCGCCCCGGATCTCGGGCGGCGAGACGCTGGCGATCAGGGCGTCGCGAGGCGCCCCGCGCAGGCCCTTGCCCACCCGGTCGATGGCCTTTGAGGCCAGGACCAGATCCACCGACGCGGCCAGAGGCAGGATCAGCCGCGAGACCGCCCCCAGGCCATAGCCCAGAACCGCCAGCGGCTTGTTGCGGCCCATCCGGTCGGCGAGCGCGCCGGACAGGAATTTCGTGGCCGTCGCGACGGCCGCCGAAATCCCCTCGACGAAGCCGACCGTCAGAGCCGAAGCGCCCAGCCCGCTCACCAGATAGAGCGGAAGCAGCGTCTGGACCATCTCCGAGGAAACGTCCATGAGCAGGCTGACGAAGCCCAGCATCCAGACCGTCCGGGGAACGGCCGGGCCGCGCAGAGCCGTGAGGAAGCCGGGAAGACGCATCGTCTCTCCTCGCGAGGATGAAGGATCGGGTCGTGAGGAGGACGAAGGGCGCCGCGTCGGCGCCTCTTCAGACGGCGGTCGCCGGGAATCCCGCCTCGGCGAGGACCTTCCGCAGATCGGCGAGCGGCGCGGAGGTCTCGACCTCCAGAATCCGCGTCGCGGGATCGGCCTCGACCCTGGCCTGCGCGTCGAGGCCGAGAATCGCCGCCTTCACCGAGCGCGCGCAGCCGCCGCAAGCCATGTCTTCGACATGAAGCCGCATGAGAACCTCCTTGCTTCAAATCACGGTCCTGATGATCTAGGGCTTCCCACCGCAGGAAGGTCAAGAGCTGAAAACGGGAATCCGGGGGCTTGACCTTCCCACGATGGGAAGCCCCACATCCCCCCGGAGCACATCGGACGCATGAAGAAGGAGGCGGCCATGAACGCCCCGAACCACGCCCCTCTCCGGAGCGGAGAACCCACGAGCTTCTCGCTGCCCGTCGAGGGCATGACCTGCGCCTCCTGCGTGGGGCGCGTCGAGAAGGCGCTGCGGGCCGTCCCCGGCGTGAGGGAGGCGAGCGTCAACCTCGCCACGGAGCGGGCCAGCGTCCGGGCGGAGCCCTCCGTGGACCGGGCCGCTCTGGTCGAGGCCCTCGGCAGGATCGGCTACGCCGTTCCGGCTCCCGTCGCCTCGCCGGGCAAGATCGAGCTGGAGGTGGAAGGCATGACCTGCGCCTCCTGCGTGGGGCGCGTCGAGAAGGCGCTGACGGCCGTGCCCGGCGTGGAGGCGGCCAGCGTCAACCTCGCGACCGAACGCGCCACGATCCGGGGCTCGGCCGGGGCGGCGGCTCTGGTCGAGGCCGTCGGGAGGATCGGCTATCAGGCCCGCCCCCTCGCCGCCCCCGACGCCGCCCGGGAGGAGGCCGAAGCGAAGGCCGCCCGCAAGGAGCAGGAGCGCCAAGAGCTGGCGCGCGACTTCCGGCTGGCGGCGCTCCTGACGGCGCCCGTCTTCATTCTGGAGATGGGCTCGCATCTGATTCCTGGCGCGCATCATCTGATCGCCTCGACCATCGGGATGCGGACGAGCTGGATCCTTCAGTTCCTGCTGACGACTCTGGTGCTCTTCGGTCCCGGACTGCGCTTCTTCCGGGCGGGGATTCCGGCGCTGCTGCGCGGCGCGCCCGACATGAACTCCCTGGTTGCGATGGGGTCTCTGGCGGCCTACGGCTCCTCCCTCGTCGCGACCTTCGCGCCCGGCCTGCTGCCCGCCGGGACGGTCAACGTCTATTACGAGGCCGCGGCGGTCATCGTGACGCTGATCCTGCTCGGGCGTCTGCTGGAGGCCCGCGCCAGAGGCCGCGCCTCCGAGGCGATCCAGAGGCTCGTCGGACTCCAGGCCAGGACGGCGCGCGTCCGGCGCGGCGGCGAGGTCGTGGAGACGCCGATCGCCGCCGTCGGGGCGGGCGATCTGCTGGAGGTCCGCCCCGGCGAGCGCATTCCGGTGGATGGCCGCGTGATCGAAGGCGAAAGCTACGTCGACGAATCCATGATCACCGGAGAGCCGGTTCCGGTTCTGAAGTCTCCCGGCGCCGAGCTGGTCGGCGGGACGGTGAACCAGAAGGGCGCCCTGACCTTCGCCGCCACGGCGGTCGGCGGAGACACGCTGCTGGCGCAGATCATCCGCATGGTCGAGGAGGCCCAGGGCTCCAGGCCGCCGATCCAGGCCCTGGTCGACAAGGTCACGCTCCGGTTCGTCCCGGCGGTGATGGGGATCGCGGCCCTGACCTTCGCGCTCTGGCTGATCTTCGGGCCCTCGCCGGCCCCAAGCTTCGCGCTGGTCAACGCGGTGGCGGTGCTGATCATCGCCTGTCCCTGCGCCATGGGCCTGGCCACGCCCACCTCGATCATGGTCGGCGCGGGGCGCGGCGCCGAGATGGGGATCCTCTTCCGCAAGGGCGAGGCGCTGCAGGCGCTCAAGGACGCCAGGGTCGTGGCCTTCGACAAGACCGGCACCCTCACCGAAGGGCGGCCCGGCCTCACCGATCTGGAGCTGACGCCGGGCTTCTCGCGCGCCGAGGTTCTGGAGGCCGTCGCAGCGGTCGAGGCGAAATCCGAGCATCCCATCGCTCAGGCCCTCGTCGCGGCCGCTCGGGAGGAAGGACTGACGCCGCCCGCCGTCTCGGCCTTCGAGTCGGTCACGGGGTTCGGCGTGAAGGCTCTGGCCGGAGGACGGCGCGTCGAGGTGGGCGCGGCGCGCTTCATGCAGGCCCTGGGCCTCGACGTCGCGCCCTTCGCCGAAGTCGCCGCGCGCCTCGGCGACGAAGGAAAGACGCCCCTTTACGCCGCGCTCGACGGGCGGCTGGCGGCGATCCTCGCCGTCGCGGACCCGATCAAGGCGACCACGCCCCAGGCCGTCCGGAGGCTCCATGAGCTGGGGCTCAAGACCGCCATGATCACCGGAGACGACGCCCGCACCGCCCGGGCCGTGGCCGCCCGGCTTGGGATCGACGAGGTGGTGGCGGAGGTTCTCCCCGAGGGCAAGGTGGAGGCGGTGCGGCGTCTGCGGCGCGAACATGGCGCCGTGGCCTTCGTCGGCGACGGCGTGAACGACGCTCCCGCTCTGGCCGAGGCCGACGTCGGGCTGGCCGTCGGGGCGGGGACGGACATCGCCATCGAGGCCGCCGACGTGGTGCTGATCTCCGGAGACCTGGGCGGCGCGGCGCGGGCCGTCGGGCTCTCCAGGGCGACGATCCGCAACATCCGGCAGAATCTCTTCTGGGCCTTCGCCTATAACGCGGCCCTGATTCCGGTGGCGGCGGGGGCGCTCTATCCGGCCTTCGGGATCCTGCTCTCGCCGATCTTCGCGGCGGGCGCCATGGCGCTCTCCAGCGTCTTCGTGTTGGTCAACGCCCTGAGGCTCCGCCGCTTCGAGGCGGCCTGAAGGCGGGCCCTCACTCCTCGCGCAGCGCGTGGGCGAGGTAGTCGGCGACGGGCTTGAGCAGGAAGGAAGCGGGAGTCCGGGCCCCCGTGAGGATGAAGGCCTCGACCGGCATGCCGGGCCGCAGCGCCAGCTTCTCCATGGCGGCCCGCCCTTCCGGAGCGGGCTCCAGTTCGGCCGTGAAATGGCGGATTCCCGTGGCGGGATCGACGATGGCGTCGGCGGAGACGATCCGCACCAGGCCCGGAATCTCCGGCGTCACGCGGCTGTCGAAGTTCGGGAAACGCAGCGTGGCCGGCTGCCCCGGCCGCACCCGGTCGATGTCCGTCGGCGCCAGCCGCACCACCAGCACCAGAGGCGCGTCGGCGGGCACGATGGACGCCGCCTCCGCCCCCGGAGCGATCACGCCGTTGACCGTATGAACCCGCAGATCCAGCACCGCGCCCGCCATGGGCGCGCGCAGGGCCAGCCGTCCGAGCCGCGTCTCGACGACCCGCAGCTGCTCGCGCATCCGGGCCTCCTCGGGCTGGATCTGGCGCATCATGCTCTGGGCCTCCTCGCGCCAGGCGTCCTGGAGGCGGAGGATCTCGCCTTCATATCCGGCGATGTCGCCCCGGGCCTCGGCGATCTGCGCCTCCTGAGCCCCCCGCTCGCTGCGCAGACGCTCCAGTTCGATCCGCAGGTTCAGCACGGTCGAGCGCGCGCTCGCGCCGCTCTGGAGCAGAGTCTCCTGAGCCGCGAGCAGCTCCTGAGCCAGCCGGAGGCGCATCTCTCCGGCCTCCAGCTGGACGAAATGCGCGCGGATCGCCTCCTCGCTGCGCCTGCGCCGCTCGTCGAGCAATCTGGACATGCGCTCCAGAGAGGCGCGCCGCAGCTCGAAGAAGCGCGTCTCCTCGCGGAGCACGGCGGCGATCTCCGGATCCGCCCCCGCCGAGGCCCGCAGCTCCGCCCGATAGGCCACCCCGCTTTCGCCGTGCAGCTCCGCCCACAGGCGGTCGAGACGGGCCCAGGCCTCGCGCAGGCCCCTTTCGAGCTCCGCCCGGCGCGCTTCGAGTTCGGTTCCGTCCAGGCGCAGGATCTCCTGTCCGGCCGCGACCTTCTCGCCCTCCCGCACCGAGATAGAGGCCACGAGCCCCCCGTCCGGATGCTGGACGATCTGCCGCCGCGCCTCGACCTCGACATGGCCGCTCGCCGGGATCGCGCCCTCGATCTCCGCCGTGAAGGCCCAGGCGGAGAATCCTCCCAGTCCGAAGACCAGCAGCGCCACGCCCCTGAGCAGGGAGGGACGCACGGACCACGCCTTGTCCTCCTCCATCAGGCCCCCCCGCGCGGAGCCGGAGGCCCGCCGCCCGGCGGCGGCTGAGGCGAAAGAACGCGCCTCAGCACCTCGTCCCTGGGGCCGAAGGCGCGCATGCCGCCGCCTTCGAGCACGAGGACCAGATTGCAGTGCTCCAGAGCCGAGCGCCGATGCGTCATGAAGAAGATCAGCTTTCCGGCGGCGCGGGCGGCTCCGACGGCGCGGTTCAGAGCCTGCACGCCGGGATCGTCGAGGCTGGCGTTGGGCTCGTCCAGCACCAGCATGACCGGATCGCCGTAGAAGGCCCGCGCCAGACCGATCCTCTGGCGCTGTCCGCCGGAGAGCCGCCCCCCGCCTTCGGTCACGACCGTGTCGTAGCCCTCGGGCAGGCCGAGAATCAGCTCGTGGGCCGAAGCCGCCCGAGCCGCCGCCACCACCGCTTCAGGATCGGGATCGGGGTCGAAGCGCGCGATGTTCGCGGCGATGGTTCCGGGGAAAAGCTCGACCTGCTGGGGCAGATAGCCGATCAGACGCCCCAGACGGTCGCGGTCGTATTGCGGCAGATCCGCCCCCGCGAGCCGGATCTCGCCGCGCGCCGCCGGCCAGAGGCCCGTCAGAGCCCGGGCGAAGGCGGATTTCCCCGAAGCCGAAGGCCCGATCACCGCCACGCAATCCCCCGGACCCGCCCTCAGGCCGACGCCCTGAAGGACCGGCGCCAGAGAACCCAGGGGAACGACCGCCAGATTCTCGACCGTCAGACGCGGCTCCGGACGCGGGAGAGGCATGGGAATCCGGGGACGGGCTCCGCTCTCGAAGAGGGCCTTGAGCGAACGCCATCCCGCCGCCGCCCTCTGGATCTGGGGCCATTGCCCCACGATCTGCTCCACCGGCGCGAGGGCGCGTCCGAGCACGATGGAGCTGGCGATCATCTCGCCCGGCTCCAGCTCCGAGCGCAGCACCAGCCAGGCCCCGAGCGCCAGAATCGCCGATTGCAGGAAGATCCGGAAGGTCCGCGTGGCCACGGCGGAGGCGCCGCCCACGTCGGAGGCCTCCATCTGCGCCGCCAGAGCGCCTTCCCGCGCCCGCCGCCACAGCCCCGTCAGGGTCCCCACCATGCCGAGCCCCCGGACGGTCTCGATGGATTTGCGGGTCATTTCGGTGCGGGCCTCGGCCTCGGCCAGCAGGCGGGCGGCTTCGTTCTGCGGGGCGCGGCTCAGCCTCTGGTTCAGCAGCGCCAGACCCAGCGCCACCGCGATCCCCGCGAGCGCGAAAAGGCCGAGCCATGTATGGAAGAGGAAAAGCGCCAGCACGAAAAGCGGCGTCCAGGGCAGATCGAAGAGCGCGCCCATCGCCGGAGACCCCATCAGGGTCTGGATGGCGCCCACGTCGCGCAGGGCTCCCGCAGGGCGCTCGCGCAACCCCGGATGATCCGCCTGATGCAGCACCGCCGCGAAGGCCGCAGGATCCATCCGGATCTGGAACCGCGCGCCCAGACGCGCCAGAACCCGACCGCGGCAATGATCGAGAAGACCCATCAGCCCGTACAGGAAGATCACCACGCCGAAGAGAGTCGCCAGAGTCGCCGTGGAGCGGCTGGACAACACCCGGTCGTAGATCTGGAGCATGAAGACAGGACCGGTCAGCATCAGCAGATTGATCGCCGCGCTGAACAGACCCACGCCGACAAGCGGCCCCTTCATCTCGGCGGCGGCGTCCTGCAGCTGCGTCACTCAAGATCCCCCGACGCTCTGGACGCCCGGAGGTTCATCCGGCGCCTCCTCCGCCTTGCGGCGGTCCGCGTGCAAAGGAGCTCATGTGCAGGGAAAGAGGGCGGCGGGTCAAGTGATCCCGTCGGGATCGAAAGGCGCTGCGGCCCCGGATCGCGCGGATCTGGCCTGCGCGAGAGCGCGTCTTGCGGAGGGGGGGGACCATTCCCCCTCCGCAGACCACCGCGAAGGCTTACTGGGCCTTCGGACGGATCCTCCAGACGCGATCTCCCGTGGGGTCGTCTTCGCCGCGCGCCTTGTTCACGGCCCAGACGTTCCCCTTGCCGTCGGCGCGGAGCTGGTTCGGCAGATTGCCCGCGTCGAGATTGGCGACGATCTCGCCCGACGTGTTCACCACCGTGATCGTCCCGGCGCCGCGGTTGGCCACATAGGCCAGACGCTCCACCGGCTCGAAGGCCACGTTCAGCGGCTGGGCGCCGACCTTCACGTCATGCAGGACCTCGCCGGTCTCCGCCTTGACGATCAGCAGGTTGTCGCTCTGCTGCGAGGCCACGAAGATCAGCCCTTCCTGCGGATCATAGGCCGCGCCCGAAGCGCCGCGCGCCCCCGGCAGAGGGATCACCTTCGCTTCGCCGGTCCTGACGTCCACGACGGCCGCCTCGTTGGTGCCCATGCTGACCGTCACCAGCTTGCCGCCCACCGGATCGAGGTCGAGGCTCATGGTGCCGAAGGTCTCGCCGCGCTTGCCGGACTGGATGACGACAGGCTCCAGGATCTCCAGCGTGGCCGTGTCGATCACGACGATGTGGTTCTCGAAGCTGGTGCTGACGTAGGCGCGGCCGTTGGCTTCGTCCACCACCACGTCGCGGGAATGGGTCGCGAGGCCGGGGTCGAACTGCTTGACCAGCGAGAGGTCGGCCTGATCATAGACCGCCAGAGTGTTCTGACGGGTGTTGGTCACCCAGACGCGGCCGTTCGCGTCGTCCACGCCCACGCCGTAGACCGCGAAGAGCGGCGGACGGTCGTCCTGAGGCGCGCCGCCGGGGCCGCCCGGACCGCCCGCGCCCGGACCCGCCCCGCCGGGGCCGCCCGCGCCGGGACGCGGCGGAGGAGCCGGCGCCACGGGCGGCGTCGCGGTGGCGAGGGTCTCCAGGGTCTCCGCGTCGACCTTCAGCAGCGCCGACTGCCGCACCGGCGGACGCCCCACCGCGGCGGCCACATAGACCGCGCCGCTCTTCGGGCTGAAGGCCACCTGATAGAGGCCGCGCGTCGCGGGAGCGCTGGCGATGTCGAATTTCTCGACGCCGGAAAGCGGCACCTCGGGCGAGATCTTCAATTCGATCACCTCGGCTGCGGCGGGGTTCTCGCCGATCACCAGGATCGGCTGCAGGCCGGTGGCGGCCTCGTCGTCGATCTGGATCTCGTGGGAGAAATTCCCCTCGGCGTCCACGACGAGCGGCGCCTCCGGATTCAGGATGGTCACGCCGCGCATCAGCGTGATCTGCTGGCCGGGCGTCAGGCGCGAGCCGGAGATGGTCGCCTTGCCGCCCTTGTAGAGGGGCTGGCCCTGCGCGCTGGAGCCTCCGCGCACCGAACCCACGAAGCCGTCGGAAGGAGCGGTGAAGATCGACTCCGCGCCCGCCGGAGCGGAGAAGACCAGAAGCGCGAGGCTCGACGCGCCCAGAGCGCGCCGCAGACGGGAAGGAACGAAAGCCATGGAAAGCCTCCTCATGATGTCGCGGATGGGGCGCTGTGGCTGGGAAGACTGGCTTCAGCGGCTTGCGAAATATCAGAAACCGGCGCGCAGGGCGATGTAGAAAGCCCGGCCCGGCTCGTTGTAGGTGCTCGCGCCGTTGTTGCCCTCGGTGCGGAAGAGGCGCTCGTCGAAGAGGTTGCTCACGCCCGCCACCACGCTGGCGTTCTCGTTGACCTTGTAGTCCGCCGAGACGCCGAAGAGCGCATAGGCGTCGCGCGGAGGCGCCGGATTCGCGATGGGCTCGCCGCGCACGTCGATGGTGCGCGCCTCGATGTCGCCGTAGAGGGTGGCCGAGAAGGTCAGGCCGAGATCCTCGGTCGCCTGCCAGCGCAGGGCGCTGTTGATGGTGTAGTCCGGGATCAGCGAGATGGGCTGACCGGTCTCCTTGTTCTCGCGCTTGATGGGCTTGGTGAAGTTGGTCGACCAGACCAGCCCGTCCACGAAGGGCAGAGGCAGGGTCAGGCTGCCCTCGATCCCCGAGATCACCGCCGGGCCGCTGTTCTCCCACTGGAAGGTGTTCAGGGAGCCGAGGCCGCTGTTGAGGCTGGGATCCACGGGATCTATGCCCGCCTGGATGCGGTTTTTATAATCATTGTGGTAATAGGTCAGGCTGGCCTGCACGCCGCTTTCGCCGACGTAGCCGATCCCGATCTCCTTGTTGATCGAGGTCTCGGCGTCGAGATCCGGATTGCCGAGCACCTCGCACTGGCCGAGCCCCGGAGGGCAGCCGTTGCCGCGCGAGTTGTAGCGGTAATGCGGATTGAGCTGATAGAGCGTCGGCGCCTTGAAGGCGCGGGCCACGCCGCCCTTGAGGGTGATCTCGTCGGTGATCTGATAGGCGGCGTTCAGGCTCGGGCTGAGGTTGAAGCCGAAGCTGTCGTGATGGTCGAGGCGCAGGCCGGGCGTCAGGATCAGGTCGTCGGCGACGTGGATGTTGTCCTCGACGTAAACCGCGAAGAGATGCGCGTCGGCGGTGAGGTCCTCGTTGGGATTGCCGCGGTCGTCGGTCATGAACTCGCCGCGATATTCGGCGCCCAGGGTGAGGGTCTGGGGGCGGAGGATCTCCAGCGGGACGTCGAATTCGGATTTGGCCGCCACGTTGTCCAGCTTGATGGTGGTGAAGCCGGTGTCCGTGTTGATCATGCCCTCGCCCGATCCGGCCTGACCCTCGCCCAGACGCTCGTTTTCGGTGTGCTCCCACTGCACGTAGCTGTCGGAGGAGCCGAAGTCGTAGAAGCCCTGATGGCGCAGAGAGAGGGTCGTGCGCTCCATGACGTTGGTCTCGGCGCCCTGGTTGGCGAGGGCGTCCACCAGATCGCTGGTGTTGCTGAGCAGCGTGTCTCCGGCGTAGCGGTTGCCCTGGCGGCTGTAGTCCAGCCCGAGGTCGAGGCGGTGATTGTCGTTCACGTCGTAGGAGAGCAGGCCGCCCACCTCGTAGGAGACGACGCCTTCGCGTCCGGCGGGAGCGTTGGTCACCGGAGCCCCGGTCTCTTCTGCGAGGGCCTCCTCGTTGATGTCGGCGTCGTCCGGATCCGTCCAGGAGCCGCCGGCCGTCAGGCGATAGGAGAGCCGGTCGGTGATCGGCCCGCCGACCATGGCGTTCACGCGCCGCGAGCCGCCTTCCTCGCGATGCTGCGGAACCTGAAGATAGGTCGAGAGGGAGGCCGTGGTCTCGACGGGGCGTTTGGTGATGATGTTCACCACGCCGCCCGCCGCGCCCGAGCCGTAACGGGCCGCCGCCGGACCGCGCAGCACCTCGATGCGCTCGATCAGCTCGGCGGGGACCCAGTTGGAGTCGCCGCGGGTGTCGCGCTCGCCCGAACGCCCCGGACGCACCGCGTTGCGCGACATCACCGGCTTGCCGTCGATGAGGATCATGGTGTTCTCGGGGCCCATGCCGCGCAGGTCGATCTGACGCTGGTTGCCGCGCTGGCCCGAAGAGGAGTTTCCGGTCAGGGCCACGCCGGGCATCTGGCGGATCAGTTCGGCGAGGTCGCGGGCGGGCGGCGCATGCTCGATGTCCTCCTCGGTGATGACCGAGACGCCCGGCGCCTGACGCAGCTGCTCGGCGGCCGAGAGGATGACGATCTCGTCCAGGACGATCACGTCGGAGGGCGTCTGGAAGACCCCGACGGCCTCGACCGCCTCGGCGCTCTCGACGTAGGTCGGCGGGACGACGCTCTGCGCGGAAGCCGTCGAAACGGCGCAAGCGAGAAGCGCCCCGACCGCCGTGGCGGAACGGAGCGACGCAATCTGACGGCGCATGATGGGCCTCGCATGAAAAGGATGGATTCTCAGGTCATGCGTGGCGGCGAGCTGCGTCTGATCTCTGCAAGGGCTGCTTAATGACCGTTTTTTCATCTTGCAAGGCGGCGGCGGCGGGGGCTCAAGCAAGCGTGATCGCGCGGCCTGCAGCCGGGAGAAAGGCGCAGGAGAGCCCGCGATTCCGGACCTCTCCTCCTAAAGCGATGAAACATGAAGTTTTTCTGACGGTCCGCGCCGCGCCGGGCCCTCGCCGCCTGCGATCTGCGGTCGGGGGGCCTGTCAGAATGTCGCAGAAGGCTCCCGAGGCTCCGGAGGGAGGCGGATCCCTGAAGGGAATCCCGCTCTCCGATCCCCTGAAGGAGAATACCGCATTATAACATGCAAAAGTTGAATCATGTGACAGGATCACCATCCGGAAAAGGTGAAATCTCCATGATCTCCGGAAAGGAGAATTTCCTTACAGCGTCGAGACAACCCCTCCGGCGCCGGAACGAATCAGCGCAGCGCTTCCCCCGGATGCGGGCCAGCTCATACGCGAGGGGGTCGCCTTCCTCCGCGCGAGGCGTCATGATCGCGCCCGCCCCCCCTCGGCCAGCGGAAAGGACCCCATGCTGATCCTGGAGAACGTCATCAGCGACCGCGGCTCGAAATACGCGGTTTCGGGCGCGCCCTGCGCCTCCGACGCGGAGGCCAGGGCCCTCCTCAAGGAGCTGAAGCGCGAGAAGAAATTCGCCAGGGCCACGCATAATTCATGGGCGCTCCTGCTCGACCGTGAACAGATAAAGAACGACGACGGAGAAGCCGGAGCGGGCATGGTCATCCTGCGCATGCTGGAGCGCGCCGGATTGCGCGGACATCTCGTGATCGTCACGCGGTGGTTCGGCGGCAAGCATCTCGGCGGAGACCGTTTCCGCCATGTCCAGGAGGCGGTGCGGCTCTATCTCGCCGAGATCGGGCGCGACCCCGCGCCCTGAGCAGACCGCCTCGGAGCGCAGGGCCTCGGGGGTTCAGCCCGCCGAAACCATGTCGATCCAGTCTTCGAGGTTGTAGTAATTGGTGATGCGCGCCACCTTGCCGTCCCGGATCTCGAAGAAGGCTCCGGCGGGCAGCACGTATTTCTGACCTTTCGCCTCCGGCAGACCCTCGTCGGTGGCGATGTATGCGCCGTTGACGATGAACTCCGCGGCGCCGCGGGTTCCGTCGGCGCTGCCGAAAACCACCATCTCCGTGAGGGTCTCCCTGTAGGAGCGGCTCATCTTCGCGACGAAGGCGCGGAAAGCCGCCTTGCCGATCTCGCGGCCGCCCTGGTTCACGTCATGGATCACGTCTTCGGTCAGGAGATCGAGGAAGCCCTCGACGTCTCCGCGATTGAAGGCGTCGTAGTAAGATTGGATGACTGCTTCGGCGCTCATGGGGATCGCTTTCCGGTTTGCGGGTTGAAGAGGCTCTTTGCTAGGGTCTGGCGCAGGATGGAACCTGGCGAAACGGATGACGGCGTGAGGATCGAGACCTTTCAGGGACAGGCGGCCGAACCCTGGTTCGAGGATCTGGCGCGGCTGCGCATCGAGGTCTTCCGGGCCTTTCCCTATCTCTATGAAGGCGATCCCGCCTACGAACGCAAATATCTCTCGATCTACGCCCGTTCGCCGCAGAGCCTCTTCGTGCTGGCCCTCGACGGCGAAAAGGTGGTCGGCGCCTCGACGGCCATGCCCCTGCGCGAGGAGACCGAGGAGTTTCAGCGCCCCTTCCGCGCGGCGGGCTGGAACGTCGGACGCATCCTCCATTACGGGGAATCCGTGCTGCTGCCGGAATATCGCGGACGCGGAATCGGCGTGCGCTTCTTCGAGGAGCGCGAAGGCTTCGCCCGAAGCTCCGGGGTTCATGACTTCTGCAGCTTCAGCGCCGTCGAGCGCCCGCAGGACCATCCCCTGCGCCCCGCAGATTATCAGCCTCTGGACGCCTTCTGGCGCAAGCGCGGCTATGTCCATCACCCGGAGTTGCGCACGGAATTCTCATGGCGCGACCTCGGCGAGGCGGCGGAGAGCCTCAAGCCGATGTCCTGCTGGCTGAAGGACATCCGCTGATGGTCAAATTCGCCGCCTGCCAATACGCCATAGAGCTCTTCGAGGACTGGGCGTCCTACGCCGCCCATCTGGAGGGCCTCGCGCGCGCGGCCGCCGAAGCGGGGTCGGAACTGCTGTTGCTGCCCGAATACGCCGCCATGACCCTGACGGGGCTTCTGCCCGAACCGCAGCGCGGCGACCTTCACGGCTCCATGGCCGGGATGCAGCCGCTGATTCCGCGTTGGCTGGCGCTTTGCGAGGAGATCGCGCGGCGCCATGGCGTCTGGTTCTGTCCCGGCTCGGCGCCGGTGCGGGATCCGGACGGGCTTTATCGCAACCGGGCCTTCCTCTTCGGGCCGGAGGGGCTTCTCGGCTGGCAGGACAAGCTGATCATGACCCGCTTCGAGCGGGAGCGATGGAGCGTCGCGGCGGGCGGGGAGGGCCTGCGCGTCTTCGAGACGCCGCTCGGAATCCTGGGGATCCTCATCTGTTACGACAACGAATTCCCCATGCTGGCGCGGCGTCTGGCGGAGATGGGCGCGGATCTGATCCTCGCGCCCAGCTGCACCGACGCCGAAGCCGGAGCCCATCGGGTGCGGATCGGGGCTCAGGCGCGGGCGCTGGAGAATCAGACGGCGGTCCTGGTCTCCTCCACGGCGGGTGTGGCGCCCTGGTCGCCCTCGGTGGACGAGAACTTCGGCCGCGCCGCGCTTTACGTCCCGGCGGATCACGGCATGTCTCCGGACGGCGTCCACGCCCAGAGCCCGGAGATCTTCACGGCGCGGAGCCTCTGGCTTCAGGGCGAGATCGACCTCGCGCAGGTGCGGCGTCTGCGCCGCGAGGGACAGGTGGCGCTCTTTCGCGACTGGCCGGAGCAATTCGACGTCTGACGTCATGGAAACGTCATGAAAGCTTCGTTCCTTCGTCGCCGCTCTCCGCCACAAGGCTCGCACGGAATCTCACTTTACGGGGAAGCTGGATGCGCCTTCACACGCTTTGTCTGACCTCTGTGCTGGCGCTCTGCGCCGGAGCGGCTCAGGCCGAACAGAATTTCAACCGCGTCGCCAGCTTCGCCACGAGCCTCAACATGGCCGAAGGCGAAGACCGCGCCCGCGAGACCTCGGCGGAGATCATCGCCGTCTCGGGCGACGGCAACACGCTGGTCTACACCGACGGCCCGCTGGGCGTCGCCGGACTCGTGGACATCACGGATCCCGCCGCGCCCAAGGCGCTCGGCAATGTGGACGTGGGCGGCGATCCGACCTCGGTCGGCGTGCTGGGCCAGATCGCCTTCGTGGCGGCCAACACCTCGAAGAATTTCATCGAGACCTCGGGCCATCTGGTCGCCATCGACCTCGCCAGCCGCAAGGAGGTCGCGCGCTGCGACCTCGGCGGCCAGCCCGACAGCGTCGCCATCGCGCCGGACGGAAGCTTCCTCGCGGTCGCCATCGAGAACGAGCGCGACGAGGATCTCGGCGACGGCCGCGTGGGCCAGCAGCCCGCCGGATATCTCTACCTCGCCGAGATCAAGGACGGCGTGGTCGATTGCGCCTCGGGCCGCCATGTCGACATGACCGGCCTCGCCGAGATCTCGCCGGAAGATCCCGAGCCGGAATTCGTGGACATCAACGCCCTGGGCGAGACGGTGGTCACACTCCAGGAGAACAACCATATCGCGGTCGTGGGTCGCGGCGGCGCGATCCTGAGCCATTTCTCCGCGGGCGCCGTGGACCTGACAGAGATCGACGCCACCGACGAAGGCGCGCTGATCTTCACCGAGAGCCAGCCGGGCCGCAAGCGCGAGCCGGATTCGGTCAAGTGGATCGACGAGAACCATTTCGCCACCGCCAATGAAGGCGACATGGACGGCGGCTCGCGCGGCTGGACCATCTTCAACAAGAGCGGCGAAGTGGTCTTTGAATCCGGCGCGAGCTTCGAGCACGCCCTGATCGCCCTCGGCCATTACCCGGACAAGCGCTCCGACGCCAAGGGCGTGGAGCCGGAATCCGTGGCCTTCGCCCGTTACGGCGATCAGCCGCTGCTCTTCATCGGCTCCGAGCGCGGTTCGGCGGTCGGCGTCTACGACGTGACCGACCTGAAGAATCCGGTCCTGCTGCAGGTCCTGCCCTCGGGCGTCGGGCCGGAAGGCTACGCGACCATCCCGGCGCGCAATCTGCTGGTTTCGGCCAACGAGACCGACCTCGGCGAGGACGGCGCCGCCCGCGCCCATGTCATGATCTTCCAGCGTGCGGAAGGCCCGGCGCGCTATCCCTACCTCACCTCCGAAGGCGCGGATGAGCGCATCGGCTGGGCGGCTCTGTCCGGCCTCGCCGCCGACCCCGAGGCTCCGGGCCGCCTCTACGCGGTCAACGACAGCTTCTTCAAGGCTCAGCCGACCATCTACACCATCGACGCGACCCAGACCCCGGCCCGCATCACCTCGGCGTTGCGCGTGACTCGCGGCGGCGCTCCGGCGCTCGGCCTCGACATGGAAGGCGTGACCCTCGCCCGCGAAGGCGGCTTCTGGATCGCCAACGAAGGCGATCTCGACAAGAACGTCCCGCATGCGCTCTATCGCGTGGACGCCTCCGGCGAGATCGTCGAGGAGGTCGCCTTCCCGACCGAACTCACCAATCACGCCAAGCGTTTCGGCGCCGAGGGAATCGCGTGGGTCGGCGACCGGCTCTGGATCGCCATCCAGCGCGAATGGGGCGATGATCCCAAGGGCTTCGTGAAGCTCGTCTCCTATGACCCGGCGACGAAGGAATGGGGCGCGGTGCGCTATCCTCTGGCGGCGCCGACCTCCGGCTGGGTGGGGCTCTCCGAGATCGCGACCCGCGGCGACTACGTTTATCTGCTGGAGCGCGACAACCTCATCGGCGACAAGGCCGCGACCAAGGTCGTCACCCGCGTTCCGGTCTCCGAGCTGAACCCGGCGCCTCTGGGCGGCGAGCTTCCGGTGGTCTCCCGCGAGGTGGTCCGCGATCTGCTCCCGGATCTGCTCTCGAACGGCGGCTATGTGCTGGACAAGGTCGAGGGCCTGACCTTCGACGCCGAGGGAACCGCCTGGATCGTCACCGACAACGACGGCGTGGACGACAGCTCCGGCGAGACCATGCTGATCCGCGTGACGGATCTGCCCTGATCCCCCCTCCCGGCGCGCGGCCCCCTCCCCGCGCCGGAGTCGACGACAGGCGGAGCCTCCCCCGGCTCCGCCTGTTTCTGTTCGAGGTCGATCAATTCGGGGCCGATCAATCCGCGTCGG
>NZ_JAQTXI010000007.1:0-116998 GCF_028688855.1 Neomegalonema sp. | reverse complement strand
CGGATTTCTTCGACTTCTTCAAGGTCTTCGCGTGATTGGCGATCCAGTCCATGGCGGCCAGCAGCACGCCCGAAGCCACGAAGACCAGATGGATGATCACCATCCAGCGGATATGTTCGGCGGTGTATTTGTTCACGTCCATGAAGACCTTGAGCAGATGGATGCCCGAAATCGCCACGATGGAGGCCACCAGCTTCAGCTTGAGCCCGGAGAAATCGACTTCGCCCTGCCATTCGGGGCGATCCTCATGGCCGTTGATGTCCAGCCGGCTGACGAAATTCTCGTAGCCCGAGAAGATCACGATCAGCAGCAGATTCGCCGCAAGGCTGAGGTCGATCAGGGCGAGGGCGCCCAGGATCGCGTCGTTCACCGTCATCGTCGGGAGGATCATGGCGAAGCGGACAAGCTCCATGATGAACATCCAGACGAGGATGGCCAGCGCGGCGACCAGGCCCAGATACATCGGGGCCATCAGCCAGCGGCTGGCGAAAAGAATGCGTTCGATCTGACGTTCCATGATCTCTCCTGAGGCGGCGGACGCCGGAGCTATATAGAACGCGCGCTCCGCCCGACATCCCCCCTCCACCGGATTTCCGAGGGGGCCCTCACTCGGCCAGAGCGAGCAGCCCCTCCACATCGAGATGCGCCTCCAGATGGGCGGCGAGCTCGTCGAGGGTCGCCTCGACTCCGGCCCCATAGCCGAGTCCGGCCGCCTGCGCCCCCAGACTCGCCAGATAAGCCGCCCGGAAGGCGTCTTCGGCGAAGAGCCCATGCAGATAGGAGCCCGCCGCCAGTCCATCCGCCGAGATCGCGCCTTCCGGCTCGCCCTCGATATAGGCGAAGGGCCGGGCGCGGTCGGGGCCCTGGGTGCGGCCGATGTGGATCTCGTAGCCCGAAACCTTCAGGCCGCTCGCGGCGTGCAGCGCCTCGACGCGGGTCAGGCGCTTGTCGGGCGCCATGATCGTCTCCACGTCGAGCAGCCCGAGGCCCGGAGTCGCGCCCGGTTCGCCCTCCAGGCCCTCGGGATCCGCCACGCTGCGTCCGAGCATCTGATAGCCGCCGCAAAGCCCGAGAATCCGCCCTCCGCGCCGGTGATGGGCCAGCAAATCCACGTCCCAGCCCTGGGCCCGCAGAAAGGCGAGGTCTCCGCGCGTGGATTTCGTCCCCGGAATGATCGCCAGAGCCGCGTCTCCGGGCAGAGCCTGGCCGGGGCGGATCATCTCCAGCCGAATGGAGGGCTCGATCTTCAGCGGGTCGAGATCGTCGAAATTGGCGATGCGCGAGAGGCAAAGGCAAGCGACCTTCACCGGGCCGGAGCCTGAAGGCGCAAGATCCAGCGCATCCTCCGCCGGAAGCCGCGCCGCTCCTGCGAACCAGGGGACCACGCCGAAGCCCCGCCAGCCCGTGCGCTGCGCGATCAGGTCATATCCGTCGTCGAAGAGGCGCGGATCGCCGCGAAAGCGGTTGATGAGGAAGCCCCGGATCATGGCCGCGTCCTCGGGGTCGATCACGGCCTGAGTCCCGATGATCTGGGCGATGACGCCGCCGCGGTCGATGTCGCCCGCCAGAACCACCGGAACCTCCGCCGCCCGGGCGAAGCCCATGTTCGCGATGTCGTTTCTGCGGAGGTTCACCTCCGCCGGACTCCCCGCCCCCTCGACGACCACCAGATCCGCGCGGGATTTCAGACGGGCGAAGCTCTCCAGAACCGCGCCCATCAGCCGGGGCTTGAGCGCGCCGTAATCCCGCGCCCGCGCCGAGGCGAAGACCTTCCCCTGCACCACCACCTGAGCGCCGACGTCGGTCTGCGGCTTGAGCAGCACGGGGTTCATGTCCACCGAAGGCTCGACCCCGCAGGCCAGCGCCTGCAAGGCCTGAGCCCGACCGATCTCGCCGCCGTCGAAGGTCACGGCGGCGTTGTTGGACATGTTCTGCGGCTTGAAGGGCAGAACCCGCAGGCCCCTCAGCCGCGCCGCCCGACAAAGCCCCGCCACCAGCAGGGATTTGCCCACATTGGAGCCGGTCCCCTGGATCATCAGGGCGCGGGTCAAAATTCGACTCCCGGCTGCGCCTTGATCCCCTCGCGGAAGGGATGCTTCACCACGGTCATCTCGGTCACGAGATCCGCCGCCGCGATCAGCTCCGGCCTGGCGTTGCGGCCCGTCAGCACGACGTGGGTCATGGGCGGCTTCTCGGCGCGCAGGAAGTCCAGAACCTCCGCGAGGTCGAGGTAATCATAGCGCAGGGCGATGTTGATCTCGTCCAGCAGCACCATGCGGTTGTCAGGATCGCGGATCAGCTCCCTGGCCTTCTCCCAGCCCGCCCGGGCCGCCGCCTTGTCGCGCGCGAGGTCCTGGGTCTCCCAGGTGAAGCCCTCGCCCATGGTGTGGAAGGCGCAAAGATCGCTGAAGCGCGCGAGGATCAGATCGCGCTCGCCGGTGGTCCGCGCGCCCTTCACGAACTGCACCACGCCGCAGCGCATCCCATGCGCCAGACAGCGGAAGATCATCCCGAAAGCCGAAGAGGACTTCCCCTTCCCCGGCCCGGTCAGCACGATGATCAGGCCCTTTTCGCCCGTCTTCTCCTGCATCATGCGGTCGCGGGCGGCCTTGATCTTCGCTTTCTTGGCGGCGTGGGCGGCGGCTTCTTCGGAAACCGGGGCTTCGGGGGACATGAAAGCCTCCTTGACAAGAGGGATGGGGCGTGGCTTGGCTCGCGCCATCGCTGGTTCCCGCCGCAAGGCGGGCGAAGAGGGAATAGCGCCAGGGCCTTCCGGCCTCAAGCGCAGCCGCCCCCGCGACCGTGACCGGAAAGGTCGCCCATCACGCCACTGGTCCGCAAGGGCTCGGGAAGGCCGGGCGCCCGTCGGAGCCGCAAGGCCCCTGAATCCGCAAGCCGGGAGACCTGCCAGCCTCCGCCTCCTGTCCGCAGGGGGTTTCCGTCGTCGCGGCCGGGGAGCGCCGCTGTCGGGAGCGAGGCCGCGCCCGACCCGGCGAGCCTTTTTCCGATCCTCTCCCCGCGCCGCTCTTCAAGCCCTGTTTTCGGGGCGCGCCTTCGCGGGGAGTTCGGGGCCGATGCATCTAGACGCGACGCTGGTGGTCTGCACCACCTGCCGCCTGCCGGAATCCGACCCCGCCGCGCCCAGGCGCGACGGTCTGATTCTGGCCGAGGCTCTGGAGGCCGCGGGCGCGCCCGTGCGCCGTCAGGAATGTCTGTCGGCCTGTTCGCGGGGCTGCGCCGTGGCCTTCACGGGGCCGAAGCGCTGGACCTATGTGCAGGGCGCCCTTGATCCCCATCGCGACCGGGAGGCCGTCCTGACCATGCTGGGCGCCTACGCCTCGGCTCCGGACGGGCTCGTCCCATGGCGCGAACGCCCTGAAGTCATCCGCAAGAACACCGTCGCCCGCGTCCCGCCTCTGGAGGTCTGAACCATGTCGCTTGAAAAAACCCCCGTCACCATCGTCACCGGCTTTCTGGGCGCCGGAAAGACCACCCTCATCCGCCATCTGCTGCGCAATCCTCAGTGGCGGCGTCTGGCGGTGCTGGTCAACGAATTCGGCGACGTGGGCGTGGACGGCGATCTGATCCGCGCCTGCGCCGACGCCGATTGTCCCGAGTCGAACATCGTCGAGCTGACCAACGGCTGCATCTGCTGCACCGTGGCCGATGAATTCATCCCGACCATCGAAAGGCTCATGGCTCTGGAGCCGCGCCCGGATCATATCCTCATCGAGACTTCGGGTCTGGCGCTGCCCAAGCCGCTGCTCAAGGCCTTCGACTGGCCGGGCCTGCGCTCGCGGATCACCATCGACGGCGTGGTGGCCGTCGCCGACGCCGAAGCCGTGGCGGCGGGGCGTTTCGCGCCCGACGAAGAGAACCCCGGCGAGGCGGGCGCCGATCACGAGACTCCGCTCTCCGAGGTCTTCGAGGATCAGATCGCCTGCGCCGATCTGGTGCTGCTCTCGAAAGCCGACCTCGCGGGAGAGGAAGGCGTCGCGGCGGCCCGTCGGATCATTCTGGCCGAAGCGCCGCGCCCTCTGTCGATCCTGCCCATCCACGAGGGCGAGATCGATCCGCGCGTGGTCCTCGGCCTCGGCGCGGCGGCGGAGGCGGATCTCGCCGCCCGCCCCTCGCATCACGACGGCGAAGACGATCACGACCATGAGGATTTCGACACGGCGATCATCGAGATCCCCGAACAGAAAGACCCTCAGGCTCTGGCCGCCAAGGTCGAGGCCCTCGCCCGGACGCAGAAGATCCTGCGCGTGAAGGGCCATGTCGCGGTCGAGGGCAAGCCTTTGCGTCTGCTGATTCAGGCGGTGGGGCCTCGGGTGCGCCATCAGTTCGACCGCCCCTGGGGCGCCTCGCCGCGTCAGGGACGCCTCGTGGTCATCGCCGAAAAGGCGGATCTCGACGTGGACGCCCTCCGCGCGGCGCTGGCCTGAGGAGCGGCGGCCCATGCATGTGCTCTTCCGCGAAAGCCATGGTCTGGAGGAATCCGAGGTCCCGCAGGATCTCGGCCAGCCTCCGGCCGATCTCGTGGTCCTCTCCTTCTCGGACAGCGACCTCGGGGCTTTCGCGGCGGGCTGGCGCAGGGCAACGGCGAGAGGCACGGCGCTCCCCTCCTTGAGGCTGGCGGATCTGGCCGCCTTGCGTCATCCGCTTTCCGTGGACGCCTATCTGCAGAACACCCTCTGCGGGGCGAAAGGCGTTCTGATCCGGCTGATCGGCGGCGCGCCCTGGTGGGCCTATGGGCTGGAGCAGGTCGAACGTCTGGCGAGGGCTCAAGGGATCGCTCTGGCGGTTCTGCCCGCCGACGGCCGCGAGGACCCGAGGCTCGACGCGGCCTCCACCCTGCCCGTCTCGACTCTGCGGCGGCTGACGGCGCTTTGCGAAGCGGGCGGCGAGATCGCGGCTCAGGCGGCTTTGGCGCAATTGGCTCTGGCGGCGGGGCTCTATGCGGGACCGGTGGCGGGAGAAAAGACCCTCCCTGATTTCGGCTTCTGGCTTCCGGGCGCGGGTTGGCTGCGGGAGGCTCCGGCGCGGGACGGACGCCCCCTGATCTTCCTAAGCTTCTACCGGAGTTGGCTCGCCGCCGCCGACGTGGAGCCTCTGGAGCGGCAGGCCGAAGGCTTCAAGACGCAGGGGTTTCAAGTTCTGGGCGGCTTCGTCCCCTCGCTCAAGGAGCCGAGGGCGGCGCTTTGGCTGCGCGAGGCTCTGGCGGGGCTGCGCCCTGCGGCGGTGGTCAACGCCACGGCCTTCTCCGCCCGCGCCGCCCAATCTGGGGGAGGATCGCCGCTGGACGCCGCCGGGACCCCCGTGTTTCAGGTCGCTTTAGCCACCTCCTCGCGCAAGGCTTGGGCTGAATCGGCGCGGGGCTTGTCTCCGGCGGATCTGGCGATGCATGTCGTCTTGCCGGAGGTGGACGGGCGGATCAATGCGGGCGTGATCTCCTTCAAGGCTCAGGAGCCGCGCGACCCCGAGCTTCATTTCGCCCGCAGCCGCCATCAGGCCGATCCGGAGCGGATCGCCGCCGTGGTCGCGCGCGTGGCGGGCTGGATCCGCATGGCGGAGGCGCCGCCCGAAACCCGCAAGCTGGCGCTGATCCTCTCGACCTATCCCGGCAAGGCGCATCAGATGGCCCATGCCGTGGGCCTCGACGCCCTCGCCTCCGCCGAGGCGATCCTTGAGGATCTCGGCGCGCCATCAGGGCCTCTGGCGGGGCCGTTGCAGAGCGAAAGCCTCGCATGGCCCTTAGCGGATTATCGTCAGGCGCTGAAGGCTCTGCCGGAGAAGCTCCGCGCGGATCTCGCCGAGGCTTGGGGCCAGCCGGAGGAAGATTCCTCCGTGCAGGCGGGGGCCTTTCACTTCCGGGCTCTGCGCCGGGGCGGCGTGCTCCTCGCCTTGCAGCCCGAGCGCGGAACGCCCCATCTGCGCGAGGAGGAATATCATGACCTCGCCCGGGTTCCGCGCCATGGCTACGTCGCCTTTCATCTCTGGCTCCGGGAGGCGGAGAAGATCCACGCCCTGATCCATCTCGGCGCCCATGGGACGCTCGAATGGCTGCCGGGGAAATCGGCGGCGCTTTCGGAGGAATGCTGGCCGGAAGCTCTGACCGGGCCTCTGCCGGTGCTCTATCCCTTCATCGTCAATGATCCCGGCGAGGCCGCCCAGGCCCGCCGAAGGCTCGGGGCCGTCACGCTCGGGCATCTGCCGCCGCCTCTGGCGGAGGGCGGCCTGCCCCCCGCCCTCGCGCGGCTGGAGCGGCTGCTCGACGAATACTCCACCGCCGACGGCCTCGACCCGGCGCGGCGCGGGCGGCTCATCTCCTCCATTCGCGCAGAGGCTCAGGACGCGGGCGTCGAGGAGGATCTCGGCCTGACCTCCGGGGCCAGTCCCGCCGAGGCTCTGACCCGCATCGACCGCTTCGTCTGCGATGTGAAGGAGAGTCAGTTCGGCGAGGGGCTGCATGTCTGGGGGCGCGGCTCGCCCGACGGGAAAGGCGGCTTCTCCGGAGACGCGGCCTCCATCGCCGCCGAAAGGGCGGTTCTGGCTCAGGCTCTGAGCGGCGCGCGGATCGCGCCCGGAGCCTCGGGCTCGCCTTATCGGGGGCGCTCGGAGGTTCTGCCCACGGGCCGCAACCTCTACGCCGCCGATCCCCGCGCCACGCCTTCGCGGGCGGCCCACGCCCAAGGCGTCAAGCTGGCGGAGGAGCTGCTCCGGCGCCACCTGCAAGACCATGGCGACTGGCCGCGCGGGCTGGTGGTGGATCTCTGGGGCTCGGCGACCATGCGCACCGCCGGAGAAGATTTCGCCATGGCGCTGCATCTGGCGGGCGCCGCGCCGCTCTGGGACGAAGGCTCCGACCGGGTTTCGGGCTTCGAGATCATCCCCCTGCCGCTGCTGGATCGCCCGCGCATCGAGGTGAGCCTGAGGGTTTCCGGCCTCTTCCGCGACGTCTTTCCGGATCTGGCGGGGCTTTTCGAGGCCGCCGCCTCGGCTCTGGCGGCCCGAGACGAAGCGCCGGACCTCAATCCCTATGTCGCCGCCCAGCCGGGACCGCGCGTCTTCGCCCCCGCGCCGGGGAGCTACGGCCTCGCGCTCGACGCCGAGGATTATTCGCCCGAAGGCCGCGACCGGGCGGGCGAGGCCTGGCTCGCGGCCTCCAGCCATTCGGCGGCGGGAGAACCCGCCCGCGAGGCTCTGGAGATGCGGCTGCGCGGCGCGGATTCCTTCGTCCATACGCAGGATCTGCCCGAAACGGATCTTCTGCTCGCCATGGATTACGCCGCCCATGAAGGCGGATTCGCCGCCGCCATGGCGCGGCTGGGCGCGCCGGAGCCCGCGCTCTGGCGTCTGGATGCGACGCGCCCCGACCAGCCTCGCGCCCGCAGCCTGCCCGAGGAGATCGCCCGCGTGGTGCGCGCAAGGGCGGTCAACCCGCTCTGGATCGGCGGCATGAGGCGCCATGGCTTCCGGGGCGCCGCCGAGATCGCCGCCACGCTGGATCATCTGGCGGCCTTCGCCCATCTGACGCGGAGAGTCCCCGCCCATCTCTTCGACCTTTATCACGAGGCCACGCTTTCAGACCCCGAGGTGCGGGATTTTCTCGCCCACGCAAATCCGGCGGCTCTGGCGGCCATGGAGGCCCGTTTCGAGGCTCTGCGGGCGGCGGGGATCTGGATCAGCCGCTCCAATTCTCTGGCGGCGGGGGTGCGCTGAGATGGCCGGGGAAGTCAAAGGCTGGTGTCCGGGGGCGCGGCGGCCCATGGAGAGCGGCGACGGGCTGATCCTGCGTCTGCGGCCTCATGGCGGACGCCTGACGCCCGATCAGACGCAGGCTCTGGCCGATCTCGCGGAAACCTACGGCGACGGGGCGATTGAACTCAGCGCGCGCGCCCATCCGCATCTCCGGGGCGTGAGCCCTGAGGCTCTGCCGGAGATTCACAGGATTCTCGCCCACTTTGGCCTGCTCGACGCCGAGGCCGATCTTGAGGCCCGCCGCAATATCCTCGTCGCGCCGCTCTGGCGCGCGGAGGACGGGGCTTTAGAGATGGCGGCGGCTCTGGAGGAGGCTTTACGTGAGGCCCCGCCTTTGCCGGCGAAATTCGGCTTCGCGCTGGATCTCGGGCCAGGGGCGATCCTCGGCGGGGCCTCGGCCGACATCCGCATCGAAAGAAGCCCTGAGGGCCTGATCCTGCGCGCCGAGGGCATGGCTCTTGGCGAGCCTGTGAGCGCCGAAGCGGCTCCCGCCAGGGCTGTGGCTCTGGCGCTCTGGTTCGCGGAGAACCGGGGCGAAGCTGGCCGCATGGCGCGTCTGATCGGAAGCGGCCTCCGCCCGCCCCTCGCAGCGATTCAAGCGCCGCTGACCGCTGATCCGCCCGCTCTCGGCCCGCAGGCGCCCGGATTCCATCTCGCCTTTCCCTTCGGGCGCATGGAGGCGGAGGCTCTGCGCCTGCTCGCCCACGCGCCTTTGCGTCTGACGCCCTGGCGCTCGGTGATCGTCGAGGGCCTGCGGGAGGCGCCCGACATCCCCGGCCTGATCCTCGATCCGCTGGACCCGCTCTTGCGCGTCTCGGCCTGCGTGGGCGCTCCGGGCTGCGCTTCGGCGGAGGGCGCGACGCGCGATCTCGCCCGCGGCCTCGCGGCTCTGGTCCCGCAAGGCGCGCGGCTGCATGTTTCGGGCTGCGCCAAGGGCTGCGCCCATCCCGGACCCGCCGAGGCCACGCTCCTCGCGCGGCCCGACGGGCGCTTCGACTTCATCCGCGACGGCTCAGCCAAAGCGCCGCCCCAACTCACGGGCTTGGCCTCAGCCGAGATTCCCGCCATCCTGCGAGGCTCCCTTGCCCCATCTTTATGAAACCGACGGCGCCGCCATCTATCGCGCCAGCTTCGCGACCATCCGCGCCGAAGCCGACCTGGCCCGCTTCTCCGGCGCGGAGGAGGTGGCGGCGGTGCGGATGATCCACGCCTGCGGCATGGTGGATCTGGCGCGCCATATCCGCTTTGCGCCGGGCTTCGCGGAGGCGGCTCAGGCGGCTTTGCGGGCCGGAGCGCCCATCCTCTGCGACGCGCGCATGGTGGCCGAGGGGATCACCCGCGCGCGTCTGCCCGCCGGAAACGAGGTGCTCTGCATGCTCGGAGATCCCTCCGTTCCGGAGTTGGCGGCTCAGATCGGAAACACCCGCAGCGCCGCCGCCGTGGAGCTCTGGCGGCCTCGTCTGGCGGGGGCGCTGGTGGCCATCGGCAACGCCCCAACGGCGCTGTTTCATCTGCTCAATCGGCTGGAGGATCCGGAGTTTCCCCGTCCCGCCGCGATCATCGGTTGTCCGGTGGGCTTCGTCGGGGCCATGGAGTCCAAGGCCGCGCTCATGGCGGCCGATCCGGCGCCCTGGTGCGTGGTCGAGGGTCGCCTGGGCGGCTCGGCGATCACGGCGGCGGCGGTCAACGCCCTCGCGGGAGGCCGCGAATGAGCCCCGCAGCATTTTCCAGCGAAGCCGGAAGGGCTTCGCGTCGCGAAAATGCGACCACAAAGGAAGTGGGAGCGTTCGAAGGATCCGATAAGACCGGAGAACGCTCTAAAGGCCGCGTCGTCTGCGTGGGGCTTGGGCCGGGCGATCCCGAGCTTCTGACTCTGCGCGCTCATCGCCTCGTGAGCAAGGCGCGGATCGTGGCCTATTTCCGCAAGAAGGGGCGCCCCGGTCTGGCGCGGCGGATGGTCGAGGGAATGCTCGCGCCGGGCGTCGAAGAGCTGGCGATGGAATATCCCGTCACCACCGAGATCCCTTTCGAGGACCCCGCCTATAACGGCACCCTCGCGCCCTTCTACGCCGAATGGGCGGGGCGTCTGAAGGCCCGCGCCGAAGCGGGCGAAGAGGTGGTGGTCCTCTGCGAGGGGGATCCTTTCCTCTACGGCTCCTTCATGCATCTGCAGGCGCGGCTTCCGGCGGAGATGGTCGAGGTGGTCCCGGGCGTGACCGGCATGTCGGGATGCTGGACGGCCTCGGGCCAGCCCATCGCCTGGGGCGACGACGTGCTGACCGTCATGCCCGCCACGCTCTCCGAAGCCGAGATGGCCCAGCGCATCGCCCATTCGGACGCGCTCGTCGTCATGAAGATCGGGCGGAATCTGCCGCGTCTGCGGAGGGCTCTGACGGCGGCGGGGCGGCTCGAAGCCGCCTGGCTCGTCGAGCGCGGGACCATGGAGGGCCAGCGCATCCGCAGGATGACCGAGATTCCCGAGGATGAGGAGGCGCCCTATTTCGCCATCCTTCTCCTGCATGGACAGGGGCGCAGGCCATGAAGCCGGGAGGATGGGTTTCGGTGGTGGGACTCGGGCCGGGGGCGGAGGATCTCGTCACGCCGGAGGCCCAGGCGATCGTGGCCGAGGCTACGGACATCGTCGGCTATGGCCCCTATGTCGCCCGCATCCCGGAGCGCGCGAACCAGATCCGCCACGCCTCGGACAATCGCGTGGAGCTGGAGCGGGCTACTCTGGCGCTGAGGCTGGCCGCCGAGGGACGGCGCGCGGCGGTGGTCTCCTCGGGAGATCCGGGAGTCTTCGCCATGGCCTCGGCGCTCTTCGAGGCCATGGAGGCCGGGCCTGAGGCGTGGCGAAGCCTTGAGGTCCGCGTGGTTCCGGGCGTCACGGCCATGCTGGCGGCGGCGGCCGTGGCGGGCGCGCCGCTCGGACATGATTTCTGCGCCATCAACCTCTCCGACAACCTCAAGCCCTTCGATCTCGTGCTGAAGCGGCTGCGTCTGGCGGTCGAGGCGGATTTCGCCATGGGGCTCTATAATCCGCGCTCCAGGGCGAGGCCCCATCAATTCGCCGAGGTTCTGACTCTGCTGCGCGAGATCTGCGAGCCGGAGCGGCTGATCCTCTTCGCCCGCGCCGTCTCGACGCCGGAGCAGGAGATCCGCGTGGTTCCGCTCCGCGAGGCCGCGCCGGAGATGGCCGACATGCGCACGGTGGTTCTGGTCGGCTCCTCGCGGACAAGGCGCGTCGGGCGCTTCGTCTATACGCCGAGGTCGGCATGAATCCAGTCCATCGCCTCTTCGACCTCGGCGACTCGCGGACGCTCAGGCGCCTCGGGCCGCGCGACGAGAAGCACGGGCAGTCCGAGCCTCCGCGCGGCGGTCAGCTTGGCCTCGGCGCCGAAGCCGCCCGCGTTCTTGGCGAGGATTTTCGTCGTTCCATGGCGGCGCAGAAGCTCAAGATCGCCTTCCGGGGTGAAAGGTCCGCGCGCGATCACGATCCCGGCGCGCGGCAAGGGCGGCGGAGCCTCCGGCGCATCGACCAGCCGCAAGAGATAATCATGCTGCGGCGCTTGGGCGAAAAGCTCCAGATTCTGGCGGCCTATGGCGAGGAACACCCGCTCGGGCCGCGCCTCGCGCAGGGCTTCGGCGGCGGCGGGCAGGTCAGGGACTTCGGTCCAATCGTCGCCCGGAGCAGGGCTCCAGGGCGGACGCTCGAAGGAGAGCAGCGGAATCCCGACCTCCGCGCAGGCCTGGGCGGCGTTGCGGCTGATCTGAGCCGCGAAAGGATGGGTGGCGTCCACCACGCGGCCGATCCCTTCTTCGCGGAGGAAGCGCGCCAGCCCCTCCGCCCCGCCGAAGCCGCCCACGCGGGTCGGGAGAGGCTGAGGGCGCGGCGCCTCCACTCTTCCGGCGTAGGAGAAGATCGCGGGCGAGCCCCGCGCGGCCATGGCGGCGGCGAGGCGCGAAGCCTCGGTCGTGCCGCCGAGGAGGAGGGTCGGGCGCATGAATAGGTGGCTCTCCATCGTCGGGATCGGCGAGGATGGACTAGCGGGCCTCTCCGAGGCAAGCCGCCGCGCGCTGGCGGAGGCTGAGATTCTCTTTGGGGGGGCGCGACATCTGGCGCTCGTGGAGCATCCCGACAAACGGCCCTGGCCCCTCCCCTTCTCCGTGGCCCCGCTGCTGGCTCTGCGCGGAAGGCGCGTGGCGGCTTTAACCTCCGGAGATCCTTTCTGGCACGGGGCCGGAGGCGCTCTCGCCGAGGCTCTGACGCCGGGCGAATGGCGGGCCTTCCCTGCTCCCTCGACGCCCGCGCTGATCGGGGCGCGGCTCGGCTGGCGCATGGAGGAGGTTCCGGCTCTGGGCCTGCACGCCGCCCCCTTCGCGCGGCTGAGGCCCCATCTGGCGCCGGGCGGACGGGTCGTCGCCACCTTGCGCGACGGCGCCGCAGCGGGAGAACTGGCCGCATGGCTGACCGCCCAGGGCTTCGGCGCAACGCGGATGATCCTCATGGAGCGGCTCGGCGGGCCTCTGGAGCGCATCCGCGAGGCCCGCGCGCAGGATTTCGCTTGCCCCGAAGTCGCGGCGCCGGTTTCGGCGGCGCTCGTCTTCGCGGGAGAAGGCGCGACGCCTCCGCTTTGCTCCGGCCTGCCGGATTCCCTCTTCGACCATGACGGCCAGATCACCAAACGCCCCATCCGGGCTCTGGCGCTTTCGGCCCTCGCCCCGAGGCCCTTCGAAAGGCTGTGGGACGTCGGGACGGGATCGGGCTCCATCGCCATAGAATGGCTGCTGGCCCATCCCACGACTCAGGCCGTCGGGATCGAGGCCGACCCGGCCCGCGCCGCCCGCGCCCGCGCCAACGCCGCCCGCTTCGGCGTCGAGCGGCTGGAGATCCGCGAAGGCCGCGCGCCGGAGGCTCTGGCGGGGCTTCCCGAGCCGCATGCGGTCTTCATCGGCGGCGGCGCGAGCGAAGAGCTTTTGCGGGCGCTGTGGAGTTTGGTCCCGCAGGGGGCGCGGATCGTCGCCCACGCCGTGACTCTGGAGAGCGAAGCGCTCTTCACGCGCTGGCGGAGCGAGGTCGGGGGAAGCCTGCTGCGGATCGAACTCGCGGAGGCCGCGCCTCTGGGGCGCAAGAGCGGCTGGAAGGCGGCCTATCCGGTGGTGCAATGGAGCGTCATGAAATGAGGGCGGCGGGAATCGGATTCCGCGAAGCCGCAAGCCTCGCCTCCCTGCTCGACGCCCTCGCGCGGGCGGGGGCTCTGGAGGCCGAGCGCGTCGGACTGCCCGCCGCCAAGGCCGCGCATCCCGCCGCGAGGGCTCTGGCGGAGACGGGGCGCCGCCTCGTCCTGATCGCGCCGGAGCTTCTGGCCGCTCAGGAGACCCTCACGCAAAGCGCCGCCTCCCGCGCGGCCCATGGCGCCGGGAGCGTCGCGGAGGCCTCGGCCCTCGCCGCCGCAGGCTCCGGAGCGCGCCTGACGGCGCCCCGCGCGATTTCGGCGGATCGCCTCGCCACGGCGGCCCTCGCCTCTTCAGGAGACCCTTCATGACCGTCCATTTCATCGGCGCGGGCCCCGGCGCGGCCGACCTGATCACCCTGCGCGGACGCGATCTGATCGCGGCTTCTCCGGTCTGCCTTTATGCGGGTTCTCTGGTGCCGGAGGCTCTGCTGAGCCATTGCCCGCCCGGCGCGCGAATCGTCAACACGGCGCCTTTGGACCTCGACGCCATCATGGCCGAGATCTCCGCCGCCCAAGCCGCCGGACAGGATGTCGCGCGGCTGCATTCCGGAGACCTCTCGGTCTGGTCGGCCATGGGCGAGCAGATCCGCCGCCTGAAGGCCCTCGGGATTCCCTTCACCGTGACGCCCGGCGTGCCCTCCTTCGCGGCGGCGGCGGCGACCCTCGGGGCGGAGCTGACCCTCCCCGGTCTGGCGCAAAGCGTGATCCTCACCCGAACCTCCGGGCGGGCCTCGCCCATGCCGGAGGGCGAGACTCTGGCGAATTTCGCCGCCACGGGCGCGACTCTGGCGCTGCATCTCTCGATTCATCGCCTGAAGGAGATCGCGGAGGAACTGGCCGCCCATTACGGCCCAGATTGTCCGGCGGCGGTGGTCTGGCGGGCCTCATGGCCGGATGAGCGCGTGGTCCGGGCGCCGCTGTCCGGGATCGCCGAAGCCCTGGGCGAGAGCATGGAGCGCACGGCGCTGATTCTCGTCGGGCGGGCGCTCTCCGCCGAGGGCTTCGCCGAAAGCCGCCTTTACGCGCCGGATTACGACCGTCGATTCCGCGCCGGACGCGCCGAAGCCGTGAAAGGCTCATCATGATCCCCGGATTGATCGTCTCCGCGCCGCGCTCCGGCTCCGGCAAGACCACCGTGACGCTGGGGCTTTTGCGCGCCTTCGCCGAGGAGGGCCTGAAGGTCCAGCCCTATAAATGCGGGCCGGACTACATCGACCCCGCCTTTCACAAGGCCGCCTGCGGACGGGAATCCTTCAATCTCGACACATGGGCCATGGCGCCGGAGCTTCTGGCGGCGCAGCTGACGCGCGGCGGAGATCTCGCCTTGGCCGAAGGCTCCATGGGACTCTTCGACGGCGTGGCCTTCCCCGGAGAATCCGGAAGCGGCGCCACCGCCGACCTCTCCGCCCTGACGGGCTGGCCCGTGGTCCTCGTGCTGGACGTCTCGGGGCAAGCCCAGACGGCGGGCGCTCTGGCGGCGGGCATGGCGGCCTTCCGCCCGGGGGTGCGGATCGCGGGCGTGATCCTCAACCGCGCAGCCTCGCCGCGCCATGAGCGGCTTTGTCGGCTCGGCGTGGAGGCGGCGGGCCTGCCCGTCCTCGGAGCCCTGCCCCGTCGCGGAGATCTCGCCTTGCCCGAGCGGCACCTCGGACTGGTGCAGGCGGCTGAGCATCCCGATCTTGAGGCCGCCATCGCCGCCTATGCGGAGTTCCTGCGGGCGCATTGCGATCTGGCGGCGATCCGCGCGGCGGCCTCCTCCCATGCGGCGGAGCTTCCGGCTCCCCGCGCGCCGAAACCTCCCGCCCAGAGGATCGCCCTCGCGCAGGACGAAGCCTTCTCCTTCATCTATCCGCATCTTCTGGAGGCCTGGCGGGCGCAAGGCGCCGAGATCCTGCCCTTTTCGCCTCTGGCCGACGAAGCGCCTCCGGAGGCGGATCTCTGCTGGCTGCCGGGCGGCTATCCCGAACTGCACGCCGGACGCCTCGCGGCGGCGGCGCGCTTCCTCGGCGGGCTGCGGGATTTCGCGGCGCGGAGGCCCGTCCATGGCGAATGCGGCGGCTATATGGTCCTCGGCGAGGCTTTGGCCGACGCCAAGGGCGAGCGCCACGCCATGGCGGGGCTTCTGGGGCTCGTCACCTCCTATGAGAAGCGCAGGATGCATCTCGGCTATCGCCTCGCGACCCTTTCGGCGCCCATGCCCGGCCACGCCTCCGGCGCGCGGCTGAGGGGTCATGAATTCCATTACTCGACCATCCTCGCCCAGCCGGACGCGCCTCTGGCCGTCGTGCGCGACGCCGAGGGCGCGACGGTCCCTGAAACCGGATCCCGGCGCGGCCTGGTCTCGGGAACCTTCCTCCATCTGATCGGAGAAGCCTCATGAGCGCAGGATTCGTCTCCTTCGTCTCCTCCGGCCCCGGAGATCCCGAATTGCTGACGCTCAAGGCGGCGGATCGTCTGAAGCGGGCCGACGTGGTGTTGTTCGACGATCTGGCGGCGGGTCCGATCCTCGGCCATGCGCGCCCGGGGGCGGATCTCGTCGCGGTGGGCAAGCGGGCGGGCCGGGCCTCGCCGAAACAGGATCACGTCAGCCGCCTGCTGCTCGACCACGCCCGCAGCGGCGCGCGGGTGGCGCGGCTGAAATCGGGAGACGCCGGGCTCTTCGGGCGGCTGGAGGAGGAGATCTCGGCTCTGCGCGCCGAGGGGATCGCCCATGAGGTGATCCCCGGAGTCTCCTCGGCCATGGCGGCGGCCGCGGCCGCGGGCATCCCCCTGACGCGGCGTCTGGCGGCGCGGCGCGTGCAGTTCGTGACCGGGCATGACGTCTCGGGCAAGCTGCCCGAGGGGCTGAACTGGGCCGCCCTCGCCGATCCTCAGGCGGTGACGGTCGTCTTCATGGCGCGGGCCACCTTTCCGGCTCTGGCGGCGCGGCTGATCGCGGAGGGCCTGCCGCCCGAGACTCCCGCCCTGCTGGCCGAAGGCGTCTCGACCCCCGCCCAGAACATCACGCGCGAGGGGCTGGCGCGCCTCGCCGCCCGGCTGGAGGAGGCGCCGCGCGCGGAAGCCCCCGCCCTGATCCTTTACGGAGCCCTCGCGCCATGAACCGGGTCTTCGTCTGCCGCGAATGCCGGGGCGGAGGGGCGGCTCTGGCTGAAGCCGCCGCGCGGATTCTGGCGGATCGCCCGAACTGGCGTGTGACGCTGGCGGGCTGCATGTCGGGATGCCGGGGCGGAGCTTCTCTGGCGGCGCGGGCGCCGGGCAAGACGGCCTATCTCTTCAGCCCGGTGGAGCCCGAAGACCTGCCCGGACTCGCCGCCTTCGCCGCGCTTTACGAGGCCAGCCCCGACGGCGACATCCAGGACGCCCGTCCCCTTGGAAGCCTGCGCCTGAAGGCACTGGCGCGGATTCCGGCCCATCCTTTCGCGCTTGACCCGGAAGCCTGAAAGATGCGACTCATGCCGCATGTGCGAGGCGCTTCGGAGATCCTTTCCGAAGCTCCGGGAACGGGGTTCGAAGCCCCGACCGCCCCCGCGACTGTAAGCGGTTAGCCCTCTCCGACGAAGCCACTGGCGCCCTGGCGCCGGGAAGGCAGGAGAAGGGCCGCGACCCGCGAGTCAGGAGACCGGCCCCGCATGACCCTCAAGCGCCGTCGGGTGGGACGGCAAGGAGCGATCATGACCCTTTCGACCCCTGCGGAGCGCGCGGGCTCCGCGACTTCGTCTCTCGGCGCGATTCTGGCGGCGGCGCTGCTCGGCGCGGCGCTGATCTTCACGGCGGGCCTCGCCCAGTCCGAGGCCCTGCATGACGCCGCCCATGACGTGCGTCACGCCACCGGCTTTCCCTGCCACTGAGCCATGTTCAAACGTCTGATCTCCAGCGCCTTGCTCGCTGGCGCTGCGGCGGGGCTGATCGCGGCTCTCCTGCAGTTCGTTTTCGTGCAGCCCGTGCTGCTCCACGCCGAGCTTTATGAAACCGGCGAACTCACGCATTTCGTCCCGGTGGATCATGGCGAGGCCTCCGGATCCGGCCATGACCATGGCGCGGCGGCGCAGACCCCGGAGGCTTCGGGCTCGGAGGCTGCGGGCTCTTCGTCCCATGCGGCGCATCCGGGGATCGACTTCGCCCGGGACGGCCTCTCCGTGCTGTTCTCTCTGGTGGTCTACGCCGGATACGGGCTCTTCCTGACGGCGGCCATGGCTCTGGCCGCGAGCCGGGGCGTCGAGATCACGGCGCGTCAGGGGCTGATCTGGGGCGTGGCGGGCTTCGCCGCCGTGCAGCTGGCGCCCGCCTTCGGGCTCTCGCCGGAATTGCCGGGCATGTCCGCCGCCGACGTCGTGGAGCGCCAGATCTGGTGGCTCGGAACGGTCGTCGCGACGGCGGTCGGGCTCTGGCTCATCGCCTTCGGCAGGAACTGGGCCTTCTGGGGCCTCGCCGTGGCGTTGATCCTCGCGCCGCAGCTCATCGGCGCGCCTCATCCGGACGAATTCTTCGGGCCGACGCCCCCCGAGCTCGCGGCGCAATTCGCCGGACGCGCCCTCGGCGTGGGGCTGGCGGCCTGGGCGACGCTCGGTCTGGCCGCCGGATGGCTCTGGTCGCGCGAGCCGGAGACGGCGCTTGCACCGCAGACGGCCTGAGTCCTTGAGTTTCCGGGCGGCATGCGCCCCGGAGAGACGGTCCGGCGGGTCAGGCTCGCCGGGCCGTCTTGCGCATCAGATAGAGGTCCATGATCCAGCCATGGCGTTCGCGAGCTTCGGCGCGGGCCTTCAGGATGCGCGGACCGGCCTCGGCCAGAGGCCCCTTGTCGAGCAACTGATCCTTCATGCCGAGCCTCGCCCCCCACCAGATCTCGACTCCCTCCGGCGCGAGGCTCTGAAAGGCGCATCCGCCGTCGAGCATGACCACGAGGGTCTCGACGCCTTCGGGCCAGCCTTCGTCGCGCAGACGCCGCCCGGTCGTGATCTGCACCGCGGCCCCGAGCCCGTTCAGAGGAATCCCATGGGCCGCCGTGAGCATCTGCATCGAGGTCAGGCCCGGAATCGCCTCCACCTCCAGCGGCCGCCGCGCGGCCAGACGCGCCGCCACCCGCAAGCTGCTGTCGTAAAGCGAGGGATCGCCCCAGACGAGCAGAGCCGCGCGCTCGGCCTGAGGATGCTCCGCGAGGGCGGCGGACCAGGCTTCGGCGATGGCGTCATGCCAATCCTCGACGCCTTCGAGATATTCCGCGCGGGTGGCGTCTCGGCGGGGCATGGCGAATTCGACGATCTTCGTCGCGGGATTGCGCAGATGCGCCGCGCAAAGCCCCCGACGAAGCTCCGCCAGTTCGGATTTCTCCTCGCCCTTGGCCGGGATCAGCAGCAGATCCGCCGAATTCAGCGCCCTGACCGCCTGAAAGGTCAGATGGTCGGGATCTCCGGTCCCCATGCCGATGAGAAGAAGCCGCATCATGTCCTCTTTCGCGCTTGAAGATTCGCCCCGCGTCGGCGGCCGCGCGCTTCCCTTGAAGGGCCGTTCCGGCGCCTGCGGATCGCGCATCAGCCTCATGGGGCATTTCGGCGAGCTTCTGCAAGGGCGTCTCGGGCCGGAAGGGCCTCTGGCGTTGATCACTCTGCCTTGCCCCAGGCTGGAGGCTCGGGCCGAGCGGGCGCCGGGCGCCTTCGCTCTGGAGCAGGAGGGGCCTCCGGTCCTGACGCCGGATCAGGCCGCGGTGTTTCTGCATCTGCTCGGGCTTCCCGTGGAGGGGCGCTTCCGGCTGAGCCTCGAGATGCCGCCCGGCTGCGGCTGCGGCGCTTCGACGGCGGCGCGGGTCGCTCTGGCGCGGGCGGCGGGAGTCTCCGACGTCGAGCGCATCGCCGCCGCCTGCCACGCCTCGGAGGGCGCGACGGACCCGCTGATGTTCTCCGCGCCGGAACGCCGCCTCTGGGCCTCGCGGGAGGGCCGGAGCCTCGCGGTTCTGCCGCCTGCGCCCGCCTTCGAGGCGGTCGGGGGATATGTCGGGCCGCCCCGCCGCACCGACCCCTTCGATCTGAATTTCCCGGATGTCTCCGATCTCGCGGCGGCATGGCCGGAGGCCTGCGGCTCTGCGGGGGCCTTGGCGGAATTGGCGACGGAATCCGCGCGCCGGAGCCTCGCCCTGCGCGGACCTCACGGCGACCCCACGGCGGAGCTCGCCCGCCGGACGGGGGCGCTCGGCTGGAGCATGGCCCATACGGGTTCGGCGCGGGCGCTGCTCTTCGCGCCCGGCGAGGCGCCTGCGCAGGCCGAAGACCTCTTGCGCGAGGCGGGTTTCGCCGCGCCCATCCGCTTCCGTTTCGGAGGCGCCTCGTGAGCTTCGCCCTCGCCATGATCCTCGCCATGGCCATCGACGCCCTGATCGGCTGGCCGGACCGGTTGTTTCGCAGGATAGGCCATCCGGTGACCTGGCTCGGGGCGCTGATCGGCGCTCTGGAGCGAGGGCTGAACCGCCTCGACCTCAACCCCTTGCGGCGGCGCATCCTCGGGACGGCGGCGGCTCTGGCGGCGATCTCGGCGGCGGCGCTCCCGGCCCTGGCGATTTCGACGGCCTTGCCTGAAACCTGGCTGGGAACCCTGCTGACGGGCCTTCTCGCCTGGCCGCTCGTCGCGACGCGCTCGCTGCATGACCATGTGGCCGCCGTGGCGCGGCCTCTGGCGGCGGGGGATCTCGCCTCGGCCCGAATCGAGCTGGCGAAGATCGTCGGGCGCGACCCGACGAAGCTCGACGAGGCGGGGGTCTCGCGGGCGGCTCTGGAGAGCCTCGCGGAGAACGCTTCCGATGGAATCACGGCGCCGATCTTCTGGGGCGCGCTCTTCGGTCTGCCGGGGATCGCGGGCTACAAGGCGATCAACACGCTGGATTCCATGCTCGGCCATCGCACGCCGCGTCTGGAGGCCTTCGGCTGGGCCTCGGCCCGCATCGACGATGTGGCCAACCTCATCCCTGCGCGGCTGACGGGGCTGCTCTTCGCTCTGGCGGGGCTGAAGCCGCGTCGGGCCTTCGCCTGCATGCTCCGCGACGCCCGCAAGCATCGCTCGCCCAACGCCGGTTGGCCCGAAGCCGCCATGGCCGGAGTCCTGGGCGTCCGGCTCTCCGGCCCGAGGATCTACGAGGGCCGCCTCTCCGCAGAGCCCTGGGTCAACGCGGGCGCGCCCGATCCGGGGCCTCGGGAGATCTCGGCGGGGCTGAGCCTGATGCGCCGGGCCATGGGGCTTCTGGCGGGAGTTCTGGCGCTCGTCGCCTTCACATGAGGGAATCCATGCGCGATCACGGCGGAAATCTCGATGCGGCCATGGCGGCCCATGGCGGCGATCCCCGGGAATGGATCGACCTCTCGACGGGGATCAACCGGCGTCCATGGCCCCTCCCGGAGCTTCCCGCACGCGCCTGGACCGATCTGCCCACCCGCGCCGACATGGCCCGCCTGACCGAGGCCGCCCACCAGGCCTATGGCGCGCCTGCCGAGGCCGGACTCGTCGCTCTGGCGGGGGCTCAGGCGGCGATCCAGCTTTATCCGCGCCTGGCGAGCCCCGGCCTCGCGCGGATTCTCGCCCCGACCTATAACGAACACGCCGCCAGCCTGCGCGCAGAAGGCTGGCGCGTCGAGGAGGTCGCCGGGCTTGAGGCTCTGGCGGGAGCGGATCTGGCGGTTCTGGTCAATCCCAACAATCCCGACGGCCTGACCTACGCGCCGGAGGATCTGCTCGCGCTTCTCCCGCGCGTGGGGCGGCTGATCGTGGATGAAAGCTTCGTGGATCCCACGCCGGAATCGTCTCTCGGCCCCCGGGCCGGAGCCGAAGGCCTGATCCTGCTGCGCTCCTTCGGGAAGTTCTATGGCCTCGCAGGAGTCCGGCTCGGCTTCGCCCTCGGCGCGGCGCAGGAGACGGCGCGGCTGGCCTCCCTGTCGGGGCCCTGGCCGATCAGCGGCGCGGCGGTCGAGATCGGGGCGCGGGCTCTGGCGGATTCCTCATGGCGCGCGACGACCGCCGCCCGCCTCTCCGCCGAGGCCCTGCGTCTGGATCGCCTCGCGGAGGCCGCAGGATGGAGCCCCCTCGGCGGAACGACGCTCTTCCGGCTCTACGAGACCGGGGAGGCCGTCGAAGCTCAGGCGCGCCTCGCGCGAAGCCGCATCTGGTCGCGGCGCTTTCCCTGGTCGCAAGGCTGGCTCAGGCTCGGCCTGCCCGGCGCGGAGGCGGAATGGCGCCGCCTCGCCCAGGCCCTCGGCGGGCCTCACTCGCGGGAATAGGGGACCATCAGCGATTCTGGCTGATCCGCCTTGCCGATCAATCCGGACATCGCCAGGATCGTCACCAGATAGGGCAGAGCCAGCAGCAATTGCGGCGGGACTCCCGAAGTGAAGATCTGCAAGGTCAGCTGCAAGGCGTCGGCGGCGCCGAAGATCAGCGCCGCGATGGTCGCGCGCAGAGGATCCCAGCGCCCGAAGATCACGATGGCCAGCGCGATGAAGCCTTGTCCGGAGACCACCGTCTCGCGGAATTGCCCCACCTGCGCCAGCACCAGATAGGCCCCCGCCGCCCCCGCCGCCACGCAGGAGATCAGCACCCCCGCATAGCGATAGGCCGTGACGTCGAGGCCGGCGGTGTCGGCGGCGCGGGGATTCTCGCCCACCGCCCGCAGGTTCAGCCCGAAGGCCGTCCGCCGCAGCACGAACCAAGCGACCGCCGCCGCCAGCGCCGTCAGATAGACCAGCGGCGTATGACGGAACAGGATCGGCCCGAGGAAGGGAATCTCCGACAGCACGGGGATCGGCAGGACCGAGAACATGACCGCCGTCTGCGCGCCCGAAGCGCCGCCGAGAATCAGCCGGTAGGCGTAGCTCGCCAGCCCCAGCGCGAAGATGTTGAAGATCACCCCCACCACCACCTGACTCGCCTGGGCGGTCACATACATGAAGCCGAGGAAGCCGCCCGCCGTCAGGCCCGCCGCCATGCCTCCGAGCATCCCGAGCCAGAGGGAGCCGGTGCTCCAGGCGGCCCACCAGGCGACCAGAGCTCCCAGCAGCATCACGCCTTCGATGCCGATGTTCAGCACGCCCGCGCGCTCGGCGAAGAGCTCGCCGAGGGCCGCCAGCAGCAGAGGCCCCGCCAGACGCACCGTCGCGGCCAGCCAGCCCGTGAGGAAAGCCGTCAGGGCGAAATCCACATCCATGATCAGACTCCCTCTCCGGCGGAGGCGGTCCGGCGTCCCGGCAGGCGCAGGCGATAGCGGCGGAAGAATTCTCCCGCGAGGATGAACAGCACGATCAGGCTCTGGATCATGAAGACGATGGAGGAAGGCAGGCCCGCCTGACGCTGCATGGCGTCGGCGCCGACGGTCATCCCCGCGTAGAGCGTCGCGGCGATCACCACCCCCAGAGGATGCAGCTTGCCCAGAAGCGCCGCCACCATCCCCACGAAGCCCACGCCGCCCGACATGCCGTCGATCAGCCGGTGATGCAGCCCCAGAACCTCGACCATGCCCGCCATGGCCGCGAGGCCTCCGGCGAGGCAGGCCGCCATGAACTGCCTGCGCCCGACCTCCACGCCGCCGAAGCGGGCGGCCCTGGGGTTCAGCCCCGTCACGACCATCTCGTAGCCGATCCGCGAGCGCAGCAGCAGCCCCCAGACCACCAGAGCCGCCGCCAGCGCGATCAGGATTCCGGCGTTGGCCCTCATACCGTCGAAGAGCTGCGGGAGCCAGGTCTCGCGCGGCAGACGCGGACTCTGCGGCAGGCCGCCCGGCTCGCGCAGAGGCCCCGAAACCAGATATTGCACCAGCAGCAGGGCCACGTAGTTCATCATCAGCGAGGTGATGACCTCATTGCCGCCGAAGCGGCTCTTGAACAGCCCCACGATCCCCGACCAGAGCCCGCCCGCGATCAGAGAGGCCAGAATCGCCAGAGGCAGGAAGGCCGCGAAAGGCAGGCCCGCGAGGATCTGGCCCTCGCGGACCATCAGCGCGACCCAGGTCGCCGCCGCCGCGCCGATCATCACGCAGCCCTCGAAGCCGAGAAAGCCGAAGCCCGTCCGCCAGGCCACCACCGTCCCGAGCCCGATCAGGATCAGAGGCGCCGCCTTGAGCAAGGTGAACCCGAGGCCCCGCCAGGTGAGGAAGCTCTCGCCGAACAGCGCGGCGTAGGCGCTGAAGGGATCCGCGCCGAAGGGCAGGAAGAGCAATCCCCCCGCCGCCAGAGCCGCCAGCACCGCCAGAGCCGTGGAGAGGGCCGAAGCCGCCGCCCCTTCGGCGGGCGCCGCCCGACGTTCAAGGATCCGCATGGCCGACCTCCTCTCCATGGCTCCCGGCCATCATCAGGCCGATCCGGCGCAGATCCGCTTCGGCGGCGGACATCTCGCCCATGATCCGCCCCTCGTAGATCACCGCGACGCGGTCCGAAAGATTCAGGATCTCCTCCAGCTCCGCCGAGATCAGCAGGATCGCCTTGCCCGCCTCGCGCAGCCGCAGGAGCTCCGCCCATACGGCCTCGACGGCCCCCACGTCGAGCCCCCGCGTCGGCTGCTCGACGATCAGCGCCCGAGGGTCCGAGGCGATGGCCCGCCCCAACTGCACCTTCTGGAGATTGCCCCCCGAAAGCTTGCCCGCCGGATATTCCGGCTTGCGGGGGCGGATGTCGAAACGCTCCATCAACTCCGCCGCGAAGCTCCGGCTGCGCCTGCGGTCCAGCAGCCCGAAGCGGGCGTAGGCGCGCTGATCGCCGAGGATCGCATTCTCCGCGATGGAGAGCGCCCCCACCGAACCCACATGACGACGGTCGGCGGGCACATAGGCCACGCCCGCGCTCCGGCGGTCGGCGGGAGAGGCGCGGGTCAGATCCCGCGCGCCGAGCAGAACCCGTCCGCCCGCAGCCGCCCGCAGCCCCGTCAGGGCCTGGGCCAGTTCGGATTGTCCGTTGCCGTCCACCCCCGCCAGCCCGAGGATCTCGCCCTCGCGCAGATCCAGCGACAGCCCGTCGAGGGCGCGGCGGCCCTGGTCGTCTCCGACCGTCAGATTCTCGACCCTCAGCACCGAAGGCCCCGCCGGACGCGTCGAGCGCCGGGCGGTCAGGGCCACCTCGCGCCCAACCATCAGACGAGCCAGCTCCGCTTCGGAGCTTCCGGCGGTCTTCACCGAGCCCACCACGCGCCCGTCGCGCATGATGGTCACGCGGTCGGCGGCGGCCATGATCTCGTGCAGCTTGTGCGTGACGATCACCACGGCGTGGCCCTGATCGGCCAGAGTCCGCAGCACCTTCAGCAGGGCCTCGGCTTCTCCGGGGGTCAGGACGGCGGTGGGCTCGTCGAGGATCAGCAGCTTCGCCTTGCGATAGAGCAGCTTCAGGATCTCGACGCGCTGCTGCGTCCCCACCGGCAGATGCTCGATGCGGGCGGAGGGGTCCACCTGAAGCCCGTAGCGGCGCGAGAGCTCGGCGATCTCGCGGGCCGGGCCCGCCAGATCCAGAGGCCGCAGGCCCCCGCCCGCCTTCAGCCCGAGGACGACGTTTTCGGTCACGCTGAAGCGCCGGACGAGCATGAACTCCTGATGGATCATGCCGATTCCGGCGGCGATGGCGTCGCGGGTGGAGCGCAGGTCCAGAGGGCGGCCCTCGATGAGGATCTCGCCCGCGTCGCGGCCGTAAAGCCCGTAGACGATCTGCATCAGCGTGGATTTCCCCGCGCCGTTCTCGCCGAGCAGGGCGTGGATCTCGCCGCTGCGCACGTCGAAATCCACATGGTCGTTGGCGAGGACGCCGGGAAAGCGCTTGACGATTCCGCGGGCGGAGAGAAAAGGCGTCATGCGGCGGCCTCTCCGGGCTGGCTTGCGGAAAAAAAGGGGCGAGATCGCGGCGCCGGCGCGCAGGGTGGGCGCGCCGGAGCCCCGTCCGAAGCTCAGGGCGCGAGCTTCGACACCTCGATCTCGCCCGAGCCCAGCCCGCTCCAGATCTCCTGGAAGGCCGACCAGGCCTCCCCGGAGATCAGAGCGGGATTGTGGTCGCCGTGTTCTCCCGCCTTGAGCGACCACATCTCGGTGACCTTCGGCCGCCATTCCTCTCCGCCTTTGAAGGTCCCGGCGGCGACGGAGTCGCCCACCTGTTCGACCATCCAGCCGAGATTCATGACGAAGCTCGCGCCCACCGCCGCAGGCGCGACCGCAGTCTGATCCGAATAGCAGCCCAGCGCCTTGGCCCCGCCCGCGACGGCGCCCTGGATCGCGCCGAGCCCCGTGACGTTGGCGCCATGCCAGATCACGTCGGCGCCGTTGGCGATCATCGCCGAAGCCGCTTCGGAGCCGCGTCCGGCGTTGTCGTAATCGCCGGTGATCACGCCGAGCCCCTTGACGCCCTCGCGGGTCAGCTGGGCTCCGGCGACGAAGCAGGCCATCATGCGCTGTTGCGTGGGATTGTCGCCGCCGCCCACGAAGCCGACCGCCTTGCCCTTCTCCGAGATCAGCGCCGCCAGAGCTCCCGCGCCATAGGAGGCGTCGTAATAGGCGAGGTCGATGAAGCCGAGATTCTCAGGCGCATCGCCTTCGGGCCTGAAAGTGGAGGCGAAGAACTTCTGATCCGGATATTCCGGCGCGATCTCCAGGAAGGCCGAGCCGAATTCATAGCCATGGCCGATGATCAGGTCATAGCCGTCGTCGGCGTAGCCCTCGACGACCTGCACCAGATTGGCCTGAGCCACGTTCTCGGCGTAGGCCGTGACGAAGCCTTTCGCCTTCAGGGCCTGAAGCCCCTCGTAGGCGAGCTGAGCCCAACCGCCGTCGGTGATCGGGCCGGTCATGATCAGCGCCACGCGGACCGGATCGGCGGCGCGCGCCGCGCCGGCGCCGGAGAGAAGGGCCGCCGCCGCCGTGGCGGCGGTCAGCCCGAAAAGGAAAGCTCGTCTGTTCGGCATGGAAAGGGCTCCGGGTTGGGGGAGGATCGCCGCCCGCCCGGCCCGCCCGGGACGGACGCGAGCTTCAGTCCTTGCGGTCCTGAAGGTCGGCCTTCAGGCGCTTGAGGAAGGGGATGTCCTCCAGCTGGTCGGGCTGGACCGCGTCCCAGGACACGCCCTTGGGCTGCGGATAGGGCGAACGGGTCTCGATGGCCTCGAGTTCGGTGAAGATCCAGTTCAGCGCGGAATCATGCGGCAGCATGACGATGCGCGGATTATCCACCACCTGCGAAGAGTGAACCGTGGTGACGATGGGCGCGCCCTCCGGCACCTTGCCCAGCTCGCGGAAGATCCCGAGTTCGAGATCGGCGAAGCCTCCGCCCTTGCCGGTGCGTCCGCCCTCGCGGGTGACCGCCACGCAGCCCACCACGAGCACGTCCATCGGGAGCATGTCCTCGAAGGCCACCGGCTCGCCATGCTCCACCGCGCCCTGAGACGTGGCCGCGAGCTCGAAATGGACGCCCTTGGCCTCCAGCTTCGCGGGGTCGAGCAGCACGAAGGGGAAGCCCTTCACCAGTTCGGGAACCGGCGTATAGAGCAGCTTGCCGTCATAGAGCGCCCGCAGCCGGACCGGAATCTGCGGCGGATCGGGATTGCACTTCACCACCCTGGCGGATTTCCAGAAGGGCAGCTCCGACAGCCGCTTTGCGGCGACGTCCGCCCCCACGAAATTGGGGATGCGGCTCCAGGCCGGACCGACGTTCACGCCGGTCGTCTCCAGCGCGTTCCAGACTTCATCCCTCAGACCGTCCTTCTGGACGTTCCTTCCGGCCCAGCGGCCCAGCTTCTCCGATTCAGCGACGCTCATCGTCAGCCTCTCGTCTTCCCCCGCATCCGCCGTCCGGGGTTACGCCCGGGCGGCCGCAGTTCGTGACCGGAAGCCTAGGAAGCGCGCGGCCTCTCCGGCAAGACGCCGCATGCGCACAGAGTCTATATGCTTCCGCTTATGTCGCGGCGCCGAAATCGGCGGCGATCTCCGCCGAGACCCGATGCGCCACCTCCACGATCCGCTCGCGCAGCCAGCGATGCGCCGCCGAATTCTGCATCCGCTCATGCCAGAGCAGATAGAAGCGCATCGCGCCGAACTCCTCGGGGGCGGGCAGAGAGCGGATCGGCAGAATGCCTTGATAATGACGGGCGAATCCCCGGCTGCTCGTGAAGACGAGGTCCGTGCCCAGCAGCACGTAGGGGATGAGGTTGAACTCCGGCGCCATCACCCGGATATCCCGCGTCAGCCCGAGTTCGGCCAGCTTTCCGTCGATGGGGCCGGGCGTCGTGACGGAGAGCGGCGAAGGCGCGACATGCCCGAGGCCCATGTAGTCCTCCATCGAGATCCGCCGCTGACGGCTCAGAGGATGCGCGGGCCCGAAGAGGCAGACCACGCCGTCCGACATCAGGCGCGTCATGCGCAGATTGCCCGGCGGACTCGGCCAGTTGGCGATGACGGCGTCGATCTCGCCCTTCTCCAGCGCGGCCACGTAGTCGTAGCCCGCGACCACCGCCCGCAGCATGATCCGCGAGCGCGGCGAAGCCGAACGGATGCTGGAGATCAGCCGGGGCGCGAAGAAGGCGCCCATGCAGTCGGCCGAGGCGATGCGGAATTCATGATCCTGAGAGGCCGGGTCGAAGGCCTGGGGCGGACGGATCGCCGCCTCCAGATCGGCGAGGGCCCGGCGCAGGGGCTCCAGCATGGCCTGGGCGCGCTCGGTGGGCACGAGCTTGGCGCCGCTGCGCACCAGCAGCGGGTCTCCGGTGGCTTCGCGCATGCGGCGGAGGGTCTGGCTCACCGCAGGCTGGGATTGTCCGAGCGCCGCCGCCGCCGCCGTGACGCTGCGGCGCTCCATGATCGCCAGCAAGACCCGCAGCTGCCGGATGTCCACATCCACGCCGGCGCTCTCGACGGGTCTTTTCGGCTGGCCCCAGTTGTCCATGCGTCCCTCCCTCAGGACAGGCGGCGCCTCGCGCTTGCGGAATCGCGAAAGGGCGGCGCCGCCATCATGACGGACATGAATTCCTTCAGGAAGAGGCGCATGGCTCTGGAGAAACGCCCCTCCTCCCCCCAGATCCGGGGAGGGAGGCCGTCGCGGCCTCCTCTCTCCGCTTGTCGAAAGGATCGCGCATGTCCGGGACGAAGATTCAGGTCTCCTATGAAGATCAAGGCCATAAGGGGCGCTACGCCGTCCGCGTCGAGGGCGCGGAAGGCGAGGGCGAACTCACCATCTCGAAGGCTTCGGACAGCCTGGTCATCGCCGACCACACCTATGCGCCGGAGAGTCTGCGCGGGACGGGCGCCGCCTCGGCGCTGGTGCTGCGGCTGATCGAGGACGCCCGCGCCAGAGGCTGGCGCGTGATTCCCCTCTGCCCCTATGTGAAGGCTCAGGCGCTGCGCCATCCGGAATGGGCCGACGTGATTCAGGGCTGAGGACCCGGCTCCAGGCGCGGCCTCCGCCGCAAGGATGAAGCGCGAGAAGGTGGAATCCTCTCGCCTTGCGCGCGAAATCCCCGCCCGGAGACCCGCTTCGAGACCCCTGGCGGCGCGCCTGCGGAAGGGCTTGCGGATGGAATGTCGCTTTCGGCCCGCAAGGGGGCGGAAATTCATCCCGCAGCGCACAATAACCATCTGATTCTAACAGATAAATCCCTGATCCGGAAGCTGCATCAAGGCCTCGTTGACCCCCCCTCCTCCAGTCGAAAGACTGCCCTCCGGCGGTCGTCTGAAGCCTGCGGCTTCAGCCTGGCCCGCCTGACATGGGAGGAAAAACCAGTGAAGAACTTGAAAGCCGCCTGCGACGCGGTTCTGGCGGGCGTCACCGGAAGCGGACCGCGCGTCCCCGGCGTGGTCGCCGCGATCACCGACCGCGCTCAGGACGTCTGGTCCGGCGCCGCCGGAGACCGCCGCCTCGGCGACGGCGCCATGAGCCTCGACACGGTCTTCGCCATCTTCTCGACCACCAAGGCGATCACCGGAACCGCCGCGCTGCAATGCGTCGAGGAGGGGCTGCTCGATCTCGACGCCCCGGCGAAGACCTACGCTCCGGCCATCGGGAAGCTGCAGGTCATCGAGGGCTTCGACGCCGCCGGACAGCCGAAGCTGCGCGCGCCGAAATCCGACGTCACCACGCGTCAGCTCCTGCTGCATGTCGGCGGCTTCGGCTACGACTTCTTCGACGAGACCTACAAGCGCCTCGCCGAAGAGCACGGCCAGCCGAGCGTCGTCAGCTCCTCGCGGGCGGCCATCGAGACGCCGCTCCTCTTCGATCCCGGCGCCGAATGGAAATACGGCACCAACATCGACTGGGCCGGACAGGTCGTCGAGGGAATCCGCGGCAAGCGCCTCGGCGAAGTCATGCGCGAGCGGATCTTCAATCCGCTGGGCATGGAGGAGATCGCCTTCACCCGCACGCCCTCGATGAAGGCGCGCACCGCCACCATCCACGCCCGCGCCCCGGACGGCGCCCTCTCGCCCATGGACGGATTCGCCCTGCCCGACGATCCCGAAGTGGAGATGGGCGGACATGGCCTCTATGCGACCATTCCGGAATACATGAAGTTCATCCGCATGTGGCTGAACGACGGCGCCGGACCCGGCGGACGCGTGCTCAAGGCCGAGACCGTCGAATGGGCGGTGAAGAACGGCCTCCAGGCGCATCAGAAGGTGGGGATGCTGCCGGGCGTCATTCCCTCGCTCTCCAACGACGCCGAGTTCTTCCCCGGCCTGAAGAAGGGCTGGTCCTACACCTTCATGACCAACGAGGAGGAGGCCCCGACCGGCCGTCCCGCCGGAGCCATCGGCTGGGCGGGTCTGGCCAACAGCTTCTACTGGATCGACCGCAAGAACGGAATCGGCGGCTATTGGGCCACCCAGATCCTGCCCTTCGGCGACCCGGTCTCCTTCCCCGGCTATCTCGATCTGGAAAGCGCGGCCTACAAGGCCATGGTTCAGGCCCGGGCGGCCTGAATCCTCGCCCCGAATCCCTGACGCGAACTTGACGGGCGGCCTCCCGCCGCCCGTCCTTTCCGCATAGAAAGGGTCGACGGATGACCGAACTCGTTCCCCCGGAGCGTCTGCCCGAATGGGTCCCAGGCCGGGTGCTGCTGGCGAGCGACGGGCTCGGATGGCGGCATGTCGGCCTGCGCTCCTACCACTACCGCGGACAGGACGTGATCGTGCCCGCCATGCGCGACTTCATGCTGGTCGGCTATCAGGCCGGAGCGACGCCGATGCAGCGCCGCTTCGAAAGCCGATGGACGCGCGACCGTCTCGGACCGGGCGCCGTCTCGCTGCTGACCCAGGCCCAGAAGGCGCACTGGACCTGGGTCGAGCCCATCGACGTGACCCACGTCTATCTGTCGCCCGCGCTGATGGCCGAAGTCGCGAGCGAGGCCATGGACCGCCATGTCGCCGAAGTCTGTCTGGCCGACGTGCTGCGCACCGAGGATCCGGTGCTGACCGCCGCCATCGCCCTGATCTCCGGAGAGGCCCGGCAACAGGGGCTCGGGGGGGCGCTTTACGTGGAATCCGTCGCGCGGGCTCTGGGCGTGCATCTGCTGCGCCGCTACGCCTCGGTGAAGTTCCGGGAGTCGGCGGCGTCGGGCGGACTCAGCCCGACCCAGACCCGCAGGATCGTCGAGTACGTCGAGGCCAATCTGGCCGAGCCCATGGAGCTTTCCGCCATGGCGGCGGAGGTCGGGCTGGGCGCCACGGCCTTCACGCGGCGTTTCCGCAAGAGCTTCGATCAGCCGCCCTACAGATATGTGGTCTCCAGACGCCTGGAGCGGGCGCGGCGGCTGCTCGCGGAGACTCCCGCGCCGATCAAGACCGTGGCCGCGGCCTGCGGATTCACCGATCAGGCCCATCTGACGCGGCTCTTCTCGCGCGAGCTCGGAGTTTCGCCCGCCGCCTGCCGCCGCGCGAGCCGATCCGCCTGAAATCCTCCTGTTCCTTCCAAAGGGAAAGGCCCGTCGTCCGCTGCGAGACGACGGGCCTTCTCCTGCTCCGCCCGGAGCGCGATCCGGAGACTCCTTGCGGAGCTTCCGGGGAGGATCGCGCGGCCGGGCGGCGGTCCGAAGCCTTCGAAGACCCCGGTCAGACCGGAAAGGCTCCGGACGTCTCGTCCCGGCCCGCCGTTCAGGCCAGGGCGAGGCCCTTGTAGCCGCCCTGGGCCACTTCGTCGCATTTCTGGCGATAGGTCCCGACGCCGCCGGTGTAGGACAGCACCCGGCGCGGCTTGCCCGGCACGTTCGAACCCACATACCAGGAATTGGTCTTCGAGATCAGGTTGGCGTTCGCCGTCTCGTCGTGATGGCGCACCCAGGCCTCTTCGAATTCGGCGGTGGGCTCGACGACCTTGTGGCCTCCGGCGCGCAGATGCGCGACCAGATTCGAGATCCATTCCGTCTGCTGCTGGAGGCAGGTCGTCATGTTGCAGAGCGCCGCCGAAGGCGCGAGAGGCGCCGCCGTGATCAGCAGGTTCGGATAGCCGTGGACCATCATGCCCAGAGCGGTGCGGATGTCGCGGCTCCAGTCCTCGCGGAGGCTGCGGCCGTCGCGGCCGCGGATGTCGATCCGCGACAGGGCGCCCGAACCGGCGTCGAAGCCCGTGGCGAGGATGATCACGTCCAGCTCGTGGACCGTTCCATCGGCCAGCTTCACGCCCTCGGGGAGGATCTCGACGATGGGGTTGTTCCGGACGTTGATCGCCTCGACGTTCGGGCGATGATAGACTTCGAGATAATTGGTCTCGAGCGGCACGCGATGGGTGCCGAAGCCGTAATCCTCGGGGCCGGGGACGAGGGCCTCGATCAGCTTCGGATCCTTCAGGCGGGCGCGCATCTTGCCGCGCACGAATTCGGAGATCTCTTCGCTCACGTCCGCGTCGAAGAACATCTCGGCGAAGGAGGCCAGCCAGAGCTTCAGCGAACCGTCGGCGTGGACCTCCTCCAGAACCGCGAGGCGCTGCTCGGGGGTCAGGTCGGCCCAGGTGTGGATGAAGTCGTATTCGAAGCCGGTGAAGGTGTGCGGAAGATTGCCCTTCAGCTCCTCGAAGCGGGCCTTGTAGCGCTTTTCCTCTTCGGGGCCGTATTTGGGGTTCTTCATCGGCAGCACGTATTGCGGCGTGCGGATGAAGACCTTCAGGTCGCCCACCTTGTCGGCGATGGTCTGGATGACCTGGATGCCCGTCGCGCCCACGCCCACCACGCCCACGCGCTTGCCTTCGAGGTCCAGCGGCTCGCGCGGCCAGCGGGCGGTGTGGAAGATGCGGCCCTGGAAGTTCTTCTGGCCGGGGAAGCGCTCCTCCAGCGGCGCCGAGAGCATGCCGCAGCAGCCGATCAGCAGCTGCGTGTCGAAGACGTCGCCGAGATCGCTCGTGACGGTCCAGCGGCCGCGCGCCTCGTCCCAGCGGGCTTCGGTGATCTTCGTGGAGAGCAGGAGGTCGCGGCGCAGGTCGAGCCGGTCGGCGATGTAATGCATCCAGCGCTCGATTTCGGGCTGGCCGGGGAAGCGCTCGCTCCAGGTCCAGTCCTTGTAGAGCTTCTCGTCGAAGAGATACTGGTAGATGTAGCTCTCGGAGTCGAATTTCGCGCCGGGATAGCGGTTCCAGTACCAGGTCCCGCCGACGTCGGTGGCGGCGTCCACGGCCAGAACCTTCAGGCCCTGGGCCCGGAGCTGGTGAAGCTGGTAGAGCCCGGCCACGCCCGCGCCGATGATCAGCGCGTCGAGAACCACGGGTTCGGATTGCACGGGGCGGCCGTCGCGGCCCTGGACGATTGCGTCCATGTTCAAGTCCTCCCTGACATGTGAAGAGGGTTTTCCCTCATCTGCGGCGTTCGGCCGCGTCAGGGATCAGATTAAAGGGGGCGCCGCCGGAGGTCTTGAACGATCCGGACAGGAGGCTTGCAGGATTCGCGCGGGAAAGACCCGCGCCCGAAGCCTCCCGGAAGCTCCCCGCAGGCGCCGGAGGCCCCCTGCGGCGGATCACCCCAGGGCGAGGAATTTCCGCAGATTCCCGGCGTTCCAGGCCTTGCCGGTGGGAGTCGCGAGCCCGGCCGCGAGAAGCGCCTCCGCCTGCTCCTTGAGAGTCGCATGGGGGAGCTCCTCCAGATGCGAGAGAATCAGCGCCCGATGTTCGGGTCGGGAGGCGACCCGCTTCCTCCAGGCCTCGCGCCAGGCGCCGAAATGCTCCTCGGGATCGAAGATCCGGGGGCGGCCCTCCAGAGGAATGGCCTCCAGAGGCACCTCCTCCACGCTGGCGGGATCGCGCGCCAGAGCCTCCTGCAAGGCCCGGCGCAAAGGCGCATGGGCGCGCCAGTTGCCCTGACGCGCGAAATCCACCCGCAGAAGGACCGCCCCGCGCTCCCGGGCCCAGAGCAGAAGCTTCGTCGCCTCCTGCGCGATCTCCGGAGAGCCCCGATCCGGATCGATCTCCATGAAGGCCTTTTCGCAGATGAGGACTCCGCCCTCTCCCTTCGCCCAGCGCCGCGCCAGGTCGCGCTGATAGCGGATGGTGAGGCTTCGTTCAGCCGCTTCGTCCACCTTGTCGGGCAACGCCTCGAATCCCGCCCAGGGGACCGGGAGGGTCCAGTAGAAGCCGACGTACTTCTTGCCCATCGCGCGCCCTCCAGGAGGAAAATCCCGAGGCTTCGTCTCCGGAGCCCCGGACTCAGCCATACCTGGTCCATCGCCAGACTTCCACAGGGAGAACCCCGGATGCGCACCAGCAAGAGCCACCCCCTCCGGCTTGACGGCCTGCCCCTCGGCGCGGGACGCCTCAGCCTCACCTTCTGCCCCGGCAAGCGTCAGCCGGACAGCCTGAGCGGCGGATGGAGCCGCGACCTCGACGCGGATCTCGACGCCCTCCGCGCGGCGGGCGTGGATCTCGTCGTCAGCCTCGTGACCGACGCAGAGATGGCCGCCCTCGGAACCGCAGGACTCGGCGAGGGCGTCAGGCGGCGCGGCATGGCCTGGCTGCACCTGCCCTTCCCGGACGGGACCGCCCCCGACGCGGCCTGGCTCGCCCGCTGGGACCGCGAGGCCTCGCCGCGGCTGCATCAGGCTCTGGACGCCGGACGCCATGTGCTGATCCACTGCAAGGGCGGGATCGAGCGCGCCCCGACCGTGGCGGCGCTGCTGCTCCTCGAACGGGGCGACGGGCTCGCCGAAGCCCTGACCCTTCTGCGGAGCGCCCGTCCCGGAGCGCAGCCCCTCGCGGCGCAGCGCGCGCTGCTCGCAGGCCGCGCCGCGCCGCCGACCCGCGAGGCGGCCCTGATCCGCGCCGCGCTGACGGGCGGCGCCATCGGCGACGCTCTGGGCGCTGAGGTCGAATTCTGGCCCCTGGAGAAGATCCTCCGCCGCTTCCCCCGCGGCGTGGACGAGATCCTTCCGCATCAGGGGCGGCGCGGCGCGATCACCGACGACACGCAGATGACCCTCTTCACCGCCGAAGGGCTGATCCGCGCGCAGGTCCGGGGCCTTGACAGAGGGCTCTGCGATCCGCCCGGCGTCGTCCATCACGCCTATCTGCGCTGGCTCGCGACCCAGGGCGAAAGCCCCCGCAGGATGGAGCTCTGCGCGGAAGGCCTCGTGGCGGACCCCCGCCTGCGCGCCCGCCGCGCGCCGGGTCTGACCTGCCTCGGCGCCCTGCGCGCGGCGCAGAGCTTCGGCGAGAAGGCGCGCAACGACTCCAAGGGCTGCGGAACCATCATGCGCGTCGCTCCGGCGGGACTCCTCGGGCGGTGGAATCCGCGCAGGCTGGGACGCGAGATCTCGGCCCTGACCCACGGCCACCCAGCGGGCCAGGAGGCGGCGGCGGTCTTCGCGGAGCTCCTGCATCGCCTGATGCGCGGCGAGGCTCTGGAGCCCGCCCTCCGCGCCCTGCTGGAGACCACTTCCGGCGAGACGAAGGCGGCCATGGCGGCGGCGCTCGCGGCGCCCCGCGACGGAAGTCCGCAGAGCGTCGAGGCTCTGGGCGGCGGCTGGGTCGCGGAGGAGGCTCTGGCCGTCGCGCTTTACGCGGGGCTCTGCGCCCGAGGCTTCGAAGAGGGCCTGCGCATCGCCGTGACCCACTCCGGCGACAGCGACAGCACCGGCGCCGTCGCGGGGAATCTGCTCGGGCTGCTCTTTCCCGAAGAGGTCATGGCTCATCGCTGGCGGCGCGAGATCGAATGCATGGATCTGATCCTGCGCCTCGCCGACGACCTCGCGGGGGCGCGCGAAGGCGACGAGGACTGGGCCTCCGCCCTCCGGAGCCGCTATCCCGGATGGTGAAACGCAGGGAGGGCGGGTTCGCCCCGCCCTCCCGCGCCGCATCATCGCAAGCCCGACTCAGCGCCAGTAGCCCGTGACGTTGGACTCCGTCTTGTCGAAGCCCTGTCCGCCGCGCAGCCAGGTCCGGGCGGCGTCCGCCTCCTCGCCGCCGGCGGCGAAGAAGACGAAGCGGTCATCGGCCGGAAGCGCCGTCGCCTGGAGATCCTCCAGAAGGCCCCTTTCGCGGCGCGGCGTCCAGACCAGCTCCATCCCCTCGGGGCGCGCGAAATCCTGACGGTCGGCCATGTCGCCCAGAGAAATCCGGATCACGCCGCGCGTCCCGGGGTGCAGGGCCGCGCAATGACGCGCGATGGCGGGCAAGGCGGTTTCGTCGCCCCAGAAGCCGACCCATCCGGCGGCGATCGCGCCGCGCGTGGTCGGGCCCATCAGGCCGATGCGGTCGCCCGAGGCGACGCGCTCCGTCCAGGCCGAGACCCGCCCGCCCTCATGCAGGAAGACGTCGACGTCCATCCAGCCCGCCGCCGCGTCGATCTCCCGGATGGTGTAGACCGGGCGATGCAGCGCGAGGTCTCCTTCGGGCCAGCGCGTGCGGCCGTTCTCGCCGATGCGCGGCCATTCCCGCACCGAGCCGCCTTCCGCCTGATCGGGCGGCAGGGCCGAAATCACCAGACGGAAATGCAGCCCGTCTTCGGCGTAGCGGGCCACATCCGGGAAGCGCAGCCGCAGGCGTCGGAAATTCGGGCTGATCAGGGTCGAGGACTCCACCAGCGCGATGCTGAGGTTCGGCGGCAAGGCGCCCGCGTCCACCCTCTCCCATTCGGCTTTGGGGGCGGGGTCCAGAGCGTCGAGGCGGTTCAGGACCATCTGCTGCAACAGATAGAGCCGCCGCTCGCTCTCCGCCGAGAGGCTCAGCGCGAGGGCGTCCCGCGCCGGGGAGAGGCGCAATTCGCCTCCCGCCAGCTTCATCGAGAAGCTCCCCTCCTCCTCGACGCAGGCGATCTCCAGAGCCTCCGCCAGCTGGGCGAAGACCGGAAACACCTGCTCGGGCGAGGCGTCGGGGATGCGGCCGTTCAGGGTCTGGATCATGGTCCGGGTCATCCTTGCAGGGGGCGGATTCAGGCGACGGATTCAGGCGGCGGGCGTTCGGGCCGCAGGCGGATCGAGGTCGGGCGGCAGGTCGAAGACGGCCTCCGCGAGGGGGCGGTCTCCGTAAGGCCCCTCCAGGCCCTCGGCGTCGGGCAGCAGGACGGCCCAGTCCTTCAGCCCGAGATCCTCAAGCTGCCAGGGCGTCCCGAGGCCCCATTCGAGATGTCCGCGCCCGATGATTCCGATCATCAGCGGCGGCTCGGGCCGGTCGAGGGCTCTGGCGATGGCGCAGGCGAAGGCGCGGTCCCAGACCTGCTGCGCCCGCACGAAGCGGTCGAAGGTCGGAGCCTCGGGGGATTGCGACTCGCGGTTGGGCCGGACGCCTCCGGTGATGTCGAAGAGATAGCGGCGATATTCCGGGCTGGCGGCGCGGGCGGGCGTCAGACCCTCGCGGTCGGCCTCGGGGATGGCCTCCCAGCCGAGCTTCCCCACCTCCGAGACGAGGCCGCGACGGCAGTTCAGCCCATGCATGGCGACGCCGAATTCGCGGCAGAACCGGAACAGCGGCAGATAGATTTCAGGCGGAAAGCCCCAGACCTTCGCCCATTCGGCGCGCTCCAGAAACTCCGCCTCCGGGAGATCCCCCGCGACCCATTCCGCAAGCACCGGATCCAGCCGCGCCGGAAACATCTCGAAGCCCATGACGACGGGCCTCCGGGCCGCCAGACCCGCCGCGACATGCAATTGCCAGCGATGGAGGGCGGCGCTGTCGTGGCGTTCGCCGAGCAGCAGTACGCTGCGGGAGGAGAGGCGGTCCATCAGGTCCGGGTGAGAAATCGCCGCGCCCGTGGCGGGGTCGGTCCAGCCGCGCATGATCAGACCTCCTCGCGCAGGCTGAGGCCGATGCGGCGGCCTTCGGCGTCGAGCGCATGGCTCGCGCCCGCCTCCTTCTCCCAGCCCGCGACGCCGCCCGCCCTCAGATGGAGGTGGAAATCCTTCGTCATCACGTTGAGGAAGCCCGAGGAGGGCCGCAAGGCCGCGATCTCTCCGCGCCAACGCTGCGTGAAGCCCGGACGCGCGAATTCGATCACGACCGGACGCCCCGAGCCCTCCAGAGCGCGGAAGGGCGGCAGGATCGGGTCGTCCTCGGCCAGCTCCTGCGGCTCCGGACGGGGCTCCTCGGGCGAGGGGAATTCCGGCGCGGCGGCGATGTCCTCCAGAACAGCCGCGAAGGGCTCCAGCCCCTCCATGCCGACCATGGCGAAGATCGTCGCGCCTTCGGCGTCGCGGAATTCGAGGCGCGGGTAGACCTTGCCCTGCATCTCCGAAGAGCGGTCGTAGATCACCGAGGCCAGAGCCTCCAGCGCGATTTCGGAGTCCTGCGTCGCGCCCGAGAGCCGCAAGCGGTCGCCCTCGCGCGCGACGGCCTCCACCGCGCCGATCCGCTCATGAGTCACGGGGCCGCTCTGGCCGATGACCATCGTGCGGCCCATGCGCGGCGCCAGGTCGAGAAGGGTTGCGGGATCGACCTCCAGACGGAGGGGAATGGTCATGGTCATGCGGTCATCCTTGCTTCAGGCTGGGGTGAATCCCGGGATTCGTCTTGAGGGTCGGAAAGTTCTCCGCCGATCCGGATCACGTCATGGGGCCCGAGCCCGACCGGCGGACGATGCGAAACCATCAGAATCGCCGCTTGCGGCGCCTCCTCGCGGAGCAGACGAAGAAGCGCGGTTTCGGCGCCGAGGTCCAGTCCGCTCGTCGCCTCGTCGAGGATGATCCAGTCCGGCCGCGCGAGAACCGCCCGCGCGAAGGCCAGACGCTGCCGCTCGCCCATCGAGAGCCCTTGCAGCGATTCCGCCGCCGGAGCCTCCAGACGATCCGCCCGATGCTCCAGCCCGAGCCGCAGAAGCAGACGGCGCAGCTTCTCGGGCTCCAGAGCGGCTGGATCTTCGGGATAGCAGGCCGAGGCCGCCAGGCCTCCGGCGAAGACATGGCCGCCTTGCGGAATGAAGTCCATCCGGCCTTCCGGAAGCTCGATCCGCCCCTCCCCATAGGGCCAGACTCCCGCCAGAGCCGCCAGCAGGGTGCTCTTGCCCTGGCCCGAGGGGCCGACCAGCCAGGTCCGGCTTGCGGGCTTCAGGTTCAGGTCGGGCGTCGGGGCCAGAGCGCGGCCCTCCGGCGTGAAGAGCCGCAGGCCGTGAGTCCGCAGGGAATCCCCGCCGCTCGCCGCGCGGAGGATCGCCACTGGCGCCGAAGGCAGAGGCTCGGGCGTCTCCGCCGCCTTCAGCAATCCGTCGAGACGCTCCGACACCGCCACGAAGGCCGCCAGCTCCTTGTAGGAGAAGATGAACCAGCTCAGCGTCGTCACGACGTTGGAGAAGGCGGAAGCCAATTGCATCAACCCGCCGAGCGTCACGGCGCCGGCGAAATAGGCGGGCAGCGCGAGAAAGGTCGGGATGCGGAGCACCGTCTGGAAATAGGGGCGCGTGAAGAGGCCGAGGATCAGCTCTCGCCGGATGAGGCGCCGCCAGTTCTCCTTGATCCCGGAGAAGAGCCCGTCCAGACGCCGCCTTTCGGCGGCCTCGCCGCCCGAGACGGCGATCTCGGTGGCGTTCTCGCGCATCTGCACCAGGGCGTGGCGGAAATCCGCCTCGCGGCGCTCCTGGGCGAAATAGAGCCCCTTCAGGGGGCCGCCGAGCCCCTGGGTCAGCAGCGTCGAGAGCGCCACATAGATGAAGGCCGCCCAGACCATGTAGCGCGGAATGCTGATCTCCGTTCCGCCCAGAACGAAGCTCAGGGGAAAGGCCGAGAGGCTCCAGAGCAGCGCCACATAGGAGACCAGAGCCACGATGTTGGAGATCAGATCCAGACTCTCGCCCAGCAGATGATGGATGAAGAGGCGGCAATCCTCGGCCAGACGCTGGTCGGGATTGTCCACGGGCGTCGGCGAGAGGCCGGGGCGCAGCCGCCAATAGGCCTTGCCCTCCAGCCAACGGCTCATCGTCACGCGGGTGAGGTTCTCGCGCCAGCGCATGAGCAGCCGCTTGCGCAGCCAGTCGCCGAGCAGGAAGTTGCCCGCCGAACAGGAGATGATCAGCCCGAAGACGCCGATCTGACGCAGAGCCTCCGCGCCGTCCAGCTGCCCGAGAGCGTCGTAGAAGGCCTTGTTCCAGGCGATCAGCCGCAGCGACAGCCAGACTCCGAAGAACTGGAGCCCCAGAATGAAGGCGTAGGCGCCGAGCCCTCCCCAGAAGGCGCGTCCCCGGTCTCCGCCGCCCGAGGCGGCCAGAAAGGCCAGACGCAGGATGCGGGTGAGAACGCGCCAGAGCTTCATGTCAGAACCTCACGTCGAGCGACACACGGAACTCCCGGCCCGGCTGGGTCTGAAGCTCCAGAGGATTGGTGATGGCCACGGCCGTATTCGCCGGAAGCGTGTAGGAATAGGGCAGAGGCGCCGTGAAATAGCGTTTGTCGAAGATGTTCAGCACCGAGAAGTTCAGGCTGGCGTTCTCCGTGACGCCCCAGTTCGCGTGAGCGTCGAAGACGGCGTAGCCCGGCGGCTTGAAGAGATTCTCGGCGCTGGCCTTCTTCACGCCCTGGGCGAAGGTGCCGAAGAGCTGAAGCTTCAGATCCGCCTGGGGAATCTCGTAGGCGAGGCCGATGGTGGCGGTCAGGGGCGCGACGTTGTGGGGCGTCCAGTCGGCGCCCGAGGCCGCGCGCTGCTCGCCGTTCTGCCAGGAAAGCGCCGCGCTGGCGCTGAGCTGGTCGTTCAGGCGCCAGTCTCCCGAGGCCTCGACGCCCCAGATCCGCACCTGATCCAGATTCACGCTGGTGTAGTCGTTGGTGCCGGGGACGTTGTAGAAGCCCTGGATGAAGTCGTCGTAATCGGCGAAGAAGCCGTTGACCGAGAAGTTCCCCCGGTCATACTGGCCGCGCAGACCCAGCTCGAAGCTGTTCACCTTCTCCGGCCTGAGGTCGGGATTGGGCGTCTGGTTGAAGGAGAGGCCCGCCGAAGAGGTGAACAACTGCGAGGCCATGGGCATCTTGAAGCCCTGAGCCGCCTTGCCATAGACCGAATATGTGTCGTCCAGCCGCAGGAGGACGCCGAGATTGCCCAGAAGCCTGCGGCTGTCGATGGCGTGGGGCTCGGCGCCCGCGACATAGCTGTAATGCGCCTGCGGACGCGGATCGATCTTGTAGGTGGCGAAGCGCAGGCCCGGCGTGATCTCCAGCCGGCGGTCGAAGAGCGAAATCCGGTCCTGCGCGAAGACGTCGGCGCGAGTGGTGCGGGCGTCGGCGAAATTGGTGGGATAGGTGGTGCGGTCGGGGAGGCCCGGCGTGCTCGCGACGTTGTAGCGGACGTAATCGAGCGTCGTGTGGTCGCCGTCGAAGCCCAGGGTCACGGAGTGCTCCGCGCCGAGCGCCGTGAAATCCTTGCGCGCCTGGACGTCGAGTTCGAGGAAATCCTCGTCCACGCGGGTGAAGTCGCGGGTGCGGGTCTCGACGCCGCCGACCACGTCGCGACGCAGGCCCTGACGATCCACCGATTGCGGCGAATATGAAACCCGCGTGACCACCTCGTCCACCCAGGGGGCGTAGGGCGTCCAGCTGTGTTCGAGGCCGTAACGCTGGCGCGAGGTGACCTGGGTCCGGTCGTAGCTGCGCAGGGTCTCGGTGAGGCCCTGGTTATAGGCGACCTCCATTTCGCGGCGCATGACGTCGGCGGCGAACTCCAGCCGATGGGCGTCGTCGGGCTCGTAGACCAGCTTGCCCAGAAAGCGGGTGGTCTCCTTGTCGGTGGGGTTCAGCTCGTTGCAGGGCGTGGCCCCGAGATCCGTCCGGCGCGGACAGCCGTAAAGGCCGCCGTCGGCGCGCGCCTTGGAGAGGCGGGCCTCCTCGGCCCGGCTGTGGGAGGCGCCGAGCAGGATCTTCAGATCCGGAGTCAGCTCCTGGGCGAAGAGCCCGGAGCCGGCGGCGCCGCTGTCCAGGCTGTCGTAGGACATGCGGAGGCGTCCGGCGCGCTTCTCTCCGCGCAGGACGTCCTCGGGATCGACCGTCTCCAGCGCGACGATGCCGCCGAGCGCGTCCGCGCCCCAGAGCACCGAGCCCGGACCACGCACCACGTCCACCTGACGCAGGAAGCCGAAATCCAGATAATCGCGGGTGCCGTCGCCGACGCGCTCGGCGATGCGCGAGCCGTCGACGAGCATCTGCACGCGGTTGCCGCCCACGCCCCGGATGGTGAAGCCGCCATAGCTGGCGAAGGGATCGGCGCCGGAGGTCATGAAGCTGGTGATCACGCCGGGCATGTAGCGCGTCAGCTCCTTCATGTCGGAGACGCCCTGCTCTTCGAGGGTCTCGCCCTCGACGACGGTGATGTTGCCGGGCACGTCCATGACCGTGGAGCCGGAGCGGTCGGCGTAGATGGTGATCGGCTCCAGCGTGATCACGAGGCCTTCCGGAGCGCGCCGCGCGTCTTGCGCCGGAGCCTCCTGCGCCAGCGCCCCCGAGGGGAGATGCGCGACCGAGAACATGAGAAGCGATGAAAGCGAAAGGCGCAGCCGCAAGAAACCCTCCCCGACCTTCTTCCTGAAGATCGAAACTGTTTGCGGCTGGCGTCGTGAGCTGGCGCGAAATCCCCCCGGAGAGGCCGAAAGGCCCGGATACGCCGAAGGGATAGACCCGCCTATAATTTCTTACCGATTCCGTCAAGATCGACTTTGAAGGCGCCGAGGGCGCGACGCCCGGAGATCAGGCCTCAAGGGCAGGCTTCAGGCCGTCGTCTCCCGGGGCGCCCCGCCCTCCGCGACCGCGCCCAGATCCCAGAAGGCGGCCTCCAGACGGACCGCCGTCGCGAAACGCCGCGTCAGATCCGGCCAGCGCGGCGAGGCCTCCGGCGAGGGCCCGAGACGTCGCGCAAGAGCCCGGTCGAGCAGGGCGCCGACCTCGCGGCAATGCTTCTGATAATCCTCCGCGCCATAGGCCTCGATCCAGGCGCGATAGGGCGTCTCGCCTGCTTCGGCCTTCAGCCGCGCGCCGATCTCGCCATAACCCAGGACGCAGGGCGCCAGAGCCGCCAGAAGATCGAGGAAATCGCCGGAATAGCCCGCCTCCAGCACATAGCGCGTATAGGCGAGGTTCTGGAGCGCCTCCTCGGCGGCCATGATCTCGGCGCGGGGGATCCCCTCGGCCTCGCAGAAGCCGACATGCAAGGCGGTTTCGCCGAGGATGGCCTGAGTCATGTCGCTGGCGGCGCGCATCTCCTCGATATCGCCCGCCTTCGCCACCGCCAGAGCCCAGGCCCGCGCGAAATGCAGCAGGAACAGATAATCCTGTTTCAGATAGTTCAGGAAACCCGCCCGAGGCTGATCTCCCGTCTTCAGCCCCTCGACGAAATCATGGCGGACATAGGCCTCCCATGCGGGAGAGGCCGCGCGCCAGAGCGCGAAGGCGCGGCCGTAATCGGGAGCGGTCATGAATCTTCTCCTCAAGAGCATTTTCCAGCGAAGCCGAACGGCTTCGCGTCGCGAAAATGCGACCACGCAAGAAGTGAGAGCGTTTGAAGATCCGACAGGATCGGAAAAGGCTCTAAGGATCGGCGATCAGGGCGATCTCGCCCGGCCAGCGGGCGCGCAGAAGCTCGGCGGCGCGCCAGGCCCGCAAACCCGAACGACAGGTGAAGACCGCCCTCTGATCGGGGCTCGGGGCGGGGCCGGAGGGGCCGAAATCCTCGACCCTCCGCCGCATCGCCCGAGGATGGACGGGGCGCGGCGCCTCGGCTTCGTCGCGCAGATCCACGATGAAATCCCCGGAGGATATCGCGCCCGGCGAGATGAAGCGCGGCTGAGGCCCTGCGGGCTCCGGCGCGCCGTCGAAGCGGAAGCCCGAGAAGCGGAAGCCCTGCATCTCGAAGCGGATCAACTGGCCCAGAGGCGAAGGCTTCAGCCCCAGCAGGACCGACAAGGCCATCTGCGCTTGCAGCGTCCCGAGCATCCCCACCACAGGCCCCAGAACGCCCGCCGTGGCGCAGGTGGCGCCCGCCTCGGTCGGCTCGGGGAAGAGCGCCCGCAAGGAGGGCGCGCCGCCGCAGAAGCCGCCGACATAGCCCGAAAGCCCCAGAGCCGAAGCCGAAATCAATGCTCGGCCCGCTTTAAGGCAGGCGTCCGAGAGCGTATAGCTCGCGGCGTGGCTGTCGGCGCAATCGAGGACGAGATCCGCAGCGGCGACCAGGTCCGGCGCATTGGCGGGCGTCAGCCGCTCGACGCGCGGAGAGACCCGCGTCCCGGGATTCAGACTGCGGGCGAACTCCGCCGCCGCCTCGGCCTTGGGCCGCCCGAGATGGGGGCCGTAGATCGTCTGGCGATGAAGGTTCCCCTCCTCGACCCGATCCGGATCGAGGAGAACCACCTCTCCCACCCCCGCCCCGACCAGATATTGCAGCGCCGGAACGCCCAGGCCTCCCGCGCCGACCATCAGGATGCGGGCGCGGCTCAGGCGGCGCTGACCCTCCGCCCCCACTTCCGGGAGGATGATCTGTCGGGCGTAGCGATCCGTCATGCGGTCGCCTCCAGCCAGGCGCGGACGCGGGCTTCGGGATCGGCGTTGAGCGTGATGTCGGTGACGACCGAAACCACGTCTGCGCCCGCCGCGAAGGCCGAAGCCGCCCGCGCGATGTTCAGCCCGCCGATGGCGACCAGAGGAATCCCGCCGATCCTGGCTTTCCATTCAGTCACGCGATCAAGGCCCTGCTCACGCCATTTCATCTTTTTCAGGATGGTCGGCCAGACCGGCCCCAGAGCGATGTAATCGGGAGTCAGCGCCAGAGCCCGGTCGAGTTCGGCCTGATCATGGGTCGAGACCCCGAGCTTCAGCCCCGCGCGGCGGACGGCCCCGAGATCCGCCGCGTCGAGATCCTCCTGACCAAGGTGCAGCCAGTCGCAGCCTTCATCCAGGGCCAGCCGCCAATAGTCGTTGACGATCAGGATCGCGCCATGAGCTTCGCAAAGCGCCTTCGCCGCGCGGATCTCGGCGCGGGTCTCGGCCTCGCTGCGGTCCTTGACGCGCAATTGCGCCATCCGCACCCCCAGAGGCAGCATCCGCGCGAACCAGGCGGCGGAGTCGAAGATCGGATAGAAGCGCGGCAAACTCATGAGAGAAAAGCCTTTCCCAGAACAGGCGTGGAGGGCGAAGCCATGTCGCGAGGCTCCATGGGATCGGCGCGGAAGGCGGCGCGTCCGGCCTCGGCCGCCAGAGCCATGGCGCGCGCCATCCCCACCGGATCTCCGGCCAGAGCCACCGCGCTGTTGAGCAGCACCGCGTCATAACCCATCTCCATGGCGCGGGCGGCGTGAGAGGGAAGGCCGATCCCGGCGTCCACCACCAGCGGGACTTCCGGGAAATGCGCCCTCAGACTGCGCAGGCCATAGGGGTTGTTCAGCCCCAGCCCCGAGCCGATGGGCGCGCCCCAAGGCATCAGCACGCGGCATCCGACGTCCAGCAGACGGCCGCAGACCACCAGATCCTCGGTGCAATAGGGGAAGACCTCGAAGCCCTCCTCGACGAGGATCCGCGCCGCCTCGACCAGAGCGAAGACGTCGGGCTGAAGGCTGTCGGCCTCGCCGATCACCTCCAGCTTGATCCAGGGCGTGTCGAAGAGCTCGCGGGCCATATGGGCGGTGGTCACCGCCTCGCGGAGGCTGTGGCAACCCGCCGTGTTCGGCAGGATCCGCACGCCCAAGCTCTGGACCAGAGCCCAGAAATCCTGTCCGCCGCCCTGCTCGCGCCGCAGGGAGACCGTCGCGATCCCGGCGCCCGAAGCGCGGAAGGCCTCGGCCAGCACCGCCGGAGAAGGATAACGCGCCGTGCCGAGCATCAGCGGGCTTTCGACCTCCACGCCGTAGAAGAGGGCCATGGCTCAGCCTCCCTGCATGGGCGCGAGGACTTCGATGCGGTCGCCTTCCGCAAGGGGCGTCGCCGCGCGGAGCCCCGCCGGGACGAATTCTCCCTGACGGGCGGTCGCGACCTTCGGGCCGAAGCCGCGTTCCCGCAGCAATTCGGCGAGGTCGGCGGCGGAGGTCTCCAGAGCCTCGCCGTTGAGGATGATCTTCATGAGGGAGCCTTGTCCATGAATTCGGGAATCGCGCCGGTCTCCAGATGATCGGCGGCCATGCGGGCCATGGCGGGCGAGAGCAGGAAGCCATGGCGATGCAGGCCGTTGGCGGTGAGAATCCGGCCCTCGCGGCGCAGATGAGGCAGATTATCCGGGAAGGCGGGGCGCACCCCCGAACCGATCTCCAGAATCTCCGCTTCGCCGAAAGCCGGATGCAGGGCGTAGGCGGCCGAGAGCAGCTCCAGCACCGAACGCGCCGTCGCGGGGCCGGGACGGTCGCTTTCGATCATCGTCGCCCCAAGCATGAAGACGCCCTCTCCGCGCGGCACGACGTAAAGCGGAATCCGCGGATGCAGCAGCCGCACGGGACGACTGAGCGTGATCTCGGGACAGCGCAGGATCAGCATCTCGCCGCGCACCCCGCGCAGATCCGCCAGAGCCTCGCGCGCGGCCAGCCCCCGGCAGTCGATCAGGCTTTCGGCCTCCGCAGGCGCCTCGCTCAGAAAGCGTGCGCCCTGGGCGGTCAGGCGGCGGCGCAGCTCGCGCAGGGCCTCGCGGGGAGAGAGATGCGCCTCCTCGGGGAAGTAAAGCCCTCCGGCGAAACGCCCCGCAAGATCGGGCTCCAGCGTCGCGATCCCTTCGGCGTCTTGCGCCTCATGGCCGGAGGTCCGGCGGGCGAAACGCGCCAGTTCGCTGCGGTCGCGGCCCAAGGCGAGGACCAGAGTCCCCCGCCGCGTCACGAGTCCGGTCTGACGCTCCCACCAACCGGCGGCCTCCAGCCCGAGGCGCAAGACGGGCTCTTCGGCGGCCTCCCGCTCGCAGAAGGGCGCCAGCATCCCCCCCGCCCACCATGAACAGGCCTGAGGGCCCAGATCCGGCGCCGGGTCGTGAATCTCGACCTCATGTCCCCGCGCGACGAGTTCGGCGGCGAGGGCCAGCCCCATGACTCCCGCCCCGAGGATCAGATGTCGGCTCATGGCTCGGCCCGCCAGAGCGCATGGAAATGATGCACCGGACCGCGCCCCTTCCCCACTCTCAGGCCGTCGGCGGCGCGGATCGCCTGATGGAGCCAGCCATGGGCGCGCTCCACGGCCTCCGTCATGACGAGGCCCTGAGCCAGGCCCGCCGCGATGGCCGAAGAGAGCGTGCAGCCCGTGCCATGGGTGTTGCGCGTCTCGATGCGGGGCGCCGAGAAGACCCGCCTCTCCGGCCCCATGAGCAGATCCGCGCAGAGCTCTCCGGAGGCGTGGCCGCCCTTCATCAGCGCCCAGCGCGGCCCCAGAGCCCGCAGCGCCTCGCCCTGAGCCTCGCGCTCTTCGAGGCTCCGCGCCTCCTCCACGCCGAGCAGACGCGCCGCCTCGGGCAGATTGGGCGTCAGCAGGGTCGCCAGAGGGAGCAGCTCCTCACGGAGCGCCGCCACGGCCTCCTCCGTCAGCAGGGAATCGCCGGATTTCGCCACCATCACCGGATCCAGCACGATGGGCAGCCCGCAGCCGCGCAAGGATTCCGCCACCGCCCGCACGGCTTCCGGCGTCCCCAGCATCCCGATCTTGACCGCGCCGACTTCGAGATCCTCCAGCACCGCCGCGATCTGGGCGCGGATCATCGCGGGCGAGAGCGTCTCGACCGCCGCGACGGCGCGGGTGTTCTGAGCCGTCACCGCGACGATCACGCTCGCGCCATAGACGCCCAGAGCCGAAAAGGTCTTGAGATCGGCTTGAATCCCGGCGCCTCCGCCGCTGTCGGAGCCTGCGATGGTCAAGGCGATGGCCGTCATGGAGCCCCCTTTGAAACCGGCGAAAGCGGTTCGGGGGCTCTGGCGCCGGAGGGATGCGCAAAGGCGCGCTCCGGCTTCAGACCACTCGTTCCCTCCGCCAGCATGACCCGGATCAGGTTCGATGGGTCGGCTCGCGCCTCTCAGCCCCGATCGCTCGGGACGCCCCAACGAGTAAGTTCTGATCCCAGCTTTAGAGAGCCCGCGCCGGGAAGGCAAGCCCTTCCCCGGCGCTCAGCGGACGAGGCTGGTCAGGATCCTGCGGGCCTCGTCCTGGAGATCCGCGGCGGCGGAGGCCTCGCCGGTCAGATGGCGCAGAAGGCTCCGCTGGAAGAGCCCGTCGAAGAGGCCGTAAAGCGCCGCCGGAGACAGGCCGATGGAAGAACCGCTCAGCTCCGAAAGCCGCGCCCCGATGCGCCAGACCATCTTCTCCAGCCGCTGGTCGATCTCCAGGACGTCGGCCTGGAAGGCCTCCTCGAACATGGCCTGGGCGCGCAGGTCATACCAGAGACGATGATTCAGGGCGTCTTCGCGCAGCGTCTCCGCGAGCTTGGCGGCCACGCCCTCGATCAGTTCGCCGGGCGTTCCGGCCCTGATCGTCACCTGATCGTAACGCGTCGCGCAGACGGCTTTATACTGACGCATCGCGCAACAGATCAGATCGGTCTTGTCCTTGAAGTAGTAATGCAGGACGCCATGCGTGAATTCGGATTTGTCGGCGATGTCGCGCAGGCTGGTCCGGGCGTAGCCCAGTTCGGCGAGGGTCTTCAGCGCCGCCTCGGCGAGCGCCATGCGGCGGCTCTCCACCTTGTCGAGGGCCCTGTCCACGGCGAGCGCGCGCGGACGTCCGGTCCGCTTCGGCGCCTCCTGCGCCCGAGCCTCCGGTTTTCCCGCTTCCGCCGTCTCGCCCAGCCGCCTGGCCATAGCGCCTCCCGCATCCTGTCGGATTCAGCCTGTTCAGAGCGGAGATTTAGGGAGGCCGCCGGGGAAAGTCACGCAGCTTGACGAGTGTCCGGAGTTATTTATACGATTGTCATAAATTATCTTGACAGATGGTCAGAGTTTTCTGAAATCTGGGGACGGGCGGAAGGATCGGAACGACCACGCCCCTTCAGGGGCCCGCGCGAAGACGGGCCGATCCCCAGGGAGGATCTCGAACATGAGCGTCAAACGACTCGAAGGCCGCACGGCCTTCGTCACGGGCGGAGCGCGCGGCATCGGCGCGGCCATCGCCCGGGCTCTGGCCGCCTCGGGCGCTTCGGTGATGATCGGCGATCTGCTGGAGGATCTCGCGCGCGAGACCGCCGCGCGGATCTCCGCCGAAACCGGCGCCCGGACCGCCGCCATCCGCCACGACGTGACCGACGACGCCCAATGGGAGCGCGCCGTGGCGCAAACCGTCTCGACCTTCGGCGGCCTCGACGTTCTGGTGAACAACGCCGGGCTGGAGATCACGTCTCTGGTGGCCGACCTCGCCGCCGAGGACATCCGCCGCATGTGCGAAGTCAACGTGGTGGGCTCGGGTCTGGGCATGAAGCACGCCTTCCGCGCCATGCGTCCGGGCGGGATCGCCGGGAAGGGCGGCGCGGTGATCAACATCTCTTCGGTGGCGGCGACCATCGCCTTTCCGGCGATCTCGGCCTATTCCGGCACGAAATCCGCCGTGGACCGCATGACCCGCGTCGCCGCCGTGGAGGCGGGCAAGCTCGGCTACGGGGTGCGGGTGAACTGCCTCTATCCCGGCCTGATCCCCACGGACATGGGCGTGGCTCTGGCGCAAGACATCGTGCGGCTCGGGCTCGCGCCGGACATGGACGCCGCCGTCGGGGGCGTGATCGCCCAGACGCCGCTCGGGCGCCTGGCGGAGGTCGGCGACGTGGCCGACGCCGCCGTCTTCCTCGCTTCGGACGAAGCCCGCTTCATCACGGGCGTCGGCCTGCCGGTCGAGGGCGGCATGGGGACCTGATCCCCGCGCGCCTCGCCCCCATTCTGGAATCTTCCATCAGGAGTCCTTTCATGTCCGACAAGAAGCCCGTCGTCGTCTATGGCGTCTCGGGATACACCGGCAGGCTGATCTGCGAATATCTGCGCGAATATCACATCCCCTTCATCGCCGCCGGACGCGACAAGGATCGCGTGGCGGAGGTGGTCGCGAAGATTCCGGGCATCGAGACGGCGGATTACGAAGTCGTCGGCGTCGAGCATACGCCGGAAGCCCTGGCCGAACTCTTCAAGGGCGCGAAGGTGGTCTGCAACACGGTCGGCCCCTTCATCAAGCTGGGTCCGGCGGTGGTGGAGGCCTGCCTCGCCTCGGGCTGCCATTACCTCGACACCACCGGCGAACAGGACTGGGTCAGGCTCTGCGACGAGGAATGGGGCGCGAAATTCGCCAAGGCCTCGCTGCTGCTCTCGCCGGGCGTCGCGCACATGTACACCACCGGCGAGATCGCCGCGAACATCGCGCTGGAGACGCCGGGCCTCGACACGCTGGACATGCTGGTGCTCTGGAAGGGCCTGCCCACCGTCGCCTCCACCCAGACGATCTTCACGATCCTCAAGGCGACCTGGTATTATCTGGAGCAGAACAGATACGTCGCCTGGGACCCCACCGCGAATTTCGAAGTCTCGGTGCCCGGCCAGCACATGAGCGCCATCGCCGTGCCCTGGGGCGGCACCTCGCATCCGGTCTGGTTCAAGAACGACCCTCGCGTGGCCAATTGCAAGGTGATCGGCGGCGTGGTCCAGCGCGAGATCATGCAGGGCGTCGTCCAGACGATGCAGATGGTCAAGGAGAAGATCAAGCCGCTGCCCATGGATCAACAGGAGATCGAGCTCGGCAAGATCGCCGCCAGCATTCAGGGCGCCATGCCGCCGCGCGAGAATCCGCGCGTCAACACCTCGGTGGATTCGGTCCATGCTTCGGGGCCTCTGGGGCGCTCCCACGTCGTGATCCACGGCAACAGCAACTACAAGCAGACCGGCATGCTCCAGGCCTACGCCGCAAGCTGGCTCGTCCAGGCGCCGCCGCTGCGGGTGGGCTTCGCCTCGGCCTGTCAGGCCTTCGGACACCGGAGCCTCCTCGGCCAGTTGCGGATGTTCGGGCTCGTCGCCGAGCCCATCGTCACCGTGAACGCCTGAGATGGCCGCCCCCAAATCCGAGCCCCGGATTCAGGGATCGGGCGCCCGACTGGTCGATTATCTCGACAAGGGCGCGAGTCTGGGGGCGCAAGCCCCCTGCCTCACCATGGACGAGCAAGACCTCAGCTATGGCGAGGTCCAGGCGATCAGCTGGCGGGTCGCGCGGGGCCTCGACGCCTCGGGGATCGCGCCCGGCGAGAAGGTCGCGGTGCTTTCGGGCAACGATCCCATGGCCTTCTCCTGCGTCTTCGGGATCTCGCGGGCGGGGGCGGTCTGGTGCCCGGTGAACCCACGCAACGAGGCTTCGGAGAACCGCTTCATCCTCGACGCCTTCGACTGCGCGGCGCTGATCTTCCACAGCGACTTCCGGAAGATGGTCGAGGCCCTGCGACCCTCTCTGCCGAAATTGCGGCTGCTGGTCTGCCTCGACCGCGATCTGGATTTCGCGCCCTCGCTCGAAACCTGGCTGGCGGAGGCCCCCGCCTCCCCCTTCGAGCGCGCGCCGCCCGATGATCTGGCGATGATCCCCGGCACGGGCGGCACCACCGGCAAGCCCAAGGGCGTGATGTTGTCGGGCCGCAATCTGGAGGCCATGACCGCCATCACCCTGATGAGCTACCCCTTCGAGGGCCGTCCGGTCTATCTGGCCCTCGCGCCGCTGACCCACGCCGCCGGAGTCCTCTGCTTCCCGATCCTCTGCCTCGGCGGACGGATCGTGATCATGCATCACGCCGACATGGGCGAATTCCTGCGGCTGATCGAGACCCACCGGGTTTCGCATGTCTTCCTGCCGCCGACCGTGATCTACATGCTGCTCGATCATCCGGGGCTGGATTCCGCCGATCTCTCCTCCTTGCGCTGCTTCTGGTATGGCGCGGCGCCCATCTCGCCGATCCGCCTCGCGGAGGCCCTGCGCCGGATCGGCCCCATGGCGCAGCTCTTCGGCCAGACCGAAGCCCCCATGATGATCTCGACCATGGCGCCCAAGGATCATTACAACCCCGACGGTTCGGTGAATCCGGCGCGTCTGGCTTCGGCGGGGCGTCCGAGTCCTCTGGTGCGTCTGGCCATCGTCGATCCCGAAGGGCGGATCCTGCCCCGGGGCGAGCGCGGCGAGATCGTGGTGCGCGGCTCGCTCGTCATGGAGGGCTATTACAAGGATCCCGTCGCCACGGCGGAATCGACCGTCGACGGCTGGCGCCGCACCGGAGACATCGGCTATCTGGACGAGGAGAATTTCCTCCACATCGTGGATCGGGCGAAGGACATGATCATCACCGGCGGCTTCAACGTCTATTCGGTGGAGGTCGAGAACGCCTTGCAGGCCTATGAGGCGATTCAGGATTGCGCCGTCGTGGGCCTGCCCGACGAGAAATGGGGCGAACGCGTGGTGGCGGTGATCCAGCCGCGTCCGGGGCGCGAGATCGACCCCGAGGCGCTGAAGGCCTTCGTCAAGGGGCGCGTCGGGGGCGTGAAGACGCCCAAACAGATCGAAATCTGGGCCGATCTTCCCCGCTCCCGCGTGGGCAAGGTGCTGAAGGCGGAGATCAAGGCGGCCCTGCTGGCGGGAAAGGCTCCCTGAGATGACGGAAAGAAGCTTCGTGGCGGGCGTCGGGATGATCCCCTTCGTCAAACCCGGCGCCTCTGCGGGCTATGACGTCATGGGCGCCGAGGCCATCCGGCTGGCTCTGGGCGACGCCGGGATCGGCTATGGCGAGGTCCGGCAGGTCTACGCCGGATATGTCTATGGCGACAGCTGCGCAGGCCAGAGGGCGGCCTATCAGGTGGGTCTGAGCGGCGTTCCCGTCGTCAACGTCAACAACAACTGCGCCACCGGCTCGACGGCGCTGTTCCTCGCGCGTCAGGCCGTGGCGCATGGCGTGGTCGACTGCGCCCTTGCGGTCGGCTTCGAACAGATGTCGCCGGGCGCTCTGGGGATGGTCTTCGGGGATCGCCCCTCGCCTCTGGCCGCCTTCGACGCTCAGGCCGACGCCCTCGTCGGCGCGGAGGAGATTCCCGTGGCGCTGCGGCTCTTCGGCGGCGCGGGGCTGGAGCACATGCGCCGCTACGGCACGAAGCTTTCCACCTTCGCGAAGATCCGCGCCAAGGCGAGCCGTCATGCGGCGCGCAATCCGCTCGCGCTCTTCCGCAAGGAGGTGAGCGAGGAGGAGGTCCTCGCCTCGCCGATGCTCTGGGAGGGCGTGATGACCCGCCTCATGGCCTGCCCTCCGACCTGCGGCGCGGCGGCGGCGGTGGTCTGCAACGCGAGCTTCGCGCGGCGCCATGGCCTGAGCGGGCTGGTCGAGATCGCGGGGCAGGCCATGGCCACGGACCAGCCCTCCAGCTTCGAGAGCCGAGACATGCGGCGGGTAGTCGGCGTGGACATGACCCGGAGCGCCGCCGCAAGCGTCTACGCTCAGGCGGGGATCTCGCCCGCCGATCTGGACGTGGTGGAGCTGCATGACTGCTTCGCCCATAACGAGCTCATCACCTATGAGGCGCTGGGCCTCTGCCCCGAGGGCGAAGGCGAGGCCTTCGTGGTCGAGGGCCGCAACAGCTATGGCGGCGAGGTGGTGACCAATCCTTCGGGCGGATTGTTGTCGAAGGGCCATCCGCTCGGCGCGACGGGCCTGGCCCAGTGCTTCGAGCTGACCCTCCAGATGCGCGGCGCCGCCGGAGCGCGTCAGGTGGAGAATCCGCGCTGGGGGCTTCAGCAGAACGTCGGCGTGGGCGGCGCCTGCGTCGTGACGCTCTATCGCCGCGCCGCCTGAGCGGGTCGGCGCAGGGACGTCCTTCCTCCTCTCCGCGTCAAGCGGCCATCCGGATGCGTTGCGCCCCTGCGCAGGACGCGGGAGCCTCCGACCGGTCCGGTCGTCCGCGCAGGAGGCTCCGGAGCCTCCCGCTCCGCCATGTTCATGGAGCGGTCGTCAATGGCGGCGAGAACAGGCGCAGGAGCCCCCTCCCTCCGGAGAGGCTCCGAAGGCTGAAGGAAGGCCGTCATCTTGTCGAAGGAAAGCCATGCTCAAACATCAGCGATATGCGATCTTCGCAGGAGTCGCGCTTCTCGCCCTGCTCTCGCTGCTCGGCGCGCTCCTCTACAGCCCATGGCTCTGGCTTGCGGCGGCGGTCCTGGTCGCGCTCACGGCGCTGGGCGTCCATGACCTCGCGCAGAACCGACATGCGATCCTGCGCAATTATCCGGTGATCGGGCATGTGCGCTTCCTCATGGAGAGCATCCGGCCCGAGATCCGGCAATATCTTCTGGAGAGCGATCAGGACGCCCTCCCCTTCAGCCGTCAGGAGCGCGGCCTGGTCTATCAGCGCGCCAAGGGCGTCGAGGACAAGCGCCCCTTCGGCACCATCGAGAACGTCTATGGCGCGGGCTACGCCTGGCTGAACCACTCCGCGACGCCCGTCGCCATCAAGGACACCGATTTCCGCGTGAGGATCGGCGGCCCGGACTGCAAACAGCCCTATGACGCCAGCCTCTACAACATCTCGGCCATGAGCTTCGGCTCGCTCTCGGCCAATGCGATCCTCGCGCTGAACCGCGGCGCCAAGAAAGGCGGCTTCGCCCATGACACCGGAGAAGGCAGCGTCAGCCGCCATCACCGCGCGGGCGGCGGCGATCTGATCTATCAGGTCGCCTCGGGCTATTTCGGCGCCCGCAATCCGGATGGAACCTTCTCGCCGGAGAGATTCGCCGAAACCGCCGCCGATCCGCAGATCAGGATGATCGAGATCAAACTGAGCCAGGGCGCCAAGCCGGGCCATGGCGGCATGCTGCCCGCCGCCAAGATCACGCCGGAGATCGCCGAGGCGCGGGGCATTCCGATGGGCGTGGATTGCGTCTCGCCCGCCGGACACAGCGCCTTCTCGACGCCCGTCGAGCTGATGGAGTTCGTCGGGCGGCTGCGCGAGCTTTCGGGCGGCAAGCCGGTGGGGCTCAAGCTCTGCATCGGCCATCGCCGCGAGTTCATGAGCATGATCAAGGCCATGCTCAAGACCGGGATCTATCCCGACTTCGTGGTGGTCGACGGCGCCGAGGGCGGCACCGGCGCCGCGCCCGTGGAGTTCGCCAATCGCGTCGGCATGCCCATGCTCGACGGCCTGACCTTCGTGCACAACGCCCTGCGCGGAGCCGGAATCCGCGACCGGATCAAGATCGGCGCGGCGGGGAAGATCGTCTCGGCCTTCGACGTGGCGCGGGCTCTGGCGCTCGGGGCGGACTGGTGCAACGCCGCGCGCGGATTCATGTTCGCGGTGGGCTGCATCCAGGCTCAGGCCTGCCATACGAACAAATGTCCGACGGGCGTCGCGACGCAGGATCCCCTGCGTCAGCGCGCCCTCGACGTGGGCGACAAGAGCGACCGCGTGGCGCGCTTCCATCGCCATACGATGCACGCCCTCGGCGAGATCGCCGGAGCGGCGGGCCTCAGCGATCCGGGCGACTTCATGCCCTATCACTTCATGTTCCGGCGGGCGAGCGGCGGATTCCTCGACGGCAACGAGGCCTATCCCTGGCTGCCGGACGGCTTCCTCGTCTCGGGCGAGGAGATCCCCCACCTCGCCGAGTGGCACAGCCGCTGGGACCGCGCCAGCGCCGAGACCTTCGCGCCGCCGGAGATCCCCTTCGGCCCCTTCGCGCCGCGTCGTCCGGCGGCGGCGAAATCCACCGCCCAGCCGCTCAGGGAGCTCGAGCCCGTCTGACCCGCGCGGCGGATCCTCCCGGAGCCCGCTCCGGGAGGCCTCGCCCCCTCACAAGGGCGGCGCGCCGTGATCGGCGAGGGAACGGTTGCGGAAGCGCCGGTCCTCGGTGACTTCGGCGCCGAACCAGTCGGGCGGGACGAAGGCCCGCGCCGCCTCCAGGCTCGGAAACTCGACCTCGACCAGCAGGAGCGGCGCGAGGGCGCCTGAAAACAGGTCGAACTCGAAGAGCGTCCCGTCATCCAGACGCCCCATGTGGCGGGTCTTCTCGACCCGCCGCCCTTCGGTCGCGGGCCAGAGCCTCTCGAACTGCGCCCGCGTGATCTCGACCTCGCGTTCGACGCGGCTCAGGATCCCTTCGGACTTCAGCGTCAGGAACCAGGCTTCGCCCTTGCTGCGCAGGCGCAGTTCGATGGAATCGCCCGCCGCCGTGACGTAGCCTTGCCGGATCTCTTCGGCCTTCAGGCCCTCCAGAGGGGGCGGCGTCGCGAGGAGGAACTTGCGTTCGATCTCCAGAGGCGCCGCCGGATCCTTGTCCGTCGCCGGGCTCATGAGGCCCTCCTTCTTCTCTTCTTTTCGTGGAACAGCTCGCGGAAGGCGTTCTGGGTCTCGCGGCTGGCGAAGCGGACGAAGCTCTCGGCGATGCGGCTTCTCTCCGCGAGCTGCCGGTGGTGCAGCACCGAGATCAGCGCCCCCACGCTCAGGGCGACGCCGAGGCCGCCATGATGCGCGCCCTTCGCCTCCAGACCCTCGACGAAGCGGCGCAGGCTGGCCTGCTGCACCGAGGCGTCGTTGAAGACGCCCAGGGCCTCCTGAAGGGTCTTGAGCGGCTTGAGCAGATCGGCGAAGGGCTTCGCCGGGAAGAGCGGCGCGAAGAACTCCATGAGATAGCGCAGCTTCTTGCAATGGATGCGCAGCTTGTGGATCTCTTCGTCCGGCGCCTCGTGGATGAGCTTCGCGCCCGTGCGGCGGATCTTGCGGTAACGGCCCCAGATCAGTTCGCAGGCGAGCGCCCAGGCGCCGTGATCGGCGTCGGGACCGGGCTTGAGGCCCTCGCGGTCGCGGAAGAGCGCTTCGAGCGCCGTCATCTCCTCCAGCCAGGCTGGGCTGCGCAGGAATTCGGCGAGGCGGGCCTGTTCGGCGGCGCGCTCCCGGGCGAAGAGCTCGAACATCTCGTCGAGCCCTTCATGCAGGGCCTCGGGGGCCATGGCGTAGAAGGCTTCGCGCTCCAGCAGATAGACGTCGAGATCCCGCAGAGGCCCGGTCGGGGCCATCAGCGCCGAGAAGCGCGCCTTGAGATCTTCGGTCTGGTCGGCGTCGTAGACGTCCTTGAACAGGCTCAGGACCGAGCGGATCCGGCGCAGCGCGACCCGATGGTCATGCAGATGCTCGGTGTCGAGATCCGCGACGATCCCGGCCTCGTTGGCCCGCAGCACCGGCAGACAGGCCGCCACGATGTCGCTGGCGGCGTCGAAGGCGCGGGCGTCCGGATCGATGGGCGCCTCGGGCTTGGCCTGATAGGGCGCGAGCTCCGGATGCAGCCGCCGCGCCGGATCGCCGCGCCGCAGGGGCTCGGCGCCCAGAGCCGCAAGGCCCTCCTCCAGCGCCTTCAGAGCCTTGCCCTCTCCTTCGGGGAGGGCGGCCAGGAGGCCTTCCCCGGTCCCGGAGAAGAGCAGCAACCCGGCGCGGGCGCGGACCTCGCCGGAATCCTCCGTCAGCGCGAGTTCGCCCCGCCGCAGCTCGCCGACGCCCGTCCGGGACAGCCGCCGCAGGGGCGACAGATCCTTCAGCGCCGCCTTGACCGGTCCTTCGGCGAAGCGCGCGGCGAATCCTTCGGCCTCGGCGGGCTGCCGCAGGACCGGGCCCTCGGCGGGCCAGAGCTCGAACCAGCCGCCGGACTCGATCAGCAGACGCTGCGAGCGACGCAGGCTCTGGTCGAAATCGTCGAGGATCGCGAAGGGGGCCGCCGTCTCCCAGACGAGGACGGGCCGCCAGTCGCCCCAGGGCCCGGCCGCCCCTCCGTCGAACGCCTCCGCAGGCAGGATCAGAGTCTTGTCTTCGGCGCGCGTCATGAGCCGTCCCTTCTTTCGTGGCTGCGCGGAGGCCGCTTCGCCGAAGCTGCGAAGGCGCGTCCGCGTCATGGGCGTCGTCCGACCGGGTGGGGTCGTCCGGACGCTCCAGGCTGCTGTCTGGTCGCGCGTCGCGACGCGAAGCCTGGTCGGCTTCGCTGGATGACGCTCACGGCTGAACTTGAGGGCGGCGGGAATCGTCGCCTCTCCCCTCAGGCGACATACCCGAAATCGAATCCCCTGTCGATTGATCGACCCGCCCGGTCCCCCTCCGCCTCAGAGCGGAGTCCGCAGACGCCGCCGCTCGATGCGGTAGACGGCGGCGGGCGGCAGATTGGCCAGCGTGCCGCCGATGCGGGTCGCCTTGAGGCCCAGCCGGTCCAGCAGGGGCCTCGGCGCCGGACAACGGAAGCCGTAGGTGAACTGATAGAAGGCGCCCTCGGGCCGCAACTGCAGGAAGACGCCCTCCAGGATCGCGAGGATCCGGCGCGGCGACATGGAGAGCAACGGCAATCCGCTGACCACGGCGCCTGCGGGCTCTCCCGCGATCAGAGGGCGCTTGCGCAAGGCGCAGGCGTCCATCTGGTGGACGCGGGCCAGAGGAAAGCGGCTCTGGAGATCCTGCGCGAAGCTGGCGCCGTATTCGATCAGCACGAGCCGCTCCTCGGGGACGCCGCGTCCGAGCAGACGGCGCGTGAAGACTCCCGTGCCGGGGCCCAGCTCGACCACCGGCGCCTCCAGCGGCGAGATCTCCGAGGTGATGATCTCGGCGAGGGCCCGCCCGGAAGGCGCGATGGCGGCCACGGTCAGAGGATCGCGGCGCCATTCCGTCAGGAATCTCTTCAGATCCGACGCGCTCGAACTGGACAAGGATGAGGCTCCCGTGCTGGGTCTGCTCGTCGTTGCGGAGGGCGCGGCGCAGAGCCGCCACGCCCCGGAATCCGGACTCATTTCGCGTTCAGCAGGTCCGGCGTCAAGAGCAGGATGAATTCGTTGTTCGCCGCCGCGCCGATTTCGCGTCCGCCCGAGAAGGGCAGGTTGTTGTCGTTGGCGACGAGGATATGGGTTTCATCCGCGCGGGCGACGTTCTCGATGGTGAAGAAGGGGAAGCTGAAGGGGCCTTCGGCGGGCCGCATCCCCTCCAGAGCCTTCCCCTCCGGATCCTGGACGTTCAGAAGATCCACATGGCCGATGCGGCGGAGATAGCCCTCGGCGTCGACCGTCGAGACGTCGACCAGCACCACGTTCTTGACCTTCGCCGGATTGGGATAGCAGGCGGATCTGTCCTCGACGCCCTCGGCGCAGGCTCTGGCGGCGTCGCCTTCGCCGTTGTCGCGCTCGATCACCAGAGCGCGCGTCCCGTCGATGAAGTTGAAGTCGCCGATGGCCTGCGCGCCCTCGGAGAGGCGGAAACGATAGCCTTCGCCGGTCCAGTCCTTCTTCGCCGTGTCGAAGGTCAGGACGCGCAGGAAGTCGCCTTCGGTTCCGCCGCCCTCGACGAGCAGGGGCTTTTCGAGCATCGCCCAGAGCAGGCCGGTTTCCGGCTGAAGCGCCATGCCCTCATAGCCGCCCGAACGCTGGACGCGGAAATTCATGCCCGGTTGCGCCGGGACCGTCACGCCGGGGGTGTCGGGTCCGGTCAGGATCTCGCCGTCGAGCTTCGTGGCGTAGACGCCGAGAATGCGGCCCTCCGCCGTGGCGTGGAGGATCCAGGGGCCGAATTCGTCGCCGATCCAGATTTCGCCGTCCAGGACCTGAAGGCTCTCCGGATCGAAATCGGCGCCGGTCAGATAGCGGCTTTCGGTCCCCTCATGGGCGATGCGGAAGGGAACCTTGCGATCCGGATCGCTCAGGAAGATCGTCTCCAGCCGCCGGACGAGCCCGGTCTCGAAATCCGGCGCCATGCGATGGAGGAACAGCAGCGCGTCGGGGCTGTTGAGCCTGGAGCCGAAGCCGTTGTCCGTGAGCGTGAACCAGCTTCCGTCTTCGGCGCGGTTCATCGCGAAGCCGGACATGCCCTGAACGGGCTGGCCGATGAAGGGCAGGGAGATGCCGGTCTTGTGGCCGCCATAGGCCGCGCCCACGTCGCCTTCGACGGACATGGGCGCGTCGTTGCGCGCGCGGCCGGTGAACTTGCCGGAGATCCAGGCGTCGCGGGGAGCGTCGGCGGGGGGCGCCGTCAGGGTCAGGGCCGGGAGACGGGCGTGTCCGGCGAGGACCGCGGGAAAGACCTCCTCCGCCAGAGCGGGCGAGGCGGCGGCGAAGAACGCCACGAACGAAGAGACGAAACGCATGATCCAGATCCTTCCGGAGCCCCTGATGGCGTTTCTGATATCCTCCGGCCCTGACGCGCGCGTTTCAGCTTCGTGCAGGATTCGTGACAGGGAGGGCCCCCGGACAAGGGGGACGACGGAGGGATCGCCCCCGCCGCCCCTCCCGTTCAGACGAGATATCCGCCGACCAGCACCACCGCGAAGGTGGCGAGAACCGGCACGATCAGCGCCGCGACGAAGATGTCGAAATAGGATTGCCTGTGGCTCAGGCCGCAGATCGCGAGCAGGGTGATCACCGCGCCGTTATGGGGCAGGGTGTCGAAGCCGCCCGAGGACATGGCCGCCACGCGATGCATCAGCTCGGGGCTGACGCCCGTCGCCTGAGCCATGGCGTTCAGATGGTCGCCGAGGGTCTGCAGGGCGATGGAGAGTCCGCCCGAAGCCGAGCCGGTGATTCCCGCCAGCACGTTGGTCGCCACCGCCACCGACACGAGCGGATTATCCGGCGAGACGTTCATCACCGCGTCGCGCACCAGCGCGAAGGCGGGCAGAGAGGCGATGGTCGCGCCATAGCCCACTTCCGAAGCCGTGTTGAAGATCGGCAGAAGCGAGCCCATGGTCCCCGCGTTGAGGCTCTCGCGCAGGGTCTTGAGGCGCGCCCAGTTCAGGGCGATCAGCAGCAGGATGGAGAGCGTCAGCGCCGAGATGATCGCCCAGACGCCCCGCACGGACTCGAGGGTCGTCGAGCCGTAGGCCGGTTCGGCGAGGAAGCCGGAGTCGATCCGGGGCAACACCACATAGGTGAAGAGCGCGTTCAGCGCGATCACCGAGAAGGCGGGCGTCAGGGCGACGAGCACGCCCGGCGGATTCTCGTGGGTCACGGCGGATTCCGCGGAGCTCGGCGGATGATCGCCGTAGCCCTCGCTGCGGGCGACGGCCTGGGCGGCCCTCCAGCGCAGCCAGGCCATGCCGCCGAGGAACATGATCGCTCCGCCCAGAACTCCCGCCAGAGGCGCCGCGAAAGGCGTCGTGCCGAAATAGGGGGTGGGAATGGCGTTCTGGATCGCGGGCGAGCCCGGCAGGGCGGTCATGGTGAAGGTGAAGGCGCCGAGGGCGATGGTCGCGGGGATCAGGCGTTTGGGGATCTCCGCCTTGCGGAAGAGCTCCGCCGCGATGGGATAGACCGCGAAGGCCACCACGAAGAGCGACACGCCGCCATAGGTCAGGGCCGCGCAGCTCAGCACCACCGCGAGGATCGCGTTCCGCGAGCCCAGCTTCGTCACGATCCATTCGGCGATGGCGCGCGCCGAACCGCTGTCGGCCATGAGCTTCCCGAAGATCGCCCCGAGCATGAACAGCGGAAAGAAGGTCGCGACATAGCCGCCGAGCGCCTTCATGAAGATCTGGGTGTAGGTTCCCAGAATCGGCAGGTCGCCGCTGAACAGCACCGCCAGAAGCGCCAGAAGCGGCGCCAGGATCAGGACGTTCACGCCCCGATAGGCGAGATACATCAGAAGGACCAGAGACAGGACGACGCCCAGAAGACCCATGGATCCGCAAGCTCCCTTTCGCAGATGACGACATCCGCAGGAGCCGCCCGGGCCGGGCCCCGGAATCTTCAGCGCAAGGAAGATCGGGACGGGCCGGAGACGGCTTCCGCAGTCCGGGGATGCTTACACGAAGTTTCATGACGCCAAGGCGCAGGATCGGCGCTTGCGACGACTCGCCCCAGAGGCGCGTCTCGCCCGAAGGCGCTTCCCGCCCGCAGGCGGCGTGAAACCGACATGAAAGCGAGATCAAGGCGTCGCAGGACCTCTCCATGCTCCCGGCCTTCCGCCCGGGACTCCAGGAGAGAAAGACGCAGGCATGGACTGGCTCGCCGAACTTTCCCGCCTCATGCCGCCGCCTTCCGCCTCGGCGCGCGGCCCGACTCCCGCCGCCGGACATTGGGCGGAGGTCGAAGCGGCTCTGGGCGTGGGGATTCCGGAGGATTACAAGCGCTTCGTCTCGATCTGGGGCGCCGACGGCCTCATCGGGGATTTCGTGAGCTATTACGCGCCCTTGTCGGATCACGCGGCGCTGATCCTCCCCCGGGCGGCCGAGCGGGCGATCCGGGCGCACGGCCTGACGCGCGCCGGGAATCCGCAGGACCAGGCCCTGCCGGACTTCCCCGCCGAAGGGAGCTTCCTCCCCATCGGCGCCAGCCTCGACGGAGATCTCTTCGGCTGGATCCTCGGCCCGGGCGCTCCCGAAACCTGGAGGATCGCCTGGCTCGACGCCGGAGAAGGCGCGGCGGAGGCCCAGGACCTGGCCTTCGGCCCCTGGCTCGTGGCTCTGGCGAAGGGCGAGCTCCGGGGCGAGGCCATGTCGCGCCCGGTCTTCGCGGAGGGCCGCCTGAAGTTCGTCTCCCCCGAGGAGTGACCGGAAGCCGCGCGGCGGAGGGATCCGGCCTGCTCCGGCCTGCGCCGAAGACGCATCACAGCGGGGTGAGGGAGGCCCGCGCCTTGCGGGAGGCCGCACTCCTGCATGGCGTTCCTTGCGAGGCTCTGATATTGCCAAGTCCCGGTCAGGCGGATCCTGCGGGACGGGAGAGGACGAAACGTCTCCTGTCGACAGGTCGGCTCGCCAAAGCTCAGAGCATTTCGCACATATCGACGATGACAGAAAAAGATCAGAAGATCCCGGCTCCCAGAATCGGCGCGCAAGGCAAAGGCAAGGGCAGGACCAACGAATATTTCTCCCGGAAATACTACTACAGCTCGGAGTGGATCTCCTTCATCTTTTCTCTGCTGATCGTCCTGACGCCCGTCGCCTTCGTCTATTATTACATGAATTTCGTCTCCGCTCCGCAATACAAGAGCGAGGCCTCCTTCGTGCTCCAGGGCGCCGAGGGAGTCGTCTCCCAGGAGGGCGGACGCGGCATCCTCACCAATTTCACCAATCCGGCGGCGATGTTCGACGGCTACGCCATCGAGCAGTTCCTCGAATCCGCCGACGGCATGGCCGACGTCGAACAGCGCGTGGGCTTCATCGACCGCATGAAGCCCGCGGCCTATGATCCGCTCTACCGGAAGCTGTTCCGCAATTACGAACTCAAGGATCTGAGCACCGACGCCCGCATCTCCGTCTATCGGGACATGGTCAAGATCACCTATTCGCTCACGCGGCAGATCGTCGAGATCCGCGTCTACGCCTTCTCGGCCGAGGACGCGCGGGTGATCGCGGACGCCCTGCTCAAGAGCGCCGAGAGCTTCGCCAACACCCTCAACGAACGCGCCCGCAGCGAGCTGCTGCGTTCGGCGGCCTCCGAAGTCCAGACGATGGAGCGCAACCTGATCTCCAGCCGTCAGGCGGTGAACAACTGGCGGCTGAACAACCTCAACCTCGACCCCAACCGCTCCGCCGAGATGATCGGCACGATCATCGCGAGACTCGAGGCCGCCAGCGCCGACACGCGCGCCGAACTGACGGTCTCGGAAAGCACCACGCTCAACGCGGCGCGTCAGGCGCAGCTGCGCGCCCGCATCGACGCGCTCAACGAGCAGATCGGCCGCGAAACCCGCCGCCTGACCGGCGGAGACCGCTCCACCGCCGAGCAGATCCTGGAATACGAGCGCCTCGAACTGCGCAAGCAATATGACGAACGCGCCTATGAATCCGCCCTGGAGGGCCTCGATTCGGCGCGGACGGCGCTGGCGCGGCAACAGAAATTCGTGTCTGTGGTCAGCGCGCCCTATCTGGACAACCAGGTCGACTGGCCCGACCAGCCCCGGATTCTGGCGCTGACGCTCGTGCTGTCGATGATCTTCTGGGGAATCGCGCGCCTGTTCCTCACCAACATCCGCTCTTCCTTCCGGCATTGAGGCCGCGCCGCTTCCGGTGAGTCATGGACGCTCAAGAACGATATTACGCCCTGCTTTCCGCCATGGACGGGCTCGGCGAACGCAAGCTGCGCGAGCGCCTGACGCAATACAAGGCCGTGCGCGACGCCGTCGCGCGGCTCTCACCGGAGTATGACGGCCAGCCGCAGCACAAGAATCCCGAGATCTACGCCTTCAACCGCGCGGTGCGGCGCTTCGAGGACGAGCTCCGCGCGGGACCGGCGACGCCCGCCGCGACGGCCTCGGACGCGGAGCATCTGGGGCTTCTCGCCTTCGCGGGCTACGACAGGGTCGAGCGGGCCGGGCCGGTCGAGATGGCGATCCAGAAGCTCACCAACCTGAGGCTTCTGATGTGGCTCTATCTCATGGAGATGAAGGCCCGGACGCCGCTCTATTATTTCTGGCTCTTCGCCGAACCTGCGCTGCAGGTTCTGATGATCGTCGGGATGTATCTTCTGGCGGGGCGCGTTCTGGTGCTGGACATGCCCGCCCTGCCCTTCGCCGTCCTCGGCGTGAGCAGCATGCTGATGTTCCGCAACGTCATGAACCGGATGCTCGGCGGCATGGGCCGGGACTCCAATCTGCTCCTGTTGCCGCGCTTCGCCGTGATGGACGTCTACATCGCCCGCGCGCTGCATTCGGGCCTCATCTACATGCTGATCGGCGCGCTTTATCTCTACATCCTCCACGCCTTGGGCGTGGGCGAGGCGCCCGAGAACCTGCTCGGGGTTCTGGGGTGGTGGGCGATGATCTGGGGTCTGGGGCTCGGCTTCGGCCTGACGCTGCGGGGTCTGGCGCAGTCCTTTCCCTGGGTGCGCAAGCTGAACGTCGTGATCTTCAGGGCGATCTTCCTGACCTCGGGCGTGTTCTACGTCACCGAGCAGCTCCCCGAGGAGTTCAAGGCGATCGTGCTGTGGAACCCTCTGCTGAACATGCTCCAGGGCCTGCGCGACGCCTATTTCTGGGAATATTCCACGAAGGAGATCAGCTTCTCCTATGCGTCCTGGGCGCTGCTTCTGCTGCTGTTCACGGGCCTCATGAACCTGCGCCGCGACAAGATCGGGGACTGAGATGATCCGCCTGACGCGCGTGACCTTCGAGCCGAAAGTGAACGCCCTCCGGCGGTCCATCCTGCGGAACGCGAGCTTCCGCTTCGAGCATCCCCGCATGGCGGTGCTCCATGCGGATCCTCAGGAGCGGGGGCTTCTCGCGGATCTGCTCGTCGGCCAGAAGATGCCCGTCTCGGGGCGGGTGGACTGGGCGGTCGAGCCCTCCTGGCCCATCGGGCAGGCGCGATTCCTCCAGCTGGAGCTGACAGGCTGGCAGAATCTGACGATGATCGCGGATCTCTATCACGCGCCCGCGCGCGCGGCCCGGCTGGCGCTGGAGCCCTTCGACCACATGGACCTCATGGACCTGCCCTTGCGCCGCTGGCTTCCGGCGGCGCGCCTCCAGTTCGCCTATTGCCTCGGACTGGCGCCCGAGTTCGGATCCTACGTGCTGCATGGCGCTCTGGCGCCCCCCGGCTGGCGTTCCTATCCGCTCTGGGCGCGGCGGTTCGGCGAGCGCGTCGCGCATCGGCAGCTGATCGTCCTGACTCCGCAGGCGGCTCTTCTGCCGAAGCTGAATCCGGTTCATGTGGGGGTGGTGGAGGGCCGGTTCGTGCTGGTCACGGATCCGCAGGCCTTCCTGCGCGGCGCCTCGCTGCTGCCGGACGAGGAGCGCCCGGAGGAGCCTCAGGCGGCGGACGACTCCCAGAACGATCCCTTCCTGTGAGCGGCCCGGAGCCCAAGGAGCGCCCATGATCTACATCTATGGTTCGGGCGGACACGCCCGCGTCGTGGCCGACGCCGCCCTGGCCTGCGGTCTGGAGATCGCGGGCTTCTTCGACGACGATCCGGCCCGCTGGGGATCCTTCGTGATGGAGGCGCCCGTCCTCTCGCCGCAGGGGATCGAGCCGGGCGACTTCGTCGCGGCCATCGGCTCGGGAGGCGTGCGGCAGAAGGTGGCCTCCCGCCTGCTCGGCGCGGGCTGGCGTCTGCGGAGCCTGATCCATCCGCGCGGCTGCGTCTCGCCGCGGGCGCGTCTGGAGGCGGGGGTCTTCGTGGCGGCCATGGCGGTGGTCGGGCCGGACGCGCAGGTCGGCGAGGGAGCCATCGTGAATCACGGCGCCGTGGTGGATCACGACTGCGACGTCGGCGCCTACGCCCATGTGGCGCCCAACGCCACGCTCGGAGGCGGGGCGCGGCTCGGAGTCAGGGCCATGGCCGGAGCGGGTTCGGTGCTCCTGCCGCAAGTGAGTCTGGGCGACGACGCGCTGCTGGGCGCGGGAGCGGTCGCCACGCGGGACCTCGCGGCGGGGATGAAGGCGGCGGGCGCTCCGGCGCGTCCCCTGCCGGAGCGTTCCGGGAAAGCCTGAGGGATCCGCCTCCGGAGGCGGCCGCGAAGAGGACGCGCGGAGGATCTCCCCCCGAGGGCGCAGGACGCCTGCGCCTCGCCTTCCGCACTCCCGTTCCTGACGAAAAGTTAAGACATCTTCAACCCCGAAGCTCCATGACTTTCTCCACAAGGGTCCCGATTCCCCCGCCCGGGAGAACATGCGATGCGCTTCAAGCAGATCCGCCAGGCGGCGTTGTCCCGACTCGCGGCCGCGATTCTGGCCCTGGGCCTCTCCCCCTCGCAGGCCGAAGCGCAGACGGCGCCGACTCCCACCGCGCCCGCCTCCTGCATCGCCCTGCCCGTCGTGACGAGAGGCAACGCCAGCATCCTCCCCAACGGGCAGTATCAGCTGACTCCGGCCGTGAACAGCCAGATCGGGGCGATCTGGTCGAACGCCCGGATCAACCTGACGCAGCCCTTCTCCTATTCGGCCTGGATCTACCTCGGGGCGGACTCCAGCGGCGCCGACGGCATGACCTTCACCCTGCAGAACGCCGCCGCCGGAACCAACGCCATGGGACAGGTCGGGCGCGGCATGGGCGCAGGAGACGGCTCCTCCGCAGGAGGCGGCATCCCGCAATCCCTCATCGTGGAGTTCGACACCTACCGCAACACCGACAACGGCTGGAACGATCCGGCTCAGGATCACCTCGCCATCTACCCCAACGGCGACGGCCGCCACGGATTGCTGACCGGATTCCCCACCCCCTACGTCTTCCCCTCGACGCTCAAGAACAATCAGTATCACCTGATGCGCGTCGTCTGGACGCCCTCGCTTCTGGGCGGCCGCCTCGACGTCTACCTGAACCACAGCCTGCTCCAGAGCTACACCGTGCTCAGCCGCGCGCTGCTCTTCGGCGGCGATCAGGTCTACTGGGGCTACACCGCCTCGACGGGCGGCCTGAACAACAGCCACCGCGTCTGCAACGCCTCGGCTCCGGCGCCCGCTCAGGCCGATTACGGCGACGCCCCCGAGAGCTACGGACAAGCCTGGCATCTGCGCCCCTCCGGATCCAACGTGAACATGGGCGCGGCCCCCAGCGTCGAGACGGGGCCGCGCACGAGCGCGGACGGACGGCTCGACGAAAACGACGATTCCTTCTTCGTCTACAACGCCGCGCCCATCACATGGAGCGGCGGAACCCTTCCCATCGTCGGCTCTGGGGGCGGCCACCTCAACGTCTGGGTGGACTGGAACCGGGACGGCCTCTTCGCCGCGAGCGAGCGGGCGGTCGCCGATCTGCAGGACAATGCGGCGGGAGACCTCCATGCAGGCGTCGGCGACATCCACGCCTATGTGACGCCGCGCCCCGACCTCATGACCGGAGGCGAGGGCCTGAGCTTCATCCGCATGCGCTGGTCGACCCAGGCCGGCCTCGGGCCAACCGGCGAGGCCCCCAACGGCGAAGTGGAGGACCATCCGGTCAACCTCGTGCGCCCGACCACGCGCGACTGCACCGGCTCTCCCAACGGCTCGAACTTCGCAACCACCGGCGCGGGGCTCTATAAAAGCGAGATCTTCTGGCTCGACTGGGCCTGCGGCGGCGTCGACCGCTTCTACGCCGGAGACGTCGTCGCCAAGACCTGGACCCTGCCCACCGGATACAGGGTCCGCGGGGTGCTCAGCCAGATCTCCAATCCGATGGCGGTCTCCCCCCTCCTCAACGGCTTTTACGATTCGCTGCAGCATCTCTACGGCGGCGCCACCAACATCGGCCTGAAAACCGCGCTGCCCAACGCCTCCAGCTCCCCTCATGCTCCCTTCAGGCTGAATCTGGAGCTGTTCAGCCCGACCGGCGCGTCGACGCCCTATGATCTGACCACCATCGCCGCCGAAGCCGAAGACCTCACCGGCGACAACGAATCCCTCACGCTCACCGTCGACGCCCCCGGAGAGCCCTGGCGGATCACCGACATCCATCAATCCCTGAGCGCCAGATTCTCCAACGGCGGACGCACCGCCTATTTCGAGAACAATCCGCATCAGGCCCTCAGCTCGGTGGTTCTGGCCAGCCCGCGCGGCTCGCAGGTGGACGTGATCCTGGACCCAGGCGGAATCAGCGGCGTGGCCTTCGGCGTGATGGTCGGGGCGGATCACGGCGACGCTCCGGCGAGCTACGGCGCCGCCGCGCATCTCCAGACGGCCCGTTTCCTCGGCGGCTCCCAACCCACGACCCTGACGCGCCTGACTTCGGCCCATGTCTCCGCGCGCTCCAACGTGGCCGCGCTGATGCTCGGCGCCCTGGTCGACGCGGAGGGCTCCGCGCGCCATAGCGCGGACGCCTCCGGCGACGACCTCGACCTGGTCGACGACGAGGACGGCGTGCTCGCCGCGCCGAGCTTCGTCGGCGGAAGGGCCTCCGAGATCCGGGTCCAGGTGGTCGGGAACGGCTATCTCAGCCTCTGGTTCGACGCCAACCGGAACGGCGTCTTCGACGCGGGCGAAAGGCTCGTGACGGACGTCCAGGACAACGGCCCCGGAGACCTCGACCCCGCCGTCGGAGTCGTCCGCGCCGGATTCACGACGCCCCTCGCCACCCTGAGCGGTTCGAGCTTCATGCGCCTGCGCTGGAGCGCCAGCGCCGGAAACGGTCCCAGCGCCTCCGTCATGTATGGCGAGGCCGAAGACTACATGGTCCTCGCGACGGCGGTCGCTCCCCTCGGCGGAACCCTCTTCGAGGACCGGAACCACGGCGGCGGCGCAGGCCGGGCCATGGCCTCGGCGCCGGGCGCGGCGCCTCTCGCGGGGGCGGTGGTCGAGCTCTACGACGCGGCGGGCGCCTATCTGGCCTCGACGACGACCGACGCCGCAGGCGCCTACGGCTTCATGGTCCCGGCCGGAACCTATCACGTCCGCCCCGCGAGCCTCTCGATCCGCTCCGTCCGGGGATCTCCCTCGGCGGCCTCGCTCGGCGTGCAGACCTTCCGTGTCGAGACGAATCCTTCGGCCTCTCCCGCCCTCCGGACCGTGACGGGGGAGGTCGGCGGCCGCAGGCCCCATCTCCAGGACGCGGCCGCCAACGCCGGAGGCGCCAGCGCCCTCGTTCCGGCCTCCTGGAGCTTCACGGGGGGCGCCCTCGCCGGAGGCGTCGCGCAGAGCGTCTCCCGCGTGGATCTGCCCGCCGCGGGGCTCTCGGGCGTGGATTTCGGCTACAACTTCAGCTCCATCGTCAACACGAACGACGGCGGACAAGGCTCCCTCCGGCAATTCCTGCTGAATGCGGCGCTCCTCGAACGGGCCTCGCTCGATCAGGCCGCCAACATGCTCTTCGACCCTCCGGCGGGGACCGAGACCTCCATCTTCAACATCCCGGCCTCCGATCCGAACTGGAGTTCGGGCGTCGCGACGCTCGACGTCGCGAGCTCGAATCCGACGCTGAACGTCCCCGGCGTCCGGATCAACGGCCTCACCCAGCCCGGCGCCCTCCCCGGAGCCATCGGCCCGGCCTCTCGTCGGCTCGTGATCCGGCTGCGCAGCGCCGCCGGAGACGGCGTCTCGCTCCTGCGCCTCGGCCCGGACGCCGCGAACACGCGGATCGCCGGACTCGTCTTCGAGGGCGGAACCGCCGTGGAGGCCCTCGGCGCCGCCTCCGGGACGCGGATCCAGGGCAATCACTTCGGCGTCAGCGCGGACGGGTCGCAGTCCACGGGCTCCATGCGCTCCCGCCTGTTCGTCCGAGACGCCCGGGACTGGACCATCGGCGTCCTGCGCGACGGCGCCGCCGCCTCCGTCAGCGACGGCATGTCCGACGCCATGGAGGGCAACCTCATCGCCGCCTACGACTCCGGCCTCCATGACGACCATGCGCTGGTCCTGGAGGAGGTCGGCGGTTCGCTCTTCCGGGTGGCGGGGAACTTCTTCAACCTCGCCTCGGGCGGATCGACCGCCCTGCGCGGCGTCGGAGCGGACAGCGCCCTGATCGCCCTGCGCGGGGCGCGGAATCTCGTCGTCGGCGGAACCGACGCCCTGGAGCGCAACCTCTTCGCCGGACCGGTCGCGGCGGGCGTCGACTTCCTCGAAAGCCGTTCGGGATCGGACGGCATGACCCTGCTCGGCAACAGCTTCGGCGGCCTCGACGCCTCGGGCTCGGAGCAGACGTCGCTGCGGCTGGGCGCGGGCGTGCTGATCCGCGCCGCCTCCGGCCTGAGCCTCGCCGTCGGCGACGGAACCGACTCCGGAGCCAATTTCTTCAACGTCGGAGACGTCGGCGTCCATCTGCGTCATTCGGGCGTCGCCTCGGCCGTGATCCGGCGCAACCGGTTCGGCCTTTCGCGGCTGCTCCAGCTGCTGGGCGCGCGTCATGCGTCTCTGGGCGCGATCCGCGTCGAGGGCCCGGCCGGAGACGTCCATGTGCTGGAGAACCTCGTCACGATGGGCGCGGGGGCGGGGCTCGTCGTGCGCGCGGGCGGCGGAGTCTCCGCGCAGCGCGTCCTGATCGAGCGCAACAGCTTCTTCGGCTCTTCGGGGCTCGGCATCGACCTCGGCGAGGACGGCGTCACCCTCAACGACGCCCATGACGTCGATGCGGGGCCCAACGGCCTGTTGAACTTCCCCATGCTGTCTTCAGCGCTGCTCTACGGCCAGACGCTCGCGCTGGAGGGCTGCGCCCCTGCGGGCGCGCTTGTGGAGCTGCATGAATACGACGATTCCCCGGCCTCTCCCACCGGCGACGGCCTGCCCACGAACAGTTTCGGGACTCTCCTCAGCTATGGCGAGGGCTGGCGTCATCTGACCAGCGTCCAGGCGCTCGGAGCGGCCTGCCCGGCCCTCTCCGACGAGGACGGCAACGACGGCGCCGGGATGAGCCGCTTCAGCCTCGCGCTCGACCTCGCGACCTACGCGCTGTCGCCGGACAGCCGGATCACCCTGACCGCCAGCCTCGGCCACGCCACTTCGGAGTTTTCTCCGGCCTACGCCTTCGACCTCCCCATCGACCTGGAGCTGAGCAAGCAGGTCGACGACGCTGCGCCCGCCATGGGCTTTCCCGTCGCGTTCAGCCTCGTCCTGCGCAACGCCTCCTCCCGCGGCGCCGACCTGGTCCAGGTTCTCGACGCCCTGCCGGGCGGCTATCTCTTCCTGGAAGCCGTCGCCGACAGCGGCGTCTACGATCCCGCGACCGGAGAATGGAGCCTCTCGGGGTTCGGCGGCGGCGGGCTCGCCAGCCTGATCCTGCGGGCGGTTCCGCTCCCGACGGGCCCCTGGACCAACCGGGCCGAAGTCGTCGGCGCCTTCGACGCCGACGGCGACCCTCTCGCGGATCTCGACTCCACGCCCGCGAACGGCGTCCCCGGAGAAGACGATTTCGCCATGGTCGACGTCTTCCCCCTCCGGGGCTCCGGCAGCGATCCCGGAGCCGCCGTCTGCCGCCATGGAGCCTCCGCCCTCGACTGGTCCGCCGCGCCCGGCGGCTGGCCGAACGGACAGGCTCAGCTTCATCTGCCCCTCGGCCCCGCCACGGCCATGCTGGAGATGCGGCATCCTGCGACCTCCGCCCCCTTCGCGGGGATGCGCAGCCTCGGCGCGGGGGGTCTCTCCGTGCAGAGCCAGGATCCGACGCGGCTGATCTTCTCCTTTCCCGCGCCCGTCGAGGGCCTGCGGCTGGATCTGCGCGGCCTGGGGGGCGGAGTTTCCGGCGTCGAGAGCCTCGCCCTGAGGGGATCGCGCGCCGGACAGGCCGTGAGCGCCCATCTTTCGGGCGGCGCCTCGGTCAGCCTCCGGGGCCAGAGCGCCGCGGGCGTCGAGGCCGCCAGCGCCTCGGGTCCGGAGGGCGCGGTCCTGATCGCCTTCACCCAGCCGGTCGACCGGATCGAACTGGACATGATGGTGCTCGCCGATCCCGCCGCGACGGCTCCGCCCTTCTCGGCCTTCTTCGCCGCCCTGACGGCCTGCGCTCCGGAGCAGGAGGAGGCGCTCACCCTGACTCCCGACCACGACTCGACCGTCGAGGCGGGACAGCTGGCGATCTACGCGCATCGTCTGCGGCTGGGCGCGGGGCTGGCGGGCTCCACGCTCGACTTCGTGGTGGAGAGCGGCCAGGGGCTGGACTGGTCGATCTTCCGCGACGACGGCGACGGCGTCCATGGCGCGGGGGATCTCCCCTGGCCGCCCGGAGGCCTCTCCGGGATGGCGGCGGGCTCGCACGCCTTCTGGCTGGTCGCGAAGACGCCCGCCGAGGCTCCCGGCGGCTGGAGCGACCTGACGCGGCTGCGCGCCGTGGCGACCCTCGGCGCGAGCGTCCGGATCGCCGAGGCGCAGGATCTGACGCGCATCGGAGGTTCGGGCTCGGGGGGCGTCTTCGCGCGCAAGCTCCAGGCTCTGGACGCCGATTGCGACGGCGTCCCCGAAGCCGGAGAAGCGGGATTCGTCGCCACGGAGCTTCAGCTCTCGCCGGGGAGCTGCGCGGTCTATCGCATCCTCTTCGAGAATCGCGGCGTCGACCCGATCCGCCGGGTGCGGGTGGCGGACCATACGCCGAGCTGGATGGTCTACATGGGCGGCTCGGCCCGGATCCTGACGCATCCCTTCGGGCTGACGCCCCAGACGCCGACCGCGCCCGCCGCCAACGGCGAGGGACCTGTGGTCTTCGGCTTCGACGGCGACCTGCGGCCCGGAGAAGCCGGATCGGTCGGGTTCGGGGCCCGTCTGCCGCCGATCGCGGGAGCCCCCGCCCCCGGCGACCCCGGCGACGACGGAGGAGACGACGGCGGCAACTGAACCCGACGAGCGACGGCTCCCGAGGCGCCGCTCCGGCGGGTCTTCAGCCCCGCACCTCGACCACGAGGGCCTCCAGGCCCTCGATCCGGGCTTCGAGCCGGTCGCCGGGCCGCACGGCTCCGACGCCCGCAGGCGTGCCGGTGAGGATCAGATCGCCCGGACGCAGCGCCATGGCGCGCGAAATCGCCGCGATGAGATCGGGCGCGCCCCAGATCATGTCTCCGAGGTCGCCCTTCTGGCGGATCTCGCCATCCACCGCCAGAGAGATCGCCCCCTTCGCCGGATGGCCGATCCGATCCGCCGGAACCAGAGCCCCGCAAGGCGCCGAGCCGTCGAATCCCTTGGCGGTCTCCCAGGGGCGCCCGAGCTTCTTGGCCGCGGCCTGCAGATCGCGCCGGGTCATGTCCAGCCCGACGCCATAGCCGAAGACATGCGTCAGAGCCTCCTCCGGCGCGATCTCCGCGCCGCCCGACTTCAGGGCCACCATCAGTTCGACCTCGTGATGGACCTCCTGCGCCCCCCTGGGCAGGCGGAAGATTCCATCCGTCGCCAGGGCCGAAACGGGCTTCATGAAGAAGAAGGGCGGCTCGCGATCGGGATCATGGCCCATTTCGCGGGCGTGATCGGCGTAATTGCGCCCGATGCAGAAGATGCGCCCCACCGGAAAGCGCGCCGTCTCGCCCTCGACGGCGAGCGAGGCGGTCGGCGGCGGCGGAATGACGAAAGCTTCGGCCATGGAGCCTCCTCCTCATGAATCGCGCGACCATATCGGGAAAGGCGGGCCTCCGGAAGATCCCGCCGCGGCCTCAGCCCGGCGTCCGGAGGATCAGGAACAGGCGGCGGAAGGGAAACAGCGCGCCGCCTTCCTTCAGCAGGGGATAGGCCTCCGCGAGGGCGGCGTCATAGGCGGCGGTCAGCCGCGCGCCCTCCTCCGGGGAGAGCGCCGCCAGATAAGGCCGCATGGCGGTTCCCTCGGTGAAGCGGCGCACCGGATGGGCCGTGGCGTCGGGCGGCAGCTCCTGGAGATATTCCGTCTCCCAGATCTCGACCCGCCCCAGAGGCGCAAGCCAGTCGTGATAGCTGCGCGCCGGATGGACCGGCGCGACGGAACGCTCCTGCGGGAAGCGGCCTGCGAAAAGCTCCGCCGCCGTCTCGCGCAGGAGGACATGCGAGGGCGCCCCGAAATTCGTCGGCATCTGCGCGGCGAGGACTCCGCCCGGCGCGAGCAGCCCCGCCAGACGGGGCAGGAGCGCCGCGTGATCGGGCAGCCATTGCAGCGCGGCGTTCGAGAAGATCAGCGCGGGAGGCGTTGCGGGCGTCCAGCGGGCGATGTCGGCTTCTTCGAGGCGGTCGTAGCCCTTCGCCCTGGCGAGCATCTCGGGGCTTGAATCGAGTCCGGTCAGGAGGCGGTCGGGGAAACGCGCCCTCAGGGCCTCCGCGACGGCGCCGTCGCCGCAGCCGAGATCCACCGCCTCGCCCGGCGGGGGCTCGGGCGCCTGAGCCAGCAGATCCAGCGCCGGACGCAGCCTCAGGCCGCGAAAGGCCGCGTAGAGCTCGGGATTCCAGAAGGAGGCCGCCATGATCTTCCCCGCCTGAGCCGCCGGAACGCCCGGACGCGCCCCTCTGCGGGCAGGGTGAGGCCATGGCCGCCGGAAATCAACGGCTCCGCTCCGGGATCCTGCGGCCCGGCTCCCCGGCGTGACGCCATATTGCAACGCAAGAAGACGATGAGCGCCCCGCCGCTTTTCGGTCTTATCCTGCTCCGCCGACCGGCCTATACCGGAATCAGCAAGGGCTCGTCTCCAGCCAGACGCGATGTCGCGCTTTCCTCCCTCAAGTCTTCGCCGATCCATCCGGGCTCCGTTTCCACGGAGTCTGCGGAGGATCCTTCTGGAATCCGGAGTCCGACCATGCCTCCTCACCCGACGCCCCTGCGGCGCCCCTCTTCCCCGATCCCGCGCGACGGCGAGGAGGGCCTGCGTCTGCGGAGCGCTCTGGCGCGCGGCTGCGCGCTCTGCGCCGTGCTGGCGGCCTCTGCGGCCTGGGCGCAGGAGCCGCCTCTCTCGCCTGAGGAGAACGCGCTCCTGCTGGAGACCATCTTCCTCCAGGGCTCCACCTACGAGACCGAACAGAGCCCCTCCTACGCCGCCGACCTCCTCAGCGTGGGCGACAAGGACACGCGCTATCCCCGCGAGATCCCGCAATCCACCACCGTGCTGACCCATCAGCGCATCGAGGACGGCGGCTTCACCTCGCTGGATTCCGCCATGCGCAAGACTCCGGGCGTCATGCCTCTGGTCAACGACGACGGGCGCTCCTCGATCTATTCGCGCGGCTTCGAATTCGACGCCTTCTCGATGAACGGCCTGGCCACGCCCCTGTCGAGCCTCTACGGGCTGCAACCGGATCTGGTGGTGGTGGATCACGTCGAGATCCTGCGCGGTCCTGCGGGGCTCTTCGCGGGCAGCGGCGAGCCCGCCGGCGCCATCAACATGCGCCTCAAGCAGCCGACCGACGAGTTCCAGCTGAAGTTCGGCGGCCTCGTGGGCTCCTGGAACAACCGCCGCGTCGAGGGCGACGTGGGCGGCCCGCTGAACGCCTCGGGCACGATCCGGGGGCGCCTGATCGGGGCCTACGGCGCGCGCGACAGCTGGGTGGACCACCTCGACAACAAGGTGGGCGTGGTCTACGGCGTGGTTCAGGCCGACGTGACTCCGGACACCACCGCGACTCTCTCGATCCATCACCGCGCCCGCGACATCACCCCGAGCAACGGCCTGCCGACCTACGCCGACGGAACCCTGATGGATCTTCCCGTCTCGACCTTCACCGGCGCCGACTGGAATTACTTCGACAACCGCGTGACGGACTATCTCGCCGAGGTGGAGCACAAGTTCGAGGACGGCGGCCACGCCAAGGTCTCGGGCATCTACACCAGGGCCGACGCCGACATGCACTACGCCTTCACCGGAACGGCGGCCTCCGCGACGGGAGAAGTGACGCGTCTGGGCTGGCTGGCGCGCGATTATGATCAGACCTCGATGGCTCTGGACGCCCATGTCAGCAAGCCCTTCGACCTCTTCGGCCTGGAGCAGAACCTGATCTTCGGCGCGGATTACCGCTCCAACGAGACGACCATCCTGAATCAGCAAGGCCAGATCGCGGGCTCCTTCAACCTCTGGAGCTGGGACGCCGCCATTCCGCGTCCTGCGGTCTCCTACGTCACGCGGGCCGAGGCCGACGCCGATCAATACGGCTTCTACGGCCAGTGGCGCGTGAAGCCGCATCGGGATCTGACGGCCATCCTCGGCGGCCGCCTGAGCTGGTACGACAACGAGGGAAGCACGGTCCAGCTCGCGACGGGCGCCCTCTCGGCGCAGAACCGCGAGAGGATCGACGCGAAGTTCACGCCCTATCTGGGCGCGATCTGGGATTTCAGCGACCGCGCCTCGCTCTACGGCAGCTACACCGAGATCTTCCAGCCCCAGACCGACCTCACCGCCGCCGGAGACTCCATCAAGCCGCGCACCGGAACCCAATACGAGATCGGCCTGAAGGCGGAGCCCCTCGACGGCGTCAACGCGACCCTGGCCTATTTCCACATCCAGGACCGCAACCGGGCGGTGCGGGATCCTCTGGACATGACCGCCGCCGCTCCTCTGGGCGAGGCGACGCAGCAGGGCGTCGAATTCGAGGTTTCGGGGGCCCTGACCGACCGGCTCCAGCTTTCGGCGGGCTACACCTACACCGACAGCAGCTACGCCGACACCGAGCGTCCGACCGCCAACATTCTGGAATATGACGCGCCGCATCACATGGCGCAGGTCTGGGCGAAATACAGCTTCGACGAAAGGGACGGCTGGCTGGACGGCCTCTGGCTGGGCGGCGGCTTCCGGGCCTTCAGCGATTATTCGAGCCTCGTGCGTCTGGCGAACGGATCTTCGACTCTGGTCCGGGCGCCGGGCTATGTGGTGGCGGATCTGGCGGCGGGCTACCGGATCAACGACGACTGGAGCCTGACGCTGAACGTCAACAACGTGCTCGACAAGAAATATTACGAGCGGGCCCATGGCCCGACCACCTTCAACTTCTACGGCGAGCCGCGCAACGTCCAGTTCCGCGTGAACGCCGAGTTCTGAGGATCCGTCGGGGTTCGGGCCTGCGCAAGGCCCGGACCGCGCCGGACTCGCCGGAGATGCGCCCGCGCCCGGTCGGGGGCGCAGGCGTCGGCCTCCTGTTACAGAAGCTGCGTGACGAAACGGGTGTCGAGATAGGCCTCGATGGCTTCGGATCCGCCTTCGGTGCCGTATCCGCTTTCGCCGAGCCCTCCGAAGGGCACTTCGGGCAAGGCGAGCCCCAGATGGTTGACCGCCAGCATTCCGGCCCGCACTTCGGCGCGCAGCCGCTGGGCGGTCTCGGTGGACTTCGTGAAGGCGTAGGCCGCGAGTCCGAAAGGCAGCCGGTTGGCTTCAGCGAGCGCCTCCTCCACGTCGCGGATGCGGTTGATCACCGCGACGGGGCCGAAGGGCTCGTCGTTCATGATTTCGGCGGTCTTGGGCACGTCGGTCAGGATGGTCGGGGCGTAGAACCAGCCCTTGTTCCCGATCCGCCCGCCGCCGAGCCTCAGCTTTCCGCCCTGAGCCTGCGCGTCGTTCACCATGCGCTCCAGAGCGGGGATGCGGCGTTCGTTGGCCAGAGGCCCCATGTCGGTGGCGGGGTCCATGCCGTCGCCGACGCGGATCTTCTCCGCGGCCTTCACGAAGCCTTCGAGGAAGCGGTCCGCCGCGCCTTCCTGCACGAGGAAGCGCGTCGGCGAGACGCAGACCTGGCCCGCATTGCGGAACTTGTGCGTCGCCATGAGCCGCGCCGCCGCATCGACGTCGGCGTCGTCGAAGACCAGCACCGGGGCGTGTCCGCCGAGCTCCATGGTGGCGCGCTTCATGTGGCGTCCGGCCAGAGAGGCCAGATGCTTGCCCACCGGAGTCGAGCCGGTGAAGGAGATCTTCCGGATGACCGGAGAGGCGATCAGATGGCTGGAGACCTCGGCGGGAACGCCGAAGACCAGATTGACCACTCCGGCGGGAATCCCGGCGTCCACGAAGCAGCGGATCAGGCCAGCGGGAGAAGCGGGCGTCTCCTCGGGCGCCTTGACGATGATCGAACAGCCCGTGCAGAGCGCCGCCGAAAGCTTGCGCACCACCTGATTGACCGGGAAGTTCCAGGGCGTGAAGGCCGCCACGGGCCCGACCGGATCCTTGATCGTCAGCTGAAGCACGCCCGGAGCCCGGGCCGGGATCACCTGGCCATAGGCGCGGCGTCCCTCTTCGGCGAACCAGTCGATCACGTCGGCGGCGGCGGCGAGTTCGCCCCGGCTCTGGGCGAGGGGCTTGCCCTGCTCCAGGGTCATGAGCGGCGCGAGCTCCTCGACCCGCGCGCGCAGCAGATCGGCCGCGCGCCGCATCAGGCGGCTGCGGTCATGGGCCGACACCGCCTTCCAGAGGGCGAAGCCGCGCTCCGCAGCCGCCAGAGCGGCGTCGAGATCGGCGGTCGAGGCGTGCGCGACCTGGCCGACGACCTCTTCGGTCGCCGGATTGACGACCGGAATGGTCCGGCCGTCGGAGGAGGGCCGCCATTCGCCGTCGATCAGCAGGAGGGTGTCGGGATAAGCGGGATGCATGGGTGTTCCTCAGGCTTGCGCGGCGCCAGGGGGCGGCGCCGCGGTCATCCTCGGCGTCGCGCGCGCCGGAGCGGCGTCGGCGCAGGGGAATCCGCCCTCTTGTAGCTGTCGCGGAGCGCGGGCGACAAGCCCATGCAGCCTTCTCCCTCCCGAGCCCCCGTTCCTGTTCAGCCCCAGAGCCATCCCCAGCCCAGCAGCAGGGCGAGCAGCCGCGAGAAGCTTTCCGCAGGAGACGGAGGCTGAGGCTGGGGCTGTTCTCCGCCATGGCCTCCGTGTCCGCCGCCACCTCCGCCGAGATCATGGGCCACATGGCCCGGATCGCGGATGACGACCTTGCGCATCATGCCGCCGTCCTCGTGATAGAGGATATGGCAATGCAGCACGAAGGCCCCGACGTAACGCCGGTAATGCGAGCGGACCACCACCGTCACGCCGGGTTGGGTCAGGATGGTGTCCTTGAACACGCCCTTCATGCCGAAATAATGCGAAGGCTGCTCGACTCCGGCGGCGTCGAGATAGGTCGGGGTCTGCGTCAGGTCGAGGGTGGAGACGGTTCCGTCGGGCGCCGTCTGCTGGAGGTTCGCCGCGATGATCTCGAAGGGGTTCACGTGGATGTGGAAGGGATGGAGCACGTCGTTGGTGGTCAGGCGCCATTCATCCGTGTCGCCGAGGGTGAGCTCGATGTTTTCGGACTCATGGCCGGTGAAGCGCCGGTACTCCCAGGCGGCGGGAGAAGCGGGCGAATCCGTCTTCTCGTAGGCGATTCCGGCGCCCTGGGCCACGGGCGGATCCAGCCCTTCGGGAAAGGCCTGGGTCGAGCCCAGAAGGTTGAAGCGGACATGCTGGTGATTGTCCACCTCCTCCTCCGCGAGGGAGGCGTGGGGCGTGAAGAGCGTCAGCTTCATCTCGGCCAGATCGGCCTGGATCCGCGCGGCGAGCTCTCCGGACTCCGAGGCTTCGGCGGCTTCGGCCAGCATGGCGCGGATGGCCTGCTCGGGATCGTTCTCGACCGGCTGGTCCGCCGGCTCGACCGTCACGGTGAAGAGCAGCCGCCGCGACAGATGCGAGCCCGGCACGCCGCGATCCTCGCCGACGCCCGCGTCGATCACGCAATATTCTCCCACCCCGCCTTCTTCGGGCTGCGGGAAGGAGACGAGCACGTCGCTGCGATAGCCCGGATGCATCTCGCGCGAGTCCGTCCGCAGGATCGAGGGCCGGGTGAGTCCGTCGGCGGCGATCTCGAACATGGGCAGCGGCTCGCCTTCGGTGGCGCATTCGCGGTCGACGGTCTCCTGCTGATCGCGCGCCGCCGTGGCCTGGAAGAGGGTCGCCACGCCGGGAGTCAGGGTTTCGGGGCGTTTGCGGGGGAAGATCCGGACGTTGGCCGAAGCGGAGAATCCGCCGTGGATGAAGCGCCAGCGTTCGGGCTGTCCGGCGCGCGCCGCCTGGGCCAGAGGCGAGGCCACCGCGCCGTTGACCGTGGTGAAGCGGGCGGAGGCGTCCCATTGCGGGCCCGGATTGAGGAAGGCCGTATAATCGTTGAGGCCGCCGGTTTCGCCTTCGGCGCAATTCCAGCGCTCGGCGGGCGGCTTGGGGGATCCGTCGGCGGCGAGGTCGCAGGAATACTGGATCTGCTGGAGCAGGAAGACGCGGTCCGGGATGCTCCGTCCTTCGGCGTCGCGGAGCAGCACGTCGACGTCTCCGGGACGGAAGCTTCCGTCGGGACGGGCGGCGGGCCAGCGGTCGCCATAGACGATCAGGGCGCCCGCCATGCCGCTGCCGACCTGGATCGCGGTCGAGCCATGGACATGCGGATGATACCAGAAGGTGCCCGCCGGATGGTCGTGAGGGATGTTGTATTCATATTCATGGATGAAGACAGGATCGGGCTTCAGGATGCGCAGGACGTTGTCGGAATTGCCTTCCGGATTCACCCAGCCGCCGTGAAAGTGATTGTTGGTGTCGTTGCGGCATCCCATGCGGTCGGGGAAGTTCATGAGCGCGGGATCATGGTCGCAACCGGGCTCCGGGGGCAGCTGGTTGCGGATGTTGATCCGCACGGTTTCGCCGGGCCGGGCCTCGATGGGCGGCACGTGATAGGCGTTGAGCGCCTCGGCGCCCGGCGTTCCGGCGCCGGTCCGGGAATAGCCGCGATGCGACACCTGGTCGAAACGCCGCGTGTTGGGATTCCAGATCCGCGAGGGCAGCATCCGGATGTAGAGGTCGACGCCCGGATCGTCGCTGGAGCGGAAGGCGGGAGGCTCGATGCGGCCGGGCTCGGGCGGCGCGACGCGGCGTTGTCCCGGCGCGCCGGGCGTCAGAGGAGGCGGGGTCTCGACCGTCGCCCGCTCGGGGACCAGCGTCCTCGGATCCTCCACGGTCTGGACCTGCGCCTGAACCACGGCGGCGGGCGCTGCGACCAGGAATCCCGAAAAGGCGGACAGGGCGAAGCTTCGCAGAAACATGAAATGAACTCCTCATCTCCGGATCCGTAATATTCCGCAGGCTTCCGTATCGAAATCATCCTGCGGAGCCGGATCATCATGAAGGAATCCTGTGTCATGTTCAGCAGGTAATCCCGGTTTTTTCGAAATCCGGTCTGAATTCTTCTTGAGAATCTCCGTCCGGATCCGCCTCCCGAGGCCGGTTATTCTCATCTCGCGCGGCGAGAGGCCGAAAGGAACGGCGAGGGATGGACTTCGCCTCCGACGCGCGGGGCGCCCCCGGAATCAGGGGCCGGGACCGATGCGGAAGAGAGGCCCGGAGGCTCCGCTTCACGGCGCGGCCGCTGCGACAGTTTGGCTCACGAGCCCCGCCGCATAAGCAGATGAGGAAAGATCAAATCGGAAATCCGCAGGAAGCCGACGGAGTCGTTGACGATTCTTCAGGATGCTCAGATTGATTCGGCATATTCATGACGGAATTCTTTCATTTTCATGAACAGGAATAAGCTTCGCATAAAGGCTTTGTTCGCGCCTCGCCTGCGGATCGTTAGCGGTTCGGGAGACCCTGGAACGGAAAGGCGATCCCTTCATGCGCAAATTCCTCAAGACCGCGGCTCTCTCCGCGCTTCTGGCGGCGGCTTCGGCTCAGGCCTTCGCGGCCTCCATCACGCTGCTCAACGTCTCCTATGATCCCACGCGCGAATTCTATCAGGACTACAACGCCCATTTCGCCAGGCTCTGGAAGGACAAGACCGGCGACGACGTCACCATCCGCCAGTCCCATGGCGGATCCGGCAAACAGGCCCGCTCCGTCATCGAAGGGCTGGAGGCCGACGTGGTCACCCTCGCCCTCGCCTATGACGTCGACGCCCTGCGCCTCCATGGCCGCAACCTCCTGGCCGAGGGCTGGATCGGCGAACTCGCCGACAACTCCGCCCCCTACACCTCGACCATCGTGTTTCTCGTGCGCAAGGGCAATCCCAAGGGGATCAACGATTGGGGCGATCTGGTCAAGCCGGGCGTCGAGGTCATCACGCCCAATCCCAAGACTTCGGGCGGCGCGCGCTGGAACTACCTCGCGGCCTGGGGCTACGCGCTGCGTCAGCCGGGCGGCGACGAGGCGGCGGCGAAGAAGTTCGTCGGCGACATCTTCCGCAACGTGAAGGTTCTGGACACCGGCGCGCGCGGCTCGACGACGACCTTCGTGGAGCGGGGCATCGGCGACGTGCTGCTGGCCTGGGAGAACGAAGCCTATCTCGCGATCAACGAGCTGGGCCCGGAGAACTTCGAGATCGTGACGCCTTCGGTGTCGATCCTCGCGGAGCCCTCGGTGGCGGTGGTGGACGGCAACGTCGACCGCCACGGCACGCGCGACGTGGCGACGGCCTATCTGACGGAGCTCTACAGCCCCGAAGGTCAGGAGATCGCGGCGAAGCATTACTACCGTCCGCGCAACCCCGAAGTGCTGGCGAAATACGCCGACAGCTTCGCCAAGGTCGAGCTCTTCACCATCGACGACACCTTCGGCGGCTGGACCAGGGCTCAGGACGAACATTTCTCGGATGGCGGAATCTTCGACCAGATCTACGCCATCCGCTGAGCCTCCGGAGACCCGGTCTGACAAGGCCCCGCAAGCCCCTCCCCGAACGGCCGCCCAGGCCCTCGACGGGAGGGGCGACGATCCATCGAACTGGAAAGCCCATGACCATATCCTCGCGGAGAGACGCTGATGGCTGAAGCCGCACTGAATCGTTTCGGGAGCGTTCCTGCTCCTTCTTCCCGTTCATGGCTGCTCTGGGGCGGGGCTGCGCTCGTCGGCGCCGTGATCTACGCCGCCTCGCGCGGCGGAACCCTGCCGGGCGGCCTGCTTCTGGCGGTCTACGCGCTCTTCGCGCTGCTCGGGATCGCTCTGGCCAACGCCCGCAGCCGCGTGCTGCCCGGCTTCCGGCTCTCGCTCGCCGTCACGATCCTGATGCTCTTCCTGATCATCCTGATCCCCCTTTCGGCGGTCTTCATCAACACCGCCAAGCTCAGCTGGAGCCAGATCTGGGAGGCGATCAGCGCCCCGCGCGCCGTGGCGAGCTACAAGCTCAGCTTCACCGCCTCGCTCCTCGCGGCGGCGGTCAACGTGGTCTTCGGCCTCATCCTCGCCTGGATCATCACCCGCTACCGCTTCCCCGGCCGCAAGCTCGTGGACGCCCTGATCGACCTGCCCTTCGCCCTGCCCACCGCCGTCGCGGGAATCGCGCTCACCGCGCTTTACGCTCCGAACGGCTGGTTCGGCTCCTTCCTGGAGGGTCAGCTCGGAATCAAGGTGGCCTTCTCGCAGCTTGGCGTTCTGGTGGCCCTGACCTTCATCGGCCTGCCCTTCGTGGTGCGCACGGTGCAACCCGTGCTGGAGGACCTCGATACGGAATATGAGGAGGCCGCCGCCTCGCTCGGGGCCTCGCGCGCCCAGACGGTGTGGAAGGTCGTGCTTCCGGCGCTCTATCCGGCGCTGCTGACCGGCTTCGCCATGGCCTTCGCCCGGGCGCTCGGAGAATATGGCTCGGTGATCTTCATCGCCGGAAACATCCCCCTCGTCTCCGAAATCACCCCCCTGATCATCATCACCAAGCTCGAGCAATATGACTACGCCGGGGCCACGGCCATCGCGGCGGTCATGCTGATCGTCTCCTTCGCGCTCCTGCTGGCCATCAACGCCCTGCAGGTCTGGTCCTCGCGTCGCACGGAAAGGAGCTGAACCATGGCCGGAGGAACCGCTTCCCTCTACGCGCGCGGGCGGGAAACCCAGCGCGGCGCCACGCGCGATCCCGCCTGGACGCGTCGTCTGCTCATCGGTCTGGGTCTGACCTTCTTCGCGCTGTTCCTGCTGGCGCCTCTGGCGCTGGTCTTCACCGAGGCCCTCCGCAAGGGCTGGAGCGCCTATTTCTCGGCGCTGGCCGAACCTGATGCGCTCTCGGCCGTGCGGCTGACGCTGCTGGCTGCGGCCATCGCGGTGCCGGTGAACCTCGTCTTCGGCATCGCCGCCTCATGGCTCATCGCCAAGCATCGATTCCGCGGGAGAACCCTGCTCACCACCCTCATCGACCTGCCCTTCTCGGTCTCGCCGGTCATCGCGGGTCTGGTCTATGTGCTGGTCTTCAGCGCGCAAGGCTGGCTCGGGCCCTGGCTGCTCGACAACGGCTACAAGGTGATCTTCGCGGTGCCGGGCATCGTGCTGGCGACGGTCTTCGTGACCTTCCCCTTCATCGCCCGCGAGCTGATTCCCCTCATGGAATCCCAGGGCACCGAAGAAGAAGAGGCCGCCGTGGTGCTCGGCGCCAGCGGATGGACGACCTTCCTGAAAGTGACCCTGCCGAACGTCAAATGGGGCCTGCTCTATGGCGTGATCCTCTGCAACGCCCGCGCCATGGGCGAATTCGGAGCCGTCTCCGTCGTCTCCGGACATATCCGCGGCCTGACCAACACCATGCCGCTCCATGTCGAGATCCTCTACAACGAATACCAGTTCTCCGCGGCCTTCGCGGTGGCCTCGCTGCTGGCGCTCCTCGCGCTGGTGACCCTCGCCCTCAAGACGTTCGTGGAATGGCGCGTCGCCAGCGCCCGCAGCGAAGGAGCCTGATCATGAGCATCCGCGTCGAACACATCAACAAGCGCTTCGGCGATTTCGTCGCCCTCAACGACGTCACCCTGGACGTGCCGGACGGCCAGCTGACCGCGCTTCTCGGGCCCTCGGGCTGCGGCAAGACCACCCTCCTGCGCGTCATCGCCGGGCTGGAGCAGGCCGATTCCGGACGCATCCTCTTCAACGGCGAAGACGCCTCCAGCGCGGACGTCCGCGAGCGCAACGTGGGCTTCGTCTTCCAGCATTACGCGCTCTTCCGCCACATGACGGTCTTCGAGAACGTCGCCTTCGGCCTGAGGGTCAAGCCTCGCCGCGAGCGCCTCCCGGACGCCGAGATCAAGGCGAAAGCGAAGCGTCTTCTGGAGCTCGTCCATCTGGATTGGGTCGGCCATCGCTATCCGGCGCAGTTGTCGGGCGGTCAGCGTCAGCGCATCGCCCTGGCGCGGGCTCTGGCGGTGGAGCCGCGCGTCCTGCTGCTGGACGAGCCCTTCGGCGCCCTCGACGCCAAGGTCCGCAAGGATCTGCGCCGCTGGCTGCGCGATCTGCATCACCAGCTCGGACTGACCTCCATCTTCGTGACCCACGACCAGGAGGAGGCCCTCGAACTGGCGGATCAGGTGGTGCTCATCAACAAGGGCGCCATCGAGCAGGTGGGCGGCCCGGCGCAGGTCTACACCCAGCCCGCGACCTCCTTCGTGCAGAGCTTCCTCGGCCATTCGAACTTCTTCGAGGGGCGCGTGGTCTCGGGGGCGCTCCAGGTCGAGGACGGCGGCCTCGCCCTGCCCGCCAACGCCCATGCGGACGGCTCGCGCCTGACGGCCTATGTGCGGCCCCATGAGCTGCACGTCACCCGCGAGGCCTCGGGGCCGGGCGTGGAGGCGAAGGTGGCGCGGGCTCTGGAGCTCGGGGCTCTGGCGCGCATCGAGCTGGTGGGAGTCCGCAGCGGCCGCCCCTTCGAGGCCGAGATTCCCAAGCGTGAACTGGCGAAACTGGCGCTGGCCCCCGGCGAGACCGTCCGTCTGGTGCCCGACGCCCTGCGCGTCTTCCCGGCGCAGGAGATCGCGGCCGAGTGATCCGCCCCGATCCCGACGAGCCGACTCCGCCAAGCCGGATTCGACAGGAACGCCTCCCGCCATGCTGCGGGAGGCGTCTTCCTGTTCCGGAGAGCTCCGGGCTTCACGCCTGAATCTCCGGGATCAGGGGAGATCTTCCGCGCTCCGGCTCCAGAGCGGCCCCGCAATCAACGACTTGAGGAGGCCAACCCGACTCCGCTCCCATGCGTCGACCGTTTTCCATCAGGAAGCAATTTCGGCTCCCGCCGATTTTTCCTGTTGAATTAAAACACGATCGTTCGTATTGAAATCCCGCTGGGAGCGGAGGATATGGCCAGACAGAGAAAGATCAGCGCAGACGACATCCTCGACGCCACCGAACGCGTGATCCTGCGCCTCGGGCCCGTGGGCATGTCCATCGACGCCGTCGCCAGAGAAGCCGCCGTCAGCAAGTCGCGCGTCGTCTACGACCACAAATCCAAGAGCGAACTCCTGATGGCCCTCATGAGCCGCCACCACGCGCGGCACGAGGCCGATCAGGAAAAAGCCGTCGCCGATCACGCCGACAGCCCCCATCCGGAGCTCTTCGGCCGGATCGCCATGGCCGAACGCGCCCCGGACGACACCGAGCGCGCCGTCTTCATGGCCGTCAACGCGGCCATGCCCTGCGAAGTCGAGATCCAGGCGAAGATCCGCGAATGGGTCCGCAAGGACATGGCCGACATCCGGAAGGGCGAACGTCCCCACGCCGCCACCATGGCCCTGCTGGCCCTCTCCGGCCTCTGCTGGACCGAGTTCTCGGGCGTCCACGAATGGAGCGCCCGGGAGAGGCGGCGGATTCTCGATGGAATCCGGATGATCTTCGCCACCCTCCCGGAGCCGGCCCCGGAACCGGAATCAGAACCGGAACCGGAAACGACATCAGAACCAGCGTCAGAACCGCTTGCGGCCCCCGCATCCAACGCTCCTTCCGGGAGCGAGAACGAAGGTTGATCCTGTGTCCTCCTCTCTTTTCCGCACGCTCCTCCTTCTGGGCGTCCTGCTGTCTGCGGCCTCCCACGCCCGGGCGCAGGGCTTCGGAGACATGCCGCCGCCCGTCGTGGGCGTGATGGTCCTCAAGGGCGAGACCACGCCCATCGTCAACGAGATGCCCGGGCGGATCTCCGCCACCCGGGTCTCCGAAGTCCGCGCCCGGGTCACGGGCGTCATCCAGGAGCGCGTCTTCGAGCAGGGCGCGCGCGTGGAGCGCGGACAGGTCCTCTACCGCATCGATCCGCGGCTCTTCCGGGTGCGGGTCGCCAGCGCCGAGGCCTCCTTGCAGAAGGCTCAGGCGGCGCTTTCGAACGCGCGGGTGCAGCTGGACCGGCAGATCACGCTGCGCCGCAGCAACGTCGCCAGCGCCGCCCAGTACGACGCCGCCGCCGTGGCCGTGCAGCTGGCCGAAGCCGACCTGGCTCTGGCCCAGACCGTCCTCGAAGAGGCGCGGATCAACCTCGACTACACCGAGGTCCGGGCGCCGATCTCCGGCGTGATCGGCGCGGCCCTCGTGACGGAGGGCGCCCTCGCCGCCGCGGACGGCGGACAGAATCTCGCGCTGATCCAGCAGCTTGATCCCATCTACGCCGATTTCACCCAGTCGGCGCAGGAGCTTCTGAGCCTGCGGCGCGCCGTGGCGAGCGGCGATCTCGCCAGCCCCTCGGCCAACGAGGCCCAGGTGGAGCTCGCCTTCGACGACGGCTCCGTCTACGAGCGCAAGGGCCGCCTGCTCTTCGCCAACGCGGGCGTGGACGCCAGCACCGGACAGGTCACCCTGCGCGCCGAATTCCCCAATCCGCGCGGCGACCTCCTGCCGGGCATGTACGTGCGGGTGAAGCTGACCCAGGGCCTGCGGCGCGACGCCATCGTCATTCCGCAAAGGGCCGTGCAGCGCGGCGCGAGCGGAGCCTCGCAGGTCTACGTCGTCGGGGCCGACGGCTCCGCCGAGGCGCGGCCCGTCAGGCTCGGTCGGGTGATCGACGGCGGATGGCTCGTCGAGGAGGGCCTGCGGAGCGGCGAAACCATCGTCGTCGACGGCGTGGGCAAGGTGAGGCCGGGCGGCAAGGTCTCGCCCCAGCCCTGGACGCAGGAGGCCTCGCGCTGAGGCCCCGCCGACTCCGGCACTGAACTCCAAGCCAGAACCGACGCAAACCGACAGGTTATCCCTTGGCCCAATTCTTCATCGGCAGGCCCATTCTCGCGTGGGTCATCGCGATCTTCATCTCGATCGCGGGTCTCATCTCCTTGCCCTCTCTGCCCGTGGCGCAATATCCCAACGTGGCGCCGCCTCAGCTGACCATCTCGACCTTCTATCCGGGCGCCTCTCCGCAGGAGATCTATCAGGGCGTCACGCGGCTCATCGAGGAGGAGCTGAACGGCGTCGAGGGGTTGATGTATTTCGAATCCACCTCCGACACCTCGGGGGCGGTCTCGATCACCGCGACCTTCGAGGCCGGAACCAACATCCAGCAGGCTTCGGTGGACGTGCAGAACGCCGTCCGCCGCGTCGAGCCGCGCATGCCCCAGATGGTGCGCTCCCAGGGCGTCTCTGTGGAGGAGGCTTCGGCGGGCTTCCTCATGATCCTGACGCTGATCTCCACCGACGGCTCGATGGATCAGGTGGCGCTCGGCGATTATCTGAACCGCAACGTCATGGGCGAATTGCGGCGTCTGGAGGGCGTGGGCCGCGCGCAGCTCTTCTCGGCGGGGCGCGCGATGCGCGTCTGGGTCGATCCGGACAAGATGCTCGGCCTGAGCCTCACCACCGACGACGTGCGCGCCGCCATCGGCGCCCAGAACGCGCAGGTCGCGGCCGGCCAGATCGGCGCCTCGCCCAACCCCGTCTCGCAGGATCTGACCGCGACGGTTCTGGTCAAGGGCCAGCTCTCGGACATCGAGGAGTTCGGCGCCATCGTGCTGCGCGCCAACGAAGACGGCTCGACGGTGCGGCTGCGCGACGTCGCGCGGCTGGAGGTCGGGGCGGAGAGCTACAACTTCTCCAGCTTCTTCAACGGCCAGCCTGCGGCGGCCATCGGCATCCAGCTTTCCTCGACGGGCAACGCGCTCTCGACCTCGGCGCTGGTGATCGAGAAGATGGACGAGCTGGCGCGCTTCTTCCCGCCGGGCGTCGAATATTCCGCGCCCTACGACACCAGCCCCTTCGTCTCGGCCTCGATCTCGAAGGTGCTGATGACGCTGCTGGAGGCGGTCGGGCTCGTCTTCGTGGTGATGTTCGTCTTCCTCCAGAACTTCCGCTACACGGTGATTCCGACTCTGGTGGTGCCGGTGGCCCTGCTGGGAGCCTGCGCGGTGATGCTGGTCAGCGGCATGTCGATCAACGTGCTGACCATGTTCGCGATGGTTCTGGCCATCGGCATCCTCGTGGACGACGCCATCGTGGTGGTCGAGAACGTCGAGCGGCTCATGGCCGAGGAGGGGCTGTCTCCGAAGGCGGCCACCCGCAAGGCCATGGGCCAGATCACCGGCGCCATTCTGGGCATCACGCTGGTGCTCTGCTCGGTGTTCATTCCGATGGCCTTCTTTCCGGGCTCGACGGGCATCATCTATCGTCAGTTCAGCCTGACCATGGTGGTGTCGATCCTGTTCTCGGGCTTTCTGGCGCTTTCGCTGACGCCTGCGCTCTGCGCCACCTTCCTGCGGCCCATCGCGCAGGGACATCACGAGAAGCGGGGGCTCGGGGGCTGGTTCAACCGCCGCTTCGACAACCTCACCACCGGCTACACCTGGCTGACGGGCGGCATGGCCCGGCGCGCCGGACGCATGATGGTGGTCTATCTCGCGCTGGTGGCGGGGCTGGGCTATCTCTTCGTGAAGCTGCCGAGCGACTTCGTGCCCGCCGAGGATCAGGGCTTCCTGATCGTGAACGTGGAGGGCCCGCCCGAGGCCAGCGCCAACCGCACCCTCGCCACGCTGCGCCAGATCGAGGGGATCTTCCGCGCCGAGCCTTCCGTCGAGAACATCGTGGCGATCCAGGGCTTCAGCTTCTCGGGCAACGGCGCGAACGCGGCGCTGGTCTTCGTGACGCTCAAGGACTGGGCCCTGCGCGGCGAGGGCCAGAGCGCCCAGGACATCGCCAACCGGGCGAACATGCAGCTGTTCGGCCTGCGGGACGCGACCTCCTTCGCCTTGTCTCCGCCGCCGATTCCGGGCTTCGGCGCGACGGGCGGCTTCACCTTCCGCCTCCAGGACCGCGCCGGGCTCGGTCAGGAGGCCCTGAGCGCCGCCGCCGCCCAGCTGATGGGCGCGGCCGCGCAAAGTCCGGTGGTGGCGGGCCTGCGCATCGAGGGCCTGCCGGACGCCGCCCAGATCATGCTGGAGATCGACCGCGAAAAGGCCAACGCCTTCGGCGTGACCTTCGCGGACATCAATTCGACCATCAGCGCGAATCTCGGTTCGGCCTACGTCAACGACTTCCCCAACGCCGGACGCATGCAGCGCGTGGTCGTGCAGGCCCAGGACCGCGACCGCCTCCAGGCGGAGGACCTGCTCCGGCTGACCGTGCGCAACCTGCATGGCGGCATGGTGCCGCTTTCGGCCTTCGCGCGGGCGGAATGGACCAAGGGTCCGCCGCAGGTGGTGGGCTACAACGGCTATCCGACGATCCGCATCTCGGGGTCTCCGCAGGCGGGGTTCTCCTCGGGCGCGGCGCTCGCGGAGATGGAGCGTCTGGCGCTGGATCTGCCGCAGGGCTTCGGCTTTGAATGGACGGGGCAATCCCTGGAGGAGTTGAAGTCCGGTTCTCAGGCGCCGCTGCTCTTCGGGCTGAGCATCCTCTTCGTCTTCCTGCTTCTGGCGGGCCTTTACGAGAGCTGGTCGATTCCGCTCTCGGTGATGCTGGTGGTGCCTCTGGGAATCATCGGCTGCGTGGTGGCGGCGCTGCACATGGGCATGGCCAACGACATCTATTTCAAGGTGGGGCTCATCGCGATCATCGGCCTTTCGGCCAAGAACGCGATCCTCATCGTGGAGTTCGCCAAGGAGCATTACGCCGAAGGCATGTCGCTGCTCGATTCCGCCGTCGAGGCCGCCCGGGCGCGCTTTCGCCCGATCATCATGACCTCGCTGGCCTTCTCGCTCGGCGTGACGCCTCTGGCCATCGCCACGGGCCCCAGCGCCGCCAGTCAGAACGCGCTGGGCGTGGGCGTGCTCGGCGGCATGATCTCGGCGACGGTGCTGGCGATCTTCTTCGTTCCGGCCTTCTTCGTCTTCGTGCTGAAGCTCTTCCGGACGCCCAGGCCCGGACATGAAGAGCAGGGCGGCCCCGCCCCGCAGGCCGGCCCGAAACACCCGACGCATCCGGCGCCGCAGGCCCCCGAAGCTCCGCAAGCCTCGCCTCCGCCGGCTGCGCCTCCCCCGGCTTCGCCCCCGCCGCCTCCCCGGACGGCGGAAGCGGTCTTCGCGCCCGCGCCGGGCTTCGCTCCGGCGCCCGCCGTCGCCGCGCCGAGGGCGGAGCCTTCCGGAGCGCCGCCGCTCCAGGCCCCTTCGGGCCTCGCCTGACCTCAGGGGGCGGCGGGAGACCGCCGCCTTCCCCACCACCACCCGGAGGAGGGGCCGTCAGGCCTCTTCTTCGCCGAAGGCCTCCGGCCCCGACCCGTGCCCTGATTCCGGCCAGTCGTAGATGTGGATCAGCTTGGGATCCTCGGCGTGGTCGATCAGCATGCGCCGGACCCGCTCCTGCCAGAGCTCGGCGAAGCGGGCCAGCTCCGCGGGAGTCGCGGCGCCCGAGAGCGCCAGAGGCGTCAGGGCGCGCAATTCGGGCGTCGGAGGCGTGTGGTTGGTGTCGATGTCGAGGATCACGCCGCGCCCCGTATCGCGCCGCCGCAGACCCATGACGCCGTCGATGGGGGCGTCGAAGCGCAGGAGTCCGCGCCGCGAGAAGAGCCCCTGCGGCCCCACCCCTCCGAAGCCGGTTTCGGGCGCGGCGCCCGTCGCGAGCCCGGCCACCAGCGCGATCACGCCCGTCACGCCCTGATCGCGGGCCTCGCGCAGATGGACCTCGACGCCGCCGCGCTCGGGGATCTCGTCGCCATAGAGCCAGGAGAGCCCCTGGAGCGTCATCAGCCAGGCCCCCGCCACCGCCGGACAGGAATGTCCCGCCAGACGCACGGCGTCGGCGTAGCCGTAGGAGAAGAGGCCGTCCCTCGTCGAGCCCAGAAAGGCCGCCAGAGGATCGCGCACCGTCAGACGCGGCGCCTCGTGGTGAAATTCAGGATGCTCCATCTTCGCCCGACCCTTCCGCGCGCGTTTCGCCTTTCGGCAGAAGATCGGCGAGGGTGCGGGCGTCCATTTCGGCCAGGAAGGCCGTCAGGGCCGCGCCGACCGCCGCCGTCAGCTCCGCCGGACGCTTCGCCTCTCCCGAGGCGCCTTCCGTTCCGGGGCCGAAACACTCCATGCTGGCGAAATCGGGCTCCGTCACGCGCAAAACCTCGCCGAGGGTGAGGCTTTCGGGCGCACGTCCCATCGCCAGGCCTCCGGAGCGCCCCCGCATGGAGCTGAGGAATCCGGCGCGCGTCAGCAGATTGGCCACCTTGGTCAGATGGCTGCGCGAGATGTCGTAGGCGGCGGCGGCCTCCTCGATGGTGACGAGGCGGTCCCGATGCCGGGCGGCGTAGATCAGAAGCCGCAATGCGTAATCGGAGAAACTGGTCAGGCGCATCGCGGATCAGGCCCCTCGAAGGAAGCGGAGAAGGAAGCACGGAGGGCGGCGGAGGGTCAACGCCGCCGGAAGTCCCATGTCCATGGAGCGAAAAGGCTTTCTTTCCTGGCGGACGCGCTGCCGGATCTCCGGTCGCGAGCGGCTGGCTTGCGGAGCCGGATATATGGAAGCGATCCTGTCGCGCACAAAGGGCCGGACGGAAAAAACCGCGCCGTCCGCTTCGGCGTCCTCAGGCGCTCTCAGGCCTCCTGCGGCGGCGCGAGGCGCGACGCCTGCGGCGGAATGACCGCGACGAAAAAACATGAATTCCTAAAACATGAATTGAGAATTCATGTAATCTCCTTAAACTTTCGTCCAGATTCGCGCGGTCGACCCCCTTCCGGGAGGAGCCCCCCGGACTCTGACCAGGAGCCTCCAACCGGGGGCCTCCGACCGGAAGACTCGAACGGAGCGGCTCGCGCGGGCGGCGGGCCGCGAAGGCCGCTCCGACGGATTTCAGGAAGACGACGCCCAGGCGTCGGGAGGACAGGCGGCGCCCTCGGCGCCGTCGGGGGAGAAGTCATGTCCGTTCATCGCGCGAGACCGGCCCGGGGATCGCCTGCGCTTCTGCTGGCGGTCTTCTGGCTGGGTCTTCTGGCGGGGGTCTCGTTTCTGGCCACGCCGGTCAAGTTCGCCGCGCCGGGCCTGAGCCTGCCCGTCGCGCTGGAGGTGGGACGCGTCACCTTCGGGCTGTTCTCGAAGGTCGAATGGGGTCTGGCGGCCCTGCTGTGCGCGGCGGTCCTGACGGGGCGCCTCGGCGCGGGGGCGACGCTTCCCGCGCTTCTGGCGGCGGGGATCGTGGCGCTTCAGGCGCTGTGGCTTCTGCCGGTCCTCGACGCGCGGGTCGGCGAGATCGCCGCGGGAGCTGCGCCCTCCGCCTCGCGCCATCACGGGATCTATGTGGCCCTGGAGGCGGCCAAGGCGCTGCTTCTGATCCTCGCGGCCCTGGCCGCCCTCCGCCCGAGGGAGGCGCGATGAGCTTCTCCCCCTCCGCCGCCATCGCAAGGACAGCCATCCGGAGAAGATGATGATAGCTCGACTGACACGGCACGAAAGGCAGAACGCCTTGATCATTCTGGGGCTCGTGGCGCTCATGGGGGCGGTTCTGGGCCTTGCGGGCCGCAGCGACCCTCTCGGCTGGCACGGTCTGCTGATCGTGGTCTTCGCGGCGGGGCTGGCCCTGCCGGTGCTCGGGGCGCTGGACGCGCCGGAGCCCACGGAGGATCGCGAGAGCGCCTATTACGACGATCCGACCCGCCTCGGCATCCTGCTGAGCATGGGATGGGCGGTCTTCGGGCTGTTCATGGGAGTCTGGGTGGCGGCGCTTCTGGCCTGGCCGGAGCTGACCTTCGTGGATTCGCCCTGGGCGAGCTTCGGGCGTCTGCGTCCGGCGCACACCACCGGCGTGATCTTCGGCTTCGGCGGCAACGCGCTGATCGCGACCTCGTTCCACGTGCTTCAGCGGACGTCGCGGGCGCGGTTGTCGGGGCAGTTGCTGCCCTGGTTCGTGCTGCTCGGCTACAACCTGTTCTGCCTTCTGGCGGTGACCGGCTATTTCATGGGGATCACCCAGTCCAAGGAATACGCCGAGCCCGAATGGTATGCGGATCTCTGGCTGGTGGTGGTCTGGGTCGCCTATTTCCTGATCTACATCCTGACGCTCGCCCGCCGCAAGGAGCCGCACATCTATGTGGCCAACTGGTATTACATGGCCTTCATTCTGGTGGTGGCGGTTCTGCACATCATCAACAATCTGGCTGTTCCGGTCTCCTTCGGCCAGGCCAAGGCCTATTCGGCCTTCTCGGGCGTCCAGGACGCGATGACGCAATGGTGGTACGGCCATAACGCCGTCGCCTTCTTCCTGACCGCCGGATTCCTCGGCATGATGTATTACTACCTGCCCAAGCGCGCCGGACGGCCGATCTTCTCCTACCGGATGTCGATCGTGAGCTTCTGGGGCATCACCTTCATGTATCTCTGGGCGGGGTCGCATCACCTGCATTACACCGCGCTGCCCCACTGGGTGCAGACGCTCGGGATGACCTTCTCGGTGATGCTGATCGTGCCGTCCTGGGCCTCGGCGGGCAACGCGCTGCTGACGCTCAACGGCGCCTGGCGCAAGGTGCGCGACGACGCCACGCTGCGTTTCATGATGATCGCGGCGGTCTTCTACGGGCTCTCGACCTTCGAAGGCTCCTTCATGGCGATCCGGGCGGTGAATTCGCTCTCGCATTACACCGACTGGACCATCGGCCATGTCCACGCCGGCGCCCTCGGCTGGGTGGCGATGATCACCTTCGGCTCGATCTACTACCTGGTGCCGGTGATGTGGGGCCGCGAGCGCATGCATTCCGCCGCTCTGGTGGAGGTCCATTTCTGGCTCGCGCTGCTGGGAACGCTGGTCTACGTCTTCTCGATGTGGAATTCGGGCGTGATCCAGGGCCTGATGTGGCGCACCTATGACGAGAGCGGCAGCCTGAGCTACAGCTTCGTCGATTCCCTCGTGGCGATGCATCCCTATTACGTCGCGCGCGCGCTTGGCGGCCTGATGTTCCTGATGGGCGCTCTGGTCGGCTGCTGCAACATCTGGATGACCATCCGGGGCGCCTCCGTCTCCGTTCCGCAGGACGACCGGCCCGCCGACCGCAACGCCGACCGCAACCTCGTCGCGGGAGAATGAGCCATGGCTGAATTCCACAAGAAGATCGAACGCTCGACCATCGGCTTCGTTCTGGCGATCATCGGGGTGTCCTCCATCGGAGGGCTCTTCGAGATCGCGCCGCTCTTCACCATCGACGACACGGTGGAGAAGGTCGCGGACATGCGCGTCTATACGCCGCTGGAGCTGGCGGGCCGCAACATCTACATCCGCGAAGGCTGCTACGCCTGCCATTCGCAGATGATCCGCACCCTCCGCGACGAGGTGGAGCGCTACGGGCCCTATTCGCTGGCGGCGGAATCGCAATACGACCACCCGATGCTCTGGGGCTCCAAGCGCACCGGGCCGGATCTGGCGCGCGTCGGAGGGAAATACTCCGACGCCTGGCATGTGGCCCATCTGGTCAATCCGCGCGACGTGGTTCCGGAATCCAACATGCCCCGCTACGCCTTCCTCGAGCGCAAGGCCCTGAAGGTCGAGGATCTCGGCGGGCATCTGGCGGCCATGAAGGCGGTGGGCGTGCCCTATGACGACGCCATGATCGCCAACGCCCCGGCCGACGCCCAGGGTCAGGCCATGCCGGGCAGCCTCATGGCGGATCAGGTCGCCGCCCGCTACGGCGACGCGACCAACATCCGCGTCTTCGACGGACAACGCGGCGTGGTCACCGAAATGGACGCTCTGGTGGCCTATCTCCAGATCCTCGGCAAGCTGACGGACGCGGCCCATCGGCAACAGCAGCAGCAAGCCGCGCTGGAGGCTCCATGATGGTCTTCGATCATGAAAACCTAGTCCGGATCGCCAAGAGCTGGGGGCTGTTCTACATGCTCGGCATGGCGGTGGGCGTGGTGATCTACGCCTATTGGCCGAAGAACAGGACGAAGTTCGACGAAGCCGGACGGAGCATTCTCGACAAGGACGACAAGCCATGGCGATGACGGAGAAGGACCCGGTCACCGGGCGCGAGACCACCGGCCATGAATGGAACGGCATCAAGGAGCTGAACACGCCGATTCCGCGCGTGGTCTTCGTCTTCCTCGGCCTGACCTTCGCCTTTTCGCTGCTCTGGTGGGCGCTGATGCCCGCCTGGCCGCTGGGCGCCAGCTACACGCGGGGCCTGCTCGGGGCGGATCACCGCCAGGACGTGAGCCGGGCCCTCGGCGCGGCGCAACGCGAGCGCGCAGCCTGGACGCAGGAGATGGAGAGCCTCCCCTACGCCGAGATCGAGGCGCGCCCCGATCTGATGCGGGTGGTCTCCGAATCCGGACGCCGGCTCTTCGGCGACAACTGCGCCGCCTGCCACGGCGCCGAAGGACGCGGAGGCCCCGGCTTCCCCGATCTGAGCGCGCAGCTCTGGCTCTGGGGCGGCGAGCCCGAGACCATCGAAGAGACCCTGCGCGTCGGGATCAACTCGACCCATGAGGAGACGCGCTACGGCCAGATGCTGGCCTTCGGCCGCGACGGCATGCTCTCGCGGCCGGAGATCGCTTCGGTGATCTCCTTCCTGCGCGCCCATGCGCAGGACGTCGGCGAGCCGGATCCGCGCGACGCCCAGGGCGTCGAGGCGGGCGGCGCGATCTTCGCCGAGCAATGCGCCTCCTGCCATGGCGAGGACGCGCGCGGACTCAAGACCGCGGGCGCGCCGGATCTGACGGACGGCTACTGGCTCTATGGCGGCGACCGGGCGACCCTCACCCGGACTCTGGTGAACGGGCGTCAGGGCCACATGCCCCATTGGGAGGAGCGCCTCACCCTCGCCGAGCGGCGCATCCTGACGCTCTACGTCCTTGGCCTGAAGCCCGCCGAGGGAGGCCCCGATGACTCCTGAAGCCGCGCAGACCACGCCCGGGGCGCGCCTCTCGACCCGCCTGAAGATCTGGGTCCTGATCGGGCTGGGACTGGGGCTGCTGATCGGAGCCAACGCCCATCTCGTCTATGTGGCCTTCGCCTCGCGGCCCGATTGCGTGGCTCACGTGAAGTCGCCGGTTCAGGTTCAGGACGCCGCCGCTCCGGTCTATCGGGCGGCCCGCCCGGCCTGTTGAGCCGCAAGCGCAGAAAGGAGAACGAAGATGACCTCTTCTTCCGCAGCGGCCTCGCCGCCCGGAGCCGCGCGGCTCCCGACCGACGCGGCCTTCGCCTGGCTGCGCGCCGGATGGGCCGACGCGAAGATTCAGCCGGGCCTCAGCTTCGGCTATGGCGTGGCGGTCTTCCTGGCCTCCTGGGCGATGGTGGGCGCGATCTTCCTTGTCGGCTGGGGCAATGCGCTGTTTCCGGCTCTGGCGGGCTTCATGATCCTCGGACCGGTGGTGGCGGTGGGGCTCTACGAGAAGAGCCGCCGTCTGGAGCGCGGCGAATCCGTCACGCTCGGGGAGATGCTCGGAGCGGGCTTCCGCAATCGCGGACAGATCCTCTTCGTGGGGGCGCTGCTGGCGCTGCTCGTGATGATCTGGATGCGGGCCGCGACGATCATCGCGGCGCTCTTCCTCGGCTGGAAGCCCGTGCCCAACGAGTTTTCATCGGTGATGGAGCTGCTCTTCACGACGCCCGCCGGACTCGGGATGCTGGTGACGGGGAGCCTGGTGGGCGCGCTCTTCGCGGGCCTGTCCTTCGCCATCGGAGCCTTCGCGGCGCCCATGCTGCTCGACCGGGAGCGCGATCTCGACGCCTTCACCGCCATGGGCGTGAGCGCGACCCTGGTCTGGCGGCATCTGCCCGCGATGCTGGCGTGGGGCGCCTGCGTTCTGGCGGCCTTCGCGTTTTCTCTGGCGACGGGGCTGTTCGGGCTGATCATCGCCTTTCCGCTGATCGGCCACGCCACCTGGCGCGCCTATGAATCGCTGCGCGGAGAGGCCGCCGAACTCATCGGCGCCGAGGCTCCGGCTCAGGCGGAAGAGGCCTGACATGACCTGCTGCGCGCCGCCCGGAGAGGTTTTCCTCGGCGAGGAGGCCACGCCCGCCGCTCTGGCGGCGCGCGAACTGGCGTTGGTCAGCCGTCCCGTCGGCGAGGGGCTGACCCAGACGGATCTTTCGGTTCCGGGCATCCATTGCGCCGCCTGCATCTCGAAGATCGAGCGGAGCCTCGGCGCGCTCGAGGGCGTGGAGCGGGCGCGGGTGAACTTCTCGACGCGTCGGGTCTCGGTGCGCTGGCGCGGCGAGGCGCCGCCGCCGCTCCTCGCCCGGCTGGAGTCGCTCGGCTACGCCGCCACGCCCTTTTCCTTCGAGGCCGCCCGCGAGGACAAGACCCTCGCGCATCTGATCCGGGCCACCGCCGTGGCGGGCTTCGCCTCCAGCAACATCATGATCTTCTCGGTTTCGGTCTGGTCCGGCGCCGAGGCCGGAGCCCGCGACGCCTTTCATGCGATCTCGGCGCTGATCGCCCTGCCGACGCTGCTCTATTCGGGGCGGGTCTTCTACCAGTCGGCCTGGGCGGCGCTGCGGCGCGGACGCATGAACATGGATCTGCCCATCGCTCTGGGCGTGGCCCTCGCCTTCGCCCTGAGCCTCTACGAGACCGCCGTCGGGGGCCAGCACGCCTATTACGACGCCGCCGTCACGCTGATCTTCTTCCTGCTCGTGGGCCGGACGCTCGACCACATGATGCGCGAGCGGGCGCGCTCGGCGGTGCAGGGCCTGGCGAAGCTGATTCCGCAAGGCGCCCTCAGGCTGGACGCAGCGGGCGAGGCGGAGTTCGTCCCTCTGGCGGAGATCCGTCCCGGCGACCGCCTGCTGATCCCGGCGGGGGCGCGCGTTCCGGTGAACGTCGTCGTCGAGGCAGGCCGCTCGGAGGCGGATCTCTCGGTGGTCACCGGCGAGAGCCTGCCGCGTCCCGTGGCCGAAGGCGCGGAGCTGGAGGCGGGCGCCCTGAACCTCGCGGGGCCGCTGACGGCGCGCGCGCGCTCGGGCGCCGAAGACTCCTTCCTCGGCGAGATGCTGCGCATGATGGAGGCCGCCGAGACGGGCCGCGCGCGCTATCGGCGCCTCGCGGATCGGGTTTCGGCGCTTTACGCTCCGGTGGTGCATCTGGCGGCCTTCGGGAGCTTCCTCCTCTGGATGGTCCTCGACGGCGATCCCTATCGCGCGACGACCATCGCCATCGCGGTTCTGATCATCACCTGTCCCTGCGCTCTGGGGCTGGCGGTGCCCATGACTCAGGTGGTGGCGGCGCGACGGCTCTTTGAAGCCGGAATCATGATGCGCGACGGCTCGGCGCTGGAGCGGCTGGAGACCGCCGACGCCGTGGTCCTCGACAAGACCGGCACCCTCACCGACGGCGCGCCGCGGCTCTCCGGCTGGCGCGAGGCCGAGCCGGGCGCCCTGGTCGTCGCGGGGAGGCTCGCCGCGCGCTCGACCCATCCGCTCTCGCGAGCCCTGACGCGGGCCGCCCGGGAGCGCGAAGGCCAGGCTCCGGAGTTCACGGAGATCCGCGAGCTTCCGGGACTCGGCCTGACGGGCCTCGCGGAGGGTCGGGAATATCGGCTCGGGCGGCGCGACTGGGCGTTGAAGGATCCGGCGGAGGCTCCGGAGGCGCAGAGCGTCCTTTCCCGCGACGGCGAGCTTCTGGCGGCCTTCTCCTTCGCCGAAACCCTGCGCGAGGGCGCGGCGGAGGCCGTGGCGGCGCTGAAGGCGCAGGGCTTCTCCGTGGAGATCGTTTCAGGCGACGAGGCCCCCCGCGTCGAGGCGGTCGCCCAGGCGCTGGGGATCGAGACCTTCCGCGCCGGAGCCCGTCCCGGCGCAAAGATCGCCCGTCTGGAGGCTCTGCGCGCCGAGGGCCGCCGCCCGCTGATGATCGGCGACGGCCTGAACGACGCTCCGGCGCTTTCGGCCGCCGAAGTCTCCATGGCGCCCGCCGAAGCGGCGGACATCGGGCGCAACGCGGCGGATTTCGTCTTCCTGCGCCCGAGCCTGAACGCCGTCCCCCATGCGGCGGCGATCGCGCGGCGGGCGGGTTCTCTGGTGCGCCAGAACATCGCGATGGCGATCCTCTACAACGTCGTGGCGACTCCCATCGCCATGACGGGCCATGTGACGCCTCTGGTGGCGGCCGTGGCCATGTCCTCCTCCTCGGTGCTGGTGGCGCTCAACGCGCTGCGGCTCGGCGGAGGGTCGAAGCGGGCGTCTCGTCCGGAGGCGCCCGCCCCCCTGCCCTCCAGGGAGGCGGATCATGCTGAACATGGCGCTTTTGCTGCCCATCGCCCTGGCGATGGGAATCGTCGGCCTGGCGGCCTTCCTCTGGTCGATGCGCGACGGCCAGTATGACGACATGGACGGCGCCGCCGAACGCATCCTCCTCGACGACCGCCCGCCCGAACCTCAGGAGTCGGAAGCTCCGGAGTCCGGGCGTCCGGGCTGAAGCGGGCCCTCTCCCTCAGAGTCGGCGCAGGGCGCGGCGCAGATCGCTCAGGATCCGGTCGGCGGCCTCTTCGGCGGTCACGCGGCCATAGGCGAATTCCTCGATGTTGGTGAGGAAGACCTCCTGAACCGCCGGATGCTCGATCAGGGGCGACATGGCGGGTCCGGTGGCTTCGGCCACGATCCGCGCCGCCTCGACGTTGGCCGCGCCGAGCTGTCCGGCCTCCTCCAGCGTCCGGCGCGCCACGGCGGAGGCGGGCAGGCCCCGGCTGACGCCGAGGATCCGGATCGCCTCGGGATCGTTCAGCAGGCAGTCGATCACCTGGGCGGCGGCCTTCGGATCGCGGGAGTTGCGCGACACCGCGAAGACCATGGAAGGCTTCTTGTAGAGTCCGTCCGTCTTCGCGCCCTCGATGCGCATCGGCGGGACGGGCTCCAGATGTCCTTCGCGGATCGGGTCGTTGAATTTGGAGTAGGTCGAATCCCAGAAGAGCGTGCCCCCGACCCGGCCTTCGCCCCAGGCCGGATCGTCGAAGACCTCGACGTTGCCGACCGCCGCCGCCGTCCGCCAGGGCCGCAGGATCCCCTGATCCACCATCCATCGATAATGGTTCAGCGCCTTGACGAGATCCTCCTTCGTCCAGGCGATCTCGCCCGTCTCGGGATCGACGAACTCCAGGCCGGAGGCTTGCGCCGTCAGGGACTCGATGGTGAACATGAGGATCACCTTGGTGGCGTCATAGGGCCAGGCGCCCTCGGGATTCATCACCCTGGCCGCAGCGGCGAGATCCTCCCAGGTCTTCGGCAGGTCGAGGCCATGGCGCCTGAAGGCCTCGACGTTGAAGAAGGGAATGGCGCCGGTCACCGAGACGGGCGCGCCGTTCAGCTTGCCGTTCAGGGTGACGGGGGCGAGCTGGCCTTCGTTCCACTGGTCGAGGTCGATGGAGTCCGCGAGCTCCCGCAGATCGGCGAAGCCCGAGCCGTCGCGCGAGAACTGATGCAGCCAGGGCCAGTCCACCTGCAGGATGTCGGCTTCGGTGCGGCCCGCGAGCTGGGTGCTGAGGCGCTCCAGATAGCCTTCGAAGCCGGCGAACTCCGGCTTGACGCTGTGGCCGAGCTTGCCGCCGCAATATTTCAGGGCCTCCTGAGTGGCGACGTGGCGTCCGTCGCCGCCCCACCAGGACATGCGCAGCTCCGCCGACGAAGCCGCGCCGACGAAGCCGAGACTCAGCGCGAAGGCGCCGAAGATGGTCCTTGTCATTGGTTTCCTCCCGAAAAGGCGCCTCTGGCGGGCGCCCCGTGATGTGAACGAGACCCCTCAGCCGTATCTGCGCAGAGCGGGCGGCAGGCGTTCGGCGGTGGCGGCCGCCATGGCCCGGAAGAGCCCGGCGGCGCGATCGGGCCCCAGGGGCGCATTGAGCGGATCGGAGAGGAAAAGCCCCTCCAGCGTCGGGGCGTCCTCCGCGAGAACCGCCGCAAGCACGGCGTTCTGACGATCCGCATGGGGCTTGACGAGCGCCTCCACCGCCGGAGGCAGACGCCCCGCCGCGACCGCCTGCACGCCCAGACCCGAGAACAGGGCGTTGGTCTCGACGATGGTTCCCGGCGCGAAGCCCTCAAGCTGGCCGCGATTGGGGAGATTGGCGTTGACGACCAGGGTTTCGCCCCGCGTCAGAGCCCGGATCTGGGCGACGAGCGCCTCTTCCGAAGCCGCGCGCAGAGGCGGCGCCTCATTGGTCTGCTGCGCCTCCCGGGCGGCGGCGCGTCGGGCGTCGCGATCCTTGCGGCGCCAGGAGACGGGCGTCAGGCCGAAGCCCCAGCCCTCGTTGTCGCCGAGATACCAGCTCGCAGGCAGGAACTCGGCGAGGTGGCGGTCTCCCGCCGCCGCCGCGATCCCGAAACGCGCCGCGAGGTCGAACTTCACGCGGTTGACGTCCTCGAAATAGCGCTGGACCTCGTTCTCCGGATCCAGCGGCGCAGGCCGCCAGCCCTTCGCCCGATGCTCCGCCGCGAAGGCGAGATAAGCCGGGAGCATGTCCTCTCCGCCGACGAAGGCCCGATCCACGAAGGTGAAGTGATTCACGCCCAGCACGTTCGCCTGAACGTCGCGGAAGTCGTAGCGGATTTCTCCCGCCTTCCGGTTGGCCAGCCAGGCGAGGATATGCCGCAGCTTGGTCACTTCATGGCATTCGCCCCAGGCCCTGATTCCCGGATAGGCGGCGTGAAGCGCGCCGGTCAGAACCGACATGGGATTGGTCAGATTGCAGACGTAGGCCTGAGGCGCATGGGCGCGGATCGCTTCGCCGATGGCGGCCATCTGCGGAATGGCCCGCATGGCGCGGAGGAATCCGCCCGGCCCCACCGTGTCGCCCACCGATTGCCGGACGCCCTCGCCTTCCGGCAAGCCGAGATCCTGAGCCATGTCCTCGAAGGAGCCCGGCAGGATCGAGACCACCACGAAATCCGCGCCGGTCAGGGCTTCGGCGAGCTTCGGGACCGCCTTGTAGCGCAGATTCCGCCCATGAGCCCGAGACAGGCGCTCGCCGAGGGCGGCGTTGCGGCGGGCGGCCTCCTCGTCGAGGTCGTAGAGGCGGATCTCGCCGGAGACCGTTCCGTCATGGACGAGGTCGGCCATCAGCACCTGAGCCCAGTTCAGAGAGCCGCCGCCGATATAGGCCAGCGTGATTTCCGAAGTCGCGGAGCCGGACATTGAGGATTCTCCATTGCGCCGGAAGGCGCCAGATACAAGCGCGCCGGAAGGCGTCAGATATAGGAGCGCAGATGCTCGGAGAGGCAGAGCAGCGCCATGGCCTGTCCATAGGGCGTCGAGGTGAGGCGGATTCCCCGGTAATAATCGAGGTCGGCGCCCATGGCCGTCCCGAAGGAGACCTGACGCAATTCGCCGGAGGCGTCGATCTTGCCGATCACGCCCTTGACCGCCTTCTCCGCCACGGGGAGATATTCCCGCCCGAGATAGCCCTTGCGCACGGCCTTCATCAGGCCATAGCCGAAGCCCGCCGCCGCCGAGGATTCCAGATAGCTCTGCGGATCGTCGAGCAGGGTCGTCCAGAGGCCGGAGGCGTCCTGCGTCCGCGCCAGAGCCTCCGCCTGACGGCGCAGGATGGAGAGCAGATGTCGCCGCAGAGGGTCGTTCTCGGGCGGGTTCAGCAGATCGAGGAATTCGGGGATCGCGATGGTGATCCAGCTGTTGCCGCGCGCCCAGAGGGCCCTGGCGAAATTATGATCGCCGTCGAAGGTCCAGCCGTGGAACCAGAGTCCCGTCGCGCGGTCGGCGAGATGATGGGCGTGGATGAGGAACTGATATTTCGCCTCCTCCACATATTCGGGGCGGTTCAGGACCAGCCCGATCTTCGCCAGAGGCATCACGCTCATCATCAGCGTGTCGTCCCACATCTGCTGCGGGTTCACGCTGTTGTAGACGATGTGCTGGAAGCCGCCTTCCTTCGTCCTGGGCAGCTCATGCATGGCCCATTCGGCCCAGGTCTCCAGATAGGGGATCCAGGCGGGATTCGGCCGCATCTCGTGCAGGGAGGCGAGAGTCAGGAAAGGCGCGAAGGTGTTGATGTTCTTGGTGGCTTGTTCTTCAGCGAAACGCGCCTCGAACCAGTCGAGGATGATCCGCAGAAGCGCCGGATCCTGCGAGAGCCTCCAGGCGTTGAAGAGCCCGTAGAGCCCGACGCCATGAGTCCATTCCCATCCGCTCCAGCCGCGGGTGTCGATGACGCGGCCGTCCTCCAGATGGAGCAGGAATTCGCCGGTCTCGTCTTTGATCGCGGTGAGGTTCGCGGCCAGACGCCGGATCAACTCCTCGACTTCGCCGCGCGAGACGAAGCGCTCCTTGCGCCGGAGCAAAGGATCCATCGTCGTTTCTCCCTGAAGATGTCCGGTCGATGTGGAATCCGGCCTTGCGGATTCGAAACGCCGTTTCTGAAGATCAGCAGAGCATGGGAGGCCAGGAAAAGCAATATTGATATGATGATTTTGCGGATATTTTCTCCACTTATCATATATTTTCAGGGCGACCTCGCAAGATCGCCCCGATGTTCAGACGATGCCGCCGCCCGCGCCCGAAACCTTCGGACGCTGCGCCGCCGCCTGAGCCCGATAGCCCAAAGCGCGGAAGGCGGCCACGGGATCTATGGCGGCGCCCTTCTCCAGACGCGCCATGGCGAGGATCGGCTCGACGTCGGTGCGGAAGGCGGTCTTCAGAGTCTCGGAGGCCATGAGGGCGTCGTTGCTCTCCTGATGGGCGCGCAGGGCCGCGCGATCCACCAGCAGCGCCTGAGCATGGGCGCGCGCCACCTCCATGGCCGAAGCCATCATGCTCTCCAGCGGATCGGTGACGTTATGGCTTTCGTCCAGCATATAGGCGGGAGAAAAGCCGGGCGTCCCCTCGGCGTTGACCAATTCGTTGAAGACGAGGAAGAGCCGGTAAGGGTCGATCACGCCCGCGTCGAGATCGTCGTCGCCGTATTTGCTGTCGTTGAAGTGAAAGCCCGCCAGCTTGCCGAAGCGGATCAGCCGCGCCACGATCATCTCGATGTTCACGTTCGGCGCATGATGCCCGAGATCCACGAGGCAAGCGGCTTTTGCGCCCAACTCCTGCGCGATGAGATAGCTCGTGCCCCAATCCTGAACCACGGTGGAGTAAAAGGCGGGCTCATACATCTTATGCTCGACGAAGAGCCGCCAATCCTCCGGGAGGCCCGCGTAAATGCGGTGGGCGCTTTCCAGATAGCGGTCGAGCTGACGAGTGAAGTCGGCTTGTCCGGGGAAGTTCGAGCCGTCGCCGATCCAGATGGACAGCGCCTTCGAGCCGATCTTCCGCCCCAGCTCGACGCAATCCAGATTATGCGCCACGGCCTGATCCCGCACGGCCTTGTCCACATGCGAAAGCGAGCCGTATTTGAAGCTCAGAGGGAGATCCGGGTGATCCTGAAAGGTGTTGGAGTTCACCGCGTCGAAGATCAGCCCATGCTCGCCCGCCCGCGCCAGAAGCGCCGCCGGATCCGCCTTGTCCCAGGGGATATGCAGCGAAATCGCCGGAGCCAGCCCCGTCAGGCGATGGACTGCGCCGCAATCGTCGATCTTGTCGAAGACGTCGCGCGGCTCGCCCGCGCCGGGGAAACGGGCGAAGCGCGTGCCGCCCGTGCCCGCCGCCCAGCTCGGGAGCGCGATTCCAAAGGCCGCGATCTTCGCCTTGATCGCGTCGATTGCAATTCCGCGCCGCGCCAGACGCTCGCCGAGGCTTTCGTAATCGCGGCGCAGATCGGCTTCGCGGCGGGCGTTCGCCTCGCCGAGGACGGAGTCCTGAATCTTCATGGTTTCCTCCCTTTCCGGCGGTTCAGCGCGTGAAGGCCTGGACGTTGCCCGCGTCCACATTGACGATGTTGCCCGTGGATTTGGCGCTGAGATCGGAGGCGAAGAAGTAATTGGCCTCGGCGATGTCCTCGGGCAGCACCGAGCGCTTCAGCAGGCTGCGCTGACGATACATCTCCTCGAGGCCTTCCTTGTCGGTCTTGTAGGTGGAGGCGCGCTGATCCAGCCATTCGCCGGACCAGATCTTCGAGCCGCGCAGCACCGCGTCGGGGTTCACCACATTGACGCGGATTCCGGCGGGCGCGCCTTCCAGCGCGAGGCAGCGGGCGAGGTGGATCTCCGAGGCCTTGGCCGTGCAATAGGCCGAGGCCCCCGGCGAGGCCGCAAGTCCGTTCTTGGAGGCCACGAAGACGACGGCGCCCCCGATCCCCTGAGCCTTCAGCAGCTTGAAGGCCTCGCGGCTGACGAGGAAATAGCCCGTCGAGAGGATGGACATGTTCCTGTTCCAGAGCTCAAGCGTGGTCTCCTCGACCGGCGCCGAAGAGGCGATGCCCGCATTGGAGACGAGGATGTCCACGCCGCCGAACTCCCGCGCGACCTCCGCATAGGCCCCGATCACGCCCGCCTCGTCGGTGACGTTGAGCGCGACGCTCCGCACCACGTCGGCGCCGAAGCCTCCGGCGAAACCCTGGCGCACCTCCTCCAGAGCGGCGGCGTCGATGTCGGCCAGCATGACGCAGGCGCCTTCCGCCAGATATTTGCGCGCCGTGGCCGCCCCGATGCCGCCCGCCGCGCCGGTGATCAGCGCCACGCGCCCCGCGAGGCTTTTCGGCCTGGGCATGCGCTGGAGCTTGGCCTCCTCCAGAAGCCAGTATTCGATGTCGAAGGCCTCCTGCTCGGGCAGGCCGCGATATTCGCTGATCGCCGAGCTTCCGCGCATGACGTTGATCGCGTTGACGTAGAATTCGCCCGAGATCCGCGCCGTGGCCTTGTCCAGCGCGAAGGAGATCATCCCCACCCCCGGAACCAGATAGATCACCGCATTGGGGTCGCGGATGGCCGGAGAATCGGGACGTTTGCAGCGCTCGTAATAGGCGGCGTAATCCTGACGATAGGACTCGACGGCGGCGGGGAGTCCGGCGAGGGTCTTCTCCAGATCCGGCGCGGCGGGATCGAAATCCACCACCAGAGGCCGGATCTTGGTGCGCAGGAAATGGTCCGGGCAGGAGGTGCCGAGCGCCGCCAGCTCCTCCAGCCGCCTTGAGCCGACGAACTCGAGCACCGCCTGCTGGTCGTCGAAATGCCCGACCTTGTGGCGCTCCTTCGAGATCAGCCCGCGAATGACCGGCATCAGCCGCGCGGCGATGCGGCGACGCTCTTCGGGCGGCAGGGTCGGCTTTGCTGCGCCGCCGAAGACAGGGACGCCCGCCGTCCTCTGTTCGAGCCAGGCGTAAGCCTTGTTGATGATCTCCAGCGTGGTCAGATAGCAGTCCCTGGCGTCGTCGGCCCAGGTGAAGAGCCCATGCGATTCGAGCACGCAGCCCCGCGCCTGCGGATTCTCGGTCGCGAATTTCTCCAGCCAGAGCCCCAGCTCATAGCCCGGCTTCTTCCAGGGCAGCCAGCCGATGTCCTCGCCGAAGATCTCCTGCGTCAGGGCTCTGGAGTCGGCGGAGGCGGCGATGGCGATGATGGCGTCCGAATGCACGTGGTCCACATGTTTGCGCGGGACATAGGCGTGCAGGGGCGTGTCGATGGAGGCGGCGCGGGCGTTGAGGTTGAAGGTGCAATGGGGCAGATAGCCCACCATCTCGTCCTCATGGGCGAGGCCGCGGTATTTCCCCTTCAGGGCCCGCAGCTTGTCCATGTAGAGCGTGGAGAAGCCGTCCATCTTCATCGAGCCGATGTCGCCGCCCGAGCCCTTGACCCACAGCACTTCGACCGGCTCGCCCGAGAGCGGATCGGCCTCCATGACCTTGGCCGAGGTGTTGCCCCCGCCGTAATTGGTCACGCGCTTGTCGGAGCCGAGCAGATTCGAGCGATAGAGCAGCTTTCCGGATTCGCTCATGCCCGCCGCCTTGGCGTCGTCCCACAGAATCTCCAGACGATTGGAGGGCGCAAGATCGGACATTGGGATATGCTCCTGAGGGAATTGGTTCTGAGGACAGGGAAGGGCCTTCCGCCGAGGCTTTCCTCAGAGCCGCGCATAAGTCAATCGAAAACGATCATAATCAATCATATTGCACCTGCGAAAAGACATTAAATGATCGAAATTGATTGACAACGCCAGAAACTCGCCCGATCCTGATCCTCAAGGAGTCGCCCCATGCACGAAACCGAGCGCCATCGAGTCATTCTCTCCGCCGTCCAGTCGAAGCCCTTCGCTTCGGTGGCCGAGCTCGTGGAGTTGACCGAAAGCTCCGAGGCCACCATTCGCCGCGACATCGCCCAGCTTCACCTGAAGAAGAAGCTCCGTCGGGTGCGCGGCGGGGCCGAGGCTCTGACTCCGGCCCATGTGACCGCCCTGAACGGACGGCCCTTCTCGGTGAATATTTCGATCAACATCGCTCAGAAACGCGCAATCGCCAAGGCGGCGGCGGATCTCTGCGAGGATGGCGACACGATCATCATCAACGGGGGCACCACCACCTTCCAGATGGTCCATCCGCTCGCGACGCGGCGGCTCCAGATCCTGACCAACTCCTTCCCCATCGCCGAGCATCTGCTGAACCACACGAAGAACACCGTGATGCTCCCCGGCGGGACGATCTACCGCGAACAGAACATCGTGCTTTCGCCCTTCGAGAACGACGTGATCCGCAATTTCTACGCTCGCCGCATGTTCATGGGCGCGCAGGGAATCGGGCCGCTCGGGGTGATGGAGCAAGATCCGCTGATCATCCACGCCGAGGAGAAGCTCCTCGGCCAGGCCGACGAACTGGTCCTGCTGGTGGACAGCGCGAAATTCTCCCGGCGCTCGGCGCTGATCCTCTGTCCGCTGACGCGGATCCACAGCGTCGTCACGGATGACGGGATCGAGGATCGTCATGCGCAGATGCTCGCCGACGCCGGAGTCCGGCTGATCGTCGCGCCGGTCGCGCGCTCGGCCAGGGGAGAGGAACCGGAGGCCGAAGCCGCCGAAGGATGACGAGACGCGCGCCGGAAAAATCAGGCGGGCGGAGAAGCAGAATCATGTTTCTGGGAGGAAACAGGCATGTTCGCCAAAAAACTCATGATCGGCGCGGCCCTCGCCGCGAGCCTGACGAGCTCAGCCGCCTGGGCGCAGGATCCGGTGCGGATCGCTCTGGTCGCCAAATCGCTCGGCAACGGCTTCTTCGAGGCCGCCAACCGCGGCGCCGAAGAGGCCGCCAAAGAGCTGGGGAACGTCCAGATCATCTACACCGGCCCGACCTCCACCACGGCTGAGGGTCAGATCGAGGTGATCAACGCGCTCATCGCCCAGCGCGTGAACGCCATCGCCATCTCGGCCAACGACCCCGACGCCGTGGCTCCGGCGCTCAAGCGCGCCATGCAGCGCGGAATCACGGTGATCTCCTGGGATTCCGGCGTCGCCAGGGACGGCCGCGAGTTGCATCTCGCGCCCTCCTCCAACGAGCTGATCGGCCAGACCATCATCAAGCTCGCCGCCGACGAATTGCCCGAAGGCGGCGAAGTCGCGGTGCTGTCGGCCACCTCCACCTCGACGAACCAGAACATCTGGATCTCCGAGATGAACAAGGTCATGGACCAATATCCCGACATCAAGCTCGTCGCGACGGTCTACGGCGACGATCTCGCGGACAAGTCCTATCGCGAGACCCAGGGCCTGCTCCAGACTTACCCGGACCTCGACGCGATCATCGCGCCGACCTCGGTCGGGATCGTGGCGGCGGCTCAGGCCGTGGCCGACGCGGGCAAGATCGGCAAGGTGAACGTCACCGGGCTGGGGCTGCCCTCCGAGATGGCGGGCGCCGTCGAGAGCGGGGCCTCGAAATCCTTCGCGATCTGGAATCCGGTGGATCTCGGCTATTCGGCGGCCTATCTGGCCTATGAGCTGGCCACCGACAAGGCCGAGGCCAAGCCCGGCGCGGTGATCTCCATCGGGCGCATGGGAAGCGTCACGCTGGACGACGCCAATGAAGCGGCCATGTCCACGCCCTTCAAATACGACGCCTCGAACATCGAAGAGTTCAAGACCGTCTTCTGACCCCTTCCTGACGACGACTCCCGCCCGCCGGAGCCCTCCGGCGGGCCTTTTCCCCGCATCCTTCGTTCAGGAGGACTCCATGGCCGCCGAGCCTCTCGTCGCCGCTTCTGCGGCCGACGCGCCTTTCTCCGTCTCCGCCGGGCCCGTGCTGAGCCTGCGCGGAATCGTGAAGAGCTTCCCCGGCGTGAAGGCGCTTCAGGGCGTCGAGCTTGATCTCTATCCCGGCCAGGTCACGGCGTTGATCGGCGAGAACGGCGCCGGAAAATCCACTCTGGTGAAGCTGCTGACCGGCGTACATCAGCCCGATGAAGGCGAAATCCGCGTCGGGGGCCGCGTGGCGCGTTTTCCCACAGCGGCGGCGGCGGCGGCCGAAGGCGTCACGGCGATCCATCAGGAGACCGTGCTCTTCGACGAATTGAGCGTGGCGGAGAACATCTTCCTCGGCCATGCGCCGCTCAACCGCTTCGGCCTCATCGACTGGCCGCGCATGCGCCGCGAGGCGCGGGAGATCCTCGCGCGGATCGGCGCCGATCTCGATCCCGACGCTCCGCTGAAGGATCTCGGCATCGCCAGCAAGCATCTGGTCGCCATCGCCCGGGCGCTCTCGGTGGAGGCCCGCGTGGTCATCATGGACGAGCCCACCGCCGCCCTCTCGCACAAGGAGATCGGCGAGCTTTACGAGCTGGTCGAGCGGCTGAAGGCTCAGGGCAAGGCCATCCTCTTCATCAGCCACAAGTTCGACGAGATCTTCCGCATCGCCGACCGCTACGCCGTCTTCCGCGACGGCGGCATGGTCGGGGCGGGGCTGATGTCCGAGATCGACGAGCGCCGCCTCGTGGAGATGATGGTGGGCCGCGCCATGGACAGCATCTTTCCCGTCCGGACTCCGCAGATCGGCGAGGAGATCCTCAGCGTCTCCGGCTATTCCCATCCGACGGAGTTCGCGGATGTGAGCTTCACTCTGCGGCGCGGCGAGATCCTCGGATTTTACGGGCTGGTCGGGGCGGGGCGCTCCGAGCTGATGCAGGCGCTGTTCGGAATCTCGCGGCCTTCGGCGGGGATCTGCCGCATCGCGGGCGAGGAGCGCAGTCCGCGTTCGCCCGCCGAAGCCGTCGAAGCCGGGCTGGTCTACGCCCCCGAGGATCGCGGCCTGCAAGGCGCCGTGCGGGCTCTGCCCATCTTCCAGAACCTCACCCTGCCCTCGCTTGGGCGGATCTCGCGGGCGGGCCTCCTGCGCAAGGCCGAGGAATTCGCCCTCACGCGCCATTACGCCGAAAGGCTGGATCTGCGCGCCGCCAGCCTCGATCAGCCGCTCGGACTGCTGTCGGGCGGCAATCAGCAGAAGGTGGTGATCGGGAAATGGCTCGCCACGCAACCGAAGATCATCATCCTCGACGAGCCCACCAAAGGCGTGGACGTCGGGTCCAAGGCGGCGGTGCATGAATTCATGGCCGAACTCGCCGCCGAGGGGCTGGCGGTGATCATGGTCTCTTCGGAGATCCCGGAGATCCTCGGGATGTCGGATCGGGTGATCGTCATGCGCGAGGGAAGGATGGTCGGGGAATATCCCCGCGCGGGCCTGACGCCGGAGATCCTCGTGCGCGCCGCAGCCGGAATCGGCGCAGGAGGGGCCTCATGAGCGCCCTTCTCAAACGCCGGGAGTTCCTGCTGTTTCTGGCGATCCTGCTGCTGATCCTGCTGGTCCGCGCGCGCTTCCCGAGCTTCGGGAGCCCCGCCAATCTCGCGGCGATCTTCCACGACAGCGCCATTCTGATCATTCTGGCGCTCGGACAGATGGCGGTGATCCTGACGCGCTGCGTGGATCTCTCCGTGGCGGCCAACCTCGCCCTGACGGGCATGGCGACCGCCATGCTCAACGCCGCCCTGCCGGGGATTCCGGTGGGCCTCCTGCTGCTCTTCGCGGCGGGGATGGGCATGGCGCTCGGGGCCTTCAACGGGATTCTCGTCTGGAAGCTGGCCTTGCCCTCCATCGTCGTCACTCTGGGGACGATGACCATCTATCGCGGCTCGATCTTCCTGTTGTCGGGCGGGGCCTGGGTCAACGCCCATCAGATGAGCCCCGCCTTCAAGGCCTTTCCGCGCGAGGTGGTCCTGGGCCTGCCGGTCCTCTCATGGATCGCGATCGCGGCGATCGCGGTCTTCGTCCTGCTCATCGGGCGGACGGCGCTCGGACGGGCCTTCCACGCCGTGGGCGGAGACGAACACGCCGCCGTCTATACGGGGATTTCGGTCGGACGCACGCGCTTCTGGGCCTTCACGATCAACGGCGGCCTGGCGGGACTCTGCGGCTATCTCTGGGTGAGCCGCTACGCCGTGGCCTACACCGAGGTCGCGCAGGGCTTCGAGCTCGACGTGATCGCCGCCTGCGTGATCGGCGGAATCTCCATCGCCGGAGGCATGGGGACCGTGGCCGGGGCGCTGCTCGGCGCCTTCTTCCTCGGCGCGATCAAGAACGCTCTTCCAGTCGCCGGGATCTCGCCTTTCTGGCAAATGGCCATCTCCGGCGCGGCGATCCTGCTGGCCGTCGCTTTCAACGCCCGCGCCGAACGCCGCAAGGGCCGGATCATCCTGAAATCGGCGCAATCCGCCGCCCCCGTCATCCAGTCTTCGGGAGCCGCGTCATGACCATGGCTCCGACCCCTCGCCATATCCCTGATCGCCTCAACGGCTCTTTCCTGCGCCGCCTGAAAAGCTGGGAGACGCTGCTCCTCGCGGTGGCCGCGGCGATCTTCACCTTCAACGCTCTGGCCTCGCCTTATTTCCTCGATCCGTGGAATCTCTCGGACGCCACCTTCAACTTCACCGAAAAGGCGATGATCGCTCTGGCCATGGCCCTGCTCATCATCGCGGGCGAAATCGACCTCTCCGTGGGCGCGATCATCGCTCTGGCCTCGGTGGCCATGGGCGCCGCCCGCCAGATGGGCGTCGAGACCACGGGGCTCGTGCTGATCGGCGCGGGCGTGGGGCTGGCCTGCGGCGCCTTCAACGGCTTCCTCGTGGCGGGCCTGGGGCTGCCCTCCATCGTGGCGACCATCGGCACGATGAGCCTCTTTCGCGGAATCGCCTACATCATCCTCGGAGATGGGGCCTATGGCGGCTATCCGGCCTCCTTCGCCTGGTTCGGCCAGGGCTACGTCTGGGGCGCGATCACCTTCGAGCTGGCGCTTCTGGCGGTTCTGGCCGTGGTCTACGGCGTCTTGCTTCATGGGACGAACTTCGGCCGCCGCATTTACGCCATCGGCAACAACGCGACCGCCGCCGCCTTCTCCGGCGTGAGGGTGCGCCGCATCCGCATGACGCTGTTCATGCTGACCGGACTCATGGCCGGGATCGCCTCGGTCTGCCTGACTTCGCGGCTCGGCTCCACGCGGCCCTCCATCGGCATGGGCATGGAGCTTGAGGTGATCACCATGGTGGTTCTGGGCGGGGTGGCGATCACCGGCGGCTCCGGCACGATCCTCGGGGTGATGCTGGCGGCGCTGATCATGGGTCTGATCACCTTCGGACTCGGATTGCTGAACGTGCCCGGCGTGGTGATGTCGATTTTCGTGGGAATCCTGCTGATCTCGGTGATCGCGCTTCCCAGGCTTCTGGAGAGGATGCGGCGATGATGGAGAAACACGCCTTCAGGATGCGCCTCAAGCCCGGCTTCGAGGCCGAATATCGCCGCCGCCATGACGAGATCTGGCCGGAGCTGGCGGATCTCCTCCATGAGGCGGGAGTTCAGGATTACTCCATCCACCTCGACCGCGAGACGGGGACGCTCTTCGGCGTCCTCTGGCGGCGGGCGGATCACGCCATGGAGGCTTTGCCGGGACATCCGGTCATGAAGCGCTGGTGGGCCTTCATGGCCGATCTCATGGAGACCAACCCCGATCAATCCCCGGTCTCCGTTCCGCTCGAGACGGTGTTCCATCTGCCATGAGGCCCCTCCGCAAGATCGCCGTGCTGGATTTCGGCAAGACCAACGTGAAGCTCGCGCTGGTCGATCTGGAGCGCCGCGCCGAAATCGACCTGCGGCGACGGCCCAATCTCGTCGCGCGCTCGGGGCCCTATCCGCATCACCCCACGGCGGAGCATTGGGCCTTCATCCTCGATTCGCTGAAGGATCTGGCGGCGGCGCATGAGATCGACGCGCTCTCCATCGCGGCCCATGGCGCGACGGGCGCCCTCGTCGATGCGGCGGGAGATCTGGTCCTTCCCATCCTCGATTACGAACATGAGTTCGATCCGGGCGATTACGACGCCCTCCGCCCCGATTTCGCCGAAACAGGCTCTCCGAGGCTGGCCATGGGCCTGAATCTCGGGGCGCAGCTTGACTGGCAAGCCCGCGCCTTCCCCGAGGATTTCGCCCGCGCCGTCCATCTCCTCACCTATCCGCAATACTGGATGATGCGCCTGAGCGGCGTTCCCTCGGTGGAGGCCACCTCGCTCGGCTGCCATACGGATCTCTGGAATCCGCATGCGGGGGATTTCTCCTCCCTCGTGGCGCGCATGGGCTGGCGGAAGCTCATGCCGCCCCTGCGGCGCGCGACGGAGATCCTCGGGCCGATCCTGCCGGAGGTCGCGGCGCGGACGGGCCTGCGCCCTGAGACTCCCGTCTTCTGCGGGCTGCATGACAGCAACGCCTCGCTCTATCCGCATCTCGCCGCGCGGGAGGGGCCTTTCTCGGTGGTCTCGACGGGAACATGGATCGTCTGCATGGCCGTCGGCGCGGAGCCGAAAGCCCTCGATCCCCGACGCGACGCCCTGATCAACGTCGACGCCCATGGCGCCCCCACGCCCTCGGCGCGCTTCATGGGCGGACGGGAACATGAGCTGATCCGCAAGGGCCGCGACCTCGCCGCGACGCCCGAAGCCGCGGCGGCGGTGCTCGCGCGAGGAGTCATGCTGCTTCCGGCGGTGGAGCCCTCTTCCGGCCCTTTCCGGGGGCGCAAGGCCCGCTGGAGCTTTACGCCCGCCGACGAAGCTCAGGAGGCGGCGGGGCTCGCCTATTATCTGGCGCTCATGACCGCCGAATGCCTCGCGATGATCGGCGCGCGCGGCCCCATCCTCGTGGAGGGGCCTTTCGCCCGCAACGCCGAATATCGCGCGATGCTGGCCGCCGCCTCCGGACGCCCCGTCGAAGCCTCGGAAGGCGCGACGGGCACCGCCCTCGGCGCGGCTCTGCTGGCGGAGTCCGGCGCGCGCCCCGCTCCGCCGCCGAGAGAAACCGCGCCGCCCGCTCCGGCTCTCGCCGCCTACGCCGCCCTCTGGCGCGAGGCGCTGCGCGACGCCTGACTCACTCCGCCGCCGCGCGCTTCGCCCGTCTGAGCCCTTCGGCGGCGGCCATCATCAGCGGCCCGACGCCTTTGGCGTCGTCGGCCACCACCTGCTCGGTGAGGTAATAGCCGGGAGTTCCGTTGCGCCAGGCGCCGCCGAAGCCGCCGAGGCCCGCCACATGGCAGACGCCCGCGAACTCCAGCCCGCCGCCCGGTTTGGGCCGCAGGGCGCCGCGCTCCAGAGCCGCCATGGCCTTTTGCGCCGCCGCGACGGCCTCCGGCCCCGCGAGGCCCAGATCCGCCGCGCGATACAACGCATAGGCCAGCATGGCCGAAGCCGAACTCTCCTCGTAATTCCCCGGCAGCTCGGGGAGGTCGATCACCTGCAGCCAGAGCCCCGAAGGCCGCGCCAGTTCGAGCAGCCGCGCCATGAGGCGCCGCGTGGGCTCCGCGATCTGCGGCGCGGCTTCGGGCCCGACCAGCGCCAGCACGTCGACGAGCGCCATGGCCAGCCAGCCGAGCGCCCGCGCCCAATGCGCCGGAGACTGCCCCGTGACCGGATCGGCCCAGGCTTGCAGACGCCCTTCGTCCACGCCATGGACGTAAAGACGGGTCTCGGCGCGCCAGGTCAGACGAAGGGCGGTCTCCATCTGGCGCAGAGCGTCCGCGACCGCGGCCTCGTCGCCCGTCGCCTGAGCCCATTCGATCTGGAAAGGCAGACCCATGTAGAGCCCGTCCAGCCAGACTTGCGCCGGATAGCGCAGCTTGTGCCAGTAGACTCCCGAGCGCGTGCGCGGATGGGCGCGCAACTGGCTCCCGAGCAGATGCGTCGGCCTGAGCCAGGCCTCATCGCCCGTCGCGCGCCGCAGATGAAACAGAGCCCGGCCCGACAGGATGTTGTCGATGTTGAACTCCAGGATCTCGTAGCCCTTCAGTCCGCCCTCCGGCGTGATCTGGGGCGCGATCAGACGGCGCAGATGCTCCAGCCAGCGGGGATCTCCGGTCGCCTCGTGCAGCAGCCCGAGGCCGCGATAGACGCAGCCGTCCTCATAGCACCAGGGACCGCCCTTGTAGGGCTGGTAGTCACGGGCGTAGGCGTCGAACCAGGCGGTCAGCATGAGGATTCTCCGAGGATGGATAGGGGGACTTCCGTCTCTTCCAGCGTGAGGTCGGCGAACTGGGCCACGAGGCCCGCGTGATGCAGCTTCGGCAGATGCAGCGCCATGTCGGGCACGTCGCCCGTCAGGCTGGCGTCATGGCTCAGACTCAGGCGGCGGATCTCCACGCCGCGCAGAGGCGATTCCGGCAGGCCGAAGAAGGCGCCCGCCGCAATGCGCGCCTCCTCGACGCGCAGATCCTCGATGCGGAGGCCGGAGATGGCGGGGGTCAGGTCGTCCACGGGACGGGGCTCGCGGGACTGCACGAGATCCGAAGTCCCGTCCGGGTCGCAGAAATAGAAGCTGTTGACCGAAATTCCGGTCTCCACCCGGCGCATGACCGAGCGGCTCAGGCGCAAATCCGAGACCGATCCGCCCCGGCCCCGGCGCGTCTTGATCCTCAGGCCGCGATCCGTGCCGAGGAAGTCGCAATCCTCGATCCCGACGTCCCGCACCCCGCCCGACATCTCCGAGCCCATGACCACGCCGCCATGTCCGCGCTCCAGCAGGCAATGACGAATCCGCAAGCCCGAACAGGGCGCCAGATGATCCGACTCGCCCTGAGGCCCGCGCTTGCCCGCCTTCACCGCCACGCAATCGTCGCCCACCGAAACATGCAGCCCTTCGAGCAGAACCTCTGCGCACATCTCGGGATCGAAGCCGTCGGTGTTGGGGCTGTCGGGCGGATTCTCAATGCGCAGGCCGAAGGCCGAAACCCGGCGACAGAGCAAGGGATGCACCGTCCAGGAGGGCGAATCCCGCACTGTGACGCCCGAGAACGTCACGTCTTCGCAGCGGCTGAGGAAGATCGTGCGGGCGCGGCGGGCGCCTTCGCGGGTCTCCTTGGGCCAGGTCCACCAATCCCCCGCCGAGCCGCCGCCCTCCAGCGCGCCGAGCCCCGTCACGGCGATCTTCTTCAAGCCGATCCCGGTGATCAGAGAGGCGTATGAGGCTTCCGGCAGGCCCTCCCAGGAGGCGAGCATGCGGCCTGCGCCGTCGCGGGCGGGCAGGATCGGAATGCGGCTGCGGTCGGGCGTCAGGGCGGGGGTCGCGCCCTCCTCC
>NZ_JAQTXI010000041.1 GCF_028688855.1 Neomegalonema sp. | reverse complement strand
TCAAGACGGCCCTCTCGGCCTCGGCGCGCGGATCCGGCAAGCTGGCGGCCACCGACAAGCCCATGTGGTGGGATTGGTTCACGGGCGGCGAGAAGAACATCCGCATCTATCTCCGCGCCAAGGACAGGACGGAGCTCAAGGGCCATTTCGCCAGGCGCGCCCTGCTCTCCGGTTTCGAGCTGGGGCAGGAGGGCGACAACGGGCTGGTCGACGTCTCCGCGACGATCGACAGCTCCGGCCCGGTGGAATGGGTTTCGACGCTCTGATGCGCCCCGCTCATCTCGAATTCGATTGGGGGGACGGGCCTCACCGCTTCGCCCTCCCGATCAAGCAGCTGCGGGAGCTGCAGGAAAGAACCGGCGTCGGGCCTTACGCGCTCTATCGGCGGCTGCTGAGCCACGACTGGCGCGCGGATGATCTGCTCGAAACCCTCCGCCTCGGGCTGATCGGCGGCGGGGCGCCCCCCGTCGAGGCTCTGCGCCTCGTCCGGCTCCATGTCGAGGGCGAGGCTTTGGTCCCGAACGTGGATCCCGCTCTGCGGATCCTCGCCTGGGCGCTTCTGCCTGACCCAGGCGCGGGCGACGAGATCGAGACGGATAAAAAAAAACCGAAGCGCCGCCGGAGCCGGACCTCCTCGACTTCGGAGCCCTTTACCGAAACGGCCTCCTGATGAGTCTTGGGCCGCGCGAGGTCGATCTCCTCACGCTGGCGGAGATGCGCCTCCTCGTCCGGAGCTGGAACGAGGCTCATGGCGGCGAGGATGAAGCGCCCGCCGCGCCTTCCGACGACGAATATTTCGAACTTCTGGAGATGATGCCGAATGTCTGAGGAGCTGGAACGCCTGATCGTGACGCTGGAGGCGCGGACCCGGGCCTTCGAAACCGCTCTCCAGCGCGCCCATGGTCAGACGAACCAGCGGATGAAGGCCATCGAACGCCGGACGCAGGAGATGGCGCGAAATGTTCAGAACGCCATGGCTGGAGCCCTTGCAAGCTACGGGGCTTTCCAGCTCGGCAAGGACGCCATCACCACGGCGGGGGATTTCGAGGCGGCGCTGATCCGGGCCGGAGTCGCGGCGAGCGCCACGAAGACCCAGATGCGCGCCCTGCAGGCGGCGGCGCGCGAGATGGGCCGCTCCCCTCTCGGGGCGACGGCGAACGAAGCCGCCGCCGCCTTTGAAATCCTCATCAAGAACAACCTGAACGTTCAGCAGGTTCTCGGCGGCGCGGCGGAAAGCTCGCTGATCCTCGCGCGGGCCATGGGCGCGGATCTTGCGGATGCGGCGGATCTCGCCACCGACGTCATGGGTCAGTTCAAGATCGGCGCGGAGGGCATGCCTCAGATCGTCGATCAGATCGCAGGCGGCGCCATCGCCAGCAAATTCGGGTTCGACGATTTCCGCTACGCCATCGCCAACGCCGGAGGATCGGCGGCCGAGGCTGGTCTCAGCTTCGGCGAGCTGATGCAGGCTCTGGCGGGCACCGCGACGCAATTCGCGTCGGGCGCCGACGCTGGCACGGCCCTCAGAACCTTCCTCCTCCGCCTCACGCCCGCCAGCAAGGAGGCCGGTGAGGAAATGCGCCGCCTCGGCATGTCGTTTTACGATGCGCAGGGCAATCTGAAGGATCTGCCGGATATCGCCGAAACCCTCAGGCGATCCCTGGCAGGGCTTTCCGAAGAGGCGCGGCTGAACAGCCTGAAGGTGATTTTCGGCGATGACGCGCTCAGAACCGCAGCGGCTCTGGCCGATCAGGGGGCGGCCGGAATCAACAAGCTCGCCGAAGCCATCGGGCGCGTCTCGGCGCAGGATCAGGCCGAAGCCCGCATGAAGGGCTTCAATGGCGCGCTGCTCGAGTTGAGAGCGGCCTGGGAGGACTTCCTCCTGACGGTCGCCGACGATGGCGGAGTGGAGGCGGCGACGAGGGCCGTGCAGCGCCTGACGGACGTCGTGCGATATCTCGCGGAGAATTTCGAGGATCTCTATCCGTGGATCGAGCGGACGGCGACAGCGCTGGCGGCGGTGCTGGTGGCGCGCGGCTTCAATTTCGTGCTGGCGAAAACGCTGGCCACGGGTTTGGGGCTGATCACGCTTTCCAAGAACATCGGCGGGGCGGCGCTTTCCGCGCGTGGGCTTGGGATGGCCTTGCGGTCGCTCGGCGGGCCGCTCGGCTTCGTCGTGGCCTTGGCGGGGGTGACTTTTCTGGAATTCACGCGAGGAGCCAAGACGGCGGCGGAGCGCCTGGAGGATATCGAGCAGGCCGCCTTCGAGGTCGGCGAGGCCTATGACAAGCTCCGGACCATCGAAGATCAGCTCAAGAAGGATCGCGAGGAGCTCAAGCGGGCTTCGGAGGCCTATGCGGCGGCGGTGCGCGACGAAGGCGCGGCGGCGCAGGAAACGGCGTCGCGCGAGCTTGAGTCGATCCGGGAGCGCATCAAGGGGCGGGAGTCCCTTCGGCTGGCCCTGTTGGACGAAGCTGAAAACAGATTATTCGATGCGCAAAAATCCCGCGACGAGATGCAGGGGGGCGTCGAAACCCGCGCCCGTGAATTGATCGCTGCGCAGAAGGGGTTTCTTGAAGACGCGATCAAGGAAGAAGGCAATAGCGCGACGCGGGCGAATCTTGAGGCGGAGGTCGCGAAGATCAATGCAGCCATGGAGGCGGAAGAGGGAGCCTTGCGCGCCTATGCGCTGCAGGTGGCGCGCGAGGCCCGCGCGCGTGGGGCGATGCATATCAAGCAAAGGGAGTTTTCGGACGCCAACGCCGCCCTTGAGAAGGCGGAGGAGGCGCTGAAAGCGCTGGAGGCGCGGCGGGACGTCCTCACGAATCCCTTGCCTCTGCCCGCCCCGGCGACCGTGGCCCCGCCCCCGCCTCGCGTTCTTCCGCCGCGCGGCGACGGATCGGCGTCGAGCGGCGAGACCCCCGCCGAGGCCCTCGCCAAGCTGCGCGCGGAGCTGGAGGCGGTCGGGCGAGAGATGGCGGAGCTCGACGCTGTGACGCGTCAGGCTCTGGAGGCCAATGGCGAAGAGGGGCTGAAGGCCGTCGAAGCCGCGATCTATTCCGCAGAAGCCCGGATCCGCATCGCCAAGGCGATGGAGGAAGCACGCATCCCGGAAGGAGCCACTGGCGCGGAGGCGCAGGAGATCCGGGAGGCGGCGGGCAAGCTGGAGGAGGCGCGGATCCGCACCGAGGCTCTGCGCGATGGTCTGCGCGACCGCACCCGCGAGATCGGCAAGGAGATCGAGGCCGAGAAAAAGGCGACGGAGGAGCGGGCGAAAGCCGCTGAAGAGCGCGCGAAGGCCAAGGCCTCGCTTGATGCTTATGCGGCGGGCCTTGGTCGCGAGGCGGAGGCGCAGGCGCGCCTGCTCGCCGGAGCTCAAGACGGCGACGAAGCCTACGACCGGGCTAAAGCCGCCATGGACCGCGCGACCGCGACGTCCAAGGCGCTGGAAGCCGCGGAGCGCGAGCTCGCCGCCGCGAAGGAAAAGGGCGTCGAAGTCACGGAAGCGCAAGCCGAGGCCGTCAGGGCGGCTGCGGTCGCGGCCGTCGCGGCGGAAGCCGACGTGCGTGAGGCGCTGGAGGCGCGGCGCAAGGCCGAAGAGGCCGCCAAGGAGGCTCGGGAGACAGCAGAGAAGGCCGCCGAGGAAGCCCGCAAGCGCGCGAAGGCGGCGGCGGAATTCGACGGCGCCTATGCTCTGGCCCTCCGCGCCGCGGCGGATCAGGCGGATCTGGCGCGAGCTCTGGAAGGCGGGACGGAGGCTTATGAGAAGCGCAAGGCCGCCCTCGATGCAGATCGCGCCGCCATGGAAGCGGGGCGCGAGGCGCAACGCGCCGTGACGCAGGCGCAGGAGGACAGCCATCCTGTGACGGAGGAGACAGCAGCGCAGTTCAAGGCGTTGGCTGAAAGCCGCGTGCGGGGCGAGGAAGCCATTCGTAAAGCCGTCGAGGCCCGCCAGAAACAGGAAGCCCTCGACAAATCCGCATATGAGGCGCTGCAGGAGGCTCGCCGCGCCGCGCTGGAGGCGCAGGCGCAGGCGGCCATGGTGGGCCTCCCGCCCGAGATCGCCCGCGGTTACGACGCCCGCCGCAGGGCCGAAGAGCGGATGCGGGGGTTGAAGATCCCGCAAGACGGGACCGCCGGAGGATATGGCGCCGCCGAACTCCAGACGAAGTTCGAGCAGGAGGAGGCCGACCGCCTGGAGGCGGAGGCCGAGAAGGCTCAGCGCGAGCAGGCTCTGAAGCTGCTGGAGGCGGAGCGGACGGCGGAGGCGCAGATCAACGAACGGATCCGCGAAACCATGGAGCTGCAAGGCCCGCTCGCGGCTCTGATCCGCGATCGCGCGATGGCGCAGGGCGACATGGCGGCGGCGGCGAACGCCGAGGCCGAGGCTCAACGCATGGTCGCCGACGAGGTGCGCCAGCTTGAGCTTGCGAAGATGGGCCTCGCCGAAGTCTCGAAGACGGCGGCGGAGGGTCTGGCGGAGATCTTCAGCAATGCGGTTTTCGGCGCCGAATCGGCGCGGAAGGCGGTCGGCGCATTGATTCTGGAAATCGGGAAGATGACTTTGAAAAGCTCTCTGGAGCCGGTCGGGAATTTCCTCAGCGGCGTTTTCAGCAAGGGCCTCGGGAACGCGGGCGCGGGCCTGAATCTCTTCGCCGCCAAAGGGGCGGCTTTCGGGTTGTCGGGCTCTCAGATCAAGGCCTTCGCGCGGGGCGGCGTGGTGAACAATCCGACGCTGTTCAGCCATGCCGGTGGCTATGGCCTGATGGGCGAGGCGGGGCCGGAAGCGATCCTTCCCCTGAAGAAGGGCCCCGGCGGGCGGCTGGGCGTGGAGGCTTCCGCTTCAGGCGGAAACGGGCGTTTGCCTTCTCTCCATATCTCCGTGCAAAGCCGGGATCCTCAGACGACCGTCTCGGCGCGCTGGGGGGCGAGCGGTCAACAGGCCGCCACGGCCGTCGCGGGCGCGGCGGGCAAAGCGAGGCGTTATCTTTGACATACGGCCAATTCCACGAGGCTCTTCTGCCGCCCGACGTCTCCTCCGGCTTCACTCGGCGAGACGCGGACGGGGTGGAGATCGTCCGGCTGGACAGCGGCGCAGAGGAGCGCAATCGGCGCTGGAGCCGCGTGCGGCGGAGTTGGACGGCGGGCTACAGACTCCGGAACATCGAGCGTTTGACCAGGCTGGCGGATTTCTGGGAAGCACGGGGCGGAAGGGCCTTTGGGTTCCGCATGAGGGATTGGCTCGACTGGAACACCAACATGGGCCGCAAAGGCTGCGCCGCCCCGACGCCCTGCGACGATCTTCTTGTGGATCTTCGGAAGCATGACGGCGCGCTCCAGATCCCGATCTATCGGACGAAACATAATTTCGGGCGTCAATCGCGGCGCCGGATCTTCAAGCCGCGCTGCGGCTGTGGATGGTTCCGGATCGCGGTGGACGGCGCAGAGATGCGCGAGGGGTGGACGGTGGATCCGGCGCGCGGGATCGTGACTTTCGAGTCTTTGCCTTCGGGCGACTGCGTCACCTGGGGCGGGATCTACGACGCGCCCGTGAGATTCGACATGGACGCGCTTCAGATCGATCTCGCGGCCCCGTCGATCGGAGAGGCCGTCAACCTCGCGTTGGTCGAATTGATCCATGAGCGCGACGTCTATCCTGAGGAGGAGCAAGACGAATTTAGCGCCCGCTTCGGCGGCGACGAAGAGAGTCTGGCGCGGGATTTAGCGCAGAGCCTGCGCGCCCTGAAGGAAATCACGGAGAGCCTTCCACCATGGCCGTGACTTCTTGTTGCCTGACCTGGGTGGTAGAGCGCCGCGACGGCCTGCGTCTCGGGTTCACGAACCACGACGAACCAGTGACCGTGGCGGGCGTGATCTGCGAACCGCGCGGCGGCTTCGACGCCTCCAGCATGGAGCAGAGGATCGGCGGCGGTGTGGACTCGGCGGACGTCTCTGGTTTCCTGAGCAGCGATCGGATCTCTGAGTCCGATCTTCTGGACGGCCTTTATGATGGGGCGCGGATCACCGTACGCGAGGTGGATTGGAGCGCCGGAGCGGTGATCCGCCGTTGGCCCGCCTATGTCGTCGCCGACATGGTCACGACAGGACCGGTCATCAAACTGGAGCTGGAGCTGGAGGCGGCTCTGGCCCTCAACCGCCCGCAGGGTCGGACCTGCGCGGGGACTTGCGATCATGATTTCGGCGACGGCGGATGCGGCCTCGCGATGGGGCCTCTCCAGCAGGCGGCGACCGTGGTCGCGACGGACGGACGGACGTGGGTTGAAATTTCCGGCCTGAGCGCCCCGCCGAAAGGCCAATGGCTCGGCGGCCTGATCCGCCTCGCGGGCGTCGATTACGAAATCGCCCGCCATGAAGGAGGCCGCCTGACGGTCTACGGCCCGATGTCCGGGGCCGAGATCGGAACGGAGATCATACTGACGCCGGGCTGTTCGAAGCTCTGGGACATGTGCCGCGCCTTCGGCAACAGCGCCCGCTTCGGCGGCTTTCCGCATGTGCCGGGGCCGGATGCGGCTTATCGCGTCGCGCGGCGCGGCGACGGGCGCGGCTATACAGGCGGCAGCCTCTTCGCGCCAGGCGTGCTTGTCGAGGAAGAGAGCGATGAATCCTGACCGCGTGATCGCCGAGGCGCGGCTCTGGATCGGCACGCCCTATGTCCATGGCCAAGCCTCGCGCGGCGCAGGCTGCGATTGCCTCGGGCTGCTGCGCGGCGTCTGGCGGGCGCTCTATGGCGAAGAGCCGGAGCCTTGCCCGCCCTATGCGCCGGACTGGGCCGCCGCAGGCCGCGACACGCTCCACGAAGCCGCCGACCGCTGGCTCGCCCCAGCTGAGGAGGGCCCCGGCGCCGTCGCGCTCTTCCGCCTCGGGTCTGGCCCGGTGGCGAACCATTGCGCGATCCTTTCCGGCGAGGGGCGCCTGATCCACGCTACGAACGCCCGCGCCATCCATCCACCGCGCGTGCTGGAGGCGCCTATGGGCGTCGCGATGACCCGCCGCGCCGTCGGCTTCTGGAGGTTTCCCTGAATGGCGACCGTCGCTCTGGCCATGATCGGATCCGCCATCGGCGCCGCAGCCATGCCTGCCGGCCTCACGCTGCTCGGGACCACGATCTCGGGCGCGGCCATCGGTCAGGCGATCGGCGGCGCGCTGGGCGGCATGATCGATCAGGCGATCTTCGCGCCGAAAGCGCCGGACACAGAAGGCCCGCGCCTTGAGAGCGTGACATTCTCGAACGTCGCCGAGGGTGCGCCTCTGGCCCGGCTTTATGGCGTCACGCGCCCGACCTGTCCGCTGATCTGGGCCACGCGGTTTCGCGAGGAGGCGACCGAAGAAGAGGTCGGCGGCAAGGGGATGGGGGGCGGCGCGACCCATACGACCTACGCTTATTTCTGCAGCTTCGCGGTCGCTCTGGGCGAGCGGGCCGATGAAATCCGCAGAATCTTCTTCGACGGTCAGGCGCTCGGCGATCTCGTCCTTGCGCCCCATCCTCACGGCTTCACGATCGCGGCGATGGACGAAACTTTTCAGGCGACCTTTTACGATGGGACGCAGGAGGCGCCCGACGCTCTGATCGCTTCAGTGGAGGGGGCGGCTCCCGCATATCGCGGCGTGGCTTATCTTGTTGTCGAGGAGTTGGCGCTCGCGAACCATGGCAACCGCCTGCCCATGGTTTCGGCGGAGGCGGAGCGGCGTTTGTCGGCGCCGAATTTGACGGGACTGCTCGCGCGGATCGCAGAGGATTACGGCGCCTCCGTCGATCTGGAGGCGGTCCCCGAGCGCGAGGTCTGGGGCCTGAAGGTCGAGCGGGCCATGTCAGGGCGGGCTGCGCTGGAAGCGGTCATGGGTCCGTTTCAGCTGACGGGCGCCTTCGGCGACGACGGGAGTTTCAGGGTCTCGCCCCTGCAGGGCGCGCCGCTCCTGACGATCGGCGAGGAGGAACTTGTAGAGGCGGAGGGCGGAGGGGCGCCCCTGACGATCTCGCGGGCGCGCGGAGACGACGCCCCCGGAGAGGTGCGGCTTTCTTATCCAGACGTCGACCGGGACCACCAGCCTGCGGAAGTCGTCGCAAGGCGGCGGCTGCAGCGCCCCGAAGGCGCGACGACGATCCAGACGGCCATGCCTTTGTCGCGCGCGGCGGCCATGTCTCTTGCGCATGAAGCGCTGGAGACCGGCGCCATGGGCCGCGAGACGGCGCGCGGAATCCTGGCGCCTTCGGTTGCGCGGCTCCTGCGCCCCGGCCAGATTCTCGGGGTCCGGATGAGGACAGGCCGCGAGCATCATCTCCGGCTGACCAATCTGGCTTGGGAGGGGCGCGGCCCCTTCGAGGGCGTGATCACGGCCATGACGCCGCCACGGGCGCGGATCGCGGGCGGCTCTCAGGAGATCGTGGACGCCGTGCAGGGTTACGGCCCGGTCGAGCTTGTGTTTCTCGACCTGCCCTTGCTGCGGGGGGACGAGAACGCCTTCGCCCCGCATGTCGCAGCCTGGGCGGATCCCTGGAATGGCGCGCTGCTCTTTCGGAGCGTGGCGGGAGGGCCTCAGGCTCTGGCGGCCATCGTTCCTTCGCGGGCGACCATGGGCGAGCTGGAGGCGTCTCTGGCTCCCCCCGCCGCGCCTTGGGTCTGGGATCCGGGCGCGGAGCTGCTCGTCCGGCTCCGTCCTGGAGGCCTGCTCTCCAGCGCGACGGAGGCCGCCGCCGAAGCCGGAGCCAACGCCGGGGCGATCGAATGGCCCGAGGGATGGGAGGTGCTTCAGTGGCGGGCGGCGGAGCTGGTTTCTTCTGGGCTCTGGCGGCTCTCGCATTTGCGCCGCGGGATGCGCGGGACCGAGCATCTGATTTCGGGCGCGGCGGCGGTCGGCGCGAGGTTCGCGCGGCTGAACGGCGCTCTGATCCAGCCGGACCTGCCGCCGACGCTGCGGGGCCAGCCGCAAAGCTGGCTCTGGGGGCCGGCGAACCGTCCGCGCGATCATGGGAGCTACCAGAGCGAGACCCGCAGCTTCGCGGGCGTGGGGTTGCGGCCCTATGCACCCGTCGCTCTGGCGGGGGCGCTGGACGGGACCGACCTCGTGCTCACCTGGGCGCGACGCTCGCGGGGGGAGCCGGACACGGCCTTTGGGCCGGATCTGCCGCTGAATGAAGAGCGCGAGGCCTACCGCGTCGAGATCCGCTCTGGCGCGGCGCTGCTGCGCACGGCGACCGTCTCGACGCCAGCTTACGCCTATCCCGCCGCCGACCGCATGGCGGACGGCGCGCCCGCTCCGGCGACGCTGACTGTGATCGTCCGGCAAATCTCGGCGGTATTCGGCCCCGGCGCTCCCTGCAGCGCGACGTTCACTTTCTGAGGAAATCGACATGACGACAGATTGCGGATGCGCCTCCGCCAGCGCGAGCGGCTGCGCGAATTGCGCCATGCCGCGGAGCTACCAAGACTGGCTCAGAGGCGCGGCGACGCTGAATCTCTTCACGAGCGGCGCGGAAGCCGAAACCTTGCCCGACGGACGCCCGACGCTGGCGGGCCTGGCGCGCTTCGCGCTGTCCTCGCTGCTTTCGCCCGTCGAGGCGCCGACAAAGGCGGCGCTCGACGCGATGAGGACGGAGCCGCGCGGACGATTGGGGCGGACTGACGACGGGCTCTACTGGCGGTGGGACGGGGCGGCCTGGGTCGCCTATGCCGATCCGGTCGCAGCCGAGGCCCTCGCCAGGGCGGCGGCCCTGTCGTCGGAGGCCTCGGCGCGCGCCGCGGGGGATGCGGCGCTGGGGGCGGAGCTGGCGGGCAAGCTCTCGGCCCCTGCGCCGGGCGAGATTCTCGACGTCCCGGCCGGCGCGCTCGGCCCCAATGGACGGGTGGTCGCGGCTGCGCGCAGCTCAGACGGCCGCACGCCGGAGAGGATCTATGCCG